>NZ_LT615367.1:1200000-2400000 GCF_900095885.1 Dickeya aquatica
ATTGTTCTTATATGCTGATAATGGCTTTCTAATAACAGGTAACAAAAAATGATGTGTTTTTAGAAAAGTACACCTCGGGTAAGTAATATATTCTTATATATCTGCGATGACAGAGCGCTGGACCGGAGAAATCAAAGCCGGTAGCTGTATGGATATATTGACGCGTACTGCCTTATCCCAGGATTAAGGGGGAGGGCTGGCGATTCGTGCATCTTTCATTATCGGGGCCGCGAAGCTGAAAAACTGGCAGAAGGCAGTATGACGCTCTTGTGCCAGTGAAGTATTGTGGCGCAATGCTTAATCGCTTTTTTTGTCACTTTCCGATATGGCAAAATCCATCACAAATTTCCGCAGTAATCTTGTCAGTTCCGTGCGTTCATGATCCTGCCATTCTTCAAAAACATGTCGGTATATCCGCGCGCGCGTGGCGTCGATTTTATCGGTCATCGCTTTGCCCGCTTCAGTAATGATGGCTTCATTTACCCGCTTATCCTTGATGTTCTTCTGGCGTTGCGCCAGCCCCGTCTCCTCCAGCTTAGCGACCTGACGGCTCACCGTGGTGTAATCACGGCCAACACGGTCGGCGAGTTCGACTACGCCGATGGGGCCAAAACGGCTTATCTGCACCAGTAGCGGAAACAGCGCGCGATCAAGCTGAATGCCGGATTCTTTTATCATCAGTTCATCGCGTTGAGGGCGGTTAAACACACCGACGATAGTCAGCAGCGCATCATGCAAGTCATCGAAGGTTTCACAGTTATGTGTATTTTGCACATTTTTCATTGACATTATCCCAGGGTAAACATAATGTGTGCATAATACACGCATTATCTTATTAACTGAAGGTGATAACATGAAAGCCGCCATTGTTACTGAAAAAGGGAAACCGCCGGTGTACGGTGATTTCCCGGAACCCCAAGCCGATGACAAGCATGTAGTGGTCTCGGTGAAAGCATCCGCGGTGAGCCAATTGGCCAAATCACGCGCGGCAGGCACCCATTACAGCGCATCGCTACAGTATCCTTTTATCGCCGGGATTGACGGCACGGGATACCTCAGTAACGGCGATCCGGTCTACTTTTTGGCATTTACTTCGCCCTGGGGAAGCATGGCGCAGAGAACGCAGGTGCCAGTCGGGGGTATCGTGCCGCTACCTGCCTCGCTGGATCTGGTGCAGGCCGCCGCGCTGGCCAATCCCGGTATGTCTTCCTGGGTGGCATTAACGCGCCGGGCAAAACTGCATAAAGGAGAAACGGTACTGATAAACGGTGCAACCGGTACATCCGGCGGACTGGCCGTGCGTATTGCTCGCCACCTTGGTGCCGGAAAAGTGATTGTTACCGGCCGCAACCAACAGGTTCTGGAGAAACTGCGTGCGGAAGGTGCCGATGTGGCGATTACGCTGGATACATTGCCGACCACACTGCCAGCATTGATGGCTGAGGGCATCGATGTGGTACTGGACTATCTTTGGGGCCAGAGCGCACTTGATATTATGGTCGCCGCCACTGCTGGCGGTGAGAAAGTGGTGCGCTTTGTCCAAATCGGTTCGCTGAGCGGTCAGGATATTGCGCTACACAGTAAATTATTGCGTTCTTCAGGGCTGACGCTGATGGGCAGCGGGCTTGGCAGCGTATCGAATTCAGAACTGGTTGCTTCTGTCAGCGAACTGCTGGACGCCGCCGCACGGAGCGATTTCTCCATTCCATTCCAGCGACGTCCGTTAAGCGAAGTGAATCACGCCTGGGTTGAGGATGAACGCTGCCGCACGGTGTTTACCTTCGATACTAAGAGGCCGGCGTTGGCAGGCGGACTATGATTGGTGGGCCCGCAAGCCATTCAGTGTCAGATCCAGATGGGCTTCTACTAACGTTTGTTTATTGATACGTCGGCGGCCGGGGACATTAATATGCAATATCATCAGATGCAAAATCGAGCCCATTATCACCTCGGGGGTGCTTGTTGCCGGCCCGGCACGAAACTCCCCGGCTGCAACGCCATCAGCCAGTAGTTTACCTATTGCTCCGGCGAGCGGCCCGACAAACTCGTGGTAATAGCGGTCAACGATCTCCGGAAAACGGGAGCCTTCAGTCAGTGACAATCGTAGCAATTGTTGGATTTTTTTATCTTTGGAGATCTTTTCGAAGGCAAACAAAAGCAACGCTCGCAGACGCTCAGAGCAACTGCCTTTAAAGGATTCTGCGGTGGTCAGAACGTCCCGGTAAGGCTGAGAGTGGTGATGAGTCATCGCCTCGAATAAGGCTTCTTTCGTCGGAAAGTAGAGGTAAATGGTCCCCTTACTGATACCGATACGTTTGGCAATGTCATCAAGCCGGGCTGCGGCATAACCTTTGAGGCTGAACTCTTCAAAAGCGGCTTCCAGAATTTTCTGAGGGCGCTGCGCTTTTTGTTCAGCCCGCGTCATCTTGTTTAACATTCCACCGTACTCCTTAGGGGGCGGGGCGACGT
The DNA here is from genome assembly GCF_900095885.1 of Dickeya aquatica. Lineage (NCBI taxonomy): Bacteria > Pseudomonadati > Pseudomonadota > Gammaproteobacteria > Enterobacterales > Pectobacteriaceae > Dickeya > Dickeya aquatica. The sequence goes on from NZ_LT615367.1 coordinate 1,202,470, forward strand.
TCGATCATGTTCTGCTACGATCATGACACACTTCAATACCACTGAAAATCAATACGAAAAAGTGAAGCCATTTTTAACGGGCATCAAACGTGTTGCGCATTTAATTGACTGACAAGTCAGTCAATTTTACACGTAACGTCTATTTATACGGTTTTAACGATGAGGATCCCATGCCACGGTTTTCGATGATCGCGTACGGGTTAGCCTGGATAGCCCTGACAGGGTGTGACGAGCAAAAACAGGCGCTGACGCCACCTCCGCAGCCGGTAAAAGCACGACAGGTGCAAAAGGTCCGGTATCAAAATGAGGCGCAAATCTCGGGGGAGGTGACGGCGCGCTTTCAGGCCGATCTGGCATTCCGCACCGAAGGGCGAGTTATTGCACGTCTGGTTGATGTCGGAAGCCGGGTTCAGAAAGGACAGGTCCTTGCCCGCCTTGATGATATCGAAAAAAAAGCAGACGTGGATGTTGCCCTGGCAACGTTGCATTCGGCACGCGCAACGCTCCAGCTAAAACAACGTATTTTTAGTCGCGACCAAAAGTTGCTGACAATCCACGCTATCCCACAGGCCGAGTGGGATCAGGCGCGTGAGGATTTAAGCAGTGCGCAGGCTGGGGTGGTCAGCGCGCAGTCTTCACTTGATACGGCGAAGGATGCACTGACGTATACCGAACTCAAGTCCGATGCTGATGGTGTGATTGTTTCGCGGCAACTGGAAGTTGGACAGGTGGTCGCTTCAGCACAAACCGTGCTCACTCTGGCGCATGATGGCCCCCGTGATGCGGTATTTGATGTACCGGAAGCGATTTTACTCAATGAACATGCTGGCGATGCCCTCCTGGTGAGATTGATTTCGGCAGAAGAAGGGGAGGCTGTCACCGCGCAAGTACGCGAAATGGCCCCCGTGCTGGATGAAGCCAGTGGCACCGTGCACGTTAAAACCGCATTACCCGTCTCTGCGCAATGGCCGCTCGGCGCACCCGTTGTCGGCAATATCGTGGTCAGCGAGCAACCGGGCATTTTACTGCCACCCGGTGCGCTGACATCACATCAGGGCAAACCCGCGGTGTGGGTGATAGCGGAAGGGAAAGATACGGTTTCCCTGCATGAGATCTCGGTTGCACGCTATCGTTCGCAAGACGTTATCGTGACCGCCGGTCTTACATCCGGTGCGTGGGTGGTGACTGAGGGCAGCAAATTTCTGGTAGCAGGACAGCATGTTTCCAGGGAGCAACCGTGACATGAACCGACAACAATGGTTTTTAATGGGCCCGATGGCGATGGTGCTGGCATCAATCGCGGGGTGTGATGATAAAGCCGCCGTCAATCCCTCGCCGCGTTACGTGTTATCTGCCACAGCGCTTAAGGAATCCTCCGGCGGGATGAGCCTGGCCGGGACGGTGCAGCCGCGTGTCACCTCCGCGCTTTCCTTTCAAACGCCGGGCCGTGTCGTGTCCCGGCATGTTGAGGTGGGCGATGAGGTGAAAGCCGGGCAGGTACTCGCCCGGCTCGATCCTCTGGCGTTGGCGTTCGCTGTACAAAGTGCGCGGGCTAGCGTGCAAGATGCCCAGGCAAAACTGCAAAACGCCGTTATCACGGCGAAGCGTCAACGGAGTCTTGCAGCGGTCAATGTCACCAGCGTTGAGAACCTTGAGGCGGCCGAACAAAGCCTTACCGCCGCTCAGGCGGCAGTCGATGTGGCACAGGCCAGACTACGCAAAGCCAGTGAGCAGTTAAGTTATGCCGAACTGAAAGCGCGCGTGGATGGTGTCATCACCGCAGTGTCGGTTGAGACCGGGCAGACGGTGGCTGCTGGTCAGACGGTATTGCAGATAGCTTATCTGGGTGAGCGCGATGCCGTGGTTGACCTGCCGGAATCTCAGCTAAAAGACGTGACTCTGGGCCATCGGTTTGAGGTCGCGCTGCAGATGGATCCCGCCGTGAAATGGACTGGAGAACTGAGAGAGATTGCCCCGGCGGCAGATGCGGCGACGCGCATGCGCCGGGTGAAAATTGCCATTAATGATGCGCCCGAGGCGTTTCGTTTAGGCACCGTGGTGACCGTTTCCCCCTGATGGCACGAAAGACTGACACACCGTTGGTTGTCCCCGCTACCGCCATCCTTGAACGACAGCAGGCGCATTTCGTCTGGGTGATTAACCCATCCAGCCTGACCGTCAGCCTGAGAGAAATCCAGTTAATGCCTGCATCACAGGGGGATTCGGTACGTGTATTGGGTGGATTGCAGGAAGGTGAGCAGATCGTTATTGCCGGTGTGAACAGCTTGCAACCGGGGCAAAAAATCCGCATTGAGAGGACGTCTACGCTGTGAACAAATTTAACCTTTCGGACTGGGCGCTGGAGCACCGATCTCTGGTGTGGTATTTCATCATTATTTCTGCGGTGATCGGTTTCTTTTCCTATCAGGAACTGGGAAGAGAAGAAGATCCCGCATTTACCATCAAAACGATGGTCATACAGGCGCAGTGGCCCGGAGCCACTGCGGAAGAAATGACAAATCAGGTGACTGACCGTATTGAAAAAAAACTACAGGAAATCGATACATTAAGTCACACCCGCAGCCAGACAACGGCTGGAAAAACGGTTATTTTCGTCGATTTGAAGGAAGATACGCCGTCAAAGGATGTTCGTGCCATCTGGCAACGGGTTCGCAATATGATGGCGGATATCCAGGGCAATTTTCCAGTTGGTATACAGGGCCCTTTTTTAAACGATCGCTTCGATGATGTGTTCGGTAATATTTATGCCTTCACCAGCGATGGCATCAGCCAACGCCAGTTGCGTGATTATGTCAACGATGCGCAAAAGAAAGTCCTGACCATCCCCAACGTCGGACGCGTTGAGATCCTTGGCGCGCAGGATGAAGTGATTTACCTTGAGTTCAATCCCCGCAAAAGTGCCGAACTGGGTGTAAGCCGCAGTGACGTTATCGCGGCATTGCAGGCTCAGAATGCCGTGACTGCGTCCGGCGTTATTGAAGCGGGATCGGACCGTATTGCATTACGGGTGGATGGCGGCTTCGCCTCCGAGCAAAGCCTGCGACACATCAACTTACGTATTAATAATCGCTTCTTCCCGCTTACCGACGTGGTCAACATTACCCGTGGTTATGTTGATCCACCGACTTCGCTATTTCGTTACGACGGCAAACCCGCCATCGCGCTGGCGGTAGGCATCAAGTCAGGCAGCAACTTGCTAGTGTTCGGCCATGCGCTGGATCGGATTATCGACCATATTATGCACGACCTGCCGGCCGGGGTGTCGGTGTCCAAAGTGTCCGACCAACCCGCGATTGTGGATGACGCCGTGTCCGGCTTTACCCGTGCCTTATTTGAAGCGGTGGTCATTGTGCTGGCGATCAGTTTTATCAGCCTCGGCGTCAGGGCTGGCCTGGTGGTGGCCATTTCCATTCCGCTGGTGCTGGCCATCACTTTCCTGGTGATGTATTACTCCGGCATTTCATTACAACGCATATCCCTGGGTGCACTGATTATCGCGTTAGGACTGTTGGTCGATGATGCGATGATTGCGACAGAAATGATGGTGGCCCGTCTGGAAATGGGGGATAGCCTCAGAAAAGCGGCAACGCATGTCTACACCTCCACCGCTTTTCCGATGTTAACCGGAACGCTGGTCACGGTAGCCAGTTTCATTCCCGTCGGTTTTAATGCCAGTAATGCCGGCGAATTTCTGTTCACGTTGTTTGTGGTGATCGCTGTTTCACTGATCGTGTCCTGGGTTGTCGCGGTACTGATCGCCCCGCTGTTGGGCGTAGCACTGCTGCCGAAGACGATAACAAAGAAAGCCGAGCACAAGAGCCGCACCGACCACACGTTTTCCCGCATGCTGCAATATTGTCTGCGCCATCGGTGGTTAACCATTGGCAGTACCTGTGCGGCCTTTATCGTTTCCGTTCTGTGTATGTCGCTGGTGCAACATCAGTTTTTCCCCAGTTCTGACCGGCCGGAGCTGATCGTGGACTGGAACCTGCCGCAAAACAGTTCTATTGAGGAAACCAGCCGGCAAATGGCGCAATTCGAGCGGGAGAAATTGCAAAATAATCCCGATGTCGATCACTGGTCGAGTTATATCGGCACTGGCGCACCGCGCTTTATTTTATCCTTCGATGTTCAGCCCTCTTCGGTGTCGCTCGGCCAGATGGTGATTGTGGCGAAAGACATCAAAACCCGGGACCGTTTGCAAAAAGAGTATCGCGCCTACCTGGCTCACACATTCCCCGGCACGGATGCCTACGTCAAGCTGCTGGACGTAGGCCCGCCAGTGGGTAAGCCGGTGCAGTACCGGGTCGCCGGGCCGGACATCCAGACAGTACGCACCGAGGCGCATAAACTGGCCGCTGTTATCGGACAAAACCCCTCATTGACCAATCTGGCATTCGACTGGAATGAACCTGCCCGGGTGGTCAAGGTGAACGTATTGCAAGATAAGGCCCGTCAGATGGGGGTTTCCTCGCAGGCTATTGCCCAGGCGCTGAATGGTCTGACCGGTGGCGAGGTGGTCACGCAGGTTCGCGACGATATCTATCTGATCAACGTATTGTGGCGAGGTCAGGCAAAAGATCGCGGTTCGGTGGACGCGTTGCTGGATTTGCAGCTCGATGGAAACAATGGTCGGCAAGTCCCGCTATCCTCCGTCGCGACGTTCAGTTATCAGCTTGAGCAACCGACTATCTGGCGGCGCGATCGGGCTGCCACCATCACGCTGAAAGCGGGCGTCAGCGGAGATATTCAACCTGCAACCATTGTGCAGGCTCTTGAGCCAAACGTGGAGGTGTTACGACAGAGCCTTCCTCAGGGCTATACGATAGAAACAGGCGGAGCGGTTGAAGAGAGTGCGAAAGCACAGGCACCGATAGTGAAGGTGGTCCCCGTCATGCTTTTTGTCATGGCTACCATGTTGATGATTCAGTTACAAAGTTTTCATCGTCTGTTGTTGGTGTTTTCTGTGGCTCCGTTGGCCTTGATAGGCGTGGTGGCGGCATTGCTGCTGAGTAATTCCCCTCTGGGCTTTGTCGCCATTTTGGGTGTGTTGGCGCTGGTGGGCATTTTAATCCGCAACTCGGTGATTCTGGTCGTGCATATCGACACCTTACGTGCCGAAGGAATATCGCCCTGGCAGGCAGTGGTACAGGCCACCGAACATCGTATGCGGCCGATCATGTTAACCGCTGCCGCCGCCACGCTTGCTCTCATTCCCATCGCGCGCGAGATTTTCTGGGGGCCAATGGCTTATGCCATGATGGGCGGTATTATCGTCGGCACCGTCCTGACGCTATTATTCCTGCCTGTGTTGTATGTCACCTGGTTCAACATCCCGCACGAAGAGCAGACGAAATAAGATATTTGACGGATTATCGCGGGTCTGTTGGGCTGGCTGGCACATCAGTTGTCGTTCTTCATCAGCGACTGCTGCTATGATCGGCATCGCTCGGTCCGGTGGGTGATTTGGGATATTTGGCGATTGAAAAGACTCGCTCAATTCGGACTGAGTTCCCTTTAAGGGATTTAGGCTGTGTCCCTTAACCTAACAACTGCTTTTATTCTTTTTATTTTCAAATAAATGCGAAGACTGTTGCTTGAGTAACCCTTATCCGCCAGTACCGCTTTCGGACGTGATTTCAGATGCCCGCTTTTTCGGATAATCCCGACCCGGTTAAGCCGGGTTTCCGCGTATCGGCTTTCGTGGGCTTGTCCGCCGCTCAGGCAAAAACTTAAGGGTAACCCTGTGCCATCTGTCGCCAGATGGATTTTGGTGCCAAAGCCGCCGCGAGAGCGACCCAGCCCATGGTCCTCGTGTTCATCGGGATGTTTTTTTCGCACCGGCCGCCGCCTTCAGGGCGCGAACATTACTGCCATCCAGCGCGATAACATCCCAGTCAATCAATGCGCATTCATCCAGAATCTGGAGTAATTTATTGAAAACACTGTTCATTACTCCGGCTTTAGACCACCGGTTAAAACGGTTGTAAAGGGTTTTCCAGTGACCATAGCGCTCAGGTAAATCCCGCCACGGCGCGCCAGAGCAAAGCCCCCCAAATACGCCATTCATGACATGTCTGTGCGCAACGTAAGGACGCCCGCCTCTGGAAGAGCCTCTTTCAGGTGGCAGCATGGGAGACATCAGCGCCCATGCTTCATCGGGGAAATCGTAACGAGCCAAATTGAAGCACTTTTTGTGGTGAACTCATGTCCCTGATTGTACAAAAAATAGTTACGGGACACAGCCTGGCTTTAATCGATAAGATTGACGCTCTATCTGAGCGCATATCAGCACTTGAGAAGTGCAAATCATCGTAAATCGCAACGACACCCGCTAGAGCACCTGTATCAATTTCGTATTTAGAGGCTATCTATATAACTAATTGATTTTTATGGTACGCCCTACAGGATTCGAACCTGTGACCTACGGCTTAGAAGTGCGTAGGTCTTCTTTTTTTACCCCCTGAAAACCAATTAAAAAAATCACTTTTTACTTATAAAACATTACAGTATAGGATTCCTCATGTTGATGCAAATTGATGGGAATGGATCTCTATGGACTGAGTTTACTTACATACGCCGTTACATTAGATTCTAATGTCAGAAACCCGTTAAGGAGCGCCCAATGGCTATTTCAAGACAAAAACTCACCTTAGAACGCCTCCGTAAATTTGAACTCACTGAAGGTAAATCCCAAGTCTTTCTTTGGGATACGGAAGTGCCAGCACTGGCTTGCCGCGCAACTAAAGGAACGAAAGCATATATTTTCCAAAGTGTATTTCTGGGCAAAACGCTGCGCATGACCATCGGCAATATCAATGACTGGAAGATTGATGATGCCCGAAGCGAAGCCAGACGATTGCAAACCTTGGTAGATACTGGAACAGACCCCAGAATTGCAAAAGCCGAGAAAATCGCTGCGCTGCAATCTCAGCAAGCTGAATATCACAGGGGAAAAGTGATCTTTTCTGTTGCTTGGGAGGAATATCTTGAAGAGTTAAAAACGGGCATAAGTGCAAAGACCAAACGCCCCTATTCTCAGCGATACCTTGCCGATCACATAAGGCTTTCAGATCGAGGCGGCAATGCCAAAAAAGTAGGTAACGGTCAAACGATGGCTGCACCGCTGGCATACTTTCTTGATTTGCCACTCAGCGAAATAACACCAATGCTTGTAACTGATTGGTTAACCCGAGAAAGACAAACTCGCCCTACTGTTACCGCTAACGCCTATCGGATACTGCGAACATTCCTTAAGTGGGTTGAAGACCATAAACAGTTTCACGGCGTAATACCGACAGACTTAACACAAGATAGAAACGTCAGAAAAATGGTCCCCGTATCAGCCAGTAAAGCTGATGACTGTTTGCAAAAAGAGCAGCTTGAAAACTGGTTTACCGAAGTAAAACGGTTAAGCAATCCAATGATATCAACCTACCTTCAGGTGCTCTTGCTGACGGGAGCACGCCGAGAGGAAATTGCTTCACTGTGCTGGGAGGATATTGATTTCAAATGGTCCAGTATGCGCATCAAGGATAAGGTTGAAGGCGAACGTACTATTCCGCTGACGCCATATGTATCAGCCCTATTGTCAAAACTGGCCAATACAAGAAAAGCGAAGTCTGATAACAGCCAATGGGTTTTTAATAGTAACAGTAAAAGCGGAAAAATAGTTGAACCCAGAAAGGCTCATAACCAAGCTTTGCTGCGAGCAAAACTTCCTCATATAAGCTTACACGGCCTACGCCGAAGCTTCGGTACGCTTTCAGAATGGGTCGAAGTACCGACAGGCGTTGTTGCGCAGATTATGGGCCATAAACCTAGTGCCCTTGCTGAGAAACACTATCGCCGCCGCCCATTAGATTTGTTACGTAAGTGGCATGAAAAAATCGAGATTTGGATACTGGAACAAGCAAAAATCAGCAAAGAAAAAAACGTTGATATGCGTTGATTTTCTTTTTTATCAATAGGTTAATGATGATTTTTGTATGTTGACAAACCTATAAACTTAGATAAAAATCGACTCATAATCTTAACCATAAAGGAGATGTATCAGGATGTTTGATCTTAATACTAGTTCCAGCACCATTAACGATGATCAAGAAATTCTGGCGAACATGCTAGGGTCGAATGATGTAAGTTTTGAAATCCAATACCATGCACCATCAGCTAATGCACAGCCTCTTGATGAATGGTTTAAAAATCATTACAAGAAAGTTGCTCTTCATGCAATGAATCAGGCTATTCATCAGAAACACCTAAGGGTTAAGTCACTCAGCCTTACACTTCAGAATATGATATCTCATTGTGTGCCACGTACTGGCTCGGCAATTAAGTCACGGCGTAGCAGCAAATCAGCTAAAAACTCTTCATCTTCTGGTTCTAACGATGGAAGTGATCCCGAACCTGCCAGTGGTTTTGGTTCCCTCTTCCTTTCTTGTTTTTGTCTCCTTACTCTCCCATTAAATTCATTTGCCAACAACTCTATTACAGAGGTGGCAGCATGAATCAATCCAAAGTATTGCAATTATCAGAAATGGATAATATCTCGCTTGTATCCACGACGGAATTAGCTAACTTGCTCAAGCGTAAACCTCAGACGATCAGAATGTGGCTATGTAATGATCGACTCCCATCAGGGCTAGTTAGACCAATCAACCTTAATAATAGAAATTATTGGTTTTTAGATGATGTCAGAAATTATTTAAAGTCATTGCAGGTAGTTGATGTTTAGTATTTATGGAAATTTAATTTAAATTAGATGGCGAGAGGTTTTCTCGTCTCATAAAACTTTACATTTCATTATTAGGATGGAGATTTGCTTATATAGATAAGTGGATCTCCCCTGAAGTCATTTGATTTTTCAATGATAAAAAGGGTCTAATATGCATGACCAAAAGAAATAAGAGTAAAAAAATAAAAGAACTGTCTTTAGAGTTTCAAACGTTACCGACATTTTCACAGCGATTGATAAGTTACATACATTTTAAAACGGGAGCTGCCGCTGAACTTATTTTTACCGTATTACTTGGGGTAATGGCGTATGCCTGCCAGGATAAATTTGATGTTCAGCTTAAGAATGGGAAAACTTTTACATCGCTTTATCTTCTGTTGTTAGCAAGATCCGGAAGCAGAAAATCAACTGTATTTAAATTGTTGATGGAGCCAATCTATCGACTGGAAAATGCGTTGAAAGATGATTTCCTGCTAAAGAAGGAGCGCTATGAACTAGAGATTGCATCATGGGAAGTGGAATTTAAAGAGTATAAAAAACAATACAGTAAAGCTATTCGTCAGATAACTGGTGAAAGCGAAGCACGCAATAAACAGGAGGAATGCTATCTAAGAAAACCAGTTATACCGATAAGAAAGTATCTTACTAAAAATGACACCACAAGTGAGGGACTTAGAAAGATATTAGCGCAGGGCTCCCCATCGTTGATGCTCGGGTCTGATGAGGCTGGAGGGCCCTTCGACAGTAATCTTTTCCGCAATACACCCGTACTCAACTCTCTTTGGGGAGAAGGAAGAATTGCAGACAGCAGGGCTTCACGTGACAGTTACGATGTTGATGATGCACGGCTAACGATGCTGCTGATGATGCAGCCCGGTTTATTTGATGACTTTCTTGAAAAACAGGGTGAAAAAGCAAGGAATTCAGGATGTTTGGCTCGCTTATTGCCGGTCGACATGGAACAGATCCCTGAATTGATCTGTATCCCTGATGCTGGTACATGGACTGATGAACCAGGGCTGGAAGAATTTTTTTCTATTGTCACCAAGCATTTGCAGGATGGAATGAGGCGTAGAGAAAAAAATGAAGAACGTATATTTGTTACTTTTTCTTCTGAGGCACAAAGCATCTGGAGTTTACAGAGTAGACAAATTCAGGAAAAAATAAAAAAAGGAGGCGAACTACACCATTATGATGATTTTAGTGCTCGATTTATGGAGCATGCTTCACGGATTGCAGCAGTCATGCAAATGTTTATTACACCTGACTCACCAGTAATTACGAAGGAAACTTTAACATCATCATTAAAAATAACAGAATTTTTTATTAATCATCTTATCGCTAAGGTTGATTCCACTCGAAAACCTACAAGAGCTGAAAAGTTGGCATGGTACCTAGAAGACAATCTCGTTAGCAATGGTTCTTACGACTTCAAAAGAAATGATCTTATTAAGAAAGGTCCATATTCCGTAAGGAGTTCAGAAAACCTGATGCCTACTTTAAAACAACTTGAGTCTGAAGGTGTAGTGCAATTATTCGAAAGAGGAGGGGTTAATTATGTAAAATTTATTGGTTCAACAATGGAACCGAAAGACTTGGCTGAGAAGACTAACATCCCTATTTTATACTCGGGATCGATAGCGATGAGTAAGCTACCTAACTTCGAATAACTTCAGAGCAATTAAAATCTGTCTGGTTAATATTTTTTTTTGACCTTAAGCACAGTGACACAGCGGATTCAGGTTAAATTACTAGTGAGGACAACCAATGGATTTTAACTGGTATATGTAATATATCTCAGTGGTTATTCTATATCCTACACCTGTACATCCCCCTATAGGGAGTATATCCAACATCACATGGGTAGCGTGAGGGCTACCCATTATCCAAATATTAATATTTACAAACTTAAGGATTATTATGAATTCGCAGTATAAGCTTAGCAATGCAGAGATTGATGACTTGGTAGAAATAGCCTCCAGAAAGTATAGATCACCCATTGACCTCAATATTCTCAATTCACTGCTTGAAATGGTCTACGACACGCTGGAGCTGCATAACCGGATACTGGCTATTCGTACTGACACGAGGTTCGCTCTGTCTCATGTACCGGGAGAGCCTGATCTACCAATATGCTTCCAGCGCGATGATACGCAGGCAATCACTCGCTTCTTCGAGTCACTGAAAAGTCAGTTACGGGCGGATCATAACCGGTCCAGAAGACCGGGAGATCCGACATTACCATCTTATGGATGGTGTAGAGAACGAGATACAAGCGTACACCCGCATTATCACCTTGTGTTGTTGTTCAATGCCGATGTCTATGGGTATTTGGGTAATTACCAGGACCCCGATGCTGACAATATGGCTACCCGAATACAGAAAGCTTGGTGCAGTGCTCTAGGGCTTGATTACCCTGATTACGCAACATTAGCTGAATTCCCACCAAATGCTGTTTATAGGTTTAGCCGATTCGACGCCTTGGATCGTAGCCCAGTCTACTGGGGTTTCCTAATTCGACTGGCGTATCTGGCGAAAACCAGGACCAAGGATACCTACAGCGTTTACCGCAACTTTGGCACAAGCCAGTGCTCATGCTTAGGTGGATTAGGTCGTTAATGGTTCCTCGGGTAGGGGCTGATGCCCCACCGAGACATTAACATAATGGTTACATTTCGAAGTAAAAAATTCGATATTGTGCCTCGGTACCCTGCTACAACCTGCTACATGTAGCAGGTTGTAGCAGCCCTCAGAGAGCGGGACATACATTTTTGGGCTAATAGCTACGGGTATGCCACTGTCTAAGAGCTAAGTTCCGTATTGATGATTGCAGCATTTAAGCTGGCAACGTCCCCCCTTGATTAAGGATAGCGTTGCATCGACCCGTTGAACTCACAGCACGAAGCGGCCTACTTGAGAGTCGCGAGGTCTGCCAAGAGCGAGCAGCAGAAGTTGGAAGAGATAACGCCAGCGATTAAAGATGACCACTTGGCTTATGGCGATTCAGTGCGCCATGATTCAGAAGGTGAGCACTACTGTAATTTTAAAATCCCTGCGGGGAGCGAGCTTGTTCTAGCACTCCATGGAAGCATGAGAGCCTAGATTGAAGGGTTGACCAGATATGTGTTTGCCAGCTCTGTTCGGCTTGATAAACTAGACTCTGTAGTAATGTGAGGTAAACAATGGCCAGAGCCGACTTAGTGCTGAATTTAGTAGAAATGGGGATAAAGGGGGACCTGCCTCGTTTCAAAATTACCGCAGAGGCGATAGCTGCGGAGGCCACGGCACGCCACCAGTATCAGCTGGCGGACAAGTTAAAAAATATTCTTACTAGTTCAGGTTCGGGTGAGACACGTCGCTACACCTACGATAATGATCTACAGAATGCGTTCTATGAAATTCAACCGCGCAAAATTATTGATGACTTGATTGTTCCTGAATCAGTTATCACCCAGTTTATGGAGCTTATTGAAGAGCACGCACGCCGAGATGTTCTGCGGTCTTATAATCTTGAACCCCGACATAAACTTCTTCTTTCGGGCCCTCCTGGTAATGGTAAAACCTCTATTGCCGAGGCTCTTGCAAATCATCTTTCTCTACCGTTCTTCACGGTTAAATATGAAGGCATAATTAATCGTTATCTCGGCGAGACAGCGCAGCAGATTGATAAATTATTTGAGTTTGTGAAAACTCAGCGTTGCGTTCTCTTTTTTGATGAGTTTGACGCCATCGGAAAAGAGCGCGAAGATGCAAATGACAATGGTGAAATGAAGCGTGTGGTGAACTCGCTGCTTAAGCAGATTGATTTATTACCTAGTCATGTTGTGGTCGTGGGGGCTACAAACCATGAATCAATGCTCGATAAAGCCATTTGGCGCAGATTTCAGTTACAGATAACAGTGCCCGCCCCAACACAGCGTATGGCAATGAAATGGTTCGAAGAATTTGAAAAACGGGTCGGCCACTCTCTGGGACTGGCTCCTTCAACCCTTGCCAGAAAACTGTCAGGACTGAGCTTTGCCGAACTCGAAGAATTTGCTCTCGACGTGCAACGTAAATACGTGCTCGGCCTCCCCACAAGTAAAAATAAGCTAAAGGATATTTCCGCTCATTGCCTCAAATACTGGACGGATAGATATCGGCAGGAAAATTAATTCACATAAAAGGAACGTGAAGTGGCGAAGAACCCTCTACTCATATTTACTACACCGAAAGCAGTCAATAAGAGGGACGACCTTCCGCCCTTTGTATCATCGATTCAATCACCACCCTTTAATATTCAGGCCGATCGGGTAATACCCAAGGTGGAGAGGCTCGAACGTAAATTTGCGGAATACATTGAGTTTGCCGATACTGCCGAGGGGTTCCTCCCAGAAAAAGTCCTCGTTCTAGAAGTTGCGGGTGAAATTCAGGGCGTTGCTAATGCGCTTGCCCGCGTTAAAGGTTTTGAATACCTATCCTCATCCCTGCTCGAAAAATCTTTTGATAGCGAAGATTATTATACGCTAAGCAACAGCAGACGGACGCCCACTTCCAAAAATGCTTACCTCACCATGAGTAATCAGGCTGGGTTGAGCCGACTTTTGGCATTGTGGCGCGAATATCAGAGAACCCGTACCGTTGAACGTGGCTATGGAGCCCTGAAAGAGGTATTTAACAGGCTGATTGATATTAGGTTCTGGGATACACGCGACAGGCTGGAGGCAACGTCGGTTGTGGAAAATTGGCAGGCCCTCGTAGAGGATGCTGCGGCTGGATATGACGCTCCTGTGCCATTTGAAATCGAACTCTGGTACAGGGCATTACCCGCAGAGCAGGCCAGAGCGGAAACGCGGATAAGACGCCTTATTGCCCAGGCAGGTGGAAGCATCACCGGAGGATGTCTCCATAAGGGGATCAGCTATCACGCACTTGTTGGTCAGTTGCCGATCAGCAGGGTTGAGCAGGTGCTGGCCGATGGAGCTGGAATTCTGGAACTCATGCGCTGTGACGATGTTATGTATTTCAGGCCACTCGGACAATGCGCAATCCTAGTGAACAGCGAGAATACGGTTGCCAATGAGGGGTTGCCGTTCGGTCATCAGTCCATGCCAGATCCCTATGCCAGTCCAGTGATTGCTTTACTTGATGGGCTCCCGCTTGAGAATCATCAGGCGTTGAGTGGTAGACTCGAAATTGATGACCCTGATGATTTTGAGGCACTTTATGATGTACCTTCCCACCAGAGCCATGGGACTTCAATGGCTTCATTGATTGTACACGGCGATTTGTCCGATCCCGAAGAGCCTCCGCTTCGACGTCGCATTCATGTCAGGCCTATCATGGCACCTGGTAGCACAGGATTTAACGGAAGCGTTAGAGAGCAGATACCGACTCACTATCTTCCAGCTGATCTGATTCATCGGGCCGTAGTCAGAATGAAAAGAGGTGAAAACGGCCACCCCCCTACCGCTCCAGATGTGTCGGTCATTAACCTGTCCGTGGGCGATCCCTGCAGAATGTTTGACGCGCATATCAGTCCGTGGGCGCGAATGCTTGACTGGCTTTCTGTCGAGTTTCAGGTACTTTTTGTCGTTAGTGCGGGTAATTCTGGAATGCAGTTAGTTCTGGATAATGTTGCAGGGGACGACTTTAGTGCACTTACGCCTGATGAGCTAGAAGAACATGCCCTTAAAGCCATTGCATTACAGCGTCCGCTGCGACGTTTACTGTCGCCAGCTGAGTCAATCAACGCTCTGACCGTTGGTGCAACGCATCACGACGGCTATACCGGTGCAATACCGACAAATCAGGTCGATATTTTTAGAACACAGGGGATGTTCTCCCCTATCAACCCTGTTGCGCTCGGCAGGCGTAAATCGGTCAAACCCGAAATTCATATGCCTGGCGGCAGACAGACCTATATAAATAAAACCATTACAGCCCGTGATCCTGTCAGACTGGTTATATCTCAGACGCCCCGCTTCGGACCTGGGCTTCAGTCCGCCATGCCTGGAGTTGGAGGGGCGATTAATCAGTATGGATTTACATCGGGCACAAGTAATGCGGCAGCGCTGGCAACCCGCAGGCTTGCCATGCTTCATGAAACGCTTCAGGAAATGAAAGAACTTGGCTATGGGGAGGCGCTCTCTAAAGCCCCTGATGCTTTGATACTTAAGGCCATGTTGATCCATGGCGCTGAACATAATGTGCTGTCAAGACAGCTTATCAGCCGCCATCTTGACGTAAACGGCAGTCGGACATTCAAGTCCGACCTTAACCAATATTTGGGTTTTGGCCGGGTGAATGAACGCCGTATTCATTTCTGCCATGACAACCAGGCTACTCTGCTGTACACCAACGTCATCGAGGGTGAAAAGGCACAGGATTTCTTCTTACCACTTCCCCCGAGTCTGGCTGCGAGGACCGTCAACCGTCGACTCATTGTGACGGTGGCTTGGTTCTCACCAGTAAATTATGGTCATAAAGACTACCGTGGTGCTCAGCTGTGGGCTAGTCCTGCTTTTGGCGCTATCGATTTAGATGAATTCGATAACTACCCCTCCCACCTCAAAAATGGTACTGTTTATCATGAGGTTCGCAGAGGTAATCGTGCATCGGTGTTTACCAGAGGCGATCAGCTTGCCATCCGCATCAACTGTTATGGTCGTGCAGGTATCAAGAAACTCCGGGTGCCTTATGTTGTGATCGCGACGTTGGATACGCCGGGAGTTGCGCTACCCGTCTATGAAGAAGTCCGCGCGGCGTTGCAGATTGCAGCGCGGCAGAACGTATAATTATTGGTAATACCGAGAGAATGTCGTGGTTATCACAGAATGAGTCGGAGGGCAGTTGAGCGCAAAGCCATAACGGTTTCTTTGCGCTCAACTCCAGGCATGAACATTATGAGCCTTGACCTGCCCCCTCTAATTAATGCAATGCGGACTTAGCAATGCCCGCTCCTGGCACAAAGCAGCCTGTCAGCTTAGGTCAAGCTCTGTACCGTAACAGTGCCAGGATCAGGTCTGAGCTAACTCAATTGAACCTCAAACTGTCCAACTATTCGAAACGACTTCAGCCTGCTTCAGTATCAGCTCAACTGCATAAGGTGTTTTATCCGGCGGATACTTGTACTTACGCAGCGTCTGACGCACCAGAATGCGTAACCGCGCGCGCACGCTTTCTCGTACCTGCCAGTCTACAGTTGTGGATTGACGCAATTTTAACGTGACTTCGATAGCCAGTTTCTTAAGGACGTCATCACCCAGCTCTCGTACCGCGCTTTCGTTTTCCGCCAGTGCATCGTAGAACGCGATTTCGTCCGGGTTTAGCCCCAGCGCTTCATCACGCGCCATTGCTTCCTGAAACTCTTTTGCCATCTGGATCAGTTCTTCAATCACCTGCGCGGTTTCAATGGCGCGGTTATTGTATTTGAGCAGCACGGCTTTCAGACGATCTGAGTATTTCTTCTCCTGCACCACGTTGTTTTTGGTGCGGGCATGAATGCCATCGTTCAGCAGTTTCTCCAGCAACTCCACTGCCAGATTGCGCTGCGGCAATTCGCGCACTTCTTCCAGAAACTCGTCTGACAACAATCCGATATTCGGCTTATCCAAACCTGCCAGCGCAAACACATCATCCACGCCCGTCGCAATAATGGCGTTATCGAGGATTTTGCCAAGCAACGTGTTTTTCTCTGACTGGCTGAATTTTTTGTCGGTTGTCGTCAGCTTGATGATCGCTACTTTCACCGCCGACAAAAACGCGATCTCTTTTTGCAAGGGTTTGGCTTCATCTAACGTACTGCACAGTGACCAGGCTTTGTTCATCGCCAGCACGACATCGAAAAAGCGCTTCTTACCATCATCGAGGCCCAGCACATAATCTGCGGCTTTGAGTAAAAACTGTTGGGGCACCTCTGCAAAACCGGTGTAATCAAACCCGGCGGCGGTTGGTGTTTTAGCAAACATTCCATGAATCACATCCAGTTTTTCAAGCAGGATGGCGAACGCTTCATGGGCATCGACAGTCGTCTGCCCTTTACCTTTTGAATCGGTATAGGTTTTCAACGCCTGTTTCAGTTCATTGGCGATTCCAATGTAATCCACCACTAAACCGCCCGGTTTATCCTTGAAGACGCGGTTGACGCGCGCAATAGCCTGCATCAGGTTATGCCCGCGCATCGGTTTATCGATGTACATCGTATGACAACATGGCGCATCAAACCCGGTAAGCCACATATCGCGCACAATCACCAGTTTCAACGGGTCGTTGAGATCTTTAAAGCGCGCTTCAAGGCGTTTTTTGGTCTGCTTATTGTAGATGTGCGGCTGAAGGAATTTATTATCGGAGGCTGAGCCGGTCATGATGATTTTGATTTCACCTTTCTCGACGTCATCACTGTGCCACTCCGGGCGTAGAGCCACCAGCGCATCATACAGCTTCACGCAGATCTCTCGGCTCATGGCAACAATCATTGCTTTGCCATTCATTGTGGCATTACGTGCCTCAAAATGCTGAACTAGATCGGCGGCCACCTGATTGATACGCGGTTCAGAACCGACCAGTTTTTCCAGACGGCTCCAGTCGCTTTTGGTTTTCTCTTTCTGATCGGTCTCTTCATCTTCGACCAGCTCATCCACTTGTTCTGACAGAGTTTCCAGCTCTTCGTGGTTGAGGTCGAGTTTTGCCAGGCGCGATTCATAGTAGATAGGCACGGTTGCGCCGTCTTCCACTGCATCCTGAATATCGTAGATAGAGACGTAATCACCAAACACCGCGCGGGTGTCTTTGTCTTCGGAAGAAACCGGTGTTCCGGTAAACCCCATAAACGACGCATTGGGTAACGCATCGCGCATATGTTTGGCGTAACCGTACTTATAAGCGCCGGTTTCCCGGTCCAGTGTGGCGCTGAGCCCATACTGGCTGCGGTGCGCCTCATCGGAAATGACGACGATATTACTGCGCAGGTTTAGCGCCGGATGAGTTTGTTCACCATCCAGCGGGGCAAATTTTTGCACGGTGGTAAAAATAATCCCGCCTGATTCACGGGCGTTGAGCATCTCTCGGAGCTGGTCGCGGTCGTTCGCCTGCAACGGTTCCTGCTTAAGCAAATCCTGTGCCTGGCAGAAGGTGGCATACAGTTGGCCGTCGAGATCGTTACGGTCAGTCACCACCACGATGGTCGGGTTGTTCATTTCCGCTTGTTGCAGCAGTTTCCCGGCGTAACAGCACATCGAAATACTCTTCCCTGAACCCTGCGTGTGCCACACCACGCCTGCTTTTTTACTGCCTGGCGTGATGTTGCTGCGCAACGG
Source organism: Dickeya aquatica (assembly GCF_900095885.1). NCBI lineage: Bacteria > Pseudomonadati > Pseudomonadota > Gammaproteobacteria > Enterobacterales > Pectobacteriaceae > Dickeya > Dickeya aquatica. Next base: position 1,220,521 of record NZ_LT615367.1, read on the forward strand.
TAAATGTTTACCGGTAGAGGCCACAATTGTCGCTGCCACTGCTTCACGTACGGCATGGAACTGATGATAGGCGGCAATTTTTTTAATCAGCCGTTTGCCGTCGCTTTCAAACAGGATGAAGTAACGAATGTAGTCGAGCAGAAGTTCGCGGTTAAAGAACCCTTTCACTACAGTTTCAAGTTGCCACTCAAACAGCGGTTTGTCGTCTTCATTAGACAGCGTTTTCCACGGCAGGAAGCGCTCTTCGTTCGCGGTGAGAGAGCCAATACGGGCGTTGTAGCCATCGCTGACCACCAGCGCTTCGTTGCAGATAAACAGGTCGCTGAGTTCGTTTTTATAGGTCTGCAACTGGTTAAATGCCGCCCAGATATCGGCATTAGCATCAATCGGACTTTTCAGCTCAATTACTGCTATGGGCAGACCGTTGATATAGCAGATGACATCCGGGCGACGAATCTGCTTCGTTCCCTGGATGGCTACCTGATTCACCACCGTAAAGCGGTTATGCTTCGGATGGTTAAAATCCATCAGCAGCGCTTTATCGTGAATGACTCTGTCATCATGCTTGTACCGCACCGGCACGCCGTCGAGCAGCAGGTGATGGAAGGCTTTGTTACTGACGACCAGATCCGGGCTTTGCGCATGGCCGATACGCTGTATCACCTCATCCAGCACGGCAACCGGGAGATGTGGGTTAATCTTTTGCAATTGCTCCAGTAGCACCGGGCGCAAAAACACATCGTGGAACGAAGCACGCAGCGGATGGTTGCCATCTGGCGCAATATCCGGTCCGTGCAATACTTCCCAGCCCAGTTCAGCAAACCATTGCAGGCTTTGCTGTTCTAAATCGTCTTCGCTCAGCATTACTCTTCCTCTCCCTCGGTAATCAATCCTGTCTGCTTAAGTTCAATTGCCAGTTCCAGTAAGCTCGGGCGAATCGTTTTTTCCAGACGATTCATACTATCCATCATCCAGTCGATAATGGCAGGCCAGATCTCTTTATTGCCACCGTCAAACGCCTTTGAACAGACGATCTGGCAGCTCTTTCTTTCAGGCAATAACCGCCAGTCGAGCGGCTCACCAAATAACGATTCGATATGCGTTCTGCGTTCCTGTAGACGCTCAAAAAGCCAGGTATTTTCCAGTGCATCACCACGTGAAATATTGAGCTGCACGCGGGCATCTTTCTGAGAAAAGATCAGTTCAAACGGCACACCGCTGACACCTGACCCGGCAGCAAGCCAGTGATCGGTTGAGGGAGCGCGGTTGTTAAACAGTGAGCAGGGGCTGGTGCGGAATTTTTCCAGCGCCATCGTCCAGAACTCGCGGCGCAGATAGTGACGCTGTTGCAGTTCGCTGCTGCTGGTGGCTGATTGTTCTTCCGCCTCTTTTTGCGCCATTCCAATCATGTATGACTCCGCTTCCGGGGTTGGGATGACCTGGCGGATATCGACAAAGACATCCTCGCCGAAACGGTATGGCGTGACTTTGAAGCATTGCGCGCGGATACCAAACTGCATCAGCCACAGCGCTGTATTGGTAACCTCTTTGCGAAAGTTAGCCGCCACCATAATGACACGCTGGGTGCCTTTGCGGTTGAGTACACCCTCTTTCAGATTTTCCCAGCCCATAAATTCAGCGATAACTTCAGGTGCCTTACGGATCTCTGCCGATTCGTACTGATCCAGATAAAGCTGGAAGATCTCCACCACGCTTTCCTAGCGTAGATTGGCGCAGTAACCGGCATATTTCAGCGCCTGCCACACCACATCGCGCCCGGAGTCATCGAGCTTGTTTTCGATGATGACCAAGTTGCCTTTTTTATCCAGCGCCAGCAGGTCGAGGCGCTCTTTGGTATCGTCGAAACCTGCAAACTCTTTCTGGATAATGAGTAGTTCGTCTTCTTTGTCGTCTTTTTTGGTCAGCACCTGCGGGTTTTTCGCCAACCACTCCTGCAGGTGATCGCGTTCACGAAAGCCGAGGCTGCTAAAAGAGACTTCCAACAGCGACTGAAGGCTATTGTTTGGGCGGTCGACTTTATACATGTTCCGCCTCGCTTACCGCCTGCTCAGCTTCCGGCAGAGTGATTTCGCCGGAGAGGAGTTTGGGGAGAAGGGTGTCGCGGAGTTGGGTTAAACACATGATACTATTGGTAATTGATAATTGTTGTTCCCATAACGGGGTAATAACATTATTAAAAGATATCAATACGTTGTCAGAAGGAAGGATAACCTTAAGCTCGCCTAAGGCTGTCAAACTAAGATTAGCCTGAACACCCTGGACAACTTTTGATTGAACTTCTTGTTGGATTCTCTTTGATTGCAAATTAAGTCTAATCAAATTGAGATATGACGCACTATCCTTTAACCTGATAAATGCAATCGCTTGATTGCAATTGCAAGCCAGCATTTCATTTTCAACAACAGCTACACGGCCAATTGTACCTGCTATTGAGAAAAGAATATCATTAGATTGAAGTATCGAGCGTTTTAAAACCATCTCATGAACGCGTTTCGATATTTTATCCAGACTAAAAACATTAATCAGACCATCATCACCAATATCTTTAACTTTTAAAAAATTAATATTTTGATTTTCTTCTGAGCTTAAATCCTTCTTGGCTGGAGTGGTTCCTTTCGACAGAGCAAGAGACAGTGATTTAATGTTCTTAATGTCCCAACCTATCGGAATCTCCCCTAACTCACTCTCCTGCAACGCAGATGGAAATAGCTCTGCCGTGGCTTTCAACTCGGCATATTGCTCAGGGTGTTCACGCTCAAAAACTGCCAGCGCATCAACATCTTTCCCGGAAATCGTCATCATGGCTGCAAGCGTCGCGTCTTCCTGCGAGCCGCCTGCTTCCAGTACTGCCATTTTGGCTTTTACCGGTTCAAAATCGACAAACCAGCTTTTGAAAAGGGCTTGTGCCATTTGTTCGAGGGTTTGATTGATTTCGGTATTTATTTCTATTTTTGTATCCAAGGAGTCAAGTATTAAAGCAATTTTCTTTTGTACGGATTTAACGGGTAAAGAAACCTTAAATTGGCTAAAGTGGCCCTTATTCAAAATTGGGGTTGCACTTCCTCCAGAAATTGCTTTGAACGCATCCTGCAGAGTTGAAAGATAATAATAGACATACTTATAATCAAAACGATCTGAATCTACAACAATGGCATTTATCTGCTGATTAGTAATACTTTTACCAGGTAATAAAACCGTTTTCCCCATATCCGAACCAATACAAGACACTGCAATGCTATTTTGAGGCAGCAAGCAATTCCGTACCGCTTCGACACCCTGAGAAGACAAATACCGTTCGGTTTTATTTATAAGTCTCCGACCATCCATATCTTTTGGCGTTACAAAAGGAATACCTTGTGTGCTAAAAGCATCACTAATTTTGGCGGGCGGTGTTTTACCAGTGATAACCTTACCTAAATCCTCAATTTTGTATTCAAATAATTCAAAACTCATAACCCAGCCCCCCAAGATTCGCCTTAATCTGTGCTTCCAGTTTTGCGCTCTCTTCCAGCTGATCTTTAAGCTGCGTTGTCAGTCGTGCCATCTTCTTGGCAAACGGCTCATCGTCTTCATCCTGCTCGGCGGCACCAACATAGCGCCCTGGGGTTAGAACAAAGTCATTTTTCTGGATATCTTCCAGTGTTGCAGAGAAGCAGAACCCGGCTTCGTCTTCGTAGTCCTTATCCGCCTGCCAGGCGTGGAAGGTATCGGCAATTTTGGCGATATCCTCGCGGGTAAAGTCGCGCAGTACGCGGTCTTTCATATAGCCAATCTGGCGGGCATCAATAAACAGCACTTCGCCTTTACGGTGCGCTTTACCATTGCCGCCCGATTTATCTTTAGTCAGAAGCCAGATACAGGCCGGGATTTGGGTGTTGGTAAATAACTGACCTGGCAGTGCCACCATACATTCCACCAGATCCGCTTCGATCAGGTTGCGGCGAATGTCGCCTTCGTTGTTGGTGTTAGAGCTCATCGAACCGTTGGCCAGCAACAGCGCCATTGAACCTTTTGGTGCCAGGTGGTGGATCATATGCTGCATCCACGCAAAGTTGGCGTTGCCCTGCGGTGGCGTGCCATATTTCCAGCGCACATCGTTTTCCAGCTTCGCGTTCCACCACTCCTTCATATTGAACGGAGGATTAGCCATCACGAAGTCGGCACGCAGATCCGGGTGCTGATCGTCCAACAGGGTGTCGGCGTTTTTGCTGCCGAAGTTAAAGTCGATACCCCGGATTGCCATATTCATCGCAGCCAGCTTCCAGGTGGTCGGGTTCGACTCCTGGCCATAGACGGAGATATTGCGCTTCTGCTCAGCGGCATTGTAATTTTTTTCGCCTGCGTGCTCTTCAATAAAGCGGTCGCTGGAAACAAAGAACCCGCCAGAACCCATTGCCGGGTCATACACGCGCCCGTTGTAAGGTTGCAGCATTTCGACAATCAAAGTAACGATACTTTTTGGCGTATAGTACTGCCCCCCCTGTTTGCCTTCTGCCAGCGCAAACTGGCCGAGGAAATATTCGTACACGTGGCCGAGAATGTCTTTGCTCTTTAAGCTGAGTTTCTCACCGTTATACTCCGGGTTGCTGAAGTTAGCGTCAGAGAAGGTGTTAATCAGCCCGGTCAGCACCTCGTTGCCTAACTGGTACTGGCTAATGCGGTTCAGAATACCTTTCAGCTTCGGGTTGGTTTTTTCAATTTCATCCAGCGCGTTGTCTACCAGCCAGGAGACGGAGCGCAGCTTCACATCCTGTCCGGTGTTTTCATCCACCCACAGCACCGTACCAGTCGGCAGCATGGCTTTGTTTTTCAGTGTTTCCCAACGTGCGGCCTTTGGCACCCAGAAAACATTCTTCTCGGTGTAGTAATCTTCAACTTCCAGTTCGTCCCGGATAGCCTGGGCGTATTCTTCGTCGCAGTCGTAATCATTACGTGACATGGCGTAGATGTTGTCGGGATTACCGACATCGCGGAACAGGGTGGTCAGCTCCTGCTGACGGGCCTCAAAGGCATCGGAAACATACTTCAGGAAAATAAGCCCCAGCACCACATGCTTGTAGTTGGCGGCATCCATGTTGGCACGCAGTTTGTCAGCGGCCTTCCAGAATTTGTTATCCAGCTCATTAAGAAACAGTTGTTCAGCGTTGTTCATGAAAATCCTCAGAGTAGACAACGGTAGCAGTGCATCATGTGCTGCTACGACATTTTTTTAGAATGCATTGCGCAAAATGATACCTGTAATAGAGGTAATCACAAACGCCAGGGCGTAAAGAAGTGGGATATGAGTGGGGAAAATGGTACCTAAGCCAGGTTATTACTGTGTTGGGAGTGGACGCCAAAACGGCTCAATCACTGAATGATATTGACCAACCTGCATATATTCTAAGTCATTTCAGATAGATATCATCTTCCTGAACGCACCGCATCTACAGCTAATCCGCAAGGGGTCGCTGTTTTTGTTTTCTTTATCTCGGAGATGTCATGAGAAATCAGGATGGTTTGCATTCGCTGCATCGTTCGCTTAGCGGTTTACCGGAATGGGCCTGCGCGCGAGTCATGCAGCAGATTCGTCAGTTAACACAATACGAGCCCGTTATCGGCATAATGGGGAAAACCGGGTCGGGTAAATCATCACTCTGTAATGCGCTGTTTGCCGGAAAAATCTCTCCGGTCAGCGATGTGAGCGCCTGCACACGCGAACCCTTGCGCTTTCGTTTGCAGATTGGCGAACGCTTTATGACCATAGTCGATCTGCCCGGTGTCGGTGAAAGCGAAAGTCGTGATGCGCAATATGCTGCTATGTATCGCCAGCAACTGCCGCACCTCGACCTGGTGCTGTGGCTGATTAAGGCCGATGACCGTGCGCTGTCCGTGGATGAGCATTTTTATCATCAGGTGATTGGCGGGGCATACCGGCATAAGGTGTTGTTTGTTATCAGTCAGTCGGATAAGGCCGAACCCACCAGCGGTGGTGAAAAGCTGTCTACAGAGCAGAAACAAAATATCAGCCGCAAAATCTGCCTGCTACATGAGTTTTTCCAGCCGGTAAACCCTGTCTGCGCAGTGTCGGTACGTTTGCAATGGGGGCTGCGGGTGATGGCGGAGCGAATGATTCGTTGCCTGCCGCGTGAGGCCAGCAGTCCTGTAGCGGTACAGCTCAGTGCGCCGCTTCGTACTGACACTGTTAATAAAAAAGCCCGTGACGATTTTGGTGAAACGGTCGGCTCGGTGTTGGACACGGTAAGCAGCATGCCCTTGATACCGGCCTCGGTTCGGACAGTCATCCAGTCTGTACGCGACATCGTGGTATCGGTCGCTCGTACAGTCTGGAATTTCTTCTTCTGAATTGCCCCTTCTAACCCATCGTTTCCTCAGCCCTGCCGCGATTGAGCGGCAGGGCTTTTTTGTCTTTATTTATCCATCATGAGGAGTCTGTTTATGAGCCGTCTGGCTTCGCGCTTTGGCGCAGCAAACCTTATTCGTTGTGACCGTCCGTTAACCCGTGAAGAGCTGTTTCGCGTGGTGCCCAGTGTCTTCAGCGAGGACAAGCACGCGTCACGCAGCGCACGATATACCTGGATACCAACCATTACCGTTCTTGAAAACCTGCAGCGCGAAGGCTTTCAGCCCTTCTTTGCCTGCCAGACCAGAGTGCGTGACCCAGGGCGTCGTGAGCATACAAAGCACATGCTGCGACTGCGTCGGGAGGGGCAAATTACCGGCAAACAGGTCCCGGAAATTATTCTGCTCAACTCCCACGATGGCTCCAGTTCGTATCAGATGCTGCCAGGATTATTCCGTGCGGTATGCCAGAACGGGCTCGTCTGCGGTGAGTCGTTTGGCGAGGTGCGGGTGCCGCACAAAGGAGATGTCGTAAGTCAGGTGATTGAGGGAGCGTATGAAGTGCTGGGGATTTTTGACCGTGTGGAAGAGAAGCGGGATGCCATGCAGTCGCTGATGCTGCCGCCACCTGCACAACAGGCTCTGGCACAGGCTGCACTGACGTACCGTTTCGGTGAGGACCACCAGCCGGTGACAGCACCTCAGATACTCTCCCCACGCCGCTGGCAGGATGAGAGCAGTGATCTGTGGACCACGTACCAGCGTATTCAGGAGAACCTGATTAAGGGCGGGCTCAGTGGCAGGAGTGCAAAAGGCGGGCGAACGCATACCCGCGCCGTGCGTGGTATCGACGGAGATGTGAAGCTCAACCGGGCTCTCTGGGTGATGGCGGAAACGATGCTGAGTGGGTTTCAGTCCTGAAAGTGTTATCGCCATGTTAACAAAGGACACTCCCTGTCCGTTTCCCCCCTCATTGGGTTGAGTGTTTTATCACCGCATTTCACGGTGTGCCGCGTCGGGCCTGCTTCCGGAGGTAGATAAAAAATAGTTCATTCCATGTCCATACCCTGTCCGCCCCCCTCTTTAGAATCATTTCATATTCAGTCAGTTAACTATTACGGAGATTTAAGATGGCACAGACAGAGCGCCGTCATGATCGGCTGGCTGTCAGGCTGTCACTGATAATCAGCCGCCTGGTTGCAGGTGAAACGCTGAACATGGCGCGGCTGGCTGCAGAGTTTGGTGTGTCAGTCCGTACCCTGCGACGGGATTTTCGCGAACGGCTGATGTACCTCGACCTTGAGTATCGACGGGGGCAATGCCGCCTGCGCAGCACCGGTGGGGGCGTACAGGGGGAGCTGGATGCGCTGACCTTCGCGCACCGGGCCGGACTGGCCGATATTTTTCCGGGGCTGGACCGGCGTCTGGCGGGCATGCTGCTCACCGCAGGAGGGATGCCCTGTCTGGTGTGGCAACCCCCACAGTCAGTGTCACCGGCCAGCTCGCTGGTGTTTTACCACCTCGTCAGTGCCATTACTGCCTGCCAGCGGGTACTGCTGCTGGCCGAGGGAGAACGCTGTGACGGGCTGGCCCCGTACCGACTGATTTCATTCGACGGCTGCTGGTACCTCACCGGTGAACTTAACGGGTATATCACCGTGCATCCTCTGGCGACCATCCATGCGGTGACAGTACTCAACACCACGTTCACCCCGCTAAAACGTCTCAGCCAGTTAACCACACAGGCGGGCTTTATCCGGGCTCTTCCGCACTTCAGCTATATCCGCGAAGCCCTGTCTCCTGGGCCCTCTGAGGAGGATCCAGGCAACATACTGATTTAATTACCTCTGTTAAGAAGGAAAAACAATGATCTGGCATTACGAGAAAAATGGCATACGTCACGACAATGTGACTGAAGACGACATCACCGGCCTGATTATGCGCGGTGAACTGACTGCATCCACTTTGGTATGGCGACAGGGTATGACTGAGTGGCAGCCAATCTCCGCAACCCCGCTGGCTTCGGCGCTGCTCCACAGCACAACTCCACCAGCATTACCAGGAAACCGCATTCCGGGTGGAGTGGTATGGACGCTGGCATTTGCTCCCTTCATTGGTTATGCGCTTGAGCTGTGGACGGCTGGGCTGAACGGAATGTCTTTTGACGAGGCATATGAGGCTGTCTCGGACGGGGAGTACTGGTTTATCACGCTGCTGCTCAATATCGCTCTGGGGTATCTCGATGAACGACGTCTGCGTAAGGCCGGAGTGGATACCACCACGTTCGGTAAACTGGCTTGGTTGGTGCCATTCTATCTGTGGCGACGGGCGAAAACCCTTGGGCAGAAACCAGCTTACTTCTGGGTATGGTTGTTGATGTTAATTCTGACTGTGGTGGCCTGAACCATCACCTGCGGATATCTCCCCTCTTGAGGAATAACATAATGAAAACACTGCTTAAGATACTGAGCATTACAGGCAGCCTGCTGCTCTGTGCAGGAGCTCAGGCCCAGCCTTATAACCGGACGCTCCCTGCAGCCGTCAGTGACAACAACGGGAAAATTTTCTGGTGTGATGCGCATCGCCAGGTTACCGGGAAATGCGAAGCCATGTCTGTTGATCGTCTGGGCGTGATGGTCACGGTGCGTTCAGCACCTTTTAAAGGCTGCGAAGGCGGCCTGTGGGGCTGGATAACCATCATGCACAACGATGTGTCGAAGGGATTCACCATTACTCCGGACAAGAAATTTGGGCTCACCGTAAAAGACCTGTGCCGTCCGGGCACGATAGTGACCTTTAAGCCCAACCAGAAGAAGCCGGAATATGACGACCTGGTGGCACTTTATCAGGGCAAAGAGCTGTTTCGCTACCGGCGCTTCTGATAACACCCGATACCAATCTACCTCATTTTGCCCGACAGCGGGCTGGATTAATTCAGGAAGAAAACCATGCTGAAAATAATGACATCTGCTGTACCCGCCCTCATTCTGTCACTTGCCGCATTTAGTGCCGGTGCCGCTCAACTTCCGGCAAGCCTGATGGATAAAGACAATCCCGGCCAGGAGTACTGGTGCCAGGGAAATGACATCAACACCTCCATGTGCTCACTGACCGGTTTAAGCGACGACCATAAATTTGCTCTGATTCACGACCTGCCGGGCCCGGCCTGTGAAGACTTAAGCTTCGGGGTTATCGACCTCGTGCGCCAGACCGGTGTCAACATTCCTTACGATGGTGGTGACTGTAAGGGCGATGTGCAGGCCGGTTTTGTGCGTGGCACGAAAGATAATGCCCTGTATGTGAAAATTGTACGGGGCAGCAAAACCCTGCGGCTGTATAAGGTGCAAACCGGTTACTGACAATCCCACCACACATGCAAACTCCCACAGCCCCTGACGCATCTGCGTCAGGGGCTTTTGTTTTTAAGGTACACCGAATGCCTGAATCTCACATGCTGCCACCGGGACCGTTTACCCGACAGCAGGCCGAAGCGGTTACCCGCCGGTATCACAACCTCAGCATTGAAGATGACCAGAGTAGCCACTTCCGCCTGGTGGTTCGTGACTCTGAAGGTCTAAGGGCTGGCGGGCGTGGTGCTTTGAACCTGATGCCGGTAAGGGCTTAACCGTTATATCCGCAAGTCAGGCATCCTCAGAGCATCCTCCTCCTGACCACACTCATTCATCATCCCTGCATGTCCTTTATTTCCCATACGGCAGCCATCGTCGCTGGCGTTTTTATTGACGGAGAATATCCATGACGACACAAACTCAACGCGAATTGATATCCGCTAATGAGTCTCAATTTGACCTTACTGTAACACCAGTACCTGACGAGCAGCGTCTCGATTTCTGGCTGCAGCACTTTGGCTCTATCCCGCAGTGGATAACGCTGGAACCCCGTATTTTCGCCTGGATGGACCGCTTCTGTGATGAGTACAGCGGTGGTATCTGGTCTTTTTACACGCTCAGCAATGGCGGGGCGTTTATGGCCCCTGATACTGACAGTGACGATAAATGGCATCTGTTCAACAACGTGAACGGCAATGGTGCGGAAATAAGCGCGGAAGCTGCCGGGATAGCCGTCTGTCTCCTCGCGTACAGCCACCACGCCTGCCGCACGGAGTGTGACGCCATGACTGAGCACTATTACCGCCTGCAGGATTACGCCCTGCAGCACCCTGAATCCCACGCCATTTTTCGCATTATTGATTAAGGATACCCATGATGGAACAGTCACTTATCCCACTGACTCCGGTCCTTCCACTAACCGCACAACGCACGGTAAAACGCGCTTTAGCGCTGCTTGACCGACACCTGCGCGAAACAGGCGTGGCATTCACCTCCACTCAGGCTGCCCGTGACTGGCTGAAACTGAAAATGGCTGGACTAGAGCGCGAAGAGTTTATAGTGCTGTACCTGAACCAGCAGAACCAGTTGATTGCCCATGAAACACTATTCACCGGCACAATTAACAGTACCGAGATACATCCTCGCGAGGTGGTCAAGCGGGCCCTGTACTTCAATGCGGCGACGGTGATTATCGCCCACAACCATCCTTCCGGTGACCCCACACCCAGCCAGGCAGATAAAACCATCACGCTGCGCCTTATGCAGGCACTTGCCCTAGTGGACATCCACCTGTTGGACCATCTGATTGTCGGCGGGATCGAGATTGTCTCGTTTGCCGAACGCGGCTGGCTATAAGGAGAAAACAGTGATGAATATCATCAGCAAGCGTCAAGCGATGACAATCTACAGTCAGCATCCGCAGTCCCGCTTATTTCGGTTTTGCAAAGGGAAATATAAGTGGTCCGGCAGCATCTGCCACTACGCCGGGCGCGAGGTGCAGGATATTAGCGGGGTACTGGCTGTATACGCCGAACGACGTCAGGACTTCAACGGCCCGTATGTGGCCCTGCGTTGTGTCACGCTGAATTAACTCATAATTAAGGAGCGCTACATTGTCGAATAAAACACCGACAGCAAGCAACCACACGAAAGCGCCTTGGTGGGGACTGAAACGCGATATCACCCCGAGCTTTGGCGCACGGCTGGTCCAGGAAGGCAACTGCCTGCATTACCTGGCTGACCGTACCAGCATCGCCGGGACATTCAGTGATGCAGAGTTATGCCATCTGGACCAGGACTTTCCGGTACTGATGAAACAGATGGAACTAATGCTCACCAGCGGCGAACTTAATCCCCGCCACCAGCACAGCGTCACGCTGTATGTGAAGGGGCTGACATGCGAAGCGGATACTCTTGGTTCGCATGGCTACGTCTACATCGTCATTTACCCCACAAAACGTTAAACCTTTTTAATTCACGCGAGAAAAAAAATGAAAATCTTACCTGCAACAATCCGGCGAGTGACGATGCCATATCCACTGCCTGGGGGGGCTGGCTAATGTTACTGATAAGCCTGCTGTTACAGTCCTGTGGGCTGACGTTGAGCGGCACATTATTCAATGATGAAAACGTTATTTTGAAAAACGAAGCTGGAACTTACCCAAACACAGAAGGAAATTATGATGAAAAATAACATTCGTTGCCCAGTATGTAACTCCCACCGAGTTCGGGAGCGTCATACCGGCAAGAAAGGGGGCGCTGTTGCTGGCGGTGTATCAGGGGCTTTAAGTGGGGCTGCCATTGGTTCAGCCATTCCTGTTGTTGGCACGATTGCAGGCGCAACTATAGGTACATTATTCGGACGATTTATCGCTGGAGCGACAGCGGGGGCAGTGACAGGCGCTGCACTGGATGGCGTCATCTTCGACCGCTATGAATGTGAGTATTGTGCTCATACATTTGATTAACATTATTCAGTAAAAACGTTGAGTGTTGGCGAGGTTTTCCTTCTGACGGAATGATATTCCCATGCCTGTCTGGTGATTTTATCCTCATTATTTATCCCTTACACATCAATCTCAATTCACTCGTCTGAGAATAAAATATGAAAAATTTTCCTTTAGCAGATGACCGAAGGGGCAAGTCCTGCCCGCCACCGGTGATTATCTGGCAGATACTTTTAACTCGCGTGCTGCAACAGCATTATGGACTGGCGTTAAACGACACGCCTTTTAGTGATAAGCGGGTTATTCAGGAACATATTGACGCCGGTATCACTCTGGCCGATGCGGTTAACTTCCTGGTTGAAAAGTATCAGCTGGTACGTATCGACAGACAAGGATTGAGTGGTCATGAGCCATCACCTTATCTGCGGGCTGTTGATATTCTTCGGGCAAGGCAAGCGACGGGGTTATTGCGAAAAAAGGCTAAGCACATTGCCCAGTAAATTTTGCGTGCCGTCTTCCTGATTTACCTTCCTGACCTTCTCTTCTTATTCACTCCTTACATAATGTTCTTGCCGGTGTTGGCAGGGACATTTTCTTTCTATGGATAAAATATCATGCAAACACAGGCTGAAGTCTTAACTGAGCATCGCGAACTGATTTGCTCAACCAATATTGAACGCATTGTACGCGGTCGTGATGCTGTCCTGAGTCAGATTAAACAGATTATCGAAATGCTTGATAGTCTTTCCCGATTAACCGCAGAAATCGGCGGTGGTACCGCACAAGACTGGGCGATGAAATCCGGGCACCGCTATGATAGCTGGTTAACAGAGACGGTGGATAAAGCCATACCTGCCATTACCCGTAATATTGACCGCAGTATCTGGCGAGACTTGATGTTGAAGTCCGGCATGATAGCCTTGATGGATGCCCAGGCCCGCGACCAGTGGCATAAAAACCTGGAAGAGGGCGACCTTCCTGCTATTAGCGAAGCCAATATCCTCACCACCTTTGAACAGTTACATCTCAACAAAATGGATGTCTTCGAACGTGGGATCATCAATGTCTTTAAAGGGCTGTCGTGGGATTACAAAACCAATAGTCCCTGCAGCTTTGGTAAAAAGATCATCGTCAACAATCTGGTGACGCATAACCGCTGGGGATTTAGTCTGAACTGGGGCTGGAGACGAGATCAGCTGGCAGACCTGGAAAGAATGCTGTTTCTGCTCGATGGTAAACCGATTCCCGACAACCGTGGCGATGTTACTACCCGATTGATGGAGCATATTCGGGACAACCCATCGCAGGATGTCTACGAAGATGATTTCTTCAGTATTCGTTACTTCCAGAAGGGAACTGCACACATCACTTTTAAGCGGTGCGATCTGACAGAAAAGATGAATGATATCGTGGCGAAGCATTATCCGGGGATGCTGGCTAGTTCACGCTAACGTTGATTTGCATTGAGAAATTTTACTTACACTAGCCGTTACATAAACTTTTCATGAGCATGACACAGGAGAGGAGTTTTAGTGTAACTAATTGATTTAATTGGTACGCCCTACAGGATTCGAACCTGTGACCTACGGCTTAGAAGGCCGTTGCTCTATCCAACTGAGCTAAGGGCGCTTTGATAAGAAGCGTGATGAGTACCGTGCGTGAGTCATGTTTTCACCCGCACGATAATGTGCGCTGGATTATACCGGTCATCCTTTTTGAGTCAATGAATTGGCGTGGGATTCGTGTCAGTCGGCGAATCCCTGAACAGTCTTTTCTGTCTTTTCTCGTCGCAGTGAAATAATCGATATTTGGGAAGTGGATTCCTATATTGAGCGATTCAGTCAATAGTGTTTGAATTTCGCCCCCGTAGGTGAGTAAGTTATTCGCCACTGGGTCTATGGTCGAGAAAACGGTTCTTGATTTGGCGCTTTTATCGTCGTGTGGCGTGGTGTTGATGAGAGATGAACTGTGGCTGGCAGCCGTATAAAAAGGTATGTGGAGCGTTATGCATAAAGGGTTATTGAAGTCTTATGGCTGGCTATGGCTGATAGCGTTACTGGTTTTTAGCCCACTGGGGATTGCGGCAACCGATCCTGAACCGGAAGGGCAGGAGCAGGCGGCAGAAAAAGTCAATGTCGATGCTGAACTGGTTAAATTGCAAAAACAGCTTGATGCTATTAAGCAGCAAGTTTCAGGTACAACAGCGGATGCAAAGCTGAATGCGCTGAATGATACGACACGGGAACTGGTAACCAGTGCGGATAAGCTCGCCGGTGTTATGGTACCAATGCGTGCTCAATTGCAGGCGCAATTGGATGTGCTGGGGCCTGCGCCATTGCCTCAGGCCGCGGTGAGTGAAACTGCCGAAGTTACACGTAAACGCGCGACGCTCAATCAGCAAAAACAGAAGCTGGATGCGCAACTCAATCAGGTGCAGGCGATTAAAAACGGTGCGGAAAATCTGTCAACACAGATTCTGGCTTTGCGTCGTAATGCGCTAAAAAATCAACTGGCACTTAATTCAGGTAGCCTCCTTAGCAGCCGTTTTTGGTCACCGGTGTTAAAAACAACGGCTGAAGATATTCAGCGGCTGGCTGATTTGAAAGACGACCTGAAAGCGTCGTTTTTGACAGCCTGGCAGGCGGAATGGCGCTACGGGACGATATTTTTTCTGTTGCTGGCTATTGGGCTGAGCACTATCGGCAGGCGTTTGCTGGAGAAATATCTGGCATGGGCGGGTATTCACCTACTACCCGAAGGTCGATTACGGCGCAGCTTTTTAGCGATTGCCGTGGTGTTTTCCACGGTGCTGATGGTGGGGAGCGCAGCACTGCTGGTTGATTATGCGTTTATTCGTCATGGTGATGCCAGCGATCGCGCGGTTGCCTTTATGGATAGCCTGGTGCGATTGGTGGTGTTCTGCTCCATGATTTCCGGGCTCGGACGCGCGTTTCTTTCCAATAAGCGGCCGTCATGGCGTTTGCCTGCCATTGCCAACCCGGTGGCGAAGGCGATGGAACCATTTGCGATTATTGCCACCAGTTTCCTGTTTGTGTTTGGCGTTCTTGAGCAAATTAATACCACCAGCGGAATTTCTGTCGGGGTGACGATTGTCGGGAACGGCTTGTCATCCCTCTTTTTGATGCTGACGTCTGGGGCAATTGCTCTGCGCAGTAACCAGATTAGAAAGCGGATGGTGGAGGCAGGTGAAACACCTGAAGCCCAGTCAACGTTGTCTGGCATTATTCATCTGGCCGTGTTGTTGACAACGTTCGCCGTGCTGGTGTCATTATTGATTGGTTATATCTCACTGGCGCGTTTCCTTACGTATGAATTGATTTGGGTCGGTATGGTTATTTCGCTGCTGTACTTGTCCACGACCTTTGTTGAGGATGTGAGTGAAAGTTTATTCTCACCCGCATTTGCCAGCGGCAGGCAAATTAAACGGACGTTGAATCTAGATGATCGCCATCTTGATCAGGCGGCGGCTATTTTGTCTGCGGGGCTGAAGGTGCTGTTAGTCCTGATGTCGATTGTCGCCTTGCTCAACGGTGCGTTTGGCTCGACAACACCGGTGGAAGTGGTTCAAAAAGCGGTTGAAATATGGGGCGGCAAAGGGCTTGAATCTATCAGTATTGTGCCTGCTCATTTAGTTAATGCGGCTATTTTACTCATAGTGGGGGTTTATAGCTTACGTGTATCCCGGCGTTGGCTGGAACATGAGTTCTTACCCAAAACGATGTTAGAGGCAGGCATTAAAGCCTCGCTGGTGACACTCTTTTCCAATATCGGTTATATCCTGATTATTTTGCTGACGCTGGCAACATTGGGTATTGAGTGGAGCAAACTGGCCTGGATTGTCAGTGCGCTATCGGTGGGGATTGGTTTTGGCTTGCAGGAAATTGTGAAGAACTTTATTTCCGGCTTGATTCTTCTGACCGAACGCCCGGTAAAAGTGGGTGACCTGGTCAATATCAGCGGGGTGGAAGGCGATATCCGGCGCATTAATGTTCGAGCCACGGAAATTCAATTAGGTGACCGCTCCACGGTGATTGTCCCTAACTCTCAGTTTATCTCACAGAATGTGCGCAATATTACTATGGGTAACCCCATGGGTGTGGCGACATTGGCATTAACTTTTCCTTTGGATATTGACCCGGAAAAAGTCAAAGGCATTCTGCTGGAGGCTTATCATGGCCATGAAAAAATACTGGAGACACCCGCGCCGTCAGTGATGTTTAGCCAGTTAACCCCTAATGGTATGGTATTGAGTGTGACTGGATCTGTGGGGAGCCCGCGAATGGTGTCATCTGCCAAGAGCGATCTGCTGTTTGATATTATTAAGCGTTTAAGAGCCGAAAGTATTCCACTGGCCGTGCCGCAAAAAATGGTGCTGGAAAGCAATGTAGATATCGCGACCCTGCAAACGGATGTTCAGCGTCCTTGATAGATCTGCGTTATCTGCCGTCCTGTAAGCCCCGCCGAGAGGAACGGGGCTATGCATGGGCTGGCCGCGAGCCTGATGGATTAGCGCGTCTGTGCATGGGCCATATCGATATAAATCTCGCGCAGGCGGCGAGTTATCGGGCCGGGTTTACCCTCTGCAATAGTATGTCCATCAAGACTGATGACCGGCAGAACCAGTGAGGTGGCAGAGGTGATGAACATTTCCTGCGCATGGCGCGCCTCTTGCGGCGAGAAGGGGCGTTCTTCTATGCGAATGTGATGGTGTTCGGCCAGCCGCAGCAATGACTGGCGGGTGATGCCGTGCAAAATATCATGGTTCAGTGGACGCGTAATGACGGTGTTATCTGCCTGCACCATGTAGCAGTTGCAGGACGTTCCCTCGGTAATAAAGCCATTTTCAACCAACAATGCATCATCCGCCTGGTGGGCGTGGGCATACTCTTTTGCCATGCTTGCCGCCAGCAGGCTAACGGTTTTGATATCACGACGATGCCAGCGAATATCCGGGCAGGTGACAACCGATAGGCCGGTTTCAGCTTTGGGGTGTGCGATAATCGGGCGTGATTGTGTAAACAGCACCAGCGTTGGCTTGATATCTGATGACGGGAAATAAAAGTCACGATCTCCTGCATTACCACGGCTAATTTGCAGATAAATAGCGCCTTCATGAAGTTGATTTTTGGCAATTAACTGCTGATGAATCGTTTTTAATTTATCAATCGAGACAGGCAGAGAGAGCGATAATTCATGACAAGAGCGTTGTAGCCGTGCCAGATGCGCATCGATATCCACCAACCCACCATTAATCACACTGGTGACTTCGTATACGGCGTCAGCAAACAAAAAGCCGCGATCAAAAATTGAAATTTTAGCTTGTGATTCAGCCAGATATTGGCCATCCAGATAAACAATACGCGGCACAGCAACACTCCTTTGGTGAGATTTTACGTCAGCAACTATGCGGTCACTGAATTGATAGAAAAGCGATTCAGGTAATGGCGAAATGTTCGCAAAGAGAAAGACAGGCAGTATTGCTATAGGCTGCCTGTCACCGGGTAAACATTGTCACATGTCGCTACGGCGCACCAAGATACTGATTTCGGTTATCGGGTGAAAGAGCCTGATAACGTCTTTTATTCGGCGCGGTGATTGACGTCTGTGAATACCGCAGCCTTCACCCGAACTGCACGAAAGTGGAAGAACGATAAAAAAATGCGCGCTGCTATCGACAGCTTTACTGAACTGGGATAGGGTGAAAAACGCTCCGCTTCGCGGATCAGGCGTCGCTCGGACGGTCCGGGCGCTCACGTTATTTTGAGGATCCTATGGCTGATTTTAACTCTCCACGTCGTTTCTCGCGCATTGAACGTCTCCCTCCTTATGTTTTTAATATCACCGCAGAACTGAAGATGGCAGCCCGCCGTCGCGGTGAGGACATCATTGATTTTAGTATGGGTAATCCCGATGGCCCAACGCCGCCGCATATTGTTGAAAAACTCTGCACGGTGGCTCAGCGTGAAGACACGCATGGCTATTCGACATCACGCGGTATTCCGCGTTTGCGTCGGGCTATTTCCCGTTGGTACGCAGAGCGCTATCAGGTTGATATTGACCCGGAAAGCGAGGCTATTGTCACTATCGGTTCTAAAGAGGGGTTAGCTCACTTGATGCTGGCGACACTGGATCATGGTGATACGGTGCTGGTACCAAATCCGAGTTATCCCATCCACATTTATGGTGCCGTGATTGCTGGCGCACAGGTTCGATCGGTTCCGCTGGTTGATGGGGTCGATTTTTTCACCGAACTGGAGCGTGCCATCAGAGAGAGTATTCCCAAACCCAAAATGATGATTTTGGGCTTTCCCTCAAACCCAACGGCCCAGTGCGTGGATCTGGACTTTTTTGAACGCGTGGTGGCGCTGGCGAAACAGTACGGTGTCCTGGTGGTGCACGATCTGGCCTATGCCGATATTGTCTATGATGGCTGGCAAGCGCCTTCAATTATGCAGGTGCCGGGTGCCAAAGAGATTGCCGTTGAGTTCTTTACCCTCTCTAAAAGCTACAACATGGCGGGCTGGCGTATCGGTTTTATGGTTGGTAATTCTGAGCTGGTGAGTGCACTGGCGCGTATCAAGAGTTATCACGACTACGGGACGTTTACGCCCTTGCAGGTGGCAGCAATCGCAGCATTGGAAGGTGACCAGCAATGCGTGCGCGATATTGCCGAGCAATATCGCCAGCGCCGTAATGTGCTGGTGCGTGGGCTACATGAGGCGGGATGGATGGTGGATGAGCCAAAAGCGTCGATGTATGTGTGGGCAAAAATCCCAGATGCCTATGCCCATTTGGGATCGCTGGAGTTTGCCAAGCGCCTGTTAGCCGAAGCTAAGGTCTGTGTGTCGCCAGGGATCGGTTTTGGAGATTATGGTGACACCCACGTTCGCTTTGCGCTAATAGAAAATCAGGATCGCATTCGTCAGGCGGTGCGAGGCATTAAAGCCATGTTCCGGGCGGATGGGGTGTTTGGCGCAACTAAAAAAGCCGAGTAAGCCGTCAGTCTGGCTTGCAGAAATATTTTTCTGATGCTTTGATCACGCCCTCCTTTGTCGCTGCTTGTCGCGGCAAAGGGAGCGTGGTTTGCTAGCCATTCCTGAGATGGAACTTAATCAATAAGACGAGTCGAGTCATGCAATTATCTTCGCTAAAATCATTATCTTCATTACGCGCGTTATTTTCAGCTAAAACGGCTTTGCTGGGGCTTTGCTGTCTGGGGCTGGCTGCGTGCCAGAATGCACCGAAGAAACCCAGCACTGCACCGACGGGGGCGGCTGCCAGCGTATCGGTCAATGAACAGATTAACCAACTGGCATCGTTGGTTGCGGCCAGTAAATACCTGCGGGTGCAGTGTGAGCGCAGTGATTTACCTGATGACGGTGTGTTCCTTAAAACGGCAATGAAAGTTGCCGCGCAAAAAGGGTGGGATACGCGCCGTTATACGTCGTTACCTCAACTGAGTGAGAACCTGTATCAGGGGCTGGTGAAAGATGGCACGCCCAAGACGACACAGTGTTCTGCTTTTAATCGCTCGATAGCGCCGTTTATTGATGCCATGCGTACCACCCGCTAAATGCTGTTGCCAATACAACTGCGTGGTGTAGCCCGCAGTTGTATTGTGCCGATGACCACGCATCACGCCACCGGCTAATCACGTTTTGCTGTTTTTGCGGCCTTTGGCGCTTTCAGCGTCGGTTTGCTTTCGCCTGACTCATCGTTAGTTGTGGTTGCGTCCGTATCCGGTTTTCCGCCGGGCCAGTCTTGCAGTGAGTCCAGAATAAACGGCTCGCCATCAAAACTCAGAATCACCATATCCTGTTCAATTTGCTCAATAATAAGCCCAGGATATGGCATGTCTCCCTCACGATAACGCTCGCCATTCAGCGTAACGCTGCGTTTGTCTGTATCAGAGGTATACACATGTGCACTGAAGGCAATATAAGGCAGTTCGCCTGGTTTAGCGGTTTGCCAGCCTTTTACCGCAGAAACGGTGGCTGTCGGGGCGGCGCTGGTTTCTTCAGTGCCTTCTGGCGACGGTTCTGCCAGCGCTGTTGCCAGTGCCGTTGCTCCTGGCTGAAGCAATGTGCGGTGTGAGGCATCATCATTGTTTTTGTGCGTTGGTAACACCACGTCGTTAGCGCCAGATGGATGGGCGATGGTCGCCGCAGACGCTGTTGATGTTGAAGGGGGATGAATGTCTGACCAGCGTTGGTGAGCAAACCACCCTAAGCCAAATACCAGCACGGCATAGACAATCAGCAAGTAACCGGGAATACGATAATGCGTTTGATATGATGTGCTAACTTCCGGTGTATTTTCCACGTTTTACCTCAAACGTTATACGGCCTTACGCCTATCCCAGACGCATGACAACAGGTGCAATCGAATGACTGCCCGTTGCCTTATTTTTCAGGAAAAGAGAAGGAATAATCAACGCTTAATCCTGTTTATGTGACCTGAATGCCATTTCAACAACATTCTATTACGTTGCTCACTAATGCCAGTAAAATTTTGAGCCTGGTCGCAAAAAAAAACCAGGGATATGGTTTAATGAAACGGCGTTTTACTGTCAGATTGGTGATGTTTCTGTTTGATTGGCACGGTATGAAAAATAAGTGTGCTTAAAAAGATGACCGTGGGGAATATATCATCAGTCACTCAGTGGTGGCTATCCTGAGGAATGTCCACAATCTGCAACGTTGAGTAAGACAGCAATATGAGGAGTCTGTTACTCTGCTTGTCGGGGTGAATAATAAATAACGGGTGATGATTTTTCCGGTGTTTATCGTATTTAACGCCCCTTGGCAGACAAGAGACGGATAGAGAAGAAATAAGCGTTGTGATGTTTCTTTCATTACAATAAGTAACGTCACGATATATAAATATATCGTGTTGATGTAAATGAAATGTGATTATTCCGTATCCGGAAATCATATGTGTCCCAGTTGTTTTGCTGCGCTGTATTTTGATGTTCAGGCCGGTTTGTTCGTTAGGTGTGCTTCGTTGTTAAAAATTTTTCGTTACTGAAAAATAGCGGGGAAAACAGTGGCTGAACGGGTGATTGTTTGCCATAAACCTGCGTTACATTGTTGAGCGCTTTTAGCCTTTATCCGGCACCATCGGTGCGGCAAATCGTCTGGCACAACAGGAAACAGGACGCCTGTCTGCCGATAATACGATTAGGCAGGCAAAAGCCCGTGCTGTGCACGCTGTTGCAGCAGGCACAGTCGCAGACGAGTCAGTATCATGGTGGTGTCTCCACGCTTTTAGGGTGTATCAGTATTCGTGTCATGGCCACAGGGTTATCGACCTGAACACCGGGGGCGGGGAGTGCCGGATGATGCAAAGACAGTAAGTAGTATACAGATACGTCGTATTTTGCAGGTGTGCTGGCACGCTTTGAAACGACGTTGTATGGCCCTTATGCCGTGTGATGAATGCGGCAAGGATAATCGGCGAACACATAGGGATAATGTTTGCAGATGAATATCACGAAACTGCCACCGTTATCTCCGTCTGTCATCAGACGGATTTCGTTTTATCTTTTGATGCTGTTGATTTGCCAACAATTGGCAATGATCTTCTGGCGTATCGGCCTGCCCGACAACACGCCGATAGCCAGTGTGCAAATAACGCCAGCCCAGGCGCGGCAACAGCCTGTCACCCTGAATGATTTCACTCTGTTTGGTTTGTCACCTGATAAAGGCAAAGCCGGAGCGCTGGACGCATCGCAGATGACGGACTTGCCGCCTTCAACCCTGAATCTCTCACTGACTGGTGTCATGGTGGGGGACGATGCGTCCCGTTCTATCGCCATTATTAGTAAAGATAATGAGCAATTTAGCCGTGGAGTAAATGAAGACGTGCCTGGTTATAGCGCCAAAATTGTCTCCATTCGCGCAGATAAGGTGGTGCTGCAATATCAGGGGCGCTATGAAGTGCTGGGATTGTACGGCCAGGAGGAAGGGAGTTCTGACGGTGTACCTGGCGCGCAGTTAAAAGAGCAATTGCAACAGCGAGCATCGACGGCGATGAGCGATTATGTTTCATTTTCCCCGATTATTAATGATAACAAGTTGCAAGGTTATCGGCTGAACCCTGGGCCGAAAAGTGATTCATTCTATCGTGTCGGGCTTCAGGATAATGATATGGCTGTTGCCCTGAATGGCCTGGATTTACGTGATGAGGAACAGGCAAAAAAGGCTATGGAGCGTATGGCTGATGTGCACAACTTTACCCTGACCGTGGAGCGGGATGGCCAACGGCAGGATATTTATATGGAATTTGGGGGAGACGAGTAACGTGCTTGGCAAAAGGATAAAAAAACGCTGGGGGTGGCTGGGGTTTACCGTTCTCCTGCTCGGCTCAACATATAGCTGGTCGGCGGAATTCTCTGCCAGTTTTAAAGGGACGGATATTCAAGAATTCATTAATACCGTCAGTAAGAATTTAAACAAAACGGTCATTATTGATCCTACGGTACGTGGCACCATCAGTGTTCGCAGCTACGATATGATGAACGAAGATCAATATTATCAGTTCTTTCTTAGCGTACTCGATGTCTATGGTTTTTCCGTTGTGCCAATGGATAACGGGGTACTGAAAGTCATTCGCTCAAAAGACGCAAAATCCTCCTCGATTCCACTGGCGAACAGTGCGCAGCCGGGCGTTGGTGATGAGCTGGTAACGCGAGTGGTGCCGCTGAGTAATGTGACGGCCCGCGATCTGGCACCGTTGTTACGCCAGTTAAATGATAACGCCGGTGCCGGTACGGTGGTGCATTACGAACCGTCGAACGTGTTGTTGATGACCGGGCGAGCAGCGGTCATCAAACGTCTGGTGGAAATCGTTGATACGGTTGATAAAACTGGTGACAGAGAGATGGTGACAGTGCCACTGACGCATGCTTCGGCAGAGGATGTGGCTAAGCTGATAAACGAACTGGGTAAGAATGACGAGAAAAACGCCTTACCAAGTACGATGGTTGCCAATGTGGTTGCTGACGAGCGCACCAACTCGGTTGTCGTGAGCGGTGAGGAGAACGCGCGTAACCGTGCAGTCGAGATGATTCGTCAACTGGATCGCAAACAGGTGGTGCAAGGCGGAACCAAGGTAATTTACCTGAAGTATGCTAAAGCGTTGGATCTCATTGAGGTACTGGCAGGTAATGGAACCAGCGGTAATCGCAATTCGTCATCGAATTCCTCCCGTTCGTCGTCTTCATCCCGTGCGGGAAGCGGTTCGACTAACAATAACAGCACCACTAGCTCATCCAACTCATCGTCGGGTAGCACATCCTCATCATCGAACTCAAGCATGGGCTTTGGTTCAGCGTTTGGCTCCGCCAATAGTTCTGGTGGTCGCACCATTACCATTCAAGGTAAGGAAGTGATTGTTCGTGCGCATGACCAGACTAACTCGCTCATCATCACGGCACCACCCGATATCATGCGTGACCTTGAGCAGGTGATTAATCAACTGGATATTCGCCGTCCACAGGTACTGGTTGAGGCTATTATTGCTGAAATTCAGGATGCAGATGGGCTGAATCTGGGCATCCAGTGGGCCAATAAGCGTGCCGGAATGACCCAATTTACCAATACCGGCATTCCGATTTCGACGGCGGTTATTGGCACCGATCAATACCGCAGTGATGGCACGCTCACGACGAGCTACGCGAGTGCGCTCGGCAGCTTCAACGGTATTGCGGCTGGTTTCTACCGGGGTAACTGGTCGATGTTGTTGACAGCCCTGTCCAGCGACAGCAAAAACGACGTACTCGCTACGCCGAGTATCGTTACGCTGGATAATATGGAAGCCACCTTCAATGTGGGTCAGGAAGTCCCGGTACTCACAGGTTCGCAAACGACGGTGGGATCTGGGAACAATATTTTTAACACCGTTGAGCGCAAAACGGTGGGCATTAAATTGCGCGTGAAACCGCAGATTAATGAGGGCGACTCGGTGCTGTTGCAAATAGAGCAGGAAGTGTCCAGTGTGGCGGACAGTAACAACAGCACAAACAGCTCGCTGGGTGCGACGTTTAATACCCGCACGGTGAATAATGCCGTCATGGTGACAAACGGTGAAACCGTGGTGGTCGGCGGTTTACTGGATAAAAGCACGATTGAAACCAATAACAAAGTACCGTTATTAGGGGATATTCCTGTGTTGGGTAATCTGTTCCGTTCAAAGAGCCAGACGATGAGCAAACGTAACCTGATGCTGTTCCTGCGCCCAACGATTATTCGTGACCCTCAACAGTTTCAGGATGCGTCTATCAGCAAATACCGTAGCTTTAATAATGAACAGCAACAGCAACGCGGTGATGGCAAAGGTGTGCTTGACAGCAATACGGTGCGTCTGCCCGGGGGCAATAGCTACACCTTCCGTCAGGTGCAGTCGTCTATCGCCGCGTTTTATCAGCCGGAGGGCCGATGAGCGATCAGCCCATCAACACGGCTGAATTACGGCCGGTATTGCCTTTTGCATTTGCCCGGGCTCAGCAGATTTTGCTATTGCAGAGCGATGCTGCTGACGTGGCTGAGGTTTTCTGTGTGCCGCAAACGCCCGCTCAGGCGTTGCTGGAGGCGCGGCGGGTAGCGGGCCGGGAGCTCGCTATCACACAAGTCAGCCCGGACGAGTTTGAGCGGCAACTGGTGATGCGCTATCAGCGAGACTCCGAAGAGGCGCGCCGGTTGATGGAAGATATCGGTAACGATATCGATTTTTATACTCTGGCAGAGGAACTGCCAGACAGCGATGACCTGCTGGATGCCGAGGACGATGCGCCGATTATTCGTCTCATCAACGCCATGCTAACCGAGGCCATTAAACACAAGGCGTCGGATATTCATATTGAAACCTTTGAGCGTCATTTGTTGATTCGGTTTCGTATTGATGGGGTATTGCGTGAAATTCTGCGCCCGCAGCGGCAACTGGCATCACTGCTGGTATCGCGTATCAAGGTGATGACGAAGCTGGATATTGCAGAAAAACGCATTCCGCAGGATGGACGCATGGCGTTGCGCATTGGTGGTCGTGCCATCGATGTGCGCGTCTCCACGCTGCCCTCCAATTATGGGGAGCGTGTGGTATTGCGTCTGCTTGATAAAAACAGTGTTCGTCTGGATTTGGAAACGTTAGGCATGGCGGCTCATCATCGCCGTCAGTTAGATACGCTTATCCATCGCCCTCACGGCATCATTTTGGTCACCGGGCCTACCGGTTCGGGAAAAAGTACCACCCTGTATGCGGCCTTGAGCCGTCTCAATTCTGCCGAGCGTAATATCATGACGGTAGAAGACCCGATTGAATACGAACTCGACGGCATTGGCCAGACACAGGTTAACCCGAAAGTAGACATGACCTTTGCCCGTGGGCTGCGTGCTATTTTGCGTCAGGACCCGGATGTGGTGCTGGTCGGTGAGATCCGCGACGGTGAAACGGCGCAAATCGCGGTGCAAGCCTCTCTGACCGGGCACCTGGTGTTGTCCACCTTGCATACCAACAGTGCACTGGGGGCGTTATCTCGTTTACAGGATATGGGGGTTGAGCCATTTTTGCTCTCTACCTCGTTGTTGGGCGTTCTGGCCCAGCGGCTGGTGCGCACGCTATGCCCTGAATGCCGCCAGCCGTATACGATTGACGCGGAGCAGGCAGAGCAAACCAGCCTGCCACAAGGCACCACGCTTTATCATCCTGGTGGGTGTGATAAGTGTAATTACACGGGATATCGTGGCCGGACAGGCATTCATGAATTGTTGCTTATTGATGATACGGTGCGTACCGCCATTCACCGTGGCGAAAGTGAGTTAGGGATTGCCCGTATGCTGGGAGAGAAGCGGGTAACAATTCGTCAGGATGGCCTGGATAAGGTTCTGGCGGGGATAACCACCTGGGAAGAGGTGGTACGTGTAACAAAAGAGGAATGACATGGCGCTGTTCCAGTATCAGGCATTGAATGCTCAGGGAAAAAAGAGCCAGGGGATGCAGGAGGCCGATTCCGCACGTCATGCCCGTCAGTTGCTGCGTGAAAAAGGGCTGATACCGGTTCGGATTGAAGAACAACGGGGTGAAATGAACACCCGTAACGGTTTCTCTTTATCCTTACGCCGTTCTCACCGCATTAGCGCAAGTGACTTGGCATTACTGACTCGCCAACTGGCAACGTTGGTTGCGGCGGCGTTACCGCTGGAAGAGGCTTTGGATGCGGTAGCCAAACAGAGTGAAAAACCCAAACTGAGTGCATTAATGGCGGCGGTGCGGGGCAAAGTGGTGGAAGGGCACTCGCTGGCTGAAGCGATGGGGAATTTTCCCGGCAGTTTTGAGCGTTTGTACTGTGCAATGGTTGCAGCGGGGGAGGCATCGGGGCATCTGGACGCCGTGCTCAACCGGCTGGCGGATTACACCGAACAGCGCCAGCAGATGCGCAGCCGTATCCAGCAAGCCATGATCTATCCCTGTGTGTTGACGCTGGTGGCGATCTCGGTGGTGTCCATTTTGCTTTCTGCGGTGGTACCTAAGGTGGTTGAGCAGTTTATTCACATGAAGCAGGCTCTGCCGCTTTCGACCCGTCTTTTGATGAGTGTGAGCGATGCTGTCAGAACGTTTGGCCCTTGGGTGGTGCTGTTGCTGGTGGTGCTGATTATGGGCGGCCGGGTTTTGCTGCGTCAGGAAAAATACCGACTGGTGTTTCATCGCCGTCTGCTGTTTTTACCGCTGATCGGGCGTATTGCCCGCGGGCTTAATACCGCCCGCTATGCCCGCACGCTCAGTATCCTTAACTCCAGCGCAGTGCCATTACTTCAGGCGATGCGTATTAGCGGCGATGTGTTGACCAACGACTATGCCCGTTTCCGGCTGGGACAGGCCACGGATGCTGTACGTGAAGGCGTGAGCCTGCACAAGGCGCTGGAGCAGACATCGCTGTTTCCACCGATGATGCGACATATGATAGCCAGCGGTGAGCGTAGCGGTGAACTTGATAGCATGTTAACGCGTGCAGCAGATAATCAGGATAGAGAGTTCAGCGCTCAGATGACGCTGGCGTTGGGGTTATTTGAACCGTTACTGGTCGTCAGTATGGCGGGGATTGTGTTGTTTATCGTGCTGGCTATTCTCCAGCCTATCCTGCAATTGAACACCCTGATGAGTATGTAGCAAAGATTGATACGTTAATGAGGTAAGAAAAAGATGGAACGACGTCAGCGAGGTTTTACCCTGTTGGAAATTATGGTGGTCATCGTCATTCTTGGCGTATTGGCAAGCCTGGTTGTGCCCAACCTGATGGGCAATAAAGAAAAAGCCGACAGGCAGAAAGCCATCAGCGACATAGTGGCGCTGGAGAGTGCGCTGGACATGTACAAACTCGATAACAGCCGTTACCCCACAACCGAGCAAGGTCTGGCGGCATTGGTGAAAAAACCGACTACGCCGCCGGAAGCGCGTAACTACCCGCAGGATGGGTATATCCGCCGTCTGCCGCAGGACCCGTGGGGGGCTGAGTATCAACTGGTAAGCCCTGGGCATCACGGCAAGATTGATGTGTTCTCTTATGGGCCTGATGGCATGCCGGAAACGGATGATGATATTGGTAACTGGAATGTGGGTAACGGTACGCACGGTAACGCCAATAGCAATAACGGGAATCAGTAACCGTGCGTCAGCGCGGGTTTACGCTACTGGAAATCATGCTGGTCGTGTTACTGGCTGGCGTGGCTGCCACGCTGGTGATGATGGCAATCCCTGCGCCGAAACAGCAGAGCAGTGAATGGCAAATAGCCCGTTTTAAAGCACAATTGCAGTATGCGGTGGAGGAGAGTCAGATGAATGACCATATCCTGGGGATTTATATCCAGCCCCACCGCTGGCAGTACGCATTACTGCAACGTCAGGTGGTGGAGAATTCGCCGGAGGATCAGCAACGTTTGCGCTATGTCTGGATACCCTGGCAACCGTATCGAATGTCATCCCCCAGCGAACTGCCAGCCAGCTTCCAGATAGAGCTCTCTACTCAGGCTGTGGCGGGTGAAGGAACCGGGTTTTCACCAGGCAATGGCGACCCGCATATTCTGATTCTGCCAGGCGGTGAGGTGACGCCGTTTCGTCTGAGCTTGCGTAATGGCAGTGATGTTACCTGGCTTCAGGTAGATACCAACGGGCAGGTAAAAACCTCATCGGAATCAGAACATTAAGGACAGTCTGCGCATGAAACAACAGGGAATGACGTTGCTTGAAGTGATGGTAGCGTTGGTGATTTTCGCGCTGGCTGGCTTAACGGTGCTGAAAACCACCGCACAGCAGGCAAACAGCCTGAGTCGGCTGGAAGAAAAGACGCTTGCGTTATGGATAGCCGAAAATCAGCAGGCGGCGATGCGACTGGAAAAACAGTGGCCGCAAACGCAATGGGTTGATGGTGAAATTAATTTTGCCGGCTCCAGTTGGTTTTGGCGCATTCAGGGCGTGGCGACGGCGGACCCGTCGGTGCGGGCGGTGGATGTAGAAGTGCGCCACGATCGTGACAGCCGGGTGGCTGATGCGGTATTGCGTAGTTATCAGGTCAACCCGGGAGAGCCTGCACGGTGAGGCGTTCAGTTTACGGCTTTACTCTGCTGGAGGTGATGCTGGCGCTGGCGATTTTCGCCGCCCTCAGCCTGGCGGCGTCTCAGGTGATGAACGGCGTGATGCGCAACGATGAGGCTTCAGCGCGTAAAGAGGCGCGATTGTCGGAGTTACAGCGGGCTTTTTCTCTGATCGAGCGCGATTTTTCACAAATTGTACCGCGTCGCAGTCAGGGCTACGAGCTGGGTTTTTATGCTGAGCGCTATCAACTGGGGAGTACCGACTGGGCGGTCAGTTTTATTCGAAATGGCTGGCTGAATCCGCTGGGAATCTTGCCGCGCTCCGAGCTGCAACGGGTAGGGTATCGACTGCGTGGTGACGTGCTTGAACGCCTGTTTCATGACTCATCTGAACCGTTATCAACGCAAGAAGCGGCGGTACGACCACTGCTCACCAACGTCAGCGGATTTGTATTACGGTTTTTTGGTAAGGATGGATGGCAGGACAAATGGGATGATGCCACCGCCTTGCCACAAGGTATTGCCGTCGTGGTGACGTTGCGTGATTACGGTGAGATAACGCGTATCTTTATCGTCACTCCGCGCTACCTTCCGGCTCAGGCTAAAGGGCCTGCGAACGGCAATACCAACAACGAAGACAACAAAGAGGGTGGCGAGCAAACGCCAGCGGATAATACCGACACATCTTCGTCAGATGAGCCGAGTGCGCCAGTGGCTGATGACAATAGCGGAGGTGATTCATGAGTCGTCGGCAACGTGGTGTCGCACTATTAATTGTGATGTTGATGCTGTCACTGATGGTGACAATTGCGGCATCGATTACTGAACGTAGCGGTAAAGCGTGGCAACGAACCAGCAATTTACTCAATCGTACTCAGGCACGCTGGTATGCATTGGGTGCCGAAGCGCTGATTGCCAGTACCTTGCAACGCGATGCGCTCGATTCGCCGGAGATAACGTTCATTGGTCAGTCCTGGTCGAAAGTCGATCACCAGCAGATGGCTGATGGCAGTGAAATTCGCGCCCAGGTTCAGGACGGGCAAGCGTGTCTTAATCTGAATGCACTCAGCCCGCCGAAAAAACCAGCTCCTGCAAACAGTAACGGGGGCAATACTTCGGCCTCGGGGAACACATCAGGGAATAGCAACCGTAGTGAGACGTCATCACCGCCTAAAGTGGGTGGGGGGGATCAGGAACACGGGCCCTACGCTGCACAGGTTTTTCGTCAGTTGCTGATGGTTCTGGGGGAAGACCCCAAACACGCTGACGCTGTGACTGATGCCGTGCGCGACTGGCTTGATGAGGATACGGAACCGCTGATGAACGGTGCTGAAGATGACAGTTATGCTAACTTTCATCCTGGTAATCAACGAATGACGGATGTCACTGAATTGCGCGCGGTATTAGGGGTCAATGCCGGGCTATATCGCCGATTGCTACCTTACGTTTGCGTGTTACCCGTCGATAAACTGGTTATCAATATCAATACACTGACACCAGAACACGCTCCGTTGTTATCAGCCCTGTTTAGGGGAGAAGTCAGCATTGATGGGGCCGAGCGTATTTTGACTCAGCGTCCGCCTCAGGGATGGCGCAACCTCAAAGACTTTATGGCGGCATCCGGTCTGCCAGAAAACGTCAAAAATGGTGCACAGCAAGTTCTGGCGGTCAAAAGCGACTGGTTTTTCGCCGATATTCAAATACGGGTAGACGACAGTGAATTCTATCAACGCAGTCTGTTTCATCGAGGTACACAGATCGAGGTGGTACAGCGTCAGTACGGGGGATATAGGACGGTGAACCCATGAACAGGACAGAAAACGTCAGCGGTAAGCAGCAGGTTATCCTGCGTTTGAGTGCTGATGCATCCGATCATCTGGAGTGGCTGATTTGGTCGGTCAGCCGTCATCAGGTGGTGACACAAGGGCAAGGCACCCAGGCTCAGTTACACGCCGTGCTGGAGGATTATCCGGTGATGTCGGCACGCGTATTGGTGCCGTCAACGGAAGTGACATTTCATTCGCTGTCGTTGCCACGCCAGTCGCGTCGGCAGTTGCTACAGGCCATTCCGTTTATGCTTGAGGAGCAGGTGGCCTGCGATATCGATCAACTGCATTTTGCCGTTATGGAGATACAAGGCGAAAATGCGACCGTTGCCGTGGTGCAGAAATCACGTCTGCAAGCCTGGCTTACGCAGTGTGCCGACCTTGGTGTCACGCTGGAAACCTTATTGCCGGATGCGCTGGTATTGCCGCGGGCGGACAGCGCCTGGAGTGCTATCCATCATCAGAATGTGTGGCTGTTTCGGCAAGCGTCCGGCGTGGTGATGGCGGCAGAAGCCAGTTGGTATCAGACATTGCTTGCCGGTTTCCAGCCATTACCTGCGGTACATTGTTATAGCCCGGTGCCTGCGTCGGCACTCACCTGGCAGCCGCAACCTGTGACGGATTTGCTCACGCTGGCCGCGCAGGCCAACCTCCCTTTAAGTATGGATTTGCGCCAGGCGGAGTTTACGCCGGTCAAACCCTGGCAACAGGCGATTTTGCCCTGGCGCAGTGTGCTGATTGCCTTAGCGGCCTGGCTGTTGCTGGTGCTGGGTGAGTCAGTCTGGACGCATTATCAGTTATACCGTCAGGCTGATTACTGGCGTCAGGAGAGTGTCCGGGTTTACCGCAAGCTTTTTCCTGATGAGAAGCAGGTGTCTAACCCCAGGGCACAAATGCAGCGCCACTTGCAAGAAGCCAGCAATGGTACCAGCGGGTTTGCGCTGACCGAGCAGATGAACCGGCTACAGCAACTGGTGGCGCAAAATGAGGGGGTTTCGCTTCAGTCGCTCTCTTATGAACGCAGCCGTGATGAACTGCGTTTGAGTCTGCGGGCGACGTCCTATGCGCAAATGGAACAATTTCGGCAACAGGCGCAAGCCTATTTTCAAATCCCGCCGGGTGAAATGAAGCAAGAAAAAGATCATGTGGAAGGTCAACTGGTGCTAAGGAGTCAGCCATGAATGAGTTACGTCGTCGCTGGCAGGTAATGAGCCCGCGGGAGCGGTTGATGACGTTGTCTTGCGGCGCACTGCTGGCGTTATGCCTGCTCTACTACTTATGCTGGATGCCGTGGCAAGAGATGGCGCGCCAGTGGCAGATGACCATTGACCGAGAGCGCCAGACAGTACGCTGGATGCAGCAACAGTCTCCCCGGCTGCCGCCGCCTGAAGGGGCGCGTCGGCAAATTGCCGGGCGTGATATCAGCCTGACGGTGCTGGTGCCGCAAAGCGCGGCACGCTATGGCATTACGGTGTTGCGCATGCAACCACAAGCGTCACAGGTGTCAGTGACGCTGGCGCGCAGTGATTTTAATAACCTGCTGCACTGGCTGGCTGAACTGGAGCAGAAAAACGGCGTGACCACTCAAGGGCTTGATGTATCGTCGGTGCCGAATAGCCCCGGTATGGTGGAAGTGACTCGCCTGTCACTCGAACGCGTGCTGTAAAAAGCGTGCTCTGGACGTGCGTGCTTTGGCTGTATGTAGTTTCGTGCGTATCAACCTATTTGCGAGCCTGTGCGCAAAAGCCGGGCGTAATTATCCGTCAGTCTGGTGTGGGTTATCGGCTTATGTCAGCATAGCGGCTGTCAGGGATAGGATGGGAGAAAAACATGGATCTGCTCGCCTTCGCCAGCGCGTTTCCGCGCGTTTGGCTGGCAACCTTGCTGTTGCTGGGGGTGATGATTGGCAGCTTTTTGAATGTGGTTATTTATCGTTTACCACAGATGCTGGAGCGCCGCTGGCAACAGGAGGCGCGTTTCCACCTGAATATGCCAGCGGGTGTTCCCGCCAGCCGTTATGATCTTATCTGGCCGCCCTCATCCTGCCCGCACTGCTCTAAGCGTTTGCGGGTGATTGATAATATCCCCTTACTGAGCTGGTTATGGCTGCGTGGGCGTGCGCACTGCTGTGGTGGCGAGGTGTCGTGGCGCTATCCGCTGACGGAACTGCTCACCGGTGCGCTGTTTATGCTGGCAGGGGCGCTCTGGCAACCAGGGTTTGCGCTACTGGGGGCCTCCGTGTGTTTCAGCTTGCTGTTAGTGCTGGCGACTATTGATGCCCGCACTCAACTGCTACCGGATGTCTTGACGTTTCCCCTGCTATGGCTTGGCCTGGCGTTTAACCTGTCTGATACCTTTGTCCCGCTCAGTGAGGCGGTGATCGGCGCACTGGCAGGCTATCTGTCGCTATGGTTGATTTACTGGGCGTTTCGCCTGCTGAGTGGCCGGGAGGCATTAGGACATGGTGATTTTAAACTGCTGTCAGCGCTAGGTGCGTGGGTGGGGTGGCAGGCGCTCCCCAATCTGGTGTTGATAGCGTCCTTGGCCGGGCTGGTGATAACGCTGGTATGGCGCAGTGTTCGCCGCATGAATATGCAACAGCCGCTGGCGTTTGGCCCCTGGCTGGCACTGGCAGGAGCGATAGCGCTGATACTGAATGCCTTGGGCAACGGCAGCTATTGACTAAGAGCAATGCACAGCGACCCGTACTTGTTGTGCCACGCAGGATCACAGCGAGAAAAAACAGGCTGGCGGATTGCTCCGGCCAGCCTGTCGTCTATTCGTCTTTCTTGTGTGCCTGATGATGTTTTATTGTTATCACGACAGGCCTGTTGCCTGCCGAAAATGATGAGGAAATATCGTCAGGATTATTCCAGCATCAGTAAAAAAGTGCCTACCCATAAAAACAGAATAAATGAAACGCCCATGAATAAGTACTTCACTGATTTCTCTCCAGCTTTGTCACGCCAGCAATGATTCCGATTGCGCAGTTTAGCGTTCAGGAACGGGGTAACCGCCACCGTTCTTCCTGTTATCGCTGCATTTACCTGTCATGTGTCACACACAGCCAAGGCAAGCTACAGTCGATAGTGGAATCGGTGCTCAATCTACGCCGGAGCAAGGGCCAAATTCAATAGGTGCAGTGCTAAATTCCTGGCCGATAGCATTTAATCACAGCGAAAGTAGCGCCTGCCTGGGTAAGCCGACGTGCGGTGGCTTTTTATTTGTTGCTGAGGGATGCCTTCTGGCATTGAGACGCCGGCGTCCTGGGGTGTCGAAGGCAGAATACAAATTGCTCATCCCGTGGTAGGCTGTAAACCAGACTAATATTGTTATCAAATTGTAATGAAGGGATGTGGGGTGTCCGCCATTCGCCGGGTGTGCCACCCCCCTGGCAGACAATCAACAGGGAGACACAGAACCTGATGCAGACAACAGAAGTGGATAACCGGCTGGTGGCCCTTGATGCACGCCTGACCATGGTGCTGGTACCAGGATTACGCGACAGTGATGACGACCATTGGCAAAGTTATTGGGAGCGCCGGTTTCCGTTTTGGCGGCGTATTCGCCAGAAGGAGTGGTATCAGCCACATCTGGATCGCTGGGTGCTGGCCATCCGGCGTGAACTGTCAACCTGTGACAAGCCAGTGGTGTTAATAGGACACAGTTTTGGTGCGCTTGCTGCCTGCCAAATGGTGCAACAGAATGCGCCGGGCATTGCTGGTGTGATGTTGGTTGCACCCGCTGAACCGATGCGTTTTGAGATAGAAGAGAGTATTCATGCCCTGCCGCTGTCGGTACCCAGCCTTGCCTTTGCCAGCCATAACGATCCACTGATGACATTCTCCCGTGCGGAGTATTGGGCGAATGCCTGGGGGAGTGATTTGGTTGATGTCGGCGAGGGCGGCCATATTAATGCCGAGTCAGGGTTTGGCCCGTGGGAGTATGGGTTGCAGCGTTTGGCGCGCTTTGCTGAAGGGCTACTGGACGAAAAAGTATAACGCCGCGCCCATCGTCAAGCGAAGCCGCTTACCGCGTGAACGGTAAGCCGAATGAAAACAAACAGAGTAAAAACAAGCAGAATAAAAAAGCGGTTTGTGTCAGGCACGCGCCGCTTTTTTCAGGGAAAGCCCGTATTGGTCTCTCGTCTTGCTCAACGGTCTATCGCGCGATTATGGCTGCATGATAGTGGTGGTGAGCCGGGCAATGCAACAGCAACGACCATGGCTATCAACTATCTCGGTTTGCCATACCTGTGAACGAGTTCCCAGATGTAGCGGCTGGCAAATGCCGCGCACGTCGCCCTCCGTTACCGCCCGCAGGTGGCTGGCATTGATTTCCGTGCCGACCACGCTGGCTCCCGGCTTGCTACATAACCAACTCGCCATCGAGCCGAGCGATTCTGCCAGCACCACTGCCGCACCACCGTGCAACAGGCCAAACGGCTGGCGGGTGCGCGCATCCACTGGCAGCGTTGCTTCAAGGCTGCGCGCCGTTATGCCGGTAAACCGGATACCCAGGTGGGAGAGCAGGCTGGCATCGGCCATCTGATTGAGTGCGTCAAGTGATGCCTCGCGTTGCCAGATAACACTGCTTTTGCTTTCTCTGCTCATCAGGCACCCAGCGTTGCGCCACCGTCGATAACAATGTCCTGCAAGGTAATGTGACTGGCGGATTCACTGGCCAGAAACAGCACCGTATCGGTTATTTCCCGTGGCTGCGCAATTTTGCCAAGAGGAATACCCAGCTTAAATTGATTCGGGAAACCGTTGATGGTGTGCTGTTCGGCATCGGCCGAATGCCACAGGCTGCGTTGCATCGGGGTATCGGTTGACCCCGGTGACACCAGATTGCAGCGCACGCCATACGCAGCCAGCTCCAGACCTGCGGTCAGGCACAGGCTGCGCAGCGCGGCTTTTGAGGCACAGTAAGCCGCCATGCCAACCCGTGGCACATGGGCGGCATTGGAGCCTATCGTGATGATGGCACCCGCACGTTGCTGCTGAAACTGTGGGATCAGGCGCCTGAAACAGGTGAAAGGCTCCCCCGCGTTAACCCGCAGGCAGTCCTGCCAGTCAGCCTGGCTGAGCGCTTCGGTCGCCCCCATGCGCAAGATCCCCGCGCCATTAACCAGAACATCAAGCCGGGGCGTGTGAGCCAGCAGTGTGGCACAGGCATCCGCCACCGCAGCGGCATCACCGATATCCAGCGCAATGGCGCGAAAGGCCGGGGTGTCGCCGGGAAACGCGAGGTCAAAACCGGTGACGTCCGCCCCGGCCTCAAGAAAACGACAGGCAATATCATACCCGATGCCGCGTCCGGCACCGGTTATCCACACCTGTTTGCCGCTGAAATCTGCGCGGATACTCATGCTTCCTCCCTGACCTGCATCAATAACTGGTGCCAGTGGCGTAAGGTCGGCTTTTTCACCAGCGTGACGAAATCAACATCATGGCCTTGCTGACGCCAGCGAGTCACCAGCGACATGATGCTGACTGAATCAAGGCCGTAATCGAGCAAGTTTTCATCGTCAGCCGGGTCGGCATCGCCATCCAGTAATGGCAATAACTCGGCGCGCAGGCGGGTCAGGCTGTTATCCGGCTGTGCTGTTAATTCGCTGAGTAACTGCTCGCTATCCAGAACGCGGCCACAGCGGCCAGCGGTGTAGCGTAACGCCATCATGTGTTCTTCGCGCGAAAAGTCGGCCAGCGCATCGGCTACCATGAACGGCTGGATATCACGCATGAACGCATCGGTGGCGGTGGTCAGGCAACCGATATGGGCGTAAACCCCACAAATGATTAACTGGTCGCGGCCAGCGGTGTGCAGGCGTTGTTCCAGATCGGAGCGGTGAAACGCGCTGTAGCGCCACTTCACCAGCACTGTATCGCACTCATCCGGTGTGAGTGCGGCAGTAATTTGTTGTTGATCCGGGTGGCGGTTGAGCCCCGGCCCCCACATGTCATTCAGCAACGCCCGGTCTTTATCGCTTTGCGCATTCGGCTGCGCGGTATAGAACACCGGGATGCCAAGCTGATGGCAAAGCTGGCGGATACGCACGATATTGGCAATCAGTTGTGCCGTCAGCGGGCTGCTGGTTTCCCAGAAGTTCAGAAAATAGTTCTGCATATCGTGAATCAGCAGGGCAGCACGGTGTGATTCAACCTGCCACTTGACTTTGTTGACCGGCAACTCGGCCTTGGTAGGAAGCGGGTAACTGTTAAGCATCGGAATAGCCATGATTTATTCTCCTGCGTTCGCGGCGGTTAGCGATTGCTGCGCCAACTGGCGCAACCGTTGTTTATCGATTTTGCCCACGGCGGTTTCTGGCAGCGTGGGCAGGTGTTCAAACCGGTCGGGCAGTTTGTAGTCGGCGATGCCCTGTTCGCGCAGATGACGTCGTAACACCACGCTTTTAACCGGCTCACGGGCAACAACAAAGGCCCAGCTTTTTTCGCCCATAACGGGGTCGGGTACGGCGACCAGTGCGACATTGAGAATCTGAGGGTGGCGCAGTAACAGGTTCTCTATCTCTTCGGCGGCAATTTTTTCGCCACCGCGATTGATTTGGTCTTTTTCACGGCCAACGACCTGTAGGTAACCGTCGGCGCGCTGGATCACCACATCGCCGGAGCAGTAAAAACCATTGGCGTCAAAAACCTGCTGGTTATGTTCCGGGCTGCGGTAGTAACCGCGGAAGGTGTAAGGCCCGCGTGTCATCAGGCGGCCTGCTTCGCCATAGGCCAGCGGATTGCCGTTGGCATCAGCCACCCAAACCTCATCATCTTCACTGATAGGGCGGCCCTGAGTGGTAAAGCAGAGGGTGTCGTCATCGTCCAGACGGGTGTAATTCACCAGCCCTTCGGCCATACCAAAGACTTGCTGGAGCTGGCAGCCCAGCTCGGCTGGAATTCGCCGTGCTAACGCTTCGCCAAGGCGTGCGCCGCCGACTTGCAGCACTTGCAGGCTGGATAACGCCTGGCGTTGCTCAGCGAGCGCTGCTGCTTCCAGCCACAGAGTGACCGCCGGGGGCACCAGGGCGGTCAGGGTTATCTTGTGGCGTGCTATCAGTGCAAAGCAGTGCTCCGGGCTGGGATCGCTTGCCATTACTACGGTGCCACCAGCGTAAAACACCCCGAGCGCACCGGGTGAGCTGAGCGGGTAGTTATGCGCCGCCGGCAGTGCACACAGAAAACGGGTTTGCGCACTGACCTGGCAGATCTCAGCGCTTGCGCGAATGCTGTAGTAGTAATCGTTGTGGGTGCGGGGGATGAGCTTTGGCGTGCCGGTACTGCCGCCGGAAAGCTGGAAGAAAGCCACATCATCCGCCGGGGTGCCGGTCGCAGGCAGCGGCGCGTCGTCTGTTTGCAAAAGCGATGACAGACTCTGCGCGCACTCTGCCTCATTATGCATAATGACGTGCTGTAACGATGGGCAGCGCTGGCGTAATTCATCAATAAAGTTACCGTCGGCGAACAGCGGGTGGCGGCGGTCGGCAATCAGCAGCGCCGGGGCGATTTGGTCGGCATAGGCACACAGTTCGCTGCGCTGATGGTTGAACAGCGCGTTGACCGGCACGATACCGGCGCGCAGCAACGCGAAGAACACCAGATAAAACTCAGCCACATTGCCGAGCTGAACCAGCGCCGTTTGCCCCGGTTTAAGCCCGCGGCGTTGCAGGGCGCTGGCCAGTTGCGCGACCTGTTGGTTCATTTGCTGGTAGCTGAGGGTTCGCTCGCCATCGATAAGCGCGATGGCATGGCTTCCGGCATGGCGGGTGAGAATATCGCACAGCGGTAAGTCCAGCCAGTAACCCTGCTTTCGATAGCGTTGTTCCAGCTCGGCAGGCCAGCGGGTGAATTCAGTCATCATGCTGCACACTCCTGACTCTGACTCAGACCAAATGCGCGCAGCATGGTGCTCAATTTGACACCGGTTTCATGCCATTCTGACAGCGGCTGTGAGTCAGGCACGATACCGGCTCCGGCAAACAGCCTTACCCGTTGACCCTGTACTTCACCACAGCGAATCGTTACCACCCATTGTCCCTGACCGTGTTCATCACACCAGCCGACAATGCCGCCAAATAAACCACGGTTAAAGGGCTCAAGCTCGGCGATACGCGTGCGCGCGGCGTCATAAGGTACGCCACATAGCGCCGGTGTCGGGTGCAACAGGCACGCGAGGGTGAGGGCATTGAGCTGTGGGTCGTTGAGCGTGCCCTGAATGCGGCTTGCCAGATGCCACAAAACGGGCGTACTCAGCAACGTGGGGGTATCAGGAATCTCGAGCGTCGTGCAGTAGGGGGCCAATACCCGGCGGATGTCATCAATAACCAGCCGATGTTCATGCCTGTCCTTGGCCGATGCCATCAATGTGCGCCGCAACTGGTTATCTTCTTGCGGGTCGGCGCTGCGGTGAGCTGAACCGGCTAACGGCTGGGTGAGGATCTGCTCACCTTGCTGGTGTAACAGCAGTTCCGGGCTGGCACCAATAAGCGCCGCTCCCTTCCCCAGCGGAACATGGAAATTATAACTCCAGGGATTTTGCAAATTGAGTTGCAGCAACAGGCGCATGGAGTTGAGCGGTTGTGCGGTGTCGATATCCAACAGGCGAGACAGGACGATTTTATCGAGCTCGCCGCTGCGCGTGGCGGCGACACCGGCGCTGACCATCTGACAGAAGCGATCTTTTTCCGGTATTTCGCGAACCGTGTTCACTTTCAGTGGCGTTGCCGCTGGGGCGTCATCACTCAGGGTGTGGCGTGCAAACCACTGGGTATGCTGAGGGATAAACAGCCGGGCAGGCTGACGCTTGTCAAACGGAATGGCCCCAACCAGCACCGGGCGGGTAATCCCTTCGCGGCGTGCGGCATGAAAATGTGTCATCAGTTGTTGCGTGAGCTCGCCCGGTGACTGGCTGGCGTGCTCCAGCACCGGTGAGAAATCAGCGTAGCACCCACGCGCATACAGGCTGGCACAGGCGTGCTGATGGTGTTCCGGTGACAAAAACAGAAAATCCTCAGGCTGGAGCTGACGGGCATCCAGCGAGGAAGACGGGGTAGCAGCGATTGACACGGTGCGCTCCTTTTGTCGTGGGTGAATAAAAAGGGCTATGAGTGAACCTGTCGGTACGATGTCACCACAGGGCAGTTGCCCACCCTGTGGTGGTGTCGTCCATGACCCGGTGTTACCAGCTGTAATTGACGGTGGCGACAACAGTGCGCCCGCTGCCGTAGAAGCAGGCCGCCTCACCGCCGCATGACGCTACATAGTGCTTGTCGGTCAGGTTATTGACGTTCAACTGCACCGTAGCGCCTTTCAGGCTGGCTGAGGCCTCGCCCAAGTCGTAACGGGCCATGGCGTCATACAAGGTGTAAGCCGGTACTTTGAAGCTCTCGGCGTTATCGCCATAGGTGGTGCCGATATAACGCACACCCGTGCCGAATGTGGTGCCTTTCAGCAGGCCATCCTGAACGGTGTAACTGCCCCAGGTCGAGGCGGTATGGCGCGGGATAGATGACGGCGACTTGTTGACCTGGCTTGCCGTGTTGCTCTCTTTCGTC
This sequence comes from Dickeya aquatica, assembly GCF_900095885.1. NCBI lineage: Bacteria > Pseudomonadati > Pseudomonadota > Gammaproteobacteria > Enterobacterales > Pectobacteriaceae > Dickeya > Dickeya aquatica. Next base: position 1,260,676 of record NZ_LT615367.1, read on the forward strand.
ACCGCATCGGTATAGGTGTAGGCGGCCATCAGGCTAATAGCCGGAGTTAACTGGGTGCGGAGTTCCGTTTCTACCCCTTGGGACGTGACTTTACCGATCTGCTCGTTGTATTGGGTTACGCTGTTGTAAGTGGTGATATTTTTCTGCGTGATATCAAACAGCGATACGCTTAGCAGGGTATTACTGCCTTTAGGCTGGAATTTTATCCCCACCTCTTTTTGTTCACCGGTGGTTGGTTTAAAAGCCGGAGTACCGGGTGCGCCAGAATCGAGGTTAGGTTCGAATGAGGTGCTATAGCTGGCGTAGGGAGAAATTCCGTTGTCGAAGGCATACAACAAACCGGCACGGCCGGTGAATTTACCATCGTTTTGCTGGGTCGTGGTGCCGGTGGTGCGATCTTGTGTGCGTATTTCACTCCAGTCATGACGCCCGGACAGCAGTAAATTCCACTGATTCCACTCCATCTGGTCTTGCAGATAAACACCCAGTTGATTGAGTTTCTTCTTGTGAGACTGATTGAGTGCTAACTGACTGTCACTGACCAGATAGGAACCATCATAGTTCGGTTTTGACCAGTCAAAGTTGTATTGATTGCCACCATTACGCCAGTAGTTGTAATCGCGATCCTGCCATTTGTAATCAAGGCCGCTTAACAGCGTATGTTCTACATCACCTGTCGCCAGTTTGATCTTGAGCTGATTATCCAGCCCCATTTCATCTGCGTTCAACTCTTCACGTACCTGACGTCGAGACAGTGATGTGTCGGAGATTTCTGGGTTACTCCAAGTGTAAACCAGATATTTATAGCGCTCTTTCAACTGTGAATAGCGGAAGTTTTGCTGAAAAGAGACGTTGTCGTTAAAGGAATGGTCGAAAATATAGCCGAGGCCGATTTGTTCACGTTTAGAACGGCTGTAGTGCGGATCGCTGACATTCATGTCATAGGGCACATAACCCGCACTGGCTTCGGTGACTGTCCCGATTTTGGGCAGGAAATTACGGTAGCCTGCTTTAGGGTCATTTTGGTAGCTGGTTAACAGGGTGAAGCTGGTATCGCTGTTGGGCAGCCAGGTCAGCGCCGGGGCGATGGCGACACGCTGCTGCTTGTAATCATTGACAAATTCATTGCGGGTACTGCCAATACCATTCAGGCGGTAGAGCAGGGTTTTGTCATCGTTGAGTGCGCCGCCAAAATCAAACGCCGCCTCGCCCAGATGCTGGTTGCCTGTGCTGAACTGAACTTTACGGATGGTTTCAGCGGTGGGGCGTTTGCTGGTCATGCTGATAAGCCCGCCGGGGTTGACCTGACCGTAGAGTACGGACGCAGGCCCATGTACCAGTTCAACCCGCTCAAGCAGCCACGGGTCAATTTTCCCTAATGCAGCCCCTTGCCCGCTCAGGCCATAGCTCAGCCCATCAAGAAACTTGGGCGCGTAACGAAAGCCGCGCGTAATCACTTCATCATTTCGGTTGGATGAGCCGCGATAATTGGTGAGAACGCCACTGGAGTAGTTGAGTGCATCAGAAACTGAGGAAACCGCCTGCGCATCCATCTGGTCACGGGTGACAACGGTTATCGATTGCGGCGTTTTGATGAGCGGTACGCTGGTCTTGGTGCCAGATGCGCTCTCTTTTGCCACGATCCCTTTCATCGGGGCGATCACGCTTTCTCCTGCGCGTGCCTCCACCACCATGGTATCGGTGCTGGTGTTGGTTTGTGCCGCATTGGCCGATGTTGCCAGTAATACGGTGGATGCGAAAACAACCGGCATGCTATTTCTGTTTTTTTGCCAAGACGTTAGTTTTATTAATTGTTTCTTCCTGGTGCGTAGCATCAGTGAGCCCCTCCTGTAGAAAACGTTATTTTTTATGTGTTACCTATCTCCTCGTTGCCAGCCGGGGTCTTCATCCTGGGTTTTGAAGTTGTTTATTTTAAAATCAATATCTTGATGTTTATCAAAACTGATTTTTGTCGGAGTTCACTCCGATATGCTCTGGCCGACATCGAGGGCTGCATCTTATTGCAAATGTAAATAGTTCTCAATATGATTTGTATCAATATATAGTTTTGTCATTGTTTAAAGTGAAGCATAAATTTTGTTAAACAAATGTAAGGGCGTTACAGGATGAGCCAGAGCATTGAACGGTTGGCTGTACTGCCATCAGGCTTCAGCGCGGCATTGCTGTCATCCCGCGAGGCTGGCAGCGAGTCGTGGTGGCAGCAACTTGCCGGGTTAGGTACACCGCTGGTGGAAGCGCTGGATGAGGCCAGGGTTACGGCCACTTTTTTTTGGCGTGACCCGCAGGGTGATGAGCATCACTCCACGACGGTGCGGGTCTATGCCGATGTCAACGGCGTGACCGATCATCACAGCCTTGACCCGCAAAGCCTGGAGCGTTTAGCCGCCACGGATGTGTGGCACTGGTCGGTTGCGCTGGAGCGTGACTGGCGAGGCAGTTACTCACTGATCCCGGTGTCGGCAGCGCAGTGCCCACCGCGGTTCAGTGCTGATGCCCAACAGTGTGAGCAGCAGCAGCGGGCATGGTGGCGTTCCGTGTCTGAGGCCGCGATAGCCGACCCGCTGAACCGCTATCAGCCGTGGGGAGCGCAGCTTTCGCTGGCCCAGATGCCAAACGCCTTGCCACAGCACGCCTGGCAGGTGGTGGATTACGGAAAGGCGTCAGCACCCGATGTCAAACGCCTGACGACGTTTGTCTGGCGCAGCCCGCGGCTCGGCAACCAGCGCCGTATCTGGCTCTACACCACGGGCGATAGCCGCGAGCCCGCGCAACGCCCGCTGGCGATTTTGCTCGACGGTCAGAAATGGGCGGTAGAAAAACCGGTGTTCGCGGTTTTGGATGCTCAAACCGCCGCCGGTGCACTGCCACCGGCGGTGTGGCTGTTGATAGACGCCATTGACATGCCGACCCGCAGCCGCGAGTTGCCCTGCTGCGCCGAGTTCTGGCTGGCACTACAACAGGAGTTGCTTGTGCAGGCGGCGCAAATAACGCCATTTAGCGAAGATCCTGACCGCACCGTGGTGGCTGGCCAAAGCTATGGCGGGCTGGCGGCACTCTATGCCGGGTTGCACTGGCCTGAGCGGTTTGGACGAATCCTTACGCAGTCCGGCTCATTCTGGTGGCCGCAGGTGCGTTTTATTACCGATTTTGACCGGCGCGACACACTGGAGCCGGGGCAGTTAATCCATCAGGTACGGCAAGGTGGACGCACCACCACGCCGCTGGTGATTTTTCAGGAAGCCGGACGGCGTGAAGCCGATATTGCGTTCGTTAACCAGCAAATGCGCCAGGCATTGTCTGCCGCCGGACATCGCCTTCACTGGCGAGAGTACGCCGGTGGACATGACACGCTGTGCTGGCGCGGCGGGCTGATTGACGGCCTGAGCTGGCTGTTAAACGACCCGGCCATCCTATCACACGAGGTAACCACCATGAATCAGGAGCAACCATGAGCCAGGAACAATGTAATCCCTTTGATGATGACAGGCTGACATTTCAGGTGCTCATCAACACTCAGCAGCAGTACAGCCTGTGGCCGATGTTTGCCGCCGTTCCCGACGGGTGGCAGGCCGTATTTGGGCCACAGCCGCGCGCCGCCTGTATCGAGTACATCGAAACCTATTGGCAGGACATGCGCCCGTCAGTCCTGCAAGCGAACGAAGCCTGACCCGAAAGCCGGTCAGCGTGGTGTGTGTTGAGGGAGTAAGGAAAACAACGTGTCAGAATCATGCTTAACGTCCGCGCACGGCGCGGCGTATCGCGAATTGCCGTTAGTGGCAGCCCAGCCCGGTATCTGGATGGCGGAACAAATCGCCAGCGAACCGAATGTGTTTACCGTAGCCCATGCGCTGGAATTGCATGGCCCGATTGATCCAGCCTGCCTGTCTTTAGCGATTCGCGAAGGGCTGGCGGAAGCTGACACCGTACAAGCCCGCTTTGGCCTGAATGCCGATGGCGTGCCGGTTCAATGGCTGCCTGAGCCGGCTGACGGTGCGGCCATCATTGCCGCAGAGGTGCTCGACTTGAGTGCGCGCGATGATGGCGAGCAGGCCGCTTTTGCCCTGATGCACGACGATCTCGCCGCTGCGCTGCCAGCCGATGGCGACCAGCCGCTTTACCGACAGGTCATCATGCGGGTGTCGGCTGCCCCTGAACGCTGGTTCTGGTATCAGCGTTTTCACCATCTGATGCTCGACGGGTTTAGCTTTGAGGCGCTGACGCAACGCATCGTGACGATTTATAACGCGCGCTTGCGGGGTGAAACGCCACCGCCGTCGCCATTTACCTCGTTTGCCGAGGTCGTGGCAGAATACCAGGCGTGGCAACATGCAGAAGATAACCAGCGTGATGCGGCTTTCTGGCAACAGCACGCCCGCGATTTGCCCGCGCCGGTGTCGCTGGCCGCAGACATTGGTGAGGTGCCGCCCGCCGCCGCCCGCCATCTGCACCACGCGTTGACGCTGCCCGCCGCGCCGTTGGTGTCGCTGGCGCAGCAACTGGGCGCACGGGTACAGGCGACGGATGTGGTGATGGCTGCGCTGATGGTCTATTTGCATCGCATGAGCGGTGACGCGCGCCTGTCGGTCGGCTTTCCTTTCATGCGCCGGATGGGGTCGGCGGCGCTCAGTGCCACCGGGCCGGTGGTGAATGTGCTGCCGTTGCAACTGCATATTCAGGCCGGGATGACGCTAACCGACGTGGTGCGGGATGTGCAGGCGGAAATTCAGCGCGTGCGCCGCCACCAGCGCTATGATGCCGAACAACTGCGGCGCGATCTGGGGCTGGTGGGTGGCAGCGAGGCGCTGTATGGCCCGGTGATTAACGTTAAGGTGTACCACACCGACATCACGCTGGGCGACACGCCGGTTACGCCGCATGTGCTGGCGATGGGGCCGGTGGACGACCTGGAATTCACCCTTGGCATGCAGGGCAGCCAACTGCAACTGACGCTGGTGGCCAACCCGGCGCGGTATGACGCGAGCGCGTTGCAGGCGCACGCCCAGCGTTTAGAAACATTGATTACACGCCTGGCACAACAGCCGGAACGGGATATTCGCACCCTGCCGTTGCTCGATGAGCAAGAGTGGCGAAATATTGACAGCTGGGGGCGAGGCCCGCAACTGACGCTCCCTCCGGCGTTGCATACCGTGCTCGATTGCCTGCAACAGCAGGTAATGCAGCAGCCTGATGCGCTGGCGGTGGTGTGCGGTGAGGTGCGGCTGAGCTATCGCCAGTTGTCGGCGCGTGCAATGCAACTGGCGCGGTGGCTGATGGCGCAGGGCATTGGCCCCGGCGAAGTGGTCGCCATTGCGGTGCCGCGTTCGGTAGACTCGGTGGTGGCTATCTTCGGGGTTCTGGCCTGCGGGGCGGCGTACATGCCGCTGGATCTCGATTACCCCAAAGAGCGGCTGGCGCTGATGTGCGAAGATGCACAGCCAGCGATGGTGCTCACTCACCAGCGCGTGCAGGCGCAGATCCCGGCGCTTTCGCCGGTGCAATGCCTGGATGATGCGCACTGGCAGGCGGTCTGTGCCCGCTTGTCTGGCGAGGTGGTGACGGATCAACAGCGGCGCACGCCGCTGCGCGGTGAGCATCTGGCTTACATGATTTATACCTCGGGTTCGACCGGAAAACCCAAAGGGGTGATGAGCACCCACGCCGGGTTGCTGAACCTGATGATGTCTCACTCCAGTTTCCTGTTCGGGCCGGCGATCGCGCGCTTTGCCAAACAGCACGGTCGCCGTTTGCGCGCCGGGCATACCGCCTCCTTCTCGTTTGATTCCTCCTGGGAGCCGCTGTTTTGCATGATGATGGGCAGCGAGCTGCATATTTTCGACGAAGAGTTGCGCAAAGACGCCTGGGCGCTGGTACAGCACCTGACGCAGACGCCTATCGATCTGCTGGACATTACGCCGTCGTTTTTCACCCAGATGATCGACAGCGGCCTGCTGGAAGCCGATAACCATCAGCCCGCCTTTGTGATGATAGGCGGCGAGGCGGCCACGCCGCGACTGTGGCAACTGATGCGCCAGCATCCGCAGATGGAGATCCATAACTATTACGGGCCGTCTGAATACACCATTGATACGCTGGGCGCACGCGTGACGCTGGCTGACCAGCCGGTGCTGGGCCAGCCGGTCGCCAACACCCGGGTGTGGCTGCTGGATAATGCGCTGCAACCGGTGCCGGTCGGCGTGGCCGGTGAGCTGTATATCGCCGGGCCGGGGCTGGCGCGCGGGTATTTGCATCGACCGGATTTAACCGCCAGCCGCTTTGTCGCCTGTCCGTTTATTCCCGGCGCGGTGATGTACCGCACCGGTGATTTGATGCGCTGGCGTCATGACGGGCAACTGACGTTCATTGGCCGCAGCGATCACCAAATTAAAATTCGTGGCTTCCGCGTTGAACTCGGTGAAGTGGAGAATGCGCTGGTGGCGCTCGAGCAGGTCAGCAGCGCGGTGGTGATTGCCGAACCGCTGGGCGCGACGCACCGCCTGATTGGTTACTGCTCGCTGCCTGATGCCGCCGAGCGGCAACGGCCAGATATCGCTGCTCGCCTGCTAGAGCAACTGGCGCAACACCTGCCGGATTACATGCTGCCGTCGGTGCTGATGGTGATGGCGGAACTGCCGCTGACGGTAAACGGCAAAATTGACCGTCAGGCGCTGCCCAAACCTGAACCGGCGCAGGAATCCGTCGGGCGTGCGCCCGAAACCGCGCACGAGCAGATGATCTGCCAGGCGATTGCCCGGTTACTGAAACTCACCACCGTGAGCGCTGAAGCGGATTTCTTCGCCCTCGGCGGTGACAGTATTTCTGCCATGGGGCTTGGCACGCTGTTACGCCGCGAAGGGTGGGTACTGCGCCCGAAAACAATCTTTGCCGAACGTACACCGGCGCGGATGGCGCAGGCGCTGCAACCGCTTGACACGCAGCAGGCCATTAACGCCAGTCAACGCTATGGTGTGCTGGATGGCTTGCCGATTGTGCACAGCTTTGCCCGGCAGGCGGGCCTGAACACGCTTTTTGCTCATGGCGTGTTTGTATCATTGCCGCCCGCACTGCAAGCAGAACATCTGGCACAGGCGTGCCGTGCGCTGGCGCAGGCTCATCCGGCGTTGTGTGCGGTTCTTCGTGACGGGCAGTTGGTGATTGAGGCATCAGTTGCGCCAGCGATAGCGCAATCGGTGTGGCCGGTTTCGCTGTCGCAAACGCTGGATCAGTGTGCCGATGAAGCGTTTGAATATGCCGTCGCCCGGCTTGATCCGGCTGCTGGCGTCATGGCGCACGCCGTGTTGTTGCAGCGTGCGGAAGAGGCGTGCGCCTTGGTGCTGGTGGCGCATCATCTGGTGGTGGATGGCGTGTCATGGCGCACTCTGTTGCCGGAGCTGCGTCAGGCGGCGATGGCGGCGATGGCTGGGCAATCGTGCGTGCTGCCCGCAGAAAGTTGCTCGTTGTATGACTGGTCTGCCAGCCTGAAAAGTCAGGTTGTGGCGCGCCGCGCCGAGCTGCCCTTCTGGCAGGCGGTGATGAACCCCGCGCTGGCGCGGCTCGGGCGCGTGGCGTTCGACCCGGTGCGCGATCGTGAAGGCACGCGCGGGCAGCAACGTCGCATCCTTGATGCCGGGCTGACTCAGGCGGTGCTGACCACGCTGCCTGTGCGTTTTCAGGCGCGGGTTGATGAGGTGTTGCTGGCGGCGTTTGTTTCGGCCTGTCAGCAGCGTTTTGGCGTGCAACCGCTGCGCCTGATGCTGGAATCCCACGGGCGCAGCGACAGTGCCGACGGGCTTGATCCCAGCCGCACCGTCGGCTGGCTGACCGCCGAATACCCGGTGCTGATTGAACCGGCAGCACAATCGCCGCATGAACCGGCGGCGCAGTTACGTCAGGTAAAACGCGCCTTGCGCGCCGTGCCGGACTATGGCATCGGTTACGGTATTCTGCGCTATCTTGATGAGCACAACGGCAACCCACTGGCGAGCCTTGAACACGCCGTGCCGGAGGTGCTGTTCAACTACCTCGGGCGTTTCGACTCACAAGACGGCCTCTGGGCACCCCGGCAAAGCCCACGCCATTTCCGCGATGCCTTTGCTGTTACCCAGTCACCGGATATGCCGCTGTCGCACCCGCTGGATATCAATATCTTTGTTGATGAGCAGGGGGCGGAACCGCAACTGGCGATCCACTGGGGCTTTGCGCAGGCGGTGTTCACACCCGAGGATATCGACGCGCTGCATCAGGGAATGGTAGCGGCGCTGGCTCAGTGGCACGACCGTACCGGGCAGGACGCGCAGTATGACACTTGCGTGGCCGCGGAGGTGGCGCTGGCGGAGGTCAGCGATAACACGCTGGATGCGCTGCGCCAGCACTACGGGCCGCTTGCAGCCGTGTTGCCGGTGTTGCCGTTGCAGCAGGGATTGCTGTTCCACACACAGGTGGCAGACAACAGCGGCAGCTATAACTCACTCACCCGCTTGTCGCTGCGCGGCCCGCTGTCGGCATCGCAATTACGTCAGGCGCTGGAAGCCGTGGTGCGCCAGTATCCACAACTGGCGGCGCGTTTTGACACCACGCTGACGCCGCAGCCGTTACAACTGTTGCCGCTGTTGCGCCACGATGTGAGCTACTGGCCGCTGGAAAGCCGCACGCTCGCGGCCATGAGCGCCGAAGAGGAGCAGGCATGCCTGCGGGAAATGGAGCAGGCGGAGCTGGCGCGTGATTTGCTTTGTCAGCCGTCTTCGCTGTTACATGCGTTACTGGTCAGCCATGCCGACGGCGAGCGCCATACCCTGTTTTTGAACGCTCACCACCTGGTGGTGGATGGCTGGTCTACGCCGGTTTTCCTGCATGCGCTGTTTACCGCGCTGTATCAGGGCCCGGCGGCGCTGACACCGCCTTCGGTGCCTTACAGCCACATTATTCACCAACTGGCTGCCCGCGATGCGCAGGCCTCGCGCCAGCGCTGGCGCGAGGTACTGGCCGAGGCGCGGCCAACCTTGCTGTTTGGCGATGGCCCGCACACCGGTGAGGTGCGCGAACTGGCGCTGTCGCTGCCGCCGGAGCAGGAACAACGGCTGCTGGCGCTGTGTCGCCAGTCTGGCCTCACGCTCAATACCGTGATGCAAGGCGTCTGGGGGTTACTGCTCAGTGCCTGTAGCGGCGCGGATGATGTGGTGTTTGGCTCACCGGTGTCCGGGCGTTTTGGCCAGATTGACGGCATCGAACAGCATGTCGGCCTGTTTAGCAACACCTTACCGGTGCGGGTACGCTTTGAGGCTGACCGCCCGCTACTGGCGCAGCTGGCTGAATTACAGGCGCAACAAATTCAACTGGTGGAGCATGACGACATCGGGCTTGGCGAGATCCAGCACATAGCCGGTAGAGGTACGCTGTTTGACACACTGCTGGTGGTGGAGAACTACCCGGATGGTGAGGCGTTGAGTCAGCCCGGCCAGGCGCTGCGCTGCGAGGCGGTCACTAACCGTGGTTATACCCACTATCCGCTGACGCTTTTGGTGCTGCCGGGGCAGCGCCTGCAACTGTTGATGGAATATCGCGCAAGCGTAGCACAGCCGCAGCAACTGGCGCAGCGGCTGTTACTGCTGCTGACACAACTGATTGAGACGCCAGAGCGTGCGTTATCGGACTGGGACTGGCTATTGCCGCAGGAGCTGGCGCTGCTGGAGGCCACCAACCAGACCGAATGGCCGCTGCCGCCCGGTACATTGCCTCAGGCGCTGGCCGGGCAGGCCGGGCGCACGCCTGATTTGATTGCGCTGGTGGATGCCGAACACCAATTGCGCTACCGGCAGGTGCGGTTACAAACCCGGCTGCTGGCCGACCGGCTGATAGACGCGGGTGTTCAGCCCGGCGATATCGTGGCGGTGGCGTTGCCGCGCTCGGTGCGTTTGAGCCTGGCGCTGTATGCCATCGTGGAAATAGGCGCAGCCTGGCTGCCGCTGGACACCGGCTACCCGGACGACCGGCTGGCGTTGATGGTGGAGGATGCCACGCCCCGGCTTATCATCACCGAAAAGGCGGAGCAGGCGCGCTTTAGCGCGCTGGCACCGCTGCTGCTGTTAGACACGCTTGCCGATGAGCGCCTGCAACCGCGTCATGCACCGGTTGTGGTACAACCTGAGCAGGCGGCGTATGTGCTTTACACCTCCGGCTCGACCGGGCGGCCAAAAGGCGTGGTGGTCGGGCATCAGGCGATTGTTAACCGGCTAGCGTGGATGCAGCATCAGTACCCGCTACAGGCGGATGATGTGGTGTTGCAGAAAACGCCATGCAGTTTTGATGTGTCGGTCTGGGAGTTTTTCTGGCCGTTGATGACCGGTGCCCGGCTGGTGATGGCCCCGCCGCAGGCGCACCGCGACCCGCAGGCAATACGCCAGTTGATTGATGACTATGGCGTCACCACGCTGCATTTTGTGCCGTCGATGCTGGCCGCCTGGGTCAGTACGCTGGAGCGCTGGCCGCGTGAGAGCATCGGGTGTGCCAGCCTGCGCCGCGTATTCTGTAGCGGCGAAGCCTTGTCTCGTGAGCTGGCGTTGAGTTATCAGTCCCTGCTGGGCAGCGAGCTGCACAATTTGTATGGCCCGACGGAAGCGGCGGTGGATGTGACCTGGCAGCCAGCGTTTGGTGCGGCGCTGGAGCATTGCGCCTTGCCGGGTATCCCGATTGGGCGACCGGTGTGGAACACCCGCCTGCGCATTCTCGATAGCGCCCTGCGACCGGTGCCGCCCGGCGTACCGGGTGACTTGTACCTGTGCGGTGTGCAGCTGGCGCAGGGCTACTTACGCCGCCCGTCGCTCACCGCCAGCCGCTTTGTGGCTGACCCGTTCGCCTGCGGCGAGCGCATGTATCGCACCGGCGATATTGCCCGCTGGCTGGACGATGGCGCGGTGGAATACCTTGGGCGCAGCGATGACCAGTTGAAAATTCGCGGGCAGCGTATCGAACTGGGCGAAATTGAGCAGGTGTTGCTGGCGCAACCCGGCGTGGCGCAGGCTGTCGTCGGGGCCTGTGCGCTGGGGGATGCCGGGCAATGGCACGGCGCGGATGCCCGTCAACTGGTGGCCTGGCTGGTGGCACAAGCGGACACAACGCTTGAGCCTGAGCGCATACAACAGGCGCTGGCGCAGCAGTTACCGGCGCACATGGTGCCCGCGCATTATGTGGTGATGGACGCCTTCCCGCTCAGTGCAAACGGCAAGCTTGACCGTAAAGCGCTGCCTGCGCCGGTTGCCCGTCAGGCTCAGGGGCAGGCTCCGAATACGCCGTCACAGCGTGCGGTTGCCGCGCTGTTTTGCGCGCTGCTGGCCTGCGACGCCGTTTCTCTGGAAGATGACTTCTTCGCGCTGGGCGGCCATTCGCTGCTGGCGATGCGTCTGGCGGCGGATATTCGCCGCCAGGTGCAGCGCACGGTGTCTGTCGGGCAAATTATCGCCGCCCGCACGGTTGAGCGCATTGCGCTGTTGCTGGAGGATAACCCGGAGCAGACCCTCTCGGATGGCAACGGTGAAACCCTGCCGTTGCGAGCCGGGCAGGGGCCGGTGCTGTTCTGCCTGCATCCGGCGTCTGGTTTTGCCTGGCAATATAGCGGCCTGTTGCGTTACCTGAACGGCGATTACCCGATTGTCGGGTTGCAGTCCCCCCGGCCAGAAGGGGTGATAGCGCAGTGTGACAATCTTGATGCCATGTGTGAGCGCCATCTGGCGACCATCCGGCATCACCAGCCGCAAGGGCCTTATTATCTGCTGGGGTACTCGCTGGGCGGTACGCTGGCGCATGGCATTGCCGCGCGGTTGCAGCAGGCGGGTGAAACGGTATCGTTCCTCGGCTTGCTGGATACCTACCCGCCGGAAGGGCAGGACTGGCGTACACCGGATGAAGCCGACGCCCGTGAGGAGGTTGAACGCGAACAGGCCGGTTTTATGGCCGACACCGAGACAGAGGACGACCCGCAATTGCGTGCGGAGCGAGCCGCCATGTTTGGCAATATCGTCGCCAACTATCAGGATGCGGTGCGTTTACTGTCAACGGCACGCTCGTGGCGCTATGACGGCGAAGCCACGCTGTTTGTGGCAACGCGCACGGTGCCGCAGGGAATGGATATTCCCGCGACCTGGGCTCCGTATGTCAGCTCGCTGGTGCAATATCCCCAGCCGTGTGAACATGCCGATATCCTCTCCCCGGCATCGCTGGTGGAACTGGGGCCGTTGTTGAATAAACTGCTGCGCAGGTAATCGGAATATTGGCCGACGATAGTCGGCCAATATTATCGTGCATAAGCATGCTGATGAAATGTTACATGCGAAACTTAATTTACGGTGAAACTCACGACAGGAGATAATACCGTTTGATATATTTTATATTTTTCTATGAGTTGTTCATTTAAAGATGAAGGGTAGTGGTAAGTGCTAATATATCACCCCCTCTCCCCACCTGTGCGTGATTTTTTAATTATACGATATCTGATGATAATGGTGCTTGTTGACTGTTAAATTGTCAGCGGATAGTATGTAGAAAATGTGCTATTTTAATCAGTAAAATAATTGGGGGTATAATATGTTTATTTCAGACAAGAAAATAGCTGAAGGTCTTATTGAAAAGTCGATTGTTCTTATTGAACAAATTAAAAATGAGCTAGCAGTGTTGAAATCTGTGTTGCCAGCGGAAGAGTATGAGCAGTGCCAACATATCGCCGGGCATTTGGTTTATACGTTGACAGGGAAAATTATTAATGATATTTCGATTGATTATCCAGATTTAAAACCAGAAGGCTTCACGGTTTATGTAAAAAAGACATGAATACGTAGGCGTTTTTGATGTAATTTATTTTATTGAAATTCTCTTTAATTAACACAATGAATGGCGAAAGTAGACTGATTCGTTTTTTAGATATCTTAGTGAAATTCAAATTCAATGTGTAAGCTAAGTGTTATGAAAGAGATTTAGCTATGGGCAGTAAAACCCAAAGCCTATTAATTAAGTTTATTAAAAGGATTTAATCTTGCTAAAACCACCCATGCCATCAGTATTGGTTTTATTATTTACCGCATGCTTTTTTTATGGCAAAGCAATTGGTTCAGATAGTGAATATCATTCCATTGGAGATTTCAAAAAAATAAGAATACTTTAGAGGTAGGCGGTGTTTGTGTTTTTTAAAAGAAAAAACTGATTCCAATGTTATAAATAAAAAATATTCACTATCCGAAACTGATCGATGTATAGCGGAGTGTTCATATCTTCTGGATATTCCCGGTGATTATGGAGGTACAAATTTTCATAGTTGTATGGCGAAATGTAAGGGGGAGATCTCCTCGTGTGATATCTGACTTTTTATAAAATTCATATTTGTAAAAATAATTCAGAGTTAGTTATCTATTCCATATTTAATTAATTTATCAATTTCTTATACTATTTTTTGGTCTTCATAAACTATGTATACCCGTTATACTGAAATTTGCAGGTGTGTTGGCTTTATTTTCTAATTAAAATCAATTAATTGAGTAAGCTCATCGGTATTCGCTCACTTGACCCGTTACAAGGCACTAATGAGTCTTGCTCTGAAGGGCCAACGCGTGCCGTTATTCAACATGCCTGCGAGTTGTCCTGCAACTCGAGTTATTTTGGGTATAGTCAGCTAACTTAATGTTATTCATAATTTTAAGGGGTAATGCAAAGAATGGCTTTGTACAATATACGAATTTTAAATTGCAATAGCAGTCAAACAATAAAATGCAGCGATGATGAATATATACTTGATGCGGCTGAGTCTGCTGGAATAACTCTTCCTTATAGTTGCCGTTCTGGCGCATGTTCATGATGTGCATGTAGAGTTATATTTGGAAGGTATGATGATAAAGACCAGTCTTTCCTTGATAATAACCAGAGGGGGACATGTATATTATCTTGTGTAACATACCCTTCATCAGATATGACGATAATGTCTCATATTGAAAAGGAAATATATGAATGATTAGCAGGAGGGGCTTTATTTTATCTGGCGTGGCATTTAGCTTATATGGCTTGAATTGTCGCGCAAATAGTGAAGTGGATGGGAGTGAGATAATAATAAATGCGACTTTGGTCAATGATGAAAAAAATATTAATGAACGTTTGGATAAGTTTATATTTAGCAGAAATCGATGTGGTGACGATAAATCATCTCAGCAGAATGCCGTAAAAGTTTTTGTTAGTGTTATTAGTAAGTCTACTATGCAGTCTTTAACAGGGTGCAAAGTTGGGTTATGCCTTTCAGATGCCTTTAAAGCCAAAGGAAAAATCACTTCTGCTAATCAGACTTGTAATGTAGCATGGGCAGAAATTAAAGATGAAATCCCTATTGAGTTCAAAACTTATATTCCTAAATTGGCATTGAAAGGAAATAAGGTTATGAATCCGATGGATATTGTTATTAGAAAGGACAATAAATTTAGTATACATCGCTTCAATTTTCCTCTGGATTATTTGTCCTCGGTAGCAGTGTACCAATCAAATGCAAAAGAGGCTGTAACCGCTAAAACTCTGACAGATAAAGCAATCGAGTTGTATGATCAAAAATCAAAAAATTCAATTGTAGAATTAAGGCCTGAATTTGTTGATGGGTTTTATAGGGTACCGATAACCTTTATCCTGGATGATGTTTAACGATCGTTAATAATTGTCCTCTTCGTTTGAAGCAGTATTGAGTTAGAGAAGGGATTTCTCATTTTTTGCTCTAATTGAAATCCCTGCTTCTTATCATATGCGAATCGTCAGGGCGCGGGATGGTAACGGCCACAGGGTACGATCAGCGGGGTGTGGGAAACCGGGTCATCAATAATGATGGAGGCCATGCCAAAGACCGCCTGCACCAGTTCAGGGGTCATGATGTCAGCCGGAGCGCCTTGTGCCATCACGGTGCCTGCGCGCATCACAATCAAATGGTCGGCGTAACGGCAGGCCTGATTGAGGTCATGCAGTACCGCCACCAGCGTGCGATCGTGTTGTTGATTCAGCTCACGAAACAGATCCAGCAACTCGATTTGATGGGCGATATCCAGCCAGGTGGTGGGTTCATCGAGCAGGAGCAGCGGCGTCTGCTGGGCCAGCACCATCGCTATCCAGACACGCTGGCGCTGCCCGCCGGACAAGGTATCGACATGACAATCAGCCAGCTCGCTGACGTGGGTGGCGGCCATTGCGGCGGTAACGGCGGTCTGGTCGGCCTCACTCCACTGACGCAGTAGCGTCTGGTGCGGGTAACGCCCGCGGGCAACCAGCTCCATCACCGTGATGTTATCCGGCACAATCGCCTGCTGGGGCAGCAACCCTAGCTGGCGGGCCAGCGCTTTGGTGGCAATACGGTGGATGCTGGTGCCATCAAGCAGCACATCTCCGGCCAGCGGCTTTAATAACCGGCACAGCGCACGCAGCAAGGTCGATTTGCCACAGGCATTAGGGCCGATAATGACGCTAAATTTACCGCTCGGGATCGCCACATTCAGGTCGCGGGCGATAATACGGTGCTCATAACCCAGTGTCAGGTGTTCGGCGCACAAAAGGTGTGTCATCTGCATTACTCTTTACAGG
This sequence comes from Dickeya aquatica, assembly GCF_900095885.1. Taxonomy (NCBI): domain Bacteria; kingdom Pseudomonadati; phylum Pseudomonadota; class Gammaproteobacteria; order Enterobacterales; family Pectobacteriaceae; genus Dickeya; species Dickeya aquatica. The sequence goes on from NZ_LT615367.1 coordinate 1,276,279, forward strand.
CGTTAAATGTTTCGGACATTAAAAATCGCAACCAACCGGCATCATCTGGCTGATTACCGGCGAGCTTCGCGGATAAGCAGCCAGATAAGATACAACCCGCCGACACATACCGTGACCGAACCCACCGGTAATTGTCGGGCGGTAAACAGGTGCTGGGCGGTGATATCGGCCGCCAGCAAGAGCAGCCCGCCGGTCAGCGCGCTGATGCACAGCGGAACGGCGCTGGCCCGGCTGAGCCGACGGGCAATTTGCGGGGCCGCCAGCGCAATAAACGACACCGGCCCGGCGCAGGCAGTGACGATGGCAATCAGCACGATGCCGCACAGCATCAGCCATAACCGGCTGGCTTCGGCAGGCACACCGAGGGCCCGGGCACTGTCATCCCCCATTTCCAGTAACCGCAGGCGGCCGGCCAGAAATTGTACCGCCAGTAGCGTAACCGGGATGAACCACAGCCCCGGAGCCGCTTTACCCCAGGTCATGCCGTTGAGTGAACCGGCTCCCCAGAGGGCGGCCGACATCACCGTTTCCAGCGCGCCGGTTATCATCAGCCAGGTATTAAACGCGGAGAGCACGGCACTGATGGCGATGCCGATAATGATCAAGCGAAAGCCGTTGATGCCACGCCGCCACGCCAGCAGGTAGACCGCCAGTGCGCTGGCAAGCCCGCCTAACACCGCACCGGCCGCGACCTGATAGCCGCTGCCTTGTAACAGAATCAGCGTGATGAGTGCACCGGTATGTGCGCCGGTATTAAACCCCACCACATCCGGGCTGCCGAGCGGGTTGCGGGTCAGCGACTGAAATATGGCACCGCTCACGCCTAAGCCTGCGCCAAGCAGCAGCGCCATCAGCGCACGCGGCGCGCGCCACTGGGTGACGATAGTCACCGTGGCTGCATCACCATGACCCGCCAGCGCTTGCCACACCGTGAGCGCCGATAGTGGCAGCGCACCAAGGCTGATAGCCAGCGTGAGTAATACCATGCAGCCAACCAACAGCAGCAATCCCACCCACAGCGTGCGCAGTGACAGGCGGGCGTTGATAACGCCGCCGGGCGAGCCCAGCAGCAGGGTGTGGTTTGAGCGTATCCGGGTGAACATTCTCTTTTCCTATGACGAACGCCGACGAACCAGCCAGATCAATACCGGCGCACCGATAAAGGCGGTGACGATAGACACGCGCAGCTCTCCGGCCACGAGAAGACGACCGACGATATCGGCACTGAGCAGCAGCAACGGAGCAAAAATCAGTGAATAGAGCAGGATCCAGCGCTGGTCTGACCCTGCCATACGGCGGGCAAGGTGGGGCACCATCAAGCCGACAAACCCGATCGGGCCTGTCAGCGCGGTTGCCGAACCGCACAGGAGCATCACCGCCAGCATTGCCAGCAGGCGAACCCGTCCTACCTGGGTGCCCAGCGCGCTGGCAAGGTCATCCCCCATGCTCAGCGCATTGAGCGAGCGCGCCGTAAAAAACGCCAGTGCGCAACCCAGCACAATGGCAGGAGTCACCCAGGCGACGTTGACGAGTGAACGAATATCCAGCGTGCCCGCTTCCCACTGGCGCAGTTGATCGAAGGCCAGCGGGTTAAGCAATGTCAGTGATGAGGTAAAACCCGACAGCACCGCGCTGATGGCGACGCCTGCGAGCGTCAGGCGTGCCGGATTAACGCGCCCGCCGCACAGTGTGCCTATTATCCACACCATCGAACCGGCGGCCAGTACCCCAAGCCAGGCAAAACCGAGCCATGACGCCATGCTCGTGATGCCAAAAACGCTGATACCCAGCACAATGGCAAAGCTGGCTCCGGCGTTGACCCCGAGGATGCCGGGGTCGGCAAGCGGATTACGAGTGAGGGCCTGCATGACGGCACCGGCAGCGCCGAGCGCCATGCCGACCAGCACGCCCGCCAGCGTGCGCGGCAAGCGAGCCTGCAAAATAATGGTGCTGTCCGGCCCCTGAAGATGGCCGGTCAGGCTGTGCCAGACGACCTCGGGCGCAATGGCGCGGGCACCGATCATCAGGCTGGCAAAACAGATGAAAACCAGCAACAGCAGGCCGGGAAATATTCCGGTAGCACGGCGCAAGCGGGCAGTGGATCTGCCTGGGATTATCGCCGTCGAATCGTGTTCAGACATAGAGATTGATAAGAAATACTTTATTTAAAAATGCATATGATTATTATTATCATTAATGGGGTGGCATGGCTAGACTGATATCTCCTTATTGGCAAACAGATTGATCTGACGCCGGATAACGCCACCCTCTGCTCTCATGTCCGCCCTCCCTTGGCCATTCATGGCAGGAGGACGGACAACCACGCATGTTTCATCAAAAACAGGGATTCGACAACTATTCATGGCTAAATCCTCCTTCTTACTCGATTTCAGTTTGCTTCGGCACAATGCGCACTTTCGCGCCATTTTTTTCGCCCGCCTGCTGTCGGTGTTTGCGCTGGGTATGCTGACGGTCGGTGTACCGGTACAAATTCAGGCATTAACCGGATCAACGTTGCAGGTCGGCGTGGCTGTCGCGCTGGATGGCGTGGGGATGTTTATCGGGCTGATGTGTGGCGGGGTATTGGCCGATCGCTTTGATCGTCGCAAGCTCATTCTGTTTGCCCGCGGGACGTGCGGCATCGGTTTTGTCGCCCTGAGCCTGAATGCGTTTTATGACAGCCCATCGCTGCTGGCGCTTTATGTGCTGTCTGCCTGGGATGGTTTTTTTGGTGCACTGGGGATGACGGCGCTCATGGCGGTGATCCCGCAATTGGTTGGCCGGGAAAATCTGCCTGCTGCTGGCGCGTTGACCATGCTGACGGTGCGACTCGGGGCCATCCTCTCTCCTGCGCTGGGCGGGGTGATTATTGTTGCCGGTGGCGTTGGCTGGAATTTTGCGGTGGCAGCGGCGGGGACGCTGGCGACCCTGATCCCACTGGTGCGCCTGCCGGTGATGCGCCCGGCACCGGGGAAACCCGAGCACCCGGTCGAGGCGTTGATGGGCGGCTTGCGTTTCGTCTGCTCACATCCGGTGGTGGGGAGTGTGGTGTGCGTGGGTATGCTGCTGAGTATGGTGGGAGCGATGCGCGTGCTGTTTCCTGCTCTGGCGGCTGAGGCCTATCAGGCCGGGCCATCGGCGGTGGGGTTGATGTATTCAGCCGTACCGCTCGGTGCCATGCTGGGGGCGTTCACCAGCGGTTGGGTGCCGCACGTAAAGCGGCCCGGTAAAGTCTTGCTGGGCTGTGCGCTAGGCGCGTTTCTGGCGGTTGCCTCATTGGGGCTGTTTAACCACCTGTTACCGGCATTGCTGGTATTGGTCTGTTATGGCTATTGCAACGCCATCGCTTCGCTGTTGCAGTTTACCCTTATCCAGACGCATACGCCGGATGCGCTGCTCGGCAGGGTCAACAGTCTTGGCAGTGCACAAGATGTGTGCGGTGACTCAGCCGGCGCGCTGGTGCTGGGGGCAATGGGTAAGTTTCTGGCTCCGGCGCTCAGCATCCTGTCTTTCGCCAGTGCCGCTGTGGCGCTGACGGCGGTGTTGGCGCTGCTGGTGCGGCCGTTGCGCCAGAGCGGCTTTGGTCAGGCCGAGGGGGAAGAGCCTCAGCCGACTACCGATACCACCGCATAGCGGGTAAAGCCCGGCCAGGTTAACCGGCGGGCTGGCGGGCAAAAAATCGCTCAATTTGCGCCAGCATATTGCTGGCGCTGTAGTAATCGAGCCGGAAGGTATCTGCCCCCATCGCCCAGACCCGATGTTGCACGACTGGCTCAAGATGGCTGAGGAACGGGTTGGCGGTAAGCCGGTTAACGGTGTGCTCATCGTTGGCAAACAGCAACAGTGATTGGCCGTTGAGGCTACCGGCCATGTTTTCACCGGAAATTTGCACAATGTCCTGCCGTTTTCCCATCCGGGTTTCGGTGGGCAGGTTATCCGGCAGGGTCGCCAGTTGAAAGCCCAGTTCAGAGAGTAATTGCCCCTGAGCGGATGCCCGCGTCCACAGGTTAACGCCCCGGCCATCTTCGTAATACACCAGCGCCGATACTGGCTGAGGCGGTAACACAATCGCCTGTTTAACCTCTAACACCCGCTGTTCAAAACGGGCTATCACCTGCGAGGCATCGCTGTCATGGCCGGTGGCATAGCCAAGGTATTCGGCTAACTGCTGCCAGCTCTTGTCGCCATAATCCACCACCAGCGTTGGCGCAACGCTGACAAGCTGGTCATACAATTTCAATGCTGAATCGCCCCCCGTTGCTGCAATGATTATCAAGTCCGGGGCGGTGGCGGCAATCGCTTCTGCATTTGGCTCGGTGATATACAGCGCTTTCACGCCCTGGGCTTTCGCCTGCGCGCTCCATTGGCGAAAAAAACCGTGATCATCAGAAACGGCGGTGTTGGGACTGGTGGCTCCTGAGCCAGCCAGCGGCGCGTTGATGGCCAGCAAGGTACCGCTCAGGGTCACACTGGTTGAGACAATGCGGCGCGGTGGTTGTGTCAGCGTGAGCGGGCCTTTCGGCGTTTGCAGCGTGCGCGGCCAGCCCGCAGAGGCGGTGCTGGCGGTATGCGATGTGGCGGGGGCGGGCGGCGTGTCGCATCCGGTGAGGGCAAACAGCGCCAGCAGGAACACAACCTGCCACCCGTTATGAAATCGGCCGGATTTCCATGATGTAAAGCCGGTTCCCGGCATACGCCAGTCTGATGCCTGCATACGATGACCTTTTAATGAATGGAAGATAAATACGTGACCATAAGGTTATCGATAATGCGTCTCATAAACAACACTGGCGATGAAATTATGAATTCGTACTAATGATTCTTTTAATCATAAATTATTAGCGGGATGTGCTGGTTTTTTTTGTTTGGTTAATTTCATTCATTTTTTTAGCCAAAACAAATGAGTACGGTTTGATACGTTTTGTCAGTGATGTGCGGTGAGTCTGTATCACCCTATTTAAAAGTGTAATAATATTAATGAATCTATCTCGCAAGATGGATCGACTATCCCCCGCAAACGTGACAAAACGGTGCGGCAGTAACCGCAAAGAAACAGGGAGATAGCTGAATGGTCATGAAGACCTCTGGCTGCCTTTGTGCGCTGATGCGGGGAGGGTGTTCCTTTCATTAGGTCGTAAGAAGGCGTTACCTATTATTATCATGCTCGGAAAACGGATTTATGTCGCAGATAAAAAAATCGATATCTCTGGGGCGCTGTTTGCTGGCGGCAGGTAGCCTGCTGGCGGCGAACATTGCGTATGCGGATGAAACCTGCGTGGCCGGGAACTGGCAAGCCAGTAATGTCAGAGATATGCCCGCCGTGCAGTACCAGACCGAACATTTTGCCTTTCGCTGGAACAGTAATCAGGTTAAACAGGCTGACGTGGTGGCGGCGGGTAAGCAACTGGAGCTGATCTGGGATAAGTTCATTAACCAGATAAAATTCCCGCAACCCTACTGCAATGCCACCACCAAGTACAAAGCGAATATTCACATCGACCCCTCTTTTGGCCTTACCGGCGGGGTGGCTGATGGTAACACGATGGGGATGTGGATTGGCCCCGATACGCTGTTGGATCACTGGGGACTGGCGCATGAGTTTACCCATGCATTACAGGGGCAAACCGGCAGTTTCCAGTCTTCTGGCGAGCAAAATTTCGTGGGCTGGATCTGGGAATCCCACGCTAACTGGATGGCGCATCAGCTAGAGGAATACCGCGGCACGTCGGCACATTGCTCCGACATGCTGGTCAACTACCCGCATATGTATCTCGGCTCGACCCGCGATCGTTACTGCAACTGGCAGTTCATGGAGCATTTGAAAAACCGTTACGGTTATAGCGCCGTTAACGATCTCTGGGCCAAGGCACCGAAAGCCGGCAGCGCAGAGCAGAACACCACCGATCCGTTTAGTGTGCTGAAAAACAACATGGGCTGGAGCCAGTCGCAGTTGAATGACTTCTTTGGCGAGTGGGCGCTGCGCAATGTGAACTGGGATTACACCGACCCGGATGGTTATGATCGCGGAAGTTTTTATCGCCGGACCTATGGCGGATATGGTGCGGTAACACCGTCACAGCAAACGGCCGACCAATTGCTGCGCACCACGTCGCTGGAGCCGGTGAGCGCTTCTGGCGTTCGTCGTTTTGCTGTGCCGTTTGATCAAGCGCCTCAGCGCTGGGGCTATAACATCGTGCGCCTGCTGCCAGACAGCGGAGCCACCAAAGTCACCGTGTCGTTGCAGGGCATTGTGCAAAGTGCGCCTGCGGTTAACCGATTGCCGGGCCTGAAAAATGAACCGGCATCCCTGACGCAGCCAGATTCTGACTGGCGCTGGGGATTGGTGGCAATCGACTCGGCCGGTAAAACGCGCTACAGCGCATTACAGCGTGGCTCAACTGCCAAAATCAGCAATTTCGCGGTGAAGTCTAACGACAAAGGGCTGTATCTGGTGGTGATGGGAACTCCGTCGCAAATGCATCAGATAACCTGGGATCAGCCTTATTACTCGCTGTATCGCTACCCCTGGACGGTGGATGTGACCAATGCCTGGCCGGAAGGCGCGCAGCCAAACGCACCAACCCCGACCACCAGTGGGCGTCGTCACAGTAATGGCGGTGGTTGGGTAGCCGCTGGCGCGGAAGTGGCGTCTACGGCGTATGTCGGCCCTTATGCACGCGTGATTGGCGGCAAAGTGCTCGACTATGCCCGTATTGAAGACCATGCCACGGTATTAAGCGGCACGGTGTCTGGCAATGCCCGCGTCAGTGGCCTGACGGTGGTTCAGGGTGACACAGTCATCAAAGACAACGCCCAGGTCAATACCATCTTTAAAGGGCCGGGAGCGTTTGAAACGGGTGTGGTGGTCTCGGGTACGGCGCAATTCCGGGGCGATGCGGAAATCCGTGGCGCTTCGGCATCGCGCGGCGTGTTCTACGGTTTCATTGATGCCGATGCGGTGAAGGATACGCAATCCGGTGCCAGCCTGACCGAGGCGGTACCGGAAGTCACCGAACGTCCGGCTTACGCCAAATGATAACCGGCTGAAGACGGTATCAACATGAAAAGGGAACCGGGTAGCGGGTTCCCTTTTCGTCAGGGACATCGTGAGCGGCGGCGTAAATCAGGATCAACGCGCGCTCAGCATACGTGAAGAACTCAGTTAAAGGATGACGTGATGGTACATATCAGGACTGTGGCCCGGATGGTCAAAGGTGCGTTGATTATCGGTGGCTTGTTTACATTGACTCCGGCGTTCGCCGATGAAACCTGTATCGCAGGTAACTGGCAGGCCGATACCTCGGTGACAGGTATGCCCGCCGTGAAATATCAGAGCACGCATTTTGCTTTTCGCTGGAAAGACAGCGATGCGGGCAAACTGAATACGCAAGACGTCGAGGCGGCGGCAAAGCGGTTAGAGCAAGCCTGGGACAAGTACGTTAATCAGATTAAGTTCCCAGAGCCTTATTGCAACAGCAAGGTGAAACTCAAAGCTAACGTCCACCTCGACCCGACGTTTGCGTTGACCGGTGGTTTGGCGTCGAATGGCAGTATGGCAATGTGGATTGGCACGGAAGAGCTGAAGAACACATGGTCGATCAGTTGGGCGATGGCTCATGAGCTGGCACATGCGCTGCAAGGTCAGACCGGCGGTTTTCAGGCTACTGCGCCGGACAGTATCAATTATATGGGCTGGTTCTGGGAGGCCCACGCCGACTGGATGACTCACCAACTGGATGACCTTCACCACACTCAGACTGACCGGGTGGAAGAAGCGATTAATACGCCGCATTTGTATCTTGGCAACACGCGTACCCGCTATGGCGGCTGGATGTTCCTGGAAAACCTGAAAAACCGTTACGGCTATAAAGCCGTCAATGATTTGTGGGCGAAAGCGCCGAAATCAGGCGATCCCGGGCAGGCGACGGCCGATCCGTTTAGTGTGCTGAAAAGCAACATGGGCTGGAGTCAGTCTGAGCTGAACGATTTCTTTGGTGACTGGGCATTGCGTAATGTCGGCTGGGACTATACTGACCCGGATGGCTATAACCAGGGCGCGGTTTATCGTCGCATCGTGGGCGGCTATGACGCCTTCGAGCCAAATGGCGGCAACTCGCATCGACTTCTGCGTGTCGCGACGCTTGATCCTATCAGCAATACCTCAGGCGCACGTCGTTTTGGCGTACTCTACGAGCAGGCACCGCAGCGCTGGGGTTACAACGTGGTGCGGCTAATACCAGACAGTGGTGCCAGCCGGATCAGCGTGAAATTCAACGGTGTTATCCAGAACGTGGCGGCGGTCAATCGCTTCCCCGGCCTTAAAAACGATCCGGTTGCACTCGTGTCGCCGGATCCCGACTGGCGCTGGGGTCTGGTTGCGGTCAATGCATCAGGTAAGGTGCGTTACAGTGCGTTACAGCGTGGTGCCAGTAACACCGTTAATAATTTCTCTATCAAGAAAGGTGAAAGCCTCTATCTGGTGGTGATGGGGACACCGACAGAGATGCACAAAATTAAATGGGATCAGGCTTACTACGGCGTGTATCGCTATCCTTGGACGGTGGATCTGACCAATGCCTGGGCCGATGGCAGTCAACCGAATGCACCAACGCCGACGGCCAATGGCCACCGCCATCGTAACGGTGGCGGCTGGGTTGCCGAAGGCGCACAGGTGGATGACACCGCGTATGTCGGGCCGTATGCCAAAGTGCTGGGCGGCAGCGTGTTAGGTAACGCCCGCATTGAAGACCATGCAACGGTTATCGGTGGCACGGTATCGGATAATGCACGCATCAGCGGCCTGACGGTGGTTCAGGGTGATGCGGTGATTAAAGATAACGCGCAGGCCAATACCGCACTCTGGCCGCTCGGGTTAACGGTTCCCGGGCTGGTGGTGTCCGGGAATGCGCAACTACGCGGAGATATCGATGCGCAAGAAGCGAATATGGCGATATCGCGTGGGGTGTTCTATGGCTATCTGACCAATGCAGAGAGCCGAGACAAACAGGCCGGTGCTGACCTGACCGAGGCCGTACCGGAAGTCACCGAACGCCCGGCTTACGCAAAATAGGCGGCATGCAGGGCTGGTCGCCGTTTATCGGCTGACAATCGGGGTATAAACAACGGGGCGCAAGCCCCGTTGTTTATGGCCGAGCGGTGTTGTCTGTGGCAGAGGGGCGGTGAAGCGTCAATTATTGCCCGCTCCAGGCGCGCAACTGCTGTTCACGCACCCGCAGTTTCTGCTCTGGCGACAGCTTGTTGTAGTCTTTGTCCAGCCCGCTTTCCCAGTCACCGTAGAGCGGGTTAGGTAACACAATGAACTGGGTGCCGAATTTGGCCCGGTTAGCGCTGACGAATGCCCGACGTTCCTCGTTCAATTTGTGGTAAGTCGCTGCGCCAAAATCGTTCAGGTTATCGCCGATATACAGCACAATCTGGTTGCCTTTGGCACTGATTTCATCAAATCGCGCCTGTTTGTTGCTATTTCCCTTGCTCAGCCACAGCGTCTGGTCATTCACGTCTGGGAAGCCGAGTTTGAGCATATTTTCCCGGGTATCAGCCGCTTCGCTTTCCAGCCGGTTGGACACATACAGCACCTGGCCGCCGTGGCTATTCACGTAGCGGGCGAACTCTACCGCACCGGGGACAGCCCGCGCCTGGCTTGCATGTGACCAGCGGCTCCAGCTTGCCGGGCTAAACGGTTGGCCTTGTTTAGCCTGCCAGCCGCTGTATGCGCTGTTATCCAGCATGGTTTCATCTATATCGACCACCACCACTTTTTTCTTGCCTGCCGTGCTCTGGACAGCATCAAACGCTACCCGGGCTGAGTTAAAGGCTTGATAACACAATGCCTGATATTCACCGGACTGCTGGAACCAGTTCAGCGCCAAAACCGATTGATGAGACAGGGTGGCCTGTGCATCTTGTTGATGAACGGTGGTACATCCGGTTAGCGCCAGAGCGGCTATCAAGGCGCTGGCAGCAAAAGTGAATTTTTTCATGAAGTTTCCTTAATGGGCCGGGTAATGTGTGCCGGCCGTTATGGTTGTGCCTGTCTGGGCGATGTGATGCGTCATGCTGAGCTGTCAGGCTCGTCATCGAATCAGGAATGATCCGAGGAGTAAATACGTTGGTTTAATTTGCTCGCACTTTTTTAATGTCTGTCACGAATTCATGATGTTTTGAGCTGTGCATCATTGATGAAAATATCGTGTATTTGTTTTTTCTGTCATGCAGGGAAAAGAGAATGTCCGCATAATTTATTATTAATATAAAAATAATTTCAATGAAATAAATTGAGGTTTTTCCTTCTGTCGATATTGTGATGTGGATGTTGGTGATGCAAATTTGCATTACTTTTTTCTTGTTACTCTTGCTTATTTTTAAAGTGCCATATTGTGATACTGCTCATGCTTTTTCGCTCTGAAATGATGATTGTTTTTTTATTAAAACTGTCGTTATGATGTTTTATTTTACAGGCGTGTAATGTCATGGTTTTTTGAATTTTTTTTTGGCTTTGTCATTATGTTGTTTTGATTTCTTCATTTATTCGTAAAGCGAGTGAAGTCGTTTTTCTTTGCCGTTAAAAGCACTTATGGGCAATGACGCCCAATGTAAGTAAAACAGAAACAGGAGATGATATGTTTTTAAAGAAAACAGCTGTTCTGGCCACCCTTCCTCTCTGGGTGGTTTTTTCTGCCAATGCTGATGATTTTGATAAATTGGATCAGGCGCTGCCAGCGGGGGTGAATGCTGCCTCTATTGCGCCGGTGTTTGATTTTGATACCGATGGCTGCCTGCCCAGTGCCGGTATCAGCCGTAGCGGCCAGCAAAATGGTGGGCAAAAACCGACGGGGAGCCTGACCGGTGGATGCCGCTGGAAGACTTTTCTGGATAAATCGAATACCCTTCACCGGTATGCGTGTATTAACAACGGTGGCAACCGCTATTGTGGCCATTTCTATGCTTTATATTTTTTGAAAGACCAGATTTTGGCTGGCGTAAATAGTGGCCATCGCCATGACTGGGAATATGCTGCCGTCTGGACAAAAAATGGTGCCGTAACACACGGCAGTTTCAGTGCTCATGGTAAGCTCACCACGACAGCGGCAGCAAATATTGATAAGCAAAGCGGGCATCTGAAATTTGTTTATCATAAAGATGGTGCATTAACCCATGCATTTCGTTTTGCAGATTCAGGCGAGCAGGCGGAAAACCCTTACAATACCTTTGTCACCCCCGATATTATTAGCTGGTACTCGGTGCATGGCGATGGTATCAGCAATCAGGATATGCGTAACAAGCTGAATACCTTTAATTATGAATCGGCAGATATTCCGATGAAAGACAGTAACTTTCTTTCTAATCTGAATGCCGGTAAACCCGGTGATTACCCCGCCTTTACACAAGCCAGTGTAGATAGTTCTAAATAATTACACTTTATCTGCCGGGCTGAGCCCGGCTATCTCCATCTTCTTTTCTCTCTAAAATTATTGGTCTTTATATTCACGAATTGCTGCCAGACATTCTTCACATCGCGTTTTTAAGAAGAATGAACCGATATCGCTATTACCGTAGTGCGGCACCAGGCACCGCCTTTTTGATGTCAGTCAGCAACATATGTGTATAGAAAAAAGATCGAACCTGTCATATACACAATTTTATACACACAATGGCCGGGCTTCTATAGGCTTTGGTTGGATGGTATAGGACAGGGGTTTTTTCTTTTTGCTTGTTTTTAAAGGGTTTTTAGACTTGCTGAGAAGGTGTGAGACGGGTCGATGGCCCCAGCAGGAGTGAAATTAAATTTATATTTATTTGATTTTAATGATTTTATTTCTGTTTTGTTTTAATGGATACCCCCAAAAATACCCCCACATGGTTTTTCGTACTCAATCATTGATGGTTTTCTCGCCACTAAAAATGGTTTTCTTATCCTAATGCCCCTCAGAACCAACATGGGCAGTAAGGCGAAGAAAGGTTTCAAAGATTGATCTACAGAAAACCCGCCAGGGGCGGGTGAGTGTTCTAATCAGTGTTGCGCGTTCGGGCTCTTCTTTCCTGCATATTCATACCATGATGTTTACGCCGGTTACCACACATCCAGCATGAGCACGAACACGGGGTTTGATAGCATGATCCGACGGCAATGGCGCTTCCATCCCCTGCATTATGGTAATGAGTACGTTTTTTCTTCAGACGAGACTCATGATGCTTGCGCCATGAGCGATTTCTTTTCTTCATACGAGAACTCCACCGTATTAAATGGAGCGGCCACACCTTCGCATGACCGCCTTAACGTGAGTTCTGAATAAGTAATTTTTCTCATGCACAGGAATTTACCACACATCACGCAAATTTCTTTCCTCTCCTCGGAGAAGGAAGATCCAAAGCAGCAAAATTAGGCTCTATTTGGGGCTCTGGCTCAGGCAGTTGGTTGCGCGTGTTCAACGGGTGATTGAAGTTGTACCAGGTTGTACGTGGGCGCCCATCGCGGCGTCGCACGAACGCGATACAATGCTCCTGCAGTATCTGACATTGCACACCCGGATAGCGCGCCCCAGTGATTTCAATCATTTCCTCATCGGTGATGAGCGTCATATTTGGATCGCGTGATTCCACCTTATCCCCTTTATGCTTTTGCCAATCAGCCTTCTGAACAGAGCCAATACCGATATAGAGTGACATGTCACACTATGTGGGCCATTTTTACACTATTTCGATACTGGTACAGCAAAGGATGGTTTAAGTCTGATTACGAAGAATCAATTTATAAGAGGGACGCGATGGAACGTTTAAAGGCTGAAGTTGAGGATTGGGCGCTGGAAGCCAGCCAGGAACATGTGACGATAGAGATAACTAAGCAGTTTTTTCTATTGGGTGGCAGTGATTCAGTGAGATTGCACCCAATAGAAAGTGACGGTGACGCGGACTGGCGGTCAATCAACAATAATCGGCAAAAGATATTTCGCTGGCTGCGTTCTGATTCCCGCGCATCGCGAGTCAAGGTAGAAGCATTGAAGCCCGCCATTATCGCAGCTCTACCCGCTGAACGGCGGGCGCACATTAATGGCGATCAACATGATTATCTGGTATCAGTGCTGTTACGTGACATATCGAAAGCGCTTATTTCCATAGTCCTGAAAGATGTCGAAATGGTAGAGCGTATCGGTAGGGTGCAGAATTCCTTTGATGCGATACTTCGCAACGTCACCAATCACAGATAACAAATTGTGTAAGGAATTTTGCTCGCCAGGGGGAATTTTCCCGCACCTGTAACTCCTGCAGTGTTAACACTCACGTACATTGGATTGGGGGCTATAGCAGTTGGCCCGCATCTCTTGTCAGATAAGGCGTTAGCCGTTTTTCGTTACCCCAATTCTTCCAAACTATTCCAAATTCTTGGTGACATAGGTCGTGCAAGACGGGAGAGGAATTTAAGACAGGGTTTTTGAGAAGTTACGCTGTAAGCCAATCTGAATAAGGCTCTGTGGTGAGTTGGCATAATCAATCCGTCCTAACCAGTCCTGAATTTACGCTACATAATCGATCGTTTTGCTTGGTCAATTTGATACCGAATTCTTTTTGGACGGACTCTACCACCTGAGAAAGGGAATCGAAGCACGCAAGAGATTGAATGATGAAGGCTTTCACCTCTGGTTTTAGAGCAGCCATGTTTCACTATCCGTCCAATACAGTCCAATATTTACGCCAGCCTCAACATGCATGTCCCGAACGCTCTGGCAACATCAAGGTGGGCAACCTCCGCAGGTTGATTTGCGGCATCAACCAATTACTGTATGTCGCCGTCATTGCGCAGTTCTCCCTTTTTTATGGACTCAAGAAATTCTTGGGATTACCGATTTTCAGTATCCTGTTTTTTAATACGCCTCAAATCCCGTTTTACGTGCCTTACCTGCTTTAAGCCGGTCTTTGCCTGCATCAGCTCAAGCCTCATTATCTCATCGGTATGCAGTCCCATCAGCCCATGAATCAGTGTCATCTCACGCCATTGTTCCGTTCCCGGCTCCGGGTTAGCCTTTAGCAATTGTCCAAAGCGTTCCGCCAGCAAAAGATTTCGCACCCGGTTTCTCAACAGCGGGGAAAGGTCATCGTCACCTTCCAGTGGAAAGAATGCCCGTCGACTGCGTTCGCCATGCTTCACCGCGTTGGTATTACCCGGAGGTGCGCCAGCACCTTTACGCCTGCCTCCCCATCCCGATCTTGATTGTTGGCGAGTTTTTTTCATTTAACGCCTCGTTGTACGCAAATGCGCATGCAGACTGCGTGTTTTTATCTTAACAAACCTTAACATCTCAATGGCGATATGGCCCGTAACCATCTGACCATCAAATCCAGAAATATCAGGCTTATCAGCTATTTTGCGAATTCGCAATTTGCTTTGTCTAATTCACTGCGAATTCGCAGTGTGCATGTATCGGTTTGTATCGCATCGTCTGCGTACTACGAAACATCGCTCATGCTGCCGTGGACAGATGAATACAGCACCATAACCGTTTTAGTAACCGCGAGAAGCGTAAACGCGAGCCATTCCAGCCCAGTGAGAGAAAAGGATTTCGTACTTTATGGGGTTGTAGTTAATGCTTCCATTGGCTGCCGCGTAGCGCCATGCTCTATCAGAAATAGAGCGATCTTTAGCTGTTTCCCCCCATTTCACAATATCCCTTGCCATACCCTGTACACATGAGAGCCTTAATACTTTTTCACCAACATATGCCCCAACGTCTGAACATGACGACATAGTCATATCAAGGCTATTTCTGAAATACTCTAGCCCACCAGCAGACATAAACTGGCGATTATTGGCATAAACCACATCGTCACTTCTTACGGTGAATTTAATTGTGTTCAACGCGTCAATAATCAGTTGCTGCTCTGGCGTGGGCTTTGCCCATAAAATAAGGCGGACAGGCCTATCTGATGCCAACAGATTTTCTCTGTGCAGTTTATCCCTGGCTTCGTTTTCAGCCTTATACTTCTGCTGATTATCAGCCTGAATTTTCCGGTAATAGTTGGCAATTTCCCCCTTTTCCTTGGTGAACGAGGCTACACTTTTTTTAAAGTCGCTTTCACTGACCTTATTTAGCCCCATACTCCAGCGGTCTTTTTCGTAATCGGTATAGATGGCATCAACCTTTGCTGGATTGTCCAGCACCGAGGTCAAATTAACCAAGATCTTAACTGCTTCCTCGCCAGCGTGATTGCTACTGTCAAAAGTTGATAGCGCGCCAACCTCATAACTTCCATATTCATGGTAGGCAGCATAGAACAGAGGAATTGTCTGTGGTTTGCCATTAACAGCATGGACAATGCTTTTATCGTCACATGCAAGTCCATCCCATTGAAAGAGGCTTTTACCACCGTTTTTGTATGTCTCGCAATCATCTATGCCTAAACGAATTAATGCAGGCCACCCCGGGCGCTCCTTATAATCATCGCTTTTAACGATATGCATCTGTGTTAATGTTTTGGCGGGATCGATTTTCCCATTCGTACACGCCCCAAGAGGAAGGGATAGCAAAGAAAAAATAATGAGTCTAATAGTTACAGTTAAAAATTTTTTCATCATCCTAATGCCTATAATTAATTTCAAAGTAAGCGATCACAATTTACTCCTTATCAAGTTTCAACCGGAAGTTACTTTATTCTGGGCGTAACCTAAATTATCCAGTTCATCCAGCGTCCAAACCTTTGGGCTAAGACTATCAATGCTGCCCATGACGGCCTGAAAGCTACTGGCTGGCATGTGGTTGCGATTCTCCAGTATCTTCGCCAGAGCAATAACGTCCCACCACTTCAAGGCGATCAATGACTGAGTTCGGGAAAGGGATTTGCTCTGTATATGCTCATCTTCTCCACCAACAGCGTGATACACCTCAATCAGATCCCGAACGTCACGCATGTCATATTTGCCAGACGTTCCCATCAGTGCGTTAACACTTTCCCCGGTATACCGCGATTGTGCGACAATGCCAGCCAGAGAGCAGATCATCGCACCACAAACCTGATTCTTCAGTTCAGACTTTGTCTCAGCAGAGGATAAATGATAGGTCCTAATATCATCTATTTTGCGCGGATAATTGATGTGCCAGACGGCGACAGCATTACATTCATCAGCATCACCGGCAAGGTACGTTTTCGCTACTCTTCCCTTACCAGCCAAGGCAATTTCTACACGTGAGTTACCTAAAAACCACGCTGCTATGCCGTGTCCGGCTTCATGTATGGCGAGGTGTCTGGGCCAGCGATAACCGCCGATCTCAATGATTGTCCCCTGTGTGCTCATAGCCAATCCTCATAATGAATTGTTGTCATCAAGTAGTGCTTGCTTAATAAAACTGGTTTGCCTTGCCGTCGGATCCTATTAAGTTCAGGTACACCGCATCGTTATCCTCGCCACGCTCCTGGTGCCGTTCGCTCCTGAGGAACCATTTCAGTATCGCCAGCGCTTCCCGCTGGTGAACCGGCCCTATTGTGGAGAGCTTGCCATCCAGCCACGCTTCCCGGTCACAGATACACTGGTGATGTTCGTAAAACCCATCCCCCAGCGCTTTGCTGGCGGCGCTGCGCATCACATAAAGCCAGTCCCAGTATTCGACTTCACGCACCACATCAGACAGCGTGTGCGGGTCGGGCAGCACGTCGCAAAAGCCCCGGTGAGCCACTGAGCGGGCATCCTGTACCTCCATGATGCGCCACCCCTTCAGCTCGCCACTGTCTGCCTCTTCTGGCGTCATGCCGTAGTGTTCATCCACCTGAAAAACGGATTGCGCAATGAGTCGCTCCGGTTCGGTTGGCTCCATCGCAGCGGCGTAACTGCCAAAGTGCGCCCGCACCTGACTGGCTTTGCTAATAGCCCGCCGCGCGTTCTCGATACAGTTCTGTGGGTTGTCCATGCCGATGGTGCTGAATGCCACGATAAACGGCTCATGGCCTTGTGCCATCAGCCAGTGACGGTAACGCTGTTCAGCCTCCTGCGGGGTGATGGTGAGTTTTTGCAGGGCCATTTCTGCCGCTGGCAGGTGTGCAGGCTCGTCCAGCTTGATCACCTCCAGCACCCACAGGTATGCATCTGTCTGGTGGTGGCCGGTGATCACCCGCTGCGGGGTAACGGTTTAATGCCCGCCAGCGCAGTGCCATAGCGAGCCTCTGGAATGGAGAACATCGCCACATGCGCCGGGTTGTCCGCAAACAGTCCGCTTCGCTGGCAGACACTGCGCACGGTAGCGTGCTTTATCTCCATGCGGGCAGCGATTGTGCGATAACCCATTCCGCCGCGCTTGAGGCGGATAATCTCCGCTTTTTGTTCCGGTGTCAGTCGCATGTTGCCCCCACTGTGTGCAAGCCTGTTTCACATTCCAGGCGCAATACGGTATGTGTGCTCTCTGTCATGTCGGCGTTCCTCAAAATGGCGTGTCATCACGGAAATCGGCCATATCAGGGGCGCTTGCCTCCTGTGCCCGTCGTAGCGCATCGGTTGGCTGACCGGCAGCGCCTTTACGCCCGCCGGGGCGCACCGTTCTGGCGCTCACCACGCTGTCGGCAATCACCTGATAACCGGTTTGCATCGTGCCGGTGCTGTCAGTCCACTGGGTGATCTGCATGTTGCCCGATACGCTCACCCGGTCGCCTTTCTGATGTTTTGCCAGTGCGTCAGCCTGTTTACCAAAGGCTGTCACCGCCAGCCAGAACGTGGCTTCGCCGTTCTCTGCCTTCTGACAGGGCAGCGGGACGGCTATCCGGGTGAAACTCATGGCGTTGCCGGTGCGGGTGGTGCTGTTCTGCACATCGGCGACCAGACGGCCATAAGCTGAAATCTGTGCTGTCATGGTTGTTTTTCTCCTTTTTACGTGTGTGAAAGCATCCTGTTCTGGCTGGTCGTCCTCTGGCTGGTGCTGAAACGTTGGCGTGACGACGATATACAGACACAAAACATCACGGGTTCAGCGGGTTCACGGGTTCAGTTGCGTACCGTTACTATTTTTTTGTCTTTTCAAACATTGGGTTAAAAAATATCGCTCGCTTTTTGCGCTAAAAATTGAACCCGTAAAGCTGTGCGCTGAACCCGTTTGATAGGGTGTCGCCACGGGTTCACGTCGCCCGCCAGAAAATGAGGCCCAAAAGGAAACGGGTTCAGAGTGCGGCAAAACGGGTTCAAGACGGGTTCAACAGGAAACCTGTTTCCCTTATAAAACAGACCTTTTTACAGAGTGAACCCGTTGAACCCGCTGAACCGTTACGTTTTATTCGTGTGTGAGTCACACAAGGGGCTGTTACTCCGTATCCGGGGCATACATCAGGACATAGAAAACCGGCTGACGCCCTTCCACACGTACCGCCTTCTTTTTAAACCGGTCTTTCCCCGGCTCTAACATCCCCGCATCGGCCAGCACTTTCGCAAACTGCCTGACGTTAAACCCCCTGGCGATTTCGCCCTCAAAGGTGGCCGGGAAGGTGTAGAACATCATCGGGGCGGCATCGTGCTTGCCCCTGTCCCGGTATCCGGCAAGGTCACGTATAGGCAGGTCTTGCGGGTTGTAGGGCAGCGGGGCAAACCGGCTCAGGCCGTGGGCGTTCAGGAACGCTTCGCACTGCTCGACAATCTGCTGGTGCTCCTTGTTGCCGGTACCGAATTCGCGCACCCAGGCATTAAAGCTGTGCTGTATCGCATCCCGGCCCGTCTGTTCATCCCAGCCGGTAATGACCCGGCCCAGCGACAGCGCTGCGTCCATCACGGCAAAGCGGGCGGCTACCCGGTGAACCTGCTCGCCATAGTCGGCAGGAATGAGACTGCGCCAGCGTGTTTCAGCGGCTCTCACCGCCTCGATAGCCTGTTGCGGGTGGTCGGCAAGGTGCTTAATCCACGCCCGGCCTGCGGCACCGTGGTACTGCTGGCAGGCGTCTTTCAGTGCGTCGGCGTGCTGTTTGCCGTTGGCGTGTTCATGAAAGCGCGTCGTTTTGCTTAAGGGGATGTTCAGCAGCCGAACCAACTGGCCCGCCTTGGTTTTTCTGCCCACGCTGGCAATGAACGTTTCCAAATCCATTTCGCCAGTGCTGATTGCCACCGTGCGCCAGCGCTTGAGCTCCCGGTTGCCGCCTTCTTTGGCCCCCTGCAATTTGCCGACACCGTTAAACAGCGCATAGGCGGCCTGCGCCACGCTCACCGGGTCAGCGCCCTGACCGACTTCATCGAGTGGCATCAGCGCGTCGTTGTGGGCGGCGGCTTCGTTCGCCAGCCCCAGCGCGGTGCCGTACCACGTCAGGCGCAGTAACTCCGGGTTACCGTACAGGCTGGTGGCAACGCTGGCGGTGGTGGTTTTCCCGGCGCTCGATTGCTCATAGAAATGGATGCCGAATCCGTCAGCCCCCACCAGCCCGATTAACGGGGCCGCCAGCGCCGCCGCCATACCGGTCATCATGGCGTAGTTGCCCCCGGCAAGGCGGGCCACGTTGTCGCGCCAGCCTTCTGCCGTGCCGCTGACGGTGTAGCCTGCGGCGGCTGCGCTGCGCCCGCTGAACAGTACCGGCCTGTCAGGGGTGCCGATGATTTCCCCGTCCGGCATGAGGTAAGCCCCGCACTGCCAGCCGGTCGCGTGCGCGATATGCCAGATATCCCGTGCGGCACTGCGCTGGAGCCAGTCGGCCAGAATGGCGCGCAGGCTGTTTTTGGTGGTGACGTTGACACCGCCGTTTTTCAGCGTTCGCCAGCCCTCGCGCTCGCCGATATCCGCCAGCGGAATGGCCTGTGTGGTGTCAGCCGTCGCGCCGATGGGTCGCCAGCGCATTATCAGGTACTGGTCTTTGTCGTCCCGGCCAATGCCCACCACTGCCAGCGGGGAGCACAGCCAGCTTTCATTGTTGATAATCTCGCCGCTGTCTTTGTCCACTTTGGGGGTTACCCAGAACACCCCATCCCGGCGACTCTGCACATGCGGTTTTAATGGGTCGCTATGCGTTGGCTTGCTGCTGTCCGGTTCATCCGCTGGCGGCGAATACAGCGAGGCGGCAAACGCCTGCGTCGCGGCCATCAGCCCGTATTGCTGGCGGTAATCGTCCCAGTCAGCCTTTTCATCAGTCGGCGGCAGTGCCACCTGGCCGTTGACCGCACGGGCGGCTTTCTCCGCCCAGTCTTTCCCTGCGTTCGGCGCATCCGGTTTGATGTCGTTATCAGCGGCCAGAATGATACGGGCGCTGGCATACCGGGTACGCATGGCCTTTGCCACTGGCACCATGTTGCCCGCGTCGATAGCGGCGAGGGTCAGCGCCTCCGGGCGCATCTGGTGAACGCTTAATGCCGTCGCCAGCCCTTCGGCGATAATCACCGTATCGGGCTGTGCGGGCGCATTCACCGCGTGATACGCGCCGCGTTTCGCCGAGTCCGCCACCTGTCGCTTGCGGCCATCGGGGGTTATCGTCTGTGCGGCGGCGGTGGTGCCGCTGGCGTCCTGTAACGTCAGCAGCAGGGTGCCATCGGGCAGCAGCGGATACGACAACCCGGTTAAGCCTTTTCCGGCCAGATAGACGGATTCCCCCGGCTGTGCCTGTGCGGTCAGCTTTTTCAGCCGTGCGGCAAAGCGCCGGGCTTTTTCTGCGGTACGGGCCTGCTCGTCGGCAGACGGTGATTGCCGGGTATCATGCTGGCGCGTGTCCGGCGCTGGCGCATCGGCTGCCATTCCCAGCACGTCGGCCACCAGGCGGGCGGCGTCTGCCGCATTACACTGGCGAACGTTCATCACCAGCGCCAGCCCGTCACCGGCTTCCGGCTCACAGTGGCGGCAATGCCAGGTGCCGCGCCCGTCCAGATTATCGAACTGGAAGCGGTCTTTACCCCGCACGCCGGGCAGGGGGTGAGCGTGGTGGGGTGGCGGGGAACCTCAATACCCAGCAGGGCCAGCACATCAGGCCAGCAGCCCACCGCCGAGCGGGTCACTTCACGGATAAAATCGATATTGCGCATTCCATTGCCCTCAGTGCGTTGCCGGTGGCGGCAGCACGCTATCCAGCGCGAAGAGCTGTAACGCCTGGTCATGCAGGGTAGCCATCACACTGCGCCCGGTTTCGGTCAGCTCACCGGCCACCGGCCCCACCATCGCGACATAGAGCGCCAGCGCGTTGCGCCGCCCGTCTTCCTCCCCGTATGTGGCTGTCATGGCCCCTTCGACCGCACCGGCAAGGGTTGCACGCTCTGCGGCAGGGAAAACGGGTAATTCGCCGTACTGGCTGCGATACAGCGCGGCGGGTATCGGGTGGCCGCTGTCGTCCGTCACGGTGACGCAGCCGTTTATTGCTTCCTGTTCAAGCACGAATTTCACCGACACAAACCAGCGGAACAGGATCAGTTTCTGCCGGTCATCCGGCCTGAAATGGCCCTGTAGCATGGCATCAGTCAGCGCCCGCACCACCTGAATGCCGGTCAATAACGCCCGGTCATACTCGGTGCTGTCCAGACGGGAAACGGCTTCATCAAAGGTCAGTAAACGGGTTTCATCCTGTACGGCGGCGTTCTCGTGTGTGATTCGGATACCGTCGGGCCACAGGTCAACGTGACTACCGGCGCATTGCGCCGCCAGCATGGAAATTGGGCGTTGTTTATTCACTGTGGTTCTCCCGCTGGCGCAACCTGCCAGCCCGCTTGCCGTGCCAGCTCCAGAAACGCATCCAGACAAGCAACATGTTCGTCATCGAATAACCGGCGGTCGCTGGTGGCGATGCCGTTCTCCACATACACCAGCACGCGCCCGGTAAAGTCAGGCGGCACGCTCAGTGTGGCGTTGAGAGTGGGGAGCTGGTCATGCATGGGACACCTCCGCTTGTTCAGGCTCTTTCTGGCTGGCGCGATACAGGTGGTCGATACGCTCCTGCAGGACAAACAGCAGGATTTCACGCGCCTGCGGTTCATCCGTGTTGACGGCGGCATAGGCCAGTGCCCGGCACTGGTCGATAATTTCATCCAGTTCTAACGGGGTGTTATCAAACATGGCGCACCGCCTTAACCGGCAGGCGGCCCGCGAAAAAGCAGAGGTGATCGCCAGCCAGTGTGCGGCGGGCTTCGTGTTCAGAAACGGCAGGGATACGGTGAATGACCGGTTTTTGTGTAAGACAGTCACGGCGGATTGCGGCAATAAGCCAGATAAATTGCGGTTTTGGGGTAGGGGTAGTAGCCAGCATGTGGCAGCCTCCGTATGCAATGGAATGGATCCACCACCGGAAACGCCAATTTCACTGGTGGTGGACTGAACAGGGTTGGCGTAACCGGAGCATACGGAATCCGGCGCATCTTTCGATGCCCCTGCCCAGCCCACCATAATTTTGTGAGCGGTGCGGATTATACCCGCAACGCTGAAAAAAGGGTGTACTGAGCTTACGACACAAAAAAAGACGCTTGGCGCGTCATATGTCGCCGCATGCATTACCGGGACGCCAATCCCGGCACCAGATTTTGCTGGTGCCTGTTGAAAATAGCCCATCTGTAAAGCAAACGGCAAGCGGTTTTTGCGTACCCTGTGGGCAACGTCGCGTAAGTTACGCATGGTTCACCCCCAGCCGTTTTGCCATCCAGCGCTGAGACAGCCGGGTTAATTCGGCTTTGCGCTGGGGGTAGTCTTGCCCCAGTTCAATCAGCGTGATGTTGGTCTGCTCAAGGTAGGAAAGGTGCTCCAGTTGGTCGGCGCTCATGCTGTCGCGGGGTTCGCCGGTTACACCATTGACCTGTGCCCAGCCTTTTGCCGTCAGGCCGCCCAGTACCAGGCGGGCGATCATGTTGCTTTCAGTGGTGTAGTGGTGGGGTTGAGTTTTCTTGCCCTGTTCCGAACGGGCGATTTCCAGTGCGGCGCACATCGGTTTGAAGTAATTCGCGGCGGTCAGGCGGGCCTTCAACTGGCGGCGAAAACGGGCGGCCACTTCCGGCGCACTGCGGTGTAAGGCTTCCTCGCACTGGATGAAGTAACGACGAACGGCACGGCCCTGCTCGTTGCGCTCAACCATTGCCAGCTCTTTTGCCATGTTAAGTGACAGCACATAATCTTTACTGCGGCGATCACCACCCCGGCTTGTTTTCCATTGCCGGGCTGGCTGGCCGTTTTCAGTGTATTGATTCACCGGAATGGGGGAATCAAAGGTCAAAAAATCAACATTATCGATAAAGCCATATTCTTCAATACGGCTTTTAATCCAGGTGGAGAAATCACGCCCCACCCCTAACGCAATATGCAGGGATTTGGCGCTCACAATATTGGTTTCGCGTTCGCCTATCCGGCCAGAAATCACCGGGATTAATTCGGCAAAGCCATTACTGGAAATATTGCTCTGGCGGTTTTCAGGGTGAGGGAGTCCCTGACCGTGAAGGTCATTATTTTTTGATGTCATAAAATCAGGCTCCGTTAGCGGGCGGCGTAATCCGGGTACAGGCTCAGGATATGGTTAATTTCCTGCCGGGTAAGCGGCGGGTGTCCGTTAATCCCGGCGTTGCTATTGACCAGTCGAATGACGCGGGAAATATCATCACGCGTTGCAAACCGATAGCGGTAATGACTGCCGATCCCGTCGGCGTTAGGTTCGTCAATACGCACTAACCGAATATCAAGCAGGCGCTCTAATTCCGTGGCGTAATTCCGGCCAGAAGAAAGGCGGCAGTGGTGGAGAATGTCATTCTCAGTAAAACCACCCGCACCGGAACGCAGCATGAAAACCCGTGCGCGATGCTTCTTAGGGACTGGCCTTATCCGCGCTGGCTGGTTATTATGTCCGCCAGCAATATGAGTTTGCGCAGCAGGTTTATTTTGTTCACATTGACGCCCGGTAGCACGGGCGTTTTTTGTTTGCATTATGCAACCTCCCCGCGAGACTCGGCGATACGCTGATTAATCCAGTCATCAATTTCACTTTCAACGAAAGCTATTGAACGAGAGCCGATCTTTACCGGCTGCGGGAAGCGATCTTGGCTAATAAGGCGATAGAGCCATGCCTTGCTATAGCCGGTACGGCGCTGGACTTCGGGGAGCCGAATAAGATTATTAGACATGTTTACCTCGTAACGTCTATTGCGATTTACGAGTTAATTAAATACTTGAAAATATCTTGTGTCGCAGAATGGGTAACAAAAAATATCATCTGGATTAATTCTAAAAAATAAGCGAGTGGAGTGTGAAGGGAAAGCATCTGAATGGAGTAAGGCTAATGAAAACTCACCTGGATTGGTTGTCAATTAAACTCAATCCAGGTGAACGAGTCATTTTAACGAAAACTTATACTCAGATGCTCGCAATAAATTTCCGTTCATGACTGTTTTTGCCAGTTCTGGCATTGTTTTTCGCACTCGCTCCACAGGGTTAGCCTCATACTCATCAGGATAAAGTACCTTAGATAAGATTACGTTATTGATATTTAATGATTTTGCCTTGCAAAAGAGCATCACATCTAAGTAATGAAGCAACCTTAGATTAGAGAATTTTTTTATATCACTCTCAGTAATGTATTTAACCGGAGTTATCCCCCGCTTACGCCTTTCTATAGAAATTAATTTCCTCAGGGCGTCGAAAATAACATCATCCTTAGCATTCAAATCAATCTCGACATAAAAATCAGATTGTTTATCTTCATTTTCTATCTCAATATCAATGACTCGCCTATTTTTAGTGTCTATGTATTTAGGATCATTGCTATGAATTCTATCTAAATATTCATCATTAGACATCCCATCAATAAGATTATTTCCAGCTAAAAACTGTAGATATGACGCATTAATTTTAAAAATACCGGGGCAATAATCTTCAACGGAATCATCATATCCTGATTCGTTGATTTTTAGACTAGAGGGATTGATGGCATCGCCATTGGTGATTTTATCAATAAATTGCCAATAATCACTTTTCTTTTGCTCCCACATATTTTTTTGTATGGCAGCAAATTTTTTATTCCAAACAGGCGGATTTTCGGGATTGAAATCCCAAAAATCACAGCGGATCCATAGCAAATAAATCCATTCACCGTAGGTAAGTGCTTTTGAGGCCTCATCATATTTATCAATGCTAAACCATTTGAGCGCTTCGAACACATCCTCAACCATTATGCCATCACCTCACGCCCTCTAATTTTGGCGGCTATGCCAGCCCGCAGAGGTGTACGGGTTTTCGGGGATCAGCCTAGACATAGCCTATTCTTTATTCGTCTAAGGAAGTCTACTACCACCAATTGTTACCGTCTATTCATCCAGTTATGCACGTTTCCCAAACGAGCCGTGAACCACATTTTCGCCGTTCTCCAGCGAGTCCATATAGTCCGCATACCACTGGAGCATTTCACGCCTGCCATCCAGATATTGGGCATGGTTATAGGTGCCACGAATTGAGTTTTTATCGACGTGGGCAAGCTGGGTTTCAATCCATGCCGTGTTGTAGCCCTGTTCGTGGAGAATGGTGCTCATGGTGTGGCGGAAACCGTGGCATGTGACCTTTCCGGCATAACCGCTGCGTTTAAATACCTGGTTAATGCTGGCTTCACTCATTGTTTTGCGAGGGTCATTCCGGCCCGGGAACATCAGCGGATAGTTACCCGTTATCTCTCTTATCTGCTCTACGATAGCAAGAGCCTGACGTGATAGCGGTACAAGGTGAGGGCGGCGCATCTTCATCCGTTCCGCAGGGACATCCCATAGAGCATTTTCGATATCTATTTCCTGCCAGGTGGCGCCGCGCAATTCACCGTTACGCAACCCGGTCAGGATAAGCAGCCGTGCGGCCAACACCACCAGCGTGCTACCAGAGTAGCCGGATAGCGCCGTAAAGAAATCCGGTAGCTCTTTAGCGATTAGGAAAGGGTGATGTTTCGATTCATGCCCTTGCATAGCGCTTATCAGGTCTGGCGCAGGGTTATACGATGCTCGCCCGGTGACAATGGCATAACGGAAAACCTCAGAGCAGCGCATCCGCACCTTTCTGGCTTGCTCAGTAGCGCCGCGATTTTCTATTTTTTTGAGTATTTCCAATAGCTCCAGCGGTTTAATTTCTGCGATCGGGCGATCCCCCAGGCGAGGGAAAACATTATTAGTGAGTAGCACCATATTTTCATTGGCATACCCGGCCGACCACTTTTTGGCTTTGCTGGCGAGCCATTCCAGCGCGATGTCCTTAAAACTATTTTTTACTTGAGCCTTGCGGGCGTCTTTTTCATCCTTTTTATTCTCGGATGGATCAGCGCCAGCAGCGAGAGCCTTTTTCGCCTTATCACGCAGCGTTCTGGCATCGGCAAGCGAGACATCAGGATATACCCCCAGTGCCAGGAGCTTTTCTTTACCCGCAATCCGATACTTTAGACGCCAATAACGTGCGCCGTTGGTGTTGACGAGCAGGTATAAGCCGCCGCCGTCTGCCAATTTATACGGCTTATCTTTAGGTTTGGCGGTATCAACCTGCCGTGCATTTAGTTTCATTTGGGGGTATCAGTTTTAGACCGAACACGGAATACCCCCAAATGTACCCCTGAAATATGTTGATTGCAATAGATTGTAGTGGACGTTGAGAGAGTGAGATTTATCGTGAAGCCTTGGTATTGCTGAGGTTTGTTGACTTGAGTAGACGCTGAGAGAAGTGTGATTGGCGCCCCCAGCAGGAATCGAACCTGCAACTAGCCCTTAGGAGGGGCTCGTTATATCCATTTAACTATGGGGACAGCGCGCCGGGGATTATACCTGATTTAGCCGCTGCTATAAGCACTGACTGGTGCGTTTGCTCAATCTAACACCAGTTAGTCTTGAAATCGTTGTATCAGCCCGCTGTGCCGGGTGAGATATCGCCGGATTCGTCAGTGATGATAGCTAAATATGGCGCACAATTGGTACTGGCGTTCTGCTGTGAATTGTCGCAGGATCCGCATCCGGTATAATCATGCCGATGTATTAAAATGATAGCATGTGGTGGTGTTCGTTGGCGGCCGAGCGGCAGTCTGCGCAGACTGCATGAGACTGCATGAAAGTTCAGCAGGGAGAGAGGTTATGAATGTTCGTCTGGGTAGTATTGCTCTGGTGAGTGTACTGCTTGTCGGTTGCGCCAGTTCAAAAACTTCACCACCGGCGCAACGGTCAGATCCGCTGGAAGGGTTCAACCGCACCATGTTCAGCGTTAACTACAACGTGCTGGACCCTTACGTGGTACGCCCGGCAGCGGTAGTCTGGCGTGACTACATGCCACAGCCGGCGCGTAATGGCTTGACCAATTTTTTTGTCAACCTGTCTGAGCCTGCCACTATGGTGAATTACTTTGCTGAGGGGAAACCCTATCAGGCGATGATCCATTTCAACCGGTTTTTCCTTAACACCGTGTTAGGGATGGGCGGTCTGATAGATGTTGCCACCATGGCCAATCCTAAGCTTGCGAAGGAAGATCCGCATCGCTTTGGCAGCACACTCGGTCACTATGGCATGGGGTATGGGCCTTATCTGGTGTTGCCTGCCTATGGGAGTGCCACGCTGCGTGAAGATGGGGGGGGATGGGTTGATACACTCTATCCGCCGCTAAGTTACCTGACTTTCTGGATGACAGCAGGCAAGTGGATGGTGGAAGGGCTGGAAACCCGCTCGCGTTTGCTGGACTCAGATAGCCTGTTGCGTAACTCCTCAGATCCTTATCTGATGGTGCGTGATGCTTACTTCCAGCGTCACGATTTTCTCGCTAACGATGCCAGGTCCACTGCGGTGAAAAACCCGAATGCCAAGGCGATTGAAAGCAGCCTGGATGAGATTGACGCCGGTAAATAAGGAAGGGTGATGCGGTCAGGGCGTTTTCCGACGCCCGTGTTGTGTCTCTCTTGTCCCGCGGTGTGTTTTAGACGCTTACACGCTATTACCGTGGGATACGCTGGAACTGAATCGCTGCACTCAATAAAGAAGGGCTGCATTATGGCAGCCCTTTTTGCACTATCCGTTCACTGTCCGTTCGGTTTAGAAACGGTAGTTGACGTTCACACCATACAGCCATGCCTGACCTTTTGAGGTGAAGCTATAGCTTGGTACATTGGCGGCGACACCGGCTTCATGGATAGTGACTTTTTGCCCATGCATATAAGAGACACCCACATCGACAGAGGCATCCTTGTTAAAGGCATAGGTGGTACCGGCACTCAGCCATAACCGGTCCTGATCGGGAATCGAAATGGTGCGTTTGTCAGCGGGGACCGGGCTGTCGTCAAAGGCGATACCGGTGCGGAACGTCCAGTTATCGTCATAGTAATAGGTGGTGCCCAGTGCGATGCGGTAAGCATCGCGGAAATGCTCATCTTTTTGGAATAACTGCTGGCCGTTGCTGCCGGTGGCCCGCAGCTCCTGAAACGCGCTCCAGCCGGTATAGGCAAGGCTGTAGTGCACCGCCCATTTAGGCGCGACACGGTGATAAGCCGATAACTCCCACATTTCCGGCAGGTTCAGCGTCAGGTCACCGGGGACGGTGACGCCGCTGGTGCCGCGCGGTACGGCCATGGCGCTGCGAAAAGAACCTTTGAAATCAATATCGACCCTGGAGCGATAGCTCAGGCCAAAACGGTTGTTTTTATCCAGCTCATACAAAATACCGGCGTTCCAGCCATAACCCCACTCTTTGCCGTCCAAATGGGTAATTTCAGCGCTGCGGCTTACGTTCAGTGCCGGAGCTAATTCCCCTGCGGTACGCACAATTTTGGCATCAGCGTAGACGGCATTCACACCCAGCCCAACGCTAAACTGCTCATTGAGCCGATAAGCGGCGCTCAGGTTCAGGTTGGAGGTTTTCAGGTCTGTTTTGCCGCCGATAGAACCGGCGCTGAAGTTATCGCTAAACTCGGTTGCCAGGCCAAAGTTGGTGGTGGCCGATGCACCCACGGCCCAACGCTCATTGAGCGGCATGATGAAATGCAGGTTCGGCACCCAGGCATGTGGCGCGATATTATCGGCACTGGCATCATTGCCGCTGGAACTGGCACCGTGCAGGTTAATACCGGGATTGATATATGTAACACCGCCAGAGAACACCGGGCGATCGAACAGGGTCATGGTGGCCGGGTTACGGCTACCGGACGTGGCGTTATCGGCGATGGCACTTTCACCAGAGAAAGCGCGCCCCAGGCCGGATGAGGAAAACTCATTCAACTGGAAACCCGCAGCGTTCACATTTGATGCCATCAGCGCCAGCGCCACAGCAAGTGATGTTTTCTTTAACAGGACTTTCTGGCTCATGACCAAGACCTCACTGAACGTTTGTGTTTTTGTTAAGCGTGTAACAAGGGACGCGCATTGTAGGGGGGGTTAGGGGGCTGACAAATCAGACCAGTTTCAAAAAGTATAAAAGTAAAACAAGAAAATGTTTCCGTCTGGTTTTCGCAATGTTGCGTAAATGATTCAAAAATTAGATCTGGTTAACAAATATCGTGATTTACATCGTTCGCATTAGCTTATTTTATTGAAAATAAACATTAAAATGTGACTCTTGTCACGCGAAAACCCTTAAATCAGTAAGTGCTAGTGAGCGATGGCCGGGAGAGGTAAAATGTGTGAAGAACAAAATAGATGGTGTACTTCTTAGCGGGAGTCGCTGTCGTTGCAGAGGAGTTTTGCCATGACAAACGCGATAAACAAATGTAGCGCAGAAGAAACCGCAGCCTGTTGCTGTGTGGATGTGGGAACGGTGATGGACAATACCGATTGTACGGCATCTTACCGTCACGTATTTAGCGACAGTGACAGTGCCGCACACATGCAGGCGCAATTGACGCAAAAAGCCCGTGCGGTGGAGTCTGAACCCTGTGAGATAAGTGCCCGTCTTACCGATGTTGACGGTGGCATTCAACTTGATATGGATTTTACCTTTAGTTGCCAGGCTGAAACCCTGATTTTCCAGTTGGGACTGCGCTAGTTACCTCGTAGCGCTCCTGTCATTTTGTCTTTGCGGCTGAGGTGCCTTGTCAGCCGCATCATGCCTCAGCTTTCTGTTGGCGCACACGCTCAGTGTGGCGCAGCTCGCTATTCCCGCTTCTGTTGTTTGCATAATGTAATTTCGGGGTTAACAATAAGTTCAAATCTGTTCGCTGGCTGAACACAACGGAAAACGAGATGAACTTATGGTAAGGCAAAATGCCATGCCGCTGTTGACCCGGCGCGGCGAGCGCGTTGCGATTGTCTCGGGGCTGCGCACCCCGTTTGTCCGTCAGGCAACGGCCTTTCACGGCGTACCGGCATTAGAGCTTGGCAAGCTGGTGGTCAATGAACTGCTTACCCGAAGCAGCATAGCATCAGAGCAGGTTGAGCAACTGGTATTCGGTCAGGTGATTCAAATGCCGGAAGCACCGAATATCGCCCGCGAAATTGTACTCGCCAGCAACATGAGTGTGCACACCGATGCCTACAGTGTGTCGCGCGCTTGTGCCACCAGTTTTCAGGCGGTTGCCAATGTGGCGCAAAGTATCCTGACCGGAGCCATCCACACGGGAATAGCCGGTGGCGCGGATTCCGCTTCCGTGCTGCCTGTCGGGGTGAGCAAAGCGCTGGCACGCACCTTGCTGGATGTGTCACGGGCGAAAACGCTGCGTGAGCGGCTGCTGCTATTGGCGCGCCTTCGGCCAAAGGATTTACTGCCGGTGGCCCCGTCTGTTGCCGAATATTCTACCGGGCTTCGCATGGGCGATTGCGCAGAGCAAATGGCCCGGCGCTATGGCATCAGCCGGGAGAGCCAGGATGAATTTGCCCACCGCTCGCACCAGTTGGTGGCCGCGGCGTGGGATGACGGCGTGCTGCATGATGAGGTCATGACCGCCTGGGTGCCGCCTTATCAGCAGGCCATCAGTGAAGATAATACCTTCCGTCGTGATAGTGACCCCGCGCTTTATTCGCGCCTGAAACCCGCGTTTGACCGCCGTTATGGCAGTATCACACCGGCTAACAGCTCCCCTTTAACCGACGGTGCGGCCGCGGTATTGCTGATGAATGAGTCTCGCGCCGCAGAGCTTGGCCTGACGCCCCTTGGTTTTTTGCGCAGTTATGCGTTCTGCGCCATCGACGTTCATCAGGATATGTTAGCCGGCCCGGCCTATGCGACGCCGCTGGCGCTCGACAGCGCCGGTATCGGGCTGGGCGATCTGGCGTTGATTGATATGCACGAAGCCTTTGCGGCCCAGACGCTGGCGAATGTGCAACTGTTTGCCAGCCGCCGCTTTGCACGGGATGTTTTGCAGCGCGACACGCCTCTCGGTGACATCGATATGCGCCGGTTCAATGTGCGGGGCGGGTCGATAGCTTACGGCCACCCGTTTGCTGCAACAGGGGCACGGATGATCACGCAAACCTTGCAGGAACTGCGCCGTCGCGGCGGTGGGCTCGGCCTGGTAACGGCGTGTGCCGCAGGCGGATTAGGCGCAGCGATGGTACTGGAGAGCCAGCCATGAAAGAAGACGATACCTTAAGTCATGTTCAGGATGGTGCCGAAAACCACCCAACGCAGGCATTCACATTGACCATGCGCCCGGACAATATCGCCGTCATCACGATAGATGTGCCGGGTGAAAAAGTGAACACCTTAAAAGCCGAATTTGCCGCACAGATGAGGGCCATTCTGGCACAGATCCAGTCTCATCAAGGAGTGCAAGGGGCGATTATCCTCTCGGGTAAACCGGCTTCTTTTATTGCCGGAGCTGATATCAGTATGCTGGCTGCGTGCGAAGATGCCCGTGCAGCAGAACAATTGGCACGAACCGGGCAGCAGGTGCTGGCGGCGCTGGCGGCTATGCCCTTTGCGGTGGTGGCAGCGATTCATGGTAACTGTCTCGGTGGCGGGCTTGAGCTGGCACTGGCCTGTGATTATCGCGTGTGCAGCGAGGATGACGTCACCCGTCTTGGCTTGCCTGAAGTGCAACTGGGCCTGTTACCGGGAGCCGGAGGAACACAGCGTCTGGCGCGCCTGATTGGCGTAGACCGTGCGCTGGAGCTGATTCTGAGTGGTCGTCAATTACGTCCGGCACAGGCGCGTCGGCTTGGTGTGGTCGATGAGGTGGTGCCGGCTGACGTGTTAATCGCGGCGGCAGTTCGCAGGGTTAATCTGGGGAAGCGGCCCATCCAGCCCCCCGTCTGGCGGCAGCGTTTATTGATGTTGCCGTACCTGCGCCCCCTGTTTTTCCGGCGGGTTGAGCGCATCGCGCAGGCCAAGGCGCAGGGCCACTATCCGGCGATTGAACGGATCCTGACGGCGGTGCGCACCGGTCTGGAGCACGGGGAGGCGGCGGGTTATCAGGCTGAAGCGACGGCCTTCGGGCAACTGGTGATGTCGCCGGAGTCTCGTGCCTTACGACGGCTGTTTTTTATTAATAATCGACTGAAAAAAGCACATGACGATGCTATCAGCCCCGAGCCATTAAGGCTGATTGGGATTGTGGGCGGCGGGTTGATGGGGAGCGGTATAGCTATCGTCACTGCCTTTAAGGCGCAATTGCCTGTGCGGATTAAAGATATCCACCTGCATGGTATCACCCAGGTGCTACGCGATGGCTGGCAGCACCTGCAACGTCAGGTCGCGCGGCGGCAAATCACCCCCGCACACCAGCGCCGCCAAATGAGTCTTCTTAGCGGCAGTACCGATTACCGGGGCTTTGAGCAGGCTGATATCGTCATCGAAGCCGTACCGGAGGTGCTGGCGCTGAAGCAGCAGATGGTGCGTGACATTGAGGCTATCACCTCACCCAATACAGTGTTCGCAACGAATACGTCATCGCTGCCGATTCA
This sequence comes from Dickeya aquatica, assembly GCF_900095885.1. Classification (NCBI taxonomy): domain Bacteria; kingdom Pseudomonadati; phylum Pseudomonadota; class Gammaproteobacteria; order Enterobacterales; family Pectobacteriaceae; genus Dickeya; species Dickeya aquatica. The sequence goes on from NZ_LT615367.1 coordinate 1,309,028, forward strand.
TCAGATTGCTGCGGCATCGACGCGGCCTGCACAGGTTGTGGGCCTGCATTATTTCAGCCCGGTGGCGAAAATGCCGCTGGTAGAGGTTATTGTTGCAGCACACACCCGTGAGCAAACCGTTGCCAGCGTGCTGTCTCTGGCAAAAAAACAGGGGAAAACAGCGATTGTCGTGGCAGATAGCGCCGGTTTTTACGTTAACCGTATTCTGGCTCCGTATCTGAACGAAGCGGCGTACTGTTTGCTGGAAGGCGAGCCGGTTGAATCGATAGACCGGGTGCTGGTGCGTTTTGGCTTCCCACTCGGGCCGTTTGCCTTGCTCGATGAGGTTGGCATTGATGTGGCAATGAACATTGTCCCGGTACTGGTTGCCGAACTGGGGGCGCGCTTTTCTGCGCCACCGGTACTGGCGGCGATGGCCCGGGACAATCGCCACGGCCGTAAGAATAAACGTGGTTTTTACGGCTATACTCCGTCGCGCTATGCTCGATTACGGCCTGCGTGGCGTCATCGTCCGCGAAAGGCTGACCCGCAAATTTACCCATTGCTTGGCATTACGCCAACAGAGCACCTTGACCCGGCTTTGATTGTACAGCGATGCGTGATGATGATGCTCAATGAAGCGGTACATTGCCTGGATGAACAGGTGATACGTCATCCCGGTGACGGGGATATCGGGGCGGTAATGGGAATCGGTTTTCCGCCATTTCTGGGCGGCCCGTTTCATTATATCAATCAGTTGGGCACAAAGACGGTTGTCGCAACATTACGGGCATTACAGGCAAGATACGGCGAGCGTTTTACCCCGGCGCAAGGGTTACTGAGTCGTGCCGAGCAGGGAGCCGTGTTTGATGATGATACCCGCAAGACAGCGCGCTGAAAGGCTGGGCGGTAGAACGACAGGTCGGTAATAGAGATATGCCGCCGGGCTTATCTTTTTACAGCAACATCACATCCTTTTGATCGGGCCCAAGTGCTGTTTCCCTGAATGTTGGGCATAATAACGCGGTAAACTATTTTTATTCGCTGCTTTTCAGCGGTGATTACCCTGATGGATAAGCCTCTTTCACTATAATGGGCGTGATATTTTTTTCCATCCTTTCCCGGTGCGAAACGACGAAAGAGTGGAAATGTAGCCGCAAAATAAAATCAGGGCTGTTTTATGCTGTATTGGAATTAATGGTGTTGTTTTAACCCATAAAACGATTTTTTATTGGTTTAAACTATGGTTGCTACGGTGCCATCATGGGGTAAACAGCACATTATGATGAGGCTGTATTGATGTATCCTTGCCTTTCTTAACGGTAATATGCTGAAAAACAGGCGCTGCGGGCTGAAAGAATGTTCTCGTTAGCGTCGTTATACTGATGAGCCGCCGCCTGTCAGGTTGCGATTCGACAGCATTTGGGGTAAAAACATGCGCTTTGCGCTGGTTAAAACACCATCAGCTGTAGAAATCAATACCTGATATCAGGTTGTGACTTGCCGCAAAACGGCATTGAGCCGGTTCGGTTAATCTGAAGTTATCCTCAGGGTTTCATTACCCTTTTTTCATCAAGATAGCGGTGTAATATGCAAGTTTTGATCATGCGCCATGGTGATGCTGTACCTGACGCAGCCAGTGATGCTTTGCGACCTCTGAGTCACCGGGGGGAAGAAGAATCCCGTCTGATGGCCGCCTGGCTTCACAGTCAGTCGATTACGATTGATAAAGTGCTGGTAAGCCCTTACATGCGGGCGCAACAGACGTTAGCGGTGGTGGCAGAGCAGTTCCCGTTGCCGCAAAGCGAATGCGTGCCCGAACTGACGCCGGGAGGTGATGCCGGGCAGGTGCGTGATTATTTATATGCACTCGAGCAACAAGGCTTGCATGGGGTTTTGCTGATTTCCCACCTGCCGCTGGTCGGCTATCTGGTGGCCGAACTCTGCCCTGGAGAAACTGCCCCGATGTTTGCCACTTCTGCCGTTGCCAATATTCAATTCGATGGGCAAGCGGGGGCGGGGGAATATTGCTGGCAGGTTAGCCCAACGCAACTGGCTGCCAAACACACCTGAACCAGCAATACGGCTAAATCAATGGCGTGGCTGAGCGGTATGTGGCAGCGTGGCTGCACTCAGTCGGCCTCATCGTCTTGTGCTTGTGCAACCAATACCAGCAAGGCGGCATCGCCACCAAACTCTTTGGGTGCCTGATGAAACGCCAATACATCAGGATGTTGTGCCAGCCACAACGGAGTTTGCTGTTTAAGTATGTGCTTGCCATGACCATGCATCACGCAGGCACAGTAAACATGCTCCCGCTGACAGGCAGCCAGCAGCGCGCCCAGTTCCTGTTTTGCTTCCAGTTGTGTTAACCCATGCAAATCGAGAAAAAGCTCGGGTGAGTAATCGCCCCGGCGCAGTTTCTTGAGTTCATAATGGTTGGCACCGGGGCGCATATAGCGCATCGGGCCATCGCTCTCCAGTTGCGGCTGAAATTCGTCAGAAAAATAGAAACTGGCATCCACCTGCTCCTGAAGCATGCGCCGGGGCGGTAGTGTCCCGGCTTTATGGCGCACCGGGCGATGGACGTAAGTATCCTGACGTAGTCGGCTGGCTCCCGATACCGAGGTGCGAAACAGCGCCTGAGCCTCCTCATCCAGCATAAATTTCTTTTTCATGCGTGCATCACTCTGTCATGTCGTGGTGTCTTGTCGCAATAGTCTACCTTTTTCCCTGCCGGTTACTAAAAAAAACCTCGTTTATGCCCTGTCGGCGTGCGCCCGGCGGTGGTGATATCTGCTGATTTGTCGCCGTCTTCATGGCAAACTACGGCTCTCACACAGAGAGCTGTCTGCGGAGGACAAACTTGGACAAAATTTTCGTCGATGAGGCAGTCAACGATCTGCACACCATGCAGGATATGCTGCGCTGGGCTGTAAGCCGTTTTAACGCGGCCGGTATTTACTACGGACATGGCACCGACAACCCCTGGGATGAAGCGTTGCAACTGGTGTTACCCAGTTTGTTTTTACCTATTGATATTCCAGAGGATATGTACGGTGCCCGGCTCACTGCCAGCGAGCGGCATCGTATTGTCGAGCGGGTGATTCGCCGTGTGAATGAGCGTATTCCGGTCGCCTATCTGACGAATAAAGCCTGGTTCTGCGGACTGGAATTCTACGTGGATGAGCGGGTGCTGGTGCCGCGCTCACCGATTGGTGAGCTGATTCATCAGCGCTTTGAGTCGCTGATAGCGATTGAGCCTCGCCATATTCTCGATTTGTGCACCGGTAGCGGTTGTATTGCGATTGCCTGTGCTCAGGCTTTTCCCGAAGCGGAAGTGGATGCTGTTGATATCTCAGCGGATGCGCTGGCGGTAACCGAGCAGAACATCCAGCAGCATGGCATGGAATATAACGTGACACCGATCCGTTCTGATCTGTTCAGCTCACTGCCTGCATTGCATTATGACCTGATTGTTACCAATCCGCCGTATGTGGATGAAGAAGACATGGCCGATTTGCCGCAAGAGTACCGCTTTGAGCCGGAGCTTGGGCTGGCGGCAGGCAGCGATGGGCTGAAACTGGTGCGCCGTATTCTGGCTTATGCACCGGATTACCTGAGTGATGACGGCGTGCTGATTTGCGAAGTGGGCAACAGCATGGTGCACCTGATGGATCAGTACCCGGATATTCCGTTTACCTGGCTTGAATTTGATAACGGTGGCGACGGGGTATTTATGCTGACTCGCAGCCAACTGCTGGAGTGTGCCGAGCACTTCCGCTTGTACCGTAATTAACCGATATCACCGTTATACGGCATCGTTGCCGTTAACGGTGTCACCGCCGATGACCGTGTTAACGGGTGCACAAGCCTGTGTGGCCCGGCACTAAGTTTTTGAATGCTAAGGAGCCGTGATGGCAGGAAACAGTATTGGTCAGTTTTTCCGTGTCACCACTTTTGGTGAATCCCACGGTGTTGCGCTGGGATGTGTGGTAGATGGTGTACCGCCGGGCATAGCCCTGACTGAAGCCGATTTGCAGCACGATTTAGACCGTCGCCGTCCAGGCACCTCGCGCTACACGACGCAGCGCCGTGAACCGGATCAGGTGCGGATCCTGTCTGGCGTGTTTGAAGGGGTGACAACCGGTACCAGTATCGGCCTGCTGATTGAAAATACCGATCAGCGCTCTCAGGATTACAGCGCGATTAAAGACCTGTTTCGCCCGGGTCATGCCGACTATACCTATGAGCAAAAATATGGCTTGCGCGATTACCGTGGCGGCGGGCGTTCTTCCGCCCGTGAAACCGCGATGCGAGTGGCGGCCGGTGCCATTGCCAAAAAGTACCTGCAACAGCGGCATGGCGTGCAAATTCGCGGTTATCTGTCGCAGATGGGGGATGTCGTTTGTACCCTGAAAGACTGGGCTCAGGTTGAGCAGAACCCGTTTTTTTGCCCTGACCCGGAGAAAATCGACGCGCTGGATGAACTGATGCGGGCGTTGAAAAAAGAGGGGGATTCTGTCGGTGCCAGGGTTACTGTTGTGGCTGATGCCGTGCCACCGGGGCTGGGTGAGCCGGTATTTGACCGTCTCGATGCCGATATTGCCCATGCGCTGATGAGTATCAACGCGGTGAAAGGGGTTGAAATTGGCGATGGGTTCGCGGTGGTCAATAAGCGCGGCAGTGAAAACCGCGATGAAATTACCCCGCAAGGCTTTTTGAGCAACCATGCGGGCGGCATTTTAGGCGGCATCAGCAGCGGTCAGTCGATTGTGGCGCATCTGGCGCTCAAACCGACCTCCAGCATTACCGTGCCGGGGCGCACCATTACTCGAGATGGCGACGCGACAGAGATGATAACGCGTGGTCGTCACGACCCCTGTGTCGGGATTCGTGCGGTGCCGATAGCGGAAGCGATGATGGCCATCGTGTTGATGGATCATTTGCTGCGCCAGCGGGCACAGTGCGGGGATGTAAACTCATCGGTGCCGCGTTGGTAATCCTTTGTGTGACAGAGCGCAACGGGGCTGACAGGCGCGTTGCGCATCTGAATTATCACCGGTGAACTCACAGACAGAGTAGGCATAGTCAATATCAATGAAAATACACTGGATTGGGATGGCCGCCTGGCTATTGAGCAGCGTGGCGCTGGCGAAAACACCGTGGCAGGAGATAACGCACCCGGTGGCCGGTTCGCCACAGTCGATAGGGGCATTTGCCAATGGCTGCATTATTGGCGCACAGCCGCTGGCGTTGCAGTCACCGGATTATCAGGTGATGCGCGTCGATCAACGGCGCTATTTTGGTCACCCGGATTTGCTTTTATTCATCAAACGCTTAAGTGAAAATGTGCGCCGTAGTACCGGTGGAACGGTATTGATTGGGGATATGGGCATGCCTGCGGGCGGGCGTTTTAGCAGCGGCCATGCCAGCCATCAATCGGGACTGGATGTGGATATCTGGCTGCAATTGCCGCGTCAGCGCTGGAGTCAGCAGCAACTGCTGGAGCCGCAACCGCTCGATTTGGTACTGGCGGATGGTAAAAATGTTAACCCGCGCCTGTGGTCGCCCGATGTGATGAAACTGGTGAAGACGGCGGCGCAGGATAATGACGTAACGCGCATTTTTGTTAACCCTGCTATTAAGAAGCAACTGTGTCTGGATGCCGGCAGCGATCGTAACTGGTTACACAAGGTGCGCCCCTGGTTTGCGCACCGCGCGCACATGCATGTTCGGCTGCGTTGCCCGGCAGATAGTCTTGAGTGTCAGGAGCAAGACGCACCACCGGCCGGAGATGGCTGCGGCGCAGAATTAAACAGTTGGTTCCAGCCGCATAAACCGGGTGCGCAGGCACCGGCTAAAACCACGCCGCCACCACTGCCTCCATCATGTCAGGCGTTACTTAACAGACACTTCAGCGCGGAATAATTCATGGAATGGTTTGTTGTCGGGTCAGATGTTCTGGCCCTGTTGTTTCTCGCCAGCGTGATTGCCGGTTTTGTTGATTCGATTGCTGGCGGCGGCGGTTTGTTGTCGATTCCCGTATTGCTGGCCGCCGGGTTATCACCGGCACAGGTGCTGGCGACCAATAAACTACAGGCGGTGGGCGGTTCGTTTTCTGCCAGCCTCTATTTTATTCGTCGCCGTGCCGTAGATATGGACGTGTTGCGACTGGCGGTGCCGCTGACCTTTATCGGTGCCGTATTCGGTGCCTGGCTGATTCAGCAAATCCATGCCGATTTTTTGCGTAAACTGCTGCCCGTGCTGGTGATTGGGATCGGACTCTATTTTTTGCTGATGCCAAAAATTGGTGAAGGCGATCGCCACGCGCGGGTCGGGATGTTGACGTTCTCTGTGCTGGGCGGAGCGTGCGTTGGCTTTTATGACGGTTTCTTCGGGCCGGGTGCCGGTTCATTCTACGCGCTGGCGTATGTCACGCTGCTGGGTTTTAACCTGTCAAAAGCGACCGCTCACGCCAAAGTGCTCAACTTTACCTCGAACTTCGGCAGTCTGTTATTCTTCATGCTGGGCGGGCAGGTGGTTTGGGGCGTGGGGCTGGTGATGCTGATCGGGCAGATTATTGGTGCCCGGCTGGGAGCCAGGATGGTGCTGACACGCGGCCAAAAACTGATTCGCCCGATGCTGGTTATCATGTCCGCCCTGATGAGTATTAAATTGATCCACGATAATCACGGCAGCGAGATTGCCCGCTGGCTGGGACAGCTATTCTGATGACAACCTTGACGAAAGATTCCGTGGTGCAAACCACAACACCGCACCATTACGAACAACTGATCACGCTGTTTAACCACTGTTTTAGCGGCGCTTATAACACCCGGCTGGTAAAAGGCGATGATGAGCCGATTTATCTGCCGGCGGATGCCGGGACGCCCTATCACCGCATTGTGTTTGCCCACGGGTTTTACGCCAGCGCAATGCACGAAATTTCACACTGGTGTATTGCGGGTGACGCGCGGCGTCAACAGGTGGATTTCGGCTACTGGTACTGCCCCGATGGCCGTGATGCACAAACGCAGTCTCAGTTTGAAGTGGTGGAGATAAAACCGCAGGCGCTGGAGTGGATGTTCTGTGTTGCGGCGGGGTTTCCTTTTAATGTCAGTTGCGACAACCTTGAGGGGGATGTCGAGCCCGACCGCATCGATTTTCAGCGCCGGGTTCATGCGCAGGTGATTATCTATCTGCAACAGGGCGTGCCTGAGCGCCCGGCGCGTTTCATCAAGGCGTTGCAGGATTTCTATCACACCGCGCCGCAGACGGCAGCAGATTTTCCTTACCCCGAAGACCTGTGATGACGGGCAGTAAGACGATAACAAAAACCGGCAATTTAACTTAAGGATCACCAATGATCGCAGATTTTGAGGCGCGTATCCTGACGCTGATTGACAACATGGTCGAGCACGCCAGCGATGATGAGCTGTTTGCCAGCGGCTACCTGCGCGGCCACCTGACGCTTGCCGTCGCACAAGTCGAAGCGCACGGCGAGCAGACGGCGCAGGCACTCTATGACCGGGTGCAGGAGAGCGTGCGTCAGGCCATCGACAACGGCGAACTGTCACCGCCGGATCAAGTGCTGGTCACGCAGGTGTGGGATTCGCTATACCAGCAGGCACAGCCGTAAGATAACACCCCGCTCAGGGGTGTTTTTTTGCCGGTCATTCTGATAAGCGCCGTTTTCGGGCGGTGTCTGGCATCACCCGTCGCGCTCAGACCGAGCGTTGGGCATTATGGCGCGGGTAACGAGGCCTGTTTACGCAACCGGAACAACAATGCCTGGCGGGCATGGGCGACGCGAGGCTGGCGTAACGCACTGGGTTGCCAGAGCAGGTAATAACTGCGACTGGCGCGCGCAACAGGTGCCGGGATCTCACGCAATTCCCCCCGTTCAATGTAAGGCGTGCAGAGATAGGCCGGCAGCGCACTCCAGCCAAACCCTTCGCGTAACAGGCTGCATAGCGCGCGTAAATCCTGACCGACCATCGCCGGGAGTAGCGTGGGGGCCTGAACGCGGTTGGTGCTAAACCAGTTATCAATCAGCGGCATTGTCAGGCTGTAGGCCAGAACCGGTTCGGTTTGCATCGCAGTCAGCATATCGGGGGTGTTGATGAGCCGGGTGACGACCGAAGGGGCGGCAACAGCCATGATTTCGTCGGTGAGCATCAACTCGCTTTTCAGGCGTTTATCTTGCGAAGGCGCAGCCGAAATCCCCAGATCGCAATATCCTTCAATCAGGCCCTGGGCGATGGCGTCGTAATCACCGGTTTGCATCCTGACACGTACGCCCACCTCCAGCAGCGGCAGTAACTGTTTGGCCACCACTTCGGCAAGAAAATCGGCATGCCCGATGATTTGCAGCGCACCAGCCAGCTCCAGTGAACGGGCTTTTGCCGACGCCAGGGCATTTTCCGCTTCATCCAGCCTGTCGCCGATATCCGCCGCCAGTTCATCGGCCACCGAGGTCGGCGTGACACCGCGCGTTTGGCGCTCAAACAACGGACGGCCAATTGACATCTCCAGACCGGCTATGTGCTGCGATACCGCCGGTTGGGTCAGGTTTAGCGTTCGCGCAGCGCCGCTGATAGAGCGCTGGCGGTATACCTCAATAAAGGTTCTCAGTCTGGCAATAGACATAGCTTACCCATAATTATTTTTATATCTATACCTAAGTATGCTAGTTGGTCACAACCAATTAACACGAGTAAAGTGCACTCCATCAAAGCATAACTGCTTGCGACGAGAAAAGTCGATTGCAGGATATAAAGAAAATTTATATCGAATAATACTGATCTCACAGGGCATTGCACACCATAGGATGATGCCATCATCAGGGCGAAAACGACATTGTTCGCCTGTGCTGAGATGATTGTGGGCAATGAATGTAGCGATGCGCTTTCCACTTTCGCGTTAGCGATGAAAGACGTCATACGATATTTGAGGAGTCATCACCATGCCATTAGCGCAAACGCACAATGATTTAAAAGCGATATTGCAGACCATGAAAAATGCCCACGTTGCACATGGCCCGGCTGATGCGGCACTGCGCCGTGACAGGCTGCTGCGTAGTGCCCGGCTGATTCGTGAAAATTATGTCTCACTGAGCCAGGCGATGGATGCGGATTTTGGTCATCGTAGCGTGTACCAGTCGCTGGTGGCCGATATGGCGACTACCGTGCGGGCGCTTGAGCATTCAGCCGAGCACGTTGCGCAGTGGATGCAGCCAGAACAGGTTGAGAGCCCGGTGCCGGGAATGCAGGCCTGGATTCAGCAACAGCCGCTTGGCGTGGTTGGGGTGATAAGCCCTTGGAATTTCCCGATTAATCTGGCCTTTGCGCCGCTGGCGGGGGTGTTTGCCGCCGGTAATACGGCAATGCTGAAACCTTCTGAGTTAACGCCCGCTACCTCAGAACTGCTGGCCGAGCTGATTGCCCGTTATTTTGACCCGCTCGAACTGGAAGTGGTGTTGGGCGATGCCGCTATCGGTGCCGCGTTCAGTAGCCTGCCGTTTGATCATCTGGTGTTTACCGGTAGCTCCGGCGTTGGTCGCCATGTGATGCGCGCTGCCGCTGAGAACCTGGTACCGGTCACACTGGAACTGGGCGGTAAATCGCCGGTGGTTATCGATAACGATGCCGATATTGGCCTGGCGGCACAACGGACGTTAACGGTGAAAACCTTCAATGCCGGGCAGATTTGCCTGTCGCCAGACTACGTGATGCTGGCGCAGGAAAAAATCGATGACTTTATTCATGCCAGCAAAACCTTTATGGCCGGGGCGTTCCCGACGTTGCAGCGTAACCCGGACTACACATCGATTATTACCGCGCGCCACTATGAACGCTTAATCGGCCTGCTCAATGATGCCGCCAGCCGTGGCGCGACGCTGGTGAGCCTGGCCCCTCAAGGCGAGCCGGATTTTGATGCGGGTTCACGCAAAATTGCGCCGCATCTGGTGCTGAATGTCAGCGATGATATGCAGATTATGCAGGAAGAGATTTTTGGCCCGTTACTGCCGGTGCGCACCACGGCCTCACTGGATGAAGCGATTGCCTATATCAATGCGCATCCGCGCCCGCTGGCCGCGTACTACTTTGGCCAACAAGCGGCGCAGCAAACGGCGTTTGCTGAACGCACCACATCCGGTGCGCTGGTCATCAATGATGTGATGACCCACGCCAGTATTGAAGCACTGCCCTTTGGTGGGGTTGGCGCATCCGGTATGGGCGCTTATCACGGCATTCACGGTTTCCGCCGTTTCAGCCATGCCAAACCAGTGGTGGTGCAAAATGAAGAGGGAACGTTAAACCTGCGTTTGCGTGCGCCCTATAATGACAAATTATCCCAGCTTGAAGCGTTTCTTAACGGCTAATGTGACGTCACCCGACAGGGGTGACTCGAGGAGAATGACAATGAAAGTATTAATGGTATTAACATCTCACGACCAGTTGGGCAACACAGGCAAGAAAACCGGTTTTTGGCTGGAAGAGTTCGCGGCCCCGTATTATGTGTTTACTGATGCAGGCGCTGAGGTGGTGTTGGCATCACCGGCTGGCGGCCAGCCGCCGTTAGACCCGAAAAGCGATTTGCCCGACTTTCAAACCGAGCTGACCCATCGCTTCAAGGCTGACCTGGCTGCCCAACAGGCGCTGGCGACCACCGTGAAACTCGATAGCGTGCGTATGGAAGATTTTGACACGGTGTTTTATCCGGGTGGGCATGGCCCGCTGTGGGATCTGGCGGAATCACCGATTTCTATTGCACTGATTGAAGCCTTTGAGCGCGCCGGAAAACCGATTGGTTTCGTTTGCCACGCACCGGGTGTCTTGCGCCATGTGAAAGCGGCCAATGGCGAGCCGTTGATTAAAGGCCGTCGTGTGACCGGCTTCACCAACTCGGAAGAAGCTGCCGTGGAGTTAACCGATGTGGTGCCGTTCCTGATTGAAGACGAGTTCCAGAAACTCGGTGGCGTGTACTCGAAAGGCCCGGACTGGCACCCGTACCTGGTTGAAGATGGCAAACTGGTTACTGGCCAGAACCCGGCCAGTTCGGAAGTGGTTGCCAAGGCATTGTTAAAACAACTGGCTTAATCGGCTGAGAAAAGGAAACAGGCACAATGGGCATCAGACTACATCACCTGAATGACTCGCGTTCTATGCGCATTCTCTGGTTGCTGGAAGAAGCGCAGTTACCTTACGAGATAGTGCGTTATCAGCGTGATGCGAGCACGCATTTGGCTCCAGCCGCGCTCAAGGCGATTCACCCGCTGGGAAAATCGCCGGTGGTGGAGATTGATGGCAAGGTGATTGCTGAATCAGGCGCGATTGTTGAGTACATCATCAAAAAATATGCGCCGCATTTGGCACCCGATGAGCAGGATGCGTGTTACATGGAATATCTGCAATGGATCCATTTTGCAGAAAGCTCGGCCATGTTGCCTGCCTTGCTGAAAATATTTAACCAGTTTGAGAAAAATACCGGTCAGACGCTGAATTTCCTCGATACCTATGCCGAGGTGGAGTTCGACAAGGTGTTTACCTACCTTAATGACTACCTGGCTACACGGGAATTTATGGTGGGCCAGCACCTGACAGGAGCCGATTTTATGCTCGGTTTCGTGGTCAGCCTGGTGACAGAGCGGTTTAACCCCGGGCTACAGTATCCGCATATTCTGCGTTATGCACAGCGGATGGCCGCTATCCCAAGCTGGCAAAAGGCACAACAACTGGATGCCCTTCCCGCATAACGGGAGCCCGGTTTGATTGATGTCAGATGATATACATGCGGTATCTAACCCTATTGAAGGAGTCACAGTATGGCGGTTGAAAAAGTGCTTTATCGCGCACAGGCCTCGGTAACCGGTGGTCGTGACGGACATGCGACCTCAGATGACACGCATCTGGATTTAAAATTTAGCACACCGCGTGAACTGGGTGGGCTAGGTGGGTCGGGCACTAACCCCGAACAGTTATTTGCAGCCGGTTATGCCGCTTGTTTTACTGGCGCGCTGAAGCTGGTGGCATCGAAAGAGAAAGTGCTGGTGCCCGCCGCGACGGTGGTAGAAGGCCTGGTGGGGATCGGCCAGTCAGGTAGTGGTTATGGTATTGAAGTCGAATTGCGTATTACCATTCCGGGTATGGACAAGGCGCAGGCCGAAGCGCTGGTTGAAAAAGCGCATCAGGTTTGCCCTTATTCCAACGCGACTCGCGGCAATATCGACGTGACGTTGACGGTGCTGTAAGCCGCAGCCGGATAACCCGTTATCGGCAACAACGCCCGGTGATGTTTCAGTACATCCCGGGCGTTTGTCTGCCACTGGGTATAGCGTTTTAACGCGCTCGCCGTCTGCCTTCCCGCTACAGCAAGCCCAGGCAAAGCAGGTAAAAGACGCCCAGGCTTGTCACCACCGCCAGCAAGGTCTGGCGAATCCACCACGCTATCACCACACTGGCGATGGCACCCCATAAATAGGGGGTTTTAGGAAAAGGCCGCAGCGTCTGCTGCTGTAGCAAATCCCCCGGAGTGATGCCGGGTGCGCTCCTGAACATGCGTTGGTAGAACATTGCTGTGGTACCAGGGCGGTATTCATCCGCCCGGTCTTAATCTGAACAGCGTTACGTCATACGGTATTTCACTATGGTGCTTTACCTTTATAGTGCTTTACCTTTGAGCCATTTTCTTACCCAAAACCGGTGCGGATGCAGCGCGGCCAGCGTACTGGCATCCAGCGGTAAGGGCTCCGAGAAAATCTGTGATGCCAGAATCTCCGCCGCCAGCGGCGCAGAGCACAGGCCGCGTGACCCTAATGCGCCAATCAGGTACAGGTTTGGCCACGCCGGGGCGCTTGCCACCTCAAGGCCTGCATCACGCTGGGCGGGCAGGTCTTGATAGCAGGCCACGGTCTGTGCGTAATCCGGCACCTGACCAATTAATGGCAGGTGATCGCGAATAGCACAGCGCACGCCACAGCGTGCTTGCTGCGCACTAATGTCGATACCGGCAGGCCAGTCGCTCTGCGGCAGGCAGTCTATCAGGCGCTGGCGATTTTGCTGTTGGTCAGCGTCGCGGTAATCGGTCGCGGTATCGCCCCGGTGATAGCTGGCACCGATACAATGCGTGCGATGGCGCGGGCTGGCGGGTGTCAGGTAGCCGTCGTAGCACAATACCTGACGCAGTGACGATAATGCCGCGCTCTCTGGCACATGGCTGACCTGCCCGCGTACCGCATAGGTTGGCAAGTGGCTGGTTTGTTTCCAGTGATTAATCTGATGGCCATTAGCCAAAACCACCGTGGCATGACGTGTGACCGTGCCATCGGCCTGTGTGAGTAACCAGCCTTTATCGCTGGCATCCAGTGCAACAATCGGCGTGGATAGGTGGGCCTGAAGCCCCTGCTGGCAGGCGAGCGCCAGCGCCGAGGTGCACAGCTCGGCCGGGCATAGCCAGCCGCCTTGCGGGTAAACCACCCCGGCGGTATGCAACGCGATGCCACAGTGCGCGCTTAGCTGCGCCCCATCGGCCGGGTAAACCAGCGAGTGCGGCCAGTTGCCTGCCAGGATCTGGGCTATTTTGCGCGCACTTTTGTCATCAAAGGCTAATTGGCTGACGCCGCACCAGTCATGCTCGAACACGACGCCTTGGGCACCGAGCGCATGATAGTAGCGGCGGGCGAAATCAAAGGCGGTGGCGAAAAAACCAGACAGCGCATCATGCCGGTCATTGAGTAACGGGTATAGCGCGCCTTGCCGGTTGCCCGATGCGCCCTGACCGACGTTATCATCGCCACAATACAGCGTGACGTGAGCCCCGCGCCGGAGTAATGCCAGAGCCGTGAGCACCGCGGCAATCCCTCCGCCGATAATCGCAATGTCCTGTGGCTGACTGGCTGGCCCGCGGGCATACCAGGGCGAGGGATGCGCCGGTTTTGCGCCGGGGCGCACGGTGCCGCATAACATTTCCCGCTTCTGCCCAAATCCTTTGCTTTTTCTGACCTCAAAACCAGCCTGTTGCAACCCCCGGCGCACAAAACCCGCGGCGGTGAAGGTGGCGAAGGTGCCGCCGGGGCGACATAGCCGCACCATCGCCTCAAAGAGCGCCTCAGACCACATATCCGGGTTTTTGGCCGGGGCAAAGCCATCGAGAAACCAGGCATCAATGCGTCGGTTCAGGCTCGGGTCGAGCGTTGGCAGCAGCGCATTGATATCACCAAACCAGATATCCAGCGTGATGCGCCCGTGCGCCAGAATCAGTCGATGGCAGCCCGGCAGCGGCTGTGGCCATTGCTGGCGCAATTCTTCGGCCTCGGCCGACAGCATTGGCCACTGTGCGTGTGCCGCCGCCAGATCGCGCTGGCACAGCGGGAATTTTTCAAAGCTGATGAAATGCAGGCGTTGCAGGCTGGCATCCGGCTGTTGCTGGTGAAATTGCTCGAATGCCTGCCACAAAATCAGGAAATTCAACCCGGTGCCAAAGCCCGTTTCCGCGACGGTGAAGACGGCGGCATCGTGATGGGTAAAACGCTCAGGCAGGTTATTTCCTTGCAGGAAGACATAGCGGGTTTCCGCCATACCGTCCTGATTGGAGAAATAAACGTCATCAAACTGTTGCGATACAGGTGTACCCTGAGCGTTCCAGCTCAGTGCTGCGTGCTGGATAGAGGGGGTTGTCACGGCAAATAACTCATTATTCAGGCGGTGGCGCGATTTTAGCGGGCGGTTTATTAAGTCGCAAATTTGAGAAAAGTTAGTCTGATCGGACTTGTTCAGCTTACATCTGTACGCTAAAGTGCGGTGCTAAATACAACGTCTATAAGCGCAATGAGGTATTGAATGAAACGTGCGGTGATTACGGGTCTGGGGATCCTGTCCAGTATCGGTAATAACAAAGAGGAAGTGCTGGCATCCCTGCGTGAAGGACGCTCAGGCATTACTTTCTCGGAAGAGCTGAAAGATTCCGGTATGCGTAGCCACGTCTGGGGTAACGTCAAGCTGGATACAGCAGGTCTGATTGAGCGTAAAGTGGTACGTTTCATGAGCGATGCCTCTATCTACGCCTATCTGTGTATGGAAGAAGCCGTCAAAGATTCCGGGCTGGCAGAGGAAACTTACCAGAACAACCCGCGCGTCGGGTTGATTGTCGGCTCTGGCGGCGGTTCCCCACGCTTTCAGGTGTTTGGCGCTGATGCGATGCGCAGCCCGCGTGGCCTCAAAGCCGTCGGCCCGTATGTGGTGACAAAGGCGATGGCATCGGGTGTTTCTGCCTGTCTGGCGACGCCGTTCAAAATTCATGGTGTTAACTACTCCATCAGTTCAGCTTGCGCGACGTCTGCACACTGTATCGGTAATGCGGTCGAGCAAATCCAGATGGGCAAACAGGACATCGTGTTTGCCGGTGGCGGCGAAGAGCTGTGCTGGGAGCTGGCGTGTGAATTTGACGCCATGGGCGCGTTATCGACCAAATACAACGACACGCCAGAGCGGGCTTCCCGTACCTATGATGCCGATCGCGACGGTTTCGTCATCGCAGGCGGCGGCGGTATGGTGGTGGTGGAAGAGCTGGAGCACGCGCTGGCGCGCGGCGCGCACATCTACGCGGAAGTGGTTGGCTATGGCGCGACCTCTGATGGCGCGGACATGGTGGCTCCGTCCGGCGAAGGCGCGGTGCGCTGCATGAAGCTGGCGCTGCAAGACGTGGATACGCCGGTTGATTACATCAACACCCACGGCACCTCAACGCCGGTCGGTGACGTAAAAGAGCTGTGGGCGATTCGTCAGGTGTTTGGTGACAATGTTCCGCCTATTTCTTCTACCAAAGCGATGACTGGCCACTCCCTTGGCGCAGCCGGTGTTCAGGAAGCGATTTACTCGCTGCTGATGCTGGAGCATGGCTTCATTGCACCGAGCATCAACGTCGAGACACTCGACGAGCAAGCCGTGGGCATGAACGTGGTGACGGAGCCGACCGAGCGCGAGCTGACGACAGTGATGTCTAACGGTTTCGGCTTTGGTGGCACTAACGCCGTACTGGTAATGCGTAAATACGCACAGTAACGAAAACGACTCACCCGAGTTATCAGAATACCGGAGCCTGTCTCCGGTATTTTTTTGCCCTGGTATCAGGCATGCCTCGCGTCATTCCCCATCCTTTACAGCAAAATCCACAACAGCAATGCGACGATCAATAGGGCACTGAGCGCCAGGCCGATAGGTTTGGTCGCAAATTTATGCCATTCGAACGGCAGTGCAGCTATCAATGGGTTGATGAACGGCTGCGCGGGTGTTGCGGCTGAGTCCTGAAGCTGCTGGAGGCGGCGGCGGTAGAGAAAAGTGACAACCTCGGTCATTTGTGTTGGCGTCAGCGGCGCTTGTGGCGTGATGCTCAGGGTGCGGGTGAAATCCTGCAACAGTTGCTGTTCCTGTGGGTCGGCCGGGTGTTTTAGCGCGGCCTGTATATTATGCAGGGTTTGCGGTGTGTGTTGTTGCAATAGAAAACTCTGGGTAGTCAGAAACTGACTCAATGTCTGAAAGTTTTTGGCAGGCATAGGCTCACCGGTTTTTAATCCCTGCATCGCCATTAACGTTTGCCAGACTTTTGCCGGTGATTCGCCAGTAAGCGCGACCAGCCGCGCGACCTGTTGGTTGAGCAGGTTATGTTCAGCAGGCAACAAGACCCGGCCTGATGCCGCGCTCTGTGTGCTATAGCGTGCATCTGGCAGGGCGCTGTTTTGTAGCCCTGCCGCCAGTTGTTGCAGGTTTTGCGGCAATGGCGGCGGGAGTAGTGAGGCGCTTTGTGTTCCGGCAGGCGAAGTCCCGTTGGTGAGCGTTTCAAGCGGTAGCAGCGGGTTGGATACCCCGGTGGCAGGGCCTGTATTTCCCGTCAGCGCGTTGCGCGAGTCCGCCAGCGGCGTGCCGGAAACTAGCGTGCTGGCCTGCGGTAATGACCCGTTTTGCAATAACGTCACCACCAGCCTGAGCTGTGACGGTGTTAGCGAACTGAGTACCGTGTGGCCAAATTGCTGGCGGATAAAATCGCTGGCAGCCTGACGGTTATTCCCCTGGGCCAGTAACCCGGTAAGCTGTTGTAACAGTTGCCGGGTATCCTGAGCACCTTGTGCGCCAGACAGGCGGTTCTGCAACCCTTGTTCTGCGGCGGTAAACTGGCTGGCGCGCAGTTCCGCGTTATTTTTAGCGCCCAACTCAGCCCGCAGCGTCGCCCAAATTTCAGCCGGGTTGGCACCGCTTAGCGTGGCCACCTGCATCACTAATTTTTCCAGTGAGGTGCGCTGTGCCAGCGTAAGCGGGGAGTCATCCGCGGGCGGGGCAGTTTTTGTCAGCGTGTTATCCAGCGCTTTTTCTGTGGCAAGGGAGGAACTGCCCGTGTTACCGATAGGTTGCATGCGGTGATCCTTAACAAGAGATCCTGACCACCCGCGTCTCTGGCGGCGCGGTGGTATTTCGTATCAGCCCGATCAACATCTCGCCATCATAGCAATGGTGTTGGGTAACGGATAGTCAGCCGTGTCGTCAGGCTGTGTTAGATAAACGCTTTGTGGCAGAATAACGTCCCTCTTTTATTATTGCGGCGGTGCGGGCATCGCTTGCGGCCTATCAGGAAAGCTGACGTGAAAATCCTCGTTGATGAAAATATGCCTTACGCCCAGGCGTTGTTTAGCCGGCTGGGCGACGTAACTGCTGTGCCGGGGCGACCGATTCCGGTGCAGGCGTTGAACGGTGCCGATGCGTTGATGGTGCGTTCGGTGACTAAGGTCAACGCCGAACTGCTGGCCGGTCAGTCGGTGACGTTTGTCGGCACCGCGACGGCGGGGACCGATCATGTTGATGAAGCCTTCCTGCGCCAGCAAGGGATTGGGTTTTCCGCCGCACCGGGCTGCAATGCCATTGCCGTTGTGGAGTATGTGTTTTCTGCTCTGCTGATGCTCGCTGAGCGTGACGGCTTTGCGCTGACCGATCGCACCGTTGGCATTGTCGGGGTCGGTAATGTCGGTTCGCGCCTCAATGACAGGCTCACGGCGCTGGGTGTTCGCACGCTGTTGTGTGACCCGCCACGGGCAGACCGCGGTGAACAGGGGCCATTCTTACCGCTGGATGAGGTTGTGACGCGCGCGGATGTCTTAACCTTCCACACCCCGTTACTCAAAGAAGGCCCTTATGCAACCTGGCACTGTGTGGACGAGCAGATGCTCTCTCGCCTAAAAGAGGGGACGATTCTGATTAATGCCTGCCGGGGTGCGGTGGTAGACAATACGGCGCTGTTGCACGCCTTGCAGCAGGGCAAAAGAATCAGCGTGGTGCTGGATGTGTGGGAGCCTGAGCCAGAATTGTCCGTCGAGCTGCTTGCGCGTGTGGATATCGGCACCGCGCATATTGCCGGTTACACGCTGGAAGGCAAAGCGCGCGGGACTACTCAGGTGTTTGAAGCCTGGAGTCAGTTTATCGGCCAGCCGCAGCAGGTGGCGCTCTCTTCGCTGTTGCCTGCGCCGGAGATTGCCACCGTGTGCCTGACGGCTGCGCTTGATGAGCACCAGCTCAAACGGCTGGTGCATCTGGTGTATGATGTGCGTCGTGATGATGCCTTGCTACGTCAGGTAGCGCATCTGCCCGGCGAATTTGACCGCCTGCGTAAGTGTTATCAGGAACGGCGCGAGTGGTCGTCACTGCATGTTGTTTGTGCTGATGCAGTGAGTGCCGAACGGTTAACGCAGTTGGGTTTTTTAGCCTCAGTCAGCGAGCCATCGGCATAAACGCCGCATATCAGGCAGAGCCGGCCTGACGGTGTTGCCACTGTCTGGCCGGGTGTCTTTATTCTTGTTGGAGAAAACGATTACATGTCGAATGGCTGGAATATCGCCCTGCTGGGCGCGACGGGGGCTGTTGGTACTGCGTTGCTTGAGCTGTTGCAGGAGCGTGAGTTTCCCGTCGGTGAACTCTATGCGCTGGCAAGTGAAAACAGCGCGGGTGAAACCCTGCGTTTCAACGGCCGTTCTGTGCGGGTGGAGAGCGCGGAAGATTTTGACTGGTCACAGGTGCAGTTGGCCTTTTTTGTTGCCGGTATCGATGCCAGCGCCCGCTACGCTGAAGAGGCGGGCAATGCCGGGTGTCTGGTGCTCGATAGCAGTGGCCTGTTTGCGCTGGAGCCGGATGTCCCCTTAGTGGTGCCGGGCGTCAACCCGCATGCGCTGGCAGATTACCGTAATCGCAATATTGTCGCTGTGGCTGACAGCCTCACCAGCCAATTGCTGAAAGCCATCAAGCCACTCACCGAGCAGGCCGGGCTTGCGCGTTTGCATGTCACCAGCCTGTTGTCGGTGTCAGCGCATGGCAAAGCGGCGGTGGATGATTTGGCCGGGCAGAGTGCGCGGCTGCTCAACGGCATTCCTGCTGAACCGGGTCTGTTCCCGAAACAACTGGCATTTAACCTGTTGCCACTGCTGGCCGATAGCGAAGGCAGCGTGCGCGAAGAGCGGCGTTTGGTCGAGCAGGTGCGTAAAGTGTTACAGGATGACGGTTTGCCGATATCGGTCAGTTGCGTGCAGTCACCGGTGTTCTACGGCCATGCGCAAGTGGTGCATCTGGAAGCCTTGCGCCCGTTATCGGCTGATGAAGCCCGTGACGTGCTGGCGCAGACCGACGACATTACCCTGAGTGACGAAGGGGAATACCCGACACAGGTTGACGATGCGTCGGGCAATGTGCAGTTGAGTATCGGCTGTCTGCGTAATGATTACGGTATTCCCGAGCTGGTGCAGTTCTGGTCGGTGGCTGACAACATTCGCTTTGGTGGTGCGCTGATGGCCGTCGAAGTCGCGGAACGGCTGATTGAGGAGTACCTCGGGTAATGACGGTGTTGCAACAACAGGCCGGCGAAAATGCACCGGTAAAACTGGCTCTCGGCATTGAATATGACGGGGCTCGTTATTACGGCTGGCAGCGTCAGGCTGAGGTGCAAAGTGTGCAAGGATGCCTTGAAGCGGCGCTGTCGCAGGTTGCCAATGAACCGGTCGATGTGTTTTGCGCCGGGCGTACCGATGCCGGTGTGCATGCTACCGGGCAGGTGGTGCATTTTACCACCCGGGCGGTGCGTAAAGAGGCTGCCTGGACGATGGGCGTGAATGCCAACCTGCCGCCCGATATCGCAGTACGCTGGGTAAAAACGGTGGATGACGATTTTCATGCCCGTTTCAGCGCCACGGCGCGCCGTTACCGCTATGTGATTTATAACAAACGGTTTCGCCCGGCGATTTTGTCGCACGGTGTGACGCACTACTACCTGCCGCTGGATGCCGGGCGGATGCATCGAGCCGGTCAGTGTTTGCTTGGCGAGAATGACTTTACGTCATTTCGGGCGGTGCAGTGCCAGTCTCGCACGCCCTGGCGTAATCTTATGCACCTGCGCGTGGTGCGACAGGGTGATTACGTTGTGGTGGATATCAAGGCGAATGCGTTTGTGCATCACATGGTGCGTAATATTGTCGGCAGCCTGATGGAGATAGGGTGCGGCAATCAACCCGAAACCTGGATGGCGCAACTGCTGGCAGCGAAAGATAGAACCCTGGCGGCGGCTACCGCCAAAGCGGATGGGTTATATCTGGTGGCGGTGGATTACCCATCGCGCTTTGACATCCCTTCTGCGACGATGGGGCCGTTGTTTTTACCCGATGATGTGCGGTAACAGTCGTCATCGGCCGTAAGCGCGTCGTGATGTCAATAGACAATCTTGGTGAGGATTAAGGCGTAATCATGCTGGATTTTGTGCGATTCATTATAGATTTTATCCTGCACATCGATGTGCATCTGGCCCAACTGGTGGCGCAGTATGGCGTTTGGGTTTATGTCATTCTGTTTTTGATCCTGTTTTGTGAAACCGGGCTTGTCGTGACGCCATTTTTACCTGGCGATTCACTGCTGTTCGTGGCCGGTGCGCTGGCGGCATTACCGGGTAACGACCTGAATGTGCACCTGATGGTGGCGCTGATGGTGGTGGCGGCGGTATTGGGTGATGCGGTTAACTATACAATTGGCCGTTTGTTCGGCGAAACGCTATTTAGCAATCCGCAGTCGCGTATTTTTCGGCGCAGCTATCTGGAACGCACCCATGTATTCTACGAACGCCACGGCGGTAAAACGATAATTCTGGCGCGATTTGTGCCGATTGTGAGAACATTCGCGCCCTTTGTCGCGGGTATGGGGCATATGCGCTATCGTGAATTTGCGCTGTATAACGTCACCGGTGCCTTGCTCTGGGTGTTGCTGTTCACCTATGCGGGTTACCTGTTCGGCGACTTGCCGTTGGTGCAGGAGAACCTGAAGTTGCTGATTGTGGCGATTATTTTCATCTCCATCCTGCCGGGGTTGATTGAGTTTTGGCGGCATAAACGCACGCTGACGCGGCAAAATATGAAATAAATGAAAAGTTATTTTAACATCCGGTTTGACCAGTTTTTTATCCACACACCCGGATCGTTATGGTTTAATGAGCAGCATTTACGGCTGGGTTTGCATTAACCGGCCTTCATGCCACTGTCTGGTTTCGGCAACATGCGGAATTAAGACATCGCTTTATTGGCGGCGTTGCCAGGGACGGGGTAACGTGTAGCAGCGTACTGGCTGGTGCCAGGTTCAAGCAGAAAGGTTATCAATGAGCTGGATTGAACGAATTCTTAACAAAAGTAATGTCACACCCACCCGTAAGGCCAATATTCCTGAAGGGGTGTGGACGAAATGTGACAGTTGCGGTCAGGTGCTTTACCGTGCCGAACTGGAGCGCAATCTGGAAGTGTGCCCGAAGTGTGATCATCACATGCGTTTATCCGCCCGGGCCCGGCTTCATGCGTTTCTTGACAAAGACGGCATGGTGGAGCTGGGCAGTGAGCTGGAGCCAAAAGACGTTCTGAAGTTCAGAGACTCCAAAAAATACAAAGATCGCATCGTTGCTGCGCAAAAGCAGTCTGACGAGAAAGACGCGCTGATCGTGATGAAAGGGACGCTTTACGGTATGCCGGTTGTGGCGGCTTCCTTCGAATTCTCCTTTATGGGGGGCTCGATGGCGTCGGTCGTTGGTGCTCGCTTTGTGCGGGCGGTAGAGCAGGCGCTGGAAGATAACTGCCCGCTGGTTTGCTTCTCGGCCAGTGGCGGTGCCCGTATGCAGGAAGCGCTGATGTCGCTGATGCAAATGGCAAAAACCAGTGCCGCGCTGGCAAAGCTGCGCGAGCGTGGTTTACCGTATATTTCGGTGCTGACTGACCCGACCATGGGCGGTGTGTCCGCCAGTCTCGCTATGCTGGGCGATTTGAACATTGCCGAGCCCAAAGCGTTGATAGGTTTTGCCGGGCCGCGAGTCATTGAACAGACAGTGCGTGAAAAACTGCCGCCGGGTTTCCAGCGCAGTGAATTCCTGCTGGAAAAAGGCGCGATTGATATGATTGTGCGCCGTGCAGATATGCGTTACAAACTGGCCAGCATTCTCTCCCGGTTGACGCATCGCCTGGAGCCACAGGAATCTGCCGGTGCGCGACCATCCGCTTCGGCCGAACCACAAAGTGAAGCCTAATCAATGATGAGCCGGGAACAAGGCGGCGTGGTTGCCCTGTTCCCGATGGCCATCAACCGTAAGTCAGCGAACGGGACTCATGGACAATCTTCAGACACCTCAAGCCACGTCGCCTTTGGCCGCGTGGCTTCATTATCTTGAACATCTGCATAGTCAGGCCATCGAACTGGGTCTGGATCGTATCCGCCAGGTCGCAGAACGGCTTGATCTGTTGCAACCCGCCCCTCGGGTCTTCACCGTGGCTGGCACCAATGGTAAAGGCACCACCTGTTGTACCCTCGAATCTATCCTGAGCGTTGCCGGGTTGCGGGTTGGGGTATATAGCTCGCCACATCTGTTGCGTTACACCGAGCGGGTGCGTATTCAGGGGCGTGAATTGCCTGAATCATCGCACACACACGCGTTTGCCGCGATTGAGGCCGGGCGTGGCGAGATTTCACTGACTTATTTTGAATTCGGTACGCTGGCGGCGTTGTGGCTGTTCAAACAGGCGCAGCTTGATGTGGTGATTCTGGAAGTTGGTCTTGGCGGGCGTCTGGATGCCACCAATATCGTTGATGCCGATGTGGCGGTAGTCACCAGCATTGCGCTGGATCATACCGACTGGCTGGGCAATGATTGCGAAAGTATTGGCCGAGAGAAAGCCGGTATCTTTCGTGCGGGCAAGCCTGCGGTTGTGGGTGAGCCTGCCATGCCGGCGTCAATTGCTGACGTAGCACAGGAGAAGGGCGCGCAATTAATGCGCCTGGGTGTTGACTGGCAATTTAGTGCGTCTGCTGAAAGCTGGCGCTGGCAGAATGCTCACACGCATTATGATGATTTGCCGTTGCCACCTATCCCGCTGGCTAACGCGGCCACGGCGCTGGCAGCATTACAGGCCAGTGGGTTGACTCCGGGCATTGAGGTGATTCGTCAGGGGTTACGGCAGGCAACGTTACCGGGACGTTTCCAGGTCGTGAGCCAGCATCCTTTGCTGATTCTGGATGTGGCGCATAACCCGCATGCGGCGGCCTATCTGGCGACCCGACTCTCGGCATTGCCGCCTCATGGCAAAATCCGGGCTGTGCTCGGCATGCTGGCGGATAAAGACATTCCCGGTACGTTGTTGCATCTTAAACCGCAGGTGGATGAGTGGTATTGTGCACCGCTGGAGGGGCCTCGTGGTACCCGTGCGGAACAACTGGCACAGCATCTGGCCGCGTGTGACATCGTGTCCAATGTGGCTCTGTTTTCAACTGTCACCACCGCCTGGCAGCAGGCAATGCAGGACTCTGCTCCGGAAGATGTGGTGATTGTTTGCGGTTCTTTCCATACTGTCGCGCATGTGATGGCGGCATTAGAGGAGAGTGGAACGCATGGCGAGTAAATTCCAAAATCGTCTGGCTGGTACAGTGGTACTGGTTGCACTCGGCGTTATTGTGCTGCCAGGCCTGCTGGATGGTAAAAAAAAGCACTACGAGGATGAGTTTGCCGCTATTCCACTGGTGCCAAAACCGGGGGATGCGCTGGAAGCTGAGTCATTGCCTCCGGTGAGCCAGTCATTACCCGCGCAACCGCCCGAAGGCGCGGGGGCCGCAGTACAGCAGGGAAATGATCAGGACGAGGATGAGGATGTACCTCAGCCGGCACCCGGTGGACAGACCGCCCGTAGCAGCACACCGGCAGCCCGGCCCGCACCGACTCCGGCACCGATTGTCAGTGAGCGTCAGCCTGTCGCGCAGATAGCGCCTCCCGCCATGAAAGCGCAGCCTGTCAAACCGGAAGTAAAAACAGAACTCAAAAAACCAGAACCCCGGCCGAAGCCGGAACCCAAACCGGCGGAGAATAAGCCGGCCGATGCGCGGGTGCCGGTCAAACCGGATAACCGCACTGTTGAGGTGTCGGGTTCGGCGGCGAAAACGGTTGAGAATAAGCCCGCGGAAAATAAAACGCAGGAAAGTAAACCGGCAGAAAAGCCGGTGGAAAATAAACCTGCCGTGCAGGAACCATCGCCCGCGGGTCAGGCGTTTGTAGTGCAGCTCGGGGCATTGAAAAATGCGGATAAAGTCAACGAAGTCGTCGCAAAATTACGCTTGTCCGGCTATCGGGCTTATACGGTGCCATCAACGCCGGTAGCCGGCCAGATAACCCGGATTTACGTCGGGCCGGATGCATCGAAGCAAAAACTGCAATCGGCCTTGGGCGACTTGCAGCAATTAAGTGGGTTGAGCGGCCAGGTGCGCGCTTATAGTGCACACTAACCGCCATTCAGGGTGTTTACTGGTGTTCAGGCGTGTTTGCCTCTCCTGCCCGGTGAAAGACACCGCCCGCTATCTGTAAGGTGGCGGGCGGTTTTTTTTATTTCGTTGCTGACGGAAAAAACGGCGGGAAATACGCTACGCAAACGTTTTCTTTTTCTGTTAGAATGCGCCGCGAACAGGATGAGCGGCGCGATAACTGTCATCGTTCATAATTAGGATAGTTCATGGTTTGGGTTGATTACGTCATCATCGGTATTATCGGATTCTCGGCTCTGGTCAGTCTTATCCGGGGGTTTGTTCGTGAAGCGCTGTCGTTGATAACCTGGGGCGCGGCATTTTTCATTGCCAGCCACTACTATGTTTATCTTGCGGGCTACTTCACGCGATTCAGTGATGAACTGGTGCGTAACGGTATTGCTATCGCCATTCTGTTTATTGCGACGTTGATTGTGGGTGCGGTCGTTAACTATGTGATTGGGTCACTGGTTGAACGCACCGGGCTGTCGGGCACTGATAGAGTACTGGGCATTTGCTTTGGTGCGCTGCGCGGTGTGTTGATTGTCTCTGCACTGCTGTTCTTTCTGGATACCTTCACCGGTTTTTCACAGAGTGCTGACTGGAAGCAGTCCCAGTTAATTCCGCAGTTTAGTTATATCATCAGGTGGTTTTTTGACTACCTGCAAAGCACGTCGAGTTTCTTGCCACGGCACATCTAGCGGTGGCAGCGCTGATGAGGAAAAGACCACATGTGCGGTATTGTCGGTATCGCCGGTTTTACACCGGTCAACCAGTCGATTTATGACGCGTTAACGGTGTTACAGCACCGTGGGCAGGATGCCGCAGGCATCGTCACCATTAATGATGCCAACTTCTTTCGCCTGCGCAAAGCGAATGGCCTGGTGAAGGATGTGTTTGAAGCCCGGCACATGCAGCGGTTGCAGGGGAATATGGGTATAGGCCATGTGCGCTACCCTACGGCGGGCAGTTCCAGTGCTTCAGAGGCGCAGCCTTTCTACGTTAACTCCCCGTTTGGAATGACGCTTGCGCACAATGGCAATTTGACCAACGCGCATGAGTTGCGCCAAAAGTTGTTCGAAGAAGGCCGCCGTCATGTCAATACCACGTCGGATTCTGAGATCCTGCTCAACGTATTTGCCAAAGAGCTGGACCGTTTTCAGCACTATCCATTGGAAGCCGATAATATTTTTGCCGCTGTTGCTGCTGTTCATCAGCAGATTCGCGGCGCATATGCCTGTATCAGCATGATTATCGGCCACGGTATGGTGGCGTTTCGTGATCCTAACGGTATTCGCCCGTTGGTGATTGGCAAACGCTTACTGAGCGACGGCCGTAACGAATACATCGTTGCCTCAGAAAGTGTGGCGCTTGATACGCTGGGCTTTGAGTTTTTGCGTGATGTGGCACCCGGCGAAGCGGTATACGTTACCGAGAGCGGTCAACTGTTCACCCGCCAGTGCGCAGAGAACCCGAAAAGCCATCCGTGCCTGTTTGAATACGTGTACTTTGCTCGGCCAGACTCGTTTATCGATAAAATTTCGGTCTATAGCGCCCGGGTGCGCATGGGGCAGAAGCTGGGGGAAAAAATTGCCCGCCAGTGGGAAGAGATGGATATCGATGTGGTTATCCCTATTCCTGAAACCTCCTGCGATATCGCGCTGGAAATCGCCCGTATCATCAATAAGCCCTATCGTCAGGGGTTTGTGAAAAACCGCTATGTCGGCCGTACCTTTATCATGCCAGGCCAGCAAACCCGTATTAAATCAGTGCGCCGCAAACTTAACGCGAACCGCGCGGAGTTTCGTGGCAAGAATGTGCTGCTGGTCGATGACTCGATTGTCCGTGGCACCACCTCCCAGCAGATTGTGGAGATGGCGCGTGAAGCCGGTGCCCGCAATGTCTATCTGGCCTCAGCTGCGCCGGAGATTCGCTTCCCGAATGTGTATGGCATTGATATGCCGAGTGCCAACGAACTTATCGCGCATGGCCGGGAAGTGGAAGAAATTCGCCAGATAATCGGTGCTGACGCGTTAATTTTTCAGGATTTACACGATCTTATCGAAGCTGTACGCGAAGATAACCCGGAAATCGTACAGTTTGAATGCTCGGTATTTAACGGCGTGTATGTCACTAAAGATGTCGATCAAGGGTATCTGGATTATCTGGAAGGGTTACGCAATGACGATGCCAAAGCGTTGCGCAGCCAGAATGAGGTGGAAGACCTTGAGATGCATAACGAAGGCTGACAGCCAGCCATCGTTAGCCAAAGGGGAGCGCAGGCTCCCCTTTTTTATCATCCCCCGGTGCTTTTCCCCTAAAGCCACGGCAAGGGGCAAACCCTGACTGCCGGTTATTCTTGCCAATTGCCTGATGATACGGCAAAGTCAGCGCACATATTGAGTGCCGCGCAGCTGTGGCGGTGTGATACAGAGGTAGCAATGAAGCGACTGATTGTCGGTATTTCCGGGGCCAGCGGTGTTATTTATGGTGTCAGGCTGTTACAGGTGCTTCAGCCTGTTGCTGATATTGAAACCCATCTGGTAATGAGCCCGGCCGCCCGGCAAACGCTGTCGCTTGAAACTGACCTGAGTGTCCGGGATGTGCAGGCGTTGGCTGATGTGGTGCATGACTCCCGTGATATTGCCGCCAATATCTCATCCGGCTCTTTTCGCACCGCCGGAATGGCGATTCTGCCATGTTCGATTAAAACGTTATCGGGTATTGCGCAAAGTTATACTGACAGTTTGCTGACCCGTGCAGCCGATGTGGTGTTAAAGGAGCGTCGCCCGCTGATTTTGTGTGTGCGTGAAACTCCGTTGCATGTGGGTCATTTGCGGTTGATGAACGCCGCCGCAGAAATGGGGGCGGTGATCATGCCTCCGGTGCCCGCGTTTTATCATCGCCCACAAACTGTGCAGGATATTGTCGATCAAACGGTGAATCGGGTGCTGGATCAGTTTGATATTGCGCTGCCAGATGAACTGTTTACGCGCTGGCAGGGTGCATAACCCTTTCATTTATAAAAATAAGCTGGTCTTTATCTGACATCATGGGCAATGATGTCCTCCCCCTGCGGTGCACTTTTTTGTTGCGTTGAGCATTGTTAGTGCATTGTTACGCACAATATTGGTGCGACCGATGCAGGCTGGCGTTGCTGCATAATCCACCATTTTCATGTGAGTTGAGATAATTCATTGATTATATTGATATGATTATCATGATTACCGTGCATGACTTTATGCAGTAATGCATATCTTTTATGGCATAAACTTTGCAAAGTTTCGCAAACAATGTGCATTAACACATAACGCGCATTAACACACAACGCAATGCGGTTTATTACGACGGGCTCCCGTCTGTTTTTCCTATCACTTAGGCAGACACAATCATAAATTAAGGGTAATGCGATGAAGAAAATGTTAAAACTTTTGCCCCTTGCTCTGGCGCTGGCTGCGGGTAGTGCTTTCGCCGAGGTGCCGAAAAATATCAAGATTGGTACAGACCCAACCTACGCGCCGTTTGAATCGAAAGATGCCACGGGTCAGTTGGTTGGTTTTGATATCGATTTGGCAAAAGAGCTGTGCAACCGCATTCAGGCTAATTGCACCTTCGTCGAAAGCGATTTTGATGCTCTGATCCCGTCACTGAAAGCCAAAAAAATTGATGCCATCATCTCTTCGTTATCGATTACGGAAAAACGTCAGCAGGAAATTGCGTTTAGCGACAAGCTGTATGCTGCCAATGCCCGTCTGATTGCCAAAAAAGGCTCACCGGTGCTGCCGTCTCTTGAGGCCCTGAAAGGCAAGCGCGTTGGGGTACTGCAAGCCTCTACCCAGGAGGCGTATGCCAATCAGTATTGGCAGCCTAAAGGGGTGGAAGTGGTGGCTTATCAAAATCAGGATCTGATTTACGCTGACCTCTCTGCCGGGCGCATTGATGCGGCATTTCAGGATGAAGTCGCCGGTAGTGAAGGCTTCCTGAAACAATCAGCCGGTAAAGATTATGCGTTTGCCGGGCCTGCGGTAAAAGATGACAAACTGTTTGGCGTGGGCACGGGTATGGGGCTGCGTAAGAACGAAACCGAGCTGAAAGCAGCATTGGATAAAGCGTTCGCCGCGATCCGCAAAGACGGTACTTACGACAAGCTGGCGAAGAAGTATTTTGATTTCAATGTGTATGGCGAGTAAGCCTTCCTGATTAGCCTCTGCCAGCCCTTACCGGACTGGCAGAGATGAGCCTTTTTTGAGCGGATTGATGTCATGCTGTATGGCTATAGCGAATTAATCATGGATGGCGCGAGCATGACGCTGCAACTGGCGTTGTGCTCACTGGTGTTGGCACTGGTCATTGGGCTGGTGGGAGCGGCGGCCAAACTCTCCCCAAACCGGCTATTGTCTGGTTGTTTTTCCGGTTACACCACCCTGATCCGTGGCGTGCCGGATCTGGTATTGATGTTATTGATTTTTTACGGCTTACAGATGGCCCTGAACAGCCTGACTGAAGCGCTGGGCATGGATCAAATTGATATTGATCCACTGGTCGCCGGGGTGCTGACGCTGGGGTTCATCTATGGAGCCTATTTCACGGAAACCTTTCGTGGAGCCTATCTGGCGGTGCCCAGAGGGCAAATTGAAGCCGCCGTCGCGTTTGGCTTTACGCCATTCAAGGTGTTCCACCGCATTATGTTTCCCTCGATGATGCGTTTTGCTCTGCCGGGGATCGGCAACAACTGGCAGGTTATCCTTAAGGCGACCGCACTGGTGTCGTTACTCGGCCTGAGTGATGTGATTAAAGCCACGCAACTGGCGGGCAAGGGTGCGCATCACCCCTTTTTCTTTGCCATGGTTGCCGGTGTGCTCTATTTGGTTTTTACCACCTTGTCTAACGGGGTGCTGTGGTGGCTGGAAAAACGCTACTCACAGGGTGTGCGGAAAGTGAACTATGAGTGAGATCTTGCAACAATACTGGCAGGCGTTGCTGTGGAGTGACGGGTATCGCCTTACCGGGCTTGCCATGACGCTATGGCTGCTGATTGCTTCTGTCACCATTGGTGGGGTGATGGCTGTTTTTCTGGCCGTGGCGCGTGTTTCGCCGCGTCGCCGTTACTGGCTACCGGTCTGGGTCTTTACCTATGTGTTTCGGGGCACTCCGCTGTATGTGCAACTGCTGGTGTTCTACTCCGGTGTTTATAGCCTTGAGTTTGTGCGTGGTACGGACTTGCTCAATGCGTTTTTTCGCAGTGGCCTCAACTGTGCCATTCTGGCGCTGGCGCTCAATACCTGCGCGTATACCACGGAAATTTTTGCCGGGGCGATTCGCTCGGTACCGCACGGCGAAATTGAAGCGGCGCGTGCCTATGGCTTTTCACGTTTCAGACAGTATCGCTGCATTATTTTGCCCGGTGCACTGCGCATCGCGTTGCCTGCCTACAGTAACGAGGTCATCCTGATGCTGCATTCCACCGCGCTGGCATTCACCGTTACCGTGCCGGATTTGCTCAAAGTGGCGCGTGATATTAATGCGGCAACCTATAAACCGTTTTACGCCTTTGGTATTGCGGCGGTGATTTATCTGGTGGTGTCATTCGTGCTGATATCGCTGTTTAGAAAAGCCGAGCGCCGCTGGTTGCGGCACCTTCATACCCGTTCTCACTAAATCACGCAGGAACAGAGAAAGCATGCAGAATAATAAGCTGATGGTGACGGAATTACGTAAGCGTTATGGTCAGCATGAAGTGCTCAAAGGCATTTCATTGGCGGCTAAAGCCGGGGACGTTATTTCCATTATTGGTTCATCAGGGTCGGGTAAGAGTACGCTGTTGCGGTGTATTAACTTTTTGGAAAAACCGTGTGAAGGCTCTATTCATGTGAATGGACAGGAAATTCACATGGTGCGGGATAAAGACGGGCAGCTCAAAGTGTTTGATAAAAAACAGTTGCAGCTGTTACGCACCCGCCTGACGATGGTATTCCAGCACTTTAACCTGTGGAGCTTCATGACGGCGCTGGAAAACGTGATGGAAGCGCCAGTGCAGGTGCTGGGGTTAAGCAAGGATGAGGCACGTAAACGGGCGGAGTTTTATCTCAACAAAGTGGGGATCACCGGCGTGTCACAGGAGAAATATCCGGCTGACCTCTCTGGCGGGCAGCAGCAACGGGTGTCAATTGCCCGTGCGCTGGCAATGGAGCCGGATGTGTTGCTGTTTGATGAGCCGACGTCTGCACTTGACCCAGAGCTGGTCGGCGAAGTGCTGCGCATCATGCAGCAACTGGCCGAAGAGGGCAAAACGATGGTGGTGGTGACGCATGAGATGGAGTTTGCCCGTCATGTGTCAAGCCATGTGATTTTCCTGCATCAGGGCGTGGTGGAAGAGGAAGGGCCACCGGATGAACTGTTTAACCACCCGAAAAGCCCTCGCCTGCAACAGTTTCTGTCAGGGGCATTGAAATAACCCTGTCGGTCATGTTGCCTTCCTCGCCCGGTGTATCCTCATATAGTGTGACAGGACTTA
This sequence comes from Dickeya aquatica, assembly GCF_900095885.1. Classification (NCBI taxonomy): domain Bacteria; kingdom Pseudomonadati; phylum Pseudomonadota; class Gammaproteobacteria; order Enterobacterales; family Pectobacteriaceae; genus Dickeya; species Dickeya aquatica. The sequence goes on from NZ_LT615367.1 coordinate 1,340,357, forward strand.
TGTTGCATTAACCGGCGCGAGGATGCAGTAAATCGTCAATGGCTTCTTCAAGTTCAAAAAAGCGAAAACCAAATCCGGCTTTCTCCAGCCGTTGCGGAATGGCGCGTTGCCCGCCCAGCAGCAGTGTTGCCGCTTCTCCCATCAGCAATTGCAGTACCCAGCCCGGCGTACGCATAAAACCAGGGCGGTTTAGCGAGTTGGCCAGCATGGCGGAAAATTTCTCGTTACGCGCCGGGTAGGGGGACACCATGTTAAACGGGCCGCGTAAAATCGGGTTATCCAGCAGATACAAAATCGCATTGGTCATATCGTCAATATGAATCCAGGGGAGATATTGTCTGCCTGAACCGATAGGCCCGCCCAACCCTAAGCGGAAAATCGGCAGCATTTTTGCCAGCGCGCCTCCGTCACGAGATAGTACGATACCCGTGCGTAGCAGGCAGACGCGGGTCTTATCACTTTCAGCCTCCAGCGCTAATGCTTCCCAGCGAGCGCAGAGCTCATGGGTAAAATCATGGTGTGGCGTCTCATCTTCTGTCACCAGTGCCTGGCCCTGATCGCCGTAATACCCAACGGCTGAACCGGAGAGGAACACCGCAGGCGGCGTGGTACTCTGGCGAATAAGCTGCGCCAGTTGGTGTGTGATGTCCCAGCGGCTTTGGCAAAGCCGCTCTTTTTGCGCCCGCGACCAGCGCTTATCGGCAATGGGCTCTCCGGCCAGATTAATCACGCCCTCGAATCCATCAAGCGAGTGATGTCCATCCAGGCTGGGCCAGTAATCGACCTTATTGCCCAACAGCCGTCGCGCCCGTTCAGGCGAGCGGGTGACAACGGTAATCTGGTGTGACAGCGACAACAAACGCGCAATCAGATGACGGCCAATCAGGCCGGTTCCCCCGGTGATCAGTAGCTTCATAGCGTGCCTCGCTTTGTCTGTCGGGTTATCGCTGGGTTGGGCAGACGCGAATGCCTGCACCTGAGCGCCTTCTTCCAGCATAGATGATCCCTTTGGTTTTGCGGGTGATATTAACCACATCTCGGGGTATTTTTACCAGAAAAACAAGCAGGTTATCGGTTCATTGTCTCTGCCTGCGGTGTGGCAACACGTCTGGAGGGCAGACGTGTTGCGCGTCGTGGTGCGATGACCACTATTGGACGAGCCTTAATCAGACGGCAGAGGCAAGCTGATAGGCGCGCTGTGTCGCCGGGCGCGCCTGAATACGTTCAAACCACTGTTTGACTGCCGGGAATGTCTCAAGGTCGATGCGCTGTCTGGCATGCGTGACGACCCAGGGGTACGTGGCGATATCCGCGATGCTGTAATGTTCACCGGCAAGCCAGCTTGCCTGTTGCAGCTGTGTATTGAGCACCGTATACAAGCGCTCTGTCTCTTTTTGATAGCGTTCAATCGCATAAGGCACCGGCTGCGGTGCATAGTGGTTAAAATGGTGATTCTGCCCAAGCATCGGCCCGAACCCGGCAACCTGCCAGAACAGCCATTGCAGTGTGGCGGTACGCTCGCGCACATCGTGACTCAGGAGTTGCCCGCTTTTTTCTGCCAGATAAAGCAAAATAGCGCCAGATTCGAACAGGCTAATCGGCGCACCGCCATCTTGTGGTTGCCTGTCAACAATCGCCGGGATTTTATTGTTGGGGGAGATAGCCAGAAAATCCGGTTTAAACTGATCGCCTGCACTGATGTCTACCCGATGCAGTTGATAAGGCAGGTTGGCCTCTTCCAGAAACAGGGTGATTTTGTGACCGTTAGGCGTGGCAGCGTAATACACATCAATCATGAATCATCTCTCCGTAAGGTATGAGTCGTTTAGCCATGACGCATCATGGACCAGGTATCGCGGACATGACATCCGCGTCTGATGCTGTTGCGAGCCTAGCACTTTCTCAGCCATAACATAAATAACTGTTATGGCTATTCGTTTCCTTTCATAGAGATAGAATGCAGCCGAAGAGCGGGGAGGCGGTGGCGAGCCGGAACGGTACTGAGTCAGGCTCCGTCTGCTTGACCTCTCGCTTTTAGAGGCAAAAGCCGCAGAAAATGGCCGGTTCCGCCAGCTGTTTTTGGTACTATAACGACACTGACTATTTTCATGCACCGGGATTACACCATGAAACTGATGTTTGCTTCTGATCTGCATGGTTCGTTATCTGCCACCCAACAGTTGCTGGCCCATTTTGATCAGCAAGGTGCCAATTGGCTGATTCTGTTGGGTGACTTTCTTAACCACGGGCCACGGAATCCGTTGCCGGAAGGTTATCAACCTGCGGATGTCGCCACACTCCTTAACCGCTATGCATCACGCATTGTCGCTGTGCGTGGCAACTGTGATAGTGAAGTTGACCAGATGCTATTGCAGTTTCCTATTACTGCGCCCTGGCAACAGGTATTACTGGCAGACAGCCGATTGTTTCTGACTCACGGACATCTCTATCACCCGGAAAAACGTCCCCCCTTGCAGGCCGGGGATGTGCTGGTCTATGGGCACACGCACATTCCGGTTGCCGAGCGGCGTGATGATATCTATTGCTTCAATCCCGGTTCGGTCAGCTTGCCAAAAGGCGGGTATCCAGCCAGCTATGGCGTGCTGGAAGACGGGGTGCTTCAGGTCTTGCCACTGTCAGGTGGGCAGCCTCTTGCGCAGGTTGCGATTAGCCACTAATTTAAGTCCGGTAATGTTCACACAACATCAATTATTCCAAAATGTTAAACACTGACGCGCGTCACTGCGCATGACGAAAGGGTTTCAGAGGATGGTGGAGCAAAGAGAGGCGGCAGGCACGGAGTGGGTGGATATCGTTGATGAAAACAATCAGGTTATCGCACAGTCGAGCCGTCAGCAGATGCGTGCCCAGCGCCTGCGTCACCGTGCAACCTATATTGTCGTCCATGATGGTATGGGAAAAATTCTGGTGCAGCGTCGCACTGAAACCAAGGATTTTTATCCCGGCTGGCTGGATGCGACTGCCGGTGGTGTGGTGCAAACGGGAGAGAATCTGCTGGAGTCTGCGCGGCGTGAAGCCGAAGAAGAGCTGGGGATTGCCGGTGTGCCGTTTGCCGAACATGGCCTGTTCTATTATGAAAGTGATGACTGCCGGGTGTGGGGCGCGCTATTTAGCTGCGTTAGCCACGGGCCTTTTGCATTGCAGGCGGAAGAGATAGATGAAGTGAGCTGGCTTGCGCCGGAAGAGATAACGGCCCGGTGTGATGAATTTACCCCTGATTCATTAAAGGCGCTGTCGCTGTGGTTAAGCCGTAATAGCGGTAGCCATGATTACACCAAGACAGCGCGTGTCGCGCCGCGCAGTCAGCAGGAGCAGCCGACGGACACGCCAGAGACCCAGCCACAGAGCGAGGCGGAAAAATCATCGCAGTGATAATAATGGTGATAAACGGATAAAAAACGCCAGCGAATGCTGGCGTTTTGCTTAATTGACTCGATTAAACGAGCCACTGTCACCGACAGGTCAACAGACCAACTGGTGACAGGGTTCATCAGGCAATCTGGGTGGCCTGAATGGCGGTCAGTGCCACGGTATAGACGATATCGTCTACCAGTGCACCGCGAGACAGGTCGTTGACCGGTTTGCGCATGCCTTGCAGCATTGGCCCGATGGAGATCAGGTCAGCAGAGCGCTGCACCGCTTTATAAGTGGTATTACCGGTGTTGAGATCCGGGAACACGAAGACAGTGGCTTTACCTGCAACCGGTGAGTTCGGTGCTTTGGACTTCGCCACGTCGGCCATGATAGCGGCGTCATACTGCAACGGCCCATCGATAACCAGGTCCGGGCGTTTTTCCTGTGCCAGACGGGTCGCTTCACGCACTTTGTCCACGTCACTGCCTGCACCGGAGTTACCGGTAGAGTAGGAGATCATCGCTACGCGCGGGTCGATGCCGAAAGCGGCAGCCGAGTCGGCAGACTGAATAGCAATTTCGGCCAGCTGTTCAGCAGTTGGATCCGGGTTGATGGCGCAGTCGCCGTATACCAGCACCTGCTCAGGCAGCAGCATGAAGAATACGGAGGATACCAGTGAGCTGCCGGGCGCTGTTTTAATGAGCTGCAACGGCGGGCGAATGGTATTGGCGGTGGTGTGCACGGCACCGGACACCAGGCCATCGACTTCGCCTTGTTCCAGCATCAGTGTGCCCAGTACCACGTTGTCTTCGAGCTGTTCGCGGGCGACCACTTCGGTCATGCCTTTGCTCTTACGCAGTTCAACCAGACGCGGGACATAACGCTCACGCACGGCAACCGGGTCTACAATTTCAATGCCTTTACCCAGTTCAACGCCCTGAGCGGCCGCGACACGCTGGATTTCATCCGGGTTGCCTATCAGTACGCACTGGGCAATACCGCGTTCGGCGCAAATAGAGGCGGCTTTTACGGTACGTGGCTCGTCGCCTTCTGGCAGAACGATGCGTTTACCGGCTTCACGCGCCAGCTCGGTCAACTGGTAACGGAAGGCTGGCGGCGACAGACGGCGGGAACGTTCAGAGGTAGCCGTCAGTGAATCGATCCACTGTGCGTCGATATGGCGAGCCACATATTCCTGCACTTTTTCCACGCGCTCGTGGTCATCCGCAGGCAGTTCCAGGTTAAAGCTTTGCAGATTCAGTGAGGTCTGCCAGGTGTTGGTGTCCACCATGAACACCGGCAGGCCGGTCTGGAAGGCACGTTCACACAATTTGCTGATGGTCGGGTCAATGTTGTAGCCACCGGTCAACAGCAGAGCACCGATTTCAACACCGTTCATCGCGGCCAGACAGGCGGCAACCAGTACGTCCGGGCGGTCCGCAGACGTGACCAGCAATGAACCCGGGCGGAAATGCTCCAGCATGTGTGGAATGCTGCGGGCGCAAAATGTTACCGATTTCACGCGGCGGGTTTGAATATCACCGGCGTTGATGATGCGTGCATTCAGGTGGTTAGCCATGTCGATAGCACGGGTTGCGATGAGCTCAAAGCTCCACGGCACACAGCCCAGAATCGGCAGCGGGCTATTGGCGAACAGCAGTTTCGGATCGATGTTGGCAACGCTTGCTTTGGTAGAGTCGTCAAAGATTTCTGATAAGTCAGGGCGGGTACGGCCCTGTTCATCGACAGGCGCATTCAGCTTGTTAATGATAACGCCAGTGATGTTTTTGTTTTTGCTACCGCCAAAGCTTGAGCGTGCAATGTCAATGCGTTCTTTGAGCTGTGCAGGAGAATCATTACCCAGCGCCAGTACGAAGACGATTTCTGCGTTCAGCGTTTTGGCAATTTCATAGTTCAGGGCATTGGCAAACTGGTGTTTACGGGTCGGTACCAGACCTTCAACCAGCACCACTTCTGCGTCTTTGGTGTTTTCGTGATAGCGGGCGATGATTTCTTCTAACAGCACGTCCTGCTGGTTGCTGCTCAGCATCGACTCCACATAACTTATCTTCAGCGGTTCCGCTGCCGGAATGGCAGAGGTGGCACGAATGATAGTGGTGGTTTGATCCGGGGCGCTTTCACCCGCACGCGGCTGGGCGATAGGTTTAAAGACGCTCAGACGAACGCCTTTTTGCTCCATTGAGCGGATGACACCCAGGCTGACGCTGGTCAGACCTACGCTGGTGCCAGTAGGAATCAACATGATTGTACGGGACACGGCTTAACCTCTGTTTGCGGTTGCTCGTTACTCAAAAACACGCCATCTGGCGCGGTTCGATAAAAACAGTTTGATAAATGACACGGCCTAAAACAACTCCGTCAGCCTAGGCTGACGGAGCGAAAACGCAGTGTTATCAGGCAGTCAGACGCAGCGCGTCTTGTGCAATCACCAACTCTTCGTTGGTTGGGATGACCAGCGCCGGGCGGCTGCCGTCTTTGGCGATGTTGCCGCCTTTACCGAAACGAGCCGCCAGATTGCGTTCGTGATCGATCTCAAGACCCATCAGGCCCAGCTGTTTCAGCGTCAGTTCGCGTACCATTGCGGCGTTTTCACCAATACCACCGGTGAAGATAACGGCATCCAGACGCCCTTCCATCAGTGCACAGTAAGAACCGATGTACTTGGCCAGACGATGGCAGTACACGTTCATTGCGCGTTTGGCGTCTTCTTTGGTTTCATAGTTATCTTCAACATAACGGCAGTCACTGGTGACTTCGGTCAGGCCCAGCAGGCCGGATTCTTTGGTCAACAGCTTGTTGATATCGGCTACGCTCATGCCCATGGCATCGTGCAGGTGGAACACGACAGCCGGGTCGATATCACCACTACGAGTCCCCATCACCAGCCCTTCCAGCGGTGTCAGGCCCATTGAGGTATCCACGCATTTACCGTTACGAATTGCAGTAACAGAACCACCATTACCCAGATGGCAGGTGATAACGTTCAGATCATCAACAGATTTGCCAAGGATCTTTGCTGCTTCGCGGGAAACATAGAAGTGGCTGGTGCCATGCGCGCCATAACGACGAATGTGCTGATCTTTGTATAACTTATACGGCAGAGCGTACAGGTAGGCTTCTTCCGGCATGGTCTGGTGGAATGCGGTGTCAAAAACGGCGACGTTTTTGTCAGCCAGATGCGGGAATTCTTTCAGCGCTTCTTCAATGCCAATCAAGTGAGCCGGGTTGTGCAGTGGGGCAAACGGGATGGCATCTTTGATGCCTTGCAGCACATCGTCGTTGATGATAGCGGACTGAGTGAATTTCTCGCCGCCGTGCACAATACGATGACCGATTGCCACCAGCTGTGCGGAGAGTTCCGGTTTCTGGTTGATGATGCTGTTAACGATGAAACTCAGTGCTTCGCTGTGGGCGGCACCGGCACCCAGTGCGGCTTCCTGTTTGCCGCCATCGATTTTCCATTTGATGCGCGCTTCGGGCAGGTGGAAACATTCGGCCAGGCCAGACAGGTATTCATCTCCGTTGACGGCATCAATGATGGCGAACTTCAGGGAAGAACTACCACAGTTAAGAACCAGTACTAACTTACTCGACATGGAAGTACCTACTTGTTATACATGGTTAAAAAAATGTCATACCACACCAGCGTAGCGCAGAAGGCGGATGACATTTATGATTAACATCATGCCAGATGAATTTTGCCCGGCATGATAGTGGAAAAATACCGAGGTTCCCGGCGCGGCTGGCATGGCGTGCCTTGCTGGCGCGGCTACATCGGTTGATAAAACAAAGGCCGATAAAACAAAAACCAGCAACAGCGGACATCCCCGGCGTTCGCTGTGCACGGCCCAACATGGTTTGTTTCGCCAGGCATAAAATATGCGGACAATAAGCGAAACGGTATTCAGGCAACACCCGCATTACTGTCAGGGTGGGGCCGTCATATCCGGGGCGAAACCAGGCCAGAACAGCCAATAGCGTCAACGGCGACCCAGATGGGCGTCATACCCTGTATCTTAACGTATGTGCGTGCGCGTATCGCTATCGCGGCCGAAAAGGCCGTTTTAGGATACCGACAGGAATCATTAAACACAAAATATATTTTAAGCTTGTCAATTGTAGTTGGTAGTTTGTACAAAAATTTTATTTTTTATTCGTGAAGTTGAGGTAAATATGGCGATGACTCCTCCAGGTAAGACGGGGTGGCTGGGTGTGTTCCATCAGGGGCAGCACTATATGAAAACCTGGCCAGTGGATAAGCGACTGGCCCCTGTGTTTCCTGAAAATCGTGTCACGCGTGCAACCCGCTTCTCCATTCGGATCATGCCGCCGCTGGCGGTATTCACCTTAACCTGGCAGATAGCGCTCGGCGGCCAGTTGGGGCCCAGTATCGCGACAGCGCTATTTGCCCTGAGCCTTCCCATGCAGGGGCTATGGTGGTTGGGACGGCGTGCTGTTACAACACTGCCACCGTCCTTATTACACTGGTTTCATGACATTCGTAATAAGTTGCTGGAGTCGGGTATGGCTCTGGCTCCAGTACAGGGCGAGCCCACTTATCAGATGCTGGCAGAGGTGCTGAATCGTGCTTTCAAGCAGCTTGATCGCACGTTTTTGGACGATCTTTGATATAGACCCTGTTTTGAGGTAAGGGTGTCAGCGTTTTTTCTATGGGATGCTGTTTTAAATCAAGAAACAGACGCCCGTCTGTGTGCGATTCTGCTGTTAATATCCCTTTAGCCGGAATCAGATTCAGGAGTGCACGATGGAAATGACCAATGCTCAGAGACTTATCCTGTCCAATCAATACAAAATGATGTCGATGATGGACCCTGATAACGCCGAACGTTATCGTCGCCTGCAAACCATCATTGAGCGTGGTTATGGTTTGCAGATGCGCGAGTTAGATCGCGAATTTGGCGATCTGAGCGAAGAGGTGTGCCGTACCATCATTAATGTCATGGAAATGCATCATGCCTTGCAAGTGTCCTGGAGCAATCTGAAAGATAAGCCGGATATGGACGAACGCCGCGTGGCCTTCTTGGGGTTCGATGCAGCAACTGAAGCTCGCTATCTCGGTTATGTTCGCTTTATGGTGCACGTTGAAGGACGTTATCCACACTTTGATTCCGGCACGCATGGCTTTAATTCTCAAACCAAAATGTGGGATAAATACCTGCGTATGCTGGCGGTATGGCAGTCTTGCCCGCGCCAATACCATTTAAGCGCAGTCGAGATTGCGCAAATTGTTAATGCCTGATGCCGCTGCCAGTGTGCTGCTGTTTCAGGTGAGATAAGTTAAAGAAGAGGTTTTCGTGGAGTGTAAAGGCTTTTTGTTCGATCTCGATGGTACGCTGGTTGATTCTTTACCGGCAGTGGAACGCGCCTGGTGCAACTGGGCCCGTGACCACGATATCGAGCCACAGGCGGTACTGGATTTCATCCACGGTAAACAGGCCATCACCTCATTACGGCATTTTCTGGCCGGTGCAGACGAAGAGACCATCCAGCGCGAGTTTGTTGCGCTGGAACAGGTAGAAGCGACGGATACTGACGGTATCGTCGCGATGCCGGGCGCTCAGGCGCTGCTGGCAAGGCTCGATGAGCTTGCGATCCCTTGGGCGATTGTCACATCAGGTACGGTTCCGATCGCGCATGCCCGCCACCGTGCGGCCGGATTACCGATGCCGCGTGAATTTGTTACCGCAGAACAGGTGGCGCGCGGCAAACCCTGCCCTGATGCGTATTTACTGGGCGCACAGCGCCTTGGTTTGCCGCCGCAGGCCTGCGTCGTGGTAGAGGATGCGCCTGCTGGCCTCGTTTCAGGCCTCGATGCGGGGTGCCAGGTGATAGCCGTCAACGCGCCATCAGACACGGCCCGCCTCAGTGAGGTGGATGCCGTATTAGCCTCTCTGGAGCAATTACAGGTTTCTCGTTTGCCGCAAGGCCAGATTATCTGGGTTGAAAAATGAGAAAGTAAAAAGGCATTTAGTATGATCATAACCCTGCTTCGGCAGGGTTTTTTTATGGCATTCTGATAGGGCCCGACGGTTATCGGGCATAAATATCCGCAGTTAAAAATCTCTGATAAATACGACAAAATCATAAAAATAATTAATGAAAGGAGCGTGTGAGTGAACAGTTCACTTGTCTGGGTGGTCACGCTGTTACTGGTGACGATAGTGCTGTTTGCTACCGGCAAACTGCGCATGGATGTGGTGGCGTTGTTGGTGATTATCGCTTTCGTGCTCAGTGGAACGCTAACGTTGCAGCAAGCGTTAATGGGTTTTAGTGACCCCAATGTATTTCTTATCGCTGCATTATTTATCATCGGTGAAGGGCTGGTGAGAACGGGCGTTGCTTATCAGGTCGGGGATTGGCTGATGCGGGTGGCCGGACAAAGTGAAACCCGTATGCTGATTCTGCTGATGACAACGGTCGCGTTGCTGGGGGCTTTCATGAGTTCTACCGGTATTGTGGCGATTTTCATCCCTGTGGTGTTGAATGTGGCCGCCCGGATGAAAACAGCCCCGGCACGGCTGATGATGCCACTGGCATTCGCCGGTTTGATAAGCGGCATGATGTCGTTAGTGGCAACGCCGCCCAATATGGTGGTCAGCAGTGAATTGATACGTACGGGCCTGGCGGGGCTGCGTTTTTTTAGTGTCACACCCATTGGCGTCGTTGTACTGCTGACCGGGGTCGTTTATATGCTGGCGGCACGTTTTTGGCTGACCTCACCTGATAACGATAGCCATAAAGAGCAGTGGAAACGTAAGACGTTCCGCGATTTAATCCGCGAATATCGGCTAACCGGCCGGGCGCGACGTTTGGCTATTCGCAGCGCTTCCCCCTTTATTGGCCAGCGCCTTGACGACCTGCAATTGCGCCAGCGTTATGGAGCGAATGTGGTGGGGATTGAGCGCTGGCAGAAATTCCGCCGCATTATGGTGAGTGTCAGTGGTAACAGCGAACTGCGTTTAAATGATGTTTTACTGATTGACATGTCGGCATCCGATGTTGATTTACGTGAGTTCTGTGCCACCCAGCGGCTGGAACCGATGGTGCTACGCGGCGAGTATTTCTCTGAGCAGGCGCGAGATGTTGGTATGGCGGAGGTGTCGCTGATCCCGGATTCCGGTCTGGTGGGGAAAACTCTACGGGAGGTCGCATTTCGCAGCCGCTATGGCCTTACGGTGGTCGGGCTCCGTCGTGATGGAGAGGCGCTGTCTGGCACGCTGGCCGATGAAGCGCTTAAGTTAGGGGATATTTTGCTGGTGATTGGTGACTGGAAAAATATCCGTCTGTTACATCAACATAAACAGCATTTTATCGTGCTTAATCTGCCGGCTGAGGTTGATGAAGTTGCACCCGCCAGTAATCAGGCCCCCCATGCACTGTTTTGCCTGGCACTGATGGTGGCGATGATGCTGACTGATGAAATTCCCAATGCGATTGCGGCCCTGATGGCCTGTTTGCTGATGGGGCAGTTTCGTTGCATTGATATGGAAAGTGCCTATCGGGCTGTACACTGGCCGAGTTTGATTTTGATTGTTGGCATGATGCCATTTGCACTGGCGTTGCAGCAAACCGGTGGGGTGGCGTTGGTTGTTGACGGGCTGATGACGATTGCCGGGAATGCAGGCCCGCACATGATGCTGGTGTGCCTGTTTGTGCTGTGCGCACTGATTGGTCTGTTTATTTCTAACACCGCCACGGCGGTGTTGATGGCTCCAATTGCCATCGCCGCCGCAGAGCAAATGCAGGTCTCGCCTTATCCCTTTGCCATGATAATCGCCATTGCTGCTTCAGCGGCATTTATGACACCCGTATCATCACCTGTGAACACGCTGGTGCTGGCTCCCGGTGGTTATCGCTTCAGTGATTTTGTCCGGGTTGGTGTTCCATTCACCGTGCTGGTAATGGGGGTTAGTGTGGTGATGGTGCCCTGGCTATACCCCTTTTGAGTGGTTCAGCGGTGAGTTGCTGCGCCTTACAGGGTAGAGCCCTGGCTGATTTCATCAAGCGACAGGCTAAAGCTTGGAATAAATACGGTCATAAAATAATCCATTTCCGGGCTTTGGCGCTGTTCAAGCGTACTTTCCAGCCGCGCTTTCGCCAGTAAAAACTCGTTATTTCCCGCTGACAGTTCCTCCAGGCATTTCAGATAGGCACACAGAGCATCAGCCTGTTTGACGATGGCATGTTCATCCTCGCTGGTCTGTGATTCATCCAGTAATGGGCTGAAATCCTGCTGTAGCTCCGGGGGTAACATTTCAATCAGGTTTCGACGAGCGATCTTCTCAATCTTTTTATATTCGTGAGCTATTTGCGCATTGTAATACTTGATAGGCGTTGGCATATCGCCCGTAATAACTTCACTGGCATCATGATACATGGCCAGCAGGGCAATGCGGCCCACGTTCAGGTTGCCATTAAACTTGCGATTTTTTATCACCGCCAGCGCATGGGCGACAAATGCCACTTGCAGGCTGTGTTCAGAGACATTTTCCGTGCGCACATTACGCATCAGTGGCCAGCGGCCGATCAATTTAAGGCGGGATAGATGAGCAAAAAAGTGACTCTGAGCCATAGGTTTCTCTCTGTATTTGGCCGTCACGCCATCGGGTGATACGGCCGGTCATCGGGTGTTGGTCAGGTGCCGGGGTATCCGGCATGAACCAGATACCCCATAACATTACGCCTGGCGATAACCTTCCAGAAAACGCCCGAATTTGTTGATGGCCATTTCCAGTTCATCAACGCGGGGGAGCGTGACAATTCGCAAATGATCCGGCTCCGGCCAGTTGAACGCGGTACCCTGAACCAGCAGCACTTTTTCTTGCAACAATAAATCCAATACCATTTTCTGGTCGTCGTGGATGTTAAAGCGCCTGGCGTCAACACGAGGGAACATATAGAGCGCCCCGCTTGGCTTCACGCACGACACGCCCGGGATTTGATTAATCAGTTCCCAGGCACGATTACGCTGTTCATATAGCCGCCCTCCGGGATGAATAAACTCGCTGATACTTTGATAGCCACCGAGTGCCGTTTGGATTGCGTGTTGCATCGGCACATTGGCACATAACCGCATGGAGGCGAGCATTTCCAGCCCTTCAATGTAGCCTCGGGCGTGCTTTTTCGGGCCATTCAATACCATCCAGCCCTGGCGAAAGCCGGCAACCCGGTAGGTTTTTGATAACCCGTTAAAGGTGACGGTAAGCAGGTCAGGGGCCAGCGCGGCGATAGAGTGATGCTGGGCATGATCGTAGAGGATTTTGTCGTAAATTTCGTCGGCAAAGATAATGAGCTGATGCTGGCGGGCAATTTCTACTATCTCTAACAGCAACTCTTTACTGTAAACCGCACCGGTAGGGTTATTCGGGTTGATTATTACAATACCACGCGTGCGTGGGGTAATTTTGCTGCGGATATCATCAAGGTCTGGAAACCAGCCTGCTTCTTCATCACAGCGGTAGTGCACCGCGTGGCCACTTGAGAGCGAGACGGCGGCTGTCCAGAGCGGGTAGTCGGGAGCAGGGACCAGCATTTCGTCACCGGTATTCAGTAATGCCTGCATCGACTGGACAATCAGCTCAGACACCCCATTACCGATATACACATCCTCCAGCGTCAGGTCACGCATATTACGCGCCTGATAATGCTGCACGATAGCTTTACGGGCAGAGTAAAGCCCTTTTGAGTCACAGTACCCCTGTGCGGTTGGAAGATTGCGGATGACATCCACTAAAATTTCATCGGGAGCATCAAAGCCAAAAGGGGCCGGATTGCCAATATTCAGTTTCAGTACCTTGTTACCTTCTTCTTCCAGCCGTTTCGCTTCTTTTAGAACCGGGCCACGAATATCGTAACAAACGTTTTCCAACTTTTTCGATTTTTCTATTGGTGACATTTAACAAACCTTTTACAGGAGTACATTTCCGATGCGTCATCGCAGAACATTGCTTAATGTACTCTTCCCGTAGTGTGTTTTGAAGGATCATCAGGGCCGAGAACAGGAAATGACAGGGGGCATTGTGTTAAATGAATGTATTCAAACTGTGTCAGTGATTACATTTGATTGTTCGGTTTTTGCGCGTAAGTTCTCAAAATAGAAACCCGGAGTCAGAAACGTTATCGCACCGCTGGCGGCTAACCGGTACCTGTTATGTCCATATCGTCTTCACCGGAATAATCTTTGGAACCGAATAACGCATTTTTTATCGCTGATTTTGGTGCTGAAACCGGTATCAGAATATGCACGTTATGACAGCGGCTATAAAAAAACCATTGTTAGAAAGTGGCAATCATCACCGGCGGAGAAATGTTTCATCATGAAAAAACGGCAGTATCTTGTGGTTAGTAAGAATTAAATAGCAACAAGAGCAGGATAATAAAAAGAAGCCTATTTAGAAAAATAGTTCGAACGCTATTGGCGGGTGGATTAAATGATATGGAAAATATGAATGTTTATAAACGTATTGTTTGTATGAGAAAAACATCATTATCTGACTTCAGGAAAGTTTATGTTACAAATAATACGTTTGCTCTTGATTTGTTTATTTTACAAAAACTTAATGTTCTTTACATTAAAAGAAGGTCATCGGGTGATAGTAACTTCCTGTATTAGATGGATTTACTCAATATGGCTGCCTGTGTGTATGGCGTGGGCCCGGGCCCAATGAGCGTTGGTGAAAGATGATTCATCAGGCTGTGTTGATAATCCCGGAAAGGAAATTAAAACGGGATTTCAGATTTATCCGTATGCAGGCATGAGTCGATGAGGTTTGGCTCTTTATGTCTTTTTTAAGCAGATAACTAATCAAGAATGCACGAAGTATGCGTGAAAAGTAAAAAATAAGAGATGTCGTATATTTTAATGAGTGCGTTTGTAATGTAAGCGCAATCATAATCTTATATCTCTTGATTACGAATTGAGGAGCGGATGGGATGGCTAGTTTTTTTTGGAATTTTATTTTATCATCTAAAATAAATAAAGGGTTCTTTTTGCAAATTTGATTACGTAATAAGATGCTTAAAATAAGGAGGCTGAGGGAGAGAAACGATTAGGGCGAGGGAATATAGCAGGTCTTTTGCCGTAGCCGTCCGTCTGCGATACTGTCTTTTATTGTGTGTCGGCCTTGTCGGCGCATCTACATCAACACCAGGTATGTTTGTTAAAAATTAAAATAGATAAGTGAAGAACCGTATGACAAATACAAGTCGCCCAGTCCTCAACCTGGATCTCGATCTGTTGAGAACGTTCGTCGCCGTTGCGGATTTGAACACCTTTGCCGCAGCGGCGGTGGCGGTGTGCAGAACCCAGTCGGCTGTCAGCCAGCAGATGCAGCGTCTGGAGCAATTGATTGGTAAGGAGTTATTTGCCCGTCATGGGCGGAATAAACTGCTGACTGAGCATGGCATCCAGTTTCTTGGGTATGCCAGAAAAATCCTGCAATTTAATGATGAAGCGTGTGCATCACTGATGTACAGCGATATTCAGGGAACCCTGACCATCGGTGCGTCGGATGATACGGCTGACACCATTCTGCCATTCATCTTACAGCGTGTGACGACGGTGTTTCCCAAACTGTCGATTGCCGTCAGTATCAAACGCAGCGCAGAAATGGCGGAGATGTTGCAACAGGGGAAAATTGATCTGGTCATTACTACTGCCAATAGTGGCGATCTTCCTCATGTCTTACTGCGTACATCGCCAACCTTATGGTATTGCGCAGCGGATTATCAGTATCAATCCGGGGAAACGGTTTCTCTGGTCGTACTGGATGAGCCAAGCCCATTTCGGACGCTTGCGCTCGAACAACTCACAGCCGCTGGCATTGCGTGGAAAATTTCCTACGTTGCTTCAACGCTATCAGCTGTGCGTGCCGCGGTGAAAGCTGGGTTAGGCGTTACCGTACGCTCCGTGGAGATGATGAGCCCGGAACTTCGCGTGCTGGGAGAGGAAGAAGGCTTACCGAGACTCCCCGATACCCGTTATTACCTGTGCCGTAATCCAGAGCAGGATAATGAGCTGACGAACGCGATTTTCAGCGCCATTGAATCGGGTACTCGTTCAAGCTTGATGCCTGTTGGTGTCAGTGCAGAAAATGATTTGCGAGATCCCCCTACAGACGAATCATTAAAAGACGTTATCTGATGCCCAGGGTAGCGGGGGCTTCCCCGCTACCTGAATGACCAGCCTTCTCCCTCTCATTCAGTCCAACCTTGAACTACCGGGTATTTCATGATGCCAACGCCTGGCAACATTCGGGTTTCTTTTTTATTAAAACCGGTTTTCTTTTTTTTTAAATGCATGTTGCATTGATGGTTCGGTTAACAGATGAACAACGCGAGCGGTTTTTTTAATAACATAAATGAAAAAAGTGTGTTCTGGATCAAAAAATACCCCTATTAACCCTATGGGAGAACGGGAATTCTTGCCGAAAATGATATAGTCAATGTGCCAATAAAGGCTTTACACCACCGAAATCGTTAACATCAAACTGCTGACTGACTCGATTTAGTCACCATGTGTTGCACACAAAATGTTAACGAAACTACGTGCATGTAAAGTAATGTGCTGTTATTTTTAGTGGCGTTGAAAATAAGGTTACATAACAGGGAATCAGACCGCATTAAACAGCCGCTTAACCTTATAAGTTGTGGTGTTTTTGTGGCGAAAAATCCTTCCTTTTAATCGATGTGGCGACAAACTGCCGACAAAAAGAGCAGGTGTCTGGTCACTTTTGATGAGTAAGCAAGAGTATGTCAACAACTACTGAAGTCCTCGCCCATCACTGGGCTTTTGCGCTATTCGTTATCGTTGCTGTTGGTCTGTGTGGCTTCATGCTGCTCGGAGGCTTTCTGCTCGGAGGCCGTGCCCGGGCTCGACACAAAAATATTCCTTATGAATCCGGTATCGCATCGGTTGGCTCTGCGCGGTTGCGCCTCTCCGCCAAATTTTATCTGGTTGCCATGTTTTTCGTTATTTTCGACGTTGAAGCCCTCTATCTCTATGCCTGGTCTGTTTCTATCAGGGAAAGTGGGTGGGTCGGCTTCGTCGAGGCCACAATTTTCATTTTGGTGCTGTTGGCTGGGCTGGTTTATCTGGTTCGTATCGGCGCGTTGGACTGGACGCCTGCGCGTTCCAAACGACAAGTCGTGAAATCCAGTGTCGTGAATCCCACTAACATTCATCAGCAGTAATAGCGAGGCATTAAGAAGATGGATTATACGCTCACCCGCATTGATCCGGACGGTGAGAACGACCGTTACCCCCTCCAGAAGCAAGAGATCGTCACCGATCCGCTTGAGCAGCATGTTAACCGCAGTGTCTTTATGGGCAACCTTGAACAGTCGTTGCACAGCATGGTCAACTGGGGCCGCAGTAATTCACTGTGGCCGTATAACTTTGGTCTTTCCTGCTGTTACGTCGAAATGGCAACGTCATTCACCTCTGTGCATGACGTTGCGCGTTTTGGCTCCGAAGTTATTCGCGCCTCACCACGTCAGGCTGACTTTATGGTGGTGGCGGGAACGCCATTTTTGAAAATGGCACCCGTTATTCAACGTCTGTATGACCAAATGCTGGCACCAAAGTGGGTGATTTCCATGGGGGCCTGTGCGAACTCCGGTGGTATGTACGATATTTATTCTGTCGTACAAGGCGTTGATAAATTTCTGCCGGTAGATGTTTACATCCCAGGATGTCCGCCACGGCCAGAAGCGTATATGCAGGCTCTGCTGCTGCTAAAAGAATCTATCGGTAAAGAACGTCGCCCTCTGTCATGGGTGGTAGGCGATCAGGGTGTTTACCGCGCGAATATGCAGTCTGAGCGCGAGCGTAAACGGGGTGAGCGGATAGCCGTAACTAACCTGCGTTCTCCAGACGAGATTTGACCTGTGAGTGAAGGGCTGTAATGGCTGGATAACACGATAAATTCATATCACGATAAATCGTGTGCAGCCATTATCCGTCACAGAAATAGCACATTCACTGTGGTGACATAATTTATGACAGATTTAACGACGCACGATGTCGCTCTGCCTGTGTGGCAAACCCGGGATCATCTTGATGATCCTGTCGTTGGCGAGCTGTGTAACCGTTTTGGGCCGCAAGCCTTCACCGTTCAGGCAACCCGCACGGGCTTGCCGGTTGTTTGGGTGAAACGTGAGCAGTTACTGGATGTAGTGGCTTTCCTGAAAAAGTTGCCTAAACCTTATGTGATGCTGTTTGACTTGCATGGCGTTGATGAACGCCTGCGCACACATCGCCAGGGGCTGCCTGACGCTGACTTTACCGTTTTCTACCACCTGATTTCGATTGAGCGCAATCGTGACATCATGCTGAAGGTGGCGTTATCGGAAAACGATCTCAACCTGCCGACGCTGATTAAACTGTTCCCGAACGCGAATTGGTATGAGCGTGAAGTCTGGGATATGTTTGGCATCACCTTCAAAGGGCACCCTCATCTGACGCGCATCATGATGCCGCAGACCTGGGAAGGCCATCCGCTGCGTAAAGATTTTCCGGCGCGAGCCACGGAATTTGATCCTTTTGTGCTGACGAAACAGCGCGAAGATATGGAAATGGAGTCCCTGACCTTCAAACCGGAAGAGTGGGGCATGCAGCGTGGCACCAGCAACGAGGACTTCATGTTCCTCAACCTGGGGCCAAACCACCCCTCTGCGCACGGTGCTTTCCGTATTATTCTTCAGCTTAATGGTGAAGAGATAGTCGATTGTATTCCTGATATCGGTTATCACCACCGCGGCGCTGAAAAAATGGGTGAGCGCCAGTCCTGGCACAGCTATATCCCTTACACCGACCGTATCGAATACCTTGGCGGTTGTGTGAATGAAATGCCCTACGTGCTGGCGGTGGAAAAGCTGGCGGAAATTGAGGTGCCTGAGCGCGTCAAAGTCATCCGCGTGATGTTATCGGAGCTGTTCCGTATTAACAGCCACCTGCTGTATATCAGCACCTTTATTCAGGACGTCGGTGCCATGACACCGGTGTTCTTTGCCTTCACCGATCGCCAGAAAATTTATGATCTGGTGGAAGCAATTACCGGTTATCGCATGCATCCGGCATGGTTCCGTATTGGCGGTGTTGCCCATGACCTGCCGCGTGGCTGGGAACGCCTGCTGAGAGAGTTCCTCGACTGGATGCCCGCTCGTCTTGATACGTACATCAAAGCGGCGCTACAAAACAGTATCCTTAAAGGTCGTTCACAGGGTGTCGCTGCCTATAACGCCAAAGAGGCACTGGAGTGGGGCGTGACCGGTGCAGGCCTGCGTGCTACCGGTGTGGCCTTCGACGTGCGTAAATGGCGGCCTTACTCAGGGTATGAAAACTTTGATTTTGAAGTACCGGTGGGGGATGGCATCAGCGATTGCTACAGCCGTGTCATGTTGAAAGTCGAAGAGCTGCGTCAGAGTATGCGGATTCTTGAGCAATGCCTGAAGAATATGCCAGCCGGGCCGTTTAAAGCCGATCATCCGTTAACGACGCCACCGCCGAAAGAGCGCACATTGCAGCATATCGAAACCCTCATCAACCACTTCTTGCAGGTGTCCTGGGGGCCAGTAATGCCTGCTAACGAGTCATTCCAGATGATTGAGGCCACCAAAGGGATTAACAGTTACTACCTGACCAGTGATGGCAGCACCATGAGCTATCGAACCCGTATCCGCACACCGAGTTTCCCGCATCTGCAACAGATTCCTTCGGTGATACGTGGCTGCCTGGTGTCGGATCTTATCGTGTACCTCGGTAGTATTGATTTTGTCATGTCAGATGTGGACCGCTAATTATGCACGAACATAACAACACTCAAGAGTCAATCGATGCTCCGGCACAGGCCGCCAGCGATGTCTTTGTGTTAAGTGACACAGAGCGTGATGCCATCGAGCATGAAAAACACCATTACGAAGACGCACGCGCAGCTTCCATTGAAGCGCTGAAAATTGTGCAAAAACATCGTGGCTGGGTGCCTGATGGCGCGATTGAGGCGATTTCACAGATCCTTGGCATTCCTGCCAGTGATGTGGAAGGTGTCGCAACATTTTACAGCCAGATTTTCCGCCAGCCGGTAGGGCGTCATGTTATTCGTTACTGCGACAGCGTGGTGTGCCATATCACGGGTTATCAGGGAATTCAGTCGGCGCTT
The DNA here is from genome assembly GCF_900095885.1 of Dickeya aquatica. NCBI lineage: Bacteria > Pseudomonadati > Pseudomonadota > Gammaproteobacteria > Enterobacterales > Pectobacteriaceae > Dickeya > Dickeya aquatica. Next base: position 1,359,931 of record NZ_LT615367.1, read on the forward strand.
GAGCGAAAACTCAATATCAAGCCGGGGCAGACCACGTTTGATGGCCGCTTTACGCTGCTGCCAACCTGTTGTCTGGGGAACTGTGACAAAGGGCCGACGATGATGATTGATGAAGATACCCACAGTCATCTGAAGCCTGATGATCTCGATTCGCTACTGGAGCAATATCAATGAGTAAAAACATTGTTCTGACGGCTGAACAGCATCCCTTAACCTGGCGTTTGCGTGCGGATAAACAACCGGTCTGGCTGGATGAGTATCGCAGCAAGAACGGTTATGCCGGTGCGAAAAAAGCGCTAACTGGCATGGCTCAGGATGACGTCGTCACGCTGGTGAAAGACGCAGGCCTGCGTGGTCGTGGCGGTGCCGGTTTCTCCACCGGATTAAAGTGGAGCCTGATGCCGAAAGACGAAAGCATGAACATCCGTTACCTGCTGTGTAACGCCGATGAAATGGAACCCGGCACCTATAAAGACCGCCTGCTCATGGAGCAGTTGCCGCATCTGCTGGTAGAAGGCATGTTGATCGGTGCCTATGCGCTCAAAGCGTATCGCGGTTATATCTTCCTGCGTGGTGAATATATTGAAGCGGCGGCCAATTTGCGCCGTGCGATTGCCGAAGCAACCGAAGCCGGGCTGCTGGGCAAAAATATCATGGGAACCGGTTTTGATTTCGAGCTGTTCGTGCACACCGGTGCGGGCCGTTATATCTGTGGTGAAGAAACCGCATTGATTAACTCGCTGGAAGGCCGTCGTGCGAATCCTCGTTCCAAACCGCCTTTCCCTGCCTCTGCCGGTGTCTGGGGTAAACCCACCTGCGTCAACAACGTAGAAACACTGTGTAACGTGCCTGCGATTATTGAGCATGGTGTGGAGTGGTATCAGGGGCTGTCGGCGGGTAAGAGCAAAGATGCCGGTACCAAACTGATGGGCTTCTCTGGTCGCGTCAACAATCCTGGTCTGTGGGAACTGCCCTTTGGTACGACCGCCCGTGAAATTCTGGAAGATTATGCTGGTGGTATGCGCGATGGGCTGACACTCAAAGCCTGGCAGCCAGGCGGGGCCGGTACGGATTTTCTGACCGACGCGCATCTGGATTTGCCAATGGATTTCGAGAACATCGGTAAAGCGGGCAGCCGTCTGGGTACGGCACTGGCGATGGCGGTCGATAACGAAATTAACATGGTATCGCTGACGCGCAATCTGGAAGAGTTTTTCGCGCGTGAATCCTGCGGCTGGTGTACGCCGTGCCGTGACGGATTGCCCTGGAGCGTGAAAATTCTGCGGGCGCTGGAGCGTGGCGAAGGGCAGCCTGGCGATATTGAAACGCTGGAACAGCTGTGCCGTTTCCTGGGGCCTGGTAATACCTTCTGTGCGCACGCACCGGGTGCTGTCGAGCCGCTGCAAAGTGCCATTAAATATTTTCGGGACGAGTTCGAAGCCGGTATCGCCAGACAGGTAGTGAGTAACGCTAAACCGATAGCGGGTATTCAGCCTAACCTGCTCAAAGAGCGCTGGTAATGATGCCACACCGGTACGTTGAGCATCGTGCCGGAGGTGAGCCGATTTATCCCGCAGACAGAATTTTTGATTAGTGCCCGCCTGAGGTGGGCTGTTATGGAAGCATGCTGACTATGGCAACGATTCATGTAGACGGCAAAGAATATGAAGTAGACGGAGCAGACAACCTGCTACAGGCGTGTCTGTCTTTGGGACTTGATATTCCCTACTTTTGCTGGCATCCGGCGCTGGGAAGCGTCGGCGCTTGTCGCTTATGTGCGGTCAAGCAGTACCAGAACGCGGAAGATACCCGTGGTCGTCTGGTCATGTCCTGTATGACACCGGCATCAAATGGCACGTTTATCGCCATTGATGACGACGAAGCAAAGCAATTCCGCAAAACCATTGTGGAGTTCCTGATGACCAACCACCCGCATGACTGCCCGGTCTGCGAAGAGGGGGGAAACTGTCATCTCCAGGATATGACGGTAATGACGGGACACAATTTCCGTCGCTATCGCTTTACCAAACGTACCCATCACAACCAGGATCTTGGGCCGTTTATCTCCCATGAGATGAACCGTTGTATCGCCTGTTATCGCTGTGTGCGCTATTACAAAGATTACGCTGATGGCAAAGACCTGGGCGTATATGGCGCGCACGATAACGTCTATTTTGGCCGCCCGGAAGATGGCGTGCTGGAAAGTGAATTTTCCGGCAACCTGGTTGAGGTGTGTCCGACTGGCGTCTTTACCGATAAAACCCACTCTGAGCGCTATAACCGTAAATGGGATATGCAATTTGCGCCTAGCGTTTGCCAGCAGTGCAGCGTGGGTTGTAACACCAGCCCAGGCGAGCGTTATGGCGAACTGCGTCGGGTGGAAAACCGCTATAACGGCAGCGTAAACCACTATTTCCTGTGCGACCGTGGTCGTTTCGGTTACGGCTATGTCAATTTGAAAGACCGCCCTCGTCAGCCGTTGCAGCGCCGCGGTGCTGACTGGATTGCGCTCAACGCTGAACAGGCGTTGCAAGGGGCGGCAGATGTGCTGCGTCAGGCGAAGAAAGTGATCGGTATCGGCTCGCCGCGCGCCAGTGTGGAAAGTAACTTTGCTCTGCGTGAGTTGGTCGGTGCAGACAACTTTTACACCGGTATTGCTCAGACTGAACAACATCGCCTGCAACTGATGTTGAAAGTGCTGAAAGAGAGCGGGGTGCATACGCCATCGCTGCGCGAAATCGAAGGCTATGATGCCGTGCTGGTACTGGGTGAAGATTTAACCCAGACAGGTGCACGTATCGCTCTGGCGGTTCGTCAGGCCGTTAAAGGTAAAGCGCGTGAAATGGCGGCGGCCCAGAAAGTGGCGGACTGGCAGATAGCGGCGATCCTGAATATCGGCCAGCATGCCAAACATCCGCTGTTTGTCACCAATGTTGACAGCACGCGTCTGGATGACATTGCCGCGTGGAGCTATCGCGCGCCGGTGGCCGATCAGGCACGGCTGGGGTTTGCCATTGCGCATGCGCTGGATAACACTGCCCCTGCGGTCAGCGATTTACCGGCGGATCTGGGCCAGAAAGTCGATATTATCGTTCAGGCGCTGGCTGGTGCGCGTAAGCCACTGATTATCTCCGGCTCTCAGGCGGGCAGTGACGATGTGATTGCCGCTGCCGCCAACGTTGCCAAAGCGTTGAAAGGGCGTGGCGCGGATGTCGGCATTACGTTTGTTGCCGCATCTGCCAACAGCATGGGCATTGCCATGATAGGTGGCGGTTCTCTTGATGATGCCTTGTCGCAACTGGAAACGGGCGAAGCTGACAGCGTTGTGGTACTGGAAAATGATCTGTATCGCCATGCGCCAGCCGCCCGAGTCGATGCCGCGCTGGCTAAAGCCACCAATCTGGTGGTGCTTGATCATCAGCGTACAGCCATCATGGAGAAAGCCAGTCTGGTTCTCTCCGCAGCCAGTTTCGCTGAAAGCGATGGTACGCTTATCAACCAGGAAGGCCGCGCACAGCGTTTCTTCCAGGTGTACGACCCCACCTACTATGACAGCAGCGTGGTGATGCTGGAGAGCTGGCGTTGGTTGCACTCGCTGTTCATTACCTATCACAGCCGTCAGGTGGACTGGACGCAGCTTGATAATGTGATTGATGCCTGTGTGAAAGCCTTGCCGCATCTGGCGGCTATCAAACAGGCGGCACCGGAAGCCTCGTTTCGCATCAAGGGTCAGAAACTGGCGCGCGAGCCGCATCGTTACAGCGGTCGCACCTCAATGCGTGCCAATATCAGTGTGCATGAACCTCGGCAGCCACAAGATAAAGACACCATGTTTGCCTTCTCGATGGAAGGTAACAACAGCCCGTTCGCCGATCGTCAACAGGTGCCGTTCGCCTGGGCTCCGGGTTGGAACTCGCCACAGGCCTGGAACAAGTTTCAGGATGAGGTTGGCGGGCACTTGCGTCACGGCGACCCCGGCGTGCGTCTTATTGAAGCGGCTGACAGCACGCTGGCGTACTTTAGCCAGATCCCGGCTCCGTTTGCACCGCAGCAGGGCCAATGGCAAGTGGCACCGTACTATAACCTGTTTGGCAGTGATGAGTTGTCACAGCGGTCAGCGGTGATTCAACAGCGTATGCCACAGGCATGTGCTGTTGTGAATCAGGCTGATGCCGAGTTACTGGGGATTCATGCTGGCACGTTGCTGGATATCACTTGCGGTGGGCAGATGTTGCGTTTGCCAGTACGCCTTAGTGATGCGCTGCGGCAGGGGCAGGTCGGTTTGCCGCTCGGTTTCCCGGGTGTGGCTCCGGTGTTGGCAGGCGTGACCGTTGAAATGCTGCGGGAGGCTGCACAATGAGTTGGTTGACTCCAGAGGTGTTGGATATTCTGGCCACGGTTGGCAAAGCCATCGTGATCTTACTGGTTGTGGTGAGCTGCGGCGCGCTGATGAGTATGGGAGAGCGCCGCTTGCTGGCGCTGTTCCAGGGGCGCTACGGGCCTAACCGCGTAGGCTGGGGTGGTTCGCTGCAACTGGTGGCGGACATGCTCAAAATGTTCTTTAAAGAGGACTGGACGCCGCCGTTTGTCGATAAAGTTATCTTTATTTTGGCTCCGGTTATTGCGTTTACCTCACTGTTGCTGTCGTTTGCGATTGTGCCGGTTAGCCCAACCTGGCAGGTGGTTAACCTGAATATCGGGGTGTTGTTCTTCCTGATGATGGCCGGTTTGGCTGTGTACGCTGTGCTGTTCGCTGGCTGGTCAAGTAACAATAAATACTCGTTGCTTGGTGCTGTGCGTGCCTCTGCCCAGACACTGAGTTATGAAGTGTTCCTCGGCTTGTCTTTGATGGGGGTGGTCGCGCAGGCCGGTTCATTCAATATGGCCGATATCGTTAATGCGCAGTCAACCGTGTGGAACGTGGTGCCGCAGTTCTTTGGTTTCATTACCTTTGCTATCGCGGGTGTGGCCGTTTGCCACCGTCATCCGTTTGACCAGCCGGAAGCCGAACAGGAACTGGCGGATGGTTATCACATCGAATATGCCGGGATGAAATTCGGCTTGTTCTTCGTCGGCGAATACATCGGGATTGTGACGGTATCGGCGTTGATAGTGACGCTGTTCTTCGGTGGCTGGCATGGGCCATTGTTGCCGCCGTTTATCTGGTTTGCCATCAAAACGGCATTCTTCATGATGATGTTCATTTTGATCCGTGCTTCGCTGCCTCGTCCGCGTTATGACCAGGTGATGTCGTTTGGCTGGCGTATTTGCCTGCCGCTGACGCTGCTGAACCTGCTGGCAACCGCCGCGGTCATTCTGTACAACGCTTAATGAGGGTGAATAAACCATGACACTGAAAGAGCTTTTGATTGGTTTCGGCACCCAGGTACGCAGTATCTGTATGGTGGGTTCCAATGCGTTTAAAAAGCGTGAAACCAAAATGTACCCGGAGGAGCCGGTCAATCCGCCGCCGCGTTTTCGTGGCCGTATTGTACTGACGCGTGACCCTGACGGGCAGGAGCGCTGTGTTGCCTGTAACCTGTGCGCGGTTGCCTGTCCGGTAGGGTGTATTTCCTTGCAGAAGGCGGAAATGAAGGATGGCCGCTGGTATCCTGAGTTTTTCCGCATCAACTTCTCGCGTTGTATTTTCTGTGGTATGTGCGAAGAAGCCTGCCCGACAACGGCCATTCAACTGACGCCTGATTTTGAAATGGGTGAGTTTAAACGTCAGGATTTGGTGTATGAGAAAGAAGATCTGCTGATCTCGGGGCCGGGTAAATATCCGGAATATAACTTCTACCGGATGGCCGGTATGGCTGTTGATGGGAAAGAGAAAGGCGAAGCTGAAAACGAAGCCAAACCCATTGACGTTAAAGGCCTGTTGCCCTAAGGAGCCAAGCATGGAATTCGCTTTTTACGCGACTGCGATTGTGGCGGTACTGGCGACACTACGTGTCATTACCCATACCAATCCAGTACATGCATTACTGTATCTGATCGTTTCGTTACTGGCGGTGGCTGGTGTGTTCTTTTCACTGGGTGCCTATTTCGCCGGTGCGCTGGAGATAATCGTCTACGCGGGTGCCATTATGGTGCTGTTTGTGTTCGTGGTGATGATGTTAAACCTTGGCACTTCGGTGGATGAGCAGGAAAAACTGTGGCTTAAACCCAGTGTCTGGCTGGGGCCAGGAGTGCTTTCTCTGGTTCTGCTGACGGTCATTGTTAAAGGTATTATCAGCCTGAGCGACCAGTCCATTGCGGGCAATATGATCGATGCCAAAGCGGTGGGTATCAGCCTGTTTGGCCCTTATGTGCTGGCTGTCGAACTCGCGTCGATGCTGCTGCTGGCCGGGCTGGTCGTTGCTTTCCACGTTGGCCGCGAAGATAAGCGTGGAGAACTGATTGCAAAAGATCAGGATGCCGAGAAGAAAACCACGGAGGAACGCGCATGATTCCGCTACAACATGGCCTGCTTTTAGCGGCCATCCTCTTTGTACTGGGGCTGACCGGGTTGATAATCCGCCGTAACTTATTGTTTATGCTGATCTGCCTGGAAATCATGATTAACGCGGCTGCGCTGGCTTTTGTCGTTGCCGGTAGTTACTGGGGGCAATCGGATGGTCAGGTAATGTACATTCTGGCCATTACGCTGGCCGCAGCGGAGGCCAGTATTGGTCTGGCGCTGTTGCTCCAGCTGTATCGTCGCCGTCAGACCCTGAATATTGATACTGTCAGTGAGATGCGCGGATGAACCTACTCTATTTAACTATTCTGTTTCCGCTAATCGGATTCCTGTTGCTGGCTTTCTCCCGTGGCCGCTGGTCGGAAAATGTGTCTGCGACTATTGGGGTTGGCTCAGTGGGATTAGCCGCGCTGGTAACAGGCGGTGTGGTGGTTGATTTTCTAAGCCACCACCAGTCGGGCGGCGTCACCTTCTTTACCCAGCACTTGTGGAGCTGGATGACGGTCGGCAAGTTTGACATCGGCGTGACGCTGGCGCTGGATGGCTTGTCGTTAACCATGCTGTCCGTTGTCACCGGTGTCGGCTTCTTCATTCACTTGTTTGCCTCATGGTACATGCGTGGTGAGGAGGGCTATTCCCGTTTCTTTGCTTATACCAACCTGTTTATCGCCAGCATGGTGGTGCTGGTGCTGGCTGATAACCTGCTGTTGATGTATCTCGGCTGGGAAGGGGTGGGGCTGTGCAGTTATCTGTTGATTGGGTTCTATTATACCAACCCGAACAACGGTGCGGCGGCGATGAAAGCGTTTATCGTTACTCGCGTGGGCGATGTGTTTTTGGCGTTTGCGCTGTTCATCCTTTATCGCGAGCTGGGTACGCTGAATTTCCGCGAATTGATGGTGTTGGCTCCACAGCATCTGGCTGAAGGGTCGCCTGCTATCACCTGGGCAACATTAATGTTGCTGGGTGGTGCGGTTGGTAAATCGGCCCAGTTGCCGTTGCAGACCTGGCTTGCCGATGCGATGGCTGGCCCAACGCCGGTTTCAGCGCTGATTCATGCCGCAACCATGGTGACGGCGGGTGTCTATTTGATAGCCCGTACTCACGGCTTGTTCCTGTTGGCCCCTGATGTACTGCATCTGGTGGCGAATGTTGGTGCGGTGACGCTGTTGTTGGCTGGTTTCGCGGCCTTGGTGCAAACCGACATCAAACGTGTGTTGGCTTACTCCACCATGAGCCAGATTGGCTACATGTTTCTGGCATTGGGCGTACAGGCGTGGGATGCAGCAATTTTCCACTTGATGACGCATGCTTTCTTCAAAGCGCTGCTGTTCCTGTCATCCGGTTCGGTGATTCTGGCCTGCCATCACGAGCAGAATATTTTCAAAATGGGTGGTTTGCGCAAAACCATTCCCTTGGTGTACGTCTGCTTCCTGGTTGGCGGTGCGGCCCTGGCGGCATTACCACTGGTGACGGCCGGTTTCTTCAGTAAAGACGAAATTCTGGCTGGTGCCTGGGCGAACGGTCATCTTAATTTGGTTATCGCGGGGTTAGTGGGGGCATTCATGACCTCTCTCTATACTTTCCGCATGATTTTCATTGTGTTCCATGGCGAAGAGAAAACCAAAGCTCACGCAGGGAAAGGTATTTCCCACCACCTGCCACTGCTGGTGTTGCTGGTGTTGTCCACCTTTATCGGGGCGATGATTGCACCACCGCTGCATGGTGTGCTGCCAGCGACCACTGAGCTTGAGCACAGTCAGGTGATGACACTGGAGATAGCCTCTGGCGTGGTCGCCATCGCGGGTATTCTGCTGGCGGCGGCACTGTGGCTGGGTAAACGCCAGTTGGTGACGGCTATTGCCAGCAGTGCTCCTGGCCGTTTCTTCTCCACTTGGTGGTTCCATGCCTGGGGATTTGACTGGCTGTATGACAAGGTGTTCGTCAAACCGTACCTGGCCGTTGCGACATTAATACAGCGTGACCCGCTCAATGCCATGATGAGTATTCCCGCGGTGTTGACCCGCTGGGGCAACCGTGCGCTGGTGGTCAGCGAAAACGGTCAGGTGCGCTGGTACGTTGCATCAATGGGTGTGGGTGCCGTTGTGGTGTTGACGCTGTTGTTGCTGGTCTAGTGATGCGGTAATGCACAGGCGCGGGGTGGCTGAATAGCCTGCCCCGCAGGCAGCAAGTTTTTCGTTTTCTTCAAATTAGGGACACAAAACGCCATGCTACTACCTTGGCTGATTCTTATCCCCTTTATCGGTGGCCTGCTGTGCTGGCAGCTTGAGCGCTTTGGCTCTCGTGTGCCGCGCTGGGTTGCACTGGTTTCCATGGGGTTGACTCTGGTGCTGTCATTGCAGCTGTGGCTGCAAGGCGGCTATTCGCTGGCGACGCCAACAGGCCTGCCGCAGTGGCAGTCGGAATTCATCCTCAACTGGATCCCGCGTTTTGGCATCTCCATTCATCTGGCACTGGATGGCTTGTCCTTGCTGATGGTGGTATTGACCAGTCTGCTGGGCGTGTTGGCTATCCTCTGCTCATGGCGTGAAATTCAGCGCTATCAAGGCTTCTTCCACCTCAACCTGCTGTGGATACTTGGCGGTGTTATCGGTGTGTTTCTGGCTATCGACATGTTCCTGTTCTTCTTCTTCTGGGAAATGATGTTGGTACCGATGTACTTCCTGATAGCACTGTGGGGGCACAAAGGCTCGGACGGGAAAACCCGTATTGCCGCAGCGACCAAGTTCTTTATCTATACGCAGTCCAGCGGCCTGGTCATGCTGATTGCGATTCTCGCCTTGGTATTTGTGCATCATGGCGCGACCGGTGAGTGGACGTTTGATTACGCCCGCTTACTGAAAACACCCATGTCTTTCGGCCTTGAATACGCGCTGATGTTGGGTTTCTTCATCGCGTTTGCGGTGAAAATGCCACTGGTGCCGTTGCACGGTTGGTTGCCAGATGCGCACAGTCAGGCACCGACGGCCGGTTCTGTTGACCTGGCGGGGATTTTGCTGAAAACCGCGGCTTACGGTTTACTGCGCTTTAGCCTGCCGCTGTTCCCGAATGCCTCGCACCATTTTGCGCCGGTTGCCATGTGGCTCGGTGTTATCGGTATCTTCTACGGTGCCTGGATGGCGTTTAAACAGACGGATATCAAACGCCTGATTGCCTACACCTCGGTGTCGCATATGGGCTTTGTGATGATTGCGATTTATTCTGGCAGTCAACTGGCCTACCAGGGTGCGGTCGTGCAGATGATTGCCCACGGTCTGTCAGCGGCGGGTCTGTTTATTATTTGCGGTCAGTTGTATGAGCGTCTGCATACCCGTGATTTGCGCCAGATGGGCGGGCTGTGGAGCCGAATTCGCTATCTGCCTGCGCTGTCACTGTTTTTTGCTGTGGCAACACTCGGTATGCCGGGTACGGGGAACTTTGTTGGCGAATTTATGATCCTGTTCGGCAGCTACCCGGTTGTCCCGGTTATCACGGTGATTTCCACCTTTGGTCTGGTATTTGCGTCGGTCTATTCGCTGGTAATGATGCAGCGTGCGTTCTACGGTACGCCAAAATCAGAGACACCATTGCAGAATATGACCGTCCGTGAACTGTTTCTGATTCTGTTGCTGGTGGTCTTGCTGGTCTTGCTGGGTGTCTATCCTCAGCCGATTCTGGATACCTCTGGTGCGGCGATGGCGAATATCCAGCATTGGTTTGCGTCATCGGTTCAGGGTTCAACAACTTCAACGACAGGGCTGTAATTCGCCATGACAATAACTCCTCAACAACTGATCGCGATATCGCCACTGTTAATCGTCGGATTAACAGTCGTGGTGGTGATGCTGTGCATTGCGTGGCGACGCAACCATTTTATTAACGCAACACTGACGGTTATCGGCCTGAACATTGCGTTGCTCTCCTTGTATCTGGTCGGGCAGGTCGGGCCAACGGATGTCACGCCACTTATCCGGGTCGATGGGTTTTCGATGTTCTACACCGGGCTGGTGCTGGCGGCGAGTCTGGCGACCAGTACCTTTGCCTATCCGTGGCTTGAAGGGTACCCGGATAACAAAGATGAGTTCTATTTGCTGGTGTTGATTGCTGCGATGGGCGGCATTCTGCTGGCCAGTGCTAATCATCTGGCGGCGTTTTTTATTGGTATTGAACTTATCTCCCTGCCGCTATTTGGTATGGTTGGGTACGCGTTTCGCCAAAAGCGTTCGCTGGAAGCGGCTATCAAATATATGTTGCTGTCAGCCGCGGCCTCCTCGTTCCTGCTGTTTGGTATGGCGCTGGTGTATGCCGATTCCGGTAATCTCAGCTTTGCAAACCTCGGTAAGAGCTTGAGCGACCACCAGTTGCATGCACCGCTGCTATTGGCCGGCCTTGGTATGATGCTCGTAGGGCTGGGCTTCAAGTTGTCACTGGTTCCCTTCCATCTGTGGACACCTGATGTGTATCAGGGCGCGCCAGCACCGGTTTCGACCTTTCTGGCAACCGCCAGCAAGATTGCTATTTTCGGTGCCGTGATGCGTTTGTTCCTTTACGCCCCGCTGGTGGATAGCGAGTCGGTGCGTACCACGTTAGCTGTGATAGCCTTTGCCTCTATTCTGTTTGGCAACCTGATGGCCGTCGCGCAGAGCAACATCAAGCGTCTGCTGGGTTACTCGTCTATTGCGCACCTCGGGTATTTGCTGGTTGCGCTGATTGCGGTACAGACCCACCAACTGGCGCTGGAAACCATCGGCGTTTATCTGGCCGGCTACCTGTTTAGCAGCCTGGGTGCGTTTGGTGTGGTCAGTCTGATGTCCAGCCCCTATCGCGGCCCGGATGCCGATTCACTGTTCTCTTATCGTGGGCTGTTCTGGCATAAGCCGATTCTGTCTGCGGTGATGACGGTGATGATGCTGTCACTGGCCGGTATTCCGATGACGCTTGGCTTCTTCGGCAAATTCTACGTGCTGGCAGTTGGTGTGAGCGCGCACCTGTGGTGGCTCAGTGCCGCGGTGGTGGTGGGCAGTGCGATTGGTCTGTACTACTATCTGCGGGTGTTGGTGAGCCTGTATTTAAGCGCGCCGCAAACCCTGAACCGTGATACACCCAGTAACTGGGCGCTGACGGCCGGTGGTGTCGTGGTGCTGATTTCTTCGGTATTGGTGCTGATCCTTGGCCTCTACCCACAGCCGCTGATTTCACTGGTGCAACTGGCGCAGCCGTTGATGTAATGGTCAGATAATTCATACAAGCCGCGACACGATGCTCGCGGCTTTTTTATGGCTGCGATTTCAGTGCCGGAACAGCGTGAGGTAAGCGTTAACTGATTAGCCGGGTTATCTGCGTGAATATCATAAAGGTAGTGAAATGCGGGTAGTCAGAGCAGGAAAAAACAGGTGGTGAAAGGTAAGGCTTTGATAGGTAAGAAGAAATGATAGGCAGAGAGGAGAAAAACTAAAGCCGCCATGTATAACGTTATGGCGGCTTTTAGTCTGCGGCGCTCATATTAAAACGGGCTGATGAAAGAGCCGATGCGCTCGCAGTAAGTTACGTAGACGTCAGCCAGTTTTTTGAAAAAGCCAGTGAATGCGTTCATGTGTACTCTCCGTTATCGTGAATCAGGTGATTTAATGTGATGTTCATCACGGTTTTAATAGTAGTAGATCAGAAACGTGATTTCAACTTTTTCGTGACAAAAGTCACATTAATTTAGCGACGATAACGGTTCAGAGATAACCGGCTGTTCAGCGAGTTACTCTGAATCGGGCGATTTACCGGCCTGGCTAGATGTTAATATTCCCATTAATCAATGTATTAGTGTGGCCACCAATCCAGGGTTGCCCGTCAATATAAGAAACGGTGACGCGGCCGTCCCGAGAGAGCATGGTGCCCTGACGGACTTGATAGCCGATGGTGCGGTCGTCGCGCTCTGGCAACGGGTGATGTTGTAACACCCTGGCAATACAGGCATTGGCACTGCCTGTCACCGGGTCTTCCACCAGCGTTTCACCGGCGATAAAGAATGCCCGCACTTCATAATCCAGCGCGTGGGGGCGTTCGTGCAGTCCATAGAGTGCAACCCCATCGCAGTGGCTGTATTCCAGTAATTGCTGTATCAGTGCGGCGTTTGGTTTTGCTTGCAGGCAGGCCTGGGCGCTTTGCATCGATACCGTGAGCCAGCGAATGCCCATGTCAACGCTGATAACCGGGTGAGCAGGGTGACGCAGGTGGCTGCCAATGGCGTCGTTAAGCTGATTAGGTTGCCCGATATTGAGCGGTGACAATATGGCATCGGGTGCGCGAAAGGCCAGTTGGCCGTCTTCATGAAGGGCGACGGGCACCAGCCCGATACCACACTGCTGGATAAGCTGGTGGGGAACCTGTGGGGCAAGTCCTGCTTCCAGTAACACATGGGCCGTACCCAATGTTGGGTGCCCGGCAAAAGGTAGCTCGTGCGATGGGGTGAAAATACGCACGCGATAGTCAGCCATCGGGTCATCCGGTGGCAGAACAAAGGTGGTTTCTGAAAGATTTGTCCAGCGGGCGATGCTCTGCATCGTTGCGTCATCAAGACCGTCTGCATCCAAAATGACCGCGAGAGGATTGCCTTTACAGGGTTGCTGGCTGAATACGTCAACCTGTTTGAAACGGCGTGATGGCGGCATAGTGTCTTCCTTCTGCGAATAAAATTTGCCGTCATTATGGCGTGTTAGCCCAGACATGTCTTGCCTGGCTGGGCAACGGCGGTGGTGATGTGATTGCACTGACCATTACGCTGCTTTTTTGGTTGAAAACTGTTCGATATTCGCCGGGATTCTCGCACCGGCTTATGGCATAATGCGCGCCAAATCACATTCTGAACTGAGTAAATGCGGTGCTGGTAACTAACAACATTACGATGCAATTTGGCAGTAAGCCTTTGTTTGAAAACATTTCAGTCAAGTTCGGCGGCGGTAACCGCTACGGTTTGATTGGTGCAAACGGCTGTGGTAAATCCACGTTTATGAAAATTCTCGGCGGCGACCTGGCCCCGACTACCGGTAACGTTGCGCTTGATCCTAACGAACGCATTGGTAAGTTGCGTCAGGATCAGTTCGCCTTTGAGCAATATACGGTGCTGGATACGGTTATCATGGGCCACACCGAATTGTGGCAGGTCAAGGAAGAGCGCGATCGTATCTATGCTCTGAGCGAGATGAGCGAAGAGGATGGCTACCGGGTGGCTGACCTGGAAGTGAAATACGGTGAGATGGATGGCTACAGTGCCGAAGCGCGTGCCGGTGAGCTGCTGCTGGGCGTCGGTATTGCGCAGGATCTGCATTATGGCCCGATGAGCGAAGTGGCCCCAGGCTGGAAACTGCGTGTGTTGCTGGCACAGGCGCTGTTTTCCAACCCGGATATTCTGCTGCTTGATGAACCGACCAACAACCTTGATATCGATACTATCCGCTGGCTGGAGCAGGTGCTGAACGAACGTAACAGCACCATGATCATTATCTCCCATGACCGTCATTTCCTGAATATGGTTTGTACCCATATGGCGGATTTGGATTACGGTGAGCTGCGTATTTACCCCGGTAATTATGACGAGTATATGACGGCGGCAACGCAGGCCCGCGAGCGCCTGTTGTCGGATAACGCCAAGAAGAAAGCGCAGATTGCCGAGTTGCAGTCCTTTGTCAGCCGGTTTAGCGCCAATGCGTCCAAATCGCGTCAGGCCACCTCGCGTGCCCGCCAGATAGAAAAAATTCAGCTTGAGGAAGTCAAAGCCTCCAGCCGTCAGAACCCCTTTATTCGCTTTGAGCAGGATAAAAAACTGTTCCGCAACGCACTGGAACTGGATGGCGTGACCAAAGGGTTTGATAACGGCCCGTTGTTTAGCGGTGTAAAAATGCTGGTGGAAGTCGGTGAGAAGGTGGCTATTCTCGGCACTAACGGTATTGGTAAATCCACGTTGCTGAAAACGCTGGTCGGCGAGCTGACGCCGGAATCCGGTTCGGTGAAATGGTCAGAGAACGCCAGCATCGGTTATTACGCTCAGGATCATGAATACGAATTTGATGGCGACCTCACGGTATTCGACTGGATGAGCCAGTGGAAGCAGGAGAGTGATGACGAGCAGGCGGTACGCAGTGTGCTGGGCCGGTTACTGTTCTCGCAAGATGACATCAGGAAGAAGGTGAAGGTGTTATCGGGCGGTGAGAAAGGCCGTATGTTGTTTGGCAAACTGATGATGCGAAAGCCCAATATCCTGATTATGGATGAGCCAACCAACCATTTGGATATGGAGTCTATCGAATCACTCAACATGGCGCTGGAGATGTATCAGGGCACGCTGCTGTTTGTCTCCCATGACCGGGAATTTGTCAGTTCACTGGCGACACGCATTGTCGAACTGACGCCGGGCAACGTGGTTGACTTTAGCGGTAACTATGAAGATTACCTGCGTAGTCGCGGGATTGAATAAATCTCTTTGAGCGTTCAAAAATAGAGCAGCCGTTTAAAACGGCTGTTTTTTTATAATCAGAAAAAAAAGTGCCGACAATAACGTCAATAATCTGAATTGTATGAAGGGATCAGCGGCTTTATCTTTATAGCTGCCTTTTAAAAGTAAAGTATCTAAAGTAACTTTCTTCTTCATGGTAAAGATCTAAAGTAAAAAAAGAAAATAAAAATAATCTGTGGCTGAAGGGGGTTTTATAAAAAATAGATAAAAATCAAAATAATAATATTTTTATTATAAGAGATATAAGTCATGCTTAAATCGATTAAGCTATTTGAGATCACAAAAAATATGTGTTTATAACGCATTGAGATATTTTCTCATTTCCTCTTTGTTGCGAATGGTTTCAAAAAAATCCCGCTGCGGATAGCGTCACATAAGGCACATAAATAATGAGCCTATTCCCAGGCCACTTGATAAAGATCAAGTCGGTAATGTTATTCCCATCATTATCCTATGCCAGCACGTAATTGTGTTACTCCGACCTTGCTACAGGAGAATAATAAAGAATGAATGGGGAAAATATGACGCTTTCCCATCACGGTATTAATCGCCGTGATTTTATGAAGCTATGTGCCGCACTGGCCGCCACCATGGGGTTAAAAGATGCAGCGGCAGCAGAAATGGCCCAGTCACTGACGTCTCCCCAGCGTCCGCCGGTGATTTGGATTGGCGCGCAGGAGTGTACCGGGTGTACCGAGTCCTTGCTGCGTTCCACCCACCCGACCATTGAAACCCTGCTGCTGAATACCATTTCGCTGGAATATCACGAGGTGCTGTCTGCCGCTTTTGGTGAGCAGGCCGAGGAGAATAAACACCGGGCGATTGAACGTTATAAAGGGAAATATGTGCTGGTGGTGGATGGGTCTATTCCGCTTAAAGATGGCGGCATCTATTGCATGGTGGCCGGTAAGCCGATTGTCGAACATATTCGTGCCGCGGCTGAACATGCGGCGGCGATTATCGCCATCGGTTCGTGTTCAGCCTGGGGTGGCGTGCCAGCGAGCGGGGTGAACCCGACCGGTGCGGTCAGTTTGCAGGACGTCTTACCGGGTAAAACGGTGATTAACATTCCGGGCTGTCCACCTAATCCGCATAACTTCCTGGCGACCGTCGCCCATGTCATTACCTACCAGCGCGCGCCTGCGCTCGATAGCCAGAACCGACCGAATTTCGCTTATGCCCGCCTGATTCACGAAAACTGTGAACGTCGCCCGCATTTTGACGCCGGTCGCTTTGCCAAAGAATTTGGCGATGAGGGGCATCGGCAGGGCTGGTGTCTCTACCATTTGGGGTGTAAAGGCCCGGAAACCTACGGCAACTGCTCGACGCTGGAGTTTTGCGATGTCGGCGGCGGTATCTGGCCGGTGGGTATCGGTCATCCTTGCTATGGCTGCAATGAAAAAGGCATCGGCTTTACCAAAGGTATTTTCCAGCTGGCAAACGTAGAAAACCCGACGCCACGTGTGGAAAAACCAGCCGTGACCAGCCCTGAAGGCGGGAACAGCTCTGCCAGTGCCACCGGGCTTATCGGTGGGGTACTGGGAGCCGTCGCCGGAGTGAGCCTGATGGCGGTACGTGAGTTAGGCCGTCAGCAACAGCAGCAGGATCGCGGAAATTCATCCCGGGAGGGTTAAGCGGTGAACAGACGCCATTTTTTCAAGCTGGCCTCCGCTGGGGCGCTATTGGCTGGGGCACCGCTGGCAACACAGGCGGCGGCAACCAACCGGGCACCGATCCCCGGAGCGCTGGGCATGCTATATGACTCGACACTGTGTGTCGGGTGTCAGGCGTGCGTCAGCAAATGCCAGCAGCTCAACAAGCTCGACTATAAACCGGACAGTACGGTGTATGCCGGTGGTGCCGCAACGTGGTCGAATAACGACAAACTCAGCCCGTACACCAACAACATCATTCAGGTATGGAGCAGCGGCGAGGGTAAAAACAAGGATCAGGTGAAAGACGGTTACGCCTACATCAAAAAACAGTGCATGCACTGTGTTGATCCTAACTGTGTGTCGGTGTGTCCGGTGTCGGCGCTGAAGAAAGACCCGAAAACCGGCGTGGTGCATTACGACGCCAGTATTTGTACCGGCTGTCGCTACTGCATGGTGGCGTGCCCGTTCAATGTGCCGAAGTACGACTATGAGAACGCGCTCGGCAAGATCCACAAATGTGAACTGTGCAACCAGCCGGAACTGGCAAGGCTCGATAAAGGCGGTATGCCGGGGTGTGTGGAAGTCTGTCCGACCGGGGCGGTGATTTACGGTAACCGTGAACAATTGCTGGAAGAAGCGAAACGTCGACTGGCGCTGAAACCGGGTGATGAATACGCCTATCCGCGGCAGACGCTGGACAGGAAAGACACCTATCTGCGTACCGTACCGAGCTATGAGCGTTACGTGTATGGCGAGAAAGAGGCCGGTGGAACCCAGGTGCTGGTGCTGGCCGGTGTGCCTTACCAGAATCTGGAAATGCCAGCGCTCGACCCGCTTTCTACCGGGGCGCGTTCAGAGCACATCCAGCATACGTTGTACAAGGGTATGGTGCTGCCGCTGGCGGTGCTGGCCGGGCTGTCGGTGCTGGTGCACCGTAATACCCGTGCCGAACGGGCGGCGGAGAATCACTCAGAGGAGAAACCCCATGACGGCGCATAAAGCAAGTCCATTGGGTGGGCGGCTGGTGAGCAAGCCGGTAATGCTGCTGGCTCCGCTGGTAGCGATTTGCGCGATCCTTATCGTGAAGCGTCTGTTTCTCGGCATCGGCTCGGTGGCCGATCTGAACGGTGGCTACCCGTGGGGGATCTGGATTGCGTTTGACCTGCTGGTCGGCACCGGTTTTGCGTGTGGCGGCTGGGCGCTGGCCTGGGCGGTGTACGTGTTCAACCGGGGCGAATATCACCCGCTGGTACGACCGGCACTGCTCGCCAGCCTGTTCGGTTATTCGCTCGGTGGCTTGTCTATCACCATCGACGTCGGGCGTTACTGGAACCTGCCTTACTTCTATATTCCCGGCTACTTCAATACCAACTCGGTGCTGTTTGAAACCGCCGTGTGTATGACGATTTATATCGGCGTGATGGCGCTGGAGTTTGCGCCGGTGGTGCTGGAACGTTTGGGCTGGAAGGTGTCGCTAAAGCGGCTCAACAAGGTGATGTTTTTCATCATCGCGCTGGGGGCGCTATTACCGACCATGCACCAGTCATCAATGGGATCGCTGATGATTTCCGCTGGTTACAAGGTGCATCCGCTGTGGCAGAGCTATGAACTGCTGCCGCTGTTGTCACTGCTGACGGCATTCATCATGGGCTTTTCGATAGTGATTTTCGAAGGCTCACTGGTACAAGCCGGGCTAAAAGGGCGGGGGCCGGACGAGCAGGCGCTGTTTCGCAAACTGACGGTGCTGACGCGCGTGCTGGTGCTGCTGTTTTTACTGCTGCGGGTGGGGGAAATCGTCTGGCATCAGAAAACGGCGCTGGTGTTTGCCGGCGATCGCTTTGCGCTGATGTTCTGGTGCGAAATGGCGCTGATGCTGGTGCCGCTGGTGGTGCTTCAGCAATCGCGCTGTCGTCATGATGCCCGCTGGCTGTTTGTCAGCGCACTCTGCATGTTGTTCGGCGCGGCGCTGTGGCGTCTTAGCTACTCGCTGCTGGCGTTTAACCCCGGCAATGGCTACCACTATTTTCCCAAAGCGCAGGAAATCCTTATCTCTATCGGCTTTGTCGCCATTGAGGTCTGCGCCTACATCTTGTTAATCCGTCTGCTGCCGGTACTGCCCGCGCTCACAGGCGAACACACGCATCATCAGGCTGAGGTAAAGCATGAGCCAACGCATCACCATTGATCCCATTACCCGTATCGAAGGGCATCTGCGCATTGACTGCGAAATAGAAAACGGCAAAGTCACCAAGGCCTGGTCATCCGGCACCATGTGGCGCGGTATGGAAGAAATCGTCAAAGGGCGTGATCCGCGTGACGCCTGGATGATCGTGCAGCGCATTTGCGGTGTGTGCACCACGGTACATGCTATTGCCTCGGTACGTGCGGTAGAACACGCGCTGGGTTTGAATGTGCCGGTGAATGCCCAGCACATCCGTAACCTGATTCTGGCCGCGCACAGTATTCACGACCATATCGTGCATTTTTATCAGTTGTCGGCGCTGGACTGGGTGGATGTCACCTCCGCGCTGAAAGCTGACCCGCAAAAAGCGGCGGCGATGTTAAAGGGGCTTTCTCACTGGCCGCTGAACAGCGCCGAAGAGTTCACCCGCGTACAGCAGAAACTGAATGACCTGGTGGCCAGCGGCCAGTTGGGGATTTTCGCCAACGGTTACTGGGGGCACCCGGCCATGTCGCTGCCGCCGGAAGTAAACCTGATAGCCGTTGCTCACTACTTGCAGGCGCTGGAGTGCCAGCGTGATGCCAACCGTATTGTGGCGATCCTCGGCGGTAAATCACCCCACATTCAGAATCTGGCGGTCGGCGGGGTCGCCAACCCGATTAATCTCGATGCGCCCGGTGTGCTTAACCTTGAGCGCCTGATGTATGTGAAAAGCTTTATCGACCGGCTGGGCGATTTTATCGAGCAAGTCTACAAAGTCGATTGTGCCGTCATTGCCGCGCATTACCCGCAATGGCTGACGCTTGGGCGTGGCGCTGACCATTACCTGAGCGTGCCGGAGTTACCGACCGATAACAAGAACGGCAGTTTCCTGTTGCCGGGCGGCTATATCGAAAATAGCGACCTGTCGAGCTATCGCCCGATTACCAGCCACAGCGATAAATTCCTGATAGAAGGGATCCGCGAGAGCGGTAAGCACGCCTGGTATCAGGACGATCAGCCGCTGGCCCCGTGGGAGGGTTTGACGCGCCCGAACTACACCGGCTGGCATGAAGAGGGCAAATACTCGTGGGTGAAATCGCCAACCTTCTACGGCAAAACCGTCGAAGTCGGCCCGCTGGCGTGGTTACTGTGTAGTCTGGCGGCGAAACACAGCGGTACGCAGGCGCATTTTGGCGCGATAAAAACGGCTTATCAGGCATTAAGCGGTCGCCAACTGGAAGAAAAACACCTGCACTCCACATTAGGCCGGGTGATTGGCCGCACCGTGCACTGCTGTGTGCTGAAAGATACGCTGGCACAGCAGTGGCAGGCGCTGGTGGACAACATCGGCAAAGGCGATCACCAGACCTTCATCAAGCCGGATTTTTCGCCGGATACCGAGTTTCACGGCGTCGGCTTTGGTGAAATGCCGCGCGGCATGTTGTCGCACTGGGTGGTGTTTAAAAACGGCAAGATCACCAACTATCAGGCGGTGGTGCCGTCCACCTGGACCTCTTGCCCGCGTAACGGCGACGACAAGCCCGGCCCGTACGAGCAGTCGCTGGTTGGTACGCCGGTGGCAGATCCGCATAAACCGCTGGAAGTGGTGCGCACTATTCACTCGTTCGACCCGTGCATGTCCTGCGCGGTGCATGTGGTGGATACGGTTAATGGCAACGAAGTGACCCGGGTGAAGGTGCTGTAATGAACATACTGGTGCTGGGAATTGGCAATATTCTGCTGCGAGATGAAGGGGTCGGGGTGCGGCTGGTGGAGCAACTGGAGCAGCGTTTTGCGCTGACGCCCGCCGTCGATATCGTTGACGGCGGCACCTGCGGCATGGAACTGATGGAGTGCATGGCCGGACGCGACCATTTAATTGTCGCGGATGCGGTGCTGACCGGAAAGCCTGCCGGAGCGGTGACGGTACTGCGCGATGACGAGGTGCCCGCCTTGTTTACCCGTAAAATTTCCCCGCACCAGTTGGGACTGGCCGATGTGCTGATGGCACTGCGGCTTACGGGTGAATTCCCCCGTCGTTTGACGCTCATCGGCGTCGAGCCTGACTCGCTGGAGTCCGGTATCGGCCTGTCTGATACCGTCACCCGTGCGCTGGAGCCTGCCATGGCCGAAATGCTGGCCGCGCTGCGCCAAAGTGGTGTGGCAGCAGCAGAATTGCAGCCACAGGAGGCGTGAGATGGCGCAACAGCAGCAGGACGTTACGGCCAGCGAAACGGATGTGAATTCGACAGGAATACCGGGTGAGCGCAAGGAAATGGCGTGGATTGACGGGCATGATCAGAACCCGGCAGCCTGGCTGGAGGCTCAGTTTAGCCATATTGCGCGCGAGCGTATGCACCGGTTGCCGTTTTACCGTGAAGGGATCCCGGTGCAGGCCTGCGGTTTTACGCTGTTTGAACAGCAGTGGATAGGGTGTCTGCTGACGCCCTGGACGTTAAGCCTGCTGGTGTTGCCAGGGCCCGGGCAGCAGTGGCCTCATCGTGAAGTGTCCACCCGTCTGGCACTGGCGTTGCCCTGCGGCAGTGTGACCTTTGTGGTCAGTGAAAGTGATGGCGGGCAGCAGTACCTCTCTTGCTCGCTGATGTCGCCGCTTGACCCGTCACTGGATGCAGAACACGCCCTGCAACTGGCGCAGCAAAGTGTGCGCATGGCGCTGGCTTTGCCGGTGCGCGATGCCGATGCACCGCAAGACTTAAGCCGCCGGGCGCTGTTTGGCCGTTATCGGAGTGGTCATCATGCATGAAATTTCCATGTGCTATAACGCACTGGAACTTATTGAGCAGCAAGCGCGCCAGCACGGTGCCCGTCGGGTGACGGGCGTGTGGCTGGAAATCGGTGCACTGTCGTGCATTGAGGAGAGCGCGCTGCGATTCTGTTTTGAGTCGGTCTGTCGTCAGACGCTGGCCGATGGTTGCCAGTTGCATCTGGCGATACGCCCGGCGCAGGCCTGGTGCTGGGAATGCAGCCAGGCGGTGGAGGTTGTCAGCCACGACAGCGGTTGCCCGCGTTGCGGTAGCCTCAATCTGCGCGTTGACAGCGGCGACAGCCTGCAATTAAAGCAACTGGCGGTTGAGTAACACGCGGCGAACGCCGCGTGCCATCCGTTCAATGCGGTCTGGTTGACCGAAGGAGTTATAGCAATGTGTACCACATGCGGTTGTGGCGAAGGAGAACGCCGGATTGAAGGTGATGAGACAGCGCACTCACACCCTCATCCCCATACGCACGAGCATCCTCACGAACATGCCCACGATCATCACCATCATAACGAACACCACCATGAGATTGGGGCGCAGTCTGCTACGCCGGGTGTGATCATTCATCATCACCATTACTACTATCACCACGGCGACGTTCATCACCATTATCATGGCGCGGCGCGCCCGCACGGGCATCATGCCCATTCGCATGCTGCGCATCACCCTCATGACCACGCGCAGCATGATAATCACCATACTCATGAGCATGATCACGCGCATTCCCATCCTGCCCGGCCAGAGGCTCCCTTTGAGCCGGTAGAACAGGCGCAACACCTGCACTATGGACAAGGGGCGGCGGGCACACACGCGCCGGGCATTGGCCAGCAGCGCTTGTTGCAGATTGAAATGGATGTGTTGAGCAAGAATAACCAGCTTGCCGCGCATAACCGCGAGCACTTTGATGACGCGCATATTCTGGCGCTGAATCTGGTTTCCAGCCCTGGGTCGGGCAAGACCACGCTACTGACCAACACCCTGCATCTGATAGGAAAAAACCTGCCCTGTGCGGTGATTGAAGGCGATCAGCAGACCACCAACGATGCCGAACGTATCCGCGCAACTGGTGTTCCGGCGATTCAGGTCAACACCGGCAAGGGCTGCCATCTCGATGCGCAAATGGTGCATGACGCCATGCACCGCCTGCCGCTGCCCGCCGGTAGCCTGCTGTTTATTGAAAACGTCGGCAATCTGGTGTGCCCGGCGGGGTTTGACCTGGGTGAACGCCACAAAATCGCGGTGCTGTCTGTGACCGAAGGTGAAGACAAGCCGCTGAAATATCCACACATGTTTGCTGCCGCGTCCCTGATGATTATCAACAAGATAGACCTGCTTCCCTATCTCGATTTTGATGTCGAGGCCTGTGTGGCCAACGCGCGTCGCGTCAACCCGCACATTGAGGTGATTGCGCTATCGGCGCGTACCGGTGAGGGCATGGAAAGCTGGCTGTCGTGGCTGGAAAAACAGTTGACCGCCCTGGCGCAGGCCTTGACACCACCCTCGTTGCCGCTAGCGGAGAGCTGATTATGTGTTTGGGTGTTCCCGGTAAAGTGGTTGCCGTCGGGCCGGATCTGCATTATCCGGCGCGGGTGGATGTATGTGGCGTGCAGCGTGAGGTGAATATCGCGCTGGTCTGTGAGGGCTCTCCGGCGAGTCTGGTGGGGCAGTGGGTGCTGGTGCACGTCGGCTTTGCCATGAGCCTGCTCGATGAGCAGGAAGCGCAGGAGACACTGGAGGCGCTACAGTCGATGCAGGCTGTCGGGCTGGAGCTCGATGAAGTCAGGCAAACCGGAGCCGTCTATGCAGTACGTGGATGAATTTCGTGACCCCGAATTAGCCAAAGCGCTGGTGCAACGGATTCAGGCGCTGGTAGATGACATGCCGGAACTGAAAACCCGGCCGTTGCAATTGATGGAAGTGTGTGGCGGTCATACCCATGCCATCTTCAAGTTTGGCATTGACCGGCTGTTACCGGCGGAAATTGAATTTGTGCACGGGCCAGGCTGCCCGGTGTGCGTGCTGCCGATGGGGCGCATTGATGCCTGCCTGGACATCGCCGCGCGCCCGGAGGTCATCTTCTGTACCTTTGGTGATGCCATGCGCGTGCCGGGGCGCAACGGATCGTTGCTGGATGCCCGCCGCCATGGCGCAGACGTGCGCGTGGTCTATTCCCCGCTGGATGCGCTGGCGCTGGCGCAGCAACACCCCGATCGGCAGGTGGTGTTTTTCGGTTTAGGCTTTGAAACCACCATGCCCGGCAGCGCGCTGACGCTGCAACAGGCCAAACGCCGTGGGGTGCACAATTTTTCGCTGTTCTGCCAGCACATTACCATCATCCCGACCCTGCAAAGCCTGCTGGAGCAGCCGGATTTACGCATTGACGGCTTTCTGGCTCCGGGGCATGTCAGCATGGTAATTGGTGCACACCCGTATCAGCCTTTGTGTGAGCAATTTAATAAACCGTTTGTCGTGACCGGTTTTGAGCCGCTGGATATTTTGCAGGCATTGCTGATGCTGGTGCAGCAACTGCATGATGGCCGCTGCGAGGTGGAAAACCAATACCGCCGCATTGTGCCGGACAGCGGCAACGTGCTGGCGCAACAGGCGGTGGCCGAGGTGTTTGAAACCAAGGCCCACAGCGAATGGCGCGGGCTTGGCGACATCGCCAACTCCGGCATGCAATTGCGTCAAGAGTATGCGGAATTTGACGCCGAGCGCCGTTTTAACCCGCCGCAGCAACAGGTGGCGGATGAGCCGCTATCACGCTGTGGCGATGTCTTAACCGGGCGTTGTAAACCGGGCGACTGCCCGCTGTTTGGCGCACGCTGTACGCCGCAAAACGCCATTGGCGCGCTGATGGTGTCATCCGAAGGGGCGTGTGCGGCTTATTATCAGTATCGACGGGAGTGCGCATGATGAAGCCCAGTTTATTGCCAAAAGAGATAACCCTGGCGCACGGCAGCGGCGGGCGGGCGATGCAACAACTGATTGAAAGCCTGTTTCTGCCGATATTTGATAACCCGTTGCTGGCCGCGCGTGAAGATCAGGCGCGCCTGCCGCTGGCGGAGCTGAGTGCGCAGGGTGACCGGCTGGCGTTCACCACCGACAGCTACGTCATTGACCCGATTGAATTTCCTGGCGGCGATATCGGCAAGCTGGCGGTGTGCGGCACCGCCAACGATCTGGCGGTGAGCGGCGCGACACCACGCTACCTCTCTTGCGGGTTTATTCTGGAAGAGGGGCTTGCGGGGGAAACGCTGCTGCGTATCGTCAATTCGATGGCGCAGGCCGCCCGCGACGCCGGTATTCAGATCGTCACCGGCGATACCAAAGTGGTGCCGCGCGGGGCGGCAGACAAAATCTTTATCAATACCGCCGGGATTGGCGTGATTGCGCCACAAGTGCACTGGGCCGCCAGTGAAATTCGCCCCGGCGACCGGCTGATTGTCAGCGGCACGCTTGGCGATCACGGCGCGACTATCCTGAACCTGCGTGAGAACCTGGGGCTGGAAGCGAGCCTTCGCAGCGATTGCGCCGTACTGACGCCGCTGATTGCGCCGCTGCGCCACATTGACGGCGTGCGGGCGCTGCGTGACGCCACGCGCGGCGGCGTCACGGCGATTCTGCATGAATTTGCCGAAGCCAGCGGCTGCGGCATGTCGGTAGATGAAGCCGCACTGCCGGTTAAAACCGAAGTGCGCGGTGTTTGTGAACTGCTGGGGCTGGAAGCACTGAATTTTGCCAACGAAGGCAAACTGGTGCTGGTGGTTTCACCCGAGGCGGAAAACGCGGTGCTGGATGCACTGCGCAGCCATCCGCTGGGGCGTGATGCGGCGGTGATTGGCCACGTCACCGGGCAAAAACAGGTGCGGCTGTGCGGGGTGTTTGGCACCTCCCGCCTGCTGGATTTACCCCACAGCGAACCGATGCCAAGGATTTGTTGATTCGCTAGCCTGTTCAAATTGTTGCCATTATCGATTTGATGGTGGCATGTGGACGCAATGGCGTAAATTTACGCTGAGGGGAAAACAGACTCCCGGCCGAGCGGCATGGATGCCGCGAGAGCCGCTGCCGCGCCGGGAGCGCGTCAGCGGCGGGCCGAAAAGGAGTCTGTTTTTTCCGAAGGCACCGCGCAGCGGCGTAATTTTCCGCCAACAGCCCGGGTTCTTAGGGCGGCGGCGACTGGCCGCCCTAAGTGGACGCCGGAGCGGGATAGTGCGGAGAGAAGCTGTATATGAAGGCGTCCATACAGCAACGCTTACAATGATAGCTACTCATATAACTATGATGTCACCACATCACAACGGCATTGAAATTCGCGTTAAGGGCAAAGTGCAAGGGGTGGGGTTTCGCCCTTATGTCTGGCAAATTGCGCACCGCCTGGGGGTGAAAGGCTGTGTGCTAAATGACGGCGCAGGGGTGTTAGTCCGACTGTGGCCTGCGAGCGCCGAGGCGGATTTCATTAGCGCACTGTACGCCGAATGCCCGCCGCTGGCGCAGATTGACGCGCTGGCCTGTCAGCCTTATCACTGGGCGCAGAGCCCGGATGATTTTGTCATTGAACACAGCGGCAGCGGCGCGATGGATACCCATATCGTGCCGGATGCCGCCACCTGCGAGCCGTGCTGTCAGGAGCTGTTCGACCCGAAAAACCGTCGCTATGGCTACCCCTTTATCAACTGCACGCACTGCGGCCCGCGTTTTACCATCATCCGCCAGATGCCCTATGACCGTCCTTATACCGCAATGGCCGCTTTTCCGCTGTGCCCGGATTGTCAGCAGGAGTATCAAAATCCGGCGGACAGGCGCTTTCATGCCCAGCCGAATGCCTGCCCGGTGTGTGGCCCGCAGGTGTGGCTGTGTGACAGTACCGGCACGCGGGCGACCGGCCGTGACGCCATTGCGCAGGCGGCAGCCGCGTTAGGCGATGGGCAAATTGTGGCACTGAAAGGGATTGGCGGCTTTCATCTTGCCTGTGATGCCAGCAACGAGCAGGCCGTTGCCCGCCTGCGCGCGCGCAAGCGTCGCCCGTCTAAACCGCTGGCGGTGATGCTGCATCAGGCGGAGGCGTTGGCGCGTTATAGCACGGTTGCGGATACCCAGGCGGCATTACGGTTACTGCAAAGCCCGGCGGCACCGATTGTGTTGCTGGCGTTGCGCCCGGACAGTGGGCTGGCCGATACGATTGCCCCGGGGCTTGATGAAGTGGGCTTTATGTTGCCTGCCAACCCGTTGCAGCATCTGTTGCTGGCGGCGGCCGGACGACCGCTGGTGATGACCTCGGGTAACGCCAATGGTCAACCGCCCGCGCTGGATAACGGCGAGGCATTAACGACGCTTGCCGGGATTGCCGATCTTTGGCTCATGCATGACAGAGACATCGTGCAGCGTGCGGATGATTCGGTGGTACGGCTTGATGGCGGGCACGCGAGTGTTATCCGGCGTGCGCGCGGCTATGTACCG
The DNA here is from genome assembly GCF_900095885.1 of Dickeya aquatica. Taxonomy (NCBI): domain Bacteria; kingdom Pseudomonadati; phylum Pseudomonadota; class Gammaproteobacteria; order Enterobacterales; family Pectobacteriaceae; genus Dickeya; species Dickeya aquatica. The sequence goes on from NZ_LT615367.1 coordinate 1,386,956, forward strand.
GATGCGCTGCCGCTGCCGCCGGGGTTTGATGATGTGCCTGCGCTACTGGCAATGGGTGCGGATTTGAAAAACACCTTTTGCCTGCTGCGTGGGCAAAGCGCCATTCTCAGCCAGCATCTGGGGGATTTAACCGAAGAGCGGGTGATGCAGCAATACCAGCAGGCACAAGTGCTGCTGGCCGATATCTACCGTTTCACGCCGCAGGCCATTGTGGTGGATGCCCATCCCGGTTATCTCAGCCACCAACTCGGGCAGCAACTGGCACAACAGCAGGCTATTCCCTGCATCAGCGTGCTGCATCATCACGCGCATATTGTGGCCTGCCTGGCAGAACATCAGTGGCCACGCGACGGCGGCGCGGTGATTGGTCTGGCGCTGGATGGCATTGGTTATGGCGGCGAGTCGCGCTGGTGGGGGGCTGAGTGCCTGCGGGTAGATTACGCCCGTTGCCAGTATCTGGGCGGTTTACCGGCGGTGGCGCTACCGGGCGGCGATATGGCTGCGCGCCAGCCGTGGCGCAACCTGCTGGCGCAGTGGCAGGCGTTTGTCCCGCACTGGCAGCAGTATGACGAAGCCCGGGTTATCCCGACGGCGGCCGTTGCGCTGCTGACGCAGGCGATTGCCCGTGGTCTTAATGCGCCATTAGCCTCTTCTGCCGGGCGTTTATTTGATGCCGTTGCTGCTGCCTGCGGTTTTGCCGGTGAGCAGAGTTGGGAGGGCGAGGCCGCTTGCTGGCTGGAAGCGCTGGCGCGCCAGCACCCGGTTCAAGACGCCACCACAGCCGCGTTCCCGGTGACGATGCCGCTGCGTGGTCAGCACCTTGACCTGGCGACATTCTGGCAGCAGTGGCTGGCGTATGCGGCGTCACCGGCGGCGCGGGCGCTGGCGTTTCATATGGCGCTGGCCGATGGCCTGGCCGAACTGGTGCAGCAGGCGGCACGGGTGCATCAGTTAAATACGGTGGTGTGCTCCGGTGGTGTGATGCATAACCGCTTGCTGGTGAGCCTGCTGCGCCAACGGCTGGCTGGTATGCAGCTCTTGTTGCCTGAACGCCTGCCAGCAGGGGATGGCGGGCTGGCATTGGGGCAGGCATTAATTGCCGCCAGTCAGTGGCCGTGCGGATAACGGGCATCGCTGACTGTTATAGCTTTTTCTGACCAAACTGTATCTGTTATAGCGCGATGGCGCGTGCTAACGTGCCGCACGTTTCATCATCAGCGTGGAGAACAGTATGGAGGAGATAAAGCGCCTGCTTTGTGAAGAGATTGCGCGGTTGAACCGTGAAGAGCAGCGTGATAACCGCGTGCGTTTTAGCCGACAGTTTATGCGCAGCCACCCGTATCTGTTTGGCGGCATGCTGGTGAGTTATGTGCCGGTGGCCATTATCCTCGGCTATGCCCCTTATTTTGGCCAGTCTTACGTTATTGGTTTTACGCTGTTTTTAGTGGTGATGTCGCTGGCGATGTCAATGGATATCAACCCGCGTTACCGTTACGAAGACATAGACCAACTGGATTTGCGGGTGTGCTACAACGGCGAATGGTACAACAGCCGCCATGTTTCCCGCGCCACACTTGATGCCATTCTTAACCATCCGCAAGTGGATGCCACGGTAAAAGAGGGTATTGCGCGTTTATGGCAGGCTAAAGGGCATCTCTATTTCTACGATGTTTTCTCGCAAGCCCGACGTGCGTGCGCACCGCAGCCAGCCACTCGCCTGAAGGGCGCGCAGGTGATCTCACCTGACTGGCATTGAATCAACAGCATACGGCAGTGACAGCGCTTGCCGGGACATGATAGGGTCACAGTTCATCCCGTCTTCGCCGGAGGTTACGCAACCCATGACCGCATCGCATACCCCACCTGCTGCGTCATCATCTTCCCTGCTCATTGTCCAGATGGGCGAACCACCTGAGCCTATTGCCCGCCATGTCGGGCAGCAGGCAGACTGGTTTAGCCAGGCACTGGCTGATGATCTGGCGCACTTTGCTGCCCGTATCCATATTGTTCGCCCCTACACGGGTGAGGCGCTGCCCCCACCTGGCGAGCATGATGCGGCGATCATCAGTGGCTCCTGGTCGATGGTGACAGAGCAACTGGCGTGGAGTGAGCGCACCGCCGAATGGGCGCGTGAGCGTGTGCGCCTCGGGCGTCCTCTGCTGGGGGTCTGTTATGGGCATCAATTATTAGCCCATGCACTGGGCGGTACGGTGGCGGATAACCCCAATGGCCGCGAGATGGGGCTGAAAACCGTGACGCTGCATGCACAGGCCGCTGAGGATGCGCTACTGACGGCATTGCCTGAGCAATTTAGTGCCTATCTGAGCCATCTTCAGTCGGTGGTCAGCCCACCGGAAGGGGCACAGGTGCTGGCGGCCTCAGAACAGGATGGATGCCAGATAATCCGTTATGCGCCACACACCCTCTCTTTTCAGTTTCACCCCGAGATGGATGCCGCAGTGATGAACGCCTGCTTGCGTCACAACGCGTTACCAGAGCTGACAGTGTCTGATGAGCCGGTGTGGGCGCGTCGCCTGTTGCGTGATTTTGTGCACCAGGCACTTGCCCGTTAACGCGGGGTAAAAACCGTACGCTAACGTCAAGGTGTGGGTATTCGGGTGCGAGAGAAACCGGCGAAGTTCGAACAGTTGGCTGACCAGATGCAAAAGCAGTTGCAGGCGGGTATCTGGCAGCCGGGGGAAAAATTGCCCTCGCTGCGTGAAAAAGCGGCGCATTCCGGCCTGAGCCTGATGACCGTATTACACGCTTATCAACTGCTGGAAAGTCAGGGGTGGATAATGTCCCGCCCCCAGTCGGGTTATTACGCAGCACCACGTATAGCCAGTGCGGCGATGCTGCCTGCCGGAGGTGACGCGGTACAACTGACGGAACAGGTAGACGTTAATGACTTTATTTTTGATGTGCTGCGTGCCAGTCGTTCGCCAGCGGTGGTTCCGTTTGGGTCAGCCTTTCCTGACCCGCGCCTGTTTCCCCAGCGTCAGTTAACCCGCTCATTAGCGCAGGTTGCGCGCCGGATGCAGCCAGAAAGCGCCGTCGATAGCCTGCCGCCCGGCAATGAGCAGTTGCGTAAGCAGATAGCCCAGCGCTATGCGCTGCAAGGGATTGCTGTCTCCCCTGATGAAATTGTGATAACCAGCGGTGCACTGGAGTCATTGAACCTGTGCCTGCAATGGCTGACCCGGCCAGGCGATTATGTTGTTATCGAGTCGCCCGCGTTTTATGGCGCACTACAGGCGATAGAGCGGCTGCAACTTAAAGCGATTACCATTGCCGCCGACCCGCATACCGGCATTGATTTGGCCGCGCTCGAACAGGCTTTGCAGCAGTATCCCATCCGGGCCTGCTGGCTGATGACCAATTTTCACAACCCGTTGGGTTACACCTTGTCCTGGCAGAAAAAGCAGCAACTGGCTGCGTTGCTGCGCACCTATCAGGTTGCGCTGATTGAAGACGATGTGTATGGCGAGCTCTATAGCGGCACACACCGTCCGTTGCCGGTAAAAGCGCTGGACAGCGACGGCCGTGTGCTGCATTGCGCCTCGTTTTCCAAAAGTCTGGTGGCGGGGTTTCGTGTCGGCTGGGTGGCAGCAGGGCAATGGGCCGAAGGCATTCAGCGTTTACAATTAATGAGTACCCTCTCCACCAGTGCGCCGATGCAACTGGCGATAGCTGATTATCTGGCGACCAGCAGTTATGACAGCCACCTGCGGCGGTTGCGGCGCACGCTTGAGCAACGCAAGTACCGCCTGTATCAGGCAATGAAAGCCCATTTCCCGCCAGAGGTGGAGATTTACTATGCTGACGGCGGGTATTTTCTGTGGCTGGGGCTGCCGCAGGGCGGCGACAGCATGGCCTTGTATCAGCAGGCGTTAGCGCAGGGGATCAGCCTCGCGCCGGGGCGAATGTTTACCACTGATGATAGATGCGATCGCTATTTTCGTATCAACACCTCGTTTGAATGGCAGCGTAAAACCGAACAAGCCGTGATTGTGCTGGCAGAGTTATTACGCCATGCGGTGACGCAAGCCCGAAGCCGCCCCGGCTAACGCCATCGCCGCTGCCGGGCGGCGTTCAGCCTATGCAGTCCTCGACCTGGCAGGCCTGTGGTCTGTTGCCATCAGTTGTGTGCCCGTTTTATATGGCTTAACCGCCGTGGCAGACCGCTTTTTGTTTTTTATGCATGCGATAAGTGAATTCATCTCGTTATTTTGAATCGTAAATATCCCGGTCATTATTTTATTTTTCTTTCATCTTTTTTTATCTATCACGGTATTTATTTATAGCGTGATGATTGCCCTGGATATTTCCCGGCAAGGCGAGACAGGCGGTAAAAATATTTTCAGACTGTTCATAAATAATGAATTTTTGCTTGATTGTTTCATTTAGAAATCACTCACCACCTGTAATCGATATGTAAATTAATATACAGCGATAGTGGCTGGAATAGCACAATGTTAATGAGAATTATTCTTCATAAACCGGTGTTAACGTTAAAAAAAACCTTTTCGATAACGAAGTGTGACGGATTTGTTGTTATTGAGATAATTGCTTGGCGCTTTTTATTTGCCAGCGCATAATACATACGTGTCGTGGGGTTTTATGTGAAAAACCGCGAAAACCATTCATAACAATAAAGCATTAATACACCAAAACGGTATATACCCTCCATCACGTAAATGGCAGGAAGGCAGCGTTGCAGTAAATTGCCGGCGGCTTATCAAACCCGCCGCCGGGTTACACAAGCAATACACTTGCAATTTGATGTCTGAGGGTATGGCTCTGAGTGATGTCGTGCGAGGACTCTCCCATGCAGGTCAGCAGAAGACAGTTTTTTAAAATATGCGCAGGTGGAATGGCTGGTACTACGGTCACCGCTCTGGGATTTTCTCCCGGTGCGGCATTAGCCGAAACTCGCCAATATAAATTATTACGTGCCAGAGAAACCCGGAATAACTGCACCTACTGTTCCGTCGGGTGCGGGATACTGATGTACAGCCTGGGCGATGGTGCCAAAAATGCCAAACCCGCCATTTACCACATCGAAGGCGACCCGGATCATCCGGTGAGCCGTGGGTCGCTGTGCCCGAAAGGGGCGGGGCTGGTGGATTTTATCCATAGTGACCAGCGCCTTAAATACCCGCAATACCGTGCGCCGGGCTCCAATCAATGGCAGCGCATCAGTTGGGATGAAGCCTTAGATCGCATCGCCCGGCTGATGAAAAAAGACCGCGATGCCAACTTTGTCGAGAAGAACAGTGCCGGTGTCACGGTGAACCGCTGGTTAACCACCGGGATGCTGTGCTCCTCTGCGGCCAGCAATGAAACCGGCATTCTGGATCAAAAATTTGCGCGCGCGCTCGGTATTATCGGGCTGGATACGCAAGCGCGACTGTGCCACGGCCCGACGGTCGCCGCGCTGGCTCCCACTTTCGGGCGCGGTGCCATGACCAATAACTGGGTCGATATCAAAAATGCCAATGTGATTCTGGTAATGGGTGGCAACCCGGCAGAAGCGCACCCGGTTGGGTTTAAATGGGCGGTGGAAGCCAAAATTCACAATGGTGCGAAGCTGATTGTGGTTGACCCCCGTTTTAACCGTTCGGCCGCCGTTGCTGACATGTACTCGCCGATTCGTGCCGGTTCAGACATTACCTTCCTGCTGGGGGTGGTAAATTACCTGCTCTCCCATGACAAGGTACAAATGCCGTATGTGCAGGCGTATACCAACGCCAGCCTGATAGTCCGTGAGGACTACCAGTTTGATGAAGGTATTTTTAGCGGTTACAACGAAAAAGAGCGCCGCTATGACCGCACCAGTTGGCAGTATGAGCTGGATGAAAACGGTTTTGCCAAACGCGATGACAGCTTAACGCACCCACGCTGCGTCTGGAACCTGCTCAAAGCGCACGCCAGCCGCTATACCCCAGATTTGGTTACAAACGTTTGTGGTACGCCAAAGCAGGATTTTCTGACTATCTGCGAGCAACTGGCCTCGACCTGCGTGCCGGATCGCACCGCCACCATTATGTATGCGCTGGGCTGGACGCAGCACACCGCTGGTGCCCAGATTATCCGCACCGCCGCCATGATTCAGTTGCTGCTCGGTAACGTGGGTATGGCGGGCGGCGGCGTCAATGCGCTGCGTGGTCACTCTAATATTCAGGGTTACACCGACCTGGGGTTGCTGTCGCTCAACCTGCCGGGCTATATGCCGTTGCCGTCAGAAAAGCAGACCTCGCTGAAAGAGTATCTGGATCAGATAACCCCGAAAGCGTTGCTGGCCGATCAGGTCAACTACTGGAAGAACACGCCGAAGTTTTTCGTCAGCATGATGAAGAGTTTCTGGGGTGATAACGCCACCAAAGACAATGAGTGGGGTTATCACTGGTTGCCGAAGTGGGATAAAAGCTACGATGCGCTGGCCTATTCACGCATGATGCTCGATGGCAAGGTCAACGGTTACATCGTGCAGGGCTTTAACCCGATGGCTGCCTTTGCCGATTCCAACAAAGCCCGCGATGCCTTGAAAAAACTCAAATTCATGGTGGTTATCGACCCGCTGGCGACAGAAACGTCTAATTTCTGGCAGAACCACGGCGAACTCAATGATGTTGACCCGTCCACCATTCAGACCGAGGTGTTCCGCCTGCCGTCAAGCTGTTTTGCCGAAGAGAATGGCTCAATTGTCAACTCGGGCCGCTGGTTGCAATGGCACTACAAAGGGGCTGAGCCGCCGGGTGAAGCGCGTCAGGATGGTGTGATTCTGGCCGGGCTATTCCTGCGCCTGCGTGAGCTTTACGCCAAAGAGGGGGGCGCTAACCCCGAGCCTGTGCTGAACATGAGCTGGGATTATCTGGAGCCGGAAGACCCGTCGGCAGAAGAGATAACCCGCGAGGCCAATGGTCGCGCGCTGGCAGATTTGTATGATGACAAGGGCAATCTGCTGTTGAAAAAAGGTCAACAACTGCCGGATTTCTCGGTATTGCGTGATGATGGCACCACCGCCAGTTTCTGCTGGATTTATGCCGGGTCGTGGACGGAAGCGGGTAACCAGATGGCGCGCCGTGACAACGCCGATCCGTCAGGGCTTGGCTGTACGCCGGGCTGGGCATGGTGCTGGCCGCAAAACCGCCGCATTCTCTACAACCGCGCCTCGGCCGACCCACAGGGTAAACCCTGGGATGAAAAACGTGAGCTTATCCGCTGGAACGGCCAGAAGTGGACGGGCATCGACGTTGCCGATTTTGCCGTGACGGTGCCACCGGGCAGTGCCACCGGGCCATTTATTATGAATGCCGAGGGGATGGGCCGCCTGTTTGCTATCGACAAGATGGCAGAAGGGCCGTTCCCGGCGCACTACGAGCCGCTGGAATCACCGCTGAAAACCAACCCGGTTTACAGCAAAGTGCAGGTCAACCCGGCCGCCCGCATTCTGGAGGCCGATCGTCCGCGTATGGGTACGGTAGACGAGTTCCCGTTTGTTGCCACCACGTACTCGATAACGGAATTGTTCCGCCACTGGACAAAACACGCGCGCCTGAATGCGATTGTGCAGCCAGAGCAGTTTGTGGAAATTGGCGAGGAACTGGCGAAACAAAAAGGCATCAAGGCCGGTGATGTGGTGAAAGTCAGCAGCAAGCGTGGCTACATCAAAGCGAAAGCGGTCGTCACCAAGCGTATCCGCACGCTGATGATTCAGGGTAAACCGGTAGAAACCATCGGTGTGCCTTGTCACTGGGGCTTTGAGGGCACCACCCAGAAAGGCTTTATGGCCAATATTCTGACGCCGCATGTCGGGGATGCCAACAGTCAGACGCCAGAGTACAAGGCGTTTCTGGTGAACGTGGAAAAGGCGTAGTCGCGGAGAAACATTATGGCAATGCAATCACAAGATATCATTCGTCGCTCCGCGACGAACTCACTGACGCCGCCACCGCAGGCGCGTAACCACAAAGAGCAGGTAGCCAAGCTTATCGATGTCACTACCTGTATTGGCTGTAAAGCCTGTCAGGTCGCCTGTTCGGAGTGGAACGACATCCGTGACGATGTGGGCTATAACGTCGGGGTTTATGATAACCCGACCGATCTGAGCGCCAGGTCGTGGACAGTGATGCGCTTTTCTGAAGTGGAGGAAAGCGGCAAGCTGGAGTGGCTTATCCGCAAAGACGGCTGTATGCACTGCGCCGACCCAGGCTGCCTGAAAGCCTGCCCGTCGGAAGGGGCGATTATCCAGTACGCCAACGGTATCGTCGATTTTCAGTCTGAACATTGTATCGGGTGTGGTTACTGTATTGCCGGTTGCCCGTTCGACGTGCCGCGCATGAATAAAGACGATAACAAAGTCTACAAATGCACTTTGTGTGTTGACCGGGTGGAAGTCGGCCAGGAGCCAGCCTGCGTGAAGACTTGTCCGACCGGAGCCATCCATTTCGGCACCAAAGAGGAAATGAAAGTGCTGGCGGCCGAACGGGTGAAAGATCTGAACAGCCGCGGTTACAGCAATGCCGGTCTGTACGACCCCGCTGGCGTGGGCGGCACGCATGTGATGTATGTGCTGCATCATGCCGACCGGCCACAGCTTTATCATGGCCTGCCGGATAACCCGAGTATTAGCCCGGCGGTGACCTTCTGGAAAGGGATCTGGAAGCCGTTGGCGGCCATCGGCTTTGCTGCAACATTCGCCGCCAGTGTATTCCACTATGTAGGCATCGGCCCGAACCGGGTAGACGACGAAGACGAGGCGCACGAGGGCAAACAACATGAAAAAGAGTAATCGGATTCAGCGTTACAGCGCCCCTGAGCGCATTAACCACTGGATTGTGGCCTTCTGTTTTGTGTTCGCCGCACTCAGTGGGCTGGGCTTTTTCTTTCCGTCATTCAATTGGTTGATGAGTGTACTGGGCACGCCGCAACTGGCGCGCATCCTGCACCCGTTCGTCGGTGTGGTGATGTTTCTGGCGTTTATGCTGATGTTTCTGCGTTACTGGAAACATAACCTGATTCAGCGTGATGACCTCGAGTGGGCGAAAAACATCCACAAGATTGCGCGCAATGAAGAAGTCGGCGACACCGGGCGCTATAACTTTGGGCAAAAATGTGTGTTTTGGCTGGCTATCACCAGCCTGCTGTTACTGCTGGCCAGCGGTGTGGTTATCTGGCGGCCCTATTTCGCGCCCTCTTTCTCTATTCCGGTTATCCGTGCGGCGCTGGTGGTGCACTCGGTATCGGCGGTGGGGCTGATTCTGACGATTATGGTGCATGTGTATGCGGCACTGTGGGTGAAAGGCACCATTACGGCGATGGTGGAGGGCTGGGTATCCAGCGCCTGGGCGAAGAAACACCATCCACGCTGGTATCGTGAGTTACAGGCCAAACAGCAGGAAAAACAGCACTGAGGCCGATGAACCTGTCTGTGCTGGCTTAAGCGAGGCAGGTATCAGGGGAGAAAACCGCACAGGCAACCGTTGCCGGTGCGGTTTTTTTATCTGTCATTGACCTGTCAGAAGGATTGCCAGTCATCATGGGTATGGCGGGTGTCTTTTCCCCCGGTCGCGCGCGTGGCTGATGCGGTGGGTAATGCCGCGACGGCCGGAGCGCGGGGGCGGGCCGCCTGTGGTAATGCGTGAGTCGTTGCCAGCTCAAACACCTCAACGGCGGAGGTGAGCTCGCGCGCCTGGCTTTCCAGCGACGTGGCCGCCGAGGCGGATTCCTGCACCAGCGCGGCATTTTGCTGAGTAACGCTGTCCATCTCGGTAACGGCCTGGGCAATCTGGCTGATACCTCGCTCTTGCTCGACAGACGCAGAGGCGATTTCTGCCATCAAGTCGGTGACCTGTGTTACAGCGTGAACAATATCGTGAATGGTATGTCCGGTCTGGGCTACCTGACCAGAGCCGGTATTGATACGCTCAACCGATTCGTTAATCAGCCCTTCGATTTCTTTGGCTGCCTGTGAGCTGCGTTGTGCCAGACTGCGCACTTCGCCTGCCACCACGGCAAATCCACGGCCCTGCTCACCGGCCCGCGCCGCTTCTACCGCTGCGTTGAGCGCCAGAATGTTAGTCTGGAAGGCGATGCCGTTAATCACATTGGTGATATCCGCAATTTTGCGTGAGCTCTGGGTAATGTCATCCATGGTCGAGATAACGTTGTCTACCAGATTGCCGCCGCTTTTCGCCATGTGAGAGGCATCTTGTGCGCGTCGATTGGCCTGCGTGATGTTATCGGCATTTTGCTTCACCGTTGCGCCTAATTGTTCCATGCTGGCCGCGGTTTGCTCCAGGGCCGATGCCTGCTGTTCGGTTCGGGAAGACAAATCATTATTGCCCGCACTGATTTCGCTCGCGCCGTGATAAATGGCGTGGGCACTGTTGCGAATCAGGCTCACTGTACGTGTCAGGCTCTCTTGCATATCACGCAAATAGGGAATTAACTGGCCAACGTCGTTGCGCCCGAAATCCTCAATCGTGTGGTGCAGTTTCCCATCGGCAATGGTTTTAAAATGCTCACGGATGCGGTGCAGCGGGGTTATCAGGTTAGCGACCAGATAGCGATCGGTCAGGAAAACGATCAATACGCCTAACACCAGGGCGCTGACTAATACTTCCTTACAGGTAGCGATAATAGAATTAATACTGCTGTCATTATTTTGGTCTTGCAGGTCTAATTGTTTTAGATATTGTTCACTGGCTTTACTGAATGCGATGCTGATAGGCGGCATAGTGGTACGCATAATGGTTCGGAACTGCTCCAGCTCGCCTTTTTCTAAAAGCGCTGCGACCTTTACTGTTTCTGCATTAATACGCCCCCAGTTATCGATAATGTTGCTCTGAATATCTTTAGAAACACCGTCATGGGTTGACCGGCTAAACACATTTAGATTTTCAATACTAATATTCAGCACTTCTGCGGCGGCTTTTGATAATTTCTGTGCACCTTCTTTATCACCGGATTGCAACAAATCGGCAGCCATAAATAAACGCATTGAGGTGCGGAAATAGGCCTCGGTACCACGAGACATCAGATCTGAGTTTTTTTGCTGTTCCTGGTTTGACTGTAACAGTGAGTTGACATGATTGAGTGAATAAAGTTCCAGAAAAGAAACAGCACTCCAGAGTAATAAGAAAATAAAGAAAATAGAGAGGAGCGCTTTGCGTATTGTTATGTTTTTAATATAAGTCATATTGTTTTCCTGATTATTGCTTTTTAACTTCCCTTGGTATTTTTCGGTTAAGTAAAAGCAGTTTGGATTTATTGTTCTAACTCGCGCGGTGGTTTCATGCGGCGTGGGCGCAATTGGTAAAATATATCGGAATATTCTTACTTTCATTAATAACTTTTTTCTCCTGTACAGGGAGTCACAGAAAAAAATGATAATAAATCAGAGGGGTAGTCAACGGAGAACAGGCACAGGTCGAGCCTGTTTACCCTCACCCGGGGCCGGGTGAGGGCGTACTGTCAGCGATTCACCAGCCTGGCGGGAAGGGCAACGACCAAGAGCGAACTGAGCAGCAGACACAGGGCAAAAAACCACAGCGCGCCGTTGCCGCTGCCGGTTAATTGCATGGCAAAGCCCATGATGGTGTTACTGACCAGCCCGGCGATATTGGCCAGTGAACAGGCCAGTGCAAAACCGGTTGCCGCCGCCGTCCCCGTGAGAAACGTGGCAGGCAGGCTGAAAAACACGGGGACGGTGCCGATAACGGCGGCCTGCGCCAGTGAGAACAGCAGCACCGTCATCACCAGATTCTGGCTAAAAAAGGTGCTTATGACGATAGCACCGGCTCCCAGCCAGAACGGTATGATGATATGCCAGCGCCGCTCCCGGAGCCTGTCTGAGCTGATGCCGAGTGCCAGCATTCCTGCCAGTGCGGCCAGGCTTGGAATGGCGGTCAGCCAGCCTATCTGGCTGATATCGGTGACACCGGCCTGCTTGATAAAGGTGGGCAGCCAAAACCCCATGGCGTAAGCACACAGCAGAATGGAAAAATCGATGCCGCCCAGCATCCAGACTTTGAGATTGAAGAAACCATCGCGAAACTGGTGTTTTATGGCCGGTGTCTGGTGGGCATCCAGCGCCAGGTCAGCCCGAACCTGCGCCCGGTCTTGCTCATTGAGCCAGCGTGCCTGATTGACGTTATCCGGCAAAAGCCAGAGCGCCATGATGCCGAGCACGACACTTGGCAACCCTTCTAGCAGAAACATCCACTGCCAGCCATGCAGCCCGAGTCGGGCGTCGAAGTGCGCCATTATCCAACCGGACAGCGGGCCGCCGACAATGCTGGATAACGGCAGACCAATCATGAACAGGGCGATAATGCGGCCTCGCCGCCAGGAAGGGAACCAGTGGGTTAAATAGTACAACACCCCCGGCAAGAAACCGGCTTCTGCCGCCCCCAGTAAAAAGCGCAGCGCGTAGAACTGCCCAGGGGTCGTGACGAGCAATGTTGCGGTAGACAGGATGCCCCAGGTTATCATGATGCGTGCTATCCAGATGCGGGCTCCCACGCGTTGTAAAATCAGGTTGCTTGGCACTTCAAAGAGGATGTAGCCAAGAAAGAACAACCCGGCCCCAAGACCGAATGCGACGTCACTGAGCGCCAGTTGGCTGGCCATTTGCAGTTTTGCCAGCCCGATATTGATGCGATCAAGGTAGGCGGCAAGATAACACAGACATAAAAACGGGATGAGTCGCCAGGTAATTTTGCGATAAGCCGATGAAGGCACGGCAGGCGCAAGCTGTGGATCGTGAGAGAAGGCGGTCGTCATGGGATTGTCTCCGGCGAGAGAATGCGTTACGGGCGCGGGTTTCATTTTATTATCGTCATGCCAGAGCCTGTTACAGGCTCAACCGGAATGCCGGTGTTGAGCCACTCTGGCCAGTGCAGGTGTTACCGATAAACGGCAGCGCCCATTGTGCGACGGGGGCAGGATTGTGTCCATCCTGTAGCGGGTGTTTTCCTGTCCATACGCCACAAGCGTCGGCCTGCCGGAAGGTGAAAGCCCACAAACGCAGAAAGGGAAAATAACGCCCGGTTGTGCGATTGTGCGGCATAACCTGCTAACATGCCTGTCTGATGACCTGAACATTTCAGCGCCGTGGCTGGCATGGCCGTGGTGTCTTTTCACTCTCGAAACAGGAAACATAACCTGATGAGTATTCGTATTGTGCCGCAAGAAAAACTGGCGGAGAGCGCAAAGCCCTCGACTATCGGGACTATCCCTGCGGTGTTGTTTGCCAACCTGAAAAGTGTATACCGGCTGCGGGCCGAGAGGTTACGCCAGCTGGCGGAAAATCATCCGCTGGAGGACTACCTGCACTTTGCTGCAACGGTGACTGAAGCACAACACAAAGTGTGGCATGACCATCCTCTGCATCAGGATTTGAGTGATGTGCTGGCAAACAGCCACGGCCAGCCGCCGCTGAATATCACCACCTTCGTGCGTGACCCGCACTGGCACCGGTTGTTGCAGGCATTGATTGAGGAACTCAAACCGGCAGCGTCCGGGCAGGTGTTCAGTACGCTTGAAAATCTGGAGAAGATGCCGGTACAAGAGTGGGAGTCGTTGGCGCAGGCGCTGTTAAACCAGCAGTTCAGTGAGCAAATCAACGATAAAGCGCCGTTTGTCTGGGCGGCGCTCTCATTGTACTGGGCGCAAATGGCAACGCAATTACCGGCTGTGGCCAGGGCTGAAACCGGCGAGCATCGCCAGTTTTGCCCGGTATGCGGCAGTATGCCGGTATCCGGTGTGATTCAGATTGGCACCACCAGCGGGTTGCGCTACCTGCATTGCAATCTGTGTGAAAGCGAGTGGCACATGGTGCGGGTGAAGTGCAGTAACTGTGAGCAGGCCGGTCAATTGCACTACTGGTCGCTGGATGATGAAAAGTCGGCTATCAAAGCAGAAAGCTGTGGCGACTGTGGTACTTACCTGAAACTGCTGTATCAGGAAAAAGACCATCAGGTCGAAGCCGTGGCTGACGATCTGGCGTCACTGGTGCTGGACGTGAAAATGGAAGAAGAAGGCTTTGCCCGCAGCAGCATTAACCCGTTCCTGTTCCCCTCCGGCACTGACTGATCCTGCACCTGCTGATAGCGGCCACCCGATGAGAATTGGCGTCGGCCGTTTGGCTGACTGGCTATTTACCCAATAAAAGGATGGCGGTGATAGCCGGGTAAACACAACGTCAAACCGTATCGACCTCGCTTATTACCTTATCACTCGCTGTAACCGGAGAATCAGTGTGGCAGAAGAAGAGAACATCATCGTGGCAGACCCATCGACCACCGTTCGTTTTCTGATGGCGTCGCGCCAGTGTGAGCTCAACAGCCTGCAAGGGCTGTTGCAACGGGGTGAACTGGTCGGGCACATCAGTGAATTGGTGCACCGGCTGCAACGTGAGCGAGGGACGGTCAATCTGTTCTTAGGCTCACAAGGGCTCTTGTGTGGTGAGGAACGTCACCTGAGCACGCAGGCTGTGCAGCAGGCTGAGGCACAATTGATGCGCTGCCTGGACGCGCTCGCCGGGCAGACGGGGGAACTGCCACAGGCCAGTCGCTTATTCAGCCGGGCGGCGAGTGTGGTCTATACCCTGGGCTTGTTGCCGTCGCTGCGCCAGCGCATTGGTTTACAAGCGCTGGCGCAGCCAGAAGCCATGACGGCATTTAACGATGCCATCCGGCATTTGTTATCACTGGTGTTTGAGGTTTCAGACACGGCTGCCGACCCTGTCATCGCCAGAGCCCTGGTTGCCATGTTCAGTTTTATGCAGGGCAAAGAGCTGGCCGGTCAGGAGCGGGCGATGGGGGCGGCCGCGTTTGCCGCCGGCGTTTTTACGCCCGCAACCCGGCAAACATGGCTGGATTTGATTGAGCGTCAGGAGCGCTGTTTTGAAACCTTCATCCACTTCGCCGATGATGCCTGCCGGGCTCGCTGGCAGGCACAACTGACCGACCCCGAATTTGAGCGCCTGCGCCGCATAGCCTGTACCCGTATGCCGGAACGCCTGACGGATCACGGCAGCCTGCAATGGTTTGCGCTGGCCAGTGAACGCCTTGATGGGATGCGCCAAATTGAAGAACAGCTTGAGCAGACGCTGATGCAACTGTGCCGTGAGCGGATTGCCGCCGCCGAGCAAGCCTGTGCCGACCAGCAGGCAGACCTGGCAGGCTGGTTGTCGTCTGCGCCGACGGATGACCACGGTTATGCGGTATTTATTGCTAACAGCGTAACGGCACCGGAAAGCGACTCCCGGCACGGGGTTGACCGCTTTGACAGCGACGGCATGCGGCCGCAACTGGGGCGCTCATTACTGTCACTGGTGCAGCAGCAGTCGCGTCGTTTACAGGTGCTTGATAGCGAGCTTGCCGCCATGCGAGCCACCCTTGATGAGCGCCGCCAGATCGATCGTGCGAAAGGTGTATTAATGCAACATCGGGGCTTAAGTGAAGACGAGGCTTACAAAACCCTGCGCCGTATGGCGATGAGCCAGAATAAAAAACTGATAGAGATTGCCAGTGCCATGCTGGCTGTCGCCGATATTTTTCAGGATGCACCCTGACCCCCACGTCATGCGATTCCACATTGGCTGAAACCGCACGCAGAATAGGCGCATAAAGTGTAGGCCCTGTGCCACATAACAGTGCGCTGTGATAGCCAGAGACCCTATCGGCACGCAGGCAAAGTGACGGCTGAAATGATCCAGCTCAATATTTGTCATGGCGCTGACGCGCACAATATTGGCATCGGGACACGTCAGACGCTCTGACGCGGCAGGGAAGGTTCACTCGATATCTGGCGTGGTGCTCAACCGCGCAGCAGATTGGCATACACCTTGCTTTATCTCCGGTAACAATTTATCGCGACTTGCTGTACCAATGGCGGTAGGGCAAGTGGCAGGGCAAAGGCGTCCACACGCGTGCGAATTTCGCATGGCGGTGGACGCCTTTTTGTTTTTTACCGTCGGGCGCAGCGATGGCGGTATGGCTGGGCGGCACAAGCAGCAAGGTCTTCCTGATGCCGTGTCAGACCCGGTGGGCGGCGATTATCGCTGGTTGATCTTCCGCGATGAGCGCTTGTGCGGCGTATTGCTGTTTGGTCGTGCAGCCGGCCTGTTGAACCTGCGTCGCTTTTATTTGGACTGTCTGGTGCGCAACCAGACAGTCGGCCTGAAGAAGTAAGGATGTCTGTGATGAGTAAACCTGAGTTGGGCAGTCAGCCGGTCTTGATTGTGGTCGGGCACGGTATGGTCGGTCACCACTTTTTGGAGCAACTGGTAGAGCACAACCTGCACCGGCAATATCACGTTGTGGTGTTTGGCGAGGAGCGCCACCCGGCCTATGACCGGGTGCATTTATCGGAGTATTTTGCCGGGCGTAGTGCCGGGTCGCTCTCCATGGTCAGCGAGGGCTTTTTCGGGCAGCACGGCATTGAGTTACGTACCGGTTGTCAGGTGACGGCTATCGATCGCCAGTGCCGCTGCGTGCGTGACGCGAGCGGTCAGGAAACGCCTTACGATAGGCTGGTGCTGGCCACCGGCTCCTATGCGTTTGTCCCGCCTGTTGACGGTAATGATCGCCCCGGCTGTCTGGTGTATCGCACGCTGGATAATCTTGACGCCATTGCCGCCGAAGCGCGCGGATCGCGCAGCGGCGTGGTGGTGGGCGGCGGGCTGCTGGGGCTGGAAGCCGCCAATGCGCTGCGCCAGTTGGGGCTGGAAACCCATGTGGTGGAGTTCGCGCCCCGGCTGATGGCGGTGCAACTCGATGACGGCGGCGCACAGTTGCTGCGGCGCAAAATCGAAGCGCTCGGCCTGCATGTGCACACCAGCAAGGAAACGCTCTCCATTACGGCAGGCGAGCAGGCGCGCCATCGCATGAACTTTGCCGATGGCACGTCGCTGGAAACCGATCTGGTGCTGTTTTCCGCCGGTATCCGCCCGCGCGTTCGTCTGGCGAGTGAGGCCGGGCTGGCGATAGGCACGCGCGGTGGCATCGTGATTGACGATCATTGCCAGACCTCGGATAACGCTATCTTCGCCATCGGCGAGTGCGCGGTCTGGCAAGGGCAGACATTCGGGCTGGTCGCGCCGGGTTACCAGATGGCGCGCACCGTCGCCGCCCGGCTGGCGCAGCAGGAGCAGTCGTTTACCGGTGCGGACATGAGCACCAGGCTCAAGCTGTTGGGGGTGGATGTGGCGTCAATCGGCGATGCGCACGGCGCGACCGAAGGCAGCCAGAGCTATCAGTGGAACGACGAGCCGAATCAGGTCTACAAAAAAATCATTGTCTCGGCAGACGGCAAACGGCTGCTGGGGGCGGTGCTGGTGGGTGACAGCAGCGATTACAGCACGCTGTTGCAGATGAAACTCAACGACATGACGTTACCCGCACACCCGGAAAGCCTGATTCTGCCCGCGCTGGACGGTGCCGCACCGAAAGGGCTCGGTGTGGCGGCGCTGCCGGACAACGCGCAGATTTGCTCCTGCCACAACGTCAGTAAAGCGGATATTTTTGCAGCGGTAGACAACGGCTGTACCGATTTGGCGTCGCTGAAAGCCTGCACCAAGGCTGGCACCGGCTGCGGCGGCTGTGTGCCGCTGCTCAAGCAGGTGATGGAGTACCGGTTGCAGCAGTCGGGCATCGAGGTGAAAAAAGACATCTGCGAACACTTCGCCTGGTCGCGCCAGGAGTTGTACCACCTGATCCGCGTTAACCGTATCCGCAGCTTTGACGACGTGATCGCCCGTCATGGTCATGGATTAGGGTGTGAAATTTGTAAGCCACTGGTCGGCTCGATGCTGGCATCGTGCTGGAACGAGTATGTGCTGAAACCCGAACATGTGCCGTTGCAGGATACCAATGACCGTTTTCTGGCCAACATCCAGAAAGACGGCACCTACTCGGTGGTGCCGCGTATTCCCGGCGGCGAGATAACCCCGCAAGGCTTGATTGCGATTGGGCAGGTGGCGGAACGCTATCACCTGTACACCAAAATCACCGGCGGCCAGCGGGTTGACCTGTTCGGTGCACGGCTGGAGCAATTGCCAGCTATCTGGCAGGCGTTGATCGACGCCGGTTTTGAAACCGGTCATGCCTACGGCAAGTCGCTGCGTACCGTGAAATCCTGCGTCGGCTCGACCTGGTGCCGCTATGGCGTGCAGGACTCCACCGGGCTGGCGATTGCGCTGGAGCACCGTTACAAAGGCTTGCGCTCGCCGCACAAGCTCAAAATGGCGGTGTCCGGTTGTACCCGCGAATGTGCCGAAGCGCAGGGTAAAGACATCGGCGTGATCGCCACCGACAAGGGCTGGAACCTGTATGTGTGCGGCAATGGCGGTATGAAACCGCGTCATGCCGACCTGTTCGCCAGCGATCTGGACACTGACACCCTGTTCCGCTTTATCGACCGCCTGCTGATGTTTTACATCCGTACCGCAGACCGCCTCCAGCGCACCAGCGTGTGGCTGGATAACCTGGCAGGCGGCGTTGACTACCTGCGTCAGGTGGTTGTCGACGACAGTCTGGGCCTTGCCGCCGAGCTGGAAAGCGAGATGCGCCATGTTATCGACAGCTACCAGTGCGAGTGGCAAACCACACTGGCGCATGACGAAAACCGCGCCTTGTTCCGCGCTTTCCTGAACAGTGACTTGCCAGATGAAGCGGTGGTGATGGTGCCGCAGCGCGGTCAGATTCGTCCGGCCCGCCCGGAGGAAAAAACGCCGACCGCCGTAGCCGATGCAGCGGGCAGCGAAGGCTGGCAGTGTGTTTGTTTCCTGAGCGATATTCCGGCCAATGCGGGCATGGCGGCGCGCGTCGGGCATCGTCAGGTGGCGCTGTTCCATTTGCCAGCGGCGCAACCGGGGCAGGCGGCACGCGTGTTCGCGCTTGATAATCAGGAGCCGGGCAGCGGTGCCAACGTGCTGTCGCGCGGCCTGATTGGTGATGTGGCGGGCGAGCCGGTGGTGATTTCGCCGTTGTACAAAAAACGCTTGCGCCTGTGTGACGGTATCAGCCCGGATGACAATCAGCTACGGGTCTGTACCTGGCCGGTACGGATTGTGCAAGGCAACATTTGGGTGGCGGCCGGGCCGCTTGCCGGGTTGCCGGAGGTGCGATGAGCCGCCATACGACGTGCCGCTATTGCGGCGTCGGCTGTGGTGTGCTTACCCCCCTGCAATAAGGAGTCACAACATGAACCCTACTCTGAACACACTGATGGCGCAGGGCCATCAACGCCAGCCGTTGCTGGCAGGCGAGGTCTGGCTGGTAGGAGCCGGCCCGGGCGACGCTGAATTGCTGACGCTCAAGGCGCTGCGGGCAATTCAGCAGGCGGATGTGGTGGTGCATGACCGGCTGATTTCTGCCGACATCATGGCGCTGATTCTGCCGGAGACGCTACGCATCGATGTGGGGAAACAACAGGGGCATCACACGCTGGCGCAACCGCACATCAACCAACTGCTGGCAGAGCTGGCACACGCAGGGCAACGGGTGGTGCGCTTAAAAGGCGGCGACCCGTTTATTTTCGGGCGCGGCGGTGAGGAGATGGATTACCTGCATCAGCAGGGGGTGCGCTGTCATGTGGTGCCCGGCATTACCGCGGCGACTGGCTGCGCGGCGGCGGTGGGCCTGCCGTTGACCCACCGGGATTGCGCGCAATCGGTGCGTTTTATCACCGGCCACGCCCGTGACGGCGAGCCGCAGCTGGATTGGGGAACGCCGGGAGCAGGCCAGCAAACGCTGGTGTTTTATATGGGGCTAAGTCAGGCCAGCCGTCTGTGCCAGAAGTTAATGGAACACGGCCTGCCTGCCAGTACGCCGCTGGCGATCATTGAGCGCGGTACCCAGCCGCAACAGCGCTTGTTGACGGCGACGCTTGCCACGCTGCCTGCGCTGATGGCGCGTTATCAGCCGCAATCGCCCAGTTTGCTGGTGGTGGGGGACGTGGTGCGTTTTTGTCGTCATCCGGCGTTGACGGTGACGGCCGACGTAATGATGAATGTGGGTACGGTAGCAGCGTGAGGCGCTGCCGTCCGCAGGCGGGCGGCAGAGCGCGCTGACAACGCCATCGAATGACGGCTATTTGCTGGTGATAATATCCACCAGCGCATCCATTTGCTCGGCAATCAGCGTGGTGATGGCGTCATCGGTCAGGTTCCCCTGCGCGTCAAACCCACCGGCGAAGGCATTGGCAAACACTTCCGGTTTATTGAGCGGGTGAATGTTCAGGTAAACGCAACTCTGGCGCAGGTGGTATTGCGCCCGCGAGGTGCCCATGCCACCGCCTGCGCCCATCAGCGCGGCCGGTTTACCGTGCAGCAGTTCGCTGCTATCAGGCAGGCGGGATAACCAATCGAGAATATTTTTCAGCGCAGGGGCAAGGGAGTAGTTGTATTCGGTGCAGGCAAACACGAAACCTGAGGCATCACGCGCCTGTTGGGCGATGCGTTGTACGGATCCAGGAACGCTTGTCAGGTCGGCGTTATAAAAAGGCACATCCAGTAAGTCGGCAATCTCCAGTGTGACATGCGAAGGCAGTACCGATTGTGCTGCGCGCAGCAACCCCCGGTTGGCAGACGCTTGACGCAGGCTGCCAGAAATACCTAACAGTTTGATATGACTCATGATGTTATCCTTTTGTTATGAAAGTCACTTGCCGGGACAGCCACAGCCACAATAAAGCCTGATGATGTCACCAGCCTTGTCATAGCATAGAAGCTGGCGGGGAAAATGCCATTCGCAGGCCGATGGCGAATGTCTACAGGCGTGGCGTTATTGCGCGCTCTTTTTTGATTACGGAAATTAATCTATTTCCGTTATAGTGTCTGCTTTATTTCCTATCTATTTATTTAATATGAATTTATTAACGTTAGCCGCAAGGATGATGGTGCTGGGTAGTGTCTGTCTGGTGGGCGCGGCGCAGGCCAACCCTGTGGTGTATCGCGGTACGCTCGGCACCGCGCCTGTGGTGGTGGAGCTGGATATCGGCACCAATGGCAAGATAGAGGGGCGTTACTTTTCTCCCGCCGCCCATGTGATGCATTCTCTTGTGGGCGATCTGGCGCAGAAAGGAACGCTGGTGCTGACTGTCATTGACGATGAGGATGGCAGCGAGAAAGAAGCAGCGTCAGAGGATGGCACAGACAATGAGCCGTTTGTTGAGCAGCAATTAACCTTACAACCGCTCGGCGAGCAAGGCTGGAAAGGCGAGTGGCGCGACGGGCGTGCGGCCCCGGTTGCGGCGGTGTTGACACCGGCTGCGCCGTTAGCGCCTGCCGTTGCGATTAAGCTGTCGCCCTTTATGCAGTCGCTCTATGCCTTATCCCTGTATGACTTTCTCTTCCAGCAAGGCAATGAGTTGAAAATGGTCAAGCAAGGGCGCATTGGCGACTATCAGGTGGAGTGGTGGCAAGACCCGTTAACCGACTCTTCCATGTTTCAGGTGGTATCGGGGTATCCGGCTGAACAACGTGAACAGTTGAATGCCCAGTTACGCGCTGATTTTTGGCAGATGACGCAGTCGAACAGGTGTAGCACCGAGGATGTGTTTAAGGTGAAAATCGGCTTACTGTCAGCGGGTGTCGTCAGCTACATCGCCACCAATTTACATCTCTGCCCAGGCTCCGCCCATCCTTCGACCGATGTTTATGCCCGCACGTTTCGTGTCAGTGATACCGCCTTGCTGTCACTGGCCGATCTCTTGTGGGTGGGAGAGCCGCCGATACCGGATGAACATTACATTACGGATAACTACCGGGACGACACCCTGCCTGTCTGGTTAAAGAAACAATTCGATAGGCTATACCCGGTACAGATGCGTAATAACGGGAAAGTCAACGGCGTGTTTGATGGTTGCAATTATACGTCTGCGGATATTTGGACTTATGCCCCCTGGTATCTCACCCGCAACGGGATCGTGTTTCAACCGATGATGCCGAACATGATGGATGCCTGTAATCACAGCGGCTGGGAAGTGTTGCCGTGGCCGGTGGTCAATCAACATCGTGGTCGTTTGCAGGACATGCGGTTGCCTTGACTGTAACCGGCTGCCCGGTGATGTCAGGCAATAAACAGGCGTGTCAGGCAGGTGTTTTTTGACGCTGGCACCGGTCAGGTGCAGCACGTACCGGCTTTCTTCAATTTTGATGGGGTGACGTAATACCATGATACTCGCAAAAAAACTCAGGGTAGCGGCAGTGTGTCTGGCGCTGGTATCGGGCGCGGCGGCGGCTGAGTCGTCGGCTCCCCCGAAACAGGCTTCGCCATTTAAACAGTGGCTGTATTGGTCACAGCCAGACGACTATCTGCGTTACACCAATACCGATCTGACCACGGTCAAACAGGAAAATATCAATGGCTTTGATGTGGTCTGGTGGCGTGACCCGCTAACAGGCAACACCTACCCGCAGATAACCAGCGGATACACCGCCAATACGCGCACTCAGCTTAATAATGTCCTGAACGCCGCGATGTACACCATGCCCAGTAAAAAAGGTTACTGCTCCGAGGATTCCATCGGCAAGGCGACCCATGAGTTTTCACTGATATGGGTCTCGCCGAGGGTCGTCAGCTACCAAATCAAAGAGGTGTTGGACTGTGGGGCGGAAGGCAAGCAGGTGCTGTTCAGCACCCAAAGCATTGCCACCGAGAATGTCAAACCCTTGTCTATTCATGATGTATTGGCCTTGAGTGATACTCGGCCCCTGCCGCTGATACGCAACGAATTAGCGGGTTTTGACCGGGCGGTTCATCAGGTTCTGATACTGAGAGATTGGCTTGAAGAACGGTTCAGTGAGCGTTATCCGCAGTGTGGTTACTTTTTTTATGTCGATGAGGGTAATCAGTGGAGCGATGATGTGTGGGCACTGACGCCGCAGGGGATCCGCTTTTATCCCGCCTCGCAGGATTACGATTTTCATCTGCGCGCTGTTGATAATGACGATATCAGGAAAACCTGCCGCACTGAGCAGGTCGTGGTGTTGCCGTGGAGCCTGTTACAGGCGAATCCGGGGCCGCTGACCAAGACGGTGATGCCATAACGGTGCGAAACCGTGGTGCTGGCTGTGTTCTCGTTGCGTTATCGTTAAAAACAATGACTAAACAATACGTTATAAATACCAATGGCGGGGCTGGATGAATGAAAAGTATCACGATAAAAGCACTGATACTGGGGGGGCTTGCCCTGGCGCAGGCGGCGTGGGCCGATGTCTATCGTGGCACAATAGGTAAGGAAAAGGTGGTGATGGAGCTTATCATGGGTGACATGATGGGCGATGGGCGCTTTTTCACTGAACGGGAGCATAAAAGCCATAGACTGATAATCTGGCCTGATGACTTACGGAACGAAGACACCGAACCGATGGACGATTTTTTGGTAGTGGTGCCGGATGTCCCCACCAGGCCTGATGGTGGGGCGAGTTCGTTAAGTGAGGATGAGCTGCTACAGGTTGCACATATGGTGCTGTTAATTAAGCCTGCCGAGCAGCGCCTGCAAGGGGTATGGCGTGAGCCGAATGGCACGCGCCTGCCGGTTGATCTGGTGCGCATCAGCGAGGGCGATGTCGCGAGCGATAACGCTGTGCCCGTTATGCAGGGGCTAAAAACAGTCTCGCTGTATGACTACCTGTTATTACCGCATGATATGCCGGAGTTTCTGGGCGAAAAGGACATCGGGCCATACCGTGTCGCCTGGTGGCAGCATCGCGCCACCGGGGTGAAAACCTTTCAACTGGTGAGCGGGTATCCAGCCCAGACGATGGCGGCGCTGAACCAGACGTTGCAACAGCGCTGGTGGCAAACCGTGCTGGGCCCGAAAATCTGTGAGAATAGTGACGGCACGTTGGATCAGCGTATTCAGATAACCCTGTTGTCCGCTTCGTTGGTCAGCTATGTCGAGCAATTACACAATAGTCAGTGTCAGGCCACTATCACGGATGAAGCGGGGGCCGTTGAATCGAGTAAAGAGAAAGACAAATTACAGGCGCAGGCTATCAGGCCCTACACCCTTTCGACCCGTACCGGCAAACCGGTTAGCTTGTCGCAGTTGTTCTCCATCGGCGAGACCAATGCGGCAGGCGAGTATCAACTGCTGTATGCCGATTTTGACCGGGCGCTGCCGAGATGGCTGACGATGCAGTTGCAGGCGTTGTACCACGATAAGTTGGCGGCCTCGCCCGACCCGACGGCCCCTCTGCTGGCAAAAGAGTGGCAAGAGGTGTCGAGGAACTGGTTTGCCACGGAGCAGGGGCTGCGCGTTTACGCCCGTCTGCCATACGATGTGTTTGGCGAGACTGACCAGATAACCGCCCCGCAATGGACGGTGTTGCCCTGGTCATTTGTAAACAGCCACCCGGCGCTGAATGTGCCGGATGCCGAGCGCAATCTGCCCTGACGCCCGCCGCAGCCGGGGGAGACCCGGCTGCGGTACATCCTGATGCCGGTGCCGAGTGCGGCGCATCACATCCCCGCCGCCAGGCTGTTTCTGCCACGGGCGTTGCGCTACCCGGTATTTATATTCATTAATTCTGCTATAGTGTCGCTCTTCTTTTTTATTCGTTTACTTAACATGAACTTATTCGCGAAAGCAGCCCGAGGGCTGGCACTGGTTTTGAGCCTGATGGTTCTCGACAGTCAGGCGGAGACCCCCGTAGATCATTTTTTATATGAAGGGAAAATCGATGACAAACCCGTCATCATGGAGATAAACAAATTGGGATATAGTTTCTATTCCGGGCGTTATTTTTTCCCTGCAGAGCATCGTTCCAGACCCATTTTTGATGTCATCACTGACTCTAGCGATGATAGTATCACCGGATTCAAGCTTATCCATGATGCGGGTGAGGGGAGCGAGAAAACCGAGCAGATACTGACAGTTACCGAATGGGGCAGTGAAGGGTTCTCCGCTGAATATCGTGATAAAAACGGTTCGCCGATAAAGGTGGTGTTATCAGAGATTGAGCGAGCGCCGAGTGATGAAACGATGTCCCGCGCCTCGCCGTTTATGCAAGTGCTGGATCTGAATGAGCAACAGATCGCTCGTGCCTCACCGTTTATGCAAACCCTCTATCAACATCTGGATGATTACGACAGGCTTTTTTATCAAAATGCCGAGCCGATAAAGGTTAAAACCGAGGAGATAGCGGGTATCACCGTGTCATGGTGGCAAGACTCTGTAACCCGGTTTTCACTGTTTCAGGTGGAATCCGGCTACCCGCCAGAGCAACGCGATAAACTGAATGCGTCTTTGCGACTCGCTTACTGGGAGACGCTGCGCATGATGAGCTTCTGTTATGTGCCGCCAGGGCAGACGCTGCAAACCAAAATCACCTTACTGTCGCCCCATGCCATGAGCTTTATCCTGAGCGGAAAATACCAGTGTAACGACGATAAGCTGCCGAAACTGAAAATGTATCCCTACACGCTTTATACCGCCATGCCTCAAGGCAGTAGTCCGATTAAGCCGACGATTTCTGAGGTTGAAGATGAGGATGAGTATGAACTGCGCCTGTCCGATTTGCTGTGGGTCGATAAATTGCCCGTGCCGATAAAATTAGATGACGCTGAGTATTATCCTAATGATCGGGAATTTAGCGGTGAGTATGAATTAAAACAGCAGCTTCCCGGGTGGTTAATCGCACAATTCACCACACTGTATCCGGCCAAAATGACCAAAGGTGCACCGGGTGAGTGCGATTATACCGCCACAGAAACCTGGTCTAACAGCGGCATCTATGGCAGCTACTCGTCGAGAAACCTCAACATGTACTGGTCACTTACCCCGCAGGGGATTTTGTTTAAACCGATCAGGCCGGACAACAGCGGGGTGTGTAACGACGAGGACTGGTCAGTGCTGCCCTGGAATGTGGTGAACAGCCACCCGGGCCGTATTCAATATTTGATGCTGCCCTAAGGCACCAAAACCCGTTAACACCATGTAATTCCATTTTATAAAAATAAAGACAGAGGTTGGCGAATGAAAGGGAGTGTGCTGAAGGCTCTGGTTCTTGGGCTGCTGGCTCTGGCACAGAGTGTGTGGGCCGAGGTGTATCGCGGCACCATCGGGAAGGACAACGTTGTCATGGAGATTAACCGGCTCAATGGCAGGATTAGCGGGCGCTTTTTTAACGACAACGAGCATCAAAACCGAGAGCTGACGGTTTGGGGCAAGACGTTAACCCTTGATGAGAGCAACAGCCATGACCTGCTGATTGTGCTGCCAGAGAAAGCGGGCAATGCGTTAAGTGATAACGAATTGAACCAGCGGGCGCATATGGTGCTGTTGGTGAACACAGATGAGGCTAACGCGCTCCTGCAAGGAGTATGGCGTCAGCCGGATGGCAGGCGTATGCCCGTCTCGCTGGTGCCGGTGACGCGAGAGGAGCTGGCCGGTGGCCGCATTGCGCCAATGACACAGGGGGTGCTGGAGTCATCGGTGTATGACTATCTGCTCTTGCAGGATAATTTGGCCGAGTTTCTGGGGGAAAGAGACATGTGGGGCTACCGTGTGGCCTGGTGGCAGCACCATGGCACGGCGGTCAAAACCTTTCAACTGGTAGGGGGATATCCGGCACAGAGTATGGCGGCGATAAACCGCGCGTTACAGCAGCAGTGGTGGCAGACGATTCAGTATTATAAGGTGTGCGGTAAGAATAGTGACCCTATCGTGCCGCGCCTGCAGATAACGCAGATGACAGCATCGCGAATCAGTTATGTCGTTAAAATCCCCGCGCTGATAGGCAAGACGCAGCAAGCGATAGAGATGTGCAAAAAAATCTACCCCGATAAGGATGTGCCGGAGCCGATATTGAGGACAGAAGAGACTTATAGCAACTTTACTGATGATTTGGATTCAGTGCTCCGTTGGCACGCCTTCTCACCCCTGACCGGTAAAGCGGTGAATGTTCCACAGGAGGAGCGTGAGCGCCCCTAAACATGGCACCGCGTATCGGTACTTTTTTCAGGTTTATTGCGCGAGCAGGTTATTGAGCGAGCAAAATATTGAGCGAAATCGTGTATGAGCGAGAGCGTATCCACCTTATGAAATACTTTCATGTTATTGCCTGTGTCCTGACGATGGGGCTGGCGGGGGCGGCGCAGGCCGCTCCGGTGTTGTACAGCGGCACGCAAGGGAGCTCGCCACTGGTGCTTGAGCTGGATATCCAGCCCGACGGACGGGTAGAAAGCCGTTACTTTGTGTTGCCTGAACGCCTCACCCACCATCTGAATGGTAAGCGTAACAAACAGGGCAAGATAACGCTGGATACCAATGTCGATGACATCGGCAGCGGTGATGACGAGTCGGATGCGGTTGAAAACGCCCTCGTGATGACATTGCAGGCCGGTGAGAATCAGAACCTGAAAGGGGAGCTGCGTCAGGGCTCACAGGCTGCCATACCGGTGGCGCTTACGCCTGTCAGCGCGCCTGATCCGGCGACGCTGTCACCGTTTATGCGCTCGCTGGCCGGCCTCTCGCTCTATGATTACCTGTTCCATAAAGAAGTGGAGCCGGTGGTGGTGAAACAGGACAGTTTCAATGGCTATAACCTGACGTGGTGGCGTGACCCCGGTACGTCACTCACCGTCTTCCAGTTGACCTCAGGCTACCCGGCTGAACGTCTTGATGCGTTGAATGCGACGCTGCGTGATAATTTCTGGCGCGCGGTGTTGGATATTGTCCCGCAGTGCGAAAATTCGCAGGATGTTCTGAACATTACCTTATTGTCAGATAACGCCATCAGCTATGTGGCCTCCGGGTTGCGAAGCTGCCTCGGCGCGGCGCATCCCTATCTTGATGTCTCACCCCGAACACTGCGCGTCAGCGATGCCTCGAATGTGCCGTCACTCGCTGACCTGCTCTGGGTGGCTGACGGGCCGATACCGGATAAAGACGCCATCCCGGATAGCTACTTACAAGACACGTTACCCAACTGGCTGATGGCGCAATTCACCCGGCTCTACCCGCAACAGATGAAAGCGGCGCAGGAAGCGCAGCCGGGCAGCCATACCGCACCTGATGTCAGCAACAGTCGCGATGACAGCGCCGATGACAGTGCCGATGAGAATAACGAGACCTCCGAATGCGATTACAGCACGGCGGATGTCTGGGCAGGAGCCGCCTGGAGCCTGACGCCAAAAGGTATCGCCTTTCATACCCTCACACCGAATCTGTTAGCGCGCTGTCAGGGCTCTGGCTGGGAAGTGCTGCCGTGGGACGTGGTGAAACAGCACCCCGGGCGGCTGAAGGACATGCCGCTGCCTTAATACGATGTGATGCTATGTGATGTGATGTGATGTGATGTGCCTCAGCCGAACCAGAAAACAGGGTTTGCGCTGAGGTTTTTCTTTTCCGACGGTTTCCTTTGGGCGTGTATTTAAATGACTTTTTTCGTCAACCTTATTCGAGTCACCGTGTTTTTTATCAGTATGGCCGTTGCCACTCAGGGGGCTCATGCCGGGACGGTGGCAGACCAGACCGAATCACAATTGTTTACCGGCAAGCTGGGTGACAGGCCCATCGTGCTGGAGTTGAGCATCAAGACTGACGGCGATGTAAGAGGCCGCTATTTCTATCGCCGTTATCGGCGCGATCGCGAAGTATCAGGAGAGCGGCACGCTGATGGCCAACTCGTCCTGAAGGAAGAGGTGAGCACCAACTACCTTATCGATGATGTGGAGCTGCCGACGCTGACCTTACGTCCCACCCCAGAACAGGGCTGGCGCGGAGAGTGGCGTACCAGTAGCGGAGAAAAGGCGGAAGTCATGCTATATCCGTTAAACGTCGCCATGCCGATGGCCCAGAGCCCGGCGTTTATGCAAAACCTTTACCGTCACTCCCATTATGATTATGTGCGTAGTCAGGGTATGGAGCCGCGACTTATCAATAAAACGACGGTTAACGGTTATGACGTGGAAGAGTGGCAAGACCCGATCAGTGGCGCGCAGACCGTGCAATTGGTTTCTGGCTACACCCCGGAGCAGCGCGACCAGCTAAATGACAACCTAATAGCGGTGCTGTGGGAACAGGCCGAGATTTTTCACCGTTGTGCGATGATCAGTAACAGTATGGGATACTCTGCGACGGCATTTTCATTACGTCTGCTGTCACCTGCCGTCATCAGCTATACCGTCGAGAGAATGAGTACGTGTTCAGATATCGGGCAAGGGGTGTTTGCCATGAGCGGTATTACGCTACGCAGCCGTGATGCAAAACCACTGGTACTAAAGGATATTCTATGGGATGCGCAGTCCCCTTCCTCTTCGGCAACTTCTCAAGGCGATAGCGATTCCCCGGGCGATGAGTTTACGCAATGGTTGCTTGAACAGTTCAATGCGCGTTATCCCACGCAAATGAATGACGCGTTTCTGGTCGATGGCGAAGCATGTCAGTACGGTGATGCGGAGTCATGGGAGTTAATGGAATGGTATTTAACTCCCGAGGGCGTTCATTTTCTGCCGGGGCCGTTTGTGAGTGCGAAACCCGAGTGCTATAAGCCTGACTGGTCGGTACTGCCGTGGGAGGTGGTGAAACAACATCCCGGGCGGCTGAAGGACATACCGCTGCCTTGATGCTTGCCTTGTGATAGTGGCATCGTTCTGACGGGGCGCTCGCGTTGCCATGAACATAACAACCGGGCCCGCGCCATTGATGTTTGGTGCGGGCCCTGTCGTTTGGTGTTTAGCTTTTATCGTTCAACCGATAAGGCGCAGATCGATTACTGCACCCGCACATCAAAGCCGGGGAAATATTTCTTCGCCAGTGTGTCAAGGGTGCCATCTTCTTTCACTTTCTTGATGGCGCTATCCAGTTCGGTTTTAAGCGTGCTGTCACCTTTACGCAGGCCAAAGCCGATGCCGCTGCCTAAAATGGCGGCGTCATCCACGGCACCGCCAATAAAGGCAAAACCTTTGCCTTCCGGCTTATCAAGGAAACCGGACTGACCGGCCGCCGCCATCACCAGCGTGGCATCAAGACGGCCAGCGGCTAAATCGTCATACACCAGATTCTGGTCTTTATACGAGGTGACGGTGACGCCCTGCGACTCCCAATGCGCCTTGGCATACACTTCCTGAATCGAGCCTTGCAGCACGCCAATGTTTTTGCCTTTCAGCGCCTCTGCGGTGGGGGCTAATCCGCTGTTTGGTTTGCCGACCAGTTGCGTTGGAATACGGTAGATAGGCTGGGTGAAATCAATGGCTTGCTTGCGCTTTTCGGTGATGTTCATCGCCGAGTTAATCGCATCAAATTTTTTCGCCTGAAGCGCCGGAATTAACGCATCAAATGACGCCTCGCTCCAGCTGCACTTAAAATTACCCGCTTTACAGATAGCGTTACCCAGGTCGATATCAAACCCTTCCAGTTGCCCTTTGGCATTTTTGCTTTCAAACGGCGGGTATTCGGCTTCCACGCCGAAACGTAATTCCGTTTGCGCCAGTGCAGCGGCAGAAGACAGCAAACCGAGCGACAACATCAATAGGCTTATTTTTTTCATAGCGGCAACGATCTCCGGTCAATCAATCAGTAGTTGTAATCTTGCTGTCATCATGGCACCCCGTAGGGTGTCGCTTAACGTTTGCCGGGCGTCACCTGACACAGGGCATGAGCACCAGCCAGCAGCGTGGCATCGTCTTTGGAGAACGACAAACGAATTAATTTATGGTCTGTGCCATCGGCATAAAAGGCCGACAGCGGAATGGTGGCAACGCCGTGGTCGATAATTAACCGTTTCACCATCTCGCTGTCGCGCTCGTCGCTAAAATGGGCGAAGCGTGCCAGCATGAAGAATGACCCGGACGACGGCAACAGCTCAAACGGGCTGGGTTGTAGCGCCTTGGCGAGCAAATCGCGTTTGTGTTGATAAAACGCCCCCAGTGAAAGGTAGGTCGCCGGGTCTGCCATGTACTCGGCAAGCGCGTACTGCATCGGCGTATCAGCGGCGAACATCATGAACTGATGCACTTTGAGGATCTCATCCATCAGCGCGGCCGGAGCCAGGCAGTAGCCTACTCGCCAGCCGGTGACATGAAAGGTTTTGCCAAACGAGCTGACAATAACGCTGCGTGCTGCCAATTCAGGGTGGCTTGCCATGCTATGGTGGCGCTGGTCATCAAACACCACATGTTCATACACCTCATCAGATAAAATCACGATATCGGTGTGGCGGGTCAGCCGTGCCAGTTGCGCGACATCATCCGCACTGAGTACCTGGCCGCTGGGGTTATGCGGTGAATTGATGACTATCATGCGCGTTCGCGGCGTGATGGCGGCCTGCACCTCATCCCAGTTGATGGAGAACGTTGGCACGTCCAGTTTCAATGCCACCGGCGTCGCGCCCTGTAACCGGACAATCGGCGCGTAGCTGTCAAAGGAGGGTTCGAAATAAATCACTTCATCACCGGGGTGTACCAGAGCGGAAATGGCGCAATAGAGCCCTTCGCTGGCGCTGGCGGTGATGGTGACTTCCTGTGCCACATCATAGTGTTGGCCGTAGAGCCGTTTGACTTTCTCTGCCACCACCTCTTTGAGCGAAACCAGCCCGGTCATTGGCGCATATTGATTATGGCCGTCATGCATGGCGCGTGTGACACCGGCTATCAGGTGTTCTGAACAAGGGAAGCTGGGTGCCCCCTGTGACAGGTTAATCGCCTGGTATTGGCTGGATAGTTGACCAATCACGGTAAAAATGGTGGTTCCGACATCGGGCAGTTTGGAACTGAGCCGTACCGGGGTTGCAATCGGCATCGTTTTCTCCACAGCACACCTCAACCATTGAGGTGGTAAATATGAATAACTATGCAGCCATTAGACGTGGCTGTTGCCTGTGCCACAATCGAAATCTTATCATGGCAGCCATGATAAAAATGCATGGCTGATGGCGGAGATGTTACAATATGAAAACGCAATATGCTGTCATAAGTCAGCGTTATACCTTGTTATATGAGGGTCGTGACGTTATGGCCAGACAGATTAAGACAAGGTAATGCACGATTTTACCAGTGAGGTCATGTTTTGGCTGAATGCCCATCGTAGCCATGAAATGGTGTACGCGTGGTGGTGTTATTTGCATAGTTATGTTGTTGAGGGGTTGTCTGTATCCCGATGTGTGATACCTGATGACGTTCGCCTGGGAAACCTGTCTGCCATGAATGACGTCTATGAATAAGCGTATTCCGCCGTTTAATGCCTTGCATGCCTTTGTGGTGACGGCGCGGCACCTTAATTTTACCCGCGCGGCACAAGAGCTGTTTGTCACCCAAGGCGCGGTGAGTCGCCAGATTGCCTCGCTGGAGGCGTGGCTTGGTTGTGCCTTGTTCGAGCGCCACGCCCGCGGCCTGCGCCTGACTGCGCAGGGCAACCAGTTGCTACCGACGTTACGCGACATTTTCGAGCAACTTTCGCGGGTGACGGATCAGGTACGTGAAGGCCGCGTTATTCGTATGAAAGCGCCAACCTGTGCTATGCGCTGGCTGGTGCCGCACCTGATGCAACTGGAACAGCAACATCCAGACCGGCATGTTGCCTTGACCACCACCACCGATCACGGTGTGGATTTTCGTCATGAAGATTTTGATGTGGCGGTGGTGTTTGCCGCTGCGGGGGCTCCCGCACAGCATGATGGCAAGCTCTTTGACGAGGTGCTCTCACCGGTGATAGCGCCCCATCTGTTACCCGCCGGGCAAACGACGCTGACGCTATCAGAACTGGCGTCATTAACATTGTTGCACCCCACGCACGATCAGCGAGACTGGGCGCTATGGCTGAACGCTCAGGGCGCGCGCGAGCAGGTAATACGCCGCCATCAGCATTTTGATACCATGGATTTGGCTATTAGCGCCGCGATTCAAGGGTTTGGCGTCGCAATAGCCGATGTGACGTTGGTGGCGGAAGATGTTCGCCGCCAGCGGCTGGTGAGGCCTTTTGGCCAGACGGCCATAACCGGGGCGGCTTATTATCTGGTACACCGCCCGGCGGCGACAACCGCGCCAGTTTTGACGGCGTTTATCGACGCGTTTTTACGCGACCTTGCGCTTTCTCAGGGGTGAGCCAACCAAGGCGAATCCAGCGTCAGGCGTTGATTATCAAAATCGACTGTTACCGTGATACCTAATGGCAGCGTGAGCATCGGATGGGTATGGCAGCAGTCAAAATCAGCCAGTACCGGTAACGGCTCGCCATTGAGTACCTCTCGCAGCACCGTGAGGGGCGAGCGCCCGCTGCCTTTATCATCGAACAGTTCGTGCTTGCCCAACACCACGGCTGCCACCCGCTCAAACACACCGCAGAGTTTCAGATGGGCAAATGAGCGCTCTACCGTGGCAATATCTTTCAGGCTGTCTTCCAGCAGCAGAATATCGCCCGGCTGGATGTCGGGCATAAAGGGGCTGCCCCAGATCCCGGCCATGGTGTTGAGGTTGCCACCGATAAGCCGCCCCTGATAAACCCCGGTGCCATCAAAGTGCCAGTGGTTAGGCTGCGTCTGTTTGGCGCGGGATTGTTGGTTCCACTCAAGCCGTTCATCGCTCCAGCGAGCGGGCATTCGGTAGCTATAACCCTGGTGTGCTGTACTTGTCTGTGCCGCGAAACTGGCGAAGGTTTCCTCAACCAGTGGCGGAAATTCGCCAAACGAGGCCACCAGCGCCGGGCCGTAAAATGTTACCAGCCCGGTCTGGCTATGAATACCCAGCAGTAGGGCGGTGACATCGGAGTAGCCGATGATGATTTTCGGGTCGCGGCGCAATGCCTCATAATCCAGATAAGGCAGCAGGGCATTACTGTTATTGCCGCCAATGGTGGACATAATGCAGCGGATATCAGGGTTACGGATCAGTGCGTTGAGTTCATCAGCGCGTTCGGTAATACTGCCAGAGCGGTAATAGTCATGTTTGCCGGTCAGCGATCCGGCATGCAGCCGGTAGCCTTTTGCGTGAAGAAATGTGCGCGCACGTTCAAAACGCGTGGGGGCGAAATGGGTGGCAGGGGCCGAAGGTGAAAAAAAACCGATGGTGTCGCCCTTATCTAACGGTGGTGGAAGCAGTCGGGGATGGGACATGGCGAGGACTCCAGATAGCGTATAAGCGTCATTTGTTAATATGATGACAAAATTAAAAATATTTTCTTATACATTTTTATAAATCACTCCTGCGATATCTCCTGGTAACGTTTCATCGTTCATAAGGGAAACTTAACCTATAGTTTCTCCTTATGAAACGGCGTTCCATTCTATTTTATGCGCGTTACAGCGAGATTGCCTAAACTTCTTCACCGCGAGGCTTTTCTATATAGTTCCTGAGGTTTTTACATGAACCTTTCCGTTCGAGCGTGATATGCGCTCAAAGTGTGCATTATGAGCGAGCTGTTTGGGTGAGATAGAACAACAGAACGCGCCATTCATAACAGGATATTACAATAATGAAAATTTCGACTCGGTTATGGACTTTTACCGGAATGCTGTCGCTTGGCATTCTTATCATGGGGGCTATCGGTATGTTTACTGCCGAAAAGGCCAACCAGTCACTGAAAACCGTTTATGAAGATCGCACGGTAGTGTTATCGCAACTGGAACAACTCGAATGGCTGGTACAGCGCAACCGGGTGTTGGTGATGGACATGCTGCTATTGCCAAACGCAGATAACAAACAACACCGTATTGAAGAACTCACCAGAAATCAAAATCAGATTGATGTGGTATGGAAAGCCTATCGCTCCACCTACCTGACGCCAGAAGAAAAGGCACTGGGTGACCAGTTCGCTGAGAATTTGCAGCATTATCATCAGGATGGTATTCAGCCAACCAATGCGGCCATTCTGGCCGGACAAACAGACCAGGCGATGCGGCTTTATGATGAAAAAGTCAGCGCAATGGAGCAGAAAGGACACAAACTGCTCAACCAACTGGTGAAACTGCAAGTGGATGTGGCACAGCAGGAATACACCGATTCAGTGCAACGCTATGTTTGGCTCAGAGGATTGGCGATTAGCGCGGTGATCCTCGGCATTATTGGCGCAATTATTTTTGGCTGGATGATGGTGCGCGGTATTGTACGTAGCCTGCTACAGGCGCAGGCCGCCGCAGAGGCGGTGGCCGAGGGTGACCTGACCTACCCGATTCACATTCGTGGCCGGGATGAAATTACCGTGGTACTCAATGCGCTGTTACACATGCAGCAGAGTTTGAGCCGCATTGTGACGCAGGTGCGTCATGGGGCTGAATCTGTCGGTCTGGCCAGCAGTGAAATCGCGCAAGGGAACCATGATTTATCCTCCCGCACCGAATCACAGGCCAGTGCGCTTGAGCAGACGGCTGCCTCGATGGAACAACTGGCCGCGACGGTAAAACAGAATGCGGATAACGCCCGTCAAGCTAACCAACTGGCCCAAACTGCCAGTCAGGTCGCCGAGCAGGGTGGCACGGTGGTGACTCGCGTGGTCGATACCATGCGTGAGATTAATGACAGCGCCCAGCGCATTGCCGATATTATCGGCGTGATTGATAGCATCGCGTTTCAAACCAATATTCTGGCGTTAAACGCCGCCGTTGAAGCCGCGCGTGCAGGTGAACAGGGGCGTGGGTTCTCGGTGGTAGCCGGTGAAGTGCGGGCGCTGGCACAACGCAGCGCCGAATCGGCCCGTGAGATTAAGACGCTTATCTCAACCAGCGTTGAGCGTATTGAAACTGGCAGCACGCTGGCGGATAACGCGGGTCATACCATGCAGCAGGTGGTGGATAGTATTCGTAATGTGACGGATATCATGGGCGAAATCAGTTCGGCAAGCAGCGAGCAGAGTACGGGCGTATCGCAGGTGGGTGAAGCGGTAGTCAGTATGGAGCGCAGCACCCAGCAGAATGCTTCGCTGGTAGAAGAAATGGCGGCCGCGGCTGGCAGCCTGAGTGGTCAGGCGGCGGAACTGGTTCAGGCCGTTGGCGTATTCCGTCTTGATAATGACAGGCCCGGCATGACGCCGGGCTCGGAACATCAGGTATCAACACTGCGGCTTGGCTATGGCGAGTGATCAGTAGCCGATAGCTGCACCGGCAGGGCGACGTGAATCATTGGCACCGTACAGATACCCTTCACGCACTTTGCCGGACACCGCTGAATCGTTGCCGGAGTTGGCGGGGATAACCCCCTCCATGCCCGGCAACCCCACCATGATGAGTTCGGTTGCACCCCACGGGGTTTGTTCGACCATTTTATAGCCACGCTCTTTGAGTAGCGCCAGCGTATCGGCTGAGAGCCCTCGTTGTTCGTAGTACACTTCATCCGGCAGCCACTGATGGTGGATGCGCGCGGCATCTACCGCTTCTTGCGGCAACATGCCGAAGTCGAGAATATTGAGCGCGCTTTGTAAGGTGATGCTGATGATGCGAGAGCCGCCCGGAGAGCCCAGCACCAGCAGTGTTTTACCGTCTTTCGTCACCAGCGACGGGCTCATGGATGACAATGGACGTTTGCCCGGTGCGATGGCATTGCGCTCGCCCTGCACCAACCCATACAGGTTTTTCTCACCGACTTTTACCGTGAAATCATCCATTTCGTCATTCAGGAAAAAGCCGGTGCCGGGTGCCATAACGACCGCCCCGAAGCGCCCGTTGACGGTATAGGTGGTGGAAACGGCATTGCCCTGACTGTCAACAATCGAATAGTGGGTGGTTTCCGGTTTCTCATGCGGTTCCATACCCGGTTTCACCTGGTCAGACGGCGTGGCGTGGGTTGCATCAATTTTTTTACGGATTTCAGCCGCATACGCTTTGCTTAACAGGCGCTCGGTCGGGTTGTTGATAAACGCCGGATCGCCCAGGTACGTGTTTCTGTCCATATACGCATGGCGCATGGCTTCGGTCATCACATGAATCGCCTGCGCTGAATTAAATCCCATGCTTTTTAGGTCATAGCCTTCAAGAATGTTGAGGGTTTCGCACAAGGTAATGCCACCTGAGCTCGGCGGCGGGGCGGAAATAAACTGATAGCCGCGATAGTTGCAGGTGATAGGCTGGCTTTCGGTGACACGGTAGCTGGCAAAATCGGCTGCCGTCAAAATCCCGCCACCTTTTTTAGCTGCTTCTTCGATGCGCTGAGGCAGACTACCCTGGTAGAACGCCTGCGGGCCGTTGTCTGAAATGGCCTGCAATGTTGCAGCCAGGTCGGTTTGCACCAATTTGTCGCCCGGTTGCAGTGCAGAGCCATCCGCTCGCAAAAAGATGCTGGCGGCCTGCGGGTCTTGTTTAAAGCGTTTGACGGTGGTGTCGAGAATGTCGGTGTCGCCACGCGTGAGCACAAATCCTTCGCGCGCGAGAGTGATTGCCGGGGCCATTACCTGAGCGCGGGTCAGCTTACCGTATTTCTCGCGTGCAGTTTCCAGCCCCAGTACGGTGCCGGGCACACCGGCAGCCAGATAACCGTACAGGCTGGCGTCTTTTTTGACTTTGCCATCCGCATCCAGATACATCGTAGCAGAGGCTGCCGCCGGTGCAGTTTCACGGAAATTGATAAACGTATCCTTGCCGTCAGCCAGGTGGATGGTCATGAAACCGCCGCCGCCGATATTGCCGCAGCAGGGGTTCACCACCGCCTGGGCGTACCCGACCGCAACGGCGGCATCAATCGCGTTACCGCCCATTTTGAGTATCTCGATACCCGTCTGTGAGGCCAGATACTGCGATGTGGCCACCATGCCGTTTTTCGCCTCGACGGCGGGAGCGGAGACCGCATGAACGGCTCCACTCACCAGCAATGCGCTCACACTTAACGGCAGTAGCCATGTTCCTGCTGTCATAACCCCCCCTTGTCGTTTATAGAATGTGTTGTGTATGAAATTATTGATGTTTGTACCCGATAGCAGGCTATATGCCAGCATGTTGTGTGCCACTTTTGTATAACATAAACAGGATGGTGTCAGGGCGATGTTATCAACTTCTTGAGGCCAGACCCGAGTTTGGCACTGATATGCGGCGTTAGTGTTGAGTCAGGTGGCGGTGATAGGCATCGTGCACGACAGCGACAATTTGCGCGTTAACGTGCGTTGCTTCAGGAAACTGCTGACGAATACGATGGCAATTTTTTACGATGTCAGGGTCGTTGAGCAGACTATCCAATGTGGTGTGCAGGCGATTCATTTCGTGCGCGGCTAACCAGGCACCGCATCCGATGGCCGCGACTCGCCGGGCGTTATCGAACTGGTCAAACGCACTGGGAATAATCAACTGTGGCAAGCCGGCGGCAAAAGCCTGAGCGGTAGTGCCTATCCCGCCGTGGTGAATAATGGCGCGAAAGCGTGATAAATATCTATGCAGGTTGATGTGGGGAAAAACACGCACACCGTCATCATCGGCCGGTGTTTTAAGCGTCTGGTCAATTATCAGGCATTGATAGCCGCGTGCACGAACCTGCCTGATTAACGCAGTAACCCGTGTTGGTTGGGTGTGCAGAGCCCAACTGGGCATAAAAATAATCGTGGGCTTGCGTTCAATAAATGCATCCAGCGGGCTATCTTCATCCTCTGCGCCATCCAGTAAATTAAACCGCGCAAAGCCGACTTGCCGAATATGTGCCGGCCAGTCAGGTTGCGGACTGGCAAACCATTCAGGAAACAGGCACAACAGTGCGGCATCGGTTCGATGTGTCCAGCGGGTTAACAGGCATTCCACCTGTGCCAGCCCGTACTGATGTCGTAGCCGATTAAAGGAAGGGGCAAGCGGGCTATCAAGCACATATCTCTCAATAAGGGAAAGGCACGCACGACGAAGTGGCAAGGGCAGAAAACGCACCCAGTGTAACTGCTTATGGTGTGGTGGATCATAACGGGACACAAATGTTGAAGGGGTGACCCGTACAGGAATGACACAGCAGCCATGCGTTTCACCGAGCATTTTGGCGCTGAAAGACCACAGCGAGGTAAGAATAATGGATGCGCTATCGACCCTCGGAGCCAGTGCGGCATACGCGGCGTGCTGTTGTGCATTCATGAATTCGGCCATTTGACTAAACGCCGATTGCTGCTGCCACAATTGCGGAGAATTCACCGCGTGCAGATAATCCTCTATCGTACCGGCGGCGATAAAATCGAGCCCCCGTGCGTTGGCTGTCTGCTCAAAATAGGGGTTAGTACAAAGAGAAACCTCATGCCCCTCCCTTTTTAGCACTTCGCCTATCGCGATAAATGGATAGACATCCCCGGCGGAGCCCAGTGTAGATAGAAATATTTTCATCAGTCCCTCCTTGGTCGTGGAAATAAAGATGGTATCCCTCATCTTTATTGTTATTTCGAATAGCTCAAGGCGCAGCAGGTCTTTTAAAAAACGGGTGAGAGGATGTGTTATCTGAGGTTTTTAATTAATTGTTGTTTTGCTGAGTATAGGTTGAGGCTCGGTTATTTGTATAGAGGTATATTTTTAAATATGGCTTAGGCGCTAAAATAATTAATTGCAGATTACTTCTATTTCTTGAGAATATTATTTCTCCGGTTTTATTTTTTAACAGGTAATTTCGTATGATAAAAATTTATTCTGGTGGTT
This sequence comes from Dickeya aquatica, assembly GCF_900095885.1. NCBI lineage: Bacteria > Pseudomonadati > Pseudomonadota > Gammaproteobacteria > Enterobacterales > Pectobacteriaceae > Dickeya > Dickeya aquatica. The sequence goes on from NZ_LT615367.1 coordinate 1,426,488, forward strand.
GTTATTTTTGTTACTGATCGGAATAAAGTCGCTGAATGAGATAATCCGTTGTGATACACCGTTGCCCGGAAAGACAACGGTGCATGATGGACATGGGTTTCAGGTGCGTGTTTTTCCTTGTGGTAGTGGTGAGGAGCCCGGTGTTGACGGCGTTGCCGTGATGATATGTGTGCCGGTAGCACCAGAGTCAATGCGGTTTTGACAGGCGATGATGATATCGACCTGTTCTGCACATATCGCCAGGGCCGCTTCGGTTTCATCCAGTTGGTTGCCGAGATCACCGTTGGTTTGCAGGTTGGACGCCGGAAAGCGGCAAGGGGTTATTCTCGGACATCCATTCACGGTAAGCGCGAGCGCCGGAGAAGGCGGGGCGCTGGTGCAACCGGATAATGTCATCAGGCAAAGCAGTATCAGCCCAGCGTTTAAGTGCATCATTTTCACGTTGTAGTCTCGCTATGTATTTTTGTCGTTCAGACAGCGCCGCCTGGGTGTCAGCGGTTATCTCTTGCAATCTCGCCTGTTCGAGATTGTTGCGCGCGGCCTGTTCGGCAAGCGTGGTTAACTGATGTGCACGCTCCTCCAGTGCCGTACCCTGTAGTTTTAGCGTTTGAGCCTGTTGTTCGTTGAGCTGCCGGGCATGGTACAGCCGCCAGGACTGTACCCCCGTGGCAATACTCAACAGCACCATCAAGGCAATGAAGAGCATGCCGCTTTTCATGACAGCCTCCCGCCTGCCTGTTGGTAAACGGCCAGCAGGCGTTCACTGCGATGCTCACGCTGGCCATAGCCAGCACCAGGCAAAGAGGCCCAGATATTGTTGCAACGGGCAATCGCATCCGAAATACGGCCCTGGATAATGTCATCGAGCGCGCGGCGCTCACGAATGAGCTGAATGGCCAGTAAGTCCTGCGATGCGGGGCTAAAGTCAGGCAAACGCAACAATTGTTTGTAGGTTGGCCAGTAACGATAGAGTTGCTGGTAACGGCCAGAGGCGGTTGAGCGCTGTCCCTGCTGATTGAACACTTTACCGGGCCGCCCACTGGCAAACGGGTGGTCATGGTAGTCGGTGAAAATTTCAGCTTTACCATCGATACCCGTCACAATCACGTCATAGCCATGATTGCGGGTGAGCGGGTGATTGGCGGTGCCTTCAGAGAAAGCCAGCATATCGAGAAAGGCACTCAGGTTTGAGCTCTCAGCGGGCATCATCATGTTGCTCCTGTTGACGTCGTTTCCCTAATTGCCGTATACGCCGCTGAATCAGCAGTTCAATGGTTTGATAACCGGCGATGCCTAATGCTGCGCCAATGCCGTTAATCGCCACCGGGGATAAGTCAGGGAATTGCACCAGGGCGATGCCGGCCATCATCGAGACAAAGCCACCCAGCATGACTCTGCCAATAAACAGGCGTAGCGTGACGGGCTCGCTGCTTGCGAGGACTTTGCCGACGGCAATCAGGGTGCCGATGATAAATAGCGATACAATGCTTTTGTCTGTTTCGTTCATGTTTGTGTCCAATGTTGAGATGTGAGGAAGAACAATGACTACGGGGATGACAGGTGTGTGTACAAACTGCCTTACGTTGTGCCCGTTATTAAATCAGCGATAGCCGCGATAATGGCAGCAATGACTGATGGGCTGGTTATCAGCAAACAGCGGAGATAATCAACGTTGGATGTGTGAAATTTGTAATGGGTTTGTTTTGTTTTCTTTTTTTGTGGTTTTTGGTTTTAAATCTGTCAAAACAGAATTTCAAGTGGCGAGGTATATTTTATCTATTATTTAATTTCGTCTGTTATGTGGATTGTAGTGAAAATGAACTGTTTATATCATCGCGTTCATCTGCTCACGGTTTTTATCTATGTGTTCATGTTTTTAACTGAGAAGAAATGTGAAAAATGAATGGAATCATTGGCTGTTTTTCTTAGTAAGGCATGAAGTGGCTAGTGCCGATTTAAAAGGCGGAGGTCGTTTTAAGAATATCACTTTCGTTAGTGTGAGCTATCTTCAAAATACGGTGGATTCTATATCGGTCTGCATTTTTATTGTTTTCAGTTGTAGTATGATTTATATCCCTCATCTCCTGAGGGAGAAGCAGCGCGTGTTACGAAACGACAATGGCGCAGTGAAATCGTGCGTTAGGTCATTTTTTTGACGTTGCATATGGCTGACCCGTGATGCTCGCTGCTGATGTGTAAAATGTGATGGATAAACAACAGTGTGAGGAAAGGATGAAATATTTAAACTATGTTGTAGGTACAGGATTGACCGCGTGTTTTTTGTTGAGCGCAGCGCCTGTTCTGGCGGCAGATTGTAGTTCCGATCTGACCAGCGGTGTAAGTACAAAACGTATTTACTATGTTGCGCCTAATGGCACCAGCAGTAATAACGGCAATAGTTTTAATGCCCCTATGAGTTTTTCAGCAGCAATGTCAGCCGTTAACCCAGGGGAGATGATTTTATTGAAACCCGGGACGTATAGCATCCCGTATACCCAGGGGAAAGGGAATACAATTACATTTAATAAATCGGGTAAAGATGGCTCACCAATTTATGTTGTAACAGCGAATTGTGGCCGGGCAGTATTTGATTTCTCATTCCCTGATAGCCAATGGGTGCAGGCTTCTTATGGCTTCTACGTTACAGGTGATTATTGGTATTTTAAAGGTGTTGAGATAACGCGTGCGGGGTATCAGGGTGCCTATGTTATCGGTAGCCATAATACCTTTGAAAACTCAGCTTTCCATCACAACCGAAATACCGGGCTTGAAATCAATAATGGTGGTTCATACAACACGATTATCAACTCAGATGCCTACCGTAATTATGATCCGAAAAAGAACGGCAGCATGGCCGATGGTTTTGGGCCAAAACAGAAGCAAGGCCCAGGCAATCGCTTTGTGGGCTGCCGTGCATATGAAAACTCGGATGATGGTTTTGACCTGTTTGATAGCCCTCAGAAAGTGATTATTGAAAACAGCTGGGCATTCCGCAATGGTGTGAATTACTGGAAGGATTCTGCGTTTGCAGGTAACGGTAACGGCTTTAAACTCGGTGGCTTGCAGGCAGTGGGTAATCACCGGATTAGCCGGTCGGTTGCCTTTGACAATATCAGTAAAGGTTTTGACCAAAATAACAATGCCGGTGGCGTCACTGTTATCAACAACACCTCATACAACAACGGCATAAATTACGGTTTTGGCAGCAACCTTGCTTCCGGGCAGCAGCATTACTTTCGTAATAATGTCTCCCTGGCGGGTAAAAGTGTTGACTCTGTGCTTAATGCTAATCAACAGAATAATACCTGGAATAATAAGGCATTATTAGCAAGCCAGTCTGATTTCGTCAGCCTGGATCTCTCTTTGGCTACGGTTGCTCGTAACTCAGATGGCACATTACCAGAAACAGGATTATTTCGTTTGAATGCTGGCTCTAAGTTGATTAATGCCGGTTCTAAAGAAGACGGTATTAGTTATTCAGGCAGTGCACCAGACCTGGGTGCGTTTGAGCGTAACTAATTGTTATCGTAAATAAGTCAGGGCTGCGGCGCAGCCCTGTTTTTTATCTCATGGCTCATTAATTCCGCGATAGCGAATTAATGACAAGTCAACATCCAGCCGGATACCTCTTATCAGTTACAGTTACCGACTAGCGACCATGATGCATCGCTACCCGGTGTTGATGAGGTATACCAGTTAGCTACATAGCGTTTGCCCTGATAAACAAGAGACTCACCCGCTTCATTGTGCGTGGGAGTACCACCTGACCAGTCTTTGCTGACCCAGTTCGGATAGATATTCACGTTCGTACAGCTTGCACTGTCCGTTGTGGTGGGTGTGTCAGTGACCGCGGTGGTCTGAGTAGTGGTGTCCTGCGTTGCGGTATCGGTGGTGGCTGCGCTATCCGTGGCTGCGGTATCTGCGGCAGTCTCTGATGCCGCTTCGTTTATGCTGGCGGAGGCACTGCTGGTTTTATAAGGCCAGTTCTGAATAATCGACTTCACTTTTTTACCCGAGTCGGTCAGGTTGGTGGAGCCGGGGTAGTAAGTTGACGCCCCCTCATTTTTATCATTCAATGCCCAGTTTGCATTGCTGATATTATTATCACGCATGAATGTTACCCAGGCATCGGTTTCGGTCTGGTTTACGCCGCCATTACCGTCTGAATTGACGGCCCCCCACTCGGTAACGAATAAGGCGATACCGTTATTTAATGCCTTTCTGGCTTTATTTCGTAATGACTCACCGTGTGTACCGGCATAAAAATGCAGCGTATAGGCAATGTTCTTGGCATTAATAGGGTTAAACGAGGCTTCATCCACATCTTGTGACCAGCTTGGTGTACCGACAATAATCAGGTTATCAGGGTCAATGGCCCGAATGGCTGATACCACGGCTTCGGCATACGGCTTAATGGTGTTATTCCATGAAACTTGCAATGGTTCATTATAAATTTCGTAAATAACATTCGGCTTATTACCATATTTACGCGCCATATCCTGAAAGAAACTGATCGCCTCACTGCGATTGTTTTCAGCCGTATGTGAGTGCCAGTCAATAATCACATACATATTGTTGGCGATCGCGGCATTGACCACTTTTTCCACTTTAGCCTTGTTGCCTGCCGGGTCTTGAAGATAACCGCCACTTTCCTGTACCCCCATTGCCGCACGCACAATACTGGATCCCCAATTCTTTTTCAGCGATGCAACCGTATCCGCTGTATAGAATTTTTCCCCACCCCAGCCATTGTTACTCCAAAACAGGCTATTACCGGAAAAACTTTTTGCCGTGCTGCCCGCATAAATTTTGTTTCCGCTAACGGATAACGGTTCAACACTTGCCCAGCTATTTGCTGAAAGGCAGCCAATGCTGACACCTAAATAAACACAAGACAGCAATGCTTTTCTAAAAAAAGTGCTATTGCTATTCAATTTCTTATTCAAAAGAGGCATAAATGAATCTCCATTTCATATGATGAGTGTTGAGATCTTACTTTTAATGGTGTGTCTAAGGTTTCTATCGCCAGTTTTTATTTGCATGCTATAAATTGCAACGTCAATACACGATGAAACGTATAGGTTATAGTGTATTTTCTCTGGTAGATCCAGATGCTTTTTTCATGTCTCCCTTCTCTTTCCTCTTCTGACTATATGGTGTGATTATTTAAAAAAGGTCTTTTCGGTAATTCGTGTTTCCAAATAAATATCATAACAATGTTGGTTTTATATTGAATTTAAGTTAAATGATTCAGGAGTATAAAATAAATGACGGCCGGGTGGTGCAGGGGGATACCAGCGTGGTTATAGAAAACGCAGAGCGGAAGAGAAAAACGTTTAAGGCACGATGGCTTTTCAACGCTCTCAGATAAGCCTTCGATTATATTACCAATTATCAAAAATAATGACGGAATAAAAACAGCAGTGACACGCGTATCACTGCTGCGATAAAACCGGGGGCTGGAATCAATAATTACACACCCAGTTTTTTATGGTATTCCGCGCGCGTTTTTTTCAGCTCATCGGTTGCGGCTTTGGCTTCTGGCAGCTTACCTGCATCAACCAGAGCAATGGCGGCATCGATCTGTTTGATGAGCTTGTCCAGCCCTTCGTTAAAAACCTTGCTATCAGGGCTTTTGTTCGCTTCAGGGTCTGCTTTGGCTTTTACGGCATGGGCTTTCAGATTCAGCAACTCGGTTTTCAATGCAGTTGCATCATTGGCACCAGCGGCACCTTTATAGCTTTTTGCCATTGCACCCATTTCATCTTTCACGGCTGCCTGAGCAGATAAAGGCAGTGCCAGTGTGGATGCTGCAAGTGCCAGACCAATAGCCATAATTGTTTTTTTCATTGCTCACTCCTGTTAGTTAGCCTGATGGCGGGTGTATATCCATTATTATTTCCGGCAGTATTCATGAGCGTCTATCTGCGGTCAAATAGATTTTAGCGTACATGAGAATGAGAATTTTTAAATAAGAATGCGGCAATAAATATTGCCTAATCAAATAATTAAGCAAGGTGATGAATATGGCATCTCACCGATGCCCGTAACTGTGCGCGATGTATGTTTAATGTCAACCAGGCAGCGAAGTTATGTGATTATTGGGTGTTTTTCCCATGATTGGTTTTTCCGCTGGTATAGCGCCATAACCACTTACCGCTAATCATTCGGCGATAAAACAGCACGCCCCGGACTATCCAGTCAAAGAACATGCCCATCCAGACGCCAGTCACGCCAAACCCAAGCATGATACCCAGAATATAGCCCACGATAACCCGGCATCCCCACATACCGGCTAACGCCACCCACATAGTGTAGCTGGCATCTTTCGCGCCTTTCAGACCCGCCGGTAGTACCCATGAGGCTGCCCATATCGGCATGAATAGCGCATTTAACCAGATGAGATGCTGTACGACGACGATAACGTCTGCTTCATGCGTATACAGCGAGGCCATCCAACCGGCTGATGGCATTGAGAGTAGTGCCAGGGCACATAATCCAATATTGGAAAGCCAGAATATGTATTTCAATAGTCTTTCCGGCTGCATTAACTGGCCTTTTCCAAGGCGAGACCCAACGATGATGGTTGCCGTGGAACCCAGTGCGTTACCTGGCAGATTGATTAATGCCACAATTGAAAATGCAATAAAGTTACCGGCGATGACTTCGGTTCCCATCCCTGCGACAAATCGCTGAGTAATCAGTTTTCCAATATTAAACATGACTGATTCAACGCTGGCAGGAATACCAATGCTCAACACTTCATACAGAATAGCGGTGGTAAACGGGTGGAAATAGCTGCGAAAAGGGATGAGGAGCGCACCGTTGAAGCCTTTCATTAACGTGAACACGACACAGGCTGCACCGATGTAACGCGAAAGAGTGATCCCAAGACCTGCTCCGATAAAACCGAAGCCCTGCCAGTTTGCCACGCCGTAAATCAGCACGCCGCTCAACAGAATATTGAGAATATTCATGCCAATATTGATGATCATTGGCAACCGGGTGTTACCGGCTCCACGCAATGCCCCGCATCCCACCAGTGTGATCGCCAGTGCGGGATATCCCCACACTGTCAGGCGTAAAAAGGTGAGTGCCAGTGACTTCACGGTGGGATCCGCGCGGTAAGCAATGATGTCAATGATGCTTTGACCCGCAAATTCGACCAGTCCGACAAGCAAAAAAGAGGCCAGTACCAATAGCGATATGGATTGCCGGGCCGCCTGTCTCGCCTGTTTACGGTTGCGCTGGCCAAGACTAAACGCGACCACAACCGCGGTGCCAAGTGCCACCGCGGTAAAAAACGCAATAATCAGCATATTAAAGCTATCAGCCAGACCGACTGCCGCCATCGACTCTTTTCCGAGCCAACTGACCAGAAGGGTACTAAAAATCCCCATCAGGACGACACACAGGCCCTCAATAAAAATAGGAACCGCCAGGGGGATAATTTCACGCCACAATAGCACTCTATTAGAGGCACGTTGTTGGCTTAAGGCGGCTTTTCGCAACGTACACAGCAGTTGCCTGGCTGTATTCAAAATCATGTTATCTGCTTCTTGTTTTCGGTGAAGGGGAATAATGACGCTGTGATTGCGTTATGCTCCCATCACGGCATTGAATGCTTACCAAATTATTCACTCAGGTGATTATAAAAGACCTGTCAGGCAAGGCGGTGACGTGATATCAGAAAAACCACAATTCAGGTGAAACGATGTTTTAAAAACCTGTTGCGATATTTTGCTCTGTCATTGGCGCTATTTTTTTATGATATACCTGCTGTGTGAGCATTAACGTGTGCTGCATCCGTGTTTTTATGTACATACAGTGTCGAGTTGCGTTACTTGAGTGGGTAAAAGCGTGACTCAGCCAGCCGTATCACAGAGATAAAGAGAGAAATCGGGAGGAATCCATTGAACGTAGGCGATGCAGTAACGGTAAAAACCGATGGTGAGGTGCGAAGGGCTGGGCGGATTTTGGCTGTAGAACCTTTTCAGGAAGGGGTGATGTATCTGGTGGCGCTAAAGGATTATCCGGACGGGATCTGGTTTTTCAATGAACTCGGTAGCAGCGAGGGGATTTTTGTTGAACCCGTTTTAGCTGCTGACTCCTGATAAGGCTGATGCAGCCTGGCACGCTGCATCAGCCCTTGTGTCAGAAGGTTTCCCAGTTATCACGGCCGGTTTTCGCTTTAGGTCTGCCAAGCGCGGGAGCCGATAACGTCGTTTTGGATAACGAACCTCTGGGGGATGAGGCGAGTGCCTGATATGCACCACCATCCGTCGCCAGCTTGAATGCAGAAACGGCCTGTGTCAGAACCCTGGCCTGATCTTCCAGAGACGCCGCCGCCGCCGTTGCCTGCTGAACCAGCGAGGCGTTTTGTTGTGTCACACTGTCCATTTCAGCGATTGCCTGACCGACCTGAGTAATGCCGCGGCTCTGTTCATCCGATGCTGAAGCAATTTCGTTCATGATATCGGTGACGCTGGTGACAGCCTGAACGATGTCATGCATGGTCTGACCTGCATTATCTACCAGCGCAGAGCCGCTGTTGACCAGTGATACTGATTCAGAAATCAAGCCTTCAATCTCTTTTGCTGCCTGAGCACTGCGCTGGGCAAGGCTACGGACTTCTCCGGCAACCACGGCAAACCCTCGGCCTTGTTCCCCGGCGCGTGCGGCTTCGACCGCCGCGTTCAACGCCAGAATATTCGTCTGGAAAGCGATGCTGTTAATGACGTTCGTTATCTCGGAAATTTTCCGCGAACTGCCGGAAATGCTGTTCATGGTATTAACCACATTCTCGCACAATTTCCCCCCTTGCTTCGCTTTGCCTGACGCATTGGAAGCGAGCTGGCTGGCGTGATGCGCATTATCCGAGTTCTGTTTCACTGTGGCGGTTAACTGCTCCATGCTGGCTGCGGTCTGTTCAATTGCCGCGGCCTGTTGCTCTGTACGTGATGACAGATCGCTGTTACCCGCAGTGATTTCGGTCGTCCCTTGATAAATAGAATCGGCGCTGTCACGAACAGTGGATACCGTATGTACCAGCGATGCCTGCATTTGCTGGATATTCTGCCCCAAAATGCCGATTTCATTTTTACCGTAAGCTTCGTCAGGCTGGGTCAAATCACCTTGCGCAATACGCTGAATGCGTTGAACCAGATGGTTCATCGGTTTAATGAGCGCACCTCGCAAGAACAGGAATGTCAGCAAGGTCATAAAGATAGCAATGATGAAACTGACCGTCATCAGGGTGTATCCCAGCATAGCCTGACGCTGGGCATCATTATTGAGGCCTTTGGCGCGCTCGGTACGAAACGCTATCGCTTTTAGCAGCGGTTTATTATAAGCCTCATCAAGTACCCGTACTTCTTCGGACTCATGGGTCAGTATTTCTTCGAAATAACCATCTTTGGCAGCCTTGAGCATTGGCATAATGCCTTTCTCAACATACTCGCTGTAAGCTTTGTTAAGTTCGGGTTCCAGCGCTATATCCGTGTCAGTTTTGACCGAGCGGTTTTCATAGATATTAAACGCCTCCTTCGACATGGCAATGCGCTGCTCTGCCTGTTTCAGGTTACTGTTGAACACATCGGTATCACCCACGCGAACCGCTGCGCCGGCCTGAATTATTAATAAACGAGCCGTTCTGAGGTGGTTGGAACTGTTTGACAAACCAAGACGAATATCGATTTCTTGTGTGACGTAGTCCAGGCTTTGGTTTGAACGCACCAGGAAATAGCTGGCTGTACCAATAGCCAGGGCAAACAAGAGCATGATACCGCCCAGAATGATGACAAATAGTGGCACCAGGCCAAGATTACCCAGTATGCCGGTTTTACCCTGTTGTTCAGATTTTGACATCATTTTCATATCCATTCGCTCATTTTCAGGATGAAGTACATGTACATAAACCGTACTACGTGCAGGTGTAGTTTGGATGCGCTGATTTATGGAAACCACTACTGTGCAAATCGCATGTAATACCACGATACTCTAACATCGTCATATAATGTGAAACATTCATGAATTTCAATGCGATTTTGATCACGAATCTGGCGGTGACTGCATATCTTCACGGGCTTTTTTTACCTCAATAATGTGACTTTCGATCGGTATTTTTAGTCATTGCTTTTATACCGGATGCAAGGTGAATAACGTATGCTGCTATCAGGGAAAACTTTCTGCTGATATTTGACCTTCTCTGCTTTAAAACAGAATTTTATTTTTCAGTTTTTTTTGATGGCGGAGTTTATTTTTCAGCGTTTCAAGCCAGGTAATGATGCGGAAAGTGAGCATCCAGCAATCGGTGAACATGATGTATTTCCAAAACCTATGGCGGATAACGCTATTTAGAGAACGAGAGCGTTTCTGAGGCGGGCCTGATGTGTTACTCAGCAAAGAAAACAATACTGATTACACTGTGCCATGCAGCGGTTGGCGCTAAAACAGTCTTCTTACTTATCGTCTAACGGTTATCTGTTCTTTTATAAGAGGAATCTGTAGAACTAGGTATTCATGAAATAGTTACCTATGTAATAAAATTAGAAATCTTAATGTGAAACAACGTGGTGGCACGGTATGATGTGTTGATGGCTTTTTTTCTTTATATTTAATATCAAATAGTTAAGTTTATTTTTGATAGAGGCTTTCTCTTGGGTTAAGTTTTTTGCTCCGATACGGATTGTTTTGTGTTCAGAAAAACTTCACTGCTAAGCAAAAAACAGTGAAATATTGTGATTTGCTACTTTCATTTTCGTGATGCAGATCACATAATTATCAAAATACTAAGGTGCCTGCGTTGTATGATTTAGGGCGAAGGCGGTAGAGTGACGGGGGATTAGGATTAATCCTACCGTTCTGTATGGGCATAATACAGAGAAAGAACGGGTTTAGATTTATGAAGAGACGGAGCCTCAAGTGCATCAGTGTGGATGCTGTATTTTTCGTCATATTAGAAGATTATAAGGTAGTAGAATTATCTGGCACCGATAGTTTTCATGCCACCTATGGAGAGTGATTGTTTAGCGGGTGAGTGTTTTGTCACCTAACTTATGTTTGAAACATAGCCTGTCGGGATGGGAATATGGGTACCTCTGAATTGCTAAAACACATTTATGACATAAATTTGTCTTATTTGTTACTGGCTCAGCGATTAATTAATGACGAAAAAGCATCGGCGATGTTCCGCCTTGGTATCAACGAAGAAATGGCCGAAGCATTGATGCAACTGACTCTGCCTCAGATGGTAAAACTTGCTGAAACTAATCAGCTGATCTGTCATTTTCGCTTCAGTGATCACAATACTATCAAGTTATTAACGCAGGAATCTCGTGTTGATGATCTGCAACAGATCCACACCGGTATTCTGCTGTCGAGTCATTTATTACAAGAGCTGTCTTCAAAAGAAGAGAGCCTGCCTAAGAAAAGGGCATAATGATGGCAGAGAAAAGTATTGTTCAGGAAGCTAAAGACATCCAACTGGCGATGGAGTTGATATCGCTGGGTGCGCGTCTGCAAATGCTGGAAAGTGAGACACAGTTAAGTCGTGGCCGCTTAATCAAGTTATACAAAGAGTTACGTGGTAGCCCGCCGCCAAAGGGGATGCTGCCGTTTTCAACAGACTGGTTCATGACATGGGAACAGAACATCCATTCCTCCATGTTCTATAATGCCTATATTTTTCTGCTCAAGAATAGTCACTGTAGTGGTGTTGAAGCTGTTATTAAAGCTTATCGGCTTTATCTCGAACAATGCGCCCCTCAAAGCGAGGCTCCTCTGCTGGCATTAACCCGTGCCTGGACGCTGGTGCGCTTTGTGGACAGTGGCATGCTGCAACTGTCTTCTTGCAATTGCTGCAAGGGGATGTTTATTACCCACGCGCATCAGCCTAAAAATAGTTTTGTTTGTAGTTTATGCCAGCCACCTTCCAGAGCTGTAAAAAGACGTAAACTTTCGCCGAGTGTTGCCGATATGATACCTCAACTGCTGGACGAACAGGTTAAGCATGCAGTCTGAGCCTGATGGCGATTTTGTGGTTCTGTCATCGTGCGTCAATTGCCCGATGGCAGTATTCCCTCCAAATAAGTCGTTGGTAAGACCGCATTTGTAACTCTCTCCGCCACCCTTTTACTATCTATAAGGAATTCTTGTGCTGGTTATATTGGGTTATCTTGTCACTATAGGCTCCATACTTGGCGGTTATCTCATCGTTGGTGGCGAGTTAGGGGCACTGTATCAGCCTTCGGAATTATTGATTATCGGTGGTGCGGCTGTCGGGGCATTTATCGTTGGTAATACTGGTAAAGCGATTAAGTCAACGATGAAATCGCTCCCAATATTGCTGCAAGGGTCGAAATACACGAAAGCGGTATACATGGATCTGATGGCCGTGCTGTTTCGCTTGATGGCTAAATCACGTCAGCAAGGTATGCTTTCGTTAGAGTTTGATATCGATAATCCTAATGAGAGTGAAATTTTCTCCACCTATCCCCGCATTCTGGCTGATAGCTATATTGTAGAATTTGTGACCGATTATTTGCGCTTGATGGTTAGCGGGAACATGAATGCGTTTGAAATTGAAACGCTGATGGATGAAGAAATTGAAACCGTTGAGCATGAAGTTGAAGTTCCAGCAACCAGCTTAAACCTGATGGGGGATGGGTTGCCCGCATTTGGTATTGTTGCTGCGGTAATGGGTGTAGTGCATTCTCTGGCGTTTGTTGACCGTCCTGCGGCAGAACTGGGCATGATGATTGCCCATGCGATGGTGGGGACCTTCCTTGGGATTTTATTGGCTTACGGTTTCGTGTCTCCGCTCGCATCATTGCTGCGTCAAAAAAACTCTGAAAAAATCAAAGTGCTTCAATGTATCAAGGTGACATTGTTATCCAGCCTGAATGGTTATGCCCCGCAGATAGCCGTTGAGTTTGGTCGTAAAACGCTTTATTCAACAGTGCGTCCTTCATTTACCGAAATGGAAGAGCATATCCGTAATGTGAAGGCTCCGGCACAGCAGGCATCGGAAAATGACGCATGAAACACCAACATCCGATTATTCGAAAAAAACGTAAATCAGGACATGCTGCACATCATGGTGGCTCATGGAAAATAGCGTATGCTGACTTCATGACCGCCATGATGGCGCTTTTTCTGGTGATGTGGTTGATTGCTATTTCCTCGCCTTCTCAATTGGCGCAAATTGCCGAATATTTCCGCACACCATTGAAAATAGCCATTACCTCTGGCCCTAAAATGAGTGATGCTTCAAACCCGATACCTGGCGGTGGCTCTGATCCAACCCAGCAGGAAGGTGATGTGAAGCGTCAGATTGATACCATGGATGGCCGCCTTGAAGAAATTAAACTCAATAAACTACGCGAACGGCTTGATCAACTTATTGAGGCGGATCCGCGCCTCAGAGCATTAAGGCCGCATCTGTTGATTGAAATGGTCGATGAGGGCCTGCGCATTCAAATCATTGATAGTAACAATCGGCCTATGTTTAAAACAGGTAGTGCGCAGGTCGAACCTTATATGAGTGATATTTTGCGAGCTATCGCGCCAATTTTGAATGATATTCCTAATAAAATCAGTTTATCGGGCCATACTGATGATGCGAAGTACGCAATGGGTGAGCGAGGCTACAGCAACTGGGAATTATCTGCCGATCGCGCTAATGCTTCCCGTCGAGAACTGATTGCCGGTGGGTTGGCCGATGGCAAAGTTTTGCGTGTTGTAGGTATGGCTGACACGATGAATTTGAAGCAGGCCAAAGGGGGCAGTGATGCCATCAACCGTCGTATCAGTCTGGTTGTCCTGAATAAGCAGGCTCAGGAGAATATCGAACATGAGAATGCTGAAAGCAGTGCAGTAAACATTGATAAAATAGAAAATTTACAAAACATGGGGATGGATAAAGCCAAGCCCGTTACCGCACCTGCCGATAACGGTAACAGTACGGCTACACCACAACCCGAAACCAATGGGACGCCTGTATCTGGCTCAACTGCGGCTCCTGTTCAGGCACCCGCAACAGCGGCACCTGCGTCGGGAGCGAACGGCTCATCGGCAACAAGCCATCGGCAGCCTACGACAGCTTTGCCAGCAGCACCTGATAGTCAGGCGACACCTTCTTCAACAAGCCGCGATTCACAGCAGAGGTGACCCACGTGAGCATGGACATGAGTGCTTTCTATCAAACGTTCTTTGATGAAGCAGATGAATTGTTGGCGGACATGGAGCAGCATTTATTGCAACTTGATCCGTTGGCACCCGATACGGAACAAATGAATGCCATATTCCGCGCTGCTCACTCGATTAAAGGGGGAGCGGGGACATTCGGCTTTACTATATTGCAGGAAACCACTCACATACTGGAGAACCTGCTGGATGGTGCCAGACGCGGTGAAATGCGGTTGAGCACCGATATTATCAACCTATTTTTGGAAACCAAAGATATCATGCAGGATCAGTTGGATGCTTATAAAACTGCGCAGGAGCCCAACGCTGAAAGCTTTGAGTATATCTGTCAGGCACTGCGTCAGCTTGCTCTGGAGTCCAAAGAAAATGGCGCTACCGGAGCTGCTCAAGCCAAGGTAGAGGTTGAAAATTCGGTTTCTTCCGCTCCAGCCTCGGCCACTGCTGCCAGTGGGAATTCAGGCCTAAGAATTGCCCTGACTGGCCTGAAAGAGTCGGATATTCCTCAACTGCTTGAAGAGTTAGGAAATCTGGGAACAGTTAAAGATTCGGTCCAAACCAGCAATAGTGTTGAACTGACGCTGGAGACGTCTGCCAGTGAAGACGATATCAGCGCCGTGCTATGTTTTGTTCTGGAACCAGAGCAAATTAGCTTTAAAACTCCAGGTGCTGCCAGCGTTGCGGCACCGGTTGCGGTAGCGCCAGTTGTCAGCGAGCCGGCTCCTGTGGTTCAACCTGAGCCTCCCGCTCCTGTTGCACCGGTTCAGAGTGCTCCAGCGCCTGTAGCGAAGCCTGGTGCGGCTAATGATGCCGCTAAAGGAAGAACCAAAGCCGGTGATACCAGTATTCGTGTAGCAGTAGAGAAAGTTGACCAGCTTATCAACCTGGTTGGAGAGTTGGTGATTACCCAGTCAATGCTGGCTCAGCGTTCGAGTGCTCTTGATCCGGTCGCGCATGGTGACCTGCTTAATAGCATGGGCCAGCTTGAGCGTAATGCGCGGGATCTGCAAGAGTCAGTCATGTCTATTCGTATGATGCCTATGGAATACGTGTTTAGTCGTTTCCCGCGTCTGGTTCGTGATCTGGCTGCAAAATTAGGTAAGGAAGTTGAGCTAACGTTGTTAGGAAGTTCAACTGAACTTGATAAGAGCCTGATTGAACGCATTATCGACCCGCTGACCCATCTGGTACGTAATAGCCTTGACCATGGCATTGAATCACCGGAAAAACGTATCGAGTCAGGCAAGTCTGCTGTGGGTAATCTGACTCTATCAGCAGAACATCAGGGCGGTAACATCTGTATTGAGGTTATCGATGATGGCGCTGGTTTGAACCGCGAGCGTATTCTGGCCAAAGCGCTGTCGCAAGGGATGGCGGTTAGCGAAAACATGTCTGATGAAGAGGTCGGCATGTTAATTTTTGCGCCTGGTTTTTCTACCGCAGAAAAAGTCACCGACGTATCAGGCCGAGGCGTTGGTATGGATGTGGTAAAACGAAATATTCAGGAAATGGGTGGTCATGTTGAAATCCACTTCCAGAAAGGAAAAGGGACAACTATCCGTATTTTGCTGCCGTTGACGCTAGCAATTCTGGATGGTATGTCAGTTAAAGTGAATAATGAAGTGTTTATCCTGCCGTTGAATGCGGTTATGGAATCCCTGCAACCGCAATCGGAAGATTTGTACCCGCTGGCAGGAGGCGAGCGAGTGTTGCAGGTTCGTGGCGAATATTTGCCATTGGTTGAGCTGTATCAGGTATTTGATGTCGCCGGAGCGAAAACGGATGCGACGCAGGGGATCGTGGTTATTCTACAGAGCGCGGGCCGCCGTTATGCCTTGCTGGTTGACCAACTGATCGGTCAGCATCAGGTTGTGGTGAAAAACCTGGAAAGTAATTATCGCAAAGTGCCGGGTGTTTCCGCCGCGACGATTCTGGGTGATGGTAGCGTAGCACTAATTGTAGATGTTTCCGCGTTGCAAGCGCTTTATCGGGAAAAGCGTGTGGTCGAAACCGCAGCTTAACAACGTTTACAGCTATAGATTATTAAAAAGGTGAGAAACATGACTGGACTTGCGAATGTGACAAAGCTAGCAGGCGAGACAGTAGGTCAGGAGTTTTTGATTTTTACGCTGGGTGATGAGGAATACGGCGTAGATATTTTAAAGGTTCAAGAAATTCGTGGTTATGATCAAGTTACGCGAATTGCTAATACACCTTCTTTCATCAAGGGTGTAACCAATCTTCGCGGTGTTATTGTTCCTATTGTCGATTTACGTATCAAATTCATGCAGCAAGAAGTTGATTATGACGATAACACGGTGGTGATTGTATTGAATTTAGGGCAGCGTGTTGTCGGAATTGTGGTCGATGGTGTGTCGGATGTGCTCTCTCTGACAGCCGATCAAATTCGTCCGGCTCCAGAGTTTGCGGTCACGTTGTCAACAGAATACCTGACAGGATTGGGTTCTCTGGGTGAGCGGATGTTAATTCTCGTTGATATAGAGAAACTACTCAGTAGTGAGGAAATGGCGTTGGTTGATAGCGTCATGAAAGTTTGACAAACCAGCCATTAAGGGCCACTTCGGTGGCCCCTATCATTTGATACCCTCGAATCTCGAATCATAGAGTTATAAAGATGCTAATGCATCAATGATTGTTGTTATAAAGGCTTAATATGCTGAATCGTGTAAAGGTCGTAACTGGGCTCATTATCGTTCTTGGGCTATTTATTCTTCTTCAAATCGTTTCCGGTGGGCTGTTTTTTAATGCTCTTAAGTCGGATCGTGACATTTTCACAACAACCCGGGTTATCAACCAACAGAAGTCAGAGTTGGAGTCTACCTGGTCATATTTATTACAGACGCGTAATACACTTAATCGTGCAGGTACACGCTATGCTATGGATGCCTCTGGCGGGGTATCAGGTGGAGTGTCAGCCAAAGAGCTCATTGAGTTGGCTAAAAAACAATTAGTCATTGCTAATACACACTTCGCTAATTATGAAAAAATTCCGTATAGCAGTAAGCAGGATTCAGCGGTTGCTCAGGCGGTAAAAGAGAATTATACCGTGCTTAATAATGCATTAAGCGATTTGATTGTTTTTCTCTCAAATGGCAGGTTAAAGGAGTTTTTTGATCAGCCAACTCAAAGTTTTCAGGACAAGTTTGAGAAGGCCTATTACTCTTACAAAGAGTCCTATGACAAAGTGTATGCGGATGCGGTTGAAGATAATAATTCTGCTTACTCAACTGCACTATGGTTACTGGTAACGGTTGCTGTATTTGTGGTTGTCATATCGCTGATTGTATGGGTTGGCATCAATCGCTCACTGATTCAGCCGTTACATCACCTCATTGAACATATTCGTCATATGGCAAGAGGGGATTTGACATCGCGTATTGATTTCCAAGGTACGAATGAGATGGGGATGCTTGCTGATAGCCTGCGCCACATGCAGACAGAATTCGTGACAACGGTAAGTGCTGTGCGCCAGAGTGCTGAGGCTATTGACACCGGAGCCTCGGAAATTAGTGCTGGTAACAACGATCTTTCATCAAGAACTGAACAGCAAGCTGCCGCACTGGAAGAGACGGCTGCCAGTATGGAACAGCTCACCTCCACAGTAAAACTGAATGCTGATAATGCGCGTCAGGCCAGTCAGCTTGCACGCAGTGCTTCTGATACTGCACAGAAAGGTGGCAAGGTTGTTGATAATGTTGTGAAGACCATGCATAACATTGCTGGTAGCTCGCAGAAAATTGCTGATATCACCAGTGTTATTGATGGTATTGCGTTTCAAACCAATATCCTGGCACTCAACGCTGCGGTAGAAGCGGCCCGTGCGGGCGAGCAGGGGCGTGGTTTTGCGGTGGTTGCAGGTGAGGTGCGTAGCCTTGCTCAGCGTAGCGCGCAAGCTGCCAAAGAAATTAAATCGCTGATTGATGACTCAGTAAACCGGGTGCAGGAAGGTTCAGTTCTGGTCGAAAGTGCTGGTGAAACCATGGGTGAGATTGTGAGTGCAGTGACTCGAGTCACTGATATCATGGGCGAAATAGCCTCAGCATCTGAAGAGCAAAGCCGTGGTATCGATCAAGTCGGCCAGGCTGTGACCGAAATGGATCGTGTTACTCAGCAGAACGCGGCGTTGGTTGAAGAGTCTGCATCAGCGGCTATCGCGCTAGAAGAGCAGGTTCGCGTTCTAAATCAATCAGTTGCTGTGTTTCGTTTGTCAGAGGAGAGCAGTAAAACCCGAAGAGTCAGTGCACCGACAGGTGTCTTTGCCAGACCGGCGTTACTGTCAACTCCTGTGGTAACAGCCAAAGAGAGGCATGTGAAAAATAGCAAAAGTGCTGATAATTGGGAAAAGTTTTAACACGCTGACAGCTTAATACCGTTAACCGGACGAGGTGCAGGATACAGGATATTGATTCGTCCGGTTAATTTGGCTGTAAGTATGAGAATTCATCCTGATTCATCTGGTTGAGTATGAATTTTGACCTGATAACGCCTGAGCGGTTACTTTTTCAAGCATGATGACGACCACGTCACGGAATGAAAAAAACAACTGATAGAATCTATATCAAGCTAGTTACTTAAGATATTTTTAAGGGTTTCTGTGGTTTGATAGGCTGTCACATCAGACATAACCCTGGATTTTTTGAGACAGACTTAGCAAATTTAGGTTTTGTTACCGTTATTGCAGTTCTTTAGTTAAAGAAAGGTTTAATGCGGCCGATTGTTATATGTAATGCGTGTGGTATAGGCGCTGTGGCGTTATTTAGTCCGTTTGAGAATCGTGTTATCGCTGTATTCATAGAAATACACGTCTCAAGTCAGAAAACTGAATAAAGCATTTTTTAGTCTTTCTAGACTGAAAAAAATGTATAGAAAAGTGCTATGACAACGTTACAGCCATTTCTGTATCGCATACTGGTCGATTAATCAGACCAGCCAATTGTATTATGAAGCGACACCATCCTTTACCCTGGAATGATGTCTTGGATTAACGTGTGAAACCTGCAATAGCTGTAATGGGAAGTCTGATTGAAAAACAATAAAATCATCTATCCATTTTCGGGCGGTCAGATATGAAGAATACACCATCGCCAAATCGTTCAGGTTCTACATCCATTTTGAGTCAGATGGTTGAACGGTTACCGCTGTCTGATGTTCATTTTCGGCGTATCAGCCAGCTTATCTATCAGCGTGCCGGTATCGTGCTGGCAGACCATAAACGGGAAATGGTTTATAACCGTTTGGTCAGACGTTTGCGTTTACTAGGTATTAATGATTTTGGTCAATATCTGGCGCTACTGGAGTCCGATCCAAACAGTGCGGAGTGGCAGGCATTTATCAATGCGCTCACCACCAATCTGACAGCCTTCTTTCGTGAAGCTCACCATTTTCCTATTCTTGCCGATCATGCGCGTAAACGTCAGGGGGGCTATAGCATCTGGTGCGCCGCTGCCTCTACAGGCGAGGAGCCTTATTCTCTGGCGATGACGTTGGCGGAGGTTTATGGTGATCGTGCTTCCAATTGTCAAATCACAGCAACAGACATTGATACCCAAGTGTTAGAAAAAGCCTCTGCTGGTGTCTACAGGCAAGAAGACCTGCGCTCTCTCTCTCCACAGCAAATGCAGCGTTTCTTTTTGCGAGGGACTGGCCCGCATAGTGGTTTAGTTCGCGTTCGTCCTGAACTGGCGAGTATGATCCACTTCCAGCAGGTGAATTTGCTGGCACCAGAATGGTCTCTGCCTGCGCCTTTTGACGCTATTTTCTGTCGCAATGTAATGATTTATTTCGATAAAGAAACACAAGAGCGTATTTTACGCCGTTTTGTTCCGCTGCTAAAACCGGGCGGATTATTATTTGCCGGGCATTCAGAGAACTTCAGTCAGATCAGTCGGGAATTTTACCTGCGGGGACAGACTGTATATGGGCTGGCTAAGGAAAGATAATGAGCAAAATAAAAGTATTATGTGTTGATGATTCTGCATTAATGCGCCAGATCATGACTGAAATCATTAACAGCCATCCCGACATGGAGGTGGTAGCCACTGCGCCAGATCCTTTAGTGGCCCGCGATTTAATCAAAAAATTTAATCCACAGGTGTTAACGCTGGACGTTGAAATGCCGCGTATGGATGGACTGGATTTTCTTGAAAAACTCATGCGCCTTCGCCCTATGCCTGTTGTGATGGTATCGTCCCTGACAGGAAAGGGCTCAGAAATTACCTTGCGAGCACTTGAGTTAGGCGCAATTGATTTTGTGACGAAGCCGCAGTTAGGTATTCGTGAGGGGATGCTGGCATACAGCGAGTTGATCGCTGAAAAAATTCGCATGGCGGCTAAAGCACGTTTGCCACAGCGCAACTCGTCTCCAGCACCTACCATTCTTATCCCCAGTACACCGTTGCTCAGTAGTGAGAAATTGATTGCGATTGGTGCATCAACAGGCGGTACGGAAGCGATCAGGCATGTTTTGCAGCCATTGCCACCAACCAGTCCGGCTCTGTTGATTACCCAGCATATGCCACCGGGTTTCACGAAATCCTTTGCTGAACGGCTCAATAAGTTGTGTCAGATTACAGTGAAAGAAGCAGAAGACGGAGAGCGCGTTTTGCCAGGACATGCTTACATCGCTCCTGGTGCCCGCCATCTTGAGTTGTCGCGTAGTGGTGCAAACTATCAAGTAAAACTGCATGATGGTCCGCCGGTTAATCGTCATCGTCCTTCTGTTGACGTACTGTTCCACTCTGTTGCACAGTACGCCGGACGAAATGCAGTAGGAGTTATCTTAACTGGCATGGGAAATGACGGGGCCGCAGGAATGCTGGAGCTTCATAAAGCCGGTGCCTATACCATCGCGCAAAATGAAGCCAGCTGTGTCGTATTCGGTATGCCTCGAGAAGCTATTGCACTCGGTGGTGTCGATGAGGTGGTGGACTTGCACCAGGTGAGTCAGCGAATGCTGGCACAAGTTTCTGCCGGACAGGCATTACGTATATAGCAGCTCCAGGTGAGCAATAATATTAGGAGTAGGTATGGCTGATAAAGAACTCAGATTTTTAGTAGTGGATGATTTTTCGACAATGCGTCGCATTGTCCGAAATCTACTAAAAGAACTGGGCTTCAACAATGTGGAAGAAGCGGAAGATGGCTCTGATGCCCTGAACAAGCTTCGTTCAGGCAGTTTCGATTTCGTCATTTCTGACTGGAACATGCCTAATATGGACGGACTGGAACTGTTGCAGGCTATCCGCGCCGATGGCGCGCTTTCCAAACTCCCAGTGCTGATGGTAACCGCTGAAGCAAAGAAAGAGAATATTATTGCTGCAGCACAGGCTGGTGCCAGTGGTTATGTTGTTAAACCATTTACTGCCGCGACGCTTGAAGAAAAACTGAGTAAGATTTTCGAAAAGCTTGGTATGTAAGGAGATGCCATGAATCCACATCCGATGCCCATTAATGATCATGCATCTGCCACAGAGATTATTTCTCGTATCGGGCAGTTAACGCGTATGCTGCGTGATAGCCTGAAAGAGCTTGGCTTAGATCATGCTATTGCGGAAGCGGCGGAAGCCATCCCAGATGCTCGTGATCGTCTTGATTATGTTGTACAGATGACCGCTCAGGCGGCAGAGCGTGCGTTAAGTTGTGTTGAGGCTGCGCAACCTCGACAGAATCAAATGGAAGAAGAGGCCAAATCCCTGAAAGGCCGTTGGGATCAATGGTTTGAAAATCCTATTGAGCTTGCTGAAGCACGAGAGCTGGTGACGGATACTCGTAGCTACCTTGAATCTGTTCCTGATCATACTGCGTTTACCAATGCTCAGTTGCTGGAAATCATGATGGCGCAAGATTTTCAGGATTTAACAGGGCAAGTTATCAAGCGCATGATGGATGTAGTTCAGGAAATCGAAAAACAATTGCTGATGGTATTGCTGGAAAATATTCCAGAAAAACCGTCCGAAGCTCGCCGTGCAAACGAAGGTCTGCTGAACGGGCCCCAGGTTGATAAAACTGCGACAGGTATTGTTTCCAACCAGGATCAGGTTGACGACTTGCTCGATAGCTTGGGTTTCTGATTTAACCTCGACACCCATTGTATTTTTAAATGGGCATCGTGGCGTAAGGTATGTGGATTTTTACGATCGGGGTATCCCCGATCGTAAATTCCTGCCTCCCGTCTTTGCAATAAAATAAATAGCCGCTTGTTTTCCTCTTTTTTCTACCCATAACGATGGCAAGATTTTGTCATGCTAGCGCTGTATAACTTTCATGTCAGTGAGCATTAACAGGAGCGGCTGTAGTGGCAGACGATAGCGATCTGGAGAAAACAGAAGCTCCCACCCCCCAACGAACAGAAAAAGCCCGAGAAGAAGGTCAGATTCCTCGCTCAAAGGAACTGACATCTCTATTTATGCTGATTGCAGGGCTGGCTATTTTATGGGGGACTGGCGTGAGTATGGCGAGAAAATTGTCTGAGATGCTGGCTAAAGGATTGATATTTGATCACAGCCTGATCAGCGATGAGCGATTATTCATTTCTCATATTGGCGTGCTCATTGAGCAAGCAGTGCTTGCCCTCCTTCCTATCTTCTTTGGTCTTGTGATAGTTGCACTGGCTGCGCCAATTCTGCTTGGCGGACTAATTTTTAGTACCAAATCCATCAGTGTGGATTTTGGTAAAATGAATCCGTTATCCGGGTTGAAACGTATGTTTTCAACACAAGTTTTGGCGGAATTATTTAAGGCGATACTAAAAGCTGTAATCGTAGGGTGCATTACCTGCTGGTTTCTTTGGCACAGTTGGAACGATATGTTACATCTGGTATCTGAACCGCTGGAAAACGCCATTAAGGATGCGCTGAATATCGCGCTACTCTGCTGTTTTTGGGTTATCCTTGGGCTCCTTCCTATGGTCGCTTTTGACGTATTCTGGCAGATATGGAGCTATATCAAACGATTACGCATGAGCAAGCAGGAAATCCGTGACGAGTATAAAGAGCATGAAGGGGACCCGTACATCAAGGGCCGCATCAAACAACAGCAGCGTGCTATCGCTCAGCGCCGCATGATGGCTGATGTGCCTAAAGCCGATGTTATCGTCACCAACCCAACCCACTATGCGGTTGCGCTAAAATATGATGAGAAAAAAATGCAGGCTCCTAAAGTATTAGCCAAAGGAGCCAATCAAACTGCTTTACGTATTCGTGAATTGGGTTCGGAGCACCGTATCCCGATTCTTGAGGCACCGCCTTTGGCGCGTGCACTCTATCGCCATACTGAAATAGGGCAGCAGATCCCTGCTGGATTGTATGCAGCTGTTGCTGAAGTGCTTTCGTGGGTCTACCAGTTGAAACGCTGGAAACGAGAAGGCGGGTTGATTCCGCGTAAACCTAAAAACTTACCTGTGCCGGATGCACTGGATTTTGCTAAAGAGAAAACAACCGATGGCTAACCTGGCCTCTTTGCTTCGCCTACCAGGCAATATGAAAGGTTCTCAGTGGCAGGCCCTGGCGGGGCCAGTCTTGATCCTGCTTATCCTGTCAATGATGGTTTTGCCGTTACCGCCGTTTATTCTGGATTTGCTGTTTACCTTCAATATTGCACTTTCCATCATGGTGTTGCTGGTGGCGATGTTCACACAGCGTACACTCGATTTTGCTGCATTTCCGACCATTCTATTGTTCTCTACGCTATTGCGACTATCACTCAACGTGGCATCAACCCGTATTATTCTGATGGAGGGACACACCGGTGCGGCGGCGGCTGGGCGGGTCGTTGAGGCATTTGGTCACTTTCTGGTTGGTGGTAATTTCGCTATTGGTATTGTGGTTTTTATCATCCTGGTTTTGATCAACTTTATGGTTATCACCAAAGGTGCCGGGCGTATTGCTGAGGTTGGTGCGCGTTTTACCTTGGATGGTATGCCCGGTAAGCAAATGGCGATTGATGCTGATCTTAATGCCGGTTTGATCGGTGAAGACGAAGCGAAAAAGCGCCGGGCAGAGGTAACTCAGGAAGCTGATTTTTATGGCTCTATGGACGGTGCCAGTAAATTTGTGCGTGGTGATGCTATCGCTGGCCTCATGATCATGGCAATCAACGTCATTGGTGGTCTGCTGGTTGGTGTAGTTCAGCATGACATGCTGTTAGGGCAGGCAGTAGAAAACTATACGTTGCTGACTATTGGTGATGGTCTGGTTGCGCAGATCCCGGCACTGGTTATTTCGACGGCGGCGGGTGTTATTGTTACTCGTGTTGGTACCAATCAGGATGTTGGGCAGCAGATGGTAACGCAACTGTTCAATAATCCTCAGGTTATGGTGCTCAGTGCCGCAGTGCTTGGGATGATTGGTCTGGTTCCAGGCATGCCAAACTTTGTCTTTTTACTTTTTACCGGCCTGTTATTGGGCATTGCGTGGTTGATTAAAAAAGGCGAAAGAAAAGCTGAATTTGAGTCTGCACAAACGGCATCAGCAGTACCGACATCACCACAGATAGTCGAAGCCAGTTGGTCTGATGTTCAACTGGAAGATCCCTTGGGGATGGAAGTGGGATACCGACTGATTCCTATGGTCGATTTTCAGCAAAATGGTGAGTTGCTGGGGAGGATCAGAAGTATCCGTAAGAAATTTGCCCAGGAAATGGGGTTTCTGCCGCCGGTTGTGCACATACGCGACAACCTGGATTTACAGCCAGCCAGCTACCGCATTTTAATGAAAGGGGTAGAAATTGGCAGTGGTGAAGCACATCCGGGGCGCTGGATGGCGATTAACCCTGGTAATGCGGTTGGCTCGCTGTCCGGTGATGCAACCAACGATCCCGCTTTTGGGCTGCCTGCCGTTTGGATTGACAGTTCGTTAAAAGAGCAGGCTCAGGTTCAGGGTTATACGGTAGTTGAGGCCAGTACGGTTGTGGCTACCCATCTTAATCATCTGCTGAGTTTGCATGCGAGTGAGTTGTTTGGTCGCCAGGAAGCGCAGCAACTAATGGATAGGGTCTCTCAGGAGATGCCTAAACTGACGGAAGATTTTATTCCGGGGGTAGTCACATTAACTACTTTGCATAAGGTGCTGCAAAATCTATTAAGTGAACAAGTCTCTATTCGAGACATGCGTACAGTAATTGAAACATTGTCTGAGCATGCTCCGGTACAAAGCGACCCTTACGAGCTGACCACCGCTGTACGTATAGCGCTTGGTCGTGCCATTACACAGCAATGGTTCCCTGGCGATACTGAATTACAGGTCATCGGTCTTGATAGTGCGTTAGAGCGCCTGTTGTTGCAGGCCCTGCAAGGTGGTGGTGGATTAGAACCTGGGCTGAGCGACCGACTGCTAAATCAGGCTCAGCAAGCATTGCAGCGACAAGAGATGCTTGGGGCTCCCCCTGTATTATTGGTCAACCACGCATTACGTGGTCTGTTATCTCGCTTTCTACGCCGTAGCTTGCCACAGGTTGCGGTGCTGTCTAATCTGGAAATCAGTGATAGTCGTCAGATAAGGATGACGTCAATGATTGGCGAGTCATCCTGATGAAACGTATTCGTTTTTCGCTACTGGCGGTAGGTGGCATATTGATCAGTTCTTGCGCATACAGCGTTCATGCGCAGCAAGGGGGATGGAGTGCCAGTGTTTCCGGGCCCTCTTTTCAATATAGGGGGATGCAGGCTTCATCTCCTGCTCTTTTGCCTGCGGCCAGTTTGCAAGTTTCTGCGGATAATGTCGTGACAGTTATCTATTGGCGGTATCAATTAGCATCAGCTGCGCCGATAGATCTTACAGTGAAGCTTTGTGCGCTTAACCGCTGTGTTAATCTTGATAGTGCCAGCGGTCAAACATCTGGCTTGCAGGGTATACCTGCAAACAGCGAATTCAGGATGATGTTCTATGTCCCTGGCACGGGCAGAATATCTGCATCTGTAGACGTGGTTTCCAGTGAAATATCTGTCAACTATCGCTAATACGGACGTGTTTGTTCAGTGCAGATAAAGGAAAAAGCGAGCAGGCTGTCTGCTGTTTTCGTTAAACCATCAGCGAGTCAGATACTGACTCTACGTCCTGAGATACTGCTGGTACGAGGCTGACCATCCGAGCCATAAACGGTTTGAGCATGACGGGATTTTAACACTGCAAGGGCTTTTTCGTTATGGTCAAGATGATAGCTGAGTAGCATGCCGTTGTGGCGATTTTGGTTGCGTAATGCTTCACCCAGTTCTGTAATCTGCTGCCATAGTTCTGCCAGCGCGGGCTTATCTTGATAAGGTGCTTGCAAGCGCAGCACTTTCTCTCCCTGCATCCGAATTTTGTCTAAATGCTGAAGGGATGAAAGCAGAGTATTTTTCTTATCGGTAACGACCTGTAGAGCCACACCATCAATCTGACCAGCACAAAGCAATAACTGCTCGTCAGCCAGAATAGCTTCCAAATCGCGCAGGGTAATCAGAAGCTGGGTTAGAAGCTTTACAAGTTTTTCCATAAAATTAGTCGCCTGAAGTTAAGTCCCGTGCGTTTTTGATGATCGCATCGGCAATTTTACCAACGTTCATCTTCAATGAGCCATCACGAATGGCTTGTTTCAACGTTTCAACACGTTGTACGTCGATGTCCTGAGAGGATGGCTGCATCAGTTTTGATTGAGCATCGCTTAACTTCACCTGCGTGCCCGTGACGCCATTTTGTTGTTCAGCACCCTCTTTGCGCTTTATTTTTACCGTATCACCACTATCCCGAGGTTGAACCTGGTTTACTGGTTTGATTGATTGTGTCCGATCGATACTCATGGTCGTCTACTCGCGTCGTAAAGGCATAAATGAAAGATGATACCTCAATAAACGTAATTATTTTCAGAGCCACACGTTTGGGCCCAAGGGTATCATCAACGTCGATGTACATCATATCGGCACCTATTGCTATTACTTTAGCAAATTATTGTGAGATCAGAATCATCCCATCACGGGTTGCAATACCCGATACGACTTGTCCGGATGCAGTGCGAGCTCTGGCGTTCTGGCCTGCGGCAGCGTTGTTCATGGCTTTGCCATCACTACGAACGCTAAACCCTTCTCCTTGCGCCAGAATTTGGACGTTTTGGCCGGCCTGAATAACCCATGACTTACGTACCATGGCCTGAGTGATGGGTTGACCCGGTGCAATATCCCGTAATGCGGTTGCGCCTTCAGCCTCTGTCAGCGACAACAACGTCTTGGGTGGCAACAAGTCTAAGCGACCACGAGTCAGATGGATATCCGTGATTTTAAGCGTGTTGCCTCGGTTAACGGGGACAGTGGTTGCAACGTATTTACCGGTAACTTGTACTTCAACTTGAACAAAATGCCTTTCCTGATTGCAGCGAACAGACACGGAAAGATTGCCCCACATTCTGGCGTTGCCTGGCAGGGATATCTGTGGTGCATCACAGACTGGCCGCTGAGCCTCAGGAGACTTGATGACGACAGTAACTGTATTGTCCGTATTTTTAAAGTTGTCAGAAAAAAAACGGGAAAGTTGAGAAGTTAAATCAGCTGCGTTGGACACAACAGGAGTCAACAGAATACCGAGGATCGATAAGTATATGTATTTTTTGATATACTGCATCAGTTTATGGTTCTCCAGTTTGTGTCAAAGTCGGCGTCAATCCTGCTCAACCAGTGTAACGGCACTTGATTACAGTTAAGGCAATAAATAGCGCTGCATTCTATGCCTATTCTGACGATGATTTTTACAGGATGAGAATTATGCTACCAGCACTAAATTTTAAATTGCGGAGGGAGCATGCTCGACAAATTAGACGCCGCCTTACGGTTTCAGCAAGAGGCGTTAAATCTTCGTGCTCAGCGTCAGGAGATTTTGGCCGCTAACATTGCCAATGCCGATACTCCCGGCTATCAGGCGCGAGACATTGATTTTGCTAGTGAATTGAGCAAAGTGATGGAGCAGGGGCGCGTCTCAAGTCAGTCGGTTGCGTTGAAGTTGACCTCCACCCGACACATTCCCGCGCAGAATGTGCAAGCTCCTGATCTTGATTTGCTCTACCGAGTTCCAACACAACCGGCTCTTGATGGTAATACTGTCGATATGGATAGAGAGCGTACCAACTTTGCCGATAACAGCCTCAAATACCAGAGTAGCCTGACGCTGATCGGTGGTCAGATTAAAGGGATGATGTCGGTACTTCAATCCGGCTCGTCATAACTGTATTGGTAGCGTTAGATATAGGGTTAATGTCTCATGTCGTTACTTAATATTTTTGATATCTCCGGTTCGGCACTTTCAGCTCAATCTCAGCGTCTTAACGTTAGCGCCAGTAATTTGGCTAACGCTGATAGCGTGACCGGACCTGATGGTCAGCCTTACAGAGCAAAGCAGGTTGTTTTTGAGGTTGATGCAGCGCCAGGACAGGCAACTGGTGGTGTGAAGGTTGCTAAAGTTGTAGACGATCCCTCTCCTGAGAAGTTGGTTTTTCAGCCAGGTAATCCTCTTGCTGATGCCAAAGGGTATGTTCGTATGCCCAATGTGGATCCTGTCAATGAAATGGTGAATACCATTTCTGCGTCCCGAAGCTATCAGGCTAACGTGGAAGTATTAAATACCACTAAGTCAATGATGCTAA
Organism: Dickeya aquatica; assembly: GCF_900095885.1. Lineage (NCBI taxonomy): Bacteria > Pseudomonadati > Pseudomonadota > Gammaproteobacteria > Enterobacterales > Pectobacteriaceae > Dickeya > Dickeya aquatica. The sequence goes on from NZ_LT615367.1 coordinate 1,455,312, forward strand.
AGACATTAACTATTGGTCAGTAATCTGGAGAAGCCATGGCTACCACCTCTTCTGTCAGTGGCGTTCAAAGTACATCGTCCACATCGACGTCTTCGTCTATCAGCGGCAATTCCAGTGCTGATTTACAGAATAGCTTCCTGACTTTGCTGGTTGCGCAGTTGAAAAATCAGGATCCGACTAATCCGATGGATAATAACCAACTGGTATCCCAGTTGGCACAGTTAAACACAGTAAGTGGTATTGAGAAATTGAACACCACGCTGGGTTCTATCTCTACGCAGATTAACAGTACTCAGTCTGTTCAGGCCGCATCATTAATCGGCCGAGGTGTATTGGTGCCAGGTTCGTCTGTGTTAGTCGGTAACTCAACCACAACACCATTTGGTGTCGAGCTTGAAAGTGCTGCTGACAGTGCCACGGTCAGTATTACTGACAGCTCAGGTAAGGTAGTGCGCAGTATTGATTTGGGGGCTTTAAGCGCGGGTGTTCACGCTTACTCATGGGATGGCAAAGCCACTGATGGCAGTGCCGCTCCAGATGGTTCCTACACGATCTCGGTATCTGCCACGTCAAATGGTATCCAGAAAACCGTTCAGGCACTGAACTATGCGTATGTCAACGGTGTCGTGACAAATAGTAGTGGAGCACTGCTGGATCTTGGCCTGAAGGGGCAGTCTACGCTGGATAATGTACGCCAGATTTTGTAGTGATTACGAATCGGCACATCACTTTTTATAGTGAATAATAACTTCATTAATATATTCAGGAGAGCACTATGAGCTTTTCTCAGGCGGTCAGTGGGTTAAATGCCGCTTCAAATAATCTGGATGTAATTGGCAATAATATTGCCAACTCCGCTACGGTAGGCTTCAAAGCCAGCGGTATCTCTTTTGCCGATATGTATGCAGGCTCTAATGTTGGGATGGGGACTAAGGTCGCTTCCGTATTACAAGATTTTACTAACGGATCTATTAACGGTACGTCGCGCGCGTTGGATGTAGCAATTAACGGAAGCGGATTCTATCGTTTGCTAGATACTAACGGCAGTGCTGTTTATAGCCGCAATGGACAGTTTACCCTTGATAGTAGCCGTAATATTGTTAACTCTCAGGGACTGAAATTAACAGGATATCCCGCTACAGGTACTCCTCCTGCTATCCAGCAAGGTGCGAGCCCGGTTGCGTTGACAATCCCTGAAACGACGATGTCAGCTAAGTCGACCACGACAGCATCAATTATTGCGAATCTAAACTCGTCAGATAGTACCAAGACGTGGAATTCTACCGATCCTACCAATACGTCGAATTATAAAGGTTCGATCACCACTTATGATAGTTTGGGTAACGCGCATAACTTTGCATTGTATTTCGTGAAAACGGCGGCCAATAGCTGGGATGTTTATGCACAGGATACGAGTATCACAGGGGCTGGCTTCCAGGGGCCGACAACTCTGTCATTTGACTCTAGTGGTGCATTGACCACGACTACGCCAGCAACGTTATCCATGGCTACCTTGAACGGTTCTGCGGCCAGCACTTTCACATTAGCCTTTACCGGCACTGTGCAGCAAAACAGTGGATCTAACAGTACTAAGACTCCAACGCAGAATGGCTATGAACCTGGTGAATTAACCGGCTATAGCATCAGTAATGATGGTACGGTCATTGGTTCGTATTCTAACTCTAAGACCCAGTTACTCGGGCAGATTGCGCTGGCCAGTTTTGCCAACCCTGAAGGGTTGTCTCCACAAGGTGATAATGTTTGGGCTGCAACCAGTAATTCGGGCCAGGCTGTGGTAGGAATGGCGGGGACTGGCAACCTGGGTAAATTGGTCGGTAAAGCGACGGAAAGTTCTAACGTTGATATGAGTAAGGAACTGGTAAACATGATTGTTGCCCAGCGTAATTACCAGTCCAATGCGCAAACCATCAAAACCCAGGACCAGATTCTCAACACCTTGGTTAACTTGCGTTAAGTATTGTAACGGGGATATTGCATGGATCACGCTATCTATACAGCGATGGGCGCAGCGAGCCAGACGCTGGAGCAACAGGCCATTACATCAAACAATATGGCTAACGCCTCGACGCCGGGTTTTCGCGCGCAGTTGGCTGCGATGCGTGCTGTGCCTATCCAGGGGAGCACCAATGAAACTCGTACACTCGTGCTCTCTTCAACTCCGGGGGTAGATACTACCCCCGGTTCGATGGATTACACTGGTCGCTCAATGGACGTCGCGATATCACAGGATGGCTGGTTAGCGGTTCGTACCGCTGATGGCAGTGAAGCCTATACCCGCAATGGGAATATGGAAATCAATGCTAACGGACAACTCACCATCAAAGGTAATGTTGTGATGGGTGACGGTGGTCCGATAGATGTTCCGCCTCAAACTCAGTTGACCATTGGTCCTGATGGTACTATCAATGCGCTCAATCCCAGTGATGCGGCGAATACGGTCACACAGATTGGCCGTCTGAAACTGGTAAAAGCGACGGCGAACGAAGTGGTGCGGAGTGATGATGGTTTTTTTCGTGTATCACCTTCAGCACAGCAGCAGCGAGGCGCAGCATTACAGAATGATGCCACGGTTCGCGTGATGCCCGGCGTACTTGAAGGCAGTAACGTCAATACGGTTGAGTCGATGGTTGAAATGATTTCCAACGCACGCCGTTTTGAAATGCAGATGAAAGTTATTAGCAACGTTGATGATAATTCCCAGCGTGCTAACCAGATACTTGCGATGAATTAAGTGCCCTAGCGCACAGGAGTGACTCGATGATCCGTTCTTTATGGATTGCCAAAACCGGTCTGAATGCTCAACAAACCAATATGGATGTGATATCCAACAACTTGGCGAACGTTAGCACTAATGGCTTTAAACGCCAGCGCGCCGTGTTTGAAGATCTCATGTATCAGACCATCCGCCAGCCGGGCGCACAGTCTTCAGAACAGAGTACTTTACCTTCAGGTTTACAACTTGGTACCGGTGCGCGTCCTGTTGCAACGGAACGTATTCATACTCAAGGGAATATGACCGAAACAGGGAATACCAAAGATCTGGCCATCAACGGAGCCGGTTTTTTTCAGGTGCTGATGCCTGATGGTACGACCGCATATACCCGTGATGGTTCCTTCCAACTGGATGCCAATGGTCAGTTAGTGACATCCAGTGGTTTCCAGGTTCAGCCGGCAATTACGATTCCGGCCAACGCCACAAATATTACGGTGGGGCGTGACGGTGTCGTCTCGGTGACTCAGCAAGGCCAAACCGCGGCTGTGCAGGTAGGCCAACTTAATCTGGCCATGTTTATTAATGAAGCTGGGTTGCAAAATCTCGGTGAGAATTTATATGCCGAAACGGCTAGTTCAGGCACGGCAACACAGAGCACACCAGGCTTGAACGGCGCGGGTACTGTTTTGCAGAAATACGTTGAAACATCTAATGTCAACGTCGCTGAAGAACTGGTTTCCATGATTCAGACTCAGCGTGCGTACGAAATCAACAGTAAAGCGATTTCCTCCACGGACCAGATGTTGCAGAAACTCACCCAGTTGTAATATTGGGGGTGTGGTCTGTTTGTCAGGGTGGCTCTTTTCTGATTGGCTTTTGTAAAGTACATCAGTGAAATAAAGGAGCCGCCCTGCTCTAATTTGTGGATAGATTACTGAAAGTAAGGCGATATCCGTAGTGATGATGAATACAAAGTCGGTTGCGGCATTGCAGCCATGTCGGCCACGTTTGCTGGCATACGTGATGATGTTAACACTGTCCGGCTGCGCCTATATACCTCACGATAAGGTTGTGACAGGCCCAACAACAGCACAGCCTTCAGCGCCTTTACAGGCGATTCCTAATGGTTCTATTTTTCAGACTGGCCAGGCAATGAACTATGGTTATCAGCCGATGTTTGAAGATCGTCGTCCGCGTAATGTGGGGGATACGCTCACTATTGTGTTGCAGGAAAACGTCAGCGCCAGCAAAAACTCTTCCGCTAATGCCAGTCGTGATGCGTCAGGATCGTTTGGAATGACAACGACCCCACGATTATTGGATGGGCCTTTGGGGAATAACCGCGCTGCGTTCAACGCAACAGGAAAGGATGATTTCACGGGTAAAGGTGGCGCTAATGCTAATAACACCTTTACAGGCACGATTACTGTCACTGTCGATCAGGTACTGACTAATGGTAATTTACACGTCGTTGGTGAAAAACAAATTGCGGTGAACCAGGGAACCGAGTTTATCCGTTTCTCAGGGGTAGTAAACCCAAGGACTATCAGCGGCAGCAACACGGTACCGTCAACGCAAGTGGCTGATGCTCGTATGGAATATGTGGGTAATGGTTACATTAATGAAGCCCAGACCATGGGTTGGTTACAACGTTTCTTCCTTAATGTTTCGCCATTCTAAATTGATGAGGCACATGATGCGGATCTCTTCACTCTTTACTCTTTTCTTTGCGTTGCTGGCGATAGTCATACAGCCAGCATCTGCTGAACGTATCCGCGATTTGGTCTCTATCCAGGGGGTACGTGACAATGCCCTTATCGGTTATGGGCTGGTTGTTGGGCTGGATGGTACAGGTGACCAGACCACGCAAACGCCATTTACCACCCAAAGTTTGAACAACATGCTGTCTCAGTTAGGTATTACGGTGCCGGCTGGAACAAATATGCAGTTGAAGAACGTGGCCGCAGTGATGGTGACCGCCAAGTTACCGCCGTTTGCCCGTGCGGGGCAGGCAGTGGATATTGTTGTGTCATCAATGGGTAATGCTAAAAGCCTTCGGGGTGGCACGTTGCTCATGACCCCACTGAAAGGGGTAGATAATCAGGTTTATGCCATCGCCCAAGGGAACGTATTAATCGGTGGTGCTGGCGCTTCCGCCGGGGGCAGCAGTGTACAGGTTAACCAGTTGGCGGGCGGGCGTATCAGCGGTGGTGCAATTATTGAGCGCGAATTGCCCAGCACGTTTGGTACTGGCAACACCATTATGTTGCAACTGAATCAAGACGATTTCACGATGGCCCAAACCATTAGTGATGCAATTAACCGTTCTGGCCGAGGCGGTTCGGCAGCCCCGTTAGATTCACGCACGATTCGTGTTGTGGTGCCCGCGGGGAACAGTTCACAGGTTCGTTTTTTGGCCGATATGCAAAATATCGAAGTCAATGTTGGCACGCTGGATGCCAAGGTTATTATTAACTCGCGTACAGGCTCTGTCGTGATGAACCGTAATGTGCAACTGGATAGTTGTGCAGTGGCTCAAGGCAATTTATCTGTCACGATTAACCAGCAAAATGTCGTCAGTCAGCCCAATACGCCATTGGCAGGAGGGCAAACAGTGGTTACACCGCAAACTGAAATTTCCATGCGTCAGGAAGGTGGTGCATTGCAACGGGTTAACTCCAGTGCCAACCTGAATAGTGTCGTCAGAGCACTGAATGCGCTTGGTGCCACGCCAATGGATTTGATGTCTATTCTTCAGGCGATGGAAAGTGCGGGTTGTCTGAGAGCAAAACTGGAAATTATCTGATGAGCGATATGAAGACGTTTAATAATCCTGCTTATGATACGCAGTCACTCAGCGCACTTAAGCGGGACGTATCCAGCCATCCTCAAAGCCGTGAAGGTATTCGTGCGGTGGCCAGGCAAATGGAAGGCGTCTTCGTACAGATGATGATGAAAAGTATGCGCGATGCCTTACCTCAGGATGGTCTTTTTAGTAGCGATCAGACCAGAATGCTGACCTCTATGTATGATCAACAACTGGCGCAACAGATGTCGTCGGGCAAAGGTCTTGGTCTGGCCGCAATGATTGAAAAACAGATGGCCGGTCAAGGCATGGCGGGTACAGAAGCCCAGGCTTCATCAGTGGCTCCATTCAAGGCCGATAGCCAATTAGCACGAACAATGCCCGCATTTGCATTAGAGCAAATGGTTCGTAAGGCGATGCCGACGTTACCGGAAAAACCGACCGCAATGCCTGTCAGCAGTGCTGAGTTCATTTCGCGTTTGTCTACACCGGCAATGTTAGTCAGCCAGCAAAGTGGTATTCCACACCACCTGATTATTGCGCAAGCTGCGCTGGAGTCAGGCTGGGGCAGCCGAGAGATCCCAACAGCGGATGGCCGCCCAAGTCACAATATTTTCGGTATCAAAGCGGGTTCAGGCTGGGATGGTCCGGTGACGGAAATTACCACTACCGAGTACGAACAGGGGGTGGCTAAAAAAGTGAAAGCAGCATTTCGTGTTTATGGCTCTTATCTGGAAGCATTAAACGACTACGCGCGCTTACTGACTCAAAACCCTCGTTATGCTGCTGTTTCTGCGGCAACCACGGCTGAACAGGCGGCAGTGGCATTGCAGCAAGCTGGCTATGCCACTGACCCTGGCTATGCGAAAAAGCTGGTGAGCATGATTCAGCAGATGAAGCATTCGGGGAAAAGGCGGTTCAAGCGTATACTCGCGATCTGAGCGGGATTTTCTAATTGTTCTCAAGTTTTCTGCCTGCCTGCCGATAGCTATACAAGTTAATTTAATGACGATGGTATTTTTTGTGCCCGGTAACAGGCGTTGTGTCTTATCTGTGCATGAGGAAGAGTAAAAGGAATCCAGCATGGCTAATTTGATTAATACCGCAATGAGTGGTTTGAGTGCTGCCCAATCCGCACTGAGTACGGTGAGTAACAACATCAGTAACCAGGCAGTTACCGGGTATAGCCGTCAAAATGCACTGTTGGTACAGAATAATGGCACAACGACCTCAGCTGGCTATATCGGCAATGGTGTTAACGTCGTTAGCATCAACCGTGACTACAATGACTTTATTTCGAAACAGTTGCGGGCAGCACAGACAACCAGTAGCGCGACGACGTCTTATTACGAGCAAATTTCGAAAATCGATAACTTGTTGTCAAGCAGTTCTTCCAGCCTTTCTACTACAATTCAGGACTTTTTTAAGAACCTGCAAAACCTGACCAGTAATGCCAGCGATTCCTCGGTGCGGCAAACGGTGTTGGGGAAAGCGGCCTCACTGGTAAATCAGTTCAAAGTGACTGACCAATATCTGCGAGATATGGATACCAATATTAATGGTGAAATCTCTGTCACAGTTTCACAAATTAATACTTACGCCAAGCAAATTGCAGACATCAATGATCAGATTATTCGTCTGAAAGGGGCAAACAACGGTGCGTCGCCGAATGATTTGCTAGATCAGAGAGATACGTTGGTTGATAACCTGAACAAGCTTGTCGGTGTTGATGTCGCGGTTCAGGACGGTAATGTTTACAATATCACATTGAAAAATGGCCTGACATTGGTGCAGGGGAAAAGTTACAACACGCTGGTTGCCAGTACTTCCAGCACTGACCCAACCCGAACAACTGTCTCTTATAATGATGTGATAGCGGGTGTGAGTGAGGTGAAGGAAAGTGCTATCACCGGTGGTTCTCTTGGTGGATTACTCAGCTTTCGCACCAGCACGCTTGATAGCGCCCGCAATCAGTTAGGACAGATGGCGCTGGCTTTTGCGGATGCATTCAATCAGCAACATCACGCCGGTTTTGATTTGAATAACGCACAGGGCGGTGATTTCTTCGGCATCGGTACATCAGTGACATTGAAAAGTGCTAAGAATACGTCTAGCGCAGAAGTTGCCTCATCTTATCTTAGTGGTACGTATTCACTGCAATATAACGGTTCTTCCTGGGGGGTTACCCGTGCTGATGGCACAACCGCTACAGCAACGCTCTCTGGCTCTGCACTGAAATTTGATGGTTTTAGCATCGATATTTCTGGCTCAGCGGCATCCGGTGATACCTTCAGTTTTAAAGTCACGCCGGGCAGTTCAACGATTAAGCAAACTGCACCAGCCAGTTCAACATCGACTGCTTCCCTGACGCGTAACGACAACAATTACATTAAAGCGAGTGATTACACCGTTAAATATGTAGGACCTGCATCGAGTGATTGGTCTATTACCCGTTTATCCGATGGTGCAGATTTGTCCTCCTCTGCGACCTACACGGCAGCGAGTGGCTCAACCGCTGCTAGTTTAATTTTTGATGGTATGAAGCTAGACATTTCGGGTACCCCAGCATCAAAAGATGTTTTTACTGTCAAAGGGGTTCGTGATGTTGTCATTGACATGTCTGTGAAAGTGACGGATTCGTCTAAAATTGCTGCCGCAGGTTCATCGCTCACCTCCACAACCGGCGGGGTGAGTGACAATACCAATGCGAAGGCGTTATTGAACTTACAGACAGCTAAAGCTGTTGAGAATAAATCCAGTGTGAGTCAGGCATATGCCGGTTTAGTCGGTGATATTGGGAATAAAACCAGCACGGCAAAAGTGACTGATACTTCGCAAAAAAATGTGGTAAAGCAACTGACCACAGAGCAGCAATCCGTTTCTGGTGTCAACCTTGATGAAGAGTATGGCGATCTGATCCGCTTTCAGCAGTATTACATGGCGAATGCCAAGGTCATTCAAACCGCATCATCAATCTTTGATGCCTTGTTAGCGATCAGAAGTTAAGTTTGTGACGAGAAATAGTTAAGGAATTAAGTTATGCGACTCAGTACTAGTATTATTTTTCAGCAGGGTATGCAAGGCGTCACAGATGGATTGTCTACCTTTAGCAAAACAGGCCAGCAACTTGCGAGCAATACGCGCGTATTGACGCCTTCTGACGATCCTATCGCTGCATCGAAAGCCGTCATGGTAAATCAGGCACAGGCGCAAAATGAACAATACACTTTGGCTCGTACATTTGCTGAAAACGGTATGAATAGCGAGCTTTCTGTGTTGACCAACGTTGTCACTGCATTAACCACCACTAGCACCACATTGGTGAGCGCCGATGGGACAAAAAATGACAATAATCGCCAGCTTATTGCGACGTCTTTACGTGGTCTAAAATCGCAGTTACTCAATCTGGCAAATAGCTCGGATGGTAATGGAAATTATATTTTCGGTGGTTATAAGACAGATTCAGAACCATTTACAAAAGATGCTGCCGGTACTGTTAGCTATGTAGGGGGGAGTCAAGCGATTTCCCAGCAGGTAGACGCTAATCGTGTTATGACTGTGGGGCATATTGGTAGCGAAGTTTTCAATAATGCCAGTGGTACAGCTGATATTTTCAGCGCTCTCGATACGGCGATTGCTGCATTGGAAACCCCCTCTCAGGTGCGACATCAGCAGTGCAAGATGCCAATACTGCCTCTATTAAATCAGCTGCTGCCAGTATTAAGAACGCGAATCACTAACGTTTCATCCGCGCAGGCCACACTTGGTGTGCAGTTGCAAGAGGTGGATACGTTAAACAGCATCGGTACGGATCGCAGTGCTGCCAATAAACAGACCTTAAGCGACCTGTTAGATATTGATTTAGCTGCCACGATTTCCACTTACAAGATGCAACAGCAGTCTTTACAGGCGTCATTTACAGCGTTTACTGATATGCAACAGTTATCGTTGTTCCAGATGAATAAATAACATGGAATAGCGGTTCCGCATTTGAATACGCTTAAACCGGGCGTATTCCTTTTGGCATGGTGCCCTCATGGGTGACATGCCTTTTTTTATATAGGGCAGGATCGTCTACCGGGGCGACGTCAGTCCAATACCAGCCATCGCCTCAATCAGCAGATGTCCCACTTGCCGATGCGGGGGCCCCTGTGATTAGTTGACCGTCATCAAACCGGAGCAACTGATCGGCCAGATGAAAGTAACGGTCATCATGGGTGATCACAATCACCAGTTTATTCTGCGCTTTCAACAGGGGAATAATTTCGGTGTAAAACAGCCGACGAAATCTGGGGTCCTGATCCGCCGCCCACTCGTCAAAGACACAGATTGGTGTGTTTTCACAGTAGGACATGATCAGCGCCAGGCGTTTTTTCTGCCCGGAGGAGAGGTTTGTCGAGGACAGCCGACCGTGGGAGACGCTCACTTTATTGTTCAATTCCAGATCAGTCAGATGTCGTTGGATCATGGCATCATCACCGGGATTACCCCATTCATCCAGCACGTGATCGAACAGGAAGAAATCCGCAAAAATCGTGGAAAACGCCTGCTGGTATTCGGTCAGCGGGATGGTGTCAGACACGATGTCATCATCCAGACTGATCTGGCCCTGATCCGGCTGGTACAAGCCGACCAGCAGTTTTGCAAACGTCGATTTACCGCTGCCGTTGCCGCCGGTCAGAAAGACCGCTTCTCCGCGCCGGAACTGTGCATCGATCGGGCCGATACCAAAGCGGTACTGATCCTCCGCATCTGCCTGATAGTGAAAGGTGAGCTGGTGGACGTTAAGCGTCTGCCATGCCAGCCGCTCTGAGAGTGAATGGTGGCTTGATGGGGCCATGTCGGCCTCGTCCCGGGCCAGCGGCAGCCCTTCGACGTTACGGTAGGAGACGGTAAATTCGCTGAAACGGGATAATGAACTGACGACGTTTTCCACCGGGTCGATCATATACAGGATCACCAGCGCGAAGCCGACGACCGAGTCGGTCGGGATGTCTTTGAAATACAGGCTGGAGCCGAATACCACCAGACCAACCAGAAAAAAAATCAACGTCGATCCAATACTGTTCAGCATCGTAAAGATCAACGATACCCGGACACTGAGATGGCGGATATCGCGGTAATTGGTTTTCAGAACCCGTTCATAAATGAAGTGACGCCGTCTGGCATTAATGCTCAGCTCCTGGCTGCCGTCGACCATCATCTGCATGCCCTGAAACAGCGCATCTTCATAGTGGCGCAGGTGCTTGAAATGGTGCAGCCCATAACGCAGGAAGACGCTGGCGATCAGTCCGAGCAGGATGATAAGCGCCGTGGAAACCAGAAACAGACGCCCAGAGAGATAACTCATGTAACTCAGACAGAGCACCACCGTGATCAGGCTGTAGATGAACTCCGGCAGGATCAGCAGGCCTTCCGACAGCTTGGCCGCATCGGTTTTTAGCGCGGCCAGAATTCGGTGCCCGCCGATGCGTTCAATGATGGCATAAGGCGTTGACAGCAGACGGCGGGTGAGTGAGTCCCTGAATTCATAAACGACGCGGGCCCCCAGCCTGGCCAGCAGATAGCGGGACATCAGGCCGAACAGCAATACCGCCGAGACCGCCAGTAAAAACCAGACAAAAGGTGTGACGCTGGCAGCGGACTGGCTGGTCATGGCACCGATCTGCAGGGTAATGATCTTTAGCATGCCAATACCAGACAGCGCGCTGATGGTACTCAGCACCGTGGCCAGCAGCACCTGCCATTTGAAACGGACAACGATAAGTTTGAACATCCGTTTTTCCTGTTTTTCCTTGTTATTCAGTATAAAACCGCCGGTTGTGACAACCGGCGGGGATGAACGACAGTACGGTGGCTTATTTCCGCTGTACCCAGTCGGCAATAAACGTCACATGTGGCATTTTCAGCAACCGGACATGGTTACCGGAGCCGCGCTGAAGCTGTATAGCCGGGATAAGCGTCTGCCAGCCGGTCGTCCGGTTGACGTCTGCGTCCTCGGCCAGAATCAGTGACGGCGTGACCTCCGGCAGCGACGTCGGCTGGTATCCGGTGCGCAGGTTGGCGGCAAAAACCCGGAAGATGGCCGTCAAATCCTGCGCCTGGCTACTGGCCGACATCACACCGCGCCCGACCAGGCGCTGATGCAGGCACTCCAGCCGCTGCGGTTGCGTCAATGTCGCCAGCTCAGGCTCCGTCAGTGCCAGTGCTGTACCTTGCATCTCAAACAGCGCGATCAGTCGCATGAATACCTGCAGGTCCGAATACTCTTTCGCCGCCTGAGGCGCTCTGGAGTCCACCAGCGTCAGCGATGCCACCGGCGTGCCCTCCTGCTCCAGCCGTCGCGCCAGCTCCAGTGCACTCCAGCCACCGAACGAATGGCCCAGCAGATGGAGTGGCCCGTTGAGCGACTGCGCCTTCAGCGCCGCCAGATAATACTGGGCGGCAGCTTCGACCGAACTGTGAGGTGTGGTGCCTTCCAGCAAGCCCTGCGGTTGCAGGCCCCATACCTGCCAGTCATCCGGCATGGCGGCAGTCAGCGCCATAAAACTCATGACGTTATCACCGGCACCGGGAATGCAGACCAGCACAGGCCCGGCCGGTCGGCCTGCTTGTAACGTTATCACCGGCGTCTGAGTATGCAGCATGGCTGTCGGCTCTGGCAGCCTGCGGGCCTGAATCGCCCGGGATATCTGCTGACCGACCGTGCCGACATGGGCCTCGGTAAACAGGCTCATATGATCACCGGGCACCGGGGTCACCCGGATCGAGGACGGCGGTAAGATGCGATCCCAGCGCAGGTACGGCTCTGACAGTGCCAGACTTTCACGGGCAGCCAGCAGGTCAACCTGAACCGGCAGTGGCTGTGGCCGGTACTCGGCATTCAGCAGATCCTGACGGTGTTGCAGCCAGCGGCAGAAATACGTCGGCGTCCAGTCAGATGGGATGACACCGAACTGGCAGGCCAGTGCATGGTAATCCTGCCATTGCCGACAGGTTGCCAGCGCCGCGGTTGGCAGCGCTTCACCCCGCAGCGTCAGGACATCCTGAATCAGTGCCTGACTCATCTGCTCCAGCGTGTCTCCGCTATTCGATGAGACCTCGACCGGCGGGAAAGCCCAGGTATCGAGCAGCCCCAGGAATTCAACCGACTGGTTCAACCCGATCAGTTGCGCGGCAATTTCATACGCCAGCGTACCGCCCAGCGACCAGCCCAGCAGGCGATACGGCCCCTGTGGTTGTACCTCGCGGATGATGCTGACATAGCGGGCTGCCGCTCCTTGCAGCGTTGTGAAGCTCGGCAGATGGCGATCCGGCCCCAGCAGGCCGTACACCGGAATATCCGCATCAATGGCTGCCGTCAGTTGCGGGCCGTAAAGCAGCTCGCCAGTTGCCTCTGGCACTATGAACACGGGGCGTTGCGACCCGGATGAACGCAACGCTACCCAGGCCTTGCGTTGTGTTTCAGCCGTTTCGAGCGCGGCTGCCAGTTCAAACAGGCGAGGGGATTCAAACAGGGTGGACAGGGAAAGTGTGAGTCCACGCCTGTGCATTTCACTCACCAGTTTTACCGCCAGTAATGAATGGCCGCCGAGTTCAAAGAAGTGATCCTGACGACCGACGCGCTCAACCCCCAGTAGCGTCTGCCACAGTTCCGCCAGCGTGTGCTCCATGGCACTACGCGGGGCTTCAAAGGTCTGGCGGATAAAGGCACTGTCATCCGGTTGCGGCAGGGCTTTTTGATCAATCTTGCCATTGGCTGTCAGCGGCAGCACGTCAACGCACACATAGACTGCTGGGGTCATGTAGGCGGGCAATTGCCCGGCGATGTGATCACGTAGCGCCTGCACGTCAGCGTCGCCGACATACCACGCCACCAGACGCGGCTCACCGTCCTGACCGGGGCGCGCCAGCACCACGGTATCCGTGACCTGCGCGTGGCGGCGCATTGCCGCTTCAATCTCACCCAGCTCGATACGGAAACCGCGTATTTTGACCTGATGATCGTTACGGCCCAGATAGTCGAGGGTGCCGTCGGCATTCCAGCGCGCCAGATCCCCGGTGCGGTACATCCGCGCACCGGTTTGTGCCGTGAACGGATCGTCGAGGAACCGTTCTGTAGTCAGTTCTGGCCGGTTCAGGTAACCGCGCGCGACACCGGCCCCGGCAACATACAGCTCGCCGATCACCCCGATTGGCACCGGCTGTTGCTGCGCATCCAGCAGGTAGGCGCGTAAATCCGGCAGGCGACGCCCGATCGGGCTGCCTGTGGCGGCGACATCCTCTGGCTGCAACGGCTGCCAGGTGACGTGTACCGTGGTTTCGGTAATGCCGTACATATTGATGAGCTGTGTGCGGTGATTGGCTGCGCGTGAATACCACGGTGCCAGACTCGATGGATTCAGCGCTTCGCCGCCGAAAATCACATAGCGCAACGCGTGGTGCCCGGCATGGTCGGCCTGTGCCGCCATCAACTGCCGGAACGCGCTCGGTGTCTGGTTGAGCACCGTGACGTCTTGCTCACACAGCAACTGATAGAAGGCCTGTGGCGAACGGCTGACCAGATACGGCACCACCACCAGACGACCCCCATTGAGCAGTGCCCCCCAGATTTCCCAGACGGAAAAGTCAAAGGCGTAGGAGTGGAACAGTGTCCAGACATCCCCGGCACCGAAGTGGAACAGCGGTTGCGAGGCGCGCAACAGCCGCACGACATTGTGATGCTCCACCAGCACGCCTTTCGGCAGCCCGGTGGAGCCGGAGGTGTAGATGACATAGGCCAGGTGACGGGGTGTCAGGCCCACTGCCACCGGGTTGAGATTATCCGCAGAGCAGGTGGCCCACGGCTGCGCCGGGTTATCCAGCGCAATCACCGGGCTGTCAGTCGGCACGCTGGCACGCAGGGCGGTTGTGGTGATCAACGCGACCGGCTCACTGTCACGCAGAATATAGTGCAACCGTTCTTCCGGATAGCCCGGGTCGAGCGGGACATAAGCCCCACCGGCTTTTAGCGTCGCCAGCAGCGCCACCACCAGCTCAACACTGCGCTCCAGGGCAATCGCCACCCGGTCATCCGGCCTGACGCCCTGTTTAATCAGCCAGTGCGCCAGCTGATTCGCACGGCGGTTCAGTTCGCTATAGCGCAGTGATTCGTTGTCGAAGACCACGGCAACGGCATCTGGCTGCCGGGCGGCCTGCTGTTCAAACAATTGATGAATGCAGATATCCGCCGGGAAGTGGGTCTCTATCTCATTGAAGTCGTAGAGTACCTGCTGGCGTTCGGCGTCCGGCAACACCGTCAGGGCATGTACCGGTTGCGCCGGTGCCTGCGCCAGTGCGTCGGCCAGCGCCGTCAGGGTGACCCGCATCATTTCGCCGACACGCGCCGCACCGATACCCGCGGCGACCTGAATATCCAGACTGAAACCTGCCGCACCCTGATCGTTCACCGATACGTTGACCGGGTAGTTGGTGCGCTCCTGACTGAACAGCACATTAATGCCTGTCAGTTCTGTCTGTACATCTGTTTGTTCGCTGCCGCCGTTATAGCGGTAGTTGAGCAGGCTGGTGAACAGCGGGCGTTGCGCGCTGACGCCGCTGCATTGCTGGACGTCGGCCAGCGCGGCGTGTTCAAAACGCAGCAGCCCGGCCAGGCCGTCGTGCGTCTGGCGCAGTGCCTGCTCGACACTGACCTGCCCCAGCGACAGGCGTAACGGCAGGGTGTTCAGGAACATCCCCAGCACCCGGTCTGCGCCGTCACCACCGGCCATACGGCCAAACAGCACGGTGCCGAACACGACGTTATCCTGCCCGGTGGTAGCCTGCACCACGCGTCCCCAGGCCAGATGGAACAGGCTGGTGACGCTGATGCCGCGCTGTTGTGACAGTGCCCGCAGCCGTTGCCCCAGGGCGTCTGGCAGTACCAGATGATGTTCGGCGATGTGCTGGCCGTTACCCTGGCTATCCCGCAGCCCGAAGGGCGCGCAGGGTTCATCAATATCCCCGAGCTGTGCCCGGAAATAGTCCTGCTGTGCAGATTGTTGTGCCGATATAGCCGTTTGTTGACGGGCGAGGGCGACAAACTGCCGGAACGGCAGCGGAGCCGGTAACTGGTCGGCACGGCCCAACAGGTGTGCCTGCACCTCTTCGAGCAGCAGCTCCAGCGTGGTGTGGTCCATGCACAAATGGTGGTGCAGCAGGCACAGCAGCCAGCGATTATTGGCCGGGTCGGCGACCTGATAACACTGGATCATCGGTGCCTGCGCGACATTCATCTGCAACTGCGCCGGGGTAAAGCGCTGTTGCAGGGCGTTGGCGACATCGTCGGACTCGATAACCAGCGTTTCCACTGGCATCACAGCCTCGCGCCAGACCACCTGCACGGCTTCGTCCAATCCTTCCCAGACGATGCCGGTACGCAGAATGTCGTGACGCTGAATGACGGCCTGCAAGGCGGCAATAAAATGATCCAGCCCGTCCTTTTCCTCAAAGCTCAGGATGGAACGGGTGATGTAGGCATCCCCCACCGGTTGCAGCAGGTGGTGGAACAGAATGCCGGTCTGCAACGGTGCCAGCGGGTAGATATCCTGCACGTTGCGCACACCCCCCGGCACGGTGGCCACCACCGCATCAATCTGCGTCTGCGTCAGGGTAACCAGCGGCAGCATCTCCGGGGTGATGTGGGTGCTGTCGGCATGGATCCGGTTGGCCGGAATAGTCGCGGTTGTTTCACTGCCCGTCAGCGTGGTCGCCAGTGCGGCCAGCGTCGGTTGCCTGAACAGGTCGCTGACGGAGAGCGTATACCCCGCCCGGCGCAGGCGTTCGATAAGCTTAATCGCCAGCAGCGAATGACCACCGAGTTCGAAGAAATGATCCTGCCGCCCGACGCGCTCAATCCCCAGCAGGTCCTGCCATATCGTGGCAATCGCCTGTTCGGTTGCGGTTTGCGGAGCCTCGTAGTCGGTGTGAACAAAGGCGCTGTCATCCGGGGCGGGTAAGGCGTTGCGATCGACTTTACCGTTTGGTGTGAGCGGCAGTGCGAGCATCTGTACACAGGCTGCCGGTACCATATGGACAGGCAGCCGCTCGGCGAGATGGCGGCGCAGGGCGTGCGCCTCGGCGTCACCGACATACCAGACGATCAGCCGCGGTTGGCCGTTATGATCCGCTCGCGCCAGCACCACGGCTTCGGTGACGTGAGAGCAGCCGAGTGCGCAGGACTCGATTTCACCCGGCTCGATACGAAAACCGCGGATCTTGACCTGACTGTCGTTCCGGCCCAGGTATTCCAGCGTCCCGTCAGTCTGCCAGCGGCCCAGATCGCCGGTGCGGTACATCCGTGCACCCGGCTCGTGAGCAAACGGATCATTCAGAAAACGCTCAGTCGTCAGATCGGGCCGGTTCAGATAGCCGCGCGCGACACCGACACCGCCGATATAAATCTCACCGGTGACACCGACGGGGACCAACTGACCGTGACCGTCCAGCAGATAGATTTTGGTATTTTCAACCGGGTAGCCGATCGGTGGCTGACCGGCATAAGGCTGATGCAGGGCAAAGGTACTGGCCCAGATGGTGGCTTCGGTCGGGCCATAGGCGTTGTAGACTGTCCGGCCAGCACACCAGGGCGCAATCGCTTCACGGCTGATGGCGTCTCCGGCGGTCACCAGCACGGCCAGATCCGGCAGTGCCTGTGCCGGGTTGAGGCTGGAGAGCGCCGCCGGTGGCAGTGTGGCATGGCTGATACGCTGTTGCTGCATAAACTGCGTCAGTGTCTCACCCAGCAGTCGGCCCTGCGGCAGGTACAGCGCTGCCCCAGAGCACAATGCCATCACGATATCGAACAGACTGGCATCGAAACTGAGGGAGCTGAACTGGAGTACACGGCTGTCTGTCCCCACGTTGAACAGACGGATTTGCGCCTGTGACAGATTGCACAGCCCCTGATGCTCGACCTGTACCCCTTTCGGCAGCCCGGTGGAGCCGGAGGTGTAAATCACATAGGCCAGATGACGGGGCGTCAGGCCCACCGCCGCCGGGCGGATGTTGTCGGCCGGGCAGGTGGCCCACGGTTGTACCGGCGTATCCAGCGCAATCACCGGGCAGTCAGCCGTCATCCGGGCGTTCAGCGCGATGGTGGTGATCAACACCACCGGTGCGCTGTCGGCCAGCATGTACTGCAGGCGCTCTGGCGGGTAGGCCGGGTCGAGCGGGACATAGGCCCCACCGGCTTTCAGGGTGGCCAGCAGCGCCACCACCAGGTCGATGCTGCGCTCCAGCGATATTGCCACACGATTGTCCGGTCTGACACCCTGTTCAATCAGCCAGTACGCCAGCTGATTCGCACGGCGGTTCAGCTCGCCATAGCTTATCGACTGACCATCAAAGACCACGGCGATGGCGTCCGGCTGGCGGGCGGCCTGCTGTTCAAATAACTGATGAATGCAACTATCCGCCGGGAAGTCTGCCGCCGTGTCATTAAAGCTGTGTAGCACCTGCTGGCGTTCGGCGTCCGGCAGCACCGTCAGGGCATGCACCGGTTGTGCCGGTGCATGCGCCAGCGCGTCGGCCAGTGCCGTCAGGGTGAGCTGCATCATTTCGCCGACACGCGCCGCACCGATACCCATGGCGACCTGAATATCCAGACTGAAGCCCGCCGCGCCCTGATCGTTCACCGATACGTTGACCGGGTAGTTGGTGCGCTCCTGACTGAACAGCACGTCGATGCCATCCAGCTCTGTCTGTACCGCCGTCTGCTCGCTGCCGCCGTTATAGCGGTAGTTGAGCAGGCTGGTGAACAGCGGGCTCTGAGCGTCAACGCCGCTGTATTGCTGGACATCGGCCAGCGAGGCGTGCTCATGAGCCAGCAGCCCGGCCAGGCCGTTATGCGTCTGGCGCAGCGCCTGTTCGACACTGACCTGCCCCAGCGACAGGCGCAACGGCAGGGTGTTCAGGAACATGCCCAGCACCCGGTCAGCGCCTTCGCCACCGGCCATACGCCCAAACAACACGGTGCCGAACACGACATTGTCCTGCCCGGTAGTGGCCTGCACCACACGGCCCCAGGCCAGATGGAACAGGCTGGTGACGCTGATACCACGCTGCTGTGACAGTGTGCGCAGCCGTTGCCCCAGGGTGTCTGACAGTGGCAGATGGTGTTCGTCGATGTGCTGACCGCTGCCCTGAACATCGAGCAGCCCGAACGGGGCGCAGGGCGCGTCAATATCCCCGAGTTGTGCCCGGAAATAGTCCTGCTGTGCCTGTGCATCCGTTTGTTGACGGGCGAGGGCGACAAACTGCCGGAACGGCAGCGGGGCCGGTAGCTGGTCGGCGCGGCCCAACAGGTGTGCCTGCACCTCTTCAAGCAGCAGCTCCAGCGTGGTGTGGTCCATGCACAGATGGTGATGCAGCAGGCACAGCAGCCAGCGGTTATTGGCCGGGTCAGCGACCTGATAACTCTGGATCATCGGTGCCTGAGTGATGTTCATCTGCAACTGCGCCGGGGTAAAGCGCTGCTGCAGGGCGTCGGCGACATTGTCGGACTCGATAACCAGCGTTTCCACCGGCATCACGGCCTCGCGCCAGACTACCTGCACGGCCTCGTCCAGCCCTTCCCAGACAATCGCCGTTCGCAGAATGTCGTGACGCTGGATTACCGCCTGCAAGGCAGAAATAAACTTATCCAGCCCGGTTTGTTTCTCAAAGCTCAGGATGGAGCGGGTGATATACGCATCCCCCACCGGTTGTAGCAGATGGTGGAACAGAATACCGCTCTGCAACGGCGCCAGCGGGTAGATATCCTGCACATTGCGGGCACCGCCCGGCACGGTCGCTACCACCGCATCGATCTGCGCCTGCGTCAGTTCGACTAGCGGCAGCATAGCCGGAGTGATGTGGGTGCTGTCGGCATGGATCCGGTTGGCCGGTACTGTCATGGCGGTGTCACTGCCCGTCAGCGTAGCTGCCAGTGTGGCCAGCGTCGGCTGTCTGAACAGGTCGCTGACGGAGAGCGTATACCCCGCCTGCCGTAAGCGTTCAATCAGTTTAATCGCCAGCAGGGAATGACCACCGAGTTCGAAGAAATGATCCTGCCGACCGACGCGTTCAATCCCCAGCAGGTCCTGCCATATCGTGGCAATCGCCTGTTCGGTCTCGCCCTGCGGGGCTTCGTAGCTGTGGCGGACAAAGGCACTGTCATCCGGGGCAGGTAGCGCCTTGCGGTCCACCTTGCCGTTTTGTGTCAGCGGGATCTGCGCCAGCCGCACATACGCCGACGGCACCATATGCGCAGGCAGGCGCTGTGTCAGCTGCGATTTCAGTTCGTCCGTCGTGACTTCACTGTCATTGCTGGTGTAATAGGCCACCAGTCGCTGATCGCCGGTTGCGGTGCGCTGTGCCACCACCACCGCCTCGCGTACACCGGTGCAGCCCTGCACTGCCGACTCAACCTCACCGGGCTCAATACGGAAGCCACGGATTTTGACCTGGAAGTCATTACGGCCGAGGTAGTCAATGGTGCCGTCGGCATTCCAGCGACCCAGATCGCCGGTGCGATACATCCGCGCATTCGGCCCGGTTGAGAACGGATCTGTCAGGAAGCGTTCTGCGGTGAGGTCGGGGCGGTTCAGGTAACCACGTGCTACACCGACACCCCCGATATAGATTTCACCGGTCACCCCGACCGGCACCGGCTGGCGGTCAGCGTCCAGCAGGTAAACCCGGCGGTTGGCCATAGGGCGGCCGATATGCGGCCGGGCCATTTGCCCGGTAATACGCGTATGGGTACTGTCCACGGTACATTCGGTCGGGCCGTAGACGTTATGGAATGTGATGCCGTCCAGCGAGGCCAGCACCTGCCACTGCGCGGCACCGATGGCTTCGCCGCCGAGCAGGACCGTACGCAGTGACGGTGGTAACGGCCCGGCGGCCATCAGCAGCGCCAGCTGTGACGGTGTGCAGTCAAAGACCGCCAGCGCCTGCTGCGTCATCCACTCGCGCAGCTGTTCACCGTTCTGGCGTATTGCGTCGGGCACCATCACCAGCGTGCGGCCCGAGGCCAACTGCACCAGTTGCTGCACGGAGGCATCAAAGGACGGTGAGGCATTGAGGCTGACGCGTTGCAGGTCGGCTGACCCGTACACCGCCTGCTCCAGTCCGGCCCACAGGTTGACCACGCTGTCGTGCCCGACCAGCACGCCCTTGGGTTGCCCGGTGGAGCCGGAGGTATAGATGACATAAGCGAGATGATGCGACGTCAGGCCGAGCGTCGCCGGGGCAATATTATCACTCGGGCAGGTGGCCCACGGCTGGGCCGGGTTATCCAGTTCAATCACCGGGCAGTCGGCAGCCATCCGGTTGTTTAGCGCAGCCGTCGTTATCAACACGACGGGCTCACTGTCGGCCAGCATGTACTGCAGACGCGCTGTCGGGTAGCCCGGATCGAGCGGGACATAAGCCCCACCGGCTTTTAGCGTCGCCAGCAGCGCCACCACCAGATCGACGCTGCGCTCTAGCGCAATCGCTACCCGGCTATCCGGCCTGACACCCTGTTCAGTCAGCCAGTGCGCCAGTTGGTTGGCTTGTTCATTCAGTTCGCCATAGCTCAGTGATTCGTTGTCGAAGACCACGGCGACGGCATCCGGCTGGCGTGTGGCCTGCTGTTCAAACAACTCGTGGATGCAGAGATCCGCCGGGAAGTCTGCTGCGGTGTCATTAAAGTCATGCAGCACCTGCCGGCGTTCGGCGTCGGCCAGCAGCGCTATCTGCGCCACCGGCCGGGCGCTGTCGGCCACCATGGCACGCAGCAGGGTCTGCCAGTAGGTCAGGAAACGCCGGATGGTGTGCGCTTCAAACAGCGCCGTGGCGTAGTTCAGCTGGCCGCTCAGGCCGGCGTCGCTCTCGGTGATGTCCAGACTCAGGTCAAACTGGGCGGTGTCGCTGTCCGGTGTCAGCGGCGTCAGCGTCAGTCCGTCCAGCGCCAGCGTGGCGGACGGGGTGTTCTGGACACCGAATGTCACCTGGAAGAGCGGGCTGTGCGCCAGACTGCGGACGGGGGCGACGGCTTCGACAATCTGCTCGAACGGCAGGTCCTGATGGGCCTGCGCGGCAATCACGGTCTCCCTGACCCGGGCCAGCAGGGTGGCGGTATCGACGAGCCCGGACAGGTCGATGCGCAGCGGCTGGGTATTGACGAACATGCCAATCAGCCCTTCCAGCTCGGTGCGGGTACGCCCGGCGACCGGGGTGCCGATAACGATATCGTCCTGCCCGGCGAGGCGGCCCAGCAGGGCGGCCCAGGCCGTCAGCAGCGTCATAAACAGCGTAGTGTTGTGACGACGACTCAGCGCGTGCAGCGCCTCGGTCAGCTCGCGCTCCAGCGTGAACGCGATGGTGGCACCGTCGTAACGCAGTGTTGGCGGGCGCGGGTGGTCGGCGGGCAGTGTCAGGCAGTCCGGTGCACCGCGAAGGTGGCTGACCCAGAACTGTTGCTGATGCTGCAGGATCTCGCCCTGCAGGTGCTGGCGCTGCCAGGCGGCATAGTCGCCATAACGGATGCGCAGGGGCGGCAGCGGGTCGGGCTGACCGGCGTTAAAGGCGGCATACAGCCTACTGAGCTCGCTGATAAACAGGCTGACCGACCAGCCATCGGCAATGAGGTGGTGCAGCGCAATCCGCAGCAGGTGGGTCTGTGCATCCACACAAAGCAGTTGCCCCTGCACCAGCGGGCCGGTGCGCAGGTCAAACACCGGGGTGAATGGCGGCAGGTCGTCGCCGGGTGCCACGGCTATTTGTTCTAACGGGAACGGGCGCAGACCGGCGGGCGCGATGACCTGAACCGCATCGCCCTCTACCGGCTCAACGCGGGTACGCAAGGGCGCATGACGGGCCATGATGCGGTCCAGCGCCCGGGTCAGTGCGGAGGCGTTCAGTGCCCCCTGCAACTGCACCGCGCCCTGGATCACATAGGCAGCGCTGGCCGCCGGGTCGAGCAGGGTCAGGAGCCAGAGGCGCTGCTGGGCCAGTGACAGCGGCGGGGTGACGTCATCGGGCAGCGGTGTGATGGCCGACAGGGTCTGTGGGGCCGCCTCCTGCAGTACCGCGGCCAGTGCCTGCAGCGTCGGGTGGGCAAACAGCTGCGTCAGCGGCAGTTCACGGTTAAGTTCGGAGCGGATATGGGAGACCAGCCGCACCGCCAGCAGGGAATGGCCGCCGAGTTCGAAGAAATGATCCTGCCGACCGACGCGTTCAATGCCGAGCAGGCTCTGCCAGATGGCGGCCAGCGCCTGCTCGGTCTCGCCCTGCGGGGCTTCGTAGGTGGTGCGGACAAAGGCGCTGTCGTCCGGGGCAGGCAACGCCTTGCGGTCCACCTTGCCGTTTTGTGTCAGCGGGATCTGTTCCAGTTGCACATACGCCGAAGGCACCATATGCGCAGGCAGGCGCTGTGTCAGTTGTGATTTCAGTTCGTCCGTCGTGACTTCACTGTCATTGCTGGTGTAATAGGCCACCAGTCGGTGATCACCCGTTGCGCTGTGCTGTGCCACCACCACCGCTTCGCGCACACCGGCGCAGTCCTGCAACACCGATTCGACCTCACCGGGTTCAATACGAAAACCACGGATCTTGACCTGAAAATCATTACGACCCAGATACTCAATGCCACCGTCGGCCAGCCATCGACCCATATCACCGGTGCGATACATCCGCGCATTCGGTTCGGTTGAGAACGGATCTGTCAGGAAGCGTTCGGCGGTGAGCTCGGGGCGGTTCAGGTAACCGCGTGCCACACCGGTGCCACCGATATAGATTTCACCGGCAATACCCAGCGGTACCGGCTGCTGATGCGCATCCAGAATGTAGAGGCGGCTATTGTCTATCGGGTAGCCAATCGGCGGCAGGCGCGGCCAGTCAGCGGCGTTGCCGGAACATTGATACTCCGTCACCACGTGGGTTTCTGCCGGGCCGTATTGGTTGTGCAGGCGGACTGGGCCGGAGCGTTGGCACAAGGCGCGGATTTCACTGCTTATCAGCAGCCGTTCGCCAGCGGTGATGATTTCTTTTACCGGCAATCCCTGCTGCGTTTGTGCGCAGGTCACGGCCAGTGTCTGCAACGCGGCGACCGGTAAAAAGACGCGCTCGATGGCGTGTTTCTCGATAACGTCCAGCAGCCGGTCCATGTGTAAGCGATCTTCACTGGCGATCATCACCAGTTTGCCGCCGCCGGTCAGGGCGCTGAGGATTTCCTGAAACGCGACATCAAAACCGAAGGAGGCAAATTGCAGTGTGGTCATGGCTGCCTGCTCTCTGGCCTGCCAGTGCAGCAGATTGACCAGCGGCGCATGCGGCATCGCCACCCCCTTGGGCTGCCCGGTAGAACCGGAGGTGTAGATGACATAGGCCAGATTATCCGGTGTCAGGCCGATTTCGTTGCGAGACGGGTTGTCGCTGGGGTGTGTTGCCCAGCGTTCGGCATCCCGTGTCAGATGCAGCACTGTTGCTGTACCGGTCAGGTTGTCTAACACCGCCTGTCCGAGCTGATCGACCAGAATAACGCCGGGGGCGCTGTCTTTGAGCATAAATGCCAGACGTGCGGAGGGGTATTCTGGGTCCAGCGGCACACAAGCGGCCCCGGCTTTCAGTGTGGCCAGCACACAGACGATCATCTCCGGGTGGCGCTCAGTACAGATAGCCACCCGATCATTGGCACCGATACCCAGCCCACGCAGATGGTGCGCCAGTTGGTTGGCGCGACGGTTCAGTTCGCCATAGCTTAGCGACTGGTCTGCAAAGACCAGCGCAATCCGTTTCGGATGCTGTGCCGCCTGCTGTTCGATACGTTCATGAACACAGATCCCGGTCGGGTAAGCCGTTTGAGTGCGATTGAACCCCGTTAGCACCTGATGCCGTTCAGCGTCCGGCAGAACGGACAACCGGTACAATGGCTGTTCAGGTGACCGCTCCAGCGCATCGATCAGTTGCGTCAGCACGTGCTGCATCATTTGTCCAATCCGTTCACCGCCCAGGCGGCGATCGGCCTGAACCTTGAGTGAGAAACCGGCGTTAAGCGCATCATCCACGGACAGCGTAAGCGGGTAATTGGTGCGTTCTTCCGCTTTCAGGAGTGTGATGCCGTGCCACGGGTCTTCGGCAACGCTGTCGTTTGCCTGCGTGACATCATGGCGATAGTTCAGCAACGCGCTGAACAGGGGTTGCGATGCGGCAACGCCACTGCATTGCTGCGCCAGAGCCAGCGAGGCGTGTTCATGGGCCAGCAGGTCGGTCAGACGGCGGTGCGTCTGCTCAAGTGCGGCCCGGACAGTGACATCGGCCAGCGTCAGTCGCAGCGGCAGGGTGTTAATAAACAATCCCAGCGCCTGCTCGCTACCGTCTTGCAGGCGACCCAGCAGCACGGTGCCGAAGACCACATCATCACGACCGGACAGCGCACCGATAACGTGGCCCCAGGCCAGATGGAACAGACTGGCGGCACTGATGCCCTCATGTTGCGCCTGCCGACGAATGCGCCCGGCCAGTGTGTCCGGCAGCGGCAGGATGGCTTCATCCATATCGACCAGTTCGGTCAGGCCGCCGGGCAAGGTGGGTTCTTCCACATCCGCCAGTTGCTGGTGGAAAAACGCGTTATCGTCAGTGGTGGCGGCTCTGGCGAGTACCTGTGCGACGTGATGACGGAAAGGGATCGATGCTGGCAGTTGCTCCAGTTCACCGCGCTCGTCCGCGTGTATTTCGCTAAGCAGAATATCTAGCGTGGTGTGATCCAGACACAGGTGATGATGTTGCAGGCATAGCAGCCAGCGGTCATGGGTCTCATCGCTTGCCATCAGCAGGTTGAACAACGGTGCCTGACGCAGATCCAGACGCCCCGGTTTCATGCCGAACAGCTGATCGGCGGCGTCGCCCGCTGCCGGATTCAGGTTCACCGGCGTTGCCGTCAGTTCGGCACGACGTAACACCACCTGTACCGGTTGCGGCAAGCCTTCCCAGCGCACGGCGGTGCGCAGAATATCGTGACGGGCAATCACGCGGTTCAGCGAGGTGATAAACGCTTTCAGTTGCTGTCGTGTGGCAAATGCCAGCAGTGAACTGTTCAGGTAAGGATCATGCGACTCTGTTCGGAGGTAGTGATACAACACGCCTTCCTGTAACGGAGTCAGCGGGTAGATATCCTGAATCTGGCGGACGCCACCGGGAACGCTGGACACAATCCTATCAATGTCCTCTTGAGTCAGTTCAAGTAACGGCAGCATGGCCGGTGTAATGTGCTGACTGTCGGTGGTGATCCGGTTTTCCGGCACCGCTGTCTGTTCAAAACGTCCAATCGTCGTGGCAAGCTCCGCCAGACTAGTGTGTTCAAATACCGCCCGCACCGGGACATTCAGGCCCTGACTCTGCAGTGCGGCAATCAGACGCACCACCAGCAGCGAATGGCCGCCGAGCGCGAAGAAGTGATCCTGCCGCCCGACGCGCTCAATCCCCAGCAGGTCTTGCCAGACCTGAGCGAGTATCTGCTCTGTCTGGCCCTGCGGTGCCTCATAGTCGGAGCGGACAAAGGCATTGTCGTCCGGGGCTGGTAAGGCGTTGCGATCCACCTTGCCGTTGGGTGTCAGCGGGATCTGAGCCAGCATTACATAGGCCGCAGGTATCATATGTGCCGGCAGACGCTGGGCCAACTGCTGCTTCAAACCCTCAACGGTGAGCACCTCATCGGCGACGGTGTAATAGGCCACCAGTTGCTGGTTGGAACGAATCGTCACCACGGCGTCAGCGACACCAGTACACGCCAGCAGTGCGGAAGCGATTTCACCGGGTTCGACTCGCAAGCCGCGGATCTTGACCTGAAAGTCGTTACGGCCCAGATATTCAATGGTCTCGTCAGCCAGCCAGCGGCTTAAATCTCCGGTGCGGTACAGGCGTGCGGTCGGCTCGGTTGAGAACGGATCCGCCAGAAAACGTTCGGCAGTCAGATCGGGACGGTTCAGGTAGCCGCGCGCCACCTGCACACCGCCGATATATAGCTCACCGACAACACCGACTGGCACCGGTTGGCCGCCTGCGTCCAGAATGTATATCCGGTTGTTGGCTTTCGGATAACCGATCCGCATGGTCTTGAGGTCGGCCGGGCAGGCCCAGCCGGTGACATCCACTGCCGCTTCAGTCGGGCCATACAGGTTGTGCAATGCGATGTGTGGCAGACGCTCATAGGTTCGTTGTACGGTGGTTGCAGGCAGGGCTTCACCGCTACAGAAAATCAGACGCAGGCTGGCACATTGCCCCGGCATCAGCACGGCGACAAAACTTTGCAACATCGGTGGAACGAAGTGCATGACGGTGACGCCGGTCTGCTCGATCAGCGTGCACAGATAGTACGGATCCTTGTGGCCCTCCGGCCGTGCCAGTACCAGTGTCGCTCCCACCCATAACGGCGCGAAAAATTCCCAGACCGAGACATCAAAACTGTACGGCGTTTTTTGCAACACCACATCGTCAGACGTCAGGTTGTAATCGTTAATCATCCAGTGCAGCCGGTTGTTAACGCCCCGATGCTCGTTCATCACGCCCTTGGGTTGCCCTGTGGAGCCGGAGGTATAGATGACATAAGCCAGATGATGCGACATCAGGCCGCGTGTTGCCGGGGGGATATTATCAGCAGAGCACGAGGCCCACGGTGGTGTCGGGTTATCCAGTTCAATCACCGGGCAGTCAGTGGAGAGTGTTGAGCGCAGCGCGGCGGTGGTGAGCAACGCTACCGGTGCACTGTCGGCCAGCATGTACTGCAGACGCGCTGTCGGGTAGGCCGGGTCGAGCGGGACATAGGCGCCACCGGCTTTTAGCGTCGCCAGCAGCGCCACCACCAGCTCGACGCTGCGCTCTAGCGCAATCGCCACCCGGTTATCCGGCCTGACACCCTGTTCAATCAGCCAGTGCGCCAGCTGATTCGCACGGCGGTTCAGCTCGCCATAGCTTATCGACTGACCATCAAAGACCACGGCGATGGCATCTGGCTGCCGGGCGGCCTGCTGTTCAAACAACTCGTGGATGCAGCTATCTGCCGGGAAGCGGGTTTCTGTCTCATTGAAGTCGTACAGCACCTGCCGGCGTTCGGTGTCGGCCAGCAGCGCTATCTGCGCCACCGGCCGGGCGCTGTCGGCCACCATGGCACGCAGCAGGGTCTGCCAGTAGGTCAGGAAACGCCGGATGGTGTGGGCTTCAAACAGCGCCGTGGCGTAGTTCAACTGGCCGCTCAGGCCGGTGTTGCTCTCGGTGATGTCCAGACTCAGGTCAAACTGGGCGGTGTCGCTGTCCGGTGTCAGCGGCGTCAGCGTCAGTCCGTCCAGCGCCAGCGTGGCGGACGGGGTGTTCTGGACACCGAACGTCACCTGGAAGAGCGGGCTGTGCGCCAGACTGCGGGCGGGGGCGACGGCTTCGACAATCTGCTCGAACGGCAGGTCCTGATGGGCCTGCGCGGCAATCACGGTCTCCCTGACCCGGGCCAGCAGGGTGGCGGTGTCCACCTGCCCGGACAGGTCGATACGCAGCGGCTGGGTATTGACGAACATGCCAATCAGCCCTTCCAGCTCGGTGCGGGTACGCCCGGCGACCGGGGTGCCGATAACCACCTCGTCCTGCCCGGCGAGGCGGCCCAGCAGGGCGGCCCAGGCCGTCAGCAGGGTCATAAACAGCGTAGTGTTGTGACGACGACTCAGCGCGTACAGCGCCTCGGTCAGCTCACGCTCCAGCGTAAACGCGACGGTGGCACCGTCGTAACGCAGTGTCGGCGGGCGCGGGTGGTCGGCGGGCAGGGTCAGGCAGTCCGGTGCACCGCGAAGGTGGCTGACCCAGAACTGCTGCTGACGCTGCAGGACCTCGCCCTGCAGGTGCTGGCGCTGCCAGGCGGCGTAGTCGCCATAACGGATGCGCAGGGGCGGCAGCGGGTCGGGCTGACCGGCGTTGAAGGCGGCGTACAGCGTACTGAGCTCGCTGATAAACAGGCTGACCGACCAGCCATCGGCAATGAGGTGGTGCAGCGCAATCCGCAGCAGGTGGGTCTGTGCATCCACCCGGAGCAGTTGCCCCTGCACCAGCGGGCCGGTGCGCAGGTCAAACACCGGGGCGAATGGCGGCAGGTCGTCGCCGGGTGCCACGGCTATTTGTTCTAACGGGAACGGTCGCCGACCGGCGGGCGCGATGACCTGAACCGCGTCACCCTCTACCGGCTCAACGCGGGTACGCAGGGGCGCATGACGGGCCATGATGCGGTCCAGCGCCCGGGTCAGTGCGGAGACGTTCAGTGCTCCCTGCAACTGCACCGCGCCCTGGATCACATAGGCGGCGCTGGCCGCCGGGTCGAGCTGGGTCAGGAGCCAGAGGCGCTGCTGGGCCAGTGACAGCGGCGGGGTGACGTCATCGGGCAGCGGTGTGATGGCCGACAGGGTCTGTGGGGCCGCCTCCTGCAGTACCGCGGCCAGTGCCTGCAGCGTCGGGTGGGCAAACAGCTGCGTCAGCGGCAGTTCACGGTTAAGTTCGGAGCGGATATGGGAGACCAGCCGCACCGCCAGCAGGGAATGACCGCCGAGTTCGAAGAAATGATCCTGACGCCCGACGCGTTCAATGCCCAGCAGGCTCTGCCATATCGTGGCCATCGCCTGTTCGGTCTCGCCCTGCGGGGCTTCGTAGCGGTGGCGGACAAAGGCACTGTCATCCGGGGCAGGCAGCGCCTTGCGGTCCACCTTGCCGTTTTGTGTCAGCGGGATCTGTTCCAGTTGCACATACGCCGAGGGCACCATATGCGCAGGCAGGCGCTGTGTCAGTTGCGATTTCAGTTCGTCCGTCGTGACTTCACTGTCATTGCTGGTGTAATAGGCCACCAGTCGGTGATCACCCGTTGCGCTGTGCTGTGCCACCACCACCGCTTCGCGCACACCGGCACAGTCCTGCAACACCGATTCAACCTCACCGGGCTCAATACGGAAGCCACGGATCTTGACCTGAAAATCATTACGACCCAGATACTCAATGCCACCGTCGGCCAGCCATCGACCCATATCACCGGTGCGATACATCCGCGCATTCGGTTCGGTTGAGAACGGATCTGTCAGGAAGCGTTCTGCGGTGAGGTCGGGGCGGTTCAGGTAA
Source organism: Dickeya aquatica (assembly GCF_900095885.1). NCBI lineage: Bacteria > Pseudomonadati > Pseudomonadota > Gammaproteobacteria > Enterobacterales > Pectobacteriaceae > Dickeya > Dickeya aquatica. The sequence continues at coordinate 1,484,999 of NZ_LT615367.1, forward strand.
CCACGTGCTACACCGACACCCCCGATATAGATTTCACCGGTCACCCCGACCGGCACCGGCTGGCGGTCAGCGTCCAGCAGGTAAACCCGGCGGTTGGCCATAGGGCGGCCGATATGCGGCCGGGCCATTTGCCCGGTAATACGCGTATGGGTACTGTCCACGGTACATTCGGTCGGGCCGTAGACGTTATGGAATGTGATGCCGTCCAGCGAGGCCAGCGCCTGCCACTGCGCGGCACCGATGGATTCACCGCCGAGCAGAACCGTGCGCAGTGAGGCCGGTAACGGCCCGGCGGCCATCAGCAGCGCCAGCTGTGACGGTGTGCAGTCAAAGACGTCCAGCGCCTGCTGAGTCATCCACTCGCGCAGCTGTTCACCATTCTGGCGTATCGCCTCGGGCAACATCACCAGCGTGCGGCCCGAAGCCAGTTGCACCAGTTGCTGCACGGAGGCATCAAAGGACGGTGAGGCATTGAGGCTGACGCGTTGCAGGTCGGCGTTGTTGTAAACTGCCTGCTCCAGTCCGGCCCAGAGGTTGACCACGCTGTCGTGCCCGACCAGCACGCCCTTGGGTTGCCCGGTAGAGCCGGAGGTATAGATGACATAAGCCAGATGATGCGACATCAGGCCGCGTGTTGCCGGGGGGATATTATCAGCAGAGCACGAGGCCCACGGTGGTGTCGGGTTATCCAGTTCAATCACCGGGCAGTCAGTGGAGAGTGTTGAGCGCAGCGCGGCGGTGGTGAGCAACGCTACCGGTGCACTGTCGGCCAGCATGTACTGCAGACGCGCTGTCGGGTAGGCCGGGTCGAGCGGGACATAGGCGCCACCGGCTTTTAGCGTCGCCAGCAGCGCCACCACCAGATCGACGCTGCGCTCCAGGGCAATCGCCACCCGGCTATCCGGCCTGACACCCTGTTTAATCAGCCATTGTGCCAGCTGGTTGGCTTGTTCATTCAGTTCGCCATAGCTCAGTGATTCGTTGTCGAAGACCACGGCGACGGCGTCCGGCTGGCGTGTGGCCTGCTGTTCGAACAATTCATGGATGCAGCTATCCGCCGGGAAGTCTGCCGCCGTGTCATTAAAGTCATGCAGCACCTGCTGGCGTTCGGCGTCCGGCAGCACCGTCAGGCGATGCACCGGTTGTGCCGGTGTATGCGCCAGCGCGTCAGCCAGTGCCGTCAGGGTGAGCAGCATCATTTCGCCGACACGCGCCGCACCAATACCCATGGCGACCTGAATATCCAGACTGAAGCCCGCCGCACCCTGATCGTTCACCGATACGTTGACCGGGTAGTTGGTGCGCTCCTGACTGAACAACACCTCGATGCCATCCAGTTCTGTTTGTACCGCCGTCTGCTCGCTGCCGCCGTTATAGCGGTAGTTGAGCAGGCTGGTGAACAGCGGGCTCTGAGCGTCAACGCCGCTGTATTGCTGGACGTCGGCCAGCGAGGCGTGCTCATGAGCCAGCAGCCCGGCCAGACTGTCGTGCGTCTGGCGCAGTGCCTGTTCAACACTGACCTGCCCCAGCGACAGGCGCAACGGCAGGGTGTTCAGGAACATGCCCAGTACCCGGTCAGCGCCTTCACCACCGGCCATACGACCAAACAGCACGGTGCCGAACACGACGTTGTCCTGCCCGGTAGTGGCCTGCACCACGCGACCCCAGGCGAGATGGAACAGGCTGGTGACGCTGATACCGCGCTGTTGTGACAGTGCCCGCAGCCGTTGCCCCAGGGTGTCTGACAGCGGCAGATGGTGTTCGTCGATGTGTTGGCCGCTGCCCTGAACATCGAGCAGCCCGAACGGGGCGCAGGGCGCGTCAATATCCCCGAGTTGTGCCCGGAAATAGTCCTGCTGTGCCTGCGCATCGGTCTGCTGACGGGCGAGAGCGACAAACTGCCGGAACGGCAGCGGGGCAGGCAGTTGGTCGGCACGGCCCTGCAGGTGCGCCTGCACCTCTTCGAGCAGCAGCTCCAGCGTGGTGTGGTCCATGCACAGATGGTGGTGCAGCAGGCACAGCAGCCAGCGGTTATTCGTCGGGTCGGCAGCCTGCCAGGCTTGAATCATCGGTGCCTGAGCAATGTTCATGGATAACCGGGTTGGATCGAATTTTTGGTGTAGCGCGCCGATGACCTCGTCGGAGGTGAGCACCAGGGTTTCCACCGGCATCAGCGCGTCGCGCCAGACCACCTGAACGGCTTCATCCAGCCCTTCCCAGACAATCGCCGTGCGCAGAATGTCGTGGCGCTGGATCACCGCCTGCAAGGCGTTGAGGAATTCGGTCAGTCGGTTTTCATCGCTGAAACTCAACATCAGCGGAGAAATATAGGCATCGCCGACAGGGGTCAGCAGATGGTGAAACAGAATACCGGTCTGGAGTGGTGCCAGCGGGTAGATGTCCTGCACATTGCGCACGCCCCCCGGCACGGTTGCCACCACAGCATCGATCTGCGCCTGCGTTAATGCCACCAGCGGCAGCATGGCCGGGGTGATCTGTTCACAATGCAGGGGGATCTGATTGGCGGGTACGGCGTCGGTCGTGGTGGTGGCGGTCAACGTAGTCGCCAGTGCGGCCAGTGTCGGCTGTCTGAACAGTTCACTGACGGAAAGTGTATACCCCGCCCGGCGCAGGCGTTCAATCAGTTTAATCGCCAGCAGGGAATGACCACCGAGCTCGAAGAAATGATCCTGACGCCCGATACGTTCAATCCCCAGCAGCTCTTGCCATATCGTGGCAATCGCCTGTTCGGTTGCGGTTTGCGGTGCCTCGAAGTCGGTGCGGGCAAAGGCGTTGTCATCCGGGGCGGGTAAGGCTTTGCGATCGACCTTGCCGTTGGGTGTCAGCGGCAGTGCGCTGAGCTGCACATAGGCCGACGGCACCATATAAGCAGGCAGGTGCGCCGTTACATGCGCACGCAGTGTTTCAGCAGTAGCGTTACCGACATACCAGGCGATCAGACGCTGTTCACCTTGAGCGCTGCGGCGGATCATGACCACGGTGTCGCTTACACCAGCGTCCGCCCGCAGGCAGGTTTCTATTTCACCGAGTTCGACCCGGAAACCGCGGATCTTGACCTGATCATCGTTACGACCCAGATAATCGATGCGACCATCGGCATACCAGCAGCCCAGATCGCCGGTGCGGTACATGCGTGCGTTCGGCTCGGTTGCGAACGGGTCGTCCAGGAAGCGTTCGGCACTCAATTCCGGCTTGTTCAGGTAGCCTCGCGCCACTTGCACGCCGCCGATATAGAGTTCCCCTTCGACACCGACCGGCACCGGTTGTCCGGCTGCGTCAAGAATGTAGATTGCCATATTGGCCAGCGGCCGACCGATGGAAATCGCCGCCGTATCCTGCGGTTGAAAGCGCAGGGCGGTCGTATTCACCGTTGCTTCAGTCGGGCCGTAGAAGTTGAGCAGCGCCGGGCCCTCAGGGTAATTCTCAAACCAGCTCTGTACCGCCGCTTCCGGTGCGGCTTCACCACCGGTGCAGACAATTCGCAGTGTTTCAGGTAGCGCCAATCCGGCGTGACACAGTTGTTTCCAGAACTGGGTGGGGATATCCGCGTAGGTAATGCGGTACGCGCGGCAGTACTGCCAGAAGGCCTCCATGCTGCTTATCCAGTCATCGGTGCGCAGCACCAGCGTGGCACCGCAGCATAGCGAACCGAAAATATCGGCCACGGAATAGTCAAAACCGATATTGGCAAACTGAACCACGCGGTCGTGCCGGGTCAGCGCGCAGTACTGCGCCTGAGACATCGCCAGATGCGCGACATGACGATGCTCGATCATCACACCTTTCGGTTTTCCGGTCGAGCCGGAGGTATAAATTACATAGGCCAGATGCGCCGGTGTCAGGCCCAGTCGCGCCGGGGGGATATTATCGGTCGGGTAGACAGTCTGACGCGGCGACGCCTGCTCCAGTTCAATCACGGCGTGTGGTGTCGCTGTGTCGGCAGACAGGCAGGTCAGCTGCGCGCGCAGGGTGGATGTGGTGATCAGCGCCACCGGTTCACTGTCGGCCAGCATGTAGCCTAAACGCTCTGGCGGGTAGGTGATATCCAGCGGCACGTAGGCTCCGCCCGCTTTTAACGTTGCCAGCAGGGCTACGATCAGCTCAGGGCTGCGCTCCAGGGCAATCGCCACCCGATTATCCGGCCGGACACCCCGTTCAACCAACCGATGCGCCAGTTGATTCGCTCGACGGTTCAGTTCGCCGTAACTCAATGACTGTTCGTTGAAAACCACCGCCGTGGCATCCGGTTGCTGTTCGACCTGCTGCTCAAACAGCTCATGCACACACAGACCTGACGGGAATGCGGTATGGGTTGCATTGAAATCGTACAGCACCCGCTGTCGTTCCGCTTCCGGCAGCACCGGCAGCGTGTTGACTGTCTGCGTCGGGGTTTGTTCCAGCGCGTCGATCAGCGCGTTCAACGTCGTCAGTAACATCTGACCCACCCGTTCGGCACCGATGCGCGGGTCGACCTGAACATCAAGGCTGAAGTGTTTGCCGCCGTGGTCATTGACCGAAAGATCGACCGGGTAATTGGAGCGTTCCTGACTGAACAGAATGTGCATACCGTTGATGCCAGACCGCTGCGTGGCATCCAGTTGCTGACTGCCGCCGTCGTAGCGGTAATTGAGCAGGCTGGTGAACAGCGGACTTTGGGCATCCACGCCACTGCATTGCTGGACCTCAGCGAGCGAGGCGTGTTCAAAACGCAGTAGCCCGGCCAGGCTGTCATGCGTCTGGCGCAGCGCCTGTTCAACACTGACCTGCGCCAGTGACAGGCGCAACGGCAGGGTGTTCAGGAACATGCCCAGCACCCGGTCCGCGCCTTCGCCACCGGCCATACGGCCAAACAGCACCGTGCCGAACACGACGTTATCCTGCCCGGTGGTGGCTTGCACCACACGGCCCCAGGCGAGATGGAACAGGCTGGCGACGCTGACACCGTGCCGTTGTGACAGTGTGCGCAGCCGTTGTCCTAATCTGTCTGACAATGGCAGGTGATGTTCGTCGATGTGCTGACCGCTGCCCTGGCTATCCCGCAGCCCGAACGGGGCGCAGGGTTCGTCAATATCCCCGAGCTGTGTGCGGAAATACTCCTGCTGTGCCGATTGTTGTGCCGGTATAGCCGTCTGCTGACGGGCGAGGGCGACAAACTGCCGGAATGGCAGCGGGGCCGGTAACTGGTCGGCCTTGTCTTCAAGGTGTGCCTGCACTTCTTCGAGCAGCAGCTCCAGTGTGGTGTGGTCCATGCACAGATGGTGGTGCAGCAGGCACAGCAGCCAGCGGTTATTCGCCGGGTCGGCGACCTGGTAACTCTGGATCATCGGTGCCTGCGCGACATTCATCTGCAATTGCGCCGGGGTAAAGCGCTGTTGCAGGGCGTCGGCGACATCGTCGGCGGTGATTTCCAGCGTATCTACCGGCATCAGTGCCTCGCGCCAGACCACCTGCACGGCCTCGTCCAGCCCTTCCCAGACGACCGCTGTGCGCAGAATGTCGTGACGCTGAATGACGGCCTGCAAGGCGGCAATGAAATGATCCAGTCCGTCCTTTTCGGCAAAGCTGAGGATGGAGCGCGTGATATAGGCATCCCCCACCGGTTGCAGCAGATGGTGGAACAGAATGCCGGTCTGGAGTGGTGCCAGCGGGTAGATATCCTGCACATTACGGACACCGCCCGGTACGGTCGCCACCACGGCATCGATCTGCGCCTGCGTTAATGCCACCAGCGGCAGCATGGCCGGGGTGATCTGTTCAGCATGCGGGGGGATCTGATTGGCCGGTACGCTGTCGGCCGTGGTGCTGGCTGTCAGTGTGGCGGCCAGTGCGGCCAGCGTCGGTTGTCTGAACAGCTCGCTGACGGAGAGGGTATACCCCGCCCGACGCAGGCGTTCGATCAGTTTAATCGCCAGCAGGGAGTGGCCGCCGAGCTCGAAGAAGTGATCCTGACGACCGACGCGTTCAATCCCCAGCAGCTCTTGCCATATCGTGGCAATCGCCTGTTCGGTTGCGGTTTGCGGTGCCTCGTAGTGAGTACGGACAAAGGCGCTGTCATCCGGCGCGGGCAGCGCCTTGCGGTCCACCTTGCCATGCCGGGTCAGCGGTATCTGAGCCAGCGGCACATAGGCCGACGGCACCATAAAATCAGGCAGACGGCGCGCGAGCTGCTGTTTCAGGGCCTCAATGGAAACGGATGCCTCTGAAACGGATGTATCCGAGAGCGTGTAATAGGCCACCAGACGGTGATCGCCGGTATCGGTGCGTTGGGCGACGACCACCGCGTCACTGACCCCGTCGCATGACTGCAACGCCGATTCAACTTCGCCAGGCTCAATACGAAAGCCGCGAATCTTGACCTGAAAGTCGTTACGGCCGAGGTAGTCAAGGGTGCCGTCAGCATTCCAGCGCGCGAGGTCTCCGGCGCGGTACATCCGTGCACCCGGCTCGTGAGCAAACGGGTCATCCAGAAAACGCTCTGCTGTCAGGTCGGGGCGGTTCAGGTAGCCGCGTGCCACCCCCATCCCGCCGATATAGATTTCACCCACCACCCCAACCGGCACCGGCTGACGGTGTTCATCCAGAATATACATCCGGGTATTGGCGATCGGACGGCCGATCGGCACCGCACCGGTGCTGCGCAAATCAGTCAGTGTATGCATACAACATCCGACCACAGTCTCGGTCGGGCCGTATTCGTTCACGATGCGCACATCGGGCCGATGCTGCCGCCAGAAACTCACATGGCGCTCCAGCACGGCTTCCCCGCCGAGAATAAATTGCTGCAAACCGGGCAGCGTGGCGATGTCGACACCGTTTGGATCACTGATCAGCAGACGGCTTAATGCATCCAGATAGGAGGGTGTCAGCTTGATAAAGCTGAACGGCTCGCCGGACACCAGCGCATGGTACAGCGACGCGATTTCATCCTGACTGTCGACGATATACAGCGTCTTACCGACCAGAATCGGTACAAATACACTGGTAATGGTGGCATCAAAACCGATGGATGAGTTCATCGGGACGCGATCACCGGCGGTGTCCGGGTAGGTTTGCAGGCTCCAGAACAGGTAGTTCATCAGGCTGCGATGTTCGATCATGACACCCTTGGGTCGCCCGGTGGAGCCGGAGGTGTAGATGATGTAGGCCAGATGACGCGGTGTCAGGCCGAGGGTCGCCGGTGCGATATTGTCAGTCGGGCAGGTTGCCCACGGCCGGGCGTTACTTTCCAATTCGATCTCATTGCCCAGTTCGACAACCGCCAGCTCAGCGGAGGTCTGCGTGATGAGTGCAGTGCGTACCGTGCGGGTGGTAATCAGCGCCACCGGTGCACTGTCGGCCAGCATGTCGCTTAATCGTTGTGAGGTATAACCCGGGTCAATCGGCACATAGGCCCCACCGGCTTTCAGGGTCGCCAGCAGAGCTACGATAAGCTCAGGGCGGCGCTCCAGTGCAATCGCCACACGATTATCCGGTCTGACACCCAATTCAATCAGCCAGTGCGCCAGTTGGTTGGCCTGTTCATTCAGCTCGCGATAGCTCAGTGACTGCCCTTCGAAGACCACGGCGATGGCATCCGGCGAGCGCGCGGCCTGCTGCTCAAACCGTTCATGGATGCACTGATCCGCCGGGAAGTCCGCCGCAGTGTTATTAAAACTGTACAGCACCTGCTGGCGTTCTGCGTCCGGCAGGATATTCAGCGCCGGTACGGGCTGCTCTGGTGTCTGTTCTAATGCATTAGCCAGCTCCGCCAATGCTGCCAGCATCATCTGACCGGTGCGTTCTGCGCCAATGCGTTGGTCGACCTGAACATCCAGACTGAAGCCCACACCGCGGTGGTCATTGACCGAGATATTAACCGGGTAGTGGGTACGCTCCTGACTGAACAGGATGTGCATCCCCGTGATGCCGGCCCGCTCCGTCGTGTCCAGTTGCTGACTGCCGCCGTCGTAACGGTAGTTGAGCAGGCTGGTGAACAGCGGGCTTTGGGCATCAACGCCACTGTATTGTTGAATTTCAGCCAGCGAGGCGTGCTCGACGTTTAGCAGGTCGGCCAGGCTGTCTTGCGTCTGACGCAGCGCCTGTTCGACACTGACCTGTCCCAGCGACAGGCGCAATGGCAGGGTATTCAGGAACATGCCCAGCACCCGATCAGCGCCTTCACCACCGGCCATACGACCGAACAGCACCGTGCCGAACACGACGTTATCCTGCCCGGTGGTGGCCTGCACCACGCGACCCCACGCCAGATGGAACAGACTGGCTACGGTGACGCCACGTTGCTGAGACTGCATCCGCAGCCGTTGCGCCAGTTCGCTTTCAAGCGGTAAATGACATTCTTCAATGCGCCCGACATCCTGACCGTTACCCTGGCTATCGAACAGCCCGAACGGCGCACAGGGCACGTCAATATCCCCGAGTTGTGTGCGGAAATAGTCCTGCTGTGCTTGCGCATCGGTCTGCTGACGGGCGAGGGCGACAAACTGCCGGAACGGCAGCGGGGTGGGTAACTGGTCGGCCTTGCCTTCAAGGTGCGCCTGCACTTCTTCCAGCAGCAGCTCCAGCGTGGTGTGGTCCATGCACAGGTGGTGGTGCAACAGGCACAGCAGCCAGCGGTTATTGGCCGGGTCGGCGACCTGATACCCCTCGATCATCGGTGCCTGAGCAAGGTTCATGGATAGACGCGTCGGATCGAATTTCTGGTGCAACGCCGCGATGACATCGTCGGACTGGATAACTAGCGTTTCCACTGGCATCAGCGCTTCACGCCAGACCACCTGAACGGCCTCGTCCAGCCCTTCCCAGACGACCGCCGTGCGCAGAATGTCGTGGCGCTGGATCACTGCCTGTAATGCCGAGACAAAGTTATCCAGACCGTCCTGTTCCTCAAAGCTCAGGATGGAACGGGTGATATAGGCATCCCCCACCGGTTGCAGCAGATGGTGGAACAGAATACCGGTCTGTAACGGTGCCAGTGGGTAGATATCCTGCACATTACGGGCACCACCCGGCACCGTTGCCACTACGGTATCGATCTGCGCCTGCGTCAAGGCCACCAGCGGCAGCATGGCCGGGGTGATCTGTTCAGCATGCGGGGTGATCTGACTGGCCGGTACGGCGTCGGTCGTGATGGTTTGGGTTAGCGTAGCGGCGAGAGCGGCCAGTGTTGGCTGTTTGAACAACTGACTGACAGAGAGCGTATAACCTGCCCGGCGCAAATGTTCGAGCAAGGTAATCGCCAGCAGGGAATGGCCGCCCAGTGCGAAGAAATGATCCTGACGACCGACGTGGTCGATGCCGAGTAAATTCTGCCAGAGGGTAGCCAAAAGCTGCTCGCGCTCACCCTGTGGCGCTTCGTATTCGGTGCGCACCACATCGTGCTCGGTGGGCTCCGGCAGGGCCTTGCGATCGACCTTACCATTCGGCGTCAGCGGCAGAGTATCGAGGTGAATATACGCGCCCGGTAACATGTGAACCGGTAACTGCGCAGCAAGATGTGCATGCAGCCCGGCGACCCCGGCATGACCGGTAAACCAGGCAATCAGCCGTGGCTGATTGTGTTGATCCGCTCGGGCCATGACGATGACGTCAGTAACACCGGCACAGTGGCGTGCACAGGACTCAATTTCACCCAGTTCGATGCGAAAACCACGGATCTTGACCTGAAAGTCGTTACGGCCAAGATAGTCAATGGTGCCATCGGCGTGCCAGCGCCCCAGATCACCTGTCTTATACAGGCGTGCACCGGGTGTAGAGGAAAACGGGTCGTGAATGAAACGTTCGGCACTCAGTTCTGGCCGGTTCAGGTAGCCGCGCGCCACCTGTACCCCGCCAATATGGAGCTCACCCACCACCCCGACAGGAACCGGGCGTCCTTGCGGGTCGAGAATATACATACGGACATTGGCTTTGGGCCGACCAATGGAAACCAGCACGCTGTCGGTGTCATAGACGCAGGCCCAGCCGGTGACGTCCACGGCGGCTTCCGTCGGCCCATAGAGGTTGTGCAGTTCAGTGTGGGGCAAATACTTACCCGTTTGCCGGATGGTAGCGGCAGGCAGGGCTTCCCCGCTACAGAATATCGTTCGCAGACTGGGGCACTGGCCGGGTTTCAGCACGCTGAGAAAGTGGCTCAACATCGGCGGGACAAAGTGAGCGATGGTCACCCGTGCCCGTTCAATCAGTGTACTCAGATAATACGGGTCTTTATGACCCTCCGGTTTAGCCAGCAGCAGGGTTGCGCCGACCCATAGCGGACAGAAAAACTCCCATACCGAGACATCAAAACTGAAGGGGGTTTTTTGCAGAATGATGTCTTGCGCGTCGAAGGCGTAGTCTTCAATCATCCAGGCCAGACGGTTGACCACGCCCCGGTGCTCATTCATCACCCCTTTGGGCTGACCGGTCGAGCCGGAGGTGTAGATAACATACGCCAGATGATGAGGCTCCAGACCGATATCGCCTGGGTTGATATTGTCTGTCGGGCATTGCCGCCACGGTGTGGTTTCGCCATCCAGTTCAATCAGGTGAGTCGCACTGGACTGTGCAGACAGGAGGCTGACCCGGGCGCGGACAGACTGACTGGTGATCAGTACCGCAGGCTGGCTGTCATCGATCATGTAGGACAGCCGATCCTCTGGATAATCCGGGTCCAGCGGCACGTAAGCACCCCCGGCTTTCAAGGTTGCCAGCAGGGCGATAACCAGCTCATGACTGCGATCCAGCGCGACACCGACCCGACTGTCCGGCCCCACACCTTGTTGGCGCAGCCACCAGGCCAACTGGTTGGCCCGGCGGTTCAGTTCACCGTAGCTGAGCGTCTTACCGTTAAGTGACAACGCTGTCGCGTCTGGCTGTTGACGTGCCTGTGCTTCAAACGGCAGGTGGATATAGTCGCTGACAGGGCCGGTGAGCTGAGCGGCATTCCACTGCTCCAGAATTCGGGCTCGCTCACCGGGGACAAACAGCTCCCGCTCGCCGACAGGCTGCTCCTGATGCTGGTCGGCCTCAGCGATAAAACAGAGCAGACGCTGGAGATGGCTGTCCAGATCAGTGGTGCTGTACAAGGCCGCGTTGGCGTCCAGGTAAAATTCAAGACCATGATCACCGAGGTCGGAGACGGTGACGGAAAGGTCATCCACCGGGCCGAAGGCCAGATTATGCTCGGCGGTACTCAGGCCATCGAACGTCACCTCGCCTGACAGCGGCAGGAAGTTGAACGCGGTGGCATAAAATGTCCGGTTCTCTGTCGCCAGACCGAGGTCGGTTCTTAACTGCTCGCCCCGGTAGCGTTGGTGGCGTAGCGCACTGCTTAAGCGGCCTTTCACCTGTTGCAGGCACTCGCTCAGGGTCAGGTCGGCTGACAGGGTTAAGCGCATCGGGACGATGTTGGACGACATGCCCGCCAGGCTTCGGTGCTGACGGGTCATCCTCGCCGTGACCGGCAGCCCCATGACCAGGTCGTTCTGGCCGGTCATCCGGTACAGATAAATGGCGGTCAGGGCGGTCAATAACTGCGCAAGGCTGGCATCGTGCTGGCGGGCAAGGTCACGAACGCGCTGGCTTTCCTGACGGTTCATCGCCCGCGCTCGTCTGACAATATCAGAACAACGTGCCTGCTGGTTGGCGAGACTGACGGGGGCCGGTGCGTCTTGCATCAACGTCAGCCAGTATTGGCGGTCACGCTCAACATGGCTGGATGTGTGGTAATCCTGCTCCAGCGTCATCAGGTCCTGAATGCTGCCAAAGGAGTGCTCTGACACCGGCTGTCCCTGCATCAGTGCCGAGTAGATATCGGCAATACGGCGTGTCATCAGAGTTCCACTGTAACCATCGATCACCACATGGTGAGCGCACTGGTAAAAGAAAAACCGGTCAGGCGAGATGCGCAGCAGGGCAAATGAAAAAAGTGGCCCTTGTTCAATATCAAAAGGCTGGTTCAGGTTTTCCCGCATCCATTGGAGGGCACATTGCTCAGGGTACTGTTCGGTACTGAAATCCAGTGTTGGAAACGCCCAGTGTGGTGTTTTCAACACCCTCTGTACCGGTGTGGGGCCAGAGGCATCAATGGCTGACCGGAACGCTTCGTTCTCTTCAATGGCCTGAGCAATAGCCACCTTCAATATATTGGCATCTACCTGACCACCAATATCGGTATATTTGGAAACCTTGAATATATTAGCTTGCGCATCCTGATTCGCTTCCTGTGCTAACCATATGCCTTGCTGAGCGGTTGATAATGGAAACGAGGAGGAGTTATTTAATGAACGGCGCTCTTTGTTGTTACTCATATGAATTAGTCCCTATTTAATCTGACACATCCTTTTGAAAAATTCAGAGTTACCTGTTTTGATAAAGGTGCAGAAACGTAAATCAAAACAAAAAGCGGTAACGCTCGTGTTGCATACTAACAATCCCATTATTAAATACAACGTAGGTTTATTAAATATGACGGAATGATTAGGCGGATGTTAGAGAGCTCTCATAGAAAAAAAGGGTAATACACATGATTTCAACGCAATACGCTCTGTGATTATGGCGGGGCTGGTGGTGATATGACCTTGAAATTTCAATTCGATATTTGATATGGCATCACGTTTGCGAGGAGTGTACTTTTATGACCAAATGAATAATTTTGAGCCTGTCCGTAATTCTGCGTAAATTTACTTGGTGTTTTGTGAGCCTGTCCATAATTCTGTGTAATTGATACCGTATTAAAGGTGATCGCTCAGGCGGTCACCGAACTCGATAATAAAAGAGCCTGTCCATAATTCTGTGTAACTGCCACCGTATTAAAGGTGATCGCTCAGGCGGTCACCGAACTCGATAATAAAACGGCTCATCGCCAGCCGCCAGTTCTGGATCGGCATACTCCATTTTTTCGAGGCCGATTGGATTGCCAGATAAATCACTTTCCGCACTGAGTCATCCGTTGAGAAAACTTTGCGTTTCTTTATCGCCTGACGGATCACGCTGTTGAGCGACTCGATGGCATTGGTGGTGTAGATTGACCTGCTCCCTATGACTCAATACACCTGATGTAAGTATGCATTCCGAACTTACGCTGTTCGCTCAAAGCTGCCTGTCAATTCTTTATTGCTTAAAAAATAGGCTTAACGTGGAATGATTTCCGTTTTCCAAGCGAACCCCAAAAAGAGGGGCAAAGCCCCTCCTGATGTTTACAAAAATGAGTGAATTGTGGACAACTGAAATAATTGCTCTTCAGAGACAATTTCAACTAAGACGTCTTCTGGTAGGTAATCACGAGAATCTGGTTCTACTTTCCAGGCCTCGTCTCTGATGTCCCATTGAAATTCTGACTCATCCCAGTCAGCCAACACGCGGTGGTCCCAGTCAACAATGGCATAGTAGTAACCCACACCATAATTACCAACCCAGAATCGGGTTATCCAGAGACGACGATGCCCTAAAGCACGTAAAAAAATCACAGCACTTGCTGCGGTTTCAAAACTTATTTTTTATTTTTCATATAGTTATATCCTTATATTGTTTACATATTCATATCAGACATCCTGTCGTGATGTGAGCCACTTTAAGAAGGTAAGGACAGGGAAGCGAAAGCGCCTAGTCCGAACCGACTCTAAGGTGACCACTTATAGCATGGCATAAAAAAGTATTTATTTTCAGTTATTTAGGATGTTTTTATTCTAATATCTGGGTATTCAATATGCTGATAGTTCAAATGGGAGATGTTTCTCTTCCGAACGATAGACGAACTTGAACAGGCTCCCATCAACCACGATTAAAGGCATGCCTGTTTAACAGAATAGAAAGAAACGTCAGAACCCGTCGATGAGGAAGTCTATTGCAGCCTTTACTTGAGTACGGTACTGCGACGCATCACAAAACACCGCCCCCAGCGCCTGCACAGGAATACTTGCCAGTTCGTGCGTCATTACGGCGTATTCTTTACCGTCCGTCAGCCTGACGACGGGGACAAGGCGATCCGGTCGGCGGCCTGCTGGGTACTTTTCAACAGGGAGCAACGGGATCACTATCCGGCGATTCAACTGTCCAATAATATCGCTCGTGACATCAAGCAACAGCGGGTAAACGGCGCTTTTCCCGGTATTACCGTATACGGTGAATTGCATGGTTAAAACGTCCTGTATTCATCACTGAAACAGCCGTGTTCATCATGAAAACGATTTAATGCGTCGATGGCCTCCCTGTTCTCTTCCTGCCATTTTTTCGCTTCATGACGGCGAAGCTCTGCATCCAGAGCGGCTGTCAGGGTAGCACTCAGGTTAATGCCCGCTTCACGCGCCCGGAGCAGTAAGGCACGCTCGACCGTCATGGTCACGCTCTGCGTGTTACGTTGTTTCGCGGTCATGATTGCTCTCCTGCATGAGATACGTGTGCATTACACGGCACAATACACTTATCATAACACCAAAAATAGGCCCAGCTACCGTTGCCGTCCTGCAAACGTCACCGTCAGCCTTCATATCTGAGCCGTCGTTTACAGCAATCACCGGTGTACAAATGCCGTTTGCAGGATGCCCGGAAAATTCTCAGGGAAATTGAAAATGCCCTCACCCAGCCGGCCCTGATATCAAGTTAACGCCGCCTTCCTTTGCGGCGTCTTGTGCTTCAACTCACACGGTAATCGTCAAGATAGTTGGTACTCCCGGTTGATTCAGGCTGCCTGTTTTTTCCGTTCCAGATTCAGCATGACTGCGCCTGTTGGCCGCTAGTTCCTCGTCCTGCCAGACCAGCGTTCTGGCCGTTGCGCTTTTGCCTTTTGGTACACCTCATCCCGATTTTTCAGCAACACACCGTCTTCTCTACGATGTCGCTGACCCGGCGTCACATACCTGATACCGCTATGTCTATGCGTTTCGTTATACCACTGGGCAAAACCCTCTACCCATTCACGCGCCTCATCCAATGTTCCGAACCCCGATGACGGCCACTGCGGGACATATTTCAGCGTTCTGAACAGCGATTCCACATAAGCGTTGTCGTTACTGACTCTCGGACGGCTGTGAGAGGGCGTTATGGCCAGCTCGTGTAGCTTCATTTGCAACGTCTGTGATTTCATCGCCGCACCGTTGTCCGCATGCAGTACCGGTGGGTTTTGCCAGCATCCTTCCCGAAGCACCGTGCGTTGTATCAGGGCTGCCGCCTGCTCACCACTTTCAGTTTCATGCACTTCATATCCCACGATTTTTCGGCTGTAGAGGTCTTCCACCAGATACAGGTAAAACCAGCGCCCCTTTACGGTTGACGGAACCCATGTAATGTCCCATGTCCACACCTCATTCGGCCCGCCTGCCTGCCAGCTCGTTGCCGGGGTGACTTTCTGCGCTGCCCGTTGCCGTCCCCGGCGATGCACCTCTCCATGGCGACGCAGTACCCGGTAAAAGGTTGACTCGCTTGCCAGATAAATCCCCTTATCGCCGCCGCCTCCGCCAGCGCCTTTTCCTTACGAACCAGTTCGCGTTTTAGTTGCTTAACTTCTTTCTGGCTTTGTTTGAGCGCCGCTTTGTCATTGGGCGAAGACACCTGCAAAAAGCCTTGTTTCCACTGACTAACTTGTTCAGGATAAAGCCCTTTTTTACGGCAGTATTGCGCGAGTTCAGTTTCACTGAATGTGGCGGTTTCGATAATCACAGCCAGCCGGGCTTCGGCTGACTGTAAGTATCCCTGTAAAAAGAACCATTCATTTTTAGAGATCTTCCGACATACTGATTATGTCCCTTGAGGAGATCGCCACGCGTAAAGCCCGATTCACCGAACACCAGATCATTGCCGTTCTGAAGTCCGTTGAAGCCGGACGTACCGTTAAGGATGTCTGCCGCGAAGCGGCAATATCCGAAGCCTCGTACTACAACTGGAAAGCGAAATTTGGCGGTATGGAAGCCTCTGATATCAAAAAGATGAAAGATCTTGAGGATGAAAATCGCCGACTGAAACAGATGTTTGCCGATCTCAGTCTGGAGTGCCGGGCACTCAAAGACGTCATTGAAAAAAAACTTTAAAACCCGCGATAAAGCGTGAGCTCGTCAGTTATTTGACCGTGAAGTTTACGATGAGCATACGCCAGGCATGCAGGATATTATCGCTGAGCAGGACGGTGTATTTTTATCAGCCTGACACACAACGTGATGAACCGGTGATTCAGGCACTGACTGACATGGCGGAGCGCTATCCGCGATATGGATTTAAAAAGCTTTTTCAGGTACTTCGCAGGCAGGGCAATATCTGGAACCATAAAAGAGTTCACCGGATTTACTGTCTGCTGAAACTGAATTTTCGCCGTAAGGGAAAACAGCGTTTGCCTGTGCGCAATCCAGCTCCGCTGGCGACGCCGGAGGCACTTAATCAGAGCGGGTCGATAGATTTTATGCATGATGCACTGGTCTGTGGCAGACGCTTTCGGACTTTCAATGTGGTGGATGACTTTAACCGCGAGGCTCTCGCAGTAGAAATCGATTTGAATATCCCGGCACAGCGGGTGGTCAGAGTACTGGACAGGCTCGTGGCAAACCGTGGTTATCCGTTGAAACTAAGAATGGACAATGGCCCGGAGCTAATCTCGCTGACGTTGGCTCAGTGGGCTGAAGAGCATGGCGTCATGCTGGAATTTATTAAGCCGGGTAAACCGACACAGAATGCGTTTATTGAACGATTTAACCGAGCATATCGCACGGAAGTATTGGATTTTTACCTGTTCAGAACATTGAATGAAGCACGGGAAATCACGGCGCGCTGGCTGAATGAATGTAACAGCGAACGCCCACATGAATCCCTGAATAACCTGACGCCGGAAGAATACCGGCTGATGGCTGAAAATCAGGAAGCCTCAAAAAGTACGTGGAACTAAAATGGGTACACTTACACCTGACGGCACAAGGGAACATAATGCTTTCTGCGCATTTTAGCCCCACGGCCTGAATGTTTGATCCCTTCAATGGCTTCACGCTGTTCAGGGATAACCCATAAGGCACTGTTAAAATCGATCTCTGACCATCGGGCAAAGCGGAGTTCACTGGAGCGCACAAAAATCAGCAGAGTGAGTTTCATCGCCAGCAGGGTCAGCCTGCTACGCCCCTGATAGCCTTCAATGCGTTCCAGTAGGGCGGGTATCTCTTCCAGCTCGATAGCAGGGCGGTGCTCTGTCTGTGGTTTCTGAACCGCACCTTCCAAATCATAGGCAGGGTTAAAGCGGATCATCTTTTGCTGGACGGCATAACGCATAATGGCAGTAGCGTACTGTTTCACCCGCATAGCGATTTCCAGATAACCCAGCTTCTCTATCTTTTTGATGGGAACCAGCAGATCGCCTGTATCCAGTTCAGCAATGTCCTTGTTACCGATGTCAGGAAACAGATAGGTTTCAATACGGGTCCAGACAGAACGCTGATAATCTTCTGACCATGTGGTTTTGGTGGAAAACCAGCTTTTGGCTACCGTTTTGAACGCGCGAGTGTTGTTACGCTTTTCCTGAACGATTTTGTTGTCAGCTTGTTTTTTAGCGCTCGGGTCAATACCAGCCGCTAACAGCTTTTTTGCGTCGTCGCGTCGTTGTCTGGCATCTGCCAGTGAAACAGCCGGGTAGACGCCAATGGAAAACACCTTCTGTTTCCCTTCGAAGCGATAACCCAACTGCCAGTATTTTGAACCGCTGGGATGTACCAGCAGGTAGAGGCCGAACCCGTCAGTGAGCTTCACCACCTTTTCGGATGGTTTGGCATTTTTTACTTTAGTATCAGTAAGTGGCATGACGGTTCCCTCCGATTGCTGGTAAAAACGAAATCGAACCCGCTTTACCAGCATTTTTACCAGCAAAGGGGTGTAGCTTCGAGTGTTTTTTAATAGACGTGTGTAGACATGGAGAAGGGGATAACCAATTGATAAAAAGCAAAAAACCAGACGTCAGTAGACATCTGGTTTCTTTAAATTGGCTCCTCTGACTGGACTCGAACCAGTGACATACGGATTAACAGTCCGCCGTTCTACCGACTGAACTACAGAGGAATCGCTTGAACGGGGCGAATAATAGCGGGGGAGGATGGGCATGTCAAAGGTGAAAAACAGATTTTTGGTGCGTTTGGCGAGCGAGTGTGCAATGTGGCGTTTTTTTCGCATTTTTGCGCTTGAATTAGCCAGTTGTGCCGGGCCCGGTGGCTGAACCGGCAGCGGGAGGCTGCCGGTCAGCGGGGGTTAGCGCAGTTGTAACTGTAATTGGTAGCGGTAACGCGGTGCGGTGAGCAGGAAATCTGGTGCCACGCTTGGGCTCCAGGAGTCATCGCCGCCGATGCCCATGTGGAAGCCGTCGAGATTGAGCCAGGTGCCCGGTTCGGGCTGTAACCGATGCTGGTGGGTGCAATCCATCAGTTGCTGGCGGCTGTAGCGGCCGATGCCGAAATGGAAATCACCGCTAATCTGCCAGTCGCCGTAGTGCAACTGCCGGGTGTGGCAGCGCAGGCCATTTTCCGAGGGGAAAATGTACGGGGTGTGCATCGCGTCCAGCGGTTGGTGCCAGCGGCCATGCAGGGCACTGAGGCGGCGATCGGGGTAGTTTTCATGCGGCCCGAGCCCCAGCCAACTGACCTCAGGGTGGACGTCTGCCAACTGCACACTCAGACCCACTCGCGCCGGTGGTGG
Source organism: Dickeya aquatica (assembly GCF_900095885.1). NCBI lineage: Bacteria > Pseudomonadati > Pseudomonadota > Gammaproteobacteria > Enterobacterales > Pectobacteriaceae > Dickeya > Dickeya aquatica. The sequence continues at coordinate 1,503,650 of NZ_LT615367.1, forward strand.
CAGGGTGCTGGCCAGTTCGACCTCGACGCTGACGTCAACGATGCCTTCGGCGGTTATCTGCCAGCGTTTGCGGCTGATAAAGAGCACCTGTTGCTGGTCATGGCCGATGTGCTCGGTGGTGACGACGATGCGGTCGCTGAGGGTCTCGGCATCAATGTACTGGCATTGCGTCTGGTAGCGATAGAAACCGGCCAGTTTCCAGCGCTCTACCCAGGCATTGGGGTCAATATTGTCCACTTCACTGATGCCGATGTCGTTATCAAGCGGCGCGCGCGCCAGATTATCTTGCAGCGGTGTGACAAACTGCGGTTTACCCTCACGCCACCATTGGGCCAGCAGGCCGCTGTGCTTATCAAATGACCAGCGCTGTTCGCCGAGCTGAATGTCGATAGTGCTGTCGGTGTCTATCCGTTGCGGGCGTGCGGCAGGCTGCGCGCGCGGGGCTGGCCGGGCTAATGGCTGCGGAAGTGGCCATTGATCCCAGGCGCTGCGATGACCGGCACTCGACCAGGCGGTGGCAGCAGGTTGTATCACCTCGAGCGTCAGCCACATATCGGCGTGGTTTTGCGCCGCCGGGATGTGGGGTAATAACACCAGCGTCTGTTGCCCCTGCGGCGCAATATCCAGCGTGATGCAGCCTGATGCCAGTTGTACGTCATCTTGCATAATGCGCCAGTGCAGCTCTTCATTATCAGTGTGGCGAAACAGGTATTCGCTGGTAATGGTGCAGGTTAGCGGCGCGTTTGCGTGCCGGGTGAACTGGAAGAACTGTTGGGCGCGCTGCGCTTCATACAGCGACGGGTGCGGCGTGCGGTCGGGGAACACCAGACCGTTGAGGCAGAACTGACGATCGTTTGGCTTATCGCCAAAGTCACCGCCATAGGCCCAGTGCGTTTTGCCCTCCTGCTCACGTACCAGCGCCTGATCGACCCAGTCCCACACGAAACCGCCTTGCAGACGCGGGTATTGGCGAAACGCCTGCCAGTAGCGGTCAAACCCGCCGAGGCTGTTGCCCATGGCATGGGCGTATTCGCACAAGATCAGCGGCCGCTGTTCACCCGGCAGTCCAATCCATTTTTTGATAGACCACTTCGGCACCGCCGGGAACGGCTGGTCTTGATCGACGCGAGCGTACATCGGGCAGACAATGTCAGTTGCCGGTGTATTCGCGCCGCCGCCTTCATATTGCACCGGCCGGGTCGGGTCTTGCTGTTTGACCCATTGGTATAGCGCCGCATGGGTCGGCCCATAGCCCGACTCATTGCCCAGTGACCAGATAATAATGCAAGGGTGGTTGCGATCGCGTTGCACCATACGTGTGACGCGTTCGGCATAGGCGGGCAGCCAGCCTGGGTCGTTAGAGAGACGGCTCATCGGTTGCATGCCGTGCGTTTCAATGTTGGCTTCATCCACCACGTACAGGCCATAACGGTCGCACAGGCGATACCACAGCGGATGATTCGGGTAATGAGAGCAACGCACCGCATTGAAATTGTGCTGCTTCATCAGCAGGATGTCCTGCACCATCGTCGCTTCATCAATGGCCTGACCGAGAGTGGGGTGGTGCTCATGGCGATTAGTGCCGCGGATCAGCAGCGGTTGACCATTGAGTTGCAGTAACCCGTCACGAATCGCCACTTCCCGAAAGCCGACGTCATAGGCTTCTGCCTCAATCAATACGCCATCGGCCTGTTCCAGCGCGACAATGGCGCGGTACAAATGCGGCTGTTCGGCGCTCCAGAGCGCAGGATGCGCAACGTCCAGTTGCAATGTCACCCGGTCATGATAAGCGCCGCGCTCATCAATGGCCGGGGTGCCGAAGGGGGCGTGCCCCTGAGCGATGCACTGCCCGGCGCGCCAGAGTTGCACCTGTAATCGCGGCGCGTGCTGCGGCCCGTCGGCGGTGGATGTGGCTGGTAATGTGGCCCGGGCGCTGACGCACAGCGTGCCCTGGCTGTAGTCATGGCGCAGTGGCGTGGTTATCTGCACATCGCTGAGGTGGATGAGCGGTTTGTGCAGCAGGTAAACGTCGCGGTAGATGCCGCTCATGCGCCACATATCCTGGTCTTCCAGATAGGTGCCGTCAGACCAGCGCAACACCAGCACCGCCAGCCGGTTTTCCCCCGCCTGCAGGCAAGGGCTCAGATCAAATTCGGCGGGCAGGCGGCTGTCTTGCGAATAACCAACCCATTGCCCGTTACACCACAGATGAAAAGCCGAGTTGACGCCATCAAACACAATGCGGGTTTGCCCGCTGTGTTGCCAGTCGTCAGGCAGTGAAAATGTGAGCGAGTAACATCCGGTGGGATTGTCATCAGGAACGAAAGGCGGATTAACCGGGATCGGGTATTTGATGTTGGTGTAAATCGGTGCGTCATAGCCTGCTAACTGCCAGTTGGAGGGCACCATGATGCGATCGGCATGGGGCAAATCTTGCGCCAGCCAGCTTTCCGGCACCGCCTGCGGTTGGCTGAAGTAGCTGAATGTCCATTCGCCATTAAGAGACACTCGGCGCTCGGAGGGGCGGTCATCCCTTGCGTCTTCCAGGCTGCGCCAGCTTGAGAACGGCGGGTGGGCCTCCAGACGGCGAATATGCGGGCAGGCCGGGTTTTCCCAGTCTCGCCGGGCGAGTATGGCGGCCAGCGAGAGGCCGGATACGGGAAGATAGGTGCAGGTGCTGGACATAAAATGTTCGTTCCTTTGTTAACGGAGCCAGAGTCGCGCGATCGACACAAGAATGAGATTCACGGGAGATGGCAATAGTATGGGTTGTCTCTGCGGATAACGAAACAGAGAAAATGAAAAATTGTTATCCGCTCACAATTGCGGTTGAGGATCGTCGGTTAGCGCAACGGAGTAAAGGAATGGCGCGGCGGAAAGCGGGGCGGATCACAAAATCAGCCCCTATGGTTGCTCTGGGCGATAGCGGTGCCGGGTTAGCGCTGTAACTGGCGCGCCAGCGCCATCAGTTGTTGCGCCACCTCGCCGGGAGAGAGCGACGTTGCCTGCCACGCGCCGGTGGTCTGGCGTGCCACCAGCGTGGTTGCCAGTGTTAATGGCGTCAGCGTTTGCGGGCGTTGCAGGTGTTTGACCAGTCGCTCGACGCTCTCGCGGCCCAGATGGGCAAAATCCTGCCGAATGGTGGTCAGCGGCGGCTGAAAGTAGGCGCTGTCCTGCGTATCATCAAACCCGATGACGCAGAGGTGCTCGGGAACGCGCAGGCCATGTTCCTGTATTGCCCGCAGCACGCCGAGCGCCATTTGGTCGTTAGCCACCACGATAGCGCTGGGTTTGTCCGGGCCCGCCAGTAAATGCTGCGCCTGCTGGTAGCCGGAGCGCGCACTCCAGTCGCCTTCGGCAACGGCGCAGGCGCGTAACTGATGTGCGGCCAGCGCCTGTAACCAGCCGTCGTGACGTAAGCGGGCAGAGACGGCGCTGAGCGGGCCATTTAACAGCGCAATGCGCTGGTGCCCGAGCGCCACGAGGTGGTCGATGGCCAGCCGGGTTCCCTGAACGGCATCAAACATAATGCTGGGCAGGGCGGCATCAGGGTCGGTGTCAAGAAACAGCACCGGGGTGGTGGTACACAATTGCGCGATACGGGCGGCGGCCTCACGTTCCAGCGGCACGTTGATGATGATGCCATCCACCCGTTGTGACAGCAGCTCGTTGACGGCAAGCTGCGTGTTGGCGAGGTGGGCGTCAGTTGCCTGAGAAGACATACTCTGGCCCACGGGCCGTAACATCGACATCACCACATTAAAGCTGTGCTCGCTGGCGGTGGTTTTAATCGCAGCCGCAATCTGCGAGGGCGCATGCAGCGAGAGGTCGGTCGTGGCAAGCCCTATCGTGGCGGCGTGACGGCGCGCCAGTTGCTGTGCGACGCGATTGGGCACGTAATGCAGTGCCGCCATCGCCTGTTCAACTTTCTCACGCGTGCGCGCGGAGACATGCGGGGCCTGATTGAGCACCCGCGATACCGTCTGATAAGACACGCCAGCGTGTTGTGCTACGTCATCAAGCGTGATGGGTTTTGTCTTCATGCGGTTCTGCTTCCGGGCTTTCTGTCTGGGTCATCTGGCAGCATCATAACCCATGCCGGGAAGCATACCCATAGCGCTGACGGCGCAGCCACATCATGCCGCCAGCGGCGACGAGGGCTGATGCCGGTAATACCAGTCCACGGTCTGGCGAATTAACGCCTCGGTGGCATCAAGGTAGTGCCCTGGGCTGGCCTGTACTTCTGGTGCCAGAATCAGCGGCAGTTCGGTACAGGCCAGAATGATTTTTTCCACACCGCGTTGCTGTAGCGTTGCCACCACCGGCAATAACAGCGCGCGTGCCGCGTCTTCGTCACCGGCTTTGTAAGCATAGATGCTGCGCATCACCGCCTCTTGTTGTGCGGCATCCGGCAGTGTGCTGCGCACCTGCTGCCCGGCCAGCGCCTGCTGATAAATCCCGCCTTGCACCGTCGCGGTGGTTGCCAGAATCGCCACATGCTGCAAGCGTTGCGCCTGAACCTGCTGGCAGGCGGCATCAATAATACTCAGCATCTCAACCCGGCTGTGCCGCTTGAGTTCGGCAAACCAGTAGTGAGCGGTGTTGCAGGGCATAATAATGCAGGTTGCCCCGGCATTCTCCAGCAGATGCAGGTATTCAATCATTTTTGCGAGCGGTGAGGCACTGTGGTTAAGCAAACAGGCGGTGCGATCGGGAATATCTGGAATCGATACCGCAATCGTCGGAATGTGCTCCTGATCTTTACTGGCGGGCGTATGCCGGATGAGCTTTTGCATGGCGTCCACCGTGGCTCCGGGGCCCATACCGCCAAGAATGCCGATGACAGGGTTCATGGGTGTTGCCTCACTGAAAGAGGAAAGTTGCGTGGAAAAATCATCGCAATCACCGGGGGAAATGTGAATTGCGAAATTCCCATCTGCTATGTATGTTTTGCATAATGGGTGCAGGGCTATGCGTATGGTGCGTAGGCGTGGTGCAGGGTGATAAATGCTAAATAATATTGAAACCAAATGGTTGTATGACTTTATTGCGCTGGAAGAACACCGCAGTTTTACACTGGCGGCAGAAGTACGCAATATTTCCCAGTCAGCCTTTAGCCGCCGCATCCGGGCGCTGGAGGACGCCGTGGGGCTGGCGTTATTCGAGCGTGCCGCCCAACCGCTGCAACTCACCGAGCCGGGTAAAATCTTTCATGCCCATGTGCGCAACACACTCGATGATCTCGAATACCAGCTTCATAAACTGCACGGCGGCAGCCAGTATAAAAACCGGATAACCATTGCCGCAGCCCACTCGTTATCGGTGTTTGTGATGCCGCACTGGCTGGCCGACGTCCCTGACCGGCAGGCAATGATCTTTGCCATTGAGTCTATCGATGTGGATGATGCGGTACGTAATTTGAAGGAAGGGCGCAGTGATTTTATTTTCTCGTTTCATAATGAGGAGTTACTGTCTGACCCGTTTCGCCACACGCCGATGATGGACTCGATGCTCTATCCGGTATGTGCCTGCGATACGGCGGGCAAACCGCTGTTTGACCTGAAAGCGTCTTCGCTGCCGTTACTCAATTATACCGACACCAGCTACATGGGGCGGCAGGTTAACCGCTATCTGGCCACACAGCCGCCGACGCGGTTTAGCGTCAATTTCGTCTCCTCGATGAGTGATTTACTCAAACGCATGGCGATGCAAGGCCACGGCATTGCCTGGCTGCCGGATTACGCGATTCGTGACGAGCTGGCGCGCCGTGAACTGGTGGTGCTGAAACTGGAGCGGGCGGTGATGAAAATGCAGGTTTATTTATATCGGCTGGATGCGCGGCTGAATATGGCTTCCGAAGCCTTTTGGCGCATCATGCAGGCGCGTGCGCCGGAGCGTTTATGACGGCGATAACCGTTTCCTGAGCACCGGTAACGGAAACAAAAACAGCGGCCACAGCCGCTGTTTTGATAGCACGAATGATGTTAGCACAGGCTATCACGCCTCTTGCTTGGCTTCCTGAAGCACCACGGCGTCATCGTCTTCCTCATCATCGGTCACGCCTTTTTCCAGACTGGCGACAACCGCTGTGGAGATACTGTTGCCGATAACGTTGGTGGCAGTACGGCCCATGTCGAGGAACTGATCGATACCGAGGATCAGCAAAATGCCCGCTTCCGGCAGGTTAAACATTGGCAGCGTTGCCGCCACCACCACCACCGAGGCGCGTGCCACACCGGCCATGCCTTTACTGGTTATCATCAGCGTCAGCAGAATCAGGATCTGCTGAGTCAGGCTCAGGTCGATATTGTAAGCCTGAGCGATAAACAGAATGGCGAATGACTGGTACATCATGGAGCCATCCAGGTTAAAGGAGTACCCGAGCGGCAGCACAAAACTGGTGATTTTTTTCGGTACGCCAAACCGGGTCAGCGCTTCCATAGTTTTCGGATAAGCAGACTCACTGCTCGCTGTGGCGAACGCCAGCATGGTCGGTTCACGAATCAGGCGGGCCAGGTCTTTAATCGAGCGGCCAAGGAAGGCATAGCCCACCAGGAACAACACGCTCCACAGCAGCGCCAGCCCGAGGTAGAACTCGCCAATCAATTTACCGAAGTCATAAATCAGCCCCAGACCCTGGGTAGTGATGGCGGAACCAATTGCGGCGAAGACGGCGATCGGTGCCAGCGCCATCACATAATCGGTGACGCGGAACATCACTTTGGCCAGCTCTTCAATGGTAGAGAGAATAAAGTTGGCCTGTTTGTTGTGCTGGCGCACATAGGCCATTGCCGAGCCGAAGAACAGCGAGAACACCAGAATTTGCAGGATTTCGTTGTTCGCCATCGCTTCAACGATACTTTTCGGGAAGATATGGCTGATGAAGTTTTTCAGGGTAAACCCATCGGTATTCAGACCGGTGGTAACGTGGTTTACCGGAGCAACCAGGTTCATACCGACGCCGGGCTGGAAAAAGTTCGCCAGCATCATACCAATCAGCAGCGACAGGAATGACGCGGTGATAAACCAGGTCATCGCTTTCAGGCCCACGCGGCCTACCGCAGACGAGTTGCCCATACTGGCCAGGCCAGAAACCAGTGTGGCGAACACCAGCGGGGCGATGATCATCTTGATTAGACGCAGGAAAATATCCGTTACCATATTAAAATAGGAGGCCACTTCCTTGGCGCGCGTGGCGTCCAGATACTGGTGGCATGCCCAGCCAATCAAAATACCGAGCACTATCGCCAGCATTATCTGTATTAATAACTTCTGCCTTTGCATATAAACCTCATGTTGATGTATGTATTTCAGACAACACACAAGTCTTATTCTGGTGTAACGGCCTGCGCTGGCGCAGCCCTATACCCTGGGGTGTTTGTGGGGTGTTGTGTCTGCCGCGCGAAATAGTACAACGAAATCGGATTTTTGCCCTTTTTTTCTGCTTATAAAATGAATTCCATCACTTAACGAGGGCCAAAACAGGCTATTTCCCTGTGTTTTATGGGGGGGAGCCGCGGGCTGACACCGTAACTGGATTTTATTAATATCTTAATTATCAATTAATTATGATTTATCTCTGTGTGTCACCTCGCGATTTTTGTATTAACCATAATATTTTCTTATGTCTTTGGTTGAGTCAGTAATAAATTCAATAATCGCCGAAGTGTTATTTATCAGCGTTAAGTTTTTTATTATTAGCTGATGACATGCGTGATTAATAAACGTCAATTACTTTTTTTCAAAAAATATTCATGCCGTTCGTCTGCTGTTCCCTTTCACACAAGGGAATTAAAAATGACAATTATTTTAGTGACCTGCTGTTACCTCGCTAAATTATCTCGACAGTGTTATTTTTATACCTGATATGTAATTCACCTGTTACGCCATTGTTTTTTATTGGTGTCGTGAGGCGGCATGACAAGTCAGCACGATGATGTTATGCGCAAATGTTGCAAAGTAAAATGCGATAAAACCGGTGGGTAAAAGTCATACAAAATAGTAAACGGTTCTTATTATAATCCGCCGATATCCGCTAAGTGCTCGCCGGGTGAGCGGTTAGCGAATTTAGCACGATGTAGATCAAGCTATTGGTGAGGTGGCATGTCATTTCGCAAGTGAAGCTCTTACACTATTTCCCCAGAATATCTATGGAGATCCGATTACGGTGGTTATGGCGACACGACTGACAGATTCCCCGTCCCGACTGTCCATTCTGTGGCAGGATGCCTTACTGAAAATTTCGCAGACGCTGCTGCAACAGCGCAGCCTGCCGGATCTGCTGCTGGCGCTTGATGGTATGTCGTTTTCCGTAGTGCGTTTTGGCCGCGTGAATTTACTGCTGCTCGACCCGCTGCACAATCAGATGGCGTTTTACCGCCATGACCGTACCTCCGGCCAGACGCAATACAGCGACGATGCGCTGTTAATGGCCAGCGGCCCCGGTGCGGTGGTGTGGAGCAGCCAGACGCCGCTGCATTGCGACCGGTTACATTTTCAGCGCGATTTCCCCCAGCTTATCGAACAACCGTCCTACAGTGGTCTGAGTGATTATTATCAGTGCCCGCTGCGAGGCAGCCATCGCGGGCTGGGTGGCATCGAGTTTCTCAAAACGGACGGCAGCCAGTTTACCGATAGCGAACTGGCATTTTTCCAGGCGGTGGCGGGCGTGGTGGCGCTGGTTGTGGAAAATATTCATGAACGCGAGCAGGTGAGTCGTGAAGAGGCGCTGTTACGTCATGAGCGCGATCATTTACGTATTCTGGTCGATGTCACCAACACGGTGATTTCCAAGCTGGAGCTTAAAGCACTGGCGCTGGAAGTGTCGCGTGAAATTCACCGCTTTTTCGGCATAGACTTCATCGCACTGGTGCTAAAAGAGGCGGAAAACGACAGCCGGGCGAAATATTTCGCGGCGATTTATCCCGACAACCGGGCGCTGCAACCGGGGTTATCCCCCCACGCGGGTGCGCCCAGAACCGTTCAGGGCGAGGTCGATCGCGCCGGAATGCTGGCCGATGAGGTGATGGCGCACAACCAATACCAGTTGCTCAGCTGCGATGAGCCTCACAACAGCAGCCAGCCAAGGCCGCTCGGACTGTTTTTTGATAACGCCTTGTCCCATGCCTGCCTGTTACCACTCGCGTTCGGCAACCGGGTGCTCGGTGTGCTGGAGCTGGCGCACCGCACCGCGCTGGCGGTCAGTGAGGCAGACTTGCGTCTGCTGCGCCAGATTGCGGCGCGTATCGCCATTGCGCTGGATAATGCGCTGGCGTATGAGCAAATCACCCGCATGAAAGACTCGCTGGTGCATGAAAATTTCTACCTGACCGAGCAGTTAACCGAGCACATTCACCAGCGTAGCGGCGACGAATTTGGCGAGATCATTGGCCGCAGCGCCGCGATTCGCCAGGTGCTGGAGCAGGTGGAAATGGTGGCAGCCAGCGATAGCACGGTGCTGATTTTAGGTGAAACCGGCACCGGGAAAGAGCTGATTGCTCGTGCCATTCATAGCCTGAGCCAGCGCAAATCACAGCGCATGGTGAAAATGAACTGTGCCGCCATTCCTTCCGGTTTGCTGGAAAGTGACCTGTTCGGCCATGAGAAAGGTGCCTTTACCGGGGCGACCAGCCAGCGGCAGGGGCGCTTTGAACTGGCGGATAACAGCACGCTGTTTCTCGATGAAGTCGGCGATATTCCGCTGGAGTTGCAACCCAAGCTGCTGCGGGTGTTGCAGGAGCGGGAAATTGAGCGGCTGGGCGGCAGCAAGGTGATTCCGGTGGATGTGCGGCTGATTGCCGCTACCAATCGCGATCTTAAACAGATGGTGGCAGACCGTGAATACCGCAGCGATCTCTACTACCGCCTGAATGTATTTCCTATCGTCATCCCACCACTGCGCGAGCGCCCGGAAGATATCCCTCTGCTGGTGAAATTCTTTACCCGCAAGATAGCCCGACGCATGAACCGCACCATTGACAGCATTCCCAGCGACATGCTGCGCCAGCTAAGCCGCCTGCCGTGGCCCGGTAATGTACGCGAGCTGGAAAACGTGGTGGAGCGTGCGGTGATCCTGACGCGTGGCAGCACGCTAAACCTGCACATGGATGAATTGCAGCACCATTTGTCGCCGCTGGATGTCCCTAAACCCTCATCATATGGCATGACCGCACATCCTATCTCTGCCCAGGCCATGCCATCAGACGGCGTGCGGGAGCGGGATGAGGCGGCCTCCCCGGATGATGCGCTGGCCGAGTCCGAACGTGAGCGAATCATTCGGGTGCTGCGTGAAACCAACGGTATTGTGGCCGGCCCGAAAGGAGCCGCGGCGCGGCTGGGGTTAAAACGCACCACATTGCTGTCACGGATGCAGCGTATGGGCATTTCTGCCCGGGAAATTGAAGGGATTGCCTGATGAGGTGCTCATCGTGCTTGCCTGAGGCGCACCGGCTGTGTTTGTGCGCTAGCCCTTTGCGTGTGTAAAAAAATCTTGTTTTAGCCTGTTGGCCGCGTTCGGTTCTGTGTCAGGATGGTGGCGGATAACCGTGGAGGAGAGAGACGATGCTGGCGATGAAACCCTATTGCGAATGCTGCGAAAAACCACTGCCGTTGATGGCAGATGACGCGCGCATTTGCTCGTTTGAATGCACGTTTTGTGCCCAGTGCGCCACGCAGCGGTTAGCCGGGAAATGCCCGAATTGCGGTGGTGAGCTGGTAAAAAGGCCAACCCGACGGGCGGATAATCCGTAGACAGATAACCAACAACGGCTATCTGGCCAGTCAGGCGGCTCACGGGATGTGGTTTTGGTCGCGCCCGCTACGGTATGCATGGCGGGCGCGACCAGCCGGTGTTAACCGGCGACTTCGGCTTCTTTACGCAGCCGGGCTTTCAGTGCGCTGTACTCCTGTTGCACGTAGTTTTCCGCCCAGTGCTGGTCGGCAATCGGCTCCAGTTTCACCGCACAGTGCTTGTATTCCGGCGTTTTGGCGATCGGGTCCACTTCATCGAGCGTCAGCTCGTTACAGGCACCAATCCACCACTGGTAGGTCATGTACACCGCGCCTTTGTTGATGCGCTCGCTGACCATCGCCCGGCTGATGACTTTGCCGCGACGCGACGCCACCCAGGTCAACTGCTGATCGCGAATACCGAGTGCGGCGGCATCTTCCGGGTTCATCTGCACGTAGCCGGGTTCATCGGCCAGGGTTTGCAGCGCCGTACAGTTACCGGTCATGGAGCGGCAGGAGTAGTGGCCGACTTCACGCACGGTAGAGAGCACCAGCGGGTAGTCGGCGTCGGTTAGCTCCATCGGCGGGTGCCATTCTGTTGCAAACAGCAGCCCTTTGCCGTTCGGGCGGTCAAACTTGTTACCCTCGTACAACCACGGCGTGCCGGGGCTGTCTTCGGTCAGGCACGGCCAGGGCACATAACCAAGACCGGCCATCTTGTCGTAGGTTGCGCCGAAGTACAGCGGGCACAGATGACGCAACTCATCCCAGATTTCCTGGGTGTTGTTGTAGTGCATCGGGTAGCCCATCGCCGTCGCCATCAGGCTGATGATTTCCCAGTCCGGTTTCACGTTGCCTTGGGCTTCAACCGCTTTATAGAAGCGCTGGAAGCCACGGTCAGCGGCGGAATAGACGCCTTCATGTTCACCCCAGGAGGTGGCCGGGAAGATAACGTCTGCGGCGGCCGCCGTTTTGGTCATGAAGATATCCTGGACTATCAGCAAATCCAGCTGGTTGAAGGTTTCGCGCACCACCGACAAATCTGGCTCGGTTTGCAGCGGGTCTTCCCCCATCAGGTAGTTGGCTCTGATTTTGCCTTCTTTAATTTTGTGCGGCACATCGGTCAGCGAATAGCCGATACGATCGGACAGCGACGGCACGCCCCAGGCTTTGGCGAACTTCTCGCGCACGTCGGCATCGGTGACTTTCTGGTAGCCGGGGAACTGGTTGGGCAGTGCGCCCATGTCGCAGGCACCCTGCACGTTGTTTTGACCGCGCACCGGGCCCACGCCCACATTCGGGCGGCCCAGATTGCCGGTCAGCAGCGCCAGACCAGACAACCCTTTCACCACATCCACACCCTGCGTCCACTGGGTGACGCCCATGCCCCACAGAATGGTGGCAGACGGTGCGGCGGCATACATGCGGATAGCCTTGCGGATGAGCTGCGGGTCAAGACCGGTGATGTCAGCGACATATTCCGGGGTATATTTCGCCACTATCTCGCGGTATTCCTCAAACCCTTCGGTGTGTTGCGCCACGAAATTGGTGTTGTACAGCCCTTCGTTAATCAGCACGTTGGCAAACGCGTTGACCAGCGCCATATTGGAGCCGTTTTTCAGCGGCAGCCACAGGTCGGCGATGCGGGCGGTTTCGATGTGGCGTGGGTCGCAGACGATGATTTTCGCCCCGCGCTCTTTGGCCTTGATGATGCGGCGCGCCACAATTGGGTGGGAATCAGCGGCGTTATAGCCGAACACCAAAATGCACTCGGTGTTTTCGATTTCACAAATCGAGTTACTCATGGCCCCGTTGCCGAGCGTTACCTGCAAGCCGGAAACGGACGGGCCGTGGCACACGCGGGCACAACAGTCGATGTTGTTGGTGCCGGTGACGGCGCGGGCAAATTTTTGCATCACGTAGTTGGTTTCGTTACCTGGCCCGCGCGATGAACCGGTATGCATGATGGCATCCGGGCCGTATTTTTCTTTGATGGCCAGCAGGCGGGAACTGGCAAAGTTGATAGCCTCTTCCCAGGACACCACTTCAAACGGCGCACCTTTCTGGCGGCGGATCATCGGCTGTTTCAGGCGCGGGGTCAGCAACTTGGTATCGTTGAGGAAATCCCAGCCGTAATAGCCTTTCAGGCACAGCTCTCCTTCGTTGGTGAGGCCGTTGGCACCTTCTGCGCCGACCACTTTGCCATTTTCCACCAACAGGTTGATTTTACAGCCCGACCCACAATAAGGGCAGACGGTGATTACTTTCTGCATGACATTGCTCTCCTTCATCGTACCGCGCAGGCACGGTCAGAATTTTATTTCCACGGCTTCATCGAGTGCGGCACGCCGCTGTTTACGTTGGATCATGTCCTGAATCTCGTCCCGGCTTATCATGCGCAGGGCTTTGGTCGGGCAAACTTCGATACAGGCCGGGCCGTTGGCACGCCCTTCACACAGGTCGCACTTGTGCGCTTCAGCCTTGATGCAGTTACCCAGCGTTTGATAATGGCTGATGCGGGCCACCGGTTTACTGATCACCGTCATGGCACCGTAAGGGCAGGCCACCACGCAGGTTTTACAGCCGATGCATTTTTCCTGTTGCACCTGAATATGGTCGCCAGCATGCACGATAGCGCCGTTGGGGCAGACATTCGCGCAGGGGGCGTCTTCACAGTGACGACATTGAATCGTGGTACTGACATTCAGCCCCTTCACCACCTTCAGGCGTGGTGCGAAATGTTCTGCCGAGAGCGATGACGGGTGACCGTCATTGTGTGCCAATACACAGGCAACTTCGCAGGTGCGGCAGCCAATACATTTCCTGGGGTCTGCTAAAACGAACCGGTTCATGACAAGATCTCCTTGCGCGGCTCAGAGGGTCTAAGGGTTATGTCGAGGGCAGCGCCGCCGACACATCGCCATACACAAAGCAGGGTTTATGCCAGAATGAAGGCTTATGGTTTAATGATTTGATTTTTAATGAATTAAAGAATTTAAGAAGAAAAAATGCCCTGACGTTTCTCAGGATGTCGAGTGTCGTAATGTGGCTATCGGCAGATTTGACGATGGCGGATGACACGCAGATAAAACCAGCGGCAGCCAGACGGCTGACAAACGCATTAAGTCCAGGACGACGCCTCTTTTCGGCGTCAAAAACTGTGCTGAGGTGGGCGACTTCGCCGGGTGAGCCGCATGGATGCGGCGAAAGCCCGTGCCGTGTTGGGAACACGTCACGGGCGGCCCGAACCGCGAAGGCGAACGCCGAAGGGACCGCGAAGCGGCACAGTTTAGCCACCAGCCAGAGGTCAAGGAGAGGTGGCGCTTGCACCTCTCCTTGTCGTGCGAGCGATGAAGCTGCAAAGAAATAACACCGTTTATCCCGCACGACATTCTTCACTGACCGGACAAACTTCACCCGTCACAACACAATATCGCTGTTTGTCAACAGCCTCAGCCCGTTGTGACGCGGGCTGTCAGTGCAAGAGCCGTTAACGGTGAATACGTACAGCGCGCTGTTGGGTCTGCCAGTAGTCATGCTGGCGGTAGCGCAGCTCGCGGGTATAGAACAATTGCCGGGTTTGCTGATTGACGGCGAACACCCGCATGACCTGCTGGCGGTAATCGTCCAGCGCCTGCGCGCGCTGCGCGGGCTGATGCAGGCAGGCGAGGGCGGCCTCGGCACCGCGAATGCCGCTGTAGAGCGCAAAAAAGATGCCCTGAGAAGAGAGCGGGTCGAACGAAAGCGCGGCATCGCCGACGGCCAGCCAGTTCTCCCCGGCGGCATGTGGCGTCAGCGTGACGCTGGCATCGCAGGCGTTGAGTTTTTGCGGGCGCGGGATCGCCTTGAGCGACGCGGGTAGCACGCCGCTGGCATGGCAGGCGGCCCGAAAGGCGTCCGGGTGGCGGGTGAGCGCCATCACCGCGCGGGGTAAGCCGTGAAAGGCCACCACCCGTAACCCTTGCGGCAGCCGGGCGCTGTACCACCAGCCATCCGCTACTGATTTAATCCGGGTGCTGTTATCCCGGTCATCATGCAGGCCGTTGAGCCAGCCAACGGCGGCCAACTGCTGGCTGAGTTTGACCGGCCTGGCCCCCAGACGACGGCCTGCCCAGCAGTGACGCCCGGTGGCATCAATCAGAAAATCGGCCTCGATAACCGTGAGTCTGTCCTCACCCGCAGGCGCGGTGCTGACGGTAAGCCGGTGGCCTGACCCCCGCGGGGTCAGGCTGTGGCAATGGCCGAACAGCGTTGGTACACCTTGTGCGCGGGCATGGGCCAGCAGCATGGCATCAAAGCGGTGGCGCAGCAGGTGCCAGCCGCCGCCCTCCGGGTTATAGAGCGCATCTTTATACGTCCAGTGCTCTTCCCCCCAGGCCGATACCGTGGCACTGCACCCGAGAAACGCATCCGGTGTGAGCAGTGACTCCAGCGACGCAATCCCCAGGCGGCGCAACAGCCGCAGCGCCGCCCCCGGTAGCGATTCACCCGCCTTAAGCTGATGGCCGCTCTCTTGCCCGACCAGCACGATGTCAACACCGGCCTGCGCCAGTACGCAGGCAGCTGCAATACCGGCCGGGCCGTTGCCCAGTACCACGACGCGCGGGCGCAGCACGCGGGGTGACGAGCGTGCGGGATTAACTGCTGCGCAGTTTGATGGTAGCAAAGGCATTACGGTGCTCCTCGTTAAACCATCCGGCTTCCGCCAGCAACCGGTCATGGAAGCCCAGCCGCACATAGCGTTCAGTAAAGATACGGTGCGCCTCTTCCAGCTCGCCCTCTTTGGCGACCGTCAGGTTTTCCACATACAAGAATTCGGGCAGCCAGCTTAAATCCGCCGGGCGAGGACGCGCCTCCAGAATGCCCAGCTCGCCGAAATGCGCAATCATGTACATCATTTGCTCCGGTGCCGGGTTCTGGCTGGGCAACTGGCGTAACCACAACGGGCGGTTATGGAAGGCGGCAATGCGTTCATCCAGCGGTTTGCGCGTGTCGCACAGGGTTTCATAGTCAATGAGCGTCAGCACCTGATTTGGCACATGGGCCGGCCAGTAGGTCGGCAAATACGGGTCATACTCCATATCGTAACCGGAACGACAGTAAGCGGTATCGCCCTGCCAGGGTACGGCCATCCAGCGCGTTAAATCACCGGGGCCTTGCGCGTAGAGCGGGCCGTTGATGCGCAGCACATCGGTTTGCGTCAGGGTGCTGCCATAATCCGGCTCGCCGCTGCCGGGCACGCGCTCGCGGATGCGATAGGGCGCGCGGAACAGCGAAGCATGGCGTATCGGCCAGGTCAGCTCACAGCCGGGGTGGAAGGCATCGGCCAGGCAGAAGTGCATGGCGGCGCGGTCGAGCATCTCCGGCTGCTGCTGTAATGGCACCTGCGCCAGCGTGTGCGGGCGCGGCTCCTGGGGGCGTAGTCATCAATAAAATCGCCTTTCACCCAGCTTGAGAGCAGGTAGTCATAGTAGGCTGGCAGGCGCAGATAGGTCTGTGCCTCCACCGCGCTGGCTTCACTCGGATCGCTGTAGCCGAAGGTGTCACCGTATTGCCACGGCCAGCCGTTGATGTCTTGCTCCTCACCAAACGCCGAACGGAAGCTGTTGTACACCGTGCGGCGCAGTTCGCCGTAAGGATCGGGGTAGAGGCTGCTCTCGGGCGCGAACGACAGCTTGCGCATCAGGGCGGCGTCGTTGAAGTTCATCGGGCCTTCTGCGCCAAACATCGCCAGAATGCCTTTATTCACCCATTGCAAGTTGCTGATGCGCTCAAGAATGGGGCGAATATGTTCGTTAAATGACACCCGCTCCGGCAGCGACATCATGCCCGCCTGAATGTAGACGCTGCGCAGCAGGTCATCCAGCGTGCGCCAACTGGTTAAATCCGGGGCGTAGTTCGGCGGTGCCGAGAATACCCAGGCGGCATCGGCCGTAAAATCTTTGTCGCCTATGGTCACTCTGGCGTGAACCGGGCCGTCGGCGATGTCGTCATACCAGCCGGCGGCGTTATTAAAGCTGGTGGGGTGGCTTGGCACATACACCGGTTTATTTTCCGGGCTGGCGGAAACACCGTAGCCGGGCAGCACCAGCAGGCGACCAACGGCATCGGTACGCAGCTCGCCAAGGTAGACCGGCGTGCCCTGGAAATTCCCTGTCAGGGCAAAGCTGCCGTCTTGCATACTCAGGCCGCTGATGCGTTTTTCACCGGGGTCGATACACAGCGCCGCGCGATCGCTGCCGGTGACATCCGGGTTACGCAGCGGCACCGTCAGGTTGCAGGTTGCGGGCAAATCCATCGCCGCATTGAATTCAAACCACTGCGCCTTGCGGTTCGCCAGATGTACTGACCACTCAATCTGGCTGTTGTGGCTTTGCTGAATTTCGCCGACCACATTGCCGTACTGGTCATACCCATAGAGGCGAAAGCGCGCCGCCTGACGTTTAATCGCGCCGCCTTCGTCACGGGTCTGGCCAAATTCGGTGCGCGCCGGGTGGGTCACTTCCGGGCCTATCGTGTAATCGTTCTGGCTGTTGCCAACGCGCATCACGCCGATGCCGGGATGAATGCGCACCTGGGTGATGCGGGCTATTTGCTCGTCAGAGAGCGCCTGCGGTTGCTCTGGCGCGTTATGGTGCGGGAACGGGCAGGTGGGGTTTTTAATCTGCGGTTCACCCGGCGCGGTGGGTTCGCTGACCGGCTGGCCGTTTTGCTTGCGCCGGTAATCGGCACTGGCCTGATACACCACCATTCGGGCTTCGGCAAGGCTGCCGACCGGGCGGTTGGCGTGCGGCACCCGGCCAATATTAAAGGCCAGCCAGTCGCCGTAAATCGCCTGTTCTTGCTGGCGAATATCCTGGGCTGGCAACACAATAGTGGCGACAGGTACCGGTTTGGCGATTTTCTCATCCCAGATGACCGTGGCCTTATCCAGCGGGAAATGCTCATCAAGGTAGGCGTCGCCATATTGGGCGGCATCCGGGCGGGGCTGAATAAAAATCTCCAGCGTCACGTCGCCTTTTAATAGCCGGGCGGCCAGATCGGTGGCCAGAAAGTTGGGGTCGTTGATGTCCGGGTCATCGGCAAAGGTGGAGGTGCCGGGAGAGAGAATGTATTTGCAGTAGGTGTCACCTAACTGAAACGGCACCACGCTCCACAGGCGGGTTTCCAGCACCGAGCGGATGGGTTTGGCCATGTCATCAAGCAGTTGGTTGGTGGCTGGCGCGAAGCGGCGCACCCATTCATTGCCCCAGCCCTCGAAGCTGGCTTTGGTGAATTCACACATCTGGCGTGCGTTATCGACGAAGAAGAACGGCACATTCTGTAACAGCAGGTCGGCGGTGTTTTCACCGTCATCGCTGACCACTTTCTCACCGGGGATATCAAAAATCTTGATGCCGATACCGATGGTGCTCTCCCAGTCCGGGCGGCCGTCGGCCAGGTCTGACGAATAACGCACATAAACCGGGTGCTGGCTGCCGGGTTGGGCAAACAGCCCGTGCTGTAACGGAGCCGGAATGTCGGGATGAAACGTCAGGGCACCTTTGATAATCCCGTGGGTACGCAGAAAGACCGGGCGACGCGCCGGGCATTGCCCCTGCGCCACGCGCCGTTTGGCTGTCATGTCCACGAACATATGTTGCAGGCAGGCTATCGGGTCATCACAGCTGCATGTGGTGGTTAATTTCTCCTGCTCATCATAAAGGCTTCGCATCAATAGTTATCCTGAATTATCGAAAAAGAGAGGGGAACCCGAATACATTAACGGGCGCTAACCTGATAAGGGGGAACCGCGATTTATTGTGTATTGCAGATGCGGATATATTTTAAATGCGCGAGTGCGCTTCGCTCTGCATGATTTAACCGACTGGAAATACCGCTTATAAACAACGCAGGAGAGTTATTTTAAAAAAAAGATCAACCCTAACACCACGGTAATGGTAAACCAGACGGTAATAATTACTGAAACACCTACGGTAAATAACATTCCAGCCATCCATGACAGTGAATACCATTCCTTATTACTTTCCCATTTTAGGCTGCGTTAATTTTCATGCTTGATTGCAATTGCATTCTCATTATTTTTAATTAAAAACATGAGGAATGTCACAATAAAATAGCGCGCAGAACAAAACAGGCTTTTAAAAAATAATTCATCATTAACATTCATGCAACGCAGCTGGAAATAAAAAGATAAAGCGTCGAAAATCGCTGTGATTTTTAAATAAAATATCCTGTTTTTTCTTTTTTATGGTTTTTGGTATTGCTTTTCTGGTGGTTATTGATTTTTTATTTTGTTTATGGGGCGGGCGGGTGAAATCCCTGTGTGCTTGTAAAGAGAATCACATTATTTACGCACCGGTTTAAATCTGCTGCATGCGTTATTTTTAATATTAAAGCAATACCGATTGTGGAATATCCTGCTGGCACGGAATCAGTGGTGTGCTGTTATCATCCGGCACACCACTGTTGCCCTTATTGTGCCGTTCTGGCTATTCCCGGGTGACACACTGTCTGGCGCTTACTCCGCCGGGCTGAGTGGTGCAAACCCGCCGTTCCCTTCCCAGCCTTCAAGGCGTTGGTATAACTGTTCCACCGCCTGCGTCACTTCCTGGCTCATCGGGAAATAAAACGCCACCAGTGCTGGCTGAATACCGATAAAAATCACCTCGGGAATGTCTTCTTTCAGGCTGTCTATCAGGTAATTGAGCGGCAGGCTGTGGGTGTTCATCAGCATGTCTTCGGCGATGCGTTGCGGGTCAACGATGCGCATTTCTCCCGGTGCCAGCCCCATGTCGGTGGCATCGACCACCAGCAGGCGGCGCGGCTTGAGCGAGCGCAGCGTATGGGCGGCGTTCTCGGGAATGGCACCGCCGTCAATCACTGACCAGCCATTGACCGGTTGTTGCGCCATGCGCTCGGCCAGCAGCGGGCCTGCGCCGTCATCGCCCATCATGGTGTTACCGACGGTCAGCACCATGTTATCGGTGCGCAGTGGGTGTTCAGTTATCAAGGCGTTTCACCATTAAGTAGATGGCAGGCTCTTGTTGGATTGCCGCCAGTTGGCCCATCAGCGTCAGCGTCCAGTCCGGGTGGCTGTCGCGCCCCTTTAGCGCACCGAAGGCGCTTCCCAGCAAGGTCACATGGGTGCTGTCGATGGTGATTTCGCCAAAGCGCAGTAGCCCGAGCATTTTGCGGCGCGCCTCGTCATCAGCCAACTGGCCGACCCAGCCTTCATACTCCGAAAGCGGGCAGTGCAGCACCTGTTTCAGGCAATCAATCACGCCGACGTGGTGGCCGATAGCCAGCGAGTAGTACATCACCTGCTGCGCCTGCTCCGGGATTTTGTCGCGGCTGTCGAGGAACTTGCGGTTTAACGCGTAAAAACGCACGTCGGCGCTCATCGTACCGTCTCCCCGTTTAGCATCGCGTGGTAAATGTGCAACAAATGGCCGGTGATTTCGTTCAGGCGTGGGTCGTTGTGCTGGTCAAGCCAGCTTGTGACCCGCTGTTCAAACCCGGCCAGCGGCTGGTTTTCCAGCAGCCGCAGGAAGCTGTCGCTGATTTCACGGCCCTGGCGATAACCGGCCATCAGGCGGGCTTCGCGTTCAACCTGCACGCGCAGATCGAGCGGCAGCGAGGGGTGGATCAGCGCGGCTTTTTCCTGTTCGGCCTGCTGGTGATCTTTGCCGTGCAGTTTTTGCTCAAGAAGCCCTAATGCCACGGCAAAGCCGTAAATGGTCGCCGCCGGTGTTGGCGGGCAGCCGGGAATATAGACATCAATCGGCACGATTTTGTCGCTGCCGCCCCACACGCAATACAGGTCGTGGAAGATGCCGCCGCCGCAGCCGCAGGCCCCGTACGAGATACAAATTTTCGGGTCGGGAGCCGACTCATACGCGCGCAGCGCCGGTGTGCGCATGGCGCGCGTCACCGCGCCGGTAAACAGCAAAATATCGGCATGGCGCGGTGAGGCCACCACTTTGATGCCAAAACGCTCGGCATCAAACAGCGGCGTAATGGCGGAGAAAATCTCGATTTCACAGCCGTTGCAGCCGCCGCAGTCCACGCGGTAGACGTAAGCGGAGCGTTTAATGTCTTTGAGCAGCGTTTTCTTGAGCTGCTGTGCCTGTTCATCCAGCGTGATGGGTGTGGTCTGGTAGTGATCGACACCATCGGGAAGTTGGGTCATGACGCATCCCCTTTCTGTGTACTCGGGGTCGGCAGGTGCTGACTGAGCGGCACCTTGCCCCGATGGTTCATGTTCTGTTTACGTTTGCAATCCGGGCAGGTTTCAAACTGTGCGCGGCGCGCTTCGACTTCGCTTTCCGGCACCCCGGCGTGCGCCAGCAGCGCCATGGCGTACTCCACCTCTTTTTGCGGCGCGAACGGGCGCTGGCAAACGTGGCAGTTAAGTAGCTGGAAGGTGGCGCGCTGATACAAATCCGCTTTGCTGGCCACCGCCATTTCAAAATCCTGCGACAACACAATGGCGCGGGTAGGGCACACCTCCTCGCAGCGGCCGCAAAAAATGCAGCGGCCAAGGAACAGTTGCCAGATACGGGTGCCGCTTTCCAGCGCGTTTTCCATCGTCAGCGCATTGGCCGGGCAAGCCATGGTACAGGCGGCACAGCCGATACACTGCTGCGGGTCGTACTCGGGGCGGCCGCGAAATCCGGCTGGCACCGGCAGCGGCGCGAACGGGTATTTCACGGTGCTGTTGCCCGCTTTGAGGATGGTTTTGAATAATTTGATCATCAGCGATTCCTCATTTCAGCGGTGAACGGGTACGTTCCAGCCCGTAACGCTCAATCTCTTTATACGGCACGGTGGTTATCTTGTTTTTGCGCACATCCACCAGCGTGACGCGGTCGGTACAGGAGTAGCAGGGGTCAAGGCTGCCGATAATCAGCGGCGCGTCCGATATGGTGTTGCCGCGCAGCATAAAGCGCAGCACCGGCCAGTTGGCGTAGGTGGCGGCACGGCAGCGCCAGCGGAACAACTTCTGGTTGTCGCCGGTCATACTCCAGTGAATGTCCTCGCCGCGCGGCGCTTCGGTAAAGCCGAGCGCGAATTTGTGCGGCTGATAGTGAATGTTCTCATTGAGGATCGGGCCTTCCGGCAGGTTGTCGAGGCTAAACTCAATCATCGCCAGCGAGGTAAACACTTCGCGCACCCGCACCAGCACGCGCGAATAGACGTCACCGGCATCGAGGTGATGCAGCTCCATCGGTAAATCGAGATAGGCGGCGAACGGGTGGTCAACGCGCACGTCGCGCTTAAAGCCGCTGGCGCGGATCATCGGCCCGACCGGGCTGTAATCGCGGGCGATTTGCTTATCCAGCACGCCGATACCCTGGGTGCGCTGGCCCATATTGGCGGTGCCAAGCAGCATATCGGTCAGCTGTGTCACCTCTTCGCGCATTTCACGGATAAGCTTGATGGTTTTCAGCCGGTCATCTTTGAGAATGTCACGACGAATGCCGCCTATCAGGTTCAGGCCGTAGGTTTTACGCGCACCGGTCAGGATTTCGGCAATCTGCATCGATTTTTCACGCACCCGGAAGAACTGCATAAAACCGGTGTCGAAACCGACAAAGTGGCTGGATAAGCCGATATTCAGCAGGTGGCTGTGCAGGCGTTCGACTTCCAGCAGCACACTGCGGATGGCATGGGCGCGTGGCGGCACCACCACGCCCAGCGCATTCTCGATGGAGTTGGTGTAGGCCACGCTGTGGGTAAAGCCGCAAATGCCGCATACCCGGTCAGACAGGAAGGTCACTTCGTTGTAACCCATGCGGGTTTCCGCCAGTTTTTCCATGCCGCGATGGACATAAAACAGCCGGTAGTCGGCATCGATAATCTGCTCGCCGTCAACAAACAGCCGGAAATGGCCGGGTTCGTCGGAGGTGATGTGCATCGGGCCGATGGGCACCACGCGGGTGTCGCCGGTGGCTTCGTTGACGAAGGTGTAGGATTCATCGTCGCGGGTCGGTGCCGGGCGCTGGCGGTAATCCATCGCGTCTTTACGCAGCGGGTAGAGTTCATCCGGCCAGTCATCCGGTAACACCAGACGGCGTTCATCCGGCAGGCCGACCGGGATCAAGCCGTACATGTCGCGCACTTCGCGCTCGCCCCATACAGCGGCAGGCACGCGCGGCGTGACGGACGGGAACTCCGGCACCGTCGGGTTCACCAGCGCTTTGACCACCACCCAGCACTTCTCGCCTTGCTCCATTGAGAGCACGTAGTAGACGGCGAAATGGCCGTTAAGCGAGCGTTCGTCATTGCCGAACAGCACCGACAGCCAGCCGCCGTGCTGATAATACAAATACTCCACCACTTCCGGCAGGCTATTGAGCTTAACCGTTATCGTCAGTTGGTTTTCGGTCTGGCGCTCTTCTTCCAGAATAGCCGTCGGGAATTGGGCTCTGACCTGGGCGACGTATTGCGCGCCTAACGCAGGCTGGGCAGTGGCAGTGAATGAATTAGTCACGGGACATCTCCTGACGGGAAGCAGTGGATAAAACGGCAGGCTCCGTGCCTGTCATCGGTATAAATGCGCCAGCCTCACGCGGCGCAGGCTGCGGGCGCAGGCTGAGGGCGTTGGCGGCGTCAGGGCGGGCTGTGCTGTCATTGAGCACAATCGCCGTGGCCCGCTCCAGCAACTGGGTCACGGGTTGCGGAATGCGCGTGCCCATCACCAGCATAAGCACCAGCAGCACCAGCATCGGGGCGGTGGTGAGCCAGCCGAGCTCGCCTTTACTGACCGCCTCCGGCTGGCTGCCGAGCACCGTGGTCGCCACCATGCGCACCAGCCCGGCCAGCACCACGGTGAGCAGCACCAGCAGCACGATGACCAGCGGCAGATGACCGGCGTGGATACCGGCGGTCACGGTCATAAACTCACTGAGGAACACGTTAAACGGCGGCATCCCGCCGAGCGCCAGTGCGCCTGCGGCCAGCAGTGCGCCCGTCACCGGGGCGACACGCAAAATGCCTTTGACGGCGTCCATGTCGCGGGTGCCGTATTTCAGCAGCACATTACCTGAGCCGCAGAACAGCAGGGTTTTCGCCAGGCTGTGGTTGAGGGTGTGCAGCAGCGCCGCCAGAACCCCCAGCGGGCCGCCGATGCCGAGCGCCACGGCAATCAGCCCCATGTTTTCCACGCTGGAGTAGGCCAGCAGGCGTTTCATGTCGCGCTGCACCAGAATCAGCAGGGCGGCGACCGCCACCGACAGCAGGCCAAACACCAGCAGTAAACGCTGCGGGAAGTCCGGGCCGATGGCGGCGCTGATAAGGATGGTGTAGCGCACAATCACCAGCAGTGCGCAGTTCAGCAACACCGCAGAGAGCAGGGCGCTGGTGGGGCTTGGCGCTTCACTGTGCGCATCCGGCAGCCAGGCGTGCATCGGGAACAGGCCGGTTTTGGTGCCAAAGCCAATCAGAATGAAGATGAACGCCAGGTGCATCAGCGTGGTGTCGAGCTCGCTGGCGTGGTGCAGCACTTCAGTCCAGAAAATGGCGTTGCCCGGTTCGGCCATCACGTTGGCGGCGTTGGCGTACACCAGCACCGTGCCATATAAGCCGAAGGCGACGCCAACGGTACAGATGATGATGTACTTCCACGCCGCTTCCAGCGACGAGCGCTGACCATACAACCCGACCAGAAACGCGGAACTGAGCGTGGTGGCTTCAATCGCCGCCCACATCAGAATCAGGTTATTGCTAGTTATCACCAGCAGCATGGTGAACAGGAACAGGTGGAAAAAGCCGTAATAGTGGCACAGCGTGGTGACGCTGACTTCGCCGCTGTCCACTTCATGGTTCATATATCCCATGGAGTAAAGGCCGGTGAGAAAACCAATCACACCGAGAATGGCTAAAAACAGCGCGCTCAGGCTGTCGAGATGTAACCAGCGCCCGGCGGCCAACAGTTCGCCTTGCTGGTAGACCGTCCATACCGACAGCAGCGTGACCACCAGCAGTGCGCCGATGCCGAGCAGGTGCATCAGGCTGACCAACTGGCGCGCGGCCACGCCGGTAAAGCGACAGGCGAATGCCAGCAGCGCCGCTACCAGCGGCACCCCCAGCAGCACAGAAAACAGATCCAACGTTGTCATGGTCATCATCCTTTCAGCGCGGTCAGTTGCTGAACATTCAGGGTGTGCAGCGTGCGGTGGATCTTGCGCGCCATCAGCGCCATCACGATGACCGCGAAAATGGCATCGGTGGCAATTCCCACTTCCACCAGTTCAGGCGCGCGGTAGGCCAGCAGCGCCAGCGTCAGGTGCGCGCCGTTCTCCATCAGGCAGTAGCCGAATACCTGCTTGAGGATGTTGCGCTGGCTGACGATGCACAGCAGGCCAATCAGGAAATGGCCAAGCGACACCGCCAGCACCGGCTTAAGTGCGCTGACCATCGGCAATTGCACCGGGGCGACGGCGAAATAACTCAGCAGCACAATCACGCTGGCAATCAGAATAAGCGTGGCGGTACTGAGCACGCCGCCGTCGGCCTGCGGGTCACTCAGGCGGCGAAAGGCGCGGTACATGATGACCGGCACCAACACCACCTTGGTGGCGAAGGCCGTCATCGACCACAAAAAGAGTTCGTGAGAGCCCAGCAGGTTGCCGAGCGCGATAAAAATCAGCACCAGCACCAGCGATTGCAGGGCGTACAGCACGGCGGAAACCGTGGGTTTTCTGGCGGCTATCACCAGCATCGAAGTGATGATTAACAGGCCAGCCAGATTATTGACGAGAAGCGATCCAGTCATGGGCGTTCCTTATTTCAGCCAGAGTGCGGCGATGACGCTTGAGCACAGCGACATCACAATCAGCACCAGCAATACCAGATTCATTGACGCCGGCACCGGTATTGCACCGGCCACCTCCTCGGAGGGTTTACCCGGCACGGTGCGGCCAAACCAGTAGAGGAACCAGGCAAAGCTGGCGACGGATTCCACCAGGGCGATTATCAACACCGGCAGCAGCCACACCGCCTCGTTTGACAGGGTGAACCCGGCGGCAAACAGCGGGAATTTGCTGAAAAAGCCGTTAAACGGCGGCACCCCGGTGATGGCGAGCGCCGCGACGCAAAAGCCGACGCCGAGCAGCGGCAGGCGCGTTAACATGCCGCGCAGTTGCGGCAACATGCGGGTGCCGCAGCTATAACTGAGCGCCCCGGCCACCAGGAAGAACAGGCTCTTGGCATAGGCGTGGTTAAAGATGTAGGCAAGGCCCGCATCAAAAGCCATGCGCGAGCCAAAAATCGACAGCGACAGCGCCAGAAAGATGTAGGCCAACTGGGTGATGGTGGAGTAGGCCAGCAGCCGCTTCATGTCTTTTTGCGGCAGGTACATCCAGAAACCGTACACCAGCGTCAGGGTCGCCATAATCACACCGACCACGCCGATAATGTGCGGCACCTCGACGGCTGACAAAATCGCCCGGGCGAAAATATACACCCCGACTTTGACCATCGACGCGGCGTGCAGGTAGGCACTCACCGGCGTAGGCGCTTCCATCGCATCCGGCAGCCAGATGTGCAGCGGTAACTGGGCTGATTTCCCCCAGGCCGCCAGCAGAATGCCGCCAAACACGACGATTTTGCTGGTGTCATCTAACTGGGCGATGGCGCTCAGGGCGAAGGTGCCGGTGGTGGCGAACAGCCAGGCGGCGGCCAGATACAGGCCGACGGAGGCCACATGCGTGACCAGCAGCGCTTTGAGCGCCGAGCGCAGTGATTTCGGTTTCTGGTAATAGCCAATTAACGCCCAGGAGCAGCCGCCGGTGATTTCAAAGAACACTAACTGGCCGAGCAGCGTTGATGAGAGCGTTAACCCGGCCATTGCGCCGATAAATACCAGCAGGAAGGCGTAGTAACGGTTGCTGCCGTCGTGCGGGTGTTCGCGGTTGCCGAGCGTCAGGTAGCCGCACGAGTAGAGGCTAACCAGAAAACCGAGCGAAACCACCGCAAAGCCTATCAACAGGCTGACGCGGTCAAACACAAAGCCGAACAAATCGGCCTGGCCGTAACGGTAGAGGGTGACGACGGTGTCGAGCTTGCCGCTTTGCAGGTAGCACCCGGCAAGCCAGGCCATACCGAGTGTTGCCAGCAGCGCAAACAGCGTACACACCCCTTTAGCCAGGCGCTGCGGCACCACGGCTATCAACAGCGCGCCGAGAAACGGCAGCAGCAGGGTGGCGAGAGCAATAGTCTCCATGATGGGTGCCGACTCCTTATAGTCCGGTGAGGTAGAAAACAAAGGCTAGCGTGGCGACGCCGAAGCCGAGCCAGGTAACGCGGCCGGTCAGCAAAAAGCGCCCGCGCGCCAGGCTGTTTTCAATCAGGGCGGCGAGGGTAAACACCACCACCAGTTTGATGGCCAGCGCCAGCGTGCCCCACAGCAGGCCCGCCGCGCTGAGGGTTTCTGCCTTGCCAAACGGCACAAAGACCGACAAAAACAGCGTTGCTACCACCACTTGTTTGAGGCTGATGCCCCATTTCACCAGCGCCAGCCCGGCACCGGCGTATTCAGTCAACGGGCCTTCCTGCAACTCCTGCTCGGCTTCAGCCACATCAAACGGGATTTTGCCCATTTCAATGAAGGTGGCGAAGGCACAGGCCAGCAGCGCCAGGCCGGTTGCGGTGGGGGCAACCCAATCGCCGCTGGCCAGTTGCTGGCTGATATTGCCGATGTTGGTGGAACCGGCTATCAGGGCGACCACCAGCAGGGCGAGCATCAGAATCGGTTCCACCAGAATGCCGAGCGTCAGCTCGCGGCTGGCACCGATGGCGGCGAAGGTGCTGCCGGAGTCGAGGCCGGACAGCGAGAAGAAAAAGCGGAAAATGGCAAACAGGTACAGCAGCGTTATCACATCACCGGCTGCGCCGAGCGGCGACTGGGTGGTGATGGCCGGTAGCGTCATCGCCACCAGCAGCATCGAGCCGTTAAGAATAAACGGCATCAGGCGGAATACGCCGCCGCTGTGCTCTGGAGCCACTTCCTGACGGCGCAGCAGTTTGACGATATCGCGGTAGTCCTGCCAGACACCGGGGCCCTGGCGTGAGTGCATCTTGGCGCGGATAACCCGCGACATGCCGGACAGCAGCGGGGCGGCGGCCATCAACACCAGCGCCTGCAACAGCGCACAGAGCAGCGGAAAAATAACCGAATACGGATTCATTGTGCTCTCCTTAAACCAGCGTCGTCAGCAGTAAGGCCACCAGCGCGGCCACCACATACAGGCAGTAGACCCGAAAGTCGCCGTGCTGGATCCCTTGCACCACACGGCCAAGGCCCTGCACCGCGCGCGCCAGCGGCAGCACGATGCGCTCGTCAAGCACCGGTTCAACCTGTGCGGCCGTGCGGGTGGTCGATTCCAGCGCGCGTTGCATTGACGGGGCCGGGTCGAGGGTTTTGCGCAGGCGATAGAGCGGCGCGAACATCACCCGCAGCGGCTGGGTGAAGCTCCCGGCGGAAGCTGACATCGCCTGTTCATAGCCATAACCGCACGCCCAGGGCGTCCCTTTTTGGCGAAATGCCAGACGCGGCCCGCGCAGCAGGCTGTAGAGCATCAGCGGCAGCAGCGGCAGCGCCAGCAGCAAGATGAAAATCAGCGGGGTATTCAGGCGGGTTTGCCCGGCATCGCCGGGGAACACGCCAAGACCAGCGGCCACCGTCAGCGCCGGGGTGTGCGCAAGATCGGCGGCGATACGGGTGATAACCGGTGACACCACGCTGGCACCGACGCCCAGCAGCACGCACAGCAGCGCCAGCAGCAGCATGGCAGCCGTCATCGGCCACGGCACTTCGGCGGCGTGGCTGGCTTTTTCGCTGCGCGGTGCGCCGCAAAAACTGATGCCATACACTTTGACAAAGCACATTGCCGCCAGCGCACCGGTGATCGCCAGCATCACAATTGCTACCGGTGCCAGCAGTTTCATACCGATGTGGCCGTCATGACTGAGGGTAAACAGCGACTGATAGGTGAACCATTCGCTGACAAAACCGTTCAGCGGCGGCAGGGCGGAAATCGCCATACAACCCATCAGGAACGCCAGCGCAGTGCGCGGCATCAAA
The DNA here is from genome assembly GCF_900095885.1 of Dickeya aquatica. Classification (NCBI taxonomy): domain Bacteria; kingdom Pseudomonadati; phylum Pseudomonadota; class Gammaproteobacteria; order Enterobacterales; family Pectobacteriaceae; genus Dickeya; species Dickeya aquatica. The sequence goes on from NZ_LT615367.1 coordinate 1,532,466, forward strand.
CGGGCCAGCCCGCCCATTTTCTCCATGTCTTTGGTGTGTACGCGCGAGATAACCGCCCCGGCCCCGAGAAACAGCAACCCCTTGAAGACGGCGTGGTTGATGAGGTGATACAGCCCGCCCAGCAAACCGAGCAGCGCCAGCAGCGGATGATGGGTGGCGATGCCTATCATGCCGGTGCCGACCCCCATCAGGATGATGCCAATGTTCTCCACCGTGTGGTACGCCAGCAGGCGTTTGATGTCATGTTCGGCCAGCGCATACAGCACGCCTAACACCGAGGACACCGCGCCAAAGGCCAGCACCACGACGCCCCACCAGGCTTCGGTCGCGCCCAGTAAATCAATGCCGACCTTGATGATGCCAAACACGCCGATTTTCACCATCACGCCGGACATCAACGCCGAGGCGTGTGACGGTGCGGCCGGGTGCGCGCGCGGCAGCCAGCCGTGCAGCGGCAGCATGCCCGCTTTGGCACCAAAACCGAAGAACGCCAGCAGGAACACGATGGAGGCCTGCGGTGCCGACAGCGAAGCCTGACGGAAATCAGCGAAATCCAGGCTGTTGCTGTGACGGTAGAGCAGGAAGAAGGCAATCATGATAAGCACTGAACCGGCGTGCGCTATCAGGAAGTAGAGCAGCCCGGCGCTCACCGCTTCTTCATCCTGGTCAGCAATGACCAGGAAATAGGAGCTCAGTGACATCACCTCGAACAGCACGATAAAGTAGAAGGCGTTATCCACCACCACCAGCGCCACCATCGAGGCGATAAACAGGTTCATGAAGAACCCCATCGCCCAGGCACCGCGCCCGCGATATTCTTCCAGATAGGCCAGTGAGTAGAGCGCGCAGAGCGCGGCCAGCAGCGAGATAACCAGCGTCATGAACGCGGCCAGCGAATCAATGCGCAGCGTCAGGTGGGCGAAGGCATCAAAGGGGCCGGCGAAAACCACATTGATGGCACCGCCTTGCAGCAATACCGGTGCGGCGGCCAGCAGACCGGCACAGCCAGCGGCCAGTGCGCAGCAACCGCTCAGGCGGATAGCCAGCGCTTCCTGACGGCAAAACAGGAGTGAGCAGAGCGCACCGGCCAGATAGAGCGCCAGCGACAGGCCCAGCCATGCTAATGGCGTCATCATAGGTTGTGCCCCCAGTCAGTCTCATCGGGTGGAAAGGGCAGATTGCCCTGCGGCCACTGCGCCGCCTGACGGCGTTTGGCGGCAATCGCTTCATCAAGGTTGGCGTCATCGACCAGATAGAGTGCCTGCGTCGGGCAGACGCGCACGCATTCCGGCCCTTGCGCGTGGAAGTCACACAGGTCGCATTTCACCGCGATACTGCGCACACCGGCATTCCATGACAGCATCGGATGCACCGAAGGCAGGCTGACCGGCACATCCGACAGCAGCGACAGCGGGATGTGCTGTTCAAACGTCGCCGGTGTCGCCAGCGGGGTGCTGCCAGATGGCGTGATCGCGCCAAATGGACAGGCAATGGCGCACAGTTTGCAGCCAATACAGGTGTTTTCGTCCAACATGACGGCGTTGTCCTGATGCCTGATGGCATTCACCGGACACACCTTGGCACAAGGCGCATCTTCACAGTGTCGGCATAACACGGGTGCCGTGCCGCCAGCTTCGCGCTCAACGGTCAGTCTCGGATGCGTTTGCAACCCATGCTGGCGATGCACCTGCGTGCAGGCTGCCATGCAGGTGTTGCATCCGATACAACGTGTTGGCTCCGCAATGACGAAGCGGTTCATAGCCATACCCTCCGGGGTGATAGAAATGTTTCCTGCGGCCCAAGCATATTCCATGCCATAAGAAAAAAATGGGTGTGATATTATTTTAAATCAATACGTTAATTTTTTATCAGCCGGAGGAAACCCCTTCGACAGGGGCGAGCTCGACATTAGTGACGACGTTTTTGACGCCACCGGGTGCGCGGGTCGTCACTCTTGACTGACCGCGCCGGTCGCAGCCCAGGGTAAGCCGTGGCAGGGCGCGATCGCGCCGCTTCGTGCGTGGGATCAAATCAGCTGGCATCAAATTTGCTTAGGCTTGCGCTGAGGCATGTTGCAGTCAATGACGAGGATGAGGGATATGTGTCTGGGAATTCCGGGGCAAGTCGTGGCGTGGGCGTCGGATGATAATCAACTGGCGTGGGTGGATGTCTGCGGTGTGCGGCGAGAAGTCAATGTCACACTGGTGCTTGATGGTATTACGCCTGCGACCCTGATGGGCCAGTGGGTGCTGGTACACGTCGGGTTTGCCATGAGCCGGCTGGATGAGCAGGAAGCGCGCGATACGCTGGAGGCGTTAAAGCAGATGGAAGACGTGGAGCAGGATGTGGCGGTATTTCTGACGACATCGGTCTAAATGAAAAGAGCCATAACAATTATTATGGCTCTGCGATAATTATCCCGCGCGGCGAACTGACTGCAATGCGCCATGACTATCACGATTGAAATCAACCCTGGCTTCATTGGCAGGATGATGAGCAATGAAATCGTCATTGTAAATATGCTCTATGGTATAGCCCAGATAGTTAATCAAGGTGAGTAGTTCTTGTTTTTTCTCTGTAAACCATTCGGCATTCCAGGCTTCAAAGTCGATGGGAGGGAAGTTATTGTGCTCAAGGAAATTTACGGCTCCTTTTAACACATTAAGCTCAAAGCCTTCGACGTCTATTTTTACAAAGCGGGTTTTTTCTTTAAAAATCAGGTCGTCAAGCTTTATGACCTGAACAAAGTGCGTCTCTTTTGTCATGCAGTCATTGGTTTGCGTCCGTACCCGGTAATCTTCCACCATAGAGAACGCACCGGCGTTGCTCATTTTGTTGTAATCAGGGATCGGGATTTCGATAACGGTATCGTCACTGCCAACCGCTTTATTCAATGCCGTAACATTATCCAGCCGGTTCAGGAAGATATTTCCACACAATTGATAATAAATTATCTTTTGCGGTTCAAAAGAATAAACGACGCCACCTTGGTCTTGAATTTGCGTGGCAACAGGAACGGTGTAGGCCCCGAGATTGGCACCGATATCGAAAACAATCGGCGAGTCAAATCCGAATGTGAATTCATTGGTAATTGCACTCAACCATTTTTCCCACTCATCCCGGGTAATCAGGTGCTGGGCTATCAGATCATGACCTAAGGTTAAGAAACTGCCTTGAGACGTGTTAGCTAAATGAACTCTTGGTAACATAAAATGGCCTTATATTAATGAATGTACCGTGCACGGATTGAGCATGACACATCACGATGGTTAAGCCGCTATTCCTTTTTGTATGGATATCAGGTATGGACATCGTGAGCGAGAAGTCTGACACATCTAATCGGTTGTATTAACAAGAGTAAAATTGTTGCATCAACATAAAGTTCCGGCAAGGCCGTCAGTATGAGTTGATGAAAGAAAGCTGGCTATTTGGGCCACGCCACGCTGGCGGATGCCAGACACTGAACGGTTTCGCGCAAACGACCCGCCATGACAACCCAACACCTCATATTCACTATCGTTATATCAAGTAAGTTTTCTTTATTTGTGCGGAATAACAATACTTCGTATCAATAGTGCTAACCGTTAACGTGACGAAAAACGAATCGAGCTAACAGACGTCACTGTCAGAGGGCAAGCGTGTGAATTTTCAACAATTAAAAATTATCCGTGAATCCGCACGGTGCAACTATAACCTCACCGAGGTGGCCAATACTTTATTCACCTCCCAGTCTGGCGTGAGTCGCCATATTCGTGAGCTGGAAGATGAGCTGGGCATAGAGATTTTTATCCGCCGGGGGAAGCGCTTGCTGGGCATGACCGAGCCGGGCAAGGAACTGCTGGTGATGGCCGAACGTATCCTGAATGATGCGAACCATATCCGGCGGTTAGCCAATGTGTTTAGCGATAATGACGTTGGGCAACTGGTGATTGCGACAACGCACACTCAGGCACGTTACAGCCTGCCTGCGGTGATTAAAGCGTTTCGCACGCTCTACCCGCAGGTACAACTGGTGCTCAATCAAGGCACACCGGATGAAATTGTCTCGATGCTGGAGTCGGGCGAGGCTGATATCGGTATCGCAACCGAGCTGCTTATCAACGCGAATTCTCTGGCTGCCTTTTCATACTACCGCTGGCACCACGCTATTTTAGTGCCACAAGGGCACGCCCTGGCGCAAGAGCCGGTCGTCACGCTGGATAAACTCAGCAACGTACCGCTGATTACCTACCGGCAGGGGATTACCGGCCGTTCGCGTATTGACCGTGCGTTCAGCGCTGCCGGGCTGACGCCGCATATCGCCATCAGCGCGCAAGACTCGGATGTGATTAAAACCTATGTCGAGCTGGGGCTGGGGGTGGGGATTGTCGCCGACATGTCGTTTGATCTGGCGCGCGATAGCGGGCTGGTCAAGCTTGATGCGCAACATCTGTTTGAGGCGAACACCGTGTGGCTGGGGTTAAAGCGCGGGCAATTACAACGCAACTACACCTGGAAGTTTATTCAGTTGTGCAACCCGGAACTGACGCCTGAAGAGATTAAAGCTCGGGTGTTTGCCGATGACGCTGAGGTGGTTATCGATTATCAAATCTGACGAGCCATCGTCAGGCGCAGCGGGTCGGGTGAGATAACACGCCGCCCGCTGACACCACGGCTTCATAGGTTATCAGTCTGTTGCGTTTTTTGTGCCATTTTGTTTGATGATACAACGAGATGGCGTTGCATCTTCTGCCTTTCAGCGCCGAATTCGGGGCGCGATTTTCCCTTGTCAGCCCGCCTGCCCGATAGTGATGAACCGCATAATTATGAGAAAACCCTCCAATGTAGCGCTTGATCTCACCGGACGGGGATAGTAGCATGCCCACCATAACAATAAGTTATGTATATTATTTTCTTTGATGATACAAATAGTTGCGTGCCGTTTGTGCATAACTATTTGTTTTTGTGCATAACTATCTTGATGTCATGTTCTGTTCAGGTGGGCCACCTTTTGCCTGTGGGTCACGAGTAGTACGTAACGTCAGTATGCAACACACATCCTTAAACCTCCTCCTTCATCTGTCGTCGTTCAGCCGTTGCTGAGGTATCCGGTAGCAGTCGTATTGCCATCGGCGAGTCGTCACAGGGAGCACAGACAATGGATTCTTATTCATGAAAAAACAAAAATTTAGCCTGGCCTGGCAAATTCTCGTTGCGCTGATTGTCGGCATTGCTGTCGGTGCCTGGTTGCATGAAAACCCGGCGAATAAACAGTGGCTGATTATCAACGTGCTCAGCCCGGCCGGGGATATCTTTATCCGGTTGATTAAAATGATCGTCGTGCCTATCGTCATCACCACGCTGGTGGTGGGGATAGCCGGGGTGGGCGATGCCAAGAAGCTCGGGCGCATCGGTTTTAAAACCATCGTCTATTTTGAAGTCATCACCACGCTGGCGATCGTACTGGGGATTACGCTGGCCAATGTGTTCCAGCCGGGGCATGGCATTGATATGTCGGCGCTGACCCGGGTGGATATTTCCCAATATGAAAAAACCACCGAACAGGTGCAAAACGGTGCGCACGGTCTGGTGAGCACCATTTTGTCGCTGATCCCGGCCAATATTTTCGCCGCGCTCGCCAAAGGCGACATGCTGCCGGTTATCTTTTTCTCGGTGCTGTTTGGTCTTGGTTTGTCATCGCTGCCGCGCGAACAGCGCGATCCGCTACTTAATGTGTTTCGCAGTGCTTCGGAAACCATGTTTCGCGTCACCAACATGATCATGCGCTATGCGCCAGTGGGCGTCTTCGCGCTGATTTCTGTCACTGTTGCGAACTTCGGTTTTGCGTCACTGTGGCCGCTGGCCAAGCTGGTGGTGCTGGTGTATGCCTCGGTGCTGTTCTTTGCGCTGGTGGTGCTGGGGTCGGTGGCGAGGATGTGTGGTCTGCGCATCATGACGCTTATCCGCATTCTGAAAGATGAGCTGGTGCTGGCCTACTCAACCGCCAGCTCTGAAACCGTGCTGCCCCGCATTATTCAAAAGATGGAAGCCTACGGTGCGCCGAAAGCCATCACCAGCTTTGTGGTGCCCACCGGTTATTCGTTCAACCTTGATGGCTCGACGCTGTATCAGAGTATTGCGGCGATTTTTATTGCCCAGCTCTATGGTATCGATCTTAGCCTGTGGCAGGAGCTGGTGCTGGTACTGACGTTGATGATCACCTCCAAAGGGATTGCCGGGGTGCCGGGTGTCTCCTTCGTGGTGCTGCTGGCAACGCTCGGCAGCGTCGGGATCCCGCTGGAAGGGCTGGCCTTTATTGCCGGTGTAGACCGTATTCTGGATATGGCCCGTACCGCATTAAACGTCGTGGGCAACGCGCTGGCGGTGCTGGTGATAGCCAAATGGGAAGGGCAATTTGATGAAGATAAAGCGCGGGAATACGAGCAGGCATTGGCCCGTGCGCAGGCAAATCCTGCGGCCTAGTCGTATCAGCGTGGTAAACCAATAACGGTGGCATTAAGCGGTTAATACCCGCTATCAGCACCCTGCACGCGTTGCGCGTGCAGGGTGTTTTTTTATCGTATCAGGTACTGGCACGGCGTAAGTGTAGTGACCTGCGTTTATAAATGGACAAACCTGCATTTACCCTCACCGTCCGGCTCCGGCCCGCGGCAATATCTGAGCTGTACGGACTCTCTACCACGTCGGTGTACCGGGCGCTGAATGACTTACTCAGACCGCGCCATAGCCACCGGCAGGAGATGGCGCGATCTGCCATGGATTCCATGCCTGAACTGCCGGATTTCCGACAACCAGTCGCAGTCGGGCATCACTGAGCGATCAGGATCCATAGGATACCCCTGAAAAAACGAAAGAGGGTCAGGCCGCGTGATGGTCTTCACATTCCTCACCATCCGGTGCTTGATCTTTCAACCGGGAATCAACCAGTGGCGCTTTTTTGTACCAATTATAATCATCTTCCTTAAAGGTAAAAATTCCACTTGTACCTTATAAGGAAAATGATTGTGAAAGTAAAAGTATGGTCAGCTTTATTTATGCCGGCGTATCTGACGGCCTGTGCCGCACCCGGCCCAGAAAAATATCAGACCAGTATGGACAGTGTTACGGCGGAAAAAGTCAGCCAGATTATCCGGTCGGATGTCATCCCTTCTTCAGGTGAAGATCACGGGGAAGTTATTCGTCGCGTGTCATCGGCTTTTCTTGGTACGCCTTATCAGGCTGATACGCTCATCGGTGGACCCGATATCCCCGAAGCGCTTGTCGTGAATTTCAACGGTGTCGACTGCTTTACCGTGGCAGATTACATCGAAGCCCTGACCCGCAGCCATGACCAGCAATCGTTTCTTCATAACCTTGCGCAGGTTCGTTACACCGGGGGTAACGTTAGCTACCTCAGCCGTCGACACTTCTTTTCTGACTGGTTCGCTACCGCACCGCGTAATGCCAGGGACATCACGCAGGATCTCAGCCCTGACTATGCCGTAGCTGACAAGCAGCTTAACCGCAAACCGGATGGGGGGGAGTACATCCCAGGTCTGGGCATTCATCCCCGTAAAATAAATTACATTCCCGGAGAAGCCATCAGTCAGCAGGTGCTGGACCATCTGAAAACCGGGGATTATGTCGGCGTCTATTCCCCACATGACGGTCTGGACGTTTCACATGTGGGTATCGTGGTACGCCACGATGGGCAGGTATGGTTCAGAAATGCCTCCTCGCTGGCCGCAAACAGAAAAGTGGTGGATTCACCGTTCAGGGAATATATGCGCGCTAAACCGGGCATCGTCGTACTGCGTGCTGAATGGCCACCCATTACCGGAGTTACGGTATGAAAAGAATCCAGATACCGGAAGGAATAAAGCCCCTTTGCCTGATCGTTCCTCTGCTGTTATCGGCATGCAACACCGCTCCGCTCAGGTCGGGGTCAAATGACGTGACGACTGCCAGCCATGTGCCGACAGACTATATCGACCCGACCAAATCGCGGTTCCCGCTGGGAAATTACCCGCAGTCTGTCGATAAATGGCTCCCTCCCCGCCCGGACAGGCACGTTCCTGTTATGGATAACGCGGCACAGCAACGTCACTTTTCTGACCTGAAATCCCGTTATTTTGGTATGGGGGCGGGCGAAAAATCTCCCTGGAACCCTTCTTACATCGCATCAGTCCTAAGCAAGGGAACGGAAGCGAGCCGTGATGCCGACATCAGGAAGTATCTGGGGGAGCAAAGTGTTTCCTGGGGCGAGAACTTCAGGGTTCACCCGGACAGATGGAAAAAGCAGGTAAGGGATAACGCGACGACCAGCGTTGACCGTGTTTACCGGCCCTCTGAACGTGGGATTGCCGTCAGGGAAACGCTGGTCAGGGGGCTTCCGACCGACGATCCGGCTTATGACGATCCGCGTCAGGCCGGGCAGGGCTACCCCTTTGACAATTTACAAATGTCCTCTGTCCGTCCCGGTACCCCCGTCTACGTGCTGGCGTCCAGCCGTGACAGACGCTGGAAATATGTTTTGTCCCCCACAGTCACCGGGTGGGTGCACAGCGAAGATATTGCAGGGGTGGACCAGCAGTTTGTTACTGAATGGCTGACGTTGGCCGGTAAAAACCTTGGCGCATTTATTAAAGAACCGGTTTCCGTTCATGAAGGGGGACAGTATTACTTTACGGCGCGCCCCGGAACCATTCTGCCATTCAGGAACATACAGCCTGGCTTTTTTGACGTTACTGTGCCCGTGCGTAAAAGTGATGGTCGCGCACAAATTCGTCAGGTCAGACTCAAGGAAGAGGAGTTTGTCGCCATGCCATGGAAAATGACGCCCGGTAATATGGCTGTACTGATGGAGTCGATGGGCGGCAGGCCCTATGGCTGGGGAAATTATAACTTCTATAATGACTGCTCTGCCGAAATACGCAGCCTCATGATGCCCTTTGGGATATTTCTGCCCAGAAACTCAGCGGCACAGATACAGGCCGCCACCCGGATTGTCGATCTCAGCCATGAGAATACCCACGGGCGATTACGTTATCTGACCGAACATGGCAGGCCGTTCGCCACGCTGGTATACATTCAGGGGCATATCATGCTGTATACCGGTAATGTCGTCATTAACGGACAGAATGTACCGATGACATACCAGAATATATGGGGTTTGCGCCCGGCAGATTCCGGCAGCCGGAGTATCATTGGCGGAGCCGTTTTTTTCCCCCTGCTTGCCTCTTATCCGGAGAATCCGGGTCTGGTATCACTGGCTGGCAAGTCACAGTTTAAACTGGGTTTTATTGAATAGCAGGTCTGATGTGTGCCACAAAATGTGGGTTTGAGACCAGCGCTGGTTGCAGCTAATGTGGGCTGAAAAAAACGGGTAATGCGGGGGGATTAACCTTTATAAACGCAGGTCGCTACACGTAAGGAAGTGGATTTTCCCCGGCGTTAATCGTGAAAAACCGCCCGCAGGCAGCAGCCAAACGGGCGGTGGGGGAGACAACAAACGCAGCCTGACGGCGTAACGCCTTAGTAGTAACCGTACAGTGCGGCGATGACCCAGCCAAACACACACGAGGTGCTCACGCCAATCAACCCCGGCAGAATAAAGCTGTGGTTAATGACAAAGCGGCCGATGCGGGTGGTGCCAGAGCGGTCAAACTGAATGGCTGCAAGGTCACTGGGGTAGGTCGGCAGAATGTAGTAACCGTAGCAAGCCGGTGCCGAGGCTACAATGTAGGCCGGGTCAACACCAATCGCCAGCGCAACCGGGACGATGGCGGCCAGCGCGGCGGCCTGCGAGTTCACAAACTTGGACACCAGCAGCAAAATCAGCGCGTAGGCCCACGGATACTGTTTCACCAGCGCGCCCAGGGTGTTTTTAATTTCTGACAGATGGGCACCAAACATGGTTTCAGCCATCCAGGCAATACCGTACACCGCCACGATAGCGATCATCCCTGAGCGGAACACTTCGTTTTTCGAAATCGACCCGGGGTTGGTTTTGGTGGCGATAATAATGATGGCACCCGAGAGCAGCATAAACATCTGGATAACCAGCACCATCGACAGCGGCTTGCCGTCAAATGACGGACGCAGGCTCTCTACGGCACCCAGCAGGGCGACGGCGGCGATTGTGGTCAGGAAAATCCACATTGCCACCCAGTTGCTGCGCGGCAGTTTGCGATCCAGCAGCGTGGCGGTATCACCGTAAACGTATTCACGGTTTTCCGGCACAGAGATAAATTTCTGGAAGTCCGGGTCTTTATCCAGATCTTTACCGCGGAACCAGCTGAAAATCCCGATAGCCAGGATCCCGAGCAGGGTAGATGGAATGGTAATGGCCAGTAAGTCCAGAAATTCAAGGTGCTTACCGTGGAAGGTAAATTTGCCCAGCATGGCGACCAGCGACACGACGGCAACAGAAACCGGGCTGGCGATAATCCCCATTTGCGCACCGATAGAGCTGGCGGCCATAGGGCGTTCCGGGCGGATATTATTTTTGATGGCGACATCATAAATAATGGGCAGGATGGTATACACCACATGACCCGTACCGCACAGAATTGTCAGAATACAGGTGACAAACGGTGCGATGATCGAAACATATTTCGGGTTACGCCGTAGCATTTTTTCCGCGACTTGCAGCATCACATCCAGACCGCCAGACGCTTGCAGTGTGGCCGAGGCTGCAACCACAGAAATAATCACCAGCATGACATCTACCGGTGGTTTCCCAGGTTCGAGTTTGAAAACGAAAACCAGAATGACGAGTCCGATACCCCCTAGTAATCCGAGCGCGATACCCCCTTTTCGCGCACCGTAAAACAGGCAGATCAGGACTATGATAAGTTGAATGATAAAGTCCATAAATTCCCCATTGCTCAGCATGACGAGTTAATTAATTGAGATTGGATTACTGTCGTCATGGGTACTATAGGGATTATTTCGAGTGTTTTTTCTTGATCTAAGTCTAGTATTTCAATTCTTTCTTTTATTAATTGCTAATTAATTGCCGTGAGGCAAAAGAATAAAAAATGGCTGATTTTTTTAGTTTTTTAATTAAAAGATTAATTTTATAAACATTAAGAAAGATGTGTTCCTGAATAAATGTTTTTATTTATTAATGGTTGTATTTTTTGCTTTGTATGATTGTGATTTTTTTGTTGTTGTATGGTTTTTTTATGGTTGGTTATTTGCCTTGATTTGGTGCAATCAGTGCCCATCAAAACGAAATAACAAGGTGGTATATTTTATTTATATATTAACTTGTTGATTTTTATGTTCTATTGATCTGATATCGACTGTATGGATAATGTCAAATTAACCCAGTCAATGATAAATGATAATGACGCATATTTTTCATTCCATTTGGCGCTTTATTAATAAATCTGCCGGGCCGGTCACATATTTCTCTCTTCAGTCATTATTCCTCTGTATGGCATTAATTTCCCGAGAGGGCAAATCAACCGCGGCTGGTGTTGACGTGGCGTTGTCGGTGCTGATTCCGCTGGAAAACGATAAATAAAATACGTCTATTAAAAGCTGGCAGGTATTTTGCTTGAATGTCTGGTATGGGTGAGGATGGCGAAAGCGCAAATCACGGGGATGACGGGCGAGGAGAACGAGTATGCACGACAATTTGCTCACTGAGATGTTGATTGACGGAAAACGGGTGTCGGGGCATGGTGCGCCTTACACGGTGTATAACCCGGCGACCGGCGAAGCGATTGTCGCCATTGCGCAGGCGGATCTGTCGCAGGTCGAGGCGGCCATCATGGCCGCTGACAACGCGTTTGCCCACTGGGGACAAACCACGCCAAAAACCCGCGCCACGCTGTTGCTGAAGCTGGCTGATAAAATCGAACAACACGGGCCCGCGCTGGCCCGGCTGGAATCATTAAACTGTGGCAAACCCTATCATGCGGTGGTGAATGATGAAATTCCGGCGGTGGTGGATGTGTTTCGCTTTTTCGCCGGGGCAGCGCGCTGCCTGAATGGGTCGGCGGCGGGCGAATACCTTGAAGGCCATACCTCGATGATCCGCCGCGACCCGGTGGGCGTGGTGGCTTCCATCGCACCGTGGAACTACCCGCTGATGATGGCGGCGTGGAAGCTGGCTCCGGCGCTGGCGGCGGGCAACTGTGTGGTGTTCAAACCGGCCGAGCAAACCCCGCTGACCACGCTCTATCTGGCAAGTTTGCTGGTCGATCTGTTTCCGGCCGGGGTGGTCAACATTCTGTTCGGGCAAGGGCGGGAAATCGGCGATGTGCTGACCGGCCATGAGCGGGTGCGCATGGTGTCACTGACCGGCTCGATTGCCACCGGTGCACACATCGTGGCGAATGCCGCCAGCAGCGTGAAGCGCACGCATATGGAGCTTGGCGGCAAGGCCCCGGTTATCGTGTTTGAGGATGCTGACCTGGAGCAAGTGGTTGATGGCATCCGCAGCTTCGGTTTTTATAACGCCGGGCAGGACTGCACCGCCGCCTGCCGCCTGTATGTACAGCGCCCCATCTATGATCAACTGGTGGAAAAACTGGGTAAGGCGGTCGCCAGCCTGAACATCGGCGCACCGGATGACCCCGCCACCGAGCTGGGGCCACTGATTACCGCCGCACAGCTTGAGCGGGTGGCCGGGTTTGTGGCCCGCGCCCGCGCCCAGCCACACATCCGGCTGATTACCGGCGGTGAGCGCGCCCCCGGCGCGGGCTACTATTTCCAGCCCACCGTGCTGGCGGATGCGCGTCAGGACGATGAAATCGTGCAACAGGAGGTGTTCGGCCCGGTCATTTCCATCACCCCGTTTGAAGATGAAGCCCAGGTGGTGGCCTGGGCGAATGACACGCGCTATGGCCTGGCCTCGTCGGTATGGACACAGGATATCGGCCGTGCGCATCGGCTGGCGGCCTGCCTGGAATATGGCTGCACCTGGGTGAACACCCATTTTATGCTGGTCAGCGAAATGCCGCACGGCGGCCAGAAACTCTCCGGTTATGGCAAGGATATGTCCATCTATGGGCTGGAGGATTACACCATCGTGCGTCATGTGATGATTCGCCACTGACGGGCTTGCTATCGGCAACGCCTGTGCCATAACAGGGCGGATTGCACACACATTGTGCAACGCGGGCGGCACGCTGCCCGCGTGATTCACCAGCGCCGGGCCTGTGCCGGTGCCTCAGACTGCAAACGGTGGCTACTGCCAACAAGTGCGCGGCCAGTTGCTGCGCCAGTCCGCTCATCCGTTATATAAAATTTTGCAAATAAAAACATTTTAAGCAAAAAGTGTTAATTTTTACGCCGCCTGGGCAAGTGGTGCGAGATATGCATGGTGAGAAGCGGTATCACATGATACCTCACGCCCAAGGAGCTCATTTTGTCCAGAATGCCCACGCCCCTTAACCCGCTAGAGAGTTCTCAGCTGGCCCTTGATTGGATAATGAACGATACCCCTTCCCCGCAAACGCTGGCGGCACTGAACCGTGACACCCTCAACGCCTTTCGGGACTACGTTAACCCCGGTTTTCTGGAATACAGAAAATCCGTTACTGCCGGTGGCAGCTTTGCTGCGGTGGAATGGCGCACCAGCGGCCCCAACACCCTGATTGATACCAACGGTAATGAGTACCTCGACTGTCTCGGCGGTTATGGTATTTTCAACGTTGGCCACCGTAATCCGACGGTGGTGGCGGCGGTGGAAAAACAGCTGGCCCGCCAGCCGTTGCACAGCCAGGAATTGCTTGACCCGCTGCGGGCGATGCTGGCGAAAACGCTCGCTGGCATCACGCCCGGCAACCTGAAATACAGTTTTTTCAGCAACAGCGGTACAGAGGCGGTGGAAGCGGCGCTAAAGCTGGCGAAAGCCTGCCAGTCACCGCACGGTAAATTCAGCTTTATTGCCACCCACGGCGCGTTTCACGGCAAGTCATTAGGTGCGCTGTCGGCGACGGCCAAACCGGTGTTTCGCCGCCCCTTTATGCCACTGCTGCCGGGCTTTCACCACGTCGCGTTCGGCGATATCGCCGCCATGCGCCAGCAGGTCATCGAGTGTCAGCGCCAAGGCGAAGGCATTGCCGCGATAATCCTTGAACCTATTCAGGGTGAAGGCGGGGTGATCGTACCGCCGGATAGCTATCTGCCCGCGGTTCGAGCTTTGTGTGATGAGATTGGCGCATTACTTATCCTCGATGAAGTGCAAACCGGCATGGGGCGCACCGGCAAGATGTTTGCCTGTGAGCACTATGGCGTGCAGCCGGATATTTTGTGTCTGGCGAAGGCGCTCGGTGGCGGTGTAATGCCTATTGGCGCAACCGTTGCCACCGAAGCGGTCTTTTCTGTGCTGTTTGATAACCCGTTTTTGCATACCACCACCTTCGGCGGCAATCCGCTGGCCTGTGCGGCGGCGCTGGCGACCATCAACGTGTTGCTGCGTGACGATTTGGCGGCGCAGGCGGCGCGTCAGGGGGCGTTGTTGCTAAACGGCCTGCAAACGCTGGCACGCGCTTACCCGGATTTGATTGTCGAGGTGCGTGGCAAAGGGTTGCTGCAAGCAATTGAATTTAGGGACAACACCACCGGTTATGCCTTTGCCAGCGAGCTGTTTCAGCGCCGGGTACTGGTGGCCGGTACGCTGAACAACGCCCGCTCCATTCGCATCGAACCGCCACTGACCATCACCCCCGCACAATGCCAGCAAGTGCTGTACGAAGCCGAGCGTGCGCTGGTTAGCCTGCGCGCGGTGGAAGAAGCGAAACCGAAACCTGTCAATAAGGAACCCGCACTCCAGTGAACACCCGCTCCGATGCACTCAGCCCGGTGCTGAGGCGACACATAAAGCCCGTCTGATCATCCGACGGGCTTTTTCTTTTAACAACCGCCCATCTCCCATCAGGCGCAATCCAGCGCACATGCCATTCTGATTGGCAACCAATCTTTCAATCCACGCGCCCGTGTGGGGCGCGACTGCCTTTTATTACCCCGGTGATGAAGGCGGTTTGGCTACGAAACAGAGCGCGGCTGTGTGTGAGTGAGATCACAAAATAACATTTTGACTTTCTGGCGGTTTGAGTAAACCGACGGAGGGAAATGGACGATAACTGCCCATTCTGTATGCATTTAGTGAATATAGCGTCAGAAATTGTAAGGATTTAGTTATTAAAAAGTCAGCCAAATAACGCTTGAGTGTCATTATTGGTAATGATAATTATTGTCATTATCAATATCACACGGAGTGAGCGCGATGTTACCAACACAATGGGCTGTTAAGGATGCTCCGCAAAAAACCAATGCGGATTATCTGGCACGACAAGGATGGTTTGAGTCAAACGTTCGCAGCTACCCGCGTAAGCTGCCGCTGGTTATCCGGCAGGCGCAAGGCGTGTGGGTGACAGATGTCGAGGGCAATGACTATCTCGACTGTCTGGCGGGAGCCGGGACATTGGCGCTGGGGCACAATCACCCGGAGATTGTGGCCAGCATTCACGCGTTTCTCTCCTCCGGCCTGCCGATGCACACGCTGGATCTCACTACCCCGCTGAAAGATGCTTTTTGTGAAACCCTGCTGGCACAACTGCCGGGCGGCGATGCGCGCTATTGCCTGCAATTTTGTGGCCCGTCGGGAGCCGATGCGGTGGAAGCGGCGCTGAAACTGGCGAAAACCTACACCGGGCGCGGCGGCATTATCAGTTTTTCCGGTGGCTATCACGGCATGACCCACGGCGCACTGGCTGTCACAGGCAATACCGGCCCGAAAGACGCGGTACACAATTTGATGCCCGGTGTGCAATTCCTGCCTTATCCCCATGAATACCGCTGCCCGCTGGGACTCGGCGGTGAAGCTGGCGTCACGGCGCTTTGCCACTACTTCAGCGCCTTTATTGATGACGTCGAGCGCGGTATGTCATTGCCCGCAGCGGTGATTGTTGAGGCAGTGCAGGGCGAAGGCGGTGTCAACCCGGCTCCGGTACGCTGGCTGCAAACCCTGCGGGAGGTGACGCAGCGCCACGGTATTTTGCTGATTGTCGATGAGGTGCAGGCCGGATTTGCCCGCACCGGCAGTATGTTCGCCTTCGAGCAGGCGGGCATTGAGCCGGACATTATTGTGATGTCAAAAGCGGTCGGCGGCGGCCTGCCGATGGCGGTGCTGGCGATTCGCCGTGAATATGATGCCTGGAAACCGGGCACCCATACCGGCACGTTTCGCGGCAACCAGATGGCGATGGCGACCGGTAAAACCACGATTGAGATTCTGCTGCGTGACAGGCTGGCCGCGCAGGCCAATGCGCGGGGTGAGTGGCTCACACAGCAGTTTGCCCATCTGCAAGCGCGTTTCCCCTGTCTTGGGCAGGTGCGCGGGCGCGGGTTGATGCTGGGGATTGAAATCGTTGATGACCGTCAGGCGGCTGATGCCACGGGGGCTCACCCGCTGGATGCAGCGCTGGCCGCAGCCATTCAGCAGCACTGCTTTCGCCAGGGGGTGTTGCTTGAGCGTGGCGGCCGTCAGGGGAATGTGGTGCGCTTGTTACCGCCGCTGGTGATCACACAACCGCAGTGTGCGCAAGTGGTGACGCGTTTTGAGCGCGCGTTGATAGACGCACTGGCGCAAACCCGTGGCTAACGAATGCCTGCCAATAAGGGAATATCACACGGGCTGTGCGTGATGCTGGCTGACGCCATTATAAAAAGCGTGAGGGTTTTATTTTATTCATTATCTGCACAGGTACTCCGTGCCGGTGCTTATTTGCTGACTGGGAAAATATTATCATGAGGTTGAATAAATGAAGGTTCGGGTATTATCTGCGTTAACGCCACTTTTTTTATTTTCGCAGGCTAACGCGGCTGACAGTGTGAATAAAAATGACAATGAAATGGTGGTGACGGCTTCCCGAACGGATACCGAGAAAAAAGATTCACCACAGGTCGTGACCATTATTACCAAAGAGCAAATTGATCAACAGCGACAAATTACCAGCGACTCATCGCAGATATTAAGTAATTTATTACCCGCAATGGCACCCAGTCGCCAGAAAATGAGCGGCAGCGGCGAAACCTTTCGCGGGCGTGCGCCGCTTATTTTGGTTGATGGTATTCCGCAGTCTAACCCGCTGCGGCCAACGGGGCGTGAAATGCACACTATCGATTTTGCGATGGTGGAGCGTATTGAGGTGATTCACGGTGCCAGCGCCAGTAATGGTATTGGCGCTACCGGTGGCGTTATCAATATTATTACCCGCCGCCCGCAGCCGGGCGCATTTAATCAGCATTTTAGCGTCGAGGCGACCTCACCGACCTCCAAACTCAATGGCGATGCCCTGAGTTATAAAACCACATACGGTTTTAACGGGCGTGAGGAGTATCTCGATTACCTGTTTTCCATGAGTTATGA
This sequence comes from Dickeya aquatica, assembly GCF_900095885.1. Lineage (NCBI taxonomy): Bacteria > Pseudomonadati > Pseudomonadota > Gammaproteobacteria > Enterobacterales > Pectobacteriaceae > Dickeya > Dickeya aquatica. Next base: position 1,549,837 of record NZ_LT615367.1, read on the forward strand.
AGATCAGGGATTGTTTCTTGACGGGAAAAATCGTCCTGTCGGCGTGGATAACACCCAGGGCGATATGATGGATTCCCGCGCCTATGACGTGATGGCGAAGGTCGGGTACTGGCTGGATAATGACCAGCGCGTGCAGGTGAGCCTTAACCGTTATCAGGTGAAAGGCAAGATGAATTATCTCGGCGTGGCAGGCGATAGGGATAAGGGTATCCCGACCACATCGATAGCCCAGCGCCCGGTTGGCGATGCGCCGATGAATCAGGTGTGGATGACCAGCGCAACCTATGACAATTACAACCTGGCCGGCATGAAGTTCAGTTCGCTGGCGTATTACCAGAATTACGAGTCGTTATTTGGTGCGGATACCTCCGCTTCATTCCAGGATATTCGCCTCGCGCCGCTCAACCGGTTGTATGACCAGTCTCGCGTCACGTCCAGCCGCTACGGCACAAAAGTGTCGTTGACCAAGGATGACCTCTGGGACGATTACCTGAAAGCCACGGTCGGTTTCGACACCCTGTTTGATACCGGCAAACAGGATTTTTGGCTGACCCAGCGCCTCTATGCGCCGGAAATGAGATACACCGATCTGTCGCCATTTATGCAGTGGGATATTCAGCCGGTGGACTCGCTGAAAATCACCACCGGGGTGCGTTATGAATACGCGCGTCTGGATATCGACAGCTTCCGTACCGTGGCGGCGAGTACCGCCAAGGCACCGAACAACAGCGTGGATGTGCAAGGCGGGCGCTTGAGCTTTAACAAGACGCTGTACAACGTCGGCGCGGTGTGGACCACGCCCTATCAGCCACTGAGCCTGTTTGCCAACTACTCGCAGGGGTTTGGCATTCCTGATGTCGGGCGCACGCTGCGCGGCATTAAAGTTGCCAATCAGTCAGTCAGCATGCTGCCGCTGGAGCCGATTGTCACCGATAACATCGAAACCGGTTTTCGTATCCAGAAAGATCCGCTGGATATGGAGTTCAGTTACTACCGCTCCAGTGCCAAGCTGGGTGAGCGCGTGGTGGATGCCGGAGGCACCTTCCAGAGTGAGCGCCAGAAAACCCGTATTGACGGCATCGAGGCTTCGCTCGGCTATAAGCTCAATGATGATCACCGCCTGAAACTGGGTTACTCCCATGTGCAGGGCCGTTATGACAGTGATGGCAACGGCAGTCTGGACGGCAAACTGGACGGGTTGAATATTCCGCCGGATCGCCTGACGGCTAGCTGGTCAGCTAACTGGACGCCGCAATGGTCTTCCTTTATTCAGGCAAATTATGCTTTTGACCGGATAATGGATGAAAGTGCGAAAGACTTTAATGGTTATTTATTACTGGATGCGGCGGTCGGCTATAAATTGCCGAAAGGGAAAATTAATTTATCAGTCGCAAACCTATTAGATAAACAGTACATCACCTATTACTCACAAAGCGCCATTGTGAATCAATTGCGTTATTTCTCCGGGCGGGGAAGAACCGTGACATTAGGGTATAGCGTTGACTTCTGATAATCACCCCGCTGTAAGGCGGGGTAATGCAACGTTATTTATTCAGGATGATAAACCTTAATCACGAAATACACCCCCGGCCAACGATTATTCTTATGGAGCAGAGATGAATAGCCGAAATCATGATGTGTTATCCAGAATGATAAGTGAAAAAGCCACCCTGCATGGGCTGCTTAATTGCTTTATCAAAGAGTTCGCCATACCAAATGGAAACGTGCGATATCGATGGCCAGACGAAATGAACGGCATTGCGCCGGGGGCGTATTTTGATGGTGCGCGCTGGAATGGCATTCCGCTGTTGATAGACCTGCCTGACCGGGGCCAGTTGTTTGTCATGGTTGACCGAAAAGACAGCTTTGGCAGCCAGTATTACCTGTCGGATGTTTATCTGCGCCAGCCGCTGAGTGAATGGCATTGCCTTGATTTCGCCACGCTGGTCGCCCGCTTGCTGGCTGCCTGTGAGCAGGAAATGGGTAGCCAGAACCCGGAGCTGTATCAGCAGATTCGCCAAAGCCAGCAGTTGGTCAGTGAGATTGTGCACCACAATCGCGCCGCCGAAGGCAGCACCCAGGCTAACGATGCGCCGCTGCAACATTACCTGCAAAGTGAGCAGGGATTGTGGTTTGGCCACCCGAACCATCCGGCACCGAAAGCCCGCTTATGGCCCGCCCATCTCGGCCAGCAGCAGTGGGCCCCGGAATTTCAGGCCAGTGCGGCGCTGCATCAGTTCGAGGTGCCGCAAGACGGCTTACACATCGGCGCGAATGGCCTCACGCCCGCGCAGGTGCTCGGCGGATTCGCCGACCAGCAACCTGCCTCGCCGGGGCATGCCATTATCTGCATGCATCCGGTACAGGCGCAGCTGTTCATGCAAGATGAGCGGGTGGCGCAATTATTGCGAGACGGCCACATCCGTGATTTGGGGCAGAGCGGGCGGGTGGCCAGCCCCACCGCCTCGATTCGTACCTGGTTTATTGCCGGGCACGACTACTTTATCAAGGGTTCGCTCAATGTGCGCATCACCAATTGTGTGCGCAAAAATGCCTGGTATGAGCTTGAGAGCACGGTGCTGATTGACCGCCTGTTCCGCCAGTTGCACAGTCATCACGCCGATTCGCTCGGCGGGCTGGTGACGGTGGCGGAACCCGGCGTGGTGAGCTGGCATCCGGCCGGGGCGAGTGAGGAAGATAGTCACTGGTTTCGTGAGCAAACCGGCGGTATTTTGCGCGAAAACTTTTGCCAGCGCAGCGGCGCGCAACACAGCCTGATGACGGGCACGCTGTTTGCCCGCGGCATTGACCTGCAACCGATGATCCAGACATTTCTGTCCACTCAGTACGGGGCTGTGCTTGACGATCACGCCTTGCTGCACTGGTTTGATCTCTATCAGGCGCAGCTCCTTGGCCCGGTGTTGTCACTGTTTTTCAATCATGGCGTGGTGATGGAACCGCATTTGCAAAACAGCGTGCTGGTGCATCACCGTGGCCGCCCCCAGCAGGTGTTGTTGCGTGATTTTGAGGGCGTCAAACTCACCGATGATCTCGGTGTGCGTTATCTGGAAGACGGGGTGCACCCGCGGGTACGTCAGTCACTGCTGTATTCGCGTGAGCAGGGCTGGAACCGCATTATGTATTGTTTGTTTATCAATAACTTGTCAGAGGCGATTCTGGCGCTGAGCCATCAGCGGCCACATCTGGCGACCCCGATGTGGCGTAAAGTGCGCCAGCAGCTCAGTCTTATCCGCAATACGTTGTCAGCCCCGGCTCCCGAGCTGGATGCGTTGATTGCCGGTGGCACGGTGGCGTGCAAAACCAACCTGAAAGTCCGGCTTGCGGCCCAGGCCGACCGGCAGGCGGGATATGTGCGTCTGACCGCGCCCTGGGCGGTGATGCCGAACCCGGCCGCGTCACCGGTGAGCGCAGGCCAGCGTGCACAGACCGGCAAGGGCGCATCAACGCAGGCGGTGCACTATGGCTAACCTGTCTTTGCAGCAAAAACCTGAGACTGGCGATTCCCATTCCCTGACTGACGGTGTGCACCCGCTGCCTGCGCACATTCGCGCCGCCGTTATCCGGCTACAACAGCAACAAACCGACCCGCTGGCTGCATTTGTCTACGACCTGAACGCCCTGCGCCAGCACGTCAGCCGGGTGATGGCCGCGCTGCCTGACGGGGTGGAACTCTATTACGCCATCAAAGCCAACAGTGAAAAACCGATACTGGATGCGCTGGCCCCGCTGGTGCATGGCTTTGAAATCTCCTCCGGCGGTGAAATAGCCCGCGTGCTGGGCTGTGACACCCGTAAACCGTTTGTTTTCTCCGGGCCGGGCAAGCTGGATTCCGATTTTGCCCAGGCGCTGGCACACGGTGCACAGGCGATCCACGTCGAAAGCCGCCGTGAAATTGCCCGCCTGCAACAGTGCGCCAGCGCGCGCGGGGTAGTGCAGTCGGTATTGATCCGTATTAACCCGACGCTGCCTGACACGCTGACCAGCAAACTGGCGATGGCCGGTACGCCAACGCCGTTTGGCATCGATGAAAGCGAGCTGGCCGAGGCGGTGCGTGAGGTGGATAACGCCAGCCACCTGCAACTCACCGGCTTTCATGTTCATGCGATGTCACACCAGATGGATGTCTGGCGTCATCAGCAGTTGCTGGCGTTCTACCTGACGCGCTGGCCGCACTGGAAGGCGCTGTCGGCGCGGCCAGAGACGGTGAGGCACCTGAATGTGGGCGGCGGCATTGGCGTGGCTTACCTGACACCGACGCGTTTTGACTGGCAGGCCTTGTGCGATGACCTGCAAAGCCGTCTGGCACAGTTGCGCGATGCGCCGCTGCTCCGTTTCGAGCCGGGCCGGTTTATCAGCGCCTACTGCGGTTATTACGCCATCGAAGTGCTGGATAAAAAGCACAGCCACGGTAAAGACTTTCTGGTTTGCCGGGGCGGAACGCATCAGTTTCGTCTGCCGGTAGCACAGGGGCATGACCATCCGGTCATCCTTGTTCCGCGCCACCGTGCAGCGGTGGATGACCGTCAGGCATCCGCGGTGCAGACATGGACGGTGGTCGGGCAGTTGTGCACGCCTAAAGATGTGCTGAGCCGCGATCAACGGCTGGGCGATGTCGCGGTGGGCGACATCCTGGTGCTGCCGCTGGCGGGTGCCTATGGCTATAACATCTCTCATGCCGATTTTCTCTGCCACCCCCGCCCGGTGCAGGGGTTTATCGATACCGACGCGGTGATACGGGATGCCAGCGGAGCCCTTCTCTGTGACTGAACGCCAGCCATCACGCCGGCTGGTGGTGGCCACGGTGCTGCTTGGCACCACTACCGTCAGCCTGAATAACAGCTCGCTCAACCCGGCCTTACCGGCGTTTATCGATGCGTTTAACATCGGCCCGCTGTGGGCGACCTGGATTGTCGCCGCATTCATGGTGAGCATGGGCATTACCATGCCGCTGACCGGTTATCTCGGCGACCGGCTCGGCAACCGCCGCCTTTATTTGCTGGGCACGGCGCTGTTTATTGCCGGTTCTGCTGCCGGGGCGATGGCCGGTTCGGTCGGCTGGGTTATTGCCGCCCGGGCGGTGCAGGGTGCTGCCAGCGGGCTGATGATCCCGCTGTCGCTGACGCTGATTTTCTCGGTCTACCCGAAAGGCGAACGCGACGGCATCACCGGGCTGTGGGGCGCGGCGGTCATGCTGGCTCCGGCGCTGGGCCCGCTGTGCGGTGGCCTGTTGCTGGCGTGGTTCTCCTGGCCTGCGCTGTTTGTCATGAATATTCCGGTTGGGCTGCTGGCGCTGCTGCTGGGCTGGCGGGTGCTGCCATACACTGCGCCAGCGGCACGGCGGCCGTTTGATGTCATCGGCTATCTGCTGGTGTGCGTCGGCGTCGGGCTGCTGATGACTGTGACCAGCCGCCTGCACCATGCCGCGGCGCTGTGGCAACCGCTGAACCTGCTGATGCTGCTGGCGGCACTGGTGTGTCTGGCGGTGTTTGTGCGCGTTGAGTTGCGTCTGGCGCAGCCGCTGCTGAACCTGCGTATTTTCACGCTGCGCGGTTATCGGCTCAGTGTGGTGATTGCGGTGGTGCAATCGGTCGGCATGTTTGAGTGCCTGGTGCTGTTGCCGATGCTGGTGCAGATGGTGATGGGCTACAGCGCACTGTGGACGGGGCTGGCGCTGCTGGCGACGGCGCTGTGCGCCAGCCTGTTTGGCAAACTCGGTGGCCACTGGCTTCCCCGCTACGGCGCGGCGCGGGTGGTCAGCCTTGGGCTGATGCTCACCGTGCTGGCAACGCTGGGGCTGGGGTTTTGCGGCGCGCACAGCTCGCTCTCGGCGCTGTTTGGCTGGATGCTGCTGCGTGGCGCAGGGCTTGGCTTGTCCTACATGCCGGTGACCACCGCTGGGCTCAATGTCCTGCCGCAGGCGCTGGTGACACAAGGGGCGGCCATGAACAACATTTCACGGCGACTGGTGTCATCACTGGCGATAGTGCTGGCCTCGCTGTATCTCGAATATCGCCTCGCAGGAAGCACGCTTATCCCCGTGCTGGCTCGTGCATCGGCCATCAGTGAAGCCTTTATCGCCACGGCGGTGGTGATTGCACTGGCGCTGCCCTGTGCGTGGCGTTTTCCCTCCACGAGTGATGAGGCAGCGGCCAATGCGCTGCTCTCAGGGACGCCGCCGGTGCGTTAGGCCAGCGGCAAGCCCGTTCACTTATCGGTTTTTTACTGACAAGCTTAAGGCGAGACGATCGTATGGAAACATTCTCTGCACCTCTCATCCCCTCAGATACGCAGGACGATGCCTGTGATTGGTTGACGCAGCAAGAGGCGCGCGCGGAGCGCTATAGGCGCGTTGAACAGCGCGTAGTCGGGCAACTGCTGCAAACACTGCTGTATGAAGCGGTGGTGCCCTGGCAGAGCCTGCCGCAGGCTGGCGGTAACCATCAGTTTATTCTCCGGGGCGTGGATGCCCGGCAGGCGGCGGTGGAGTACCGCTGTCTGGGGCGGATAAACGACAGCTTTTCGCTCATTCGCCTTGATTACGCCAGCCTGCGCCGGTGCGATGCCCGCGGCGAAGAGAGCCAGCCAACGCTGCATCTGCTGCTGGCCGAGCTGCTGGGCGAGCAACAGGACAACCCATTTTTGGCGCGCTTTGTGCAGGAGTTAGAGCAGACGCAACTGAAAGATTTACAGGCGCGCACGCAGCACTACCAACCGGCCGGGCCTGCGCACCAGCTGGGGTTCGATGCGCTGGAGCGGCATTTTATGGATGCGCACAGCTACCACCCTTGCTACAAATCCCGTATCGGTTTTAGCCTGCAAGATAACCGGCAATTCGGGCCGGAGTTCGCCACACCGATTGCGCTGGTATGGCTGGCGCTGGCCAAAAACCGTGCATCAGCCAACCATTCAACCTCGCTGAATCTGGAGGATTTCCTGCTGGCCGAATGCGGCCCGGCGCAGGTGCAGGCGTTCAGCGAACAGCTGGCGCAGCAGGGACGACAGATAGACGACTACTGGCTGGTGCCGGTGCATCCGTGGCAGTGGCGGCAGGTGATTGTCCCGGTATTCTACCCGGAGCTGGCCTGCGGCGAGCTGATTTACCTTGGCCTGTCGCAGGCCAGTTATCAGGCGCAGCAGTCGATTCGCACATTGGCGAATGTCGCGGATACGTCACGGCCTTACGTCAAGCTGGCGCTGAGTATCACCAACACCTCCAGCACCCGGATTTTAGCGCGGCACACGGTGATGAACGGGCCAATTATTACTGACTGGCTACATGCGCTGATCGACACCGACCAGACCGCCCGTAACCTGAAGATGGTTATCCTGCGTGAGGTGGCGGGCGTCAGCTTCGACACTCAGGCGCTGTTACCGACGCGCATGGCGCAAGCCTATGGCACGTTCGGAGCCCTCTGGCGCGAGAATATTCACACCTATCTGCAAGCCGGTGAGCAGGCGGTGCCGTTTAACGGCTTAAGCCATGTTGAGCACGGTGATAACAGCGGTACGCCAACGCCGTTTATCGACCACTGGGTGCGGCAGTATGGGCTGGAGGCCTGGACGCGCCAGTTGCTGGTGGTGACGGTGACGCCGATTATCCACATGCTGTATGCCGAGGGCATTGGCATGGAATCGCACGGGCAGAATATTATTCTGATCGCGCGTGACGGCTGGCCTGAGCGCATTGCGCTAAAAGATTTTCACGACGGCGTGCGTTACAGCCCGGATCATCTGGCGCGTCCTGCGATGCGCCCGGATCTGGTGCCGCTACCGGCCAGCCACGCCAAAATCAACCGTAACTCCTTTATCCTGACGGAAGACGTCAACGCGGTGCGCGATTTCACCTGCGACGCCTTTTTCTTCATCTGTCTGGCGGAGATGGCGATTTTCCTGCGCCAGCATTATGCCCTGCCGGAAGCACAGTTCTGGCAAATGACGGCAGAGGTGGTACTGGACTATCAGGCCGCCCACCCGCAGCACCGCTCACGCTATGCGCTGTTTGATGTGTTTGCCCCGACCTATGAAGTGGAGGAACTCACCAAACGTCGCCTGCTCGGTGATGGCGAACGCCGCTTTAAAGCGGTGCCGAACCCGCTTTATCCATTCCGGCCTGCATCATGTTAAGGGCCAACCAACTCAAACGTAAGCTGGCCACCGGGCGGCCGGTTTACGGGCTGATAGCCTCGATTCCTTCGCCGGTATCCATCGAACTGATTGCCGAAGCCGGGTTCGATTTTGTGATTATCGACATGGAACATGTGCTGATAAACCCGGAAACGGTGGAAAACATGATTCGGGTGGCGGAAAGCTACGGCCTGACGCCGCTGGTGCGGGCGGCGGATTTTAACGCCAAAACCCTGCTGCGACTGCTGGATGGCGGCGCGCAGGGCATCGTGCTGCCACGGGTGGAGCAGGCGGCGCAGGTACGCGAAGCCATCCGGGCCTGCTTCTACCACCCGAAAGGTGAGCGCAGCTTAAACAGCGGCCGCCCCGGTGCGTTTGGCAAGCACAGCCTGGCGGAGTATGTGGTGCAGGCGAACCGGGAAATCATGCTGGTGGCGATGATAGAGAGTGCCGAGGGCGTGCGTCAGGCCAGCGCGATTGCTGCCGTGGACGGGCTCGACATGATCCTCGAAGGCGCAGCCGATCTCTCCCAGTCGCTTGGTATGCCGTGGCAAACCGCGGCGGATGAAGTGCAGGCGGCACTTGGCGAAATCTGGCAGGCCGCCCAGGCGCACCACGTCGTTTACTGCGCAATTGCGCGCCAGCAAGACGATCATGCCCGCGCCCGTGCGCGTGGGGTTCAGGCATTTGTATTAGGTGACGAGCGTGGCATCGCGTTTCGCGCACTTCAGGCCAGACTGGCCACTACCGTATTGACAGAAGGAAAGTGATCCAATGGAAAATCAGGCGATAAACATCCCCCCTTATTCTCACTCTCACTATCAACTGGCCTGCGCCAGCGTGATGCAGGATCTGGTGGATTGTCTGCTGGCCGAGCACTTTTTTGGCCCGCAGCCGCTGGCGCTGTACCGTGGCGATGAGTGGCTGGCGCACTATGGCTGCACCACGCCATTTGGCGAACCGGCGGGCGACGCGCGCCTGTGGCGCTGGTGCTGCGATGAACGCGAACAGTGCCATCTGGTGCTGCTGTTGCGCCCCGGAATTACCCAGCGCTGGGAAAAAGTGCCGCAAACGGCGGTCTATCTGTGGCAGCAGGGCGGTAATGACTGGCAGGCACTGGAGCCGGAGAGCTTCATGAATCGGGTGTTTGCCGCTCAGCAGGGCGGGCAGGAGAATGCCAAAGGGCAGGCGTTGTTTCTGGATGTGCTCACCACCAGCGTCTGGCAGACGGCGCTGTCGCAGGCGCATCGCATTGATACCGATGCGCTGATGACACGCACTAACGCGGATTTCTTCCAGGTAATGGAGCAGTGGGCGTCACTGCGCGACCGCCCCTATCACCCGACGGCCAAGGCCAAGCAGGGGCTGGATGTGCAGGAATACTGCCGTTATGTGGCGGAGTTTGCCGCCCCGGTGGCACTGAACTGGGTGGCGGTGGCGAAAGCGCGCCTGCAATGCGGTGATGGCATTAGCGATGCCGCGTCTCAGTATCCGGCGCGCTATCTGCTGCCACCGGCAGAGCAGGCGGCGTTGCAGCAGGAACTGGTGGCGCGTGGTATCGCCGACACGCATATCGCCCTGCCGGTGCATCCGTGGCAGTTTGACCATATTCTGGAGCCGCAACTGGGTGAGGTTTTCCGTCATGGCGATTGTCACCGGCTTGATTTCAGCGCCGCCCGCTACCTGCCGACCTCATCATTGCGCTCGATGACGCCGTGCTTTGCCAGCGCCGACTACCTCAAATTGCCGATGGCGGTCTACTCGCTGGGCGCATCGCGCTATCTGCCGGCGGTGAAAATGATCAACGGTGGCCTGAGTGAGAGGCTGTTGCGCCAGGCGCGCGCCAAAGACGCCCTGTTAGAGCAGCGGCTCTACATGTGCGATGAGAGCAAATGGTGGGCGTTTATGCCGCCACAGGCCACCTTGTTTGACGAAGCGCCGCGCCACCTCTCGGCGATGGTGCGCACCTACCCGGCTGAATTGTTCGATAACCCTGACTACCGCCTGCTGCCGATGGCCGCTCTCGGTACGCCGTTACCCGTCAGCCGACGCCATTTCTTTGACGACTGGCTGGCGTATCGCGGCCTGTCGGCGGACGCACACGGCGTTGAAACGCTGTTTGCCGAGCTGTGCCGCTGCTTTTTTGACATCAATTTTCGTCTGTTCCGGCTTGGCATGCTGGGCGAAATTCACGGCCAGAACGCGGTACTGGTCTGGAAGGCGGGCGAAGCGCACGGGGTATTGCTGCGTGACCACGACTCGCTGCGCATTCATGTGCCGACGCTTGAGCAACACGGCATGCAAGACCCGGTGTATCGCATCAAACAGGGGCACGCCAACACGCTGTACCACGACCGGCTCGATGACCTGCTGTTCTGGCTGCAAACGCTGGGGATTCAGGTCAACCTGCGGGCGATTATCGACACGCTGGCCGAGACTTATGCGCTGTCGGCGGCTCGCCTGTGGCAGGTGATGCAAATGGAAATCAACGACGCGATTGACCGCACCGGTTTCAGTAGCGACACGCACGCCATGCTGAAAACCCGCCTGTTCGATGTCCCCAACTGGCCGCAGAAACTGCTGATCACGCCGATGATTGCCCGTGCGGGCGGGCCGGGGAGTATGCCGTTTGGCAAAGGCGAGGTGATTAACCCGTTTCAGGCCATCATGGGTAAATCGTGTTAACGAACCCAGGGCGTTGCTATTGGGTTCATGTCAGGGCGGAGAGACATTTCGTGCGGGATAAACAGCGGCTCACTTTGGCGAGGTGATGGCACGCACGACATGAGCAAGAGACAAGATCTCCTTTCTGAACGTAATGGATTGGTCATCACTATAAAAAAGGCAGATTACATAGAATCGTGAATGCGTATTTACTTTCCCGGCGCAACTTATTGCGCACGGCACTCAGCCTGTTGCCGCTGGCAGCAGGCTTACCGGCGCTGGCTCAGGCTCCGGCCCGGCCACCACGGCTGATTACGTTATTTCAGGGGGCGACGGATACGGCGGTGGCGCTGGGTATCACCCCGGTCGGTGTGGTGGACTCGTGGACGGAAAAACCGATGTATCGCTACCTGCGCGCGGCGCTTGATGGCGTGGCGCATGTCGGGCTGGAAACGCAGCCCAGTCTTGAAGATATCGTGTTGCTAAAACCGGAGATGATTGTTGCGTCGCGCTTTCGCCATCAGCGTTTGCAGCCGCTGTTATCACAGATTGCGCCGGTGGTGATGCTGGATGAAATCTACCAGTTTAAAACCACGCTGGCGGTGATGGGGCAGGCATTGGGCGTGCAGGTGCAGGCCGGGCAGTGCCTGCAACACTGGCAGCAGCGGGTGGCGACGTTGCAGGCACAGTTACGCCAGCGCTTTGGCGGCGCGACTTTGCCGACGGTAGCGGTGCTGGATATCCGCGAAGATCATATCCGCAGCTACCTGCCGCCCAGTTTTCCCGGCTCGGTACTGAGCGAACTGGGGTTTGGCTGGAGCGAAACCAGCCGCAGCCAGCCGGGTGTCTCACTCAAACTCACCAACAAGGAGAGCCTTCCGGTGCTGGATGCCGAGGTGTTTTTTGTGTTTTTACGCGCCAACAGCCCGGCGGTGCAACGCCATTATCAGTCGCTGATTCAGCATCCGCTGTGGCAGCGTTTGCGCGCTGTGCAGCGCGGGCAGGTGTGGGTGGTCGATGGCGTCGCCTGGAGTTTGTCCGGCGGTATTCTGGGGGCCAACCTGATGCTCGATGATATCCATCGGGTAACGGGAATCGGCGGGGAGGTGGCATCATGAACCCGCTCATCACGGCGGCGCGCAGGCCGTGGCCGGTGGTGCTGACGGCGGGGCTGGCGGTGCTGGTGCTGGCGGGCTTGAGCGTGATGACCGGCCCGGTGTGGATTGCGCCGGGGCAGGTGCTTGCGGCCTTCTGGCAGCATGATGCGCTTAATGTCAGCCACATTCTGGTGACATCCACCCGGCTGGCGCGCACGCTGATGGCGATGCTGGTCGGGGCGGCGCTGGCGGTGGCGGGGCTGCTGATGCAGGTCTTGACGCGTAACCCGCTGGCCTCGCCGGGGCTGTTTGGCATTAACGCTGGCGCGATGTTCCTGCTCATCGTCTGCGTGTCCTGGTTTCCCGCGCTCGGCATGGCGGTGTGGCTCTGGGCGGCGTTTGCCGGTGCGGCGCTGGCAGGCGGCCTGGTGTGGCTGGTTGGCACGCTCGGGAAAGGCAGCCTGAACCCGCTGCGTATTGTGCTGGCTGGGGCGGCTATCACCGCGCTGTTCTCGGCGTTCAGTCAGGCGCTGCTGGTGGTCAATCAGGAGGGGCTGGACACGGTGTTGTTCTGGCTGGCCGGGTCGGTGGCCGGGCGCGAGCTTAACGCGGTGCTGCCGCTGATGGGATACGGCGTACTGGCGCTGCTGGCGGCGATGTGCCTGAGCGGGCAAATCAATGTGTTGCATGCCGGTGATGCCATTGCGCGCGGGCTGGGCCAGCGCACCGCGCGCCTGCGGGCGCTGATGAGTCTGGTGGTGGTGGTGCTGGCGGGCAGCGCGGTGGCGATGGCGGGCAGCATCGGCTTTATCGGCCTGATTGTGCCGCACCTCGCCCGCACGCTGCTGCCCGCCGACCACCGCTGGCTGTTGCCCGGCTGTGCGCTGCTGGGGGCGGCGTTGCTGTTGCTGGCCGATATTCTGGCGCGCGTGGTTATCCTGCCGCAGGAGGTGCCGGTGGGCGTGATGACGGCGCTGTTTGGCGCACCGTTTTTTATTATGCAACTGCGGCGCGGAGGGCGGCATGGTGCCGGATAATCGAACGTATGAGCGCGTGTGGCGCTGGGGGCGGTGGTCGCGCCAGTACAACCTGAATACGCTGTATCGCCTTGCGCTGATGACCGGCGTACTGCTCGCCCTGATGATAACCTCGCTTGGCATCGGGAAAGTATGGCTTGCGCCGTGGGAGGTGTGGCGCGCGCTGTGGCCTTCGCCGCACGAGGGCAGTACGCTGGAGGGCGCTGGCATGATAGTCCGGCAGTTGCGTTTACCGCGCGTCCTGCTGGCGGCGATGGTGGGCGGTGCGCTGGCTGTGTCCGGCCTGATGTTGCAGGCGATGGTGCGTAACCCGCTGGCCTCACCGGATATTCTTGGCATCAGCAGTGGAGCCAGCGCAGCGGCGGTGGGCTATTTGTCATTTGGCGCATCGCTGTTCGGGCCGCATTATCTGCCTCTGGCGGCGATGGCCGGTGCCGGTGGCGCGGCCTGTGCGGTGTATGCGCTGGCCTGGCAGTCCGGTGTGTCGCCGTTGCGACTGGTGCTGACCGGCGTGGGCGTTTCGGCGCTGTTGATGGCGACAACCACTTTTCTGCTGGTTTTCAGCCCGCTGACCACTACGCTGTCGGCGTATGTCTGGCTGACGGGCAGCGTGTATGGCGCAAGCTGGCAAGATGCGCGCGCGCTGGCGGGGTGGCTGGTGCTGTTGCTGCCGTGCCTGATACTGCTGGCGCGTCAGGTGCAGGTACAACAACTGGATGACGCACTGGCGCAGGGCATTGGCGTGCGGGTGCAAGCGGTGCGGCTGGCGTTGCTGGCGCTGAGTGTTGCGCTGGCCGGGGCCGCAATTGCCTGCGGCGGGGCGATGGCGTTTGTCGGCCTGATTGCGCCACACATCGCCAAACGGCTGGTGCCGCCGGGGTTTGCCGCACAGGCCATCATGGCGTTTTTATGCGGTGCGGCGCTGGTTAACGTGGCTGATTTGTGCGCCCGCACGCTGTTTTTGCCGCTGGATTTACCGGCCGGTATTTTTGTTGCGGTGCTGGGCGCACCGTTCTTTTTATACTTATTGATGCAACAACGGCAGGAAGGAAACGGATGATGACCGCCATTCGCAGTCAAGGGGTAACGCTGGGGTATGCCCGGCAGACCATTATCGAGTCGCTGGATCTGGCGCTGCCGCGCGGCAAAGTCTCGGTACTGATTGGCAGCAACGGCTGCGGTAAAAGTACGCTGCTTAAAGCGTTTGCCCGCCTGCTCACGCCGCTGCAAGGGTCGGTTATCCTCAACGGTGAAGATATCCACCGCAAGCCAACGGCGCAGGTGGCGCGCGAGCTGGCGATCCTGCCACAGATGCCGCAGGCCCCGGAGGGGATAACCGTCAAGCAACTGGTCAGCCTGGGGCGCTATCCGTATCAAAACTGGCTACAGCAATGGTCAACGGAAGATGAACGGATGGTGCATCAGGCGCTGGTGCAAACCGGCACCGAGGCACTGGCGCACCGCCCGGTGGATGCGCTTTCCGGCGGCCAGCGCCAGCGGGTGTGGATAGCCATGACGCTGGCGCAGGATACCGAGGTGGTGCTGCTCGATGAACCGACCACGTTTTTGGATTTGGCCCACCAGATTGACGTGCTCGATTTGCTGCGCGCGCTCAATCGCCAGCACGGCAAAACCATCATCATGGTGCTGCATGACCTGAATCTGGCCTGCCGCTATGCCGACCATATGGTGGCGGTGCATAACCGCACCGCCTTCGCACAAGGCGCACCGGCTGACATTCTCAATGAGGCAATGGTGAAAACGGTGTTTGATCTCGATTGCCGCATCATCAACGACCCGTTTTTCCACACGCCGCTGTGCATTCCATTTGGGCGTGAAACACCAGCGCGCAAGGAGGCATGATGTCGCCGCATGACACCGACGCGCCGCCAGCCGGCCTGATTCTGCCACGGGTGCCGCCCGCCAGCGCAACACTGCTGGCACAGTACCGCCACATCAGCACCTCTACGCTTGGGCACCTCACCGACCACGGCTACCTGCACGGCCTTCAACCGCTGTGGCAACCGGTGCAGATGGTGGGCAACGTGGTGACGGTAAAACTGTGCCCGCCCGATGGCGGCATACTGCGCGAGGCGCTGTTATTGAGCCAGCCCGGCGATGTGCTGGTGATTGATGCCATGCAAGAGGCGACGCGCGCCTGCTGGGGCGAGCTGCGCACGCTGGCGGCCTGCGTCAAAGGGTTGGCCGGCGTGGTGGTCGCCGGTGCCGTAACCGATTCCCGCGCACTGCGCACGCTCGGGCTGCCGGTGTTTTGCACCGGCGTGAGCGCCATCACCACCCGCACCCTTGGCCTGCAAGGGGCGGTGAATGTACCGCTCCGGCTATCCGGCGTGGCGGTAAACCCCGGTGACATCGCCATAGGCGACGATGACGGGGTGTTTATTCTCAGCCCCAGTGCCGCTCACGATTGGCTCGACACCGCGCAACGCAAGGAGCAGGCCGATGCCGAACGGCGTGACGCGCTGCGCCACAAATTACAGAGGGCTTTCTGATAACGATGTAAACAAAAAAACCTGCCGAAGCAGGCTTCAGAATGAAGGTTAGCGAATGGATGAAATTCGCTCTAACGTCACTTTTGCAAGGAGTTTAAATTCCGGGTTGGACTGCCCCCGCCCCGACAGATTATTCGGTACGTAAAATGATTTATCTGGCGATACAGTCGGCCTCGAAAAAATGGAGTATGCCGATCCAGAATTGGCGACTAAATAGCTTCGCAAAATAGTAGATCACTTGAAGGGAACTCAGTCCGAATTGAGCGATCTGATCAATCGCCAAATATCCCAAATCACCAACCGGACTGAGCGATGCCGATCATAGCAGCAATCCCTGATGAAGAACGACAACTGATGTGCAAAGAAGCCCAACAAACACGCGATAAAAATTATGCCAGACGACTCATTGCCATGTTGATGTTGCATCGGGGAATGACCGTCACCGACGTCGCCAGACTGCTCTGTGCTGCGCGTTCATCCGTCGGAAGATGGATAAACTGGTTTACTTTACAAGGTGTTGAAGGACTCAAGAGCCTCAGGCCCGGTCGTGCGCCTTGCTGGCCAGTCGCCGATATCCAGCGTGTGCTTCCCTTGCTGGTTCAACGTTCACCGAAGGATTTCGGCTGGCTGCGCTCCCGCTGGAGTACAGAGTTACTGACCCGCATCGTCAACCGGCTTTTTGACGTGACGCTTCACCGCTCCACCCTGCACCGATACCTCAAACAGGCCGGTATGGTCTGGCGCAGGGCCGCACCGACGCTGAAAATCAGGGACCCGTATTATGATGAAAAGCGGCTTGCCATCGAGCAGGCGCTGGCTCAGGGCTCAGCGGCTAATCCCGTGTTTTATCAGGATGAAGTCGATATCGACCTGAACCCGAAAATCGGTGCCGACTGGATGCCCAAAGGGCAGCAGAAACGTATCGCCACGCCGGGACAGAACCAGAAACATTATCTGGCTGGCGCACTGCATTCGGTGACGGGCCGAGTCTCCTACGTTAGTGGCAACAGCAAGAGCTCTGATTTATTTATCCAACTGTTAGAGGCATTACGACGCATATACCGGCGGGCGAAAACCATTACGTTGGTGGTTGATAACGACATCATCCATAAAAGCCACAAAGTGGAGCGCTGGCTGGCGGAGAACAGCAAGTTCCGGCTGCTGTTTCTGCCGACCTATTCGCCGTGGCTGAATCCGATAGAGCGGCTGTGGCTATCGTTACACGAGACAATAACGCGAAACCATCAGTGCCAGTACCTGTGGCAGTTACTGAAACAGGTAACGCAATTTATGAATGCAGCTTCACCATTTCCCGGCAACCAACCTGGCCTGACTAAAGTGGAGCGGTAATATGAGAAGCTATTTAGCGATGAGCTGTTTTATTATCGAGTTCGGTGACCGCCTGAGCGATCACCTTTAACATGGTGGCAATTACACAGAATTACGTAACTCTCAAATTGATTCCAAGAACTCTTTTGTGACAAGGAATAAATTATTCATACGGCACAGTCAGTAAAGTATAGTCAGGAGATAAAGTGGCCAGTTTCTTTCTCATAGCCTCCTGAACAACTGAGAATGTAGAACCACAAATAAAAATTGGATTTTCACCATGTGCAAAATTATAGCCGACAGGATCATTAACCACTTGAATATCTTGAAAATAATCAAATTCATATTTGGTATCAAATATTCCTTTGACTTTCCCTTTTGCCTTTCTTATGGCCTCGGCTGCAAATGCAGATAATCCCCATAAATAAACTGTATGTGTGGTGCTATATTTATTAATGATATCTACAATCTCTTCGCTAACTAATTCAAGATGCTTCTTATAGTCTCCAACAGCATTAATTAAATCACTCGCATTACATAAAACCCGTAATGCTGGGACTAATGGGCTATTTTGGCATTCAAAAGCAATAATATTAAGTCCAACATTTTGAATAATAGATAAAAGTGATTGAGAATTGAAGTAATGAATATGGTCTGGGCAGTTAATCGAATATCTTAAATCAAGTCTGCTGTGTGGGACGCCAAAATTAGGTACCTCAATAAAGAAATAGCTATTCTTAAATTCTTTCAGAATGCTTAACAATTCAGAAGGATTGAAAATATGTTCAAGAACATGTGATAAAAGAAATATATTTCTCTTGTTTTTGATGTTGTATTCTGCAAGGGATTGTGCGAAGTAATCCTTGCAATCATTTAAATCAGAATGAACAAAGTTCAAGTTTTCGAAAGAAACTCTATCAACAAAATCTACAACTATTCCTTTATCATGTCCACATTCGCAACGAATGTATTCAGCCAGCTCACCGGGGCCACCACCAATTTCAATAGCAAGGCCATCGATAGTGCTTAAATTTAGATTCTTTTTTATAAACTCTTTTCTAAAATCACCTAATTGCCTGTCTGTGGCCAGAGCTGTTTCTGCTTTATATATTAGCTCTAAAGGAACGTTATGATAAGTACAAGAATGTTTGCATTTTTCGCAAAGATACTGTCTAAATTCTAATTTATTAAAAATAAGCGCTGATCTAATCTCACAAAATTTATTGTCAATAATTTTTAATTCGGAATTACAAGCAGGACATGAATAGAAATCTTCCATAATGATCTCATTGTTAAAATAAAAAAATAAACATATCACAGAAAATTTACCACAATCTATAGATAAAAGAGGGAAAACTTTGTATTTCATTGGCTAAGGGGGATCTGGATTATTCTTGGTAAGGGATAAAACACTTTAAATTTTATTTTTTATGAAATATAAAACCATATTATATGTATATACTATATTATTATTTTTTTTAATGTGGAGACATTAAAATATTTGAATATGATAACTATGTGAAATAATTAACATTAGTTATTATTTTTTTTGATTCTTATTTCATTTTTATCTGGTTGCATTTAGCGCAAGTTAAGATTGGAAATAAATCTCAGTCGCCATCAGACTATCAAACCTAAAGGGTTGCATCTAGGGTCTGTCCCTTAACCTCGCAGTGCGCTAAGAAGTGCCGCAAGAATCATTTCCGAAAGGCGAATATTGGTTAAAAATTAAACGTTTTTAGTCGTTATTTATTGCTTAAACGCGTTTTTTGGCGCAGTTATGACAATGCTGATCTGTACAAAAAATAGTTAAGGGACACACCCTAATACTGCGATACTGACACGCTACACCCCGGTGTAGTATGAACATGGCTGTGAACCTGCGGGTATAATTTTTATCGTGCGTTTTATGAATGGTTTTCTACATCAGGCGTCGTTCGTCACAGGGAATGGATACTATTATCCGTATTGTTCAGTCCGTTTAGCGATTGATCAGATAGCACAATCCGGGCCGAGCTCTCTTTAAGTGATTTGCTATTTTTCGCAGCTATTTAGAGTTAAAGGGATAGTAACTGAAAAAGCTATTAAATTCATTTCGGAGTTTGAAAGTGACCCAGAGTATAACTTTATTTCTTATATAAGAAGGGTCTCATAAAAAATCAGGTGTATTAGTTCAGACCTGATCTGACAGTTACCGGTTATTTATGCAGGCATCCGTCAGAATGTGAAACGTACTATTGATCAGCAAAGGGGATAGCATGCCCCAACGCCAGCCACTGTATTTCGATGTTGCTGATATCCCAGCCGATTGGAGAGGGGAAATGGTGATACTGGCGCGTACTACTCATCTCCCACCTCAGAAGCTACTCCATATCCTGCACCGTATCTCTGGTGCTGCATCGGGCTGGTGCGGTATCAACACCACTTTCCCACCAGGCGTGGGTCAGCGTTGGCTCACCGAGTGTCACCACTTCCCCCAGCATCGGCATGATTATCGGCAGGGCCTGCTCCCGCGCCAGTTGGCTACTGTCACGCACCGGGTCGGCCCAGTCGTGAAACGCGAGTGAGAACATGCCCCAGTGGATAGGCATAAACAGGCGAGCGCGAACATCCACCACGGCCTGCACGGTTTGTGCCGGGTGCATATGGGAGTCCGGCCAGCGCTCGTTGTATTGACCGTTCTCCATAAAGGCGATGTCGAAGGGGCCAAAACGTTCGCCGATGGCGCGGAAATGCTCGCCATAGCCAGAGTCGCCGCTAAAGAAGAGGCGCTCCCGTTGCCCCTGAATCACCCAGGAGGCCCACAGCGTGGTGTTGCGGCCCGCCAGGCTGCGCCCGGAGAAGTGGTGTGACGGGGTAGCGGTGAAGGTGAGGTCGCCCACGCGGGTAGACTGGCACCAGTCCAGCTCGTCAATCCGGTTAGCGGCAATGCCCCATTTGCGCAGGTGTTGGCCCACCTTGAGCGGCACGATAAAGCGGGTGTGGGTGTGGCGAAAGGCGCGGATCGTTTTGGCGTCCAGATGATCATAATGATCGTGCGACAGCAGAATCACATCGATGGCAGGCAGCGCATCGACTGACAGCACCGGCGGCTGAAAACGGCGGAACATCAGGCTAAACGGCGAGGCGCTGGCGGAGAACACCGGGTCAATCAGGATGCGGGTATTATCCAGATTGAGCAGCAGCGTCGAGTGCCCAAACCAGATGAATTTCAGGCGAGCGTCAGGGCGTAAAAAAGCCGCCATATCCGGGGTGTGTTGCACCAGCCGATGGGCGGGAGCGCGGCCCCGGCGCTGAAAGCCAAGCCGCCACAACAGCGACAGGGTTTGCCACAGGCTCATGCGCGTGGCTTGCATCGGGCGCTGGCTGGATGAGGGCGGATTAGAAAAACGCCCGGTGTCAGGCGAGTAGTGTGATGTCATGTTATCCGGCATGGGCCCTCCTGAAAGGCGATAGCATACGGCGAATTTAGGTCACACGCGCTGTTAATGGATATGACGAAAACGGCAGATGACCAATAACATGTTCCTGACAACGCTGTCAGCGCCTATTGTGCGGCCGGATGGCCGCGCCGCCGGTCTTCATAGGTTGAATTTGCCTATCCAGGGGCTATTTTTCTCATTTGACCACAGGTGCAGCAACATCTCTTTAAAGCGCTCGGCCGCCGGGCTCAGCGGCGAGTCTTTACGTTGCACCACGCCGAGCGTTCGGCGCACCACCGGTTCAATCAACGGCTTACTCACCAGCACATGGTGTTCATCGCGCGGCATGGCAAGGCTTGGCACCGCGGCAATGCCCAGTCCGGCCTCGACCATACCCAGCGAGGTTGATAAATGGCGCACTTCATAAAACCAGTTCGGTTTCCAGGCGCTCTCTTCCAGCGCCTGCTCGATTAACAGCCGGTTGCCGCTGGAGCGCCGCACGCCAATCAGCGGGTAATCCGCCAGGTCTTCCCACATCACCAGCGACTTGTTTGCCAGCGGATGATCGCGCCGACAGGCCAGCACAAACGGCTCATTGACCAGCGGCGTGAACTCCACATTGAAGTGTGTGACGTTGATCATATTAATACCAAAATCCGCGTCCCCGTTGAGCACGGCATCGAGACAGTCGCTTGCGCTATGTTCCAGTATGCGGATGCGGATATTCGGGTAGTGCTCGTTATAGTTGCGAATTACCGCAGGCAGAAAATAGAACGCGGCGGTAGGAATGCACGACAGCGTGACAAAGCCGGTCTGGTGTGAGGCCATCTCCTGAATATTCAGAATGGCATTTTCATAAAAATCAATCAGGTTGCGCGCATTAGGCAGAAAACTTTTGCCGACGGCCGTCAGGCTGACCCGGCGCGTCGAACGCTCAAACAGCGTCGCGCCGAGGCTCTCTTCCAGCTTTTTGATACGCCGGGTTAACGCCGGTTGCGAAATATGCAACAGCTCAGAGGCTTTGGTAAAACACCCGGTATCCGCAATTTTGACAAACGCCTTGATGCCCTGAAGTTCATGCTGCATCGCTCTTTTCCTCGTGACGGGTTGACTGACACGATAATCTGTTGCGGGCAAATTATTAATGCAAGAAACGAATTAATCGTTATTTTTTTGACATTAGAGTCATGGATACGCCTGTGGGATGCTTGCGCCATCAACAGTAGTCAAGTCGTGAGAAAACATGATGGTAAAGATCCCCTGTGTATTGATGCGTGGCGGCACGTCGAAAGGGCCGGTGATATTCGCCAGCGACCTGCCGCAAGACCGCCAGCAGCGCGATGAGGTGTTGCTGGCGCTGATGGGCTCCGGCCATGAGCTGGAAATTGATGGCATTGGCGGCGGCGCGCCGCAAACCAGCAAGGTGGCGATTGTCAGCCGCTCCACGCACCCGGATGCCGATGTCGATTACCTGTTTGCCCAGGTGATGGTCAAAGAGCGCCGGGTGGATACCACGCCCAATTGCGGCAACATGCTGTGCGCCGTCGGGCCGTTTGCCATTGAGCATGGACTGGTTGACGCCCGCCACCCGACCACACGGGTGCGGATCCGTAACCTGAACACCGGCACGCTGGTTGATGCGGATATTCACACGCCGCATCAGCGCGTGGAGTATGACGGCGAAACCGAAATCGATGGTGTTCCCGGCCGTGCCGCCCCGGTGGGCCTGACGTTCCTGAACTCGGCAGGCAGTAAAACCGGCAAACTGTTTCCCACCGGTAAGGTGCGCGATCTGTTTGATGGCATCAGCGTCACCTGCATTGATATGGCGATGCCGATGGTGCTTATTGATGCCCGTTCACTGGATAAAACCGGCAGTGAATCGCCGCAGGCGCTGGAGTCAGACAGTGCCTTTATGCAGCGCCTGGAACAGCTCCGCCGACAGGCAGGCCAGGCGATGGGGCTTGGCGATGTCAGCAACATGGTTATCCCCAAACCGGTATTACTCAGCCCACCGGTTGCTGGCGGCACAATTCAGGTGCGCTATTTCATGCCGCATAACTGCCATCGTTCGCTGGCGATCACCGGCTCCATCGGTATTTCTACCGCCTGCGTCATAGAAGGCAGCGTGGCGCAGGATGTGCTGGGCGAAGAACACCGCCACGCTTTTTTAGACGAGGTCACGATTGAGCACCCGAGTGGAAAAATCGCCGTTTCATTAATGAAAAACGGTGAGCGCCATGAAGATATTCGCGCTTCCGTGATTCGCACCGCAAGGAAGTTATTTGTTGGTAATGTATTTGTTCCTGCATACGCTCTGGATGTTGAAGACATTTAAAAAATAAAGAATGTGGTAATTCATTTTATTTCCCTGTATCCCTACAAATATATTGTGAGGTTATTATGAGTGCAATTCAGACACTGACGCCTGATCGCCAGGACAAGCAGGTTAATATTTCTCAATACCTGCGTGTTATTTTCGCACTGGCATTTTCTGGTCTGGCGGAGCTGGCATCACTGTTTTTTATTCAGCCGTTATTACCGGTACTGGCGAAGGATTATGATATTCCCGTCAGTCAGGTGAGTATTATTTTGTCAGCAGAAACCGCGATGCTGGCTATCGGATTATTATTTACCGGCACATTGGCCGACCGCTATGGCCGCAAACGGCTGATTGTTGTTTCACTGATTCTGGGGGCTTTGCTGACGCTCATTTGCCCGCTGGTAAAATCCTGGGCGTTACTGGTGATGCTGCGCGGTGTGATTGGTCTGGCATTAAGCGGTATTGCCGCTGCCGCGACAGCCTATATCAGTGAAGAGGTCGCACCGGTGGTCGCAGGGGTGGTCACCGGGTATTTCGTGTTTGGTAATTCGATTGGCGGCATGTCCGGGCGAGTGGTTGCCAGCCAGTTAATCGGCCATGCGTCTATTGATGCTATTTTCTACGGTTTTGCCTGTACGCTGATATTTGCCGCACTGCTGGTTTCCGTATTGCTGCCTGCATCGAAAAACTTTAACGCCAGTGACAGCCTGAACTTTTCTTCTATTGCCAAAGGCGCGATGGCGCACTTTAAAAACAAAAAGCTCTCGTTAATGTATGTGGTGAGCTTCATTATTTTTGGAGTATTTACCTCACTGTATAACTATCTGGCCTTCCATCTGGCGCGTGAGCCGTTTAATGTCTCTCATGCCAATGCCGGGTTGATTTCATTTAGCTTTGTCATGAGCTTTTTTACCGCGCCGCAGGCCGGTCGGTTATCACAAAAATACGGTGCGCTGAAAGTATTGTCCGTATTATTTATGATTATGATTGGCGGCATGTTGCTGACGTTAACCGCTAATCTGGCTGCGTTTGTTATCGGTGCGATTCTGTTTACCGGTTGCTTCTTCGGTTGCCACTCGATTGGGTTAAGCTGGGTCAGTAAAAATGCCACCCATGCCCGTGGCCAGGCAACGGCACTGTATCTGTTTTTCTACTATATGGGTGGGTCAGTGGTCGGTTATTGCAACGGGCTTATTTTCTCTTCCGCTGGCTGGCTGGGGATGACGGCATTTATTATTACATTGCTGGTCAGTGGTATTTTGGTGGCGACGTACCTGAACGGTATTCAGCGTATCAATTTAGTGGCGGCACAAAGCAATAAATAACCATAAAAATATATTGCCGTCCGTGGACGGCAAATCAGGTTAATTCACGATGTGGAAAATTCATTCTGACATCCGGTCAATAAATGAAATATCCGTTACGTGAAATTCCTGGGTTATCTCATCAGGAATACCGGTTGATACGAAATACGGTATTAACCGGTATATATCGTGAATTCCACCACCATCAGGTGTTGTTATGAAACTTGCAAGCTATCGCCATCACGGCAACAACAGTTACGGTATTTACACCTCCGCCGGGCTGATTGATTTGGGCCGTCGTCTGGGCGGGCGCTACCCCGACCTCAAAGCCCTGCTGGCCGGTCAGGCGCTCCATGAGGCCGCCGCCTTCCAGGGAGAGACCCCGGATATCGCCGTCGCCGACGTCACCTTTCTGCCGGTGATTGTCTCGCCCTCCAAAATCCTCTGCGTCGGCATGAACTACGCCGACAAGCGCAAGGAGTTCAACGAGCTGAACCCGGCCCCGACCCTGTTCGTGCGCTTCGCCGACTCCCAGACCGGCCACGGCACCCCGGTGCTCAAGCCGCACTACTCCAGCGAGTTTGACTACGAGGGCGAGCTGGCGGTCATCATCGGCCGCGACGGGCAGAACATCGCCCGTGACGAGGCGCTCGAATTTGTCGCCGGTTACAGCTGCTACATGGACGGCTCGGCGCGCGACTGGCAGCACAGCTGGTTCACGGCGGGCAAGAACTGGCAGAAGACCGGCGCGTTCGGGCCGTACCTGACCACCCGTGACGAAATCCCCGACCCGCATGCGCTGGCCATCCGCACCTACCTGAACGGGCGCATGGTGCAGGATGACACCACGGCGAGCATGATCCACAAGGTGGCCGACCTGATTGAGTACATCAGCACCTTCACCGCGCTCAGTGCCGGTGACGTCATCATTACCGGGTCGCCGGGCGGGGTGGGCAAGAAGCGTAATCCGCCGCTGTTCATGCAGCCGGGTGACAGCATCGAGGTGGAGATAGCGCATGTCGGCCACCTGCGCAACACCATCGGCGAAGCCGCGCGGCCGGTCAGGGCGCGTCAGGCCGTTGCCGTCGGCCACTGAGCCGCCCGGTCGGGCGGTGAGCTACCGTAACCAGCAGGATACCCCCATGTACGCCGATGAGAGTGTGACATTTACCCCCCACGAGGTGGCGCGCCACCCCCGGGTGCTGACGGACGTCGGGCCGCTGCTGGCGCGTTGTCAGCTGGGCCTGGACGACGATATCGAATTTTTTGTGGTGGGCCGCCACCAGGGGCGCGTGGTGGCGTGCGCCGGGCTGTGCGCGAGCACCATCAAGTGCGTGGCGGTTGACCCGGACTACCGCGAGCTGAGTCTGGGGGTGACGATAGTCAACGAGGTGGTGCAGTTTGCCGCCGGTCGCGGGCTGTTCCACCTGTTTCTCTACACGCGGCCCTGCAACGTGCCGGTGTTCCGGGGCTGCGGGTTTTACCCGCTGGCCTGTTACGAGGACCAGGCGGTGCTGATGGAGAACACGCCGATAGGTATCCGGCAGTATTGCCAGACGCTGGCGGCGCAGGCGAAGCCGGGGGCGCACATCGGGGGTATCGTGATGAACGCCAACCCGTTTACGCTGGGGCACCGCTATCTGGCGGAGCAGGCGGCAGCGGCGTGCGACTGGCTGCATATCTTCGTGGTGCGCGAGGATGCGTCGTTCTTTCCGTTCAGTGAGCGGCTGGCGATGGTGCAGCAGGGGGTGTCGCACATCCCGAACCTGACGGTGCATGCCGGGTCGCACTACCTGATATCGAAGGCGACCTTTCCGGGGTATTTTCTCAAGGAGGCGCAGCGCATCACCGAGGCGCACGCGGCGCTGGATTTGATTATCTTCCGGCGTTACATCGCCCCGGCGCTGGGTATCACACGGCGTTTTGTCGGCACCGAGCCGTTCTGCCCGGTGACACACCACTACAATGCGGCGATGCACCACTGGCTGGAGCAGCCGGGCCGGGTGGCGGCCCCGGCGCTGGCGGTGGTGGAAATCGAGCGCACGCGGGAAGCGGCGGGGCGGGCGATATCGGCCTCGGAGGTGAGGCGGCTGCTGGCGCAGCGGGAGTTCGAGGCTATCCGCGAGAGAGTGCCGGCCACCACATTTGTGCAGTTACAGCGCTATGGCGAGCTCGCCTGCGCGTAACGCGTTTTTAGGTATCAAGCAGGTAACCATACCATGAATATAATCAAGGAAGCCCTGGCGGGCACCTTCGAGTCCAGCGACCTGCTGGTGAAGGTGGCGCCGGCCGAGGGTGCGCTGACCGTGGTCATCAACAGCGAGGTCATCAAGCAGTTTGGCGGGCAGATACGGCAGGTGGTGGACGAGACGCTGCACCGGCTGGGCGTGACGTCCGGCACGGTGGTGGTGGACGACAAGGGGGCGCTGGACTGTGTGATACGCGCCCGGGTGCAGAGTGCGGTGCTGCGCGCTGCCGGTATTGACGAGATAGCGTGGGAGAAGCTGTGATGAGTGCGAGCGAACCGAAAAAACTGCGGCGCAGCATGCTGTTTTTGCCGGGGGCGAATGCGGCCATGCTGTCCAACGCCTTCATCTACCAGCCCGACTCCATCATGTTCGACCTGGAGGATGCGGTGTCACTGCGCGAGAAGGACACGGCGCGGCTGCTGGTGTACCACGCGCTGCAACACCCGATGTACCGGGAGATTGAAACCGTGGTGCGCATCAACCAGCTGAACACGCCGTTCGGGCTGAAAGACCTGGAAGCGGCGGTGCGCGGCGGGGTGGATGTGATACGCCTGCCGAAGACCGACTCCACCGATGATGTGGACGAGCTGGAGCACCATCTGGTGCGTATCGAGAAGGCGTGCGGGCGGGAAGTGGGCTCGACGCGCATCATGGCGGCCATCGAGTCGGCGGTCGGGGTGATTAACGCGGTGTCGATTGCACGCTCGTCCGAGCGCATGATTGGCATTGCGCTGGCGGCGTTCGACTACGTGATGGACATGCAGACCGAGCGCGGCGACGGCACGGAGCTGTTCTATGCGCGCTGCGCGGTGCTGCATGCGGCGCGGGCGGCGGGTATTGACGCATTTGACGTGGTGTACTCGAACGTGAGCGACGAGGCGGGCTTTCTGAAGGAAGTGGACCTGATACGCCGGCTGGGCTTTAACGGCAAGTCACTGATTAACCCGCGCCAGATAGAGCTGCTGCACAACGCCTATGCGCCGACGCAGGACGAGGTGGACTACGCCCATCTGGTCATCGAGGCGGCGCAGGAGGGTGAGCGGGCCGGGCTGGGGGTGATATCGCTGAACGGCAAGATGATAGATGCGCCGATAATCGACCATGCGCGGCGGGTCATCGAGCGGGCGCGTGCGTCCGGCGTGCGCAAGTAAGGCGCGGAACAGACAGGACTGGAATGATGAGCAACATGATAGAAGCACTGCAACAGCAGTATGCGCGACTGGACCACCTGCGCCCGTTTACGGGGGCGAACAGCGCCACGCCGTGGCTGGACGACCTGACGGCGAAGCACGAGCGCAAGCTGTGTGCCGGCCTGGAAGAGGCGGTACGCAAGAGCGGGCTGCAGGACGGGATGACGATTTCGTTCCACCACGCGTTCCGCGAAGGGGACAAGGTGATAAACCGGGTGGTGGAGACGCTGGCGCAGATGGGGTTTAAAAACCTGACGCTGGCGTCGAGCTCGCTGATGACCTGCAACGCGCCGCTGATAGAGCACATCCGCAACGGCGTCATCACCCGTATCTACACCTCGGGGATGCGCGGCAGGCTGGCGGACGCGATATCGCACGGTCTGATGGCGGAGCCGGTGCACATCCACTCGCACGGCGGGCGGGTGCACCTGCTGCAAAGCGGGGAACTGAAGATAGACGTGGCGTTTCTCGGGGTGCCGGCGAGCGACGAGTTCGGCAATGCCAACGGCACGGCGGGGACATCGCGCTGCGGGTCGCTGGGGTATGCGATGGTGGACGCGCAGTATGCGAAGACGGTGGTGCTGCTGACGGAGAGTCTGGTGCCGTTCCCGAACCTGCCGGCGAGCATCGTGCAGGACCAGGTGGATTTTGTGGTGCCGGTGGACGAAGTGGGCGACCCGGCGAAAATCAGCGTGGGGGCGGCGCGCGTGACCAGCAACCCGCGCGAGCTGCTGATAGCGCGGCGGGCGGCGGACGTTATCGAGCACTCGGGGTACTTTAAGCACGGCTTCTCGATGCAGACCGGCTCGGGGGCGGCCTCGACGGCGTGCACGCGTTTTCTGGAAGAGCGAATGCAGAAGCAGGGCGTGGTGGCGCGGTTTGCGCTGGGCGGCATCACCGGGAGTCTGGTGGATTTGCACGAGAAGGGGCTGATAGAGACGCTGCTGGACACGCAGTGCTTTGACGCGAACGCGGCGGCATCGCTGGCGAAGAACCCGCAGCACGTGGAAATCTCGACCAACGTGTACGCGAACCCGAGTGCGAAGGCGGCGTGCTGCGACCAGCTGGACGTGGTGATATTGAGTGCGCTGGAAATCGACACGCAGTTCAACGTGAATGTCATCACCGGGTCGGACGGGGTGATGCGCGGGGCGTCGGGCGGTCACTGTGACGTGGCGACGGCGGCGAACCTGACGATAGTGGTGGCGCCGCTGATACGCAGCCGCATTCCGACGGTGGTGCGTCAGGTGACGACGTGCGTGACGCCGGGCAGCGCGATAGACGTGCTGGTGACGGACCACGGCATAGCGGTGAACCCGCTGCGCCCGGAGGTGGCGGCACGGCTGACGGCGGCGGGCCTGAGCGTGATGTCGATTGACGAGCTGTACCAGCGTGCGGTGGCGCTGGCGGGTGAGCCGAAGGCGATTGAGTTCCACGAGCGCATCGTGGGGGTGATCCGCTACCGTGACGGCAGCGTGATTGACGTGGTGCGTCAGGTAAAGGACTGAGCCCAGGCGTATGAGTGAAACGATGCGACTTCACCCCCAGAACCAGAGATGAAAACCAGAGATAAACCCAGAAATGAAAACCAGAGCAAGCGCAGCGGTGATGGCGGGTTTGACGGTCGCTGAGGCGCTGACCGGCGGTGTGAATGAACCGGGCGGGCTGCCGGACATCCACCAGCGGGTG
Source organism: Dickeya aquatica (assembly GCF_900095885.1). Taxonomy (NCBI): domain Bacteria; kingdom Pseudomonadati; phylum Pseudomonadota; class Gammaproteobacteria; order Enterobacterales; family Pectobacteriaceae; genus Dickeya; species Dickeya aquatica. Next base: position 1,578,799 of record NZ_LT615367.1, read on the forward strand.
GTGGCGGCGCTGACGCACGAGGTGCAACTGACGCCAAAACCGGGGCTGGTGGATGGTGCCAACAGCGGGTCACACCGCGACATGGACATGGGCACGTTCGAGGCGAGCATTGCGGCGCTGTCGCCGTGGTTTGCACGCTTTACCGCCGCAGGCTGGCAGCATCGCCACCTGCCGCTGGCGCAACTGCTGGCGCGGGTGCGCCCGGTGGGGCTGGCGGCGGAGCAGGCGATGCACGCGGCAACGGGCGGGGTGAACACGCACAAGGGCGGCATTTTTGCCTTTGGTCTGGTGTGCAGCGCGGCGGGCTGGCTGGCAGGACGCGGCGAGCGCCTGAGCCGCGCATCGCTGTGTGCAAGCGTGGCGCAGATGAGCGCGGGGCTGGTGGAAACGGAGCTGGCCGGTGGTGCGCTGGCGGTGACGGCGGGTGAGCGGTTGTACCGCGAGCTCGGGCTGACGGGGGCGCGGGGTGAGGCGGCGAGCGGCTTTGCCACGGTGCGGCGCTACAGCCTGCCGGCGTATCTGGCGGCGCGTGCGCGGGGTGTGGCGGAGCGCGAGGCACTGCTGCACACGCTGGTGGTGCTGATGGCGCACAACCGGGATACCAACGTGGTGTCGCGCGGCGGGCTGGCGGGGTTGTCGCTGGTGCAGCGTCTGGCGCGGGAGCAGTTATCCGCCGGGGTGACGGTGGCGGGGCTTGAGGCGATGGACAGGATACTGATTGCGCAAAACCTGAGCCCGGGCGGCAGTGCCGACCTGCTGGCGCTCACCTGGCTGCTGGCCGGTTATCCGGCGCTGTAATACCGGTTGCAGCGGCGGAAATAGCGGCGGTTATTATTTTAATGCGCTAAAGCCAAATCAATTTTTATTTTCTTAACGTCTATTTGCATTAATTACTATCGCGATGGTAAGGAGCTGTCATGTTAGAACATTATTACGCCCATATGGCTGAACGACGTGAAATGGGCATTCCGCCTAAACCTTTAACTGCCGAACAGGCTACGGCCTTGGTTACACGGCTGGGCGCTAAAGAAAATCAGACGGCTGCGGATATTCCGGCATGGCTCGATTTACTCACTTATCATATTTCTCCCGGTGTGGATGATGCCGCGAAAATTAAAGCCGACTTTCTGGGGGAATTGTGCGCGGGGATATTACCGGTGGCGGCGCTTTCTCCGCTTGCGGCTATTCGTTTATTGGCAACGATGCAGGGTGGCTATAATATTCAGCCATTAATTGATGCGCTGGATAATTATGCGCTGGCCGAGGAAGCGGTAAAGGCACTGAGTCATACGCTGCTGATATTTGATTATTTTGGTGAGATTGAAAAGAAAGCCGGGCAGGGGAATGTTGCTGCACAGCGGGTATTACAGTCCTGGGCCGAGGCCGAATGGTTTAGCGCCCGTGCGGCGCTGGCGGAAAAAATCACGCTGACGGTATTTAACGTGGCGGGGGAAACCAATACTGATGACCTGTCACCGGCACCGGAAGCCTGGTCACGCCCGGATATTCCGCTGCATGCGCAGTGTATGTTGAGCGTGCCGCGCGATGGCGTGACGCCGGATAAACCGGGGGCTATCGGCCCGATGACGCAAATGCAGGCCCTGAAAGCGCAGGGCTATCCGCTGGTGTATGTCGGCGATGTGGTCGGCACCGGGTCATCGCGCAAATCGGCCACCAACTCCATTTTGTGGCACATCGGGCAGGATATTCCGTTTGTGCCGAATAAACGCGCCGGTGGCGTGGTGCTGGCCGGGAAAATCGCGCCGATTTTCTTTAACACGCTGGAAGACTCCGGGGCGCTGCCGATAGAAATGGACGTCAGCGCGCTGTCAACCGGCGAGGTGATTGATGTCTATCCCTATTTAGGCGAGGTGCGTCGTCACGAGGATGACGCGCTGCTCGCCCGTTTTAGCCTGAAAACCGAGGTGCTGCTCGATGAAGTGCGCGCCGGTGGCCGTATTGCGCTGATTATTGGCCGCAGCCTGACGGCGCGCGCGCGCCAGTCGCTGGGCCTTGCGCAAAGCACGCTATTTCGCCTGCCGAAAGCGCCTGCCGAGTCATCACGCGGCTACACGCTGGCGCAGAAAATCGTCGGTAAAGCCTGTGGAGTGGCCGGTGTGCGCCCGGGGCAGTATTGCGAGCCGCGCATGACCACGGTGGGCTCGCAGGATACCACCGGCGGCATGACGCGCGATGAGCTGAAAGGTTTGGCCTGCCTGCACTTCTCCGCCGATCTGGTGATGCAGTCGTTCTGCCACACCTCGGCGTACCCGAAACCGGTTGACGTCAATCTGCATAAGACCCTGCCGGACTTCATCACCCGGCGCAACGGCGTGTCGCTGCGCCCGGGCGATGGCATCATCCACTCCTGGCTTAACCGCATGCTGGTGCCGGATACCGTTGGCACCGGTGCCGATTCCCACACCCGCTTCCCGATTGGCCTGTCGTTCCCCGGCGGTTCAGGGCTGGTGGCGTTCGCGGCGGCCACCGGCATCATGCCGCTGGACATGCCGGAGTCGGTGCTGGTGCGCTTTAACGGGCAGATGCAGCCGGGCATTACGCTGCGTGATCTAGTCCATGCCATCCCTTATTTTGCTATCCGGCAAGGGCTGTTGACGGTCGCCAAGCAGGGTAAGAAAAACATCTTCTCCGGTCGCATTCTGGAAATTGAGGGTCTGGCGGGGTTAAGCGTCGAGCAGGCGTTTGAACTGGCGGATGCCTCGGCCGAGCGCTCGGCGGCGGCCTGTACCATTAAGCTCGAACAGGCGGAAGTGGAAACTTATTTGCGCTCGAACGTGGCATTGCTGCGCACCCTGCTAGCAGAGGGCTATCAGGATGCGCCGACGCTGGCGCGGCGTATTGAGCGCATGGAGCAGTGGCTGGATGACCCGCAGTTGCTGGAAGCCGACACCGACGCCGACTATGCCGCCGTTATCGAGATCGATCTGGCAACCATCCGTGAGCCGATCCTGTGTGTGCCCAATGACCCGGATGACGTGAAAACGCTGTCGGAGGTGGCGGGAAACCGCATCGACGAGGTGTTTATCGGCTCATGCATGACCCATATCGGCCATTTTCGCGCCGCCGGGAAACTGATGTCGCAACATCAGGGCGATACCGAAGCCCGGCTCTGGCTGGCTCCGCCCACCCGCATGGATGCGCAGCAGCTCAGCGATGAGGGCTATTTCAGCCAGTTTATTCAATCCGGTGTGCGCATTGAACCGGCGGGGTGTTCGCTGTGCATGGGCAATCAGGCACGCGTCAGGCCGGGTAGCCAGGTGGTGTCCACTTCGACGCGTAACTTCCCGCATCGTCTGGGGACGGACGCCCGCGTCTATCTCGCTTCGGCTGAATTAAGTACCGTCGCGGCGATACTGGGCCGCTTGCCGACGGCGGCGGAATATCAGCAGCAGGTGGCTATCTTGTCGTCATCTGCGCCAGCGATTTACCGCTATTTGGATTTTGCCGCACCGGTTGACCCGGCGGCAGTAAAACGCATTCCGGTACAGTCAGTGTGATGTGAATGGCCCGCACAGGGTGAGTACGGGCCAACGCCGATCGTCCTGAATTGTTAAATTTGGGTAGCCACAGGTTACGCAAATGGGTAACGGCGATACGACGTTGACGAGCGTATCGCCCCATCATCGCCCGCAGGGCAAAAGACAACATGACGAGATGTTGATTAAATCAACACACTTAGCGCTGTGTATTTAGATGTATAGCGAAAATTCAAGCGCCAATACCCATAAAGGGGGTGAATAGACGATTAAAACTGTAATTATTGATTTTGCTCAAAATCTCCTCGTGGCGTGTTGTTAGATTTCCCGCAACAAAAAAGACACATAAAATTTATAGGGAAAAGCATGCAGGTTAATCGAAGGGGCTTTTTTAAAGTCTGCGCCGGGGGAATGGCGGGCACCACGCTCGCGGTATTAGGGTTTGCCCCCACAGAGGCGATGGCTTCTGTGCGTCAATACAAATTGCTGCGCTCAAAAGAAACACGCAATAACTGCACTTACTGTTCTGTTGGCTGCGGGCTGTTGATGTACAGCCTGGGCGACGGGGCAAAAAACGCCAAACCCGCCATTTTTCATATTGAAGGCGACCCGGATCATCCGGTCAGCCGTGGCTCGTTGTGCCCGAAAGGGGCCGGGCTGGTGGACTACATTCACAGCGAAGGCCGCCTGAAATACCCGCAATACCGTGCGCCGGGTTCGGACAAATGGCAGCGCATCAGCTGGGAAGACGCTATCGAGCGCATCGCCCGGCTGATGAAAAAAGACCGTGATGCCAATTTCGAGCGCGTCAACGCCAAAGGCACGCTGGTTAACCGCTGGCTGACCACCGGCATGCTGTGTTCCTCTGCCGCCAGTAATGAAACCGGCATTCTCGACCAGAAATTCGCCCGTTCGCTGGGCATGGTCGCCATCGACTGTCAGGCGCGCCTGTGCCACGGCCCGACCGTTGCCGCGCTGGCACCGACCTTTGGCCGTGGCGCGATGACCAACAACTGGGTGGACATCAAAAACGCCAACGTGATCATCGTGATGGGCGGCAACGCTGCGGAAGCGCACCCGGTCGGTTTCAAATGGGCGGTGGAAGCCAAAACCCACAACGACGCCAAACTGATCGTGGTTGACCCGCGTTTTAACCGCTCTGCCGCTGTCGCCGATTTGTATGCGCCGATCCGCGCCGGGTCAGACGCCGCGTTCCTGCTCGGTATCGTCAACTATTTGATTACCCACGATAAGATTCACCACGAGTATGTGAAGTCCTACACCAGCGCCAGCCTGATCGTGCGTGAGGACTTCAGCTTCGACGACGGGCTGTTCAGCGGTTATAACAGCCAGACGCACCAGTATGACAAGAGCAGCTGGCAGTATGAGCTGGGCGCAGACGGTTTCGCCAAACGCGACATGACGCTGAGCCACCCGCGCTGCGTGTGGAACCTGCTGAAAAAGCACGTCTCCCGCTACACGCCGGAGATGGTGACGTCACTGTGCGGCACACCGGCGAAAGCCTATGAAGAGATTTGCCAGTCGCTGGCGGAAACCTGTGTTGCCAACAAAACCGCGACCTTCATGTACGCGCTGGGCTGGACGCACCACACCAACGGCGCGCAGATTATCCGCGCGGCGGCGATGATCCAGCTGTTGCTCGGCAACATCGGCATGGCGGGTGGCGGCATCAATGCGCTGCGCGGCCACTCCAACATTCAGGGCTATACCGATCTCGGGCTGCTGAGTCTCAACCTGCCGGGCTACATGCCGCTGCCATCGGAAAAACAGGGCGACCTGAAAACCTACCTTAGCCAGATAACACCGGATGCGCTGCTGGCGGATCAGGTCAATTACTGGAAGAACACGCCGAAATTTTTTATCAGCATGATGAAAAGCTTCTGGGGCGATAACGCGCAGGCCGCCAACAACTGGGGCTATGACTGGCTGCCGAAGTGGGATCGCAGCTATGACGTGATGGCCCAGACCGAGCTGATGCTGGACGGCAAAATGAACGGCTACATCGTGCAGGGCTTCAACCCGCTGGCGGCGTTCGCCAACAAGAACAAAGCCACGGCAGCGCTGTCGAAACTGAAATACATGGTGGTTATCGACCCGCTGGCGACCGAAACCTCCACCTTCTGGCAGAACCACGGCGAATTTAATGACGTCAACCCGGCGGAGATCCAGACCGAAGTGTTCCGCCTGCCGTCGAGCTGCTTTGCCGAAGAGAACGGTTCTATCGCCAACTCCGGGCGCTGGCTGCAATGGCACTGGGCGGCGGCCGAGCCACCGGCTGAAGCGCTGCACGACGCGAAAATCCTTGGCCGCCTGATGACGCGCCTGCGTGAGCTGTACCGCGAAGAGGGCGGCGTGTGCCCGGAACCGGTGCTGAACATCAACTGGAACTATCAAGACCCGGAAGACCCGACGCCGGAAGAAATTGCCCGCGAAGCCAACGGCATGGCGCTGGCGGACGTATTCGACGACAAGGGCAATCTGCTGCTGAAAAAAGGCCAGCAACTGGCGGACTTCTCGCAGTTGCGCGATGACGGCAGCACCGCCAGTTTCTGCTGGATTTACGCCGGGAGCTGGACTGAAGCGGGTAATCAGATGGCCAACCGCGACAACACCGACGTCGGCCTTGGCGCTACGCCGGGCTGGGCCTGGTGCTGGCCGCAGAACCGCCGCATCCTGTACAACCGCGCCTCGGCAGATTTGCAGGGCAAACCCTGGGACAGCAAACGCAAGCTGCTGGAATGGACTGGCCAGAAATGGAAAGGTATTGACGTGCCGGATTTCGCCGCCACCGTGCCGCCGGGCAAAGACACCATGCCGTTCATCATGCTGCCGGAAGGGGTGGCGCGGCTGTTCTCGCTCGACAAACTGACCGATGGCCCGTTCCCGGAACACTACGAGCCGATAGAAAGCCCGCTTGATACCAACCCGCTGCACCCGGCGGTGGTGTCGAACCCGGCGGCGCGCCTGTTTGCGCGCGATGCCAAAACCATGGGCAAGGCGAGCGATTTCCCGTATGTCGCCACCACCTATTCCATCACCGAGCTGTTCCGCCACTGGACCAAGCATGCGCGCATGAACGCCATCATCCAGCCGGAGCAGTTTGTCGAAATCGGCGAGAATCTGGCGAAAAGCAAAGGGATTCAGGCGGGCGACATGGTGAAAGTCTCCTGCCAGCGCGGTTACATCAAAGCCAAAGCGGTGGTGACGAAGCGCATCAAAACGCTGACCGTGGCCGGAAAAGCGATTGAGACCGTCGGCATCCCCTGTCACTGGGGGTTTGAGGGCACAACGCGCAAGGGGTTCCTGGCGAACACCCTGACGCCGAGCGTCGGCGATGCCAACTCGCAAACGCCGGAATACAAGGCGTTTCTGGTCAATGTGGAAAAGGTGTAAAGGGTAAAACGTTATGTCAATGCAATCTCAGGATATTATCCAGCGTTCGGCCACCAGCAGCCTGACGCCGCCGCCACAGGTTCGGGATGATAAAAGCGAAGTCGCCAAGCTTATCGACGTCACCACCTGCATCGGCTGTAAAGCCTGTCAGGCGGCCTGTTCCGAGTGGAACGACATCCGTGATGACGTCGGCCACAACGTGGGGGTGTACGACAACCCGACCGATCTGAGCGCCAAATCCTGGACGGTGATGCGCTTTTCCGAAGTGGAGAGTGCAGACCGTCTGGAGTGGTTGATTCGTAAAGACGGCTGTATGCACTGCGCCGAACCGGGCTGCCTGAAAGCCTGCCCGTCGGCGGGGGCCATTATTCAGTACGCCAACGGCATCGTTGATTTTCAGTCGGAACACTGCATCGGCTGTGGCTACTGCATCGCCGGGTGCCCGTTCAACATTCCGCGCTTAAACAAGCAGGACAACCGCGTCTACAAATGTACGCTGTGTGTCGATCGCGTCAGCACCGGTCAGGAACCGGCCTGCGTGAAAACCTGCCCGACCGGTGCCATTCATTTCGGCACCAAGGACGACATGAAGCAGGTGGCCGCCGGGCGTATCGCCCATCTGCAAAAACGCGGTTACGCCAATGCTGGCTTGTATGACCCTGAAGGCGTCGGCGGCACCCACGTCATGTACGTGTTGCACCATGCGGATAAACCGTCGCTGTACCACAACCTGCCGGATAACCCGAAAATCTCGACGCCGGTGAACCTGTGGAAAGGCATTCTCAAGCCGCTTTCGACATTGGGCTTCGTTGCGACCTTCGCCGGGCTGATGTTCCACTATATCGGCATTGGGCCGAACACCGAAGAGACCGCGCATCCACACGAAGGGCAGCCGCACGAAGGAGACGATAAGCATGAGTAACCCAAAAATGATTGTGCGCACCAAATTCGCCGACCGTGTCTGCCACTGGATTGTGGTGATAAGCTTCTTTCTGGTGGCGCTGTCGGGCATTGCGCTGTTTTTCCCGACGCTGCAATGGCTGACGCAAACCTTCGGTACGCCGCAGATGGGCCGCATCATGCACCCGTTCTTCGGTATTTTGATTGTGGTGTGTCTGGTGCCAATGTTTATCCGCTTTGTCGGCCACAACATCCCCAAACGCCACGATCTGCCGTGGTTCCTCAACATCATCGAGGTACTGAAGGGCAACGAGCATGAAGTGGCCGATGTGGGTAAATACAACCCCGGCCAGAAACTGATGTTCTGGAGCATCATGGGCTTAACGCTGGTGTTGCTGATTACCGGCGTCATCATGTGGCGGCCCTATTTCGCGCATCTGTTCCCGATAGACGTGGTGCGCTACGCCATTTTGCTGCACGCCACCGCCGCCATCGTGCTTATCCACGCCATTCTGATCCATATGTACATGGCGTTCTGGGTGCGCGGCTCTATCAAAGGCATGATTGAAGGCAAAGTCTCAGAAAAATGGGCGCTGAAACACCACCCGCGCTGGGCGCGCACGGTGATCAGCAAAGCCAATAAAGACAAGAAATAAAGCCTCTTGCTGGCAGTTGATAAACCGCTGTGTTGTTTCGTGAACAGTGAGTTTATGTCCGGTCGGAGAAGGGTTTCGTGCTGGATAAACGGCGTAGTTTCTTTGCTATTTCATCGCACGCACGACAAGGAGAGGCTCAACGCCGCCTCTCCTTGACCTCTGGCTGGTGGCTAAACTGTGCCGCTGCGCGGTACCTTCGGCGTTCGCCTTCGCTGTTCGGGCCGCCCGTGACGTGCTCCCGGCACGGCACGGGCTTTCGCCGCATCCATGCGGCTCACCCGGCGAAGTCGCCCACCTCAGCACAGTTTTTGACGCCAGAAAAAATGCCCTGAGCTTTAGATGCTTTGTTGCGCAGGAATCGTCGATTCCCGCTGTTATCCCCCGTACCTTGCGGTGATTTGTGATAGTCTGGCCCGTAACAGAATTCAGGGTGAATGATGCGCCATGTCACTGAAACAGATTGCAAAAACACTGGGATTATCCGTTACCACCGTCAGCCGGGCGCTGAATGGCTACGATGATGTGGCCGCCGAAACGCGCCAGCGGGTGGAAGAGGAAGCCCGGCGTCTTGGCTATCGCCCCAATACCTTTGCCCGGCGGCTGAAAATGGGGCGTATTGACGCGGTAGGGCTGGTGTTTCCGTTGCAGCCTGCGCCGCTCAGCAATACCACCTTTATGGAGATGGTGGCGGAAATCAGCCATGAGCTGGCGAAGCAGGAGATAGACCTGCTACTGATCGCCGACGACGGGCAAGCCGACAGCCACGCGTTTTTGCGCATGATTGAAAGCCGCCGGGTGGATGCGCTGCTTGTTGCGCATACGCTGCAACAAGACCCCCGGCTGCAATACCTGCAAGCGGTCGGCTTTCCGTTTCTGGCGCTGGGGCGCAGCGATTTGCCGCAGCCTTATGCCTGGTTCGATTTCGACAATCAGGCCGGCGGCGCGCTGGCTACCCGCCACCTGATTGACCTTGGCCACCGCCATATTGCTTTTCTGGGTGAACACCATCCGCAATCCTTTATCGCGCAACGTCGCGCCGGTTATCTGGCGGCGCTGGCTGATGCCGGTATCACCCGGCGCGATGAACTGTTGCGCCAGGTGGCACCGTCACGCCGGGAAGGGTATCAGGCAACGTTGCAATGGCTGGCGCTGCCACAGCCGCCGACCGCGATTGTCACCGATGGCAGCACGCAAGGGGAAGGCGTAGCGCTGGCGTTGCGCGACTGCGCCCGGCTGCACGGTGAACGTGCGGTATCGCTGATTGTCTATGACGGCCTGCCCACAGATTCACTGCTGGACATCCCGGTGACGGCCATCACTCAGGCCACCCGCGCGCAGGTAGGCCAACAAATCGCCCACATGGTGTTTCGGCTGCTGGCGGGCGATACGCTCTCGTCATTACAGGTGCTGTGGCAACCGCAACTGCGCGCCGGACAGACGGATAACCCGCCGCCAAAAACAGAATAACCCGCTTTTTTCCAGTACGCGTATGTCCGCGTTTTCAACGTTCGTTTTTTAACCCGATCACAAAACCGAAACGTTTCGGTTTTTATCCGAAACGTTTCGGAATACAACTAACCTCATTAACCATTCAGGAGAATGAGGATGGAAACGACGCTGATTCGTCTCACCAGTGCGGTGACGGATGTGATTGTGCGCTGCCAACCGGCAGCGGAAATTGTCTATTGGGGGCCGCATCTGGCGGCATTCTCGCCACAGGATGCGCAAAGTTTGTCGCGGCCAGTGGCGAATGGCCGGCTGGACGTGGACGTGCCGGTGACGCTGGCGGCGGAAACCGGACGCGGGCTGTTCGGCTCGCCGGGCATTGAGGGCCATCGCAACGGTCTGGATGCCTTTGCGGTGCTGACCACCGTGGCGGTGCACCAGCCAGACCCACAGCAACTGGTCATTGAGGCGGAAGACCGTCAGGCGGGTTTGCGCCTGAGGAGCGAATTCAAGCTGCACGCCGACAGCGGGGTGCTGCAACTGCGCCACTGCCTGACCAACCTGCATGCCGGTGACTGGCAGGTGCAGCGGCTGGCGCTCACGCTGCCGCTGCCGGAATCGGCGGCGGAGGTGATGGCGTTTCATGGGCGCTGGGTGAGGGAATTTCAGCCGCACCGCACGCGGCTCACGCACGGCAGTCTGGTGCAGGAAAACCGCCGTGGGCGCACCTCGCATGAGTCTTTCCCGGCGATGGTGAGCGGCGAGCCGGGGTTTGCCGAGCAGCACGGCCGGGTGTGGGGGGTACACCTCGGCTGGAGCGGCAACCATCGGCTGCGCGCAGAAGTGAAAACCGATGGGCGACGGCTGGTGCAGGCGGAAGCGCTGTATCTGCCCGGTGAAATCGCGCTGGCGCAGGGGGAATCGCTGACCACGCCGTGGCTGTACGCCGCCTGCTCGGAGCAGGGGCTCAACGGCATGAGCCAACAGTTTCATCGCTTTTTGCGCCAGGAGATTATCCGCTTTCCGCGCGCCAGCGCCCGTCCGGTGCATCTCAATACCTGGGAAGGCATCTATTTTAACCACGACCCGGACTACATCATGCAGATGGCGACGCAGGCCGCTGCGCTGGGCGTTGAGCGTTTTATTATCGATGACGGCTGGTTTCGCGGGCGTGACCATGACCGTGCCGCCCTCGGCGACTGGTACGTGGACGCACAGAAATACCCGCAAGGGCTGATGCCGGTGATAAACCATGTGCGCTCACTGGGCATGGAGTTCGGTATCTGGGTGGAGCCGGAAATGGTTAACCCGGATTCCGATCTCTATCGCGCCCACCCGGACTGGCTGCTGGCGCTGCCCGGCTATGCGCAGCCGACCGGGCGTTATCAGTATGCGCTCGACCTGGCCAACCCGGAGGTGTTCGATTACCTGCTGGCGCGCCTGAGCTGGCTGCTGGGTGAACACCCTGTCGATTACGTGAAGTGGGACATGAACCGCGAACTGGTGCAACCGGCCCATCAGGGGCGGGCAGCGGCCGATCGCCAGACCAGGGCGTTCTATCGCCTGCTCGATATATTGGGTGAGCGCTTCCCGCAGGTGGAGTTTGAGTCCTGTGCCTCGGGCGGCGGGCGTATCGACTACGAGGTGCTGCGGCGTAGCCACCGCTTCTGGGCGTCTGACAATAACGACGCGCTGGAGCGGCAGACTATCCAGCGCGGCATGAGTTATTTCTTCCCCCCCGAAGTGATGGGCGCACACATCGGTCATCACCGCTGCCACGCTACCGGACGTCAGCACAGTATTGCTTTTCGTGGCCTGACGGCGTTGTTTGGTCACATGGGGATCGAGCTGGATCCGGTACGTGCCGACGAGCAGGAACAGGCCGGTTTTCGCCATTATGTGGCGTTGCACCGCCAGTACCGCACGCTATTGCACACCGGCCTTCTGTGGCGGGTCGACATGCCGGATGCCACCACGCAGGTGCAGGGGGTGGTCAGCGAGGATAGCCGACAGGCGCTGTTTCTGGTCGCGCAACTGGCCATGCCGGATTACGCGCTGGCCGGGGTGCTGCGCGTCCCCGGGCTGGACGCGCAAGCCCGTTACCGCTTAACCGTGGTGGACCACCCAGACCTGAAACCGGTCATCGAGGGCGGCAGCACCATGCGCCAGTTGCCGCTCTGGATGGCAGCACCGGCTGAATATAGCGGCGAATGGTTGATGAAAGCGGGCTTACGCCTGCCGATCCTTAACCCGGAAACGGCGCTGTTACTGGAATTACACCGTCTGTAATGCAGCGGGAGAGGGCAACCTCTCCCCCGACTGACCTTATTAAGGATAGATATATGGACACCCGCCAACCAACCCTGCCTGTGACAACGCATAAACATAACCGTAATTTCTGGATTTTTGGCCTGTTCTTCTTTCTGTATTTCTTCATCATGGCGACCTGTTTTCCGTTTCTGCCGGTGTGGCTGGCGGAGGTGATTGGCCTGAATAAAACCCAGACCGGCGTGGTGTTCTCGGCCATTTCGCTGTTCGCCATTCTGTTCCAGCCGCTGATGGGCGTCTTGTCAGACCGGCTGGGGCTGAAAAAACACCTGCTGTGGGTGATTGCCATTCTGCTGTTTTTATTCGCACCGTTCTTTTTGTATGTGTTTGCGCCGCTGTTGAAGGTCAATAGCCTGCTGGGGGCGGTGGCGGGTGGTGTTTACATCGGGCTGGTGTTTTCCGCCGGTTCCGGCGCGGTAGAAGCCTACATCGAGCGCGTCAGCCGCCAGAGCGGTTTTGAATACGGCAAGGCGCGCATGTTCGGCTGCCTCGGCTGGGGATTGTGTGCCTCCACCGCCGGTATTCTGTTTAACGTCAACCCGGCGCTGGTGTTCTGGATGGGCTCGGGGGCGGCGGTGATTCTGCTACTGTTGCTGCTGATAGCCCGCCCCGAAGCGCACCCGACGGCACAGGTGATGGACGCACTCGGTGCCAATCAGCCGCCGGTGACGCTAAAAATGGCCAGCCGGGTGTTTGGCGATCGCAAACTGTGGATGTTCGTGCTCTACGTGGTCGGGGTTGCCTGCGTGTACGACGTGTTCGACCAGCAGTTTGCCAACTTCTTTAAATCGTTTTTTGCCACACCGCAGCAGGGCAACCAGGTGTTTGGGTTTGCCACCACGCTCGGCGAACTGGCGAATGCGGTCATCATGTTTTGTTCGCCGTGGATAATTAATCGCATCGGGGCGAAAAACACGCTGCTGGTAGCAGGGATGATGATGACGGTGCGCATCGTCGGGTCGGCGTTTGCCACCAGCGCGGTGGAAGTGGTGGCGCTGAAAATGCTGCACGCGCTGGAAGTGCCGTTCCTGTTGGTCGGCGCATTCAAGTACATCACCGCCACCTTTGACATCCGGCTATCCGCCACCATCTACCTGATTGGCTTTCAGTTTGCCAAACAGTCGGCGGCGATTTTCCTGTCAGCAATGGCGGGAAACCTGTATGACCGCATCGGTTTTCAGCACACTTATCTGATCCTCGGCGCGATTGCCTTGACGGTGACGATCATCTCCGCCTTCACGCTCTCTGGCGGTCGCAGCACCGCGCAAGCGACTTATCAGACTAAATTATCCTGATCAACCACCGGGCCGGTTGTTCGTTGCCGACCGGCCCGCGCCTTAGTTACCTGCCGTTTGGCGGCGGATGTGGTATCTGTCGGTACTGCATCGGTTAATTCTCCTGAACCGTGTCGATGAATGATGACGTTGGGGCCGGTGTCGATTACGATAACCTGTTGTCATACTGGCTAATGTCTTAAAAATACGGTGGTTTATATCGTCATCACCGGCCTGGGATCGTTTATTCAAGGGAGTACAGAGGAACACCATGCCTGCACCAATCAGATATGTTCAGGACAGCAACCCGCTACCGGCACAGGTGGATGTGGTGGTGATCGGCGCGGGTATCGCTGGCACGGCGGCAGCCTATGAACTGGCGAAAAAAGGCGTCAGCGTGTTGCTGCTGGAAAAAGGGCTGGTGGGGGGCGAGCAATCCAGCCGCAACTGGGGCTGGTGCCGCCAGCAAAACCGTGATGAACGCGAGCTGCCGCTGATTATTTATGCCTTGCGCCGCTGGGAGGAACTGCAACAGGAAACCGGCGAAGATCTGGGGTTTCGTCGCTCCGGCCTGCTGTACACCACGCGGGATCAGGCTGAGATAGATGCCTGGGCGCGCTGGGGCAAGATGGCGAAAGCCTACGGTGTGCGCAGCGATATGCTCACTGCCGGGCAGGCCAAAGCGATGACACCGGGCAGTACCAGCGCGTGGCTGGGGGGCGTGTCGTCACCGACGGACGGCCACGCCGAACCCGCGCTGGCGTGTGCCGGGCTGGCTATCGCCGCACAGCGGCTGGGAGCCTGTGTCATCCAGCAATGTGCGGTACGGGGGCTGGATATCAGCGGTGGGCGCATCAGCGGCGTGTGGACGGAGCGTGGCCGGGTCGCCACCTCGACGGTAATTTGTGCCGGTGGCGTCTGGAGTTCACTGTTTTGCCGCCGCCACGGCCTCAAACTGCCGATAGGCAATGTCATCGGCACGGCGTTTCGCACTGTGCCGGTCGAACAGGTGATTCGTCTGCCGTTTTATACCGCCGCCTTTGCCTGCCGCCCGCAGCAAGACGGCAGTTATACCGTGGCAGTGTCCGGGCATGGCCGACTGGAGCCGGGGTGGCAAAGCCTGCTGTATGCCCGCCAGTTTTATGCCACGTTTCGCGCGCGGCGTAAAAATTTGTCATGGCGGCCTGGCCTCAAACCGTTTCTGTGCGGGCCAGAGGTGCAGGCGCGCTGGTCGTTTGATGGCCGCTCGCCTTTTGAATATACCCGTATCCTTGACCCGGCCCCCGATAGGGCGCTGGTCAGTGAAGGGCTGGCGGCGATGCAGCGTGAATACCCGGCGCTGGCAGGGTTACGGGTGGTGCAGGCGTGGGGAGGTATGATAGACAGCACGCCGGATGCCATTCCGGTGATTTCGCCGGTTGCATCACTGCCGGGGTTGATTCTGTCCACCGGTTACAGCGCGCATGGGTTTGGCATTGGGCCGGGTGCCGGGCGGCTGGCGGCGGATTTAGCCACCGGAGAACCCCCATCGTTGACCCGACACCGTTCCGCTATGCGCGGCTGGTGGACGGCAGTGGGCTACGTGCGCCCGGCATGATGTAGGAGAGCGCATGACTATCGTAATACGTGATATGACCGATGCTGATGCGGCCTATGGCTGGTCACTGACACAGCAGGTGCACTGGCCGCACCGGCTGGAGGACTGGCAGGAGGCGCTGCAACTCGGTGAAGGCAAGCTGGCGCAGGTGCAGGGTGAGGTGGTGGGTACCGCCCTGTGCTGGCGCTGGGGGCCGCACCGCGCCACCATTGGTCTGGTGGTGGTGGATACCCGCTATCAGGGGCGTGGTATCGGTCGTTTACTGATGAACGGCCTGCTTGAGAGGCTGCAAGGTTATCAGGTACGGCTGCATGCCACCGCGGCCGGGCAGGGGCTTTATGCACGGCTGGGGTTTGTGACGAGGGGGAGAATACACCAATATCAGTGTGCGCAGTTGCCTGCATTACCCTTCCCGGTGCTGGCCGAAGGGCAGCGTCTGCGTCCGGCGCAGATAGCCGATGTTGCGGCCCTCACCGCACGGGATAGCGAAGCCCACGGGCTGATACGCCCGGCGCTGATAGAAAAGCTGATGCACCATGCCCGTTGCCTGCGTGTGCTGGAGCAGGCGGGCAGCCTGAGCGGGTTTGCGGCGCTGCGTCGCTTTGGCCGTGGCGAGGTGATTGGCCCGGTGATAGCAGGCTGCGCAGCGGATGCCCGTCTGTTGATTGGTGCGCTGCTGGCGGAGCGGGCGGGCGAATTTGTGCGGATAGATACGCCCGATGCGCTCGGGCTGGGGCCTTTTCTGCGGACATGCGGCCTACAGGCGGTAGATGCGCCGGTCATCATGTACCGGGGGGAGCCGTGGCAGCCAGCAACTGACGGGATGCAGGCCTGGGCGCTGATGAGTCAGGCGATGGCCTGATCGCCTGACTTACCGGCTATTGCACCGTGCGATTACGGCCTTCACGCTTGGCGGTATAGAGATTTTTATCCGCCAGCGGGAATAGCTGATGCACGGTTTCCACCAGCGGCTGACCCGGTGACGGGGCGTGGGCGATGCCGATGCTGACCGTGACGGGCACCGCCTGGTGGTAGAACAAAAATGTCGTCTGCTGGATGTGTTGTCGCAGCCTGTCGGCCAGTTGATAAAATGCACCGGGCGAGTAGTCAAAACACACCACCACAAACTCCTCACCGCCGATGCGGCTGACCAGCCCTTGCTCGGCAACCGTTTGCTTAATGACGCCTGCAACCTGACGCAAAATTTCATCGCCGCATTCATGACCGAAGTTGTCGTTGATACGCTTAAAGTAATCAATATCAATCAGCATGATATTCACCGTATGCTGCGAAGCTGTCGCACGGTGCCCGTGGGCGGTGAGCGCCTCAGTAAACCCGTAGCGTGACAGTGTTTTGGTGAGAAAGTCGTGGCTGGCTTGTTGCAGCAAGCGGGCATTTAACTGACGGATGGTACGGGCGTTGGTGGCCATCATCAACGGGCTGAAGATAGTCGCCGCAATACCGATACGCATAATCGTAATGTGGTGCATGAAGTACGGGTCTTGCGCGCTATAGATAGCGTGCATGTGTTCGGCGCAGAGGATAAGTTCCGTCGCGCCGGTGCACAGTGTGATAAGTCGGATAAGCCACAGCGGGTAAACGATGGCACACCAGGTTAACGCCGGCAGGGGAAAGGCCAGAATGGCGACCGGGCCAAACAGCGGCGCGACACACACCGATAAGATAAGCATCAATAGCGGCAATGTATCAAGCCACTGCACGGTGGGTATCTTCAGTGCAATACGGCTTTGCAGCGTAAACAGCAAAGGTAAAAACAGGACTGAGGTATAGAACTGATCGCTAAACCAGTCGAGAAAATAACCACGAAATAACGGCTGTGAAAAATTCGGCCACGGCTGTTGCGCCAGCGCACCGGCGACACCGCAGGCGATAGCGGCCAGCATACAAGACACAAACACATACAGTGAACTGGTCATATCCGTTTCACGGCGGGAGGTAAAGCTCGGCCAGTTAAGTAACTGATTAAGAACAAAAATAAAAATAATATTGGCCGAGTTTATGGTAAAGGCATTCACCCCCCAGCCATAAAACAGCGCATCTTGTAGCACCATTGCGGCATAGGAAACGCCATAAAACCAGGGCGTGTTAAGATATCGGCAACGGTAGAACAGTACCGCAATAATGATGTTCACCGGCCAGAATACCGAAAGATCAAGGTTGGAGATTCTGGCGTGCGCACCAATATTACAGCCTGCCAGCGTCATCATGAACACATTGAGGCTGTTCAGGCTGGTTCTGCCGCGTTTAAATAGCTCCAAATTCAGATACATGCCATCAGTCCGCTTTTGCTACCTGTAGGAATGCCGACATCCATGCGCGCATGGCATCATGGGCGGGTTAGCCTGACGTATGTCACGGCCTTGGGTCATTTCATGTCATTCAGGTCATGGCACCGTCATTTCCCGTGATGGCTGCCGCCTGTGTTCAATCGCAGAGTTGGCGACATCAATGCCCCGCCCATCATACCTGTAAATAACCGAAAAGAATGAAAAAAGCCTGTTCAAAGCTGTTTCGTTTTTATTCTGTTGCTAACAAATTATTACCGTGATGTGTAATTGATAAGAAAATGGGCGTGTGGAGGGCACGCCCTGAGAGAGGCTGTGACAGGGGCCTAACGTAAGCGCCAGCGGTTGAGGTGTTGTTCTGCCCGCGCCATGAGGTGATAAAACAGCGTGCTGACCAGGGCTATCAGCATCACTCCGGCAATCACCCGTTCTGACTGAAACAGTTGCTGTGCGCGGATCATCTGGCTGCCGAGCCCGTCACCGGAAGCGATGAAGTAATCCGCACCGATAGCACCCACCCAGGCGTGCATCAATGACAAGCGCAGGCCGGCAAACAGCGCAGGCAACATGGCAGGCAGCGTCAGATAGCGCTGGCGCTGCCAAAAGCCTAGTTGCAATACCCGCGCGGTTTCCTCGAGGGCGACCGGTCTGGCGCGCATGCCCTGCTGGCAGGCCAGCAGTAGCGGGAAGAATGCTGACAGTGTGATAAACGCGATACAAGCACGTTCAGACAGCCCAAACCAGGCGGTTAACAGCGGCAGCCAGGCAAACAGCGCCACGCCGCGCAGCGCGCTGAGTAGCGGCGTCAGTAATCTATCGGCAACGGTGTAGCGCCCCAGCACGCAACCGAGCAGGCAACCGGCGCTTGCCCCCAGCATAAAGCCCGCCAGCGTGCGCGTCAGGCTGGTCGCCAGTGCCGCTTCCCAGCCATTTTCAGGGGTAAACAGGGCCGCCAGCACCGCGGTGGGCGCGGGCAGAAATGTGCTTTCATGTTGCGCTCCGGCCAGTTGCCACCACAGGCACAAAAAAGCGGGCAGTATCCAGCCGATGAATTTGGACGTGGCCGCGGAGGCGGTGTCGTGGCGTTGCCCGGGAGCCGGTGGTGGCCAGAAAATCCAGCGCTGTTCCAGTTTCCACAGCAGGTGTTCTCCGGCCACGCCAAACGCGCCAATCACCACAATACACACCAGCACCATATCCAGCATGAAGAGCTGGCGGCTTTGCACCAGCAGATAACCCAGCCCTTCGCTGGAGGCCAGCAACTCCACCGCCATCAGCGAAACCCAGCCTTGTGAAAACGCCAGCCGCACACCGGTCATCACATGGGGCAGCATCACCGGCAGGGTCAACCGGCGTAGCCGCGTCCACCAGGGCAGTTGCAGCGTGCGGGCTATCTCATGCAGGGCGCGTGGCGTCTGCTGGATGCCACTGCAAACGCACAGTGTCATCGGTACGCTGACGGCTTTAATCAGCACCGTCAGCTTCAGTGCCTCACCAATACCGAGCGTGAGCATCAACAGTGGGATCCACGCCAGTGTCGGCGTCTGTGCCAGCACGTTAAACAGCGGCATGCCGGCTCGCTCCAGTGTCCGGCTCAGGCCAAACAGCATGCCAAGTACCATACCGAGCATGATGCCACCGAGTAACCCACAGCCCAGCCGCAGCAGGCTAATCCACAACTGCGCCGCCAGCTCTTGTGGCACAAAGGTGGCAGCGCTGTGCATTACGGTGAGCGGTGAGGGCAGCACCAGCGCAGACATCCAGCCGTAGTGGCTGGTCAGCGCCCAGAGTGTGGCCAGCAGCAAAGGCATCAACAGCGGCAAGGTGCGTACCATCAGTCCGGTTGAGGCCACCGGCCACGCCGCTGATTTAAAGCGTATTGATTGCATGGCGTCCTTGCCGTTACTTATGGGTTAACAGCGACAAGCGGTGGACTCCCGCCTGTTCGAGGCTTGCCAGTAACCCCGCTACCTCGCTGTAGCGCACCGCTTCATCGGCTTGCACCTGCACCGGCTGTTGCGCATTCGTGGCATTGAGCTGCACAAGGCGCTGTGCCAGTGCCTCGCGCGTAACCGGTTCCTTGTCGATGAAGATTTGCCGGGAGGCATCCAGGCTTATCACCAGCGGGCGCAGCGAATCAGCCGGTGCAACGGCGGCGGTTTTGGGCAGATGAATCGGGATGCTGTTCGTGAGCATCGGGGCGGTGACGATAAACACCACCAGCAGCACCAGCATCACATCCACCAGCGGCGTAATGTTCATTTCGCTCATGACGTCATCGTTATCGTGGGAAGTAAAGGCCATCGTCACACCACCTCGCGAATCGCGGTCACCGGATAGGCGCTGGCGGGCGGTTCCGGGGCGAAAATCAGATTTTGCGCCAGGCTGTAGATATCGTGGGCAAAATCATCCATGTCAGCGACCTCTCGCTTGAGCTGACGCAAAAAATAGTTATAAATCAACACCGCAGGAACCGCCACGGCAATCCCGATACCGGTGGCAATCAGGGCATTCCCTATCGGGCCTGCTACGGTATCAAGGCTGGCCGAGCCTGACTGACCGATGGTGTGCAGTGCCGCCATGATGCCCCATACCGTGCCAAACAAGCCGATAAACGGCGAGGTGGTGCCGATACTGGCCAGCAGGGCGAGGCCGTTTTCCAGCGCGCGCCGTTCACGCTGAATTTGCTGCTGGAGCGTGCGCTCCACCTGATCCTGCCACTGGGCGGCAGGGGCGATACGCTCCTTGAGTCGCCCCAGCACCACCTGGGTGGCGCGGGCCAGATTCGCCAGCGCACCGGGGTGGGCGAGGTGAGGCAATGCCGTGTTCCCGGCATCAGAAGCCTGCTGGCTGAAATAGTCCTGTTGCCAGAAAAGCTGGCGAAACTGCCGGTTATATCGGCGCAGGCGGCGATATTGCAGCAGCTTCAGCAAGCCGATAGACCAGCTTATTACGGAAAAAAACAGCAGTAACAGCATAACGCCCCCTTCCGGGGAGAGCAGCGAGATATGTTCGAAAGTCATAGCAGTCCTTATGAATTCAGGGTGAAATCGATGGGTACGACAACCCAGCCCGTTTCCGGTCTATCGCCCCGGCGTGCCGGAACAAATGACCAGTGCTGCACCGCCTGACGGGCGGCGTCATCAAGCGCCGGGTAGCCGCTGGAGCGCTGAAGCTCGATGGCTTGCACTTTGCCATCCGGGCGCACTTGTACATGAAGTAATACCGTGCCTTCCCAGCCGCGATTAATCGCCACATCCGGGTAAGCCGGTGCGGGGTTGCGCAAGTAACCGGCGCTGGCCGATGGCGGTGTGAGTGGAGCGCTGGGTGGCGCAGCACTCACCGGCGCACTGGCGGCGGCGAGAGGCGCAGCCGTAGTGGTTGCGGGGCTGTGAGCGGCTGGCTGGCGGTTGTCCGGTGCGGTTTTGCGCGGTTTGGGCGGTTTTGCCTGCCGCACAGGCGGCGGTGTTTGCGCCAGCGTATCCACCACCGGCGGTGTAACCGGCGTCACATCGGCAGGTTCAGGCGTTTCGGCCACGGCCGTGTCAACAGGCGGTGCTGGCGCGGCGGCAGGCGGCGTAACCGGCTGCGATTCTGCTTCGGCCGGGGCGCTGGCGGCAAATTCAATCACCACCGGTAGCGGGCGTGGCGGAGTGATGGGGTCAGGCGGCTGGCGCAACAGTAATGCGCCTATCAGCGCACCATGCAGCGCTAACGCCACGGCCAGCATCAGGCCGGTGTCGATACGGCGTGCGCGCAGCGGGGCGGGCCAGCGTTCCGGCTGGGTGTCGAGGCGGTGCAGCGCGCGCTGTCGGCGCGGCACGTTGGCCGCGGGTGGCGTCGGCCAGTGTGGCCGGGCCTCGGCGGCGAGCAGGGAATGCGTCATGATGGTGTGACTCCTCAAATAAAACAGGGTCTGGCAGGTTGCATTACGCGTTACCTGTAAAAACAGATGGCCCGTAAAGGCCGTTGTTCGTGTTCATCGCGATAAAAAATGGCCACGTCAGCGGCGTAAAAATAATCATCCGGCCACCATCGATGAAAACGCGCCAGGGCGTAAACCCGAAGAAATAACCACCGGGAAAAAGAGTAAAAGTAATGCCGATTTTTAATCAGAATTAAATAGTGTCAATGCTTATATATGGATATTGATATGCGCACATTGACTATTTGCCATATATTTTCTTCAAGATGTTCTGAATTAAACGCCGGTATTGCACCGGAATTACCCTAATGGTGAATGCGCAAAGAAAGCTAATGCATCATCAGCATAGTTTTTTTGTGTTTACTGCATAGTGTGCCTGATGGCGATATTTCCTGTTTTAGCGATTTAATGGGAATGCAAAAAACATTTTTATATTAGTCAGGTGACTTACCAACCGTTAAATGTTTCCCGGGTAAAGCCCAAAACAAGTGGGCCATCATTTTTACGCAGGTTTGATGCCGGGGGAATATTGATGCAAGTAATAATGAGACAACGAAAAACAGGGTTAACAGCCATAAAAAGAGGCTACTTGTCGGCTGTCAGCGTGATAATCGCCATATTGCTGATGGTGTTACTCGGGGGGCGAACGGTGCAGGCCGCCGGGGCGAGCGAGATTCGTATCGCCGTGTCGGATATCGGGGCAGGAAGCCAGCCCAGCGGCGGCGGGCTGATTGACTTGATTTATAGCCAAAAACGGCTGGAGCGGGAGTTTGGCCGCGATGGCATCAGCATTCGCTGGCTATTTATTAAGGGCGCGGGCCCGGTGATTAACGAAGGGTTCGCCAACCATCAGATAGACATGGCCTATTTGGGGGATTTAGCCAGCATCATCGGCCGTTCGCGTGGCCTGGATTCAACGGTTATCGGCGCGGCGGCGCGTGGAGTGAATCACTATCTGGCGGTGGCGCGCGGTTCGGCTATCCACCGTCTGGAAGACCTGAAAGGCAAGCGCGTGGCGCTGTTTCGCGGAACCGCGGCCGAGCTCTCTTTTGTCGCCGCACTGCGTGCGCGTGGGCTCACGGAAGCCGACATGAAAATTATTAATCTCGATTTTACTGCCGCCAGCGCTGCACTGGCCGCCGGTCATATTGATGCCACCTGGGGCGGCAGTAATACGCTGGCGTTGCGCGATAAAGGGCTGGCGGATATCGCCATCTCAACGCGAGATTTACAAGGGGCCGGGCAATTGGCCGGGTTTATTTTAATTGATGGTGCCTTCGCCCGGCAGAATCCGGATATTTTGGCCCGAATAATTAAAGTACAAAAAGAGGCCGCACAATGGGCCGGTCAGCCGGAAAATCGGGATGAATATATTCAGCGGCTGGCGGCGCAGTCGGGGTATCCTGAAAAATTATTACGTGAAGATTTAGCAGACGCACCGCTCTCACACCTGTTATCTCCCGAGCTGGATTCTGGATTTGTCGCCACCATTAAAAATTCTGTCGCACTGGCTTATGAGTCGAAATTAATTCGCCAGCCATTTTCTGTTGATGACTGGTTCGATCACGCCTTCTTAAAACGTCAGCCTTAATTATCGGGCATCTGCTTTTATTGTTGGTTTTTATTTGTTGCCGTGTGCGCACGGCAATAGTACGGCTTTATTCCAAAACGGGGTGGATATGCGTAATACACAATCATTTCTGGCGAGTGCTTTTTTTAAACCATCATTGCTAGCACAATCGCTTTTTAAACACCCGGCGCGCTGGCAATACCCGGTGCTGTTTAGCTCGGTATTCGCCATGCAAGGCCTGGCCCAGACAGCGCTCCCCGCGACCGTTGCCACGCCGCCGACGCCAACCGCCGCGGCAGCGCCCTTGGTTGCCCCGGCGCAGGCGGAAAATCACGCCGCCAGCACCGCGAAGCCGCAGGCCGTGCAACTCAAGCGCGTGCAGGTCAACGCCCAGCGCCGTAAGGCACAACAGCAGACGACGCTGGCCTCGGTGGTGGAGGGCAAAACGCTTGAGCAAGACCGGCTCTATCGTTTTGAGGATGTGTCGCAGGCAGTCACGGGGCTGGATATCGCCGCCGCCGATGCGCTCGACACCCGGGTGACGATTCGCGGTATTGGCGATGGCGGCGGCAGCGAAATCAATATCGGTATGCCAAGCAGCGTCGGGTTATTTTTAGACGGGGTGTATCTGTCGCGTCCTGGCATGTTGTCCAACGACCTGCTGGATATTGACTCACTCAGTGTGCTCAAAGGGCCGCAGGGGACGCTGTATGGTTTTAACACCACCGGCGGCGCGGCGGAGATCCGCAGCCGTAAACCGACCTTCACCCCGCAAGCCTCGCTGGAGCAGTCGTTCGGCCAGCGCGGTTATGTGCAGTCGAAGCTGATGGCGTCCGGGCCGCTTGGTGGAGACTGGGCCGGGCGCATTAACCTGTCGCACACCGAAAAAGGCGGTTATGTCGAAAACGTGCAAACCGGCCACCAGTTGGGCGGCAGCAACAGTAATGGCATTCGCGCCCAGGCGTTGTACCAGCCGGATGAGACGTTTAGCCTGCGCATCATTGGTGATTACAGCGACGCGACCAGTTACCCGGTGATATCGCTGGTAGACAGCTACCCGGTGGGCGGTGTGGATCAATTTCGTGCGCGCGCGGCGGCCGTCGGGGCACAGGTGGTTAGCGGCCGTCAGGTGGCGCTGGATGATGAAACCAAAAACCGCGTCGCACAGGGTGGCGGCTCGGTGGAAGCCAACTGGCGACTGAACAACGGTTATACCCTCAATTCACTGACATCGCTGCGTTATTTCCGCTTTCTGCCAGCCACCGCCGACGGCCTGAGCATTCCGCTCTATCATGACAGCGGTGCCGATGTGCACGACCGCACCTGGGGGCAGCGTTTCTGGGTGGATTCCCCCAAAGGTGGCGTGGCGGAGTATTCCTTTGGCGTTGATTACTGGGGCGAGAACCTCGACACCTTCGCCCATGACCGTTACTACAATAATGCGCGCGTCACCCGCTGGTATGGCAACACCAGTAACACCGGTAAATTCGTGCAGCGCTTCGGCGAGCTTGAAGATACGGTGTATTCCGTGTTTGCCCGCAGCACCTGGCATTTGGGCGATACGTTTGACCTGACGACCGGCGTGCGCGAAACCTACGAAAAGAAAACCGGCGCGTTTCGCCGTATCAACAAAAACGACTTTGACTCCGGTGCCCTGTCACAGACGAATCACCTGCCTTCGGCCACCGTCAGCCTTAACTGGTATGCCACACCCAATATCACCCCCTATCTGACGCTGGCGTATGCCGAGAAGGCCGGTGGGCTGAATATTTCATCGGGTGCGGCAAAACAGGCGGGTATCGACAGTTTGTACATCAAGCCTGAGAAAACCCGTGCCGCCGAGCTAGGGGTGAAAACCCAGTGGTGGCAGCGTCGGCTGGAGTGGAACACGGCGTTATTCTGGAGCGAGGTCAGCGATTTCCAGACCACCGCCTATGATGAAGAAACATTAAGCAGCTATCTGGTCAATGCCGGAAAGTTCCGTTCGCGTGGCCTGGAGTCACAACTGGCGTTGCGCCCGGCTGACGGGCTGACCCTGAGCCTTAACGGTACGTTGCTGGATGCGCGCTATCAGGACTTCCGTAACGCCAAATGCCCGGCCGAGGTGACGCTGGCGGCAAACCCACCGGCATCCTGCGACCTGAGCGGAGAGCGGGTATTTAGCTCACCGCAACTGACCTATAACGCCCGTATCCGCTATGAGTGGCAGGCGTTTGATAACGTACAGGCGTTTGTCGCCGGGCGCTGGGCATGGCGGAGCTGGGCCTTTGGCACGGTGGAGGATTCTGACTTCACGCGCATTCCCTCCTATGGCGTGCTCAACCTCTCAACCGGGGTCAGCGGTAAACAGAATAACCACACCTGGCGCGCCACGCTGTGGCTGAATAATGCGCTCGATAAAACCTACTATCGCACCCTCAAAGCCGGGGATTACGGCTCAGCCTATGGCGTGCTCGGTGAGCCGCGTACCGTGGGTGTGACATTCGGTTATGACTTTTAAGGAACCGCGCATGGCAGAACATGACAACAGCCGCCGCCGTTTTATTCAGCACGGCACCTTGCTGGCGCTGGCGGCCCCACTGCTTGGCCGGTTGCCACAGGCGGCCGCCGCGCCGGGCACTGCGCAAGGGGCCGCACCTGCACCGGTGGCGTTGCACTGGCTGGACGGGCTGGTGCCGGCGAGCTTTGGTGGCGTGACCTGGGGGATGCCGTGGCCACAAGGCCAGGTACCGGCGGACAGCCAGTTTTTGCTACATGAGCGCGGTCAGCCGGAGCGGGGGCTGCAAAGCTGGCCGCTCGCCTATTGGCCGGACGGGTCGCTGAAATGGTCAGCACACGCCGTCGGTGGCCAGCGTGCGCCCGCCGCTGGCGTGGCCGTCAGTGTCCGCACCACACCGTTACCTGCTGCCGCGCCGCTGGTCACGGACGCCGGGCCGGACTGGCAGGTTGACACCGGGCAGGTGCGTTGTCTGATACCCAAAGCCGGTGGCGAGGTTGTCATTCGTGCCCTGTGGCAGGGAGAGCGGCTGGCGCTCAGTGATGGGCGGCTGGTGTTGCGGGTGCAATCCGGCGATGAGCCCGATGCCCCACAGGCGCTGGCGGCGTTTCAGGGCCAGACGGCGCAGGTGACGGTGGAGCAATATGGGCCACAGCGCGCCGTCATCGCGCTGCGCGGCAGCCATCACCACCACCAGCAGACGGGGGTTACCCGGCTGCCATTTGTGGTGCGGCTCTATTTTTATGCTCACTCGGCATCGTTTCGCATCGTGCATACCCTGATTTATGACGGCGATGAGCAGCACACGTTTATCAGCGGTGTCGGTGTGGCCTTTGATGTGCCGCAGCAAGCTGAGCTGCACTCTCGCCATGTGCGTTTTACCAGCGCACAAGGCGGTATTTTTCGTGAAGCCGTGCGCGGTGTTAGCGGGCTTCGGCGCTCGCCGGGCGCGGCGGTGATCCAGGCGCAACGGGACGGTAAAGCCACACCGCCGATAGCACAGTGGCCTGCCGCCGTCGGCAAACGCCTCGGTGCTATCCCGGCGTTTGGCAGCTACCGGCTGACGCAGCATCACCCGGATGGCTTTCAGATCCACAAACGCACGTCCGCCGGGCGCGGCTGGGTGTTGTCCACCAGCGGCCAGCGTGCTTCTGGCACCGGCTATCTGGGTTCGCCCGCGGGCGGTGTGGCCTTTGGTATTCGTCATTTTTGGCAGAGCTACCCTGCGTGCCTGGAGATTGAACAGGCGCACACCGCGCAGGCCACCGTCACGCTGTGGCTGTGGTCGCCCTACGCACAACCGATGGATTTACGCTTTTATCATGATGGCATGGGGCAGGAGAGCTATGCGCAGCAGCGCGAAGGGCTGGAGATAACCTACGAGGATTACGAACCGGGCTTTGGCACGCCCGAAGGCATTGCCCGCACCAGCGAGCTGTTTGTGGATGTGCTGGCGGCCACGCCGGATGATGCCGCGTTACTGGCGCTGTCGCAGCGCCATCAGCAGCCGCCGTTACTGGTGGCCGATACCCGCTGGCTGCACCAGGCGGGCGCGTTTGGCCCCAGTTGGTCGCCGCAGGTGGCAGGCAACCCGGCGCAGCAGAAACTCGATGATCAGTTGCGCTGGTATTTTGATGTCTACCACCATGAGGTGGAGCAGCGTAAGTGGTACGGCTTTTGGGACTTTGGCGATGTGATGCACACCTATGACAGTGATCGCCACGTCTGGCGTTATGACGTGGGCGGTTACGCCTGGGATAATTCGGAGCTGAGCACCGATTTGTGGCTGTGGTACTACTTTTTGCGCAGCGGTCGCGCGGAGGTGTTCCGCATGGCTGAAGCGATGACCCGACACACTGGCGAAGTGGATGTTCACCATGCCGGTCGCTTTCAGCCGCTCGGCTCACGCCATAACGTGCAGCACTGGGGCGACAGCGCCAAGCAGTTGCGCATCTCGACGGTCGCTAATCGGCGCTTTTTGTATTACCTGACGGCGGATGAGCGCATCGGCGAGCTGATGGATGAGCAGGTCGAAGCCTTGCGCCGTCTTGAACAGGTGGTGCCGGGGCGCAAAATTGGTCAGCAGGCAGCTGTCAGCCCATTGATTAGCCTGAATTTTGGCACTGACTGGGGGGCGGTGGCCGCCGCCTGGCTGACCGCCTGGGAACGGCGTCAGGATGGGGCGATACGCGAGCGGTTGCTCAACAGCATGCAGTCACTGGCGCGACAACCGTATGGCTTTTTCACTGGCGTGGCGGACATCAACCCCGATAGCGGCGTATTTGCGCCGGTTCAGGGCGGAGAGGCGGTGGTGTCCCACTTAAGTGCGGTGTTCGGGCTGGCGGAGATTTGCGCCGAACTGCTGCCACTGCTGCCTGACCCGGATTTCACCCGCGCCTGGCTTGATTACTGCCGCTGCTATAACGACCCGTTGGCACTGGCGGCGTTGATGGGGCACCCGGTGAAAAAACCGAATCTGATGCAGGGCCATGCGCGCCTCACCGCCTTTGCCGCCTGGTGGCTGCATGACAAAGCACTGGCCCGCCGCGCCTGGCACGAGTTTCAGCGCGGCGATGGCGGGATTGCCGAGCCTAATCAACGGGTGCGGCTGGTCAGGCCGCCTGCGGTGTTATCCCCGATAAAAGAAGCGGATATCGGCTCTTCGATTGACCGTACCTCCGGCAGCACCGAGGCGACGAACTTGTCAACCAATGCGGTAGCGCAATGGGGGTTGACGGCGATAGCGCTGCTGGCGCTGGCCGGGCCAGCGCAGCCCGGTTAATCATCGCCGCGTTAGCGCTATTGACACCTCTTTACCACGATTTATCACTACCCCCGCCGGTGCGGCTACGCCAGGCGGGCACATCTTGAACATTTCACAGTATTATCAGGATATTATTCATGACCGACACAGCGAACATGCCACCGGCCGTGGTGGAGGCATCACGAACGGATGCGAGTGCCATCAGCGTTGCACCCGGCGTTATCGCGCCAGAGGCAGCGATCAGTACGGATGCGCACCAGCGCGTGGTGCTATGGGGCGCACGCCCGGACGGCCAGCCGCGCACCTGGCGGGTAGAGCAGGAAGCCCCGGCGCGCACGACCGTTGAGGTAAAAGGCGACGGACTGACGCTAGATAGCGCAGCCGGGCTCACGGTCTGGCTCGATCAACCGTTGTCCGGTACCTATCGCATTCGCTATGTGCGTGAAGTGGTGGTTCAGGGGCAACCGAATGACCGGCTTTCGGATCTTAATCAGTTTTGGGCCGCCCGCGACCCGGCTAATCCCGAGCTTTTCACCCGCCACGGTGTGCTCAGTGAATACGATAATTTATCGCTCTATTACGTCGGCATGGGCGGCAACTGGAACCAAACCACCCGCTTTCGTTATTACAACGGGCAGGGAGAGCGCCTGTTGCTGGGGGAGTTTACCGATGCCGATCATCTTTTGCGCACCGGGCAGTCATACCGGGTGACAATCGAGGTGGATAACACCGAAACCCGGTTTTTGATTGATGACCAGCTCTATTTTCGCGCCCATTATGCCGCGCCGCCTGCCAGCGGCTATTTTGGCCTGCGCACCGTGTTTTCGCGCCAGGTGATTCGTGATTTCAGCGTGACGCCGTTATAGCGGTCATGCGGGAATGGCGTTAACGCGGCTCATGCGCTGAGAGATCGCGGGCAGGTGAGGTATCGGTGGCATGTAAGTGGCGGTCAACGTCCAGAAACATGCCGATCAGCCGCTGCGCCAGCCATGACAGGCGAGCGTCCGCGCGGCTGACTATCCCGTAGTGGGTATAAAACGCCTGTGCGTCATCATCCAGCCCGGTGATTTTCAGCATGTGAATACCGCTGGGCGGCTGGCGTGTCGGGCCGTGGTGGTGATTGGTGGTGCCGATGGCATCGGAGTGGCGAATCACATCCAGCAGGCTGTAGCCGTTCTCACATTCGATACTGGGGCGAATATCCTGCTGGCCGCTCAGGCGCACCAGCGCCTGACGCAGGTTAGGCGGGCGCACGGTGGCCGCCAGCGGGTAGCTAAATAATTGCTCGACGCTGATTTCATCAAGCGCGGCCAGCGGGTGCCCCTCGCGGCAGCAAAACCCCCAGCGATGCTGGCTCAGGGGTTGCACACTGTAGCGGGCATCCAGTTCAAAATGGCGGGTATCGGCGACGATAAATGCCAGCTCTTCGGTCATCAGCCGTTGCCCCAGTGCCTGCCAGTTATCGACCCGAAACACCAGCCGCACTCTCGGATAGTGACGTGAAAAGGCCCCGATAACCTGAGGCATCAGCCAGGCTGCCGGAGCCGGGCCGCAACCGAAATGCACCTCGCCGCTCTCTTTTTCGCTGAACTGTGCGATATCGTGCGCGAGTGCCTGGGCATGTTGAGTGAGGCGGCGCGCATGTTCAAGCACCAACAGCCCCTTTTTGGTCGGTTCCAGTTGGTTGTTGCGGTCAATCAGCCTGGCCCCCACGCCCTGTTCCAGTGACTGAATACTGCGGCTGAATGCCGACTGGGAAATATTCACCGCCTGAGCCGCTGCCGTGAAATTGCGGTGCTCTATGAGCGCAATGAAGTGGCGTAACTGGCGCAAATCGATATTCATGAGGTCATACAACATTCAGGGCGGATAAGCATAAGCGCAGGCTAGCAGCCAGAGTGCGCACACAGCCAATAACCAATCGGGCGCATTTATTGCTGAAGGTTATAACAACATCGCGGTAGTACGCCACGAGGCATAGGCGCAGCGGCGGTTGCCAAAAGCGGTGATGACGGGGCGATAACGGTTGTAGTCCGGCGTGTGTGAACAGAACCCCTTCCCGAGCGCGGGAAGGGGCAATAATCACTCAGACGTAGGTGTCGTCGTCGCTGTCATCAGCGCTGAAATCACCGAAATCGCTGCCAGCGTTATTCTCCTGCGGCGTGTAGCTGGCGTTACTCCAGGGCGTATTACTGCTATCGGAGCCGTTGAATGTATCGAGGTTATCACGGCCAAAATCGCGGAAACTGTCATTAACGTCCTGCAACGGGTTGTCGTTGATGATCGACGTATCGTTGACGATATTGACTATCTCTTCCGGTTTGGTGTGGTTGAACATGCCGGTTAACATCTCGGCCAGCACCACGCCCCCTGCGACGCCAGCCGCAGTTTGTAACGCACCACTCATAAAACTGCCTGCGCGTGATGGAGCCGGTTGGGCATAACCCGGCTGAGCGTAACCCTGGGCCGGGGGCGGGGTGTACCCCATCGGCTGATTACTGTAGCCGGGCTGGCTGAAGCCTGAGGGTTGCCCATAGCTGCCGGTCGGTTGCACCGGCTGGGCGGTGCTCTGACGTCCGCCGCCAAACAGACCGGATAAAAATCCCCCGCTGCTGGGTGCCGGACGGGCCGCCGCTTCCTGTCTAAGCCGGTTGATTTCCATATCCAGCTCTTTGAGGCGTTGATCCATCTGTTTGAGCGCGGCTTCCTGAATAATGATCGATTGCGCCATGTAATAGGGAGCGGCAGGCTGCTGGCGGAGGTGTTCGTTAATCTGTTGTTCAGCCTTGAGATCCCGCGGGCCCGTGCTGGTCTCGGTTGTCTTCAGCCGTTGAAACAGACCATCGATAAGGCGTTGCTCTTCGGATTGCATAGGATTACCTCAAGAAATAAAAAGTTGTGGATGTTCTATCACATCCTTCGACCTTCGGTGCCATCCTACTGTGTTCATCACAGGGAATACATCACCGTCAAGTAAAGCTATTTGTGAATGTGTTACGAATTACGGCATTGTCAGTTGGTCAGAGTGTTGCACTTTTTGTCTTATCTTTGCCGTTATTGATATTTCACCTGCCCGCCAAAATAGTGATTAATGTCGCAAGACGCCACGTCCTGAGCGTTGTTACGTTGAGGTCAGTTACGTTGGGGTGCCGTGTCGCGCTGAAATGACATGTGTTGCACCTTGTTGATTTTACTGTGAATAGAGGAATGGCCATGTCTGCTTTGTGCTGTTGCGGTTGCGCTGTGTTGCATCTCCCGATACTGATACCTGGCACTAATGGAGTTCGCGATGAGTCAAACCGCTGCTTTACCTATTCTCGATTTTTCCCTGCTTGATGGCAGCGCTGCCCAGCGAGCCGATTTTCTGCACCAACTGAATATTGCCGCCCGTGAAACCGGCTTTTTTTACCTGACAAACCACGGTGTTGACCCGACGCTACAGCAGCGGGTGCAGCAGTTGTCGCGCGCCTTTTTTGCGCTGCCGGATGAAGAAAAGCAACGGGTTGCCATGATCCACTCCCCCCATTTTCGCGGCTACAACCGAGCCGGAGCCGAGCGCACCCGCAGTGAACCTGACTGGCGCGAGCAGTTCGATATCGGGGCCGAGCGCGCACCATTGCGGTTGTTATCCGGTGATCCGGCGTGGCGGCGCTTGCAGGGGCCGAATCTCTGGCCTGCGGCGCTACCGGAACTCAAAGAGACGCTATTGCGCTGGCAGCAAACGCTGGCACAACTGTCGTTGCGGTTATTGCGCGCATTTGCGCAAACGCTGGGGCTGCCAGTGACCGCTTTTGATGCGCTGTACGGTGACAAGCCCAACGAACACATCAAGCTTATCCGCTACCCGGGCCGCAGCGTGGCAGACAGCCAGCAAGGTGTGGGGGCGCATAAAGACTCCGGTTTTCTGACCCTGTTATTACAAGATGAACAGTCCGGGTTACAGGTAGAAGTCGAGCCTGAACGCTGGGTGGATGCCCATCCTCTGGCTGGATCATTTGTGGTGAACATCGGCGAGTTGCTGGAGTTGGCTACCAACGGGTACTTACGTGCCACCGTGCACCGGGTGGTATCACCAGCGGTGGATCAGGAACGGCTGTCGGTGGCGTTTTTTCTCGGTGCCCGGCTTGATGCCGTAGTGCCGGTCTATCCTCTGGATCCTGAGCTGGCGCAGTTAGCGCGCGGCCCGGCCAGCGACCCGGCCAATCCGCTGTTG
Organism: Dickeya aquatica; assembly: GCF_900095885.1. Taxonomy (NCBI): domain Bacteria; kingdom Pseudomonadati; phylum Pseudomonadota; class Gammaproteobacteria; order Enterobacterales; family Pectobacteriaceae; genus Dickeya; species Dickeya aquatica. Next base: position 1,611,186 of record NZ_LT615367.1, read on the forward strand.
CGTGAAGTGGGCTGGAACTACCTGAAAGGCCGCTTGCGTTCTCATCCAGAGGTCGCCAAACGCTATTACGGCGATGTGCTGCACAGCGCACAACAGGCCGTCAGTGCCTGAAAATTTGTCACGATAAAAATCATCATCAAGGGATAATAATATGAAAAAAAATACTTTTTTTGCTCTGACAGCAATGGCGTTAGCCATGGGGTTATCGGTATCGGCTCAGGCGGCCGAGGTACTGCGTGTGGCGGCAGACCCGGTACCGCACGCAGAAATTCTGGCGCAGATACAAAAATCCGACCCATCGCTGAAGCTGAAGGTGGTGGAGCTTAGCGGTAACGTGAACGCTAACGAGCTGCTGGCCAGCGGCGATGTGGATGCCAACTATTTTCAGCATGTGCCTTATCTGCGCGATCAGGAAAAAGCGCTGGGCAAAAAATTTGTCGTTGCTGCCACGGTGCATATCGAACCGCTGGGCGTTTACTCCAAAAAATACAAATCACTCAATGAGGTGAAAGAAAACGCCACCATCGCCGTGCCGAATAATGTCACCAACCTGAGCCGTGCGCTCTACCTGCTACAGGACAAAGGGCTGATAAAACTGAAAGCCGGTTATAACGACCCGGCGAAAGATCAGGCAACGCCGAAGGATATTGCCGAGAACCCGAAAAAATTAAAAATAACCGAAATTGAAGCCGCACAGATCCCCCGCTCGCTGGAAGATGTCGATTTAGCGGTGATTAACGGTAACTATGCGCTGGAAGCGGGCCTGGAGCCTGCGCGCGATGCACTCGGCCTTGAGAGCGCCAGCCATAACCCGTATGCCAATATTCTGGTCACCACGCCGGCACTGGCAAAAGACCCGCGTATTGTGCAACTGGCGAAAGATTTGGAGTCAAAAGCCACGGCGGAATTTATTCGTCAGCGCTATAAAGGCTCGGTGATTGCGGTCGCAGGACAATAACCATGATCCAGATTGAACGGCTGGCAAAACGCTACCCCGACAGTACCAGTGCGGCGCTGGAGGAGGTGTCGCTCACCATTCCAACCGGTGCGATATATGGCATTCTCGGGCGCAGCGGCGCGGGCAAAAGCACGCTTATTCGCTGCCTGAATTTGCTGGAGCGTCCCACGTCGGGCCGCATTGTGATGGACGGGTGTGATATCACCACGTTGTCAGCTGCGGCATTGCGCCAGCATCGGCAGCGTACCGGGATGATTTTCCAGCATTTCAATTTGTTACATGCCCGCACGGTACAAGACAATGTCGCTGTACCGCTGGAAATTGCCGGGGTAGCCCGGCATGAGCGTGAGACGCGTGTGGCGGAATTGCTGGCGTTGGTTGGCTTGAGTGATAAGGCGCAGGCTTATCCTTCCCAGCTCTCTGGCGGGCAAAAACAGCGGGTGGGTATAGCCCGCGCGCTGGCCGCCCGGCCGCGTTACCTGCTGTGTGATGAAGCCACCAGCGCGCTTGACCCGCAAACCACCGCGTCGATTCTTGCCTTACTCAAGCAGATTAATCAGCAGCTTGGTTTGACCGTGGTGCTGATTACCCATGAGCTGGAGGTGGTGAAAACCCTGTGTGACCATGCGGCATTGTTAGAGGCAGGGCGAGTGGTCGAAAGCGGTGAGCTGCGTGTACTGTTGGCGAACCCAACATCACGCTTGCGTCAGGCGCTGTTACCCGATCTGGCGGCTGAACGGGCATTTTTGTTGCGCCACGGTGTGGAACTGGCGGGGCTGAGTCAGGCTGAATTGGCGCTCTCTGCGCTAGCGTTGCCGGACGAACCCAGCGCCAGTGCTGCAAAAACTGCATCCGAGGAGGCCGGGTTATGCAGAGTCGCCTGAGCTGGGACGAGCTATTTTCGATTATGTTCAATGCCACGCTGGAAACGCTCTACATGGTGGGGCTGGCTGCGCTGTTTACGCTATTGCTTGGTTTACCCGTTGGCGTGTTGCTGTTTATCAGCCGTCGCCAGGGCGTGTTGCCGCTGCCGCGCTTAAATGCCGTATTGGGTGGGGTGATTAATATCGGGCGTTCGCTGCCGTTTGTGGTGTTGTTGATAGCGCTTATCCCGCTGACTCGTCTGATTGTCGGCACCACGCTTGGCAGCACCGCCGCAGTTGTGCCCATCACGCTCGGCGCATTTCCGTTTTTTGCCCGTATTGTGGAAAACGCACTGGCTGAGGTGGAGGCCGGAAGGGTGGAGGCGATAGTCTCAATGGGCGGCAATGTATGGCATGTGGTCAGCAAGGCGCTGTTACCTGAGGCGCTGCCGTCGATTGTGGCGGGCATCACGCTGACGGTAGTCATGCTGATAGGCTTTTCATCGATGGCAGGCGTGATTGGCGGTGGAGGTTTGGGCGATTTGGCTATTCGCTATGGCTATCAGCGTTTTAATCAGCAGGTGATGATAGGGACGGTCATTGTGCTGGTATTACTGGTACAACTGGTGCAGTCGCTGGGCGACCGGCTGGTGCGTTCGTTGGCCTATCGGCGTTGAACCTTGTGTGGAGGGTGGCACCGCCATCCTCTGTTATCCCCAGTTTTCCCGCCATTCACGCGATGGGTTGTGCACAACAACGGTGAGTGAGCCGGTTTATCCCCCGATAGTGAAGTCAATCGTCATAATTAATGAAAATAATGGCTAAAAAATACAATAATAATTGCTGCGCAATAGCTATCGAAAGCGCATTAAATAACCTGTTCAGATACCTGTGGTAATTTCTAGGAATATTCTATCTTCTTTTTATTTTGGGTTTTGATTTAATAAACCCCGAAGCGATGATATGACGGCTTCAGTTATTAACCAAAAAATAAATTTTATTTTCGGTTAATTGCAAATGACTTGTTAAAGGACATTCATAATGAATATGAAACCTCTCTTTTTAGGCGTTATTCTGGCAACTTCTTATGCTCATGCCGCTTCCACCGAGGTGAATGCAAAACCCGCCGTGGAGAGTGCTGCCAGCGCAGTTGTAACGCCCAAAGGCACCGCAAATAATGAGGAGGGGAAGAGTCATCCGGTTGCACCACAATCATCCACTGCATTAACAGTAAAAAAACATGAAAACACGGCGGTGAAAAAGCAGGATGAAAAAACAGCTGTAGTGGAAAAAACAGCTGTAGTGGAAAAAGCACTCAAGACGGAAAAAGAAAATAAGGCGGCAGTTAAAGCGGAGAAAATAAATAATAATGCCAAAGAAAAAACAGCGGTAACAAAAACAGGGGTAACAGAAGAAAAAACAGCGGCACAAGCGGAAAAGAAAGCTGAACCTACAGCAGCACCCGCTGTAAAAACTGAACAAAAAGCCCAGTAATAAGCGCTCGCTATAATCACGTCTGGCTGATGTGCCGCCAGGCCTGGATACCTGATAATCCGGCTGATCATCATCTGTTCTTTGCCTGACGCAGAGAACAGGTCGATGGGCAGCCGGTTTTTTGTATTCCAGCCATTCAGATACCTGCCAGTTTACCTTGCTAATAAAATTATATTGCATTGCATCATCAGGTGATGGTTAGCAGGTTTATTTTTTCAAACATGAATAATAAGTGCTCACTGGCGGAATAATATCTGAGGCATGCGCGCGATTTATTAGGTCGTAGCTAAAAAGTTCAGATGTTTCGGTGAAATTAAATTGGCAATTTCTAGGATTATTCCATCTTCTTTTTATTTTTGATTTTGTTTTAATAACCCCCGAAGCAATGCTGTGATGGCTTCAGTTATTAACCTGAAAATAAATCTTTTGGTTAATCGCAAATGACTTGTTAAAGGATGTTCATAATGAATATGAAACCTCTGTTTTTAGGCGTTATTCTGGCAACTTCTTATGCGCATGCCGCTTCATCTGAAGTGAGTGCTAAACCCACGGCGAATACGTCAGCCAGTGCGGTTGTAACGTCAAATACCACCACAAGTCAGGAGGGGAAAACTCAACCAGGAGTACCGCCGACATCCACCGCGGTACCCGTAAAACAGAATGCGCCTGCTGATAAAAAATCAGAGCCGCATAAAAAAGCAGCGACATCAGAAAAAAACAAGGATGCGCTGAATGTCGCCCCTACAGAAAAAGCAGGGGCGACAGAAAAAGCGGTTACCAAAGAAAAAGCCAATAAACAGGGAACGCCTGCTGTGGTGGAAAAAGAAAAAGGGCATGCTGAGAAAAAAGCTGACCAGAAGTCGGTGGTACCGCCAACAGCCATAGAATCTAAAACTGAGCGAAAAGCACCATAACGTCATTGCGGCCTGACGGGTTACCGTCAGGCCGATAACCTGAATGCCTTTCTTTTTTCCTTTTTTCCTTGTCTGTCCATCTTCTGCTTTTACGTCCTGTGCTGTTAGGCCGGGGCGTTTTCATTTCCCGTGTCGTGCCATTGCAGTGGCACATTGCGGGGGATTACCGCGTGCGGTGCACCCGCAATCGCCCCCCATCGCCGCCAGCGGCACCTGATGTGTGCATGGCTCGCGTGATTAGCGCGGTAACGGCAGCCACTGGCGTAATTGCGCGGCGCTCTGTGCGCCGGTGAGCCTGGCACTCTCTTTGCCGTCTTGCAGCCAGATAAGCGTTGGCAGCGAACGCACACCCAGCGCAGCGGTTTGTGCCAGATGGTGGTCAGCATCAAGGTAATAGCAGGGTAATTCACGTAACGATGCATCACCGAGCACGGTTTCCAACTGGCGATACAGGCTTTTGCAATGCACGCAGCGTTCTGCGCCGACCAGCAGTAGCGAGGGGCCGCTTGCTGTCAGTGGCAGGCTCTCGTCGGCGGCCAGCGACAGGGTATGAAAGCGCTGGCGGCTGACACTAAACAGCTTCGGGCTGCGCTTTAGCTCGTCACTGTCCGTTGCCACGCACAACGCATCGCCACCGCGCTTATAGGGCCGGGTATCGTGAACGGCAACCACGCTGGTGAAACCAGACTGTGCGGCACCGGGCTGGCGAAAGCGGGTGTTGTCCGGCGGCACAACGGCGTTTTCCTGTGGGCGTTCAAGCTGTGGCACCCAGTCATAGGGCACGCGATAGGCACGGTATAGCATATTGGTGTTGACGGTTTTCCCCCAAAACGGCGAGATATATTCCCAGACAATTTCGTGATCGACCGTGACCTCGAACAGGCGGCCATTTGCCCCTTCGTTAATCAGCGTATTTCCATTTGGCAGGCGTTGAATATTGCTGATGTACGGGCTGTAGAAACGAAATGCATCGGTAGGATGGGGCAGCCCGGCCTCATACGGCGAATAACGCCAGACTACATCCAGCGTTACCGGGTTGATTTCCAGTATGCGCGAGTAATCGCGCCAGGCATTTTTCACGCCGTCCGCCGAGGCGGGGTTAGGCGCGCCGTAACCGGCCCAGCCGCCGTTATCAAACACCAGAATATTGCCCGCGCCCGGTAAACCGGCCGGGACCATGTGGGCGTGATGCTGGCCGATTATCCAGCCGATGTGTTTCAGCTCCGGGGTGCGATAATCCGGCCCGAGCCGCCAGACTATCTTGCCACTCTGCTTATCTGTGATGGCGATGATGTTGGCTTCTCTGGCATCCCAGATGATGTTGTCCGGGTGAAAGCGAGAGTCGCCTTCGTCAAACCAGCGGTTTGGCCCGAGCGTTGACATGCTGTTGATGTGCATCCAGTCACCCATGCCGCCGCCGCTGCTGCGCATGTTCGGGTTGTTATAGAGCGCGGTTTTCGCCGCGTCATCAAAACCCAGCTCATCAACGTGGTCGCTGCACCGCCATTCCCACAGAATATTGCCCTGCCAGTCCACCTCGATGATGGTGTCATCAAGCAGGGGTTTGTCACTGATTTGAGGATTGTGCAGGTTCTGGTGCGCCAGAATTAAAGTGTTTGCCCCTAACGCCTGCGGCTCAAGCCCTGGCGCATAGTAACCAACCGGGTTGCCGCTGCGCTGGTAGTCGTGGTGGGCGCGCGCCATCCACTCCGGCGGCAGGTCGGGGTCCTGGATATATTCGTAGCGATTGAACTGCCAGACGCGGTTGCCATCCCAGTCCAGTTGCACCACATCAACCATGTCCTGCATGCCGTAGCGCGCATCGCGCTGGCCGCTGTGGCCGAGAATATACCCACCGGGTAACAGCTTGTTGGGAAAGCCGTGCAGCCCTTCCCAGAGCCGTAATGCGGTGCCATTCATGTCAATTAACACCGCACCGGTTTCCAGCGCCTGAAAAACGGTATAACCGCCCCAGGCTTTTTCTGGCTGATAGAGTGTTGTACCGGTCGGGTAGACGGAGGGGTGTCCCATGGTTTGCTCCAGTTAGTCAGTGACAGCAGAATGTTCGGTGATAACCCGGCTTATGGGGGCGTGCGCGGTGTCCGGTTGTGTCAGCAGGGCCAGAATCTCGCTGCATTGCTGGTGAAACGCGTCGCTCTCGCGCAGGCGCGGGTGGGGCAGCGCCACGGTGCTGAGGTGCTTTAGTCTGCCGGGGCGCGGGGCCAGTACCACGATCCTGTCTGCCAGATAGACGGCCTCTTCCACATCGTGCGTCACCAGCAGCGTGGTGGTGCCTTCCTGCTGGTGGATACGCCGCAACTCTTGCTGCATTTGCTGACGGGTCAGGGCATCGAGTGCGCCAAAGGGTTCGTCGAGCATCAAAATGCGTGGGTTGGCCACCAGACCCCGGGCAATCGCCACCCGCTGCGCCATGCCACCGGAAAGCTCGGCGGGCAAGGCATCAGCAAACTCCTGCAAATGTACCAGCCGCAGGAAGTGCTCGACGCGCTGTGCCTTATCGGCATGAGTGAGTTTTTCACTGGCCAGCCCCAGGGCAATGTTCTGGCGTACCGTGAGCCACGGGAAGAGCCGGGGCTCCTGAAACACAATGCCGCGCTCACGACCAATGCCGGAAACCGGCCGCCCATCGACCCGTATTTGGCCTTGATAGTGGTTATCCAGCCCGACCAGCAGGCGTAGCAGTGTCGATTTTCCACAGCCGCTGCTGCCGACAATCGCCACCAGCTCACCGGGGTAAATGGACAGGCTCAGGTCATCAATCACCGTCAGCGTATTGCCGCTTACCCGAAATTGTTTAGTGAGCTGCTCAAACACCACCACCGGGGCGGCAGAATGATTGGATGTGGGGTATGTCATGGCGTGACTCCTGTGTGACGCCAGCGGGTAAGGTGGGTTTCCAGGCGCAAACCGATATGGTCAATCAGTGCACCGGTGATACCTGTCAGCACCATGCCGCTGAGGATGATAGGCATATCCAGCAATTGCTGGGCATTGATCATCAGGCTGCCAATGCCGCTACCCGATGACATGAAATATTCTGCGCCGATGGTGCCAAGCCAGGCATAAATCATCGCCAGCCGCAGGCCGGTAAACAGTGCTGGCGCGGCATCAGGCAGCGTCAGCACGCGCAGGCGGTCGTACCACGGCAGTTGCAACACGCGGGCGACATCGTGCAGGTCTTTTGCGCGTCGGCGCACGCCCTGATGGCTGGCTACCAGCATTGGAAAGAACGCCACCAGGGCAATAAATGTCACCTTGCCCTGTTCATCATTGCCAACCCAGGCAGTGATAAGCGGCAGCCAGGCAAACAGCGCCACCTGGCGCAGCAGTGTCAGGGTTGGGGTAAACAGCGATTCGGCACGCAGGCTTAACCCCAGCAGCAGTCCTGCCAGCAAACCGGCGCAGGCACCGAGGGCTCCGCCGGTTAGTGCGCGCCGCACACTGTGCCAGAGCGCATCAGGCAACACCCCTTCACGAAAGCCCTGCCACATGGCGTGTATCACCTCGGCAGGCGGTGGCAGTAACCGCGTATTGAGCCAGCCGTGATGGGCACTGAATTGCCATAACACCAGAAGCAATAACGGCAGCGCCAGCCCGATAGCGCGGCCATCTGGCGTGGGTTGCAGGCGGCTGATAGCCGACCGTGACCAGCCTATCAGGCGGTGTTCCAGCCGGGTGATGCCAGTCTCCATCAGCAGCCCGGTCAGGCCAATGACGGCAATGCACACCAGCACGATATCTAACTGAAACAGCTGACGACCCCAGACCATCAGATAACCGATACCCTGTGATGAGGCGAGCAGTTCCACCACAATCAATGACACCCAGGCTTGCGACAGCGCCAGTTTTAAACCGGTAAACCATACCGGCAGAGCCGCAGGCAAGATCAACCCGAACAGGCGAGAGAAACGCGGCAGGCGTAAGCTATCGGCAACCTCAAGGAGCGGCAGCGGAATATCGCGGATACCGCGCTGCGTGTGCAGCGTGACCGGCACCAGAACCGCTTTGATGAGCACCGCCAGCTTCAGGCCGTCATCAATGCCGAACAGCGCCATGAACAGCGGGATCCACCCCAGTGTCGGAATTTGCGCCAGGGCATAAACCGTGGGATAGAGCAGCCGCTCTGCCCGTGACGATGCGCCCATAAGCCCGCCGAGCAGGGTGCCAAGGGCGACACCGGCTGCCAGCCCGCTTACCAGCCGACGCAGACTGATGGCCCACTGGCTGAGCAACTCCCCGTGCCATAAGCTGATGGCGGTTGTTGCCACCCGTGATGGTGCAGGCAGAATTTGTGGTGGCATCCAGCCTAAGCGGCTGCTTACTTGCCACAGCGACAGCACCAGCAACGGCAGCAACAGGACGACCACCGCCTGCCTGATCCGGTGCGGCAGGGGGAATAACAGACGATAAGGTCTCGGTGGTCGTAGTAACCAGGGCTTATTCATTTTTTGTTGCAACGTCGGTGGAAATAAATCAATAAGACATAAAAACCCGAAGCCGGTGGTGATGCCAATGCAATAAACAGATATTCCTCGTGCAAGAAACGCATAAGCTTCCCGGCGCGGCACCGTGACTGGTTTATGTTTTTTTTAGCTGATAAATCATGGAAATGTTATTTACCGCCAGCCTGCTACGTTCGCTAGCTTCTCGCCATTGCCCCCGTAGAACAGTGTGGAGAACCTCATGCAACAACAGTGTGTTAGTGGCCGTAGCGGCTGGTTTTGGCACGGCCTTGGCACCTTGATGCTGACGCTGGCCCTATTTGGCGGCCCGGCCGCGCAGGCACAGGCAGATAAACCGACAGAGATCCGCATCGGCCTGCCCGATCAAAGCGCGGGCAGCAAGCCGTTTATTGGTGGCCCGCTGGGGCTTGCTTACATTCGCCATACCCTGGAGCCGCTGTTTGAGGCCCAGGGCGTGACGGTGCGCTGGCAATTTTTCAAAGGTGCCGGGCCGGCGGTGAATGAGGCGCTGGCGAACCGGCAACTGGATATTGCGTATCTGGGCGATTTGGCGGCAATCATTGGCCGGGCGGGCGGCCTGCCGACACGCGTGTTGCTTGGCTCGCGTGGTTCAAGCTCCTATCTGGCGGTGACACCGGAGTCCGGTATCGCGCGTATTGACGATCTGCGCGGGAAGCGGGTGGCCGTCTATAAAGGGACTGCCGACCAACTGGCATTTGAGCGGGTACTTAAGAGCGCCGGAATCAATGTGCGCGATATTCAGGTCGTCAACCTCGACTGGACGGCAGGAAAAGCGGCGCTGGCCGCTCGCCGTATCGATGCGGTATGGGGCGGCGTGTCATTACTGGCGTTACGTGCACAGGGTATCCGCATTATCACCTCCAGCCGTGATTTAGGCTGGGCGAATACCACGCAGGCGGTGGTGCTGGCGACGCAGGATTTCATCGATCGCTATCCGCAAATCACCCAGCAACTGGTGAGTGCCCTGGTGAGCGAGGCAAGCTGGGCAAGCGACCCGGCGCATTTGCCGGAGTATATTCAGTTGATGGCCGGGCAGAGCCAGATACCGGCGGCGCTATTTGAAGAGCAGTTCCGGCCGGATTCGCTCAGCATACAAACGTCACCACGTATTGATGCGTTTTTGCGCACCAGCCTGCAAGACAGCCTACAACGTGCCCATGAAGCCGGGCTTATCCGCAGCGATTTTTCCGTTGACGACTGGCAAGATAGCCGCTTTGTTGAGCAGGCGCTGACAACGCTGGCCCCACCCGCGCATTGGCCGCTGTATGATGCCAGCGGTCATCCCCAGCCCTGAAGCGGGTGTATAATGCGCGAGAGGACGCCTGCGCGGCCCGATGACTGACGGCGTGCGGCGAATTATTTCGCCAGCACGCAGTTGAGATCCAACACTTCTTCTGCTGATCCGAGATTCATCAGGCCAAACAGGTCACGCCGCACAGCCAGTATGATGACGTCGCCTTGCGCGTTCACGGTGAGCGCCAGACCGTAATTGTCGAGGGTGTCATGGTGTTGCTGCGCATACTGGTTAAGCAACATGAATGGCGCTACGTTATCCGGTGTTTTCCCGGTCAGTTTCATGGCCAGATAGGTGTGCCCTGCCAGCGGTTCATTCAGGGGTTGCCAGTCAGGGGTGAGGGTTGCCGCCTGCGTTTGCAGTATCTGGTATACCTGTGGATTGAGGCAGGCGGTGTGAATATGCAACTGATTCTGGGTGCGCCCATAGTATGAGTTAATGGCAAGGCCGATGTTGTCGTCCTGAATTGGCGAGCCGTGTTGATGTGATAAGCGGTTTCGGTACTGCCAGGCTGCCGCAAAATAGTTGGGGGTATCGGCTTGCAGCAGGTGCGGGCTTTCGATACCGCTCATCCGCGCGGTCGCAATGAGCAAATTATGGTAAGGGCCGCGCCGGTCTTTGAGCAGGGCATAGCCCCCGGCAATATCAACGTCAAGACAAGGCGCGGGTGCACCGCTTTGCTGCTGATGAGGCACACACTGCTGGCTGACGATCATCCATAAAGCATTGTCGTTGCCACGGCGGGTGAAGGGCCGCCAGATAGCGAGGATGAGCGCCAGTAACAGCACGCAAAGCAGTAAGCCGCACAAATAGGTTTTATGACGCAGGGCGCGCATCATGGCGTGTTTACCTCAAATCGTAGGCGTTGAGCCGCTCGGCACCGGCGCATTGTCGGCACCGGCGTATTGATAGCCGGGCATCGTGAAACAGCGTGGCGCAGCAAGATGGCATCATGATGACAGCCATCGCTGCGAAGGGGCGATGGCTCAGGCGGCGGTATTTTTTTCGGCAATTAATTTGCGCATTTCATGCGTGACCTGTTCGATTAACATGCTGCGGGCATGTCGGGGCGGGAAAATAGCCAGATAGGCAATCTCCAGCTTGGGTTCAAACGGCTTTATCAGTAATCCGGGATGGCCGCTCTGGGCGGTGATGGTATCCACAATACCGATACCCAGGCCGGTTGATGCCATCATACAGCAGTGGCGCAGCGAGGTTTCAATCGGGCTTTGCAACACCGTGCCCCGCAGTGAAATAGCCTGCGCCAGTTGCGCCCGCAACACCGTTTTACGGCCCGGCAGAATGGCGCGGTGTACGTTAAGGTCGTCCAGGGTTATCTGTTCACGGTCAGCCAGCGGATGGTCAGGCGATATCACGGCAACGGCATGGGCGGTCCCGAGCATCTCAGCCTGTAGGCCTTTGATAGTCGGGGTGCTGTTGATAAAACCGATGTCATACTGATTACTTAACACCATGTCGGTGATAGCTGGCGTGCTCTCCACATCCATAAACAGCGATACCTCAGCATACTGGCGCAGCAGCGTTGGGAAAATGCGCTCGGTACACAGGTTAGCCAGCGCGGAGACTGCGCCAATGCGCAGCACGCTGCCTTTGGCATGACGGATTTCGTCAGCCACCCGCAGGATGTTATCCAGCCCCAGATAGAGCCGCTCGATTTCCCGAAAAAGCTTTAGCGCCTCTTCACGCGGCTCCAGCCCGCGGCCATCACGGTCGAACAGTTTTAGTTTAACGGCGAGCTCGAAATCCTTTATCAAGCGGCTGACGGCGGGCTGGGTGACGTTCATGATATTCGCCGCCTGAGTGATACCGCCGGTCAGAATCACCTTATGGAATGCTTCAACCTGTCTTAAGTTGATTCGACTCATAGATGTTACCAACCATAATGTTTATTTATGAATTCGGTACAAAATACGATTTTTAATTCACTTTACCAACCCGTAGACTGCGGATGGAGAGTTACAGTTTGTCATAATTTTGAAGAAAACATGATATTTCTGTACACCATCATGTCGCCGGTGCACTGGCATGATAGTTCACCACGTAATGGATAATGGAACTGGTTATACACATGGAACCCAAGGAGTCACCATGAAAGGAACCCTGTTTGCTGCTGGGTTGATGGCGCTGGCACCGGTGGTGCAGGCCGCCGATCTGACCATCGGATTGGCCTCATTCACCACCTCGATGGACCCGCAGTTCTACGTGGGTGGCGCGAACAGCGCGATGGCCCGTAATGTGTTTGACGGGCTGGTCAATCAAAACGAAACACAGCACATTACGCCCGCGCTGGCGGTGTCATGGCAAGCGATAGATGACAGCACCTGGCAATTCAAGCTGCGCCCCGGTGTGAAGTTTCATGACGGCAGTGATTTTAGCGCCCGTGATGTGGTGGCCAGTGTGAAACGTGTCGCATTAGCGGCAAAGAACAGTCCCAGTGCCTATACCCCGTATGTTGCCGACATCAGTGAGATTCGTGAGATTGACCCGCTGACGGTGGAAATGAAAACCAAGGGGCCGGCGGCATTGTTACTCAATAACCTGAGCCGTATTGCCATCATGCCCGCCCGCTTGGTTGACCAGCCGAGTGAGGTGCTCAACAGCGGTAAAGAGATTATCGGTACCGGGCCGTTCAGGTTTGTCTCCTATACCCCGGATGACAAAGCGGTGTTGAGCCGTAATGACGGGTATTGGGCCGGTAAAGCGGAGTGGGACAGTGTCACCCTGCGCGTGATTAAAAACAGCAGTGCCCGCATTGCTGCCTTGCTGGCAGGCGATGTGGACATGATAGAAAGCGTACCGACGACAGACAGAGCCAATATCGCCAGTCAGCAGGCGTTTACGACGGTATCGGTGCCGGGCAACCGGATTTTGTATCTGCACCCGGATCAAGACCGCGACACTTCGCCTTTTGCCCGCGGCGATGACGGCAAGAACCCGCTGAAGAAACAGGCGGTGCGTCAGGCGATGTCACTGGCGATTAACCGTGATGCGCTGGTGCAGCGTCTGCTTGACGGCCAGGGATTGTCGTCTTCCCAACTGGTGCCGCAGGGCTATCCCGGTTATTCGGCACGTATTGCGCCCCCGGCTTACGATGCGGCGCAGGCCCGGCAGATGCTGACGCAGGCGGGGTATCCGAACGGGTTTACGCTGACGTTCCATGCCTCGAACGATCGCTACCCTAATGATGCCAAGATTGCACAAGCGCTGGGTCAGATGTTCAGTCAGGTCGGTATCAAGACTGATGTGGTGACGATGCCCGGTAACGTCTATTTCGCCAAGGCAGCCCAGCGGGAATTTAGCCTGGTGATGGGCGGCGCGGCCATCGAAACCGGTGAGGCATCAGGCGTGCTGGGGCCGCTATTGGAAACCTTCGGCCCGCAGACCGGGCAAGGAAACCGCGGGCGTTACACTAACGTCGAGTTTGACAAACTGCTGGGGCAGGCACGCGCGACGCTGGATGAAGGCAAGCGAGATGCGTTGTTACAGCAGGCAAGCGAATTGGCGATGAAAGAGCAGGGGGTGATTCCGCTGTTGTTTCTCTCCAACACCTGGGCAATGAAAAAAAGCTATCGCTATATGGGCCGCACAGACGGCTACACATTGCCCTATTTTGTTCACTCCCAATAAACACCACGGTGTTTGCCGGGCGTGAGGAAAAAATGAAGTAGTGCGATTATTTCGTTAACACCAGGGTTTTTCATCAGGCCGTGTTCCGTCAGTTTTTTTGGCGGAACACTTCGCCTGCCATTCTTTTCGTGAACACCATGCATCAGATGTTAACCTGGCCCTCATGTGGTGTTCTCTGCGATTTTTACTGCGGCTTCACCTCAAGAGGCGTTGCGCATGAGGCTGTACGCAGTAAAGCAAAGGGATAAGCGGCGTGAATGTCTTGCTGGCGCTGAAAACCAGCGATGGCAAGGGGCGCAGGCCGTGGTGGTGGCGAACAGGTGTAGTTGGAGGCACAGTGACAGCCATTCCTATTATTATTGATTGCGATCCCGGTATTGATGACGCACTGGCGCTGCTTTGTGCGTTTGTTGCACCTGAGTTGTCAATTCAGGGGATTACCGTGGTTAACGGTAATCAACCGCTGCCCGTGACGTTGCGCAATGCGTTGCAGATTGTCGAACTGGGCGAGCGTCTTGATATTCCAGTCTTTTCCGGCTGCTGGCAGCCGATGGTACGAGAAGCCATTCACGGTCAGTTTCATGGCCCGCATGGCTTGGGTGAAGCCGATTTCCCCGCGCCACATCTGGCCGCGCAACAACAACATGCGGTTGATTTTCTGGTCACCCGCTGCCTGCTGGCGGCCCGACAGGGGCAACCGCTTACGCTGTGTACTCTCGGGCCAATGACCAATCTCGCCAGCGCCTTGTGCATCGCACCTGAGATGGCTGAAGGGATTGCGCGTATTGTCTCGATGGGGGGAGCCTGTCGCGTTCCCGGCAATCGCACGGCGGCGGCAGAGTTTAATATTCTGGCCGATCCCCATGCGGCAGATATCGTTTTCTCGCAACATATCCCCATAACGTTACTGCCCCTGGATGCCACGCATCAGGTGATCCTCACGCCAGAGCGCGCAGAGCAATTCGCGGCACATGCCGGGCGATTAGCCTCGCCATTGCGGCAATTACTGGCCGGGTGGGATCGTCATGATCTGCGCCGTTATGGCTCCCGAGGTGGCCCGTTGCATGATCCGCTGGTCATCGCCTGGGTACTGCGCCCGGATCTGTTTCACACCGAGTCGGCACGCATTTTTGTCGAACATGATAGCGAACGCTGTATGGGAAAAACGGTGATGGATCTTTATGATGCCAGCGGGTTACCGGCGAATGTCGATGTGGTTACCACGGTGGATACCGAAGCGGTGCTGCGTTTATTTGAGCAGTTGCTCTCAATGTATGGAGCCACATGATGATACGTCAGCGCATCATTATTGATACTGATCCCGGCGTCGATGATGCCATCGCCCTGTGGCTGGCGCTGGCCTCGCCAGCGCTTGATGTCCTGGGGGTGACGGTCGTGGCCGGTAACGTGGCGCTCAGCGATACGTTGTCAAACGCCCGCCGGGTGGTGGCACTTGCCGGGCGACGCGATGTGCCGGTGTTTGCCGGGGCATCGCGGCCGCTGATTGGCCCGCAGCGTTATGGCAAATATGCGCATATTGGCGCATTTGATGACAGCCTGCTGCCCGCGGTGGGGTGTCAACTGGCAGAAGAGCAAGAGCATGCGGTGGAATTTATTGTGCGCACGGCCAGACAGGCCGCACAAGCCAACGACCCGATAACGATCTGCGCAATTGGGCCGATGACCAATCTGGCATTGGCACTGATTCAGCACCCGGACGTTACGCGAGGCATCCGCCAGATAGTCACCATGAGTTGCGCGTTCAGTGCGCTGGGGCATCGCATGCCCTGGGCGGAGTTTAATGTCTATGCCGACCCTCATGCGGCCAGACGCGTGTTTGAAAGCGGTATCCCTCTGGTGGTCATGCCACTGGATATGACCTTTCAGGCACTGATCACCACGCCGGATATCGACATACTGGCCTGCAATGCCGGGCAGCCGGGACAGGCGATAGCCCGCCTGCTGCGCACCTTTGACCGGGGCGATAAGGCCCGTTTTGGCCGAGAAGGCGGGCCGATTCATGATGCCACCACGATTGCCTGGTTGCTGCAACCGTCGCTGTTCTCTGGCCGGGAGGCGCGTATCGGGGTGACGGTCGGTGGTGAAACCGCCGGGCACACCTGGGCGGATTTCTACGGTAAACTGAATAAACAACCGAATGCGCAGGTGATGCAATCTGTTGATGAGACTGGGTTTTTATCACTACTGATACAGGTATTGGGCAATTATCAGCACACTGATGGCACGACAAGCCGAGTGGCGGATACGCCTTAATTTCAGGGGAACTGCATGGCGCGCTTTCTGCTCGGCCGTTTAGTGCAAACGCTGATAACACTGGTGGTAATGTCGATACTGGTGTTTGTTGGCCTGTATTGGGTCGGTAATCCGGTGGATTTGCTGCTGGGCAGCCATGCCACCGAGGCCGACAGGGCGGCGGTGATCCACGCCTTTGGGCTAGACAAGCCCTGGTGGCAGCAGTATGGCATCTTTGTTCTGCACGCCCTGCAAGGCGACCTTGGCCAATCGTTTATCTTTAATCAACCGGCCTTGCACCTGATTATCCAGCGCCTGCCCGCCACGCTTGAGCTGGCGCTGGTCGCTTTTGTGCTGTCATTGCTGGTGGGGGTGCCGCTGGGTGTGTTTGCCGGACTGCGGCCTCATAGCTGGGCGGCCAAATCGGTGATGGTCGGGTCGATTTTGGGTTTTAGTCTGCCCAGCTTTTGGCTCGGCATGATGATGATTATGCTGGTGAGTGTAAAGCTAGGCTGGCTGCCCGCGTCGGGCCGGGGCCAAACGGTGACGGTGGCCGGGGTGCCGCTGAGCCTGTTCAGTGCCGATGGCTGGCAGCACCTTATCTTGCCTGCGCTGAATCTTGCGTTGTTTAAAATTTCGCTGATTATTCGGCTGACGCGAGCGGGCGTGCATGAGTGCCTGCAACAGGATTATGTGCGTTTTGCCCGCGCCAAGGGGCTGTCGGAGGCCCGGATTTTGTTTGTGCATGTGTTGAAAAACACGCTGATCCCGCTGATTACCGTGATTGGTATGGAGCTTGGCACGTTGATTGCCTTTGCGGTGGTCACGGAGACGATTTATGCCTGGCCGGGCATGGGTAAGCTGATCATCGATTCGATAGCGGTGCTGGACAGGCCTGTTATCCTCGCCTACCTGATGATGACGGTGGTGATGTTCAGTCTGCTCAATTTACTGGTTGATGTGCTCTATGCGGTGATTGACCCGCGTATTCGGCTGGGGGGGAGCGATGAATGTGGCAAATGATGCGCACCGCACCGCGGCTTTACCATCGGGTACGCTGAGCGCGTGGCGTAGGCTGGCAGGTCAACCGCTACCGGGACTGGGGCTGCTGATGTTGCTGATGGTGGTGATATTTTCGCTGCTGGCTCCCTGGCTTGCGTTACAAAACCCGTATGATCTGACGCAACTCAATATTCTGGATAACCGCCTGCCACCGCGCTCAGCAGGGATGACAGGGATGACGTACTGGCTGGGCAGTGACGATCAGGGCCGAGATGTGCTCAGTGCCATTTTGTATGGCACGCGCACCAGCCTGATGGTGGCAGTCAGTAGCGCACTGATGGCGCTGGCCGTTGGCATGGTGGCGGGGATGCTCAGTGCGTGGCTGGGCGGTAAAACCGACACCCTATTGATGCGCATTGTCGATATTCAACTGAGCTTCCCGCCTATCTTGATTGCGCTGATTTTACTGGCGGTACTGGGGCAGGGGGTGGAGAAAATCATTCTGGCACTGGTGATGACGCAGTGGGCCTATTATGCGCGCACACTGCGAGCCAGTGCGCTGCAACAGCGCCAGCGCAGCTATATCGAGGCGGCGCGCGGTATGGCATTTTCCGATACGCGTATCGTGTTTTTTCACCTGCTCCCCAACTGCCTGCCGCCATTGATTGTGGTGGCCGCGATGCGCATTGCCTATGCGATTATGCTGGAAGCGACGCTGTCGTTTCTGGGTATCGGTTTGCCCGTTACCGAGCCATCACTGGGGTTACTTATTGCCAACGGGTTCGATTATTTGTTATCTGGCGAGTATTGGATAAGCCTGTTTCCCGGCGTGATGTTGCTGGTGCTGATTGTTTCTATCAACCTGATTGGCGATGGCCTGCGGGATGTTCTTAATACCAGACAGGAGAATTAAGCGGTGAGTCAGCCGGTCCTGAGTGTCGAGCACCTGCATACTGCCTTTCGGGTGAAGGGGCAGTGGTGCGATGTGGTGCGCGATTTGTCGTTTGACATTGCGGCCCGCGAGACGCTGGCGCTGGTGGGGGAGTCGGGCTGCGGCAAGAGTGTGACGGCGTTGTCGATTATGCGCCTGCTGGCGGGGCCGGAGGTGCACACCCGCGGGCGGGTGTGCTTTAACGGCATCGATCTCCTCGGTTTGAACGCCCGCGCGATGCAACAGATCCGCGGGAATGCTATCGGCATGGTGTTTCAGGAACCGATGACCAGCCTGAATCCGGTGATGAAGATTGGTCAGCAGATAACCGAGGTGTTGCAACGCCACCGGGGGATGGACAATCGCAGCGCCCGGGCACACGCAGTGCGGTTACTGGAAAAAGTGCGCATTCCGGCCGCTCGCGCCAGGCTTGATGAATACCCGATGAGCTTTTCCGGCGGCATGCGCCAGCGGGTAGTCATTGCGATTGCGCTGGCCTGCCAGCCTAAACTGCTAATTGTCGATGAGCCAACAACGGCGCTGGATGTGACCATTCAGGCGCAAATTCTCGGCCTGCTGAAAGCGTTGCAGCAAGAAGAGGGCATGTCGATGCTGTTTATCACCCATGATATGGGGGTAGTGGCGGAAATGGCAGACCGCACGCTGGTGATGCATCAGGGCGAGCGGGTCGAACTGGCGGCAACCCGACAACTGTTTCACGCCCCGGAGCACCCCTATAGCCAGTCACTCTTTCGTGCGCTGGCGCGGCTGGGCGACATGTCCGACAGTCCACTACCCCGGCGTTTTTTACTGGCTGATGCTCCCGCTGAAGCCGAACTTGAAAATACCGTTACGCCCGGTGAGCCGGTGCTGGCGGTGCGTAATCTGGTAAAGCGTTTTGATGTCAGGCGCGGCTGGCTACAGCGGGTCCGTGGCCGGATACATGCCGTGGAGTCGGTCGCATTTAGCCTGCAACCGGGCGAAACGCTGTCGCTGGTGGGGGAATCGGGCTGCGGGAAATCCACCACCGGGCGGGCGATTTTACGCTTGCTGGAGCCGACGTCAGGTGAAGTGTCGCTGTGTGGAAAAAACCTGCTGGCGGCGGATAAAGCCGAACTTGGCGCATTGCGCATGCGGGCACAGATGATCTTTCAAGACCCGTATGAGAGCCTTAATCCGCGGCTGGCGGTGGGCCAGGCGATTGCCGAGCCCATGATTGCTCACCGGCTGGCCTCACCACAGCAGGCTCCGGAGAAGGTGGCGCAGTTGCTGGAGTCGGTTGGGTTGCGTGCGGAGATGGCCGGGCGCTACCCGCATCAGTTCTCCGGTGGCCAGCGCCAGCGTCTGTGCATTGCCAGAGCGCTGGCGCTTAACCCGCAACTTATCATTGCCGATGAGGCGGTTTCCGCGCTGGATATGACCGTTAAAGCACAAATCATCAACCTGATGCTGGAGTTACAACAGCAACGCGGGCTGGCCTATCTGTTTATTTCGCACGATATGGCGGTGGTCGAGCGCATCAGCCATCGCGTGGCGGTGATGTATCAGGGCGAGATTGTGGAGATAGGCCCGCGTCAGGCGGTGTTTAATCACCCGCAGCATCCCTACACCCGAAAGTTACTGGCTGCGGTGCCGGTGCCTGACCCGAAAAAGCGTCGGCATCGCTCGTTGCTGGCCGATGAACTGCATAGCCCGTTACGCCCGGTGGATTTTACACCGTCGCCACGTCGTTATCGGCAGGTGGCGCAAGGGCATCTGGTGCTGTTGCCCTGAATAGCGGGGTGAATTAAAGAGGCTGCCTGGGGCACATCATCGAATCCGGGCGTCACGATAGTAGGGAAAAACCCACCGCGTCATATAGAACACCCGCGTCGGTGGGTACATGATAATCCGCTACCGAATCATAATCGGTATTGCCTGATATTAAGGGGGGAGTTATGGCCAGGAGAGCCCATCATTAATATCAATAAACAGTCCGCCTGGGTGATATTGTTTACTGGAAAACGGCACCTTGCCATCACAGACGCCGACGCCATACGCTTTATTCATTTTCCCGTCCACCAGACGGCCATCACTGCGATAGTGCTCAATGGGCTTAAACTCAACACGCGTGGCGACAATATCCGCACAATTATTGACACCGATAAAGTCCTCAACGAACCCGATTGAGTTTCCCGATAATTTCCCCCATCCGACGGGAGTGGCCCAGGAACCAATTCTGGTTTTCTTATTATTGCTGGTGTCAATAACAAAACCGACCCAGATGTTTTTATCCGGTAATTGTTTATCCAGTTCAGCTATCAATAAATAGGTTCTGTTGAGCTGAAAATTAGGAATAATAACGGCGCAGCTCGCACCCGGGTCGCCGTCTGCGTCACTAGTGCAATGCTTATCTATCTTCTTTACCCCCTTGCCAAATACTGAAAATAATGCCCTGACCGAGCCATCATCCTGTGGCTGTAGCCCGGTGTAATAGAGATCTTCACTTGAAGCAGACTTCTGGAAAAAACCTGCCTGTGAGTAATAGATTTTTCTTTTTTTAGGGCCGGAAAGAATATTCATGGGGTAAACGACTTTATTAAATCCGTCATCTTTTCCCTCTTCATTTTTATCCGCCAGCTCACCCGTAAAATTAACGATATGGACGGCGTATTGTGTGTCAGGGAAATTGGCCATGGCGGAACTGCTAAGCATAAGGGCGGAGAGGGTAACAGCAGGTAACGTTCTTTTCATGGGTACTCCGGGTTAATGTTATTGGTCGGTTTTATATATCTTATCTTATTTTCGATATTTTTTTGTAAAATAAGGATTGTCCTATTTTCAATATTCTTATTGATTTTTTTATGCTTATGCAAAGCTTGTCTTTAATTAAATAAACAAAGGGTAAATGAAGAGGAAGAATTTCGGCGCTCTCGCAGAGAATTTGTAAGTGCTGTATTTTTTGCCATTAACATTTATCCGGCTACGCCACGCGTAAAGCATATAGCAGGATTGACAGTTGCTCTATCAGCAGCAGCAACATGAATACTTGCTTTGTTTGTTATACACAAAACACAAACATGACTTCGGCTGGCATGAAACGTTTTTTGGCGTGAGAAGGGCTGTAAGGTGATTGTTACACAGGTGATTTATCATCATGGCGATGGTCACACGGTGACTTAACCTTTACAGCGATATCCCGTTGTTAGAGTGATGATGTAACGGTGCGCCAGGTCAAAAACTCTGGCGGAAAAATGGAGCGGAAATAATCGCTGGTCTATGCTTTTTAAAACAAAACGATGCGACAGATGACATAGGGCACATATTTTTATTTTCGACCGAGTATAAGAAGTAAGAGTTATTTGAAGCGGGCCTGTGATCGCGTACAGTGAGATGACAAGGTATGGCTCTGATTTACCTGCGTCACTGACGTTGCCTTGTTAGCGTACAATTCATAATTATTCGCATTGAGGACAGAATGGATAAATTTCAAAGAGAGATTGAGGAAAGAACCAATCTTACCTCGTCCAACAAGTTTGAACTGTTGTTGTTCCGTTTGGGATCGCCTACCGGTAATGGCCCCTCAGAACTGTTCGGTATCAATGTGTTCAAGCTGCGTGAAATCGTTCCGATGCCGACGTTGACCAAAGCGGCGGGGATGAAGCCACCGATGCTTGGGATGATTAATATTCGCGGGCAGATTATTCCGGTTATTGACCTTCCGGCTGTGGTGGGGTGTGGTGAACATACACACCGCAATATCCTGCTGGTTACGGAATATGCACGCAGCACGCAGGCGTTTGCGGTGGAGTCGGTTGATGACATCGTGCGTCTGGAATGGAGCCAGGTGAATACCGCTGAAGCGGGCGTCAGTAACACCTATATCACCAGTATTGCCCGACTGGATAATGACCCGTCGAGCAACCGTCTGGCGTTGGTGCTGGATGTGGAACAAATCCTGCACGACATCATTCCTATCGAGCGCGAAATCAAAATTGAGAATGTAGAGGCCAAAACCTTCCACCTTAAACCCGGTGCGATGGCGATTGTAGCGGAAGATTCCAAAGTGGCGCGCTCTATGCTGGAAACGGGGCTGAAGGTGATGAATATTCCTTACCTGATGCATATCACCGGCCTGGAAGCCTGGAACAAGATAAAAGCACTTCAGCAGGAAGCGCATGCAGAAGGCCGCCCGATTTCGGACAAGATCTCCTTTGTGCTGACCGACCTGGAAATGCCGGAGATGGATGGTTTTACACTGACGCGTAACATTAAACGCGATGAGTCGCTCAAGCACATTCCGGTGATTATTCACTCCTCGTTGTCGGGTTCCGCTAATGAAGACCATGTGCGTAATGTCGGCGCTGACTCGTATGTGGCAAAATTTGAGATAAATGAACTGGCTGCGGCGATCCACAGCGTGGTTGATAAGGTTAAAATTCGTTAATTTGGTCCGCCCGCGTTGGGCGAGCTATCAGACTGCACACCCGGTCAGCGCGGTTCTGACCGCCTGATGTCTTCCACCACCGGCTGACTTGCGTCAGCCGGTTTTTTTTGTCTTTTTTTCAATACGATAAGTTAAATGTGATGTTCCGGTTAACACCCGGTGAAAAAACGCGCTTGACATTAACTTGACCAGGCATTAATTTCTTTTGCAATTAATGCCTGGTCAATAAAAAATGAATCTTTCGACAAAAGCGTCTCAACCTTTACAGCATGAGGATACGTCAGATGAAAGTCTGTATCCGATAGGGTTGCTTATCCATCTGCTCAACCAGTTTAAAGATAATCTGCTTAATGAGTATTTTGCTGACAGCGACATTACGGCGGCGCAGTTTAAGGTGTTGATCTGCATCCATAAAGGATTCAGCAGCCCGGTTGAGGTGAGCAAAAACGTCATGATGGATGGTGGCGCATTAAGCCGCATGATTGAGCGCATGGTAAAGCGTGATCTGCTCGTGCGTCAGCGTCATCCTGATGATAAACGCCAGGTTCTGCTGGCACTGACGGAAAAAGGGCAGGCTATCTGCCTGCGTTTTGAGCAAGAAGGGATGATGGTATTACCCACCCGTCTGATGGCACGCCTGTCGCCTGATGAAGCCAAAACGTTAGTTCAACTGATCACCAAAATGCTGCCGGATGACATCATCGCGCGTTATTTTCCCGGTTGATTTTCTTCTTCTCATTCAAAGGTTCCCGGTTTATGGAAACAACAGCGCCTTCTGTTGCGCGCGGTAGTCGCCGCAAACGGCATTTTGCCATCCTGCTGCTGGTATTAGTGTTGGCCGGGGTGGCCTGTAGCCTGTATTACCAGCGTTATCTGCGTTTTTATGAAACGACGGATGACGCCTATGTGAATGGTAATTTGATTACGCTCACGCCTCAGGTGGGCGGCACCGTAACGCAAGTCAGCGTCGATGAGGGCGACTATGTACAAAAAGGGCAGTTGCTGGTGCAACTTAGCCCGAGTGACACGCTGATTGCCTTGCAACAATCACAAGCGCAACTGGCCAAAACGGTACGGCAGGTGCGCGGTCTGTACAGTACGGTGGAGAACTATCAGGCGCAGGTGGCCGCCAGGCAAGTCGCGCTACAGCAAGCGTTAGGTGACTATAACCGTCGTAAAGGGCTCCTGGTGAAAGGGGCGCTTTCGGCGGAGGATCTGGCGCACTATCAGGATGCGGTAGACACGGCCCGCACCGCACTGGAGGCTGCCGAGCAGGCATTGCGCACCAATCAGGCCCTGGTCGATAACACCGTGATAGACGAGCACCCGGATATTAAAAGTGCGGTTGCGGATGTGCGCAGCAAATATCTGGACTGGGCGCGCAGTGCGGTGGTTGCGCCCGTAAGCGGTTATGTGGCGAAACGCGCCGCACAGGTTGGCATGCGGGTGAGTGCGGGGGCAACCTTAATGACGATTGTACCGCTTGATCAGGTGTGGGTAGATGCCAACTTCAAAGAGAGCCAGATGCAACAAATGCGGCTTGGGCAACCCGTCACGCTGACGGCTGACCTCTACGGCGATAAGGTGGAGTACCACGGCACTATCCAGAGCCTCGGCATTGGCACCGGCAGCGCGTTTTCCTTGTTACCGGCGCAAAATGCCAGTGGTAACTGGATTAAGATAGTGCAACGCCTGCCGGTGCGCATCGCCCTTGAACCTCACGATATTGACGCGCATCCGTTACGCATTGGCTTGTCGATGCTGGCGCGGGTCGATTTGCATGACACCCAGGGTCAGTTGTTACCGCCCTCACCGGTGGCACAGCCGCGCTACCGTACCGATGTTTATGATGACCCGTTACGGCAGGCTGACGTGATGGTGGCCAAAATCCTGCACGATAACAGCCTGCCGGTAGCAGACCATCGTGGCTAATGCAGCAGCAGTACATGATAAAGCGGCGTTTACGCCGCCCAACCTTGGGCTGGCAACGCTGGCGCTCTCTCTGGCGACCTTTATGCAGGTGCTGGATTCGACAATCGCCAACGTCTCGCTGCCGACCATTGCCGGTAATCTTGGCGTCAGTTCAGACCAAAGTACCTGGGTGATTACCTCATTTGCGGTATGCAACGCCATTTCGTTGCCGTTAACCGGCTGGCTGTCTCGCCTGATTGGGCAGCGGCGGCTGTTTATCGTGTCCGTCATGCTGTTTAGTCTGGCTTCATTTCTCTGCGGTTTCTCACGCAGCATGACCGAGCTGATTGTCTTTCGGGCGATGCAGGGCTTTTTTGCCGGGCCGATGTACCCGATGTGCCAAACATTGTTGTTGACCATCTTTCCCCCGTCGCGGCGCAACATGGCGCTGGCGCTGTTGGCGATGGTGACCGTGGTCGGGCCGATTGTCGGCCCTATCACCGGCGGCTGGATCACGGATAACTACGCCTGGCCCTGGATTTTCTATATCAATGTCCCGATAGGGATAGTGGCGTGCACGGTGGTGGCGATGCAATTGCGCGACTGGCGTGACACGACACAGCGCGCCCGCGTTGATTACATCGGTATCGCGTTGTTGATTGCCGGGGTCGGCACGCTGCAAATCGTGCTGGATAAGGGTAACGATCTCGACTGGTTTGCCTCATCGGAGATTATTGCGCTGTCGGTGGTGTGTGCAGTCGCGCTGGTGGCGTTTGTGATATGGGAGTTGGGCGAAGCCGAGCCTATCGTTAATTTGCGGCTGTTTGCCGATCGCAATTTTACCGTCGGCACCTTGTCGCTGATGCTGGGTTACGCCGCCTTTTTCGCCATCAACGTGATTCTGCCGCAGTGGTTGCAAACCTGGATGGGCTACACCTCAACCTGGGCCGGTATGGCCGCCGCGCCGATGGGCATGCTGCCGATGATGTTGACACCGATCGTTGGCCGTTATGGCAACCGCATTGATTTACGTCTGCTGGCGACCTTGTCTTTTGTGGTGATGGGGCTTTCTTGCCTGATGCGTGCGCAGTTCACCACGGAGGTCGATTTCTTCACTATCGCTGGTGTACAGCTCTTTATGGGGATCGGCGTGGCATTTTTCTTCGTGCCGCTGACCTCGATTTTGTTGTCGAATTTGCACGGTAAAGAGCTGGCCGATGGCTCGGGTCTGGCGACTTTTCTGCGGGTGCTGGGCGGCAGTTTTGCCTCCTCGCTGACCACCTGGATGTGGTCACACCGGGAGATTTACCACCATGCGGTGCTCAGTGAAAGTGTGTCGGCTTACCACCCCCCCGCGGTGGATTACCTCAATCAGCTTGGTGGCGTGAGCCAGTCAACGCTGGCGCAGCTCGATAAAACGGTGCAGCAGCAAGCGTGGATGGCCTCCACCATTGATTATTTCCACCTGCTTGGCTGGGGCTTCATGGCGCTGATTGTGGTTATCTGGTTTGCCCGTCCGCCGTTTACCAAAGCGGCTGGCGTCTCTGCCGGGCACTAAACGTTGCAATATTGTGGTTTTTTATGTTGTCGGTTTTCCGGTTTTTGATAAACGCGAAGGAGGTTTGACATGATGTTATCCGTGATGCCGTCCATGATGCGGTTTACTGCCGAATTGATTGGCTGGATTGAAGGGAATCTTGATAGCCCGTTGATGATTAACGATGTCACCCGTAAGTCGGGCTACAGCAAATGGCACCTGCAACGCCTGTTCAAAAAGGAAACCGGGCTATCGCTTGGCACTTACATTCGCAACCGGCGGCTCAGTAAAGCGGCGGTTGAACTCAAGCTGACCAGCCAAACCATTCAGGATGTGGCGCTGCGCTACTGTTTTGACTCTCAACAGTCGTTTACCCGCACATTCAAAAAGCATTTTGGTATCTCGCCGGGGCATTATCGGAAATTGCCCTCCTGGGATTTTTCCAGCCTGCAACCTTCGCTGGGCGGTGTACTGGAGTGGCTGCCCATTCCTGACGTGGTGAGCGCCCCGAGAATGCCATCAGAGACTCGCATGTATACCTATGTGCAGAACGTCGATGATTTTACCGCCAACAATGGCAACATGCCGCGGGTAAAATTATGGGAGAGCGTTGCCGAAAAACAGCCTGAGACTCACGCGGTGATTTACGCCCTTTCCACGTTCTGCCCGGACGATAACCGGGTTCATCGCTGTGTTCGGATCAATTATCATCTGGGAACCCTGGCCGCAACACAGGGCAGTGATGATTTTCGCGTAATGCCGCAGACGGCGAATACCGGTGCTGGTACGTTATTGGATGATTCGCCCCATCGTTCCGATGAGAGCGCCCATTATTTGCGTTTTAAATTTTCCGGCGCAGAGCAGGAATATGCGGCATTTTTGCAAACCCTCTATCATCATATTTTACCAGGGCAAGGTTATATTCGAACCGAGGGCTGCGATCTGGAAATTATTCGTTGCCGGAAAACAGCGCAGGGAAAAATAGCCACTGATTTTTTTGAGGTGGACTATTACATTCCTTTTACACCGCAATAAGCCATCGGGTGATGGCCTGTTTTTTTATCTGCGACGTGGTGGTTGTGTTATTTATGGCGCGTTTAACCGTTAATCCCATAGGTATTTATGATGATCTGCCTCAATGAAGTGTGAAGTTTTTTAAAAACTTCACACCTGCGTGCTGTTGCCGGTTTTACAACGGTGTACTATCTGTCGTCATCCCCTGACGGGCGGTATTTTTCGCCGCATAAAACACAGGATGGCTTTATGGCGACAGCAACCAAGATGCCGCAATCCCCGACTCTCCTCCATGACGTAACACATTACTGGGACAACCGTGCCGCCGGTTACAACCAGGTCAATATGGCTGAATTACACAGTGACAAACGCCGTGTATGGCAGCAATTAATACTGCAACATGCGCCGGATAATCCGCGGCTGACCGTGTTGGATATTGGCACCGGGCCGGGTTTTTTTGCCGTAACGCTGGCGCTGGCGGGGCATGAGGTCACGGCGGTTGATGCCACGCCCGCCATGCTGGCGCAGGCCCGGCGCAATGCCGGGCACCACGGTGTGGCGGTGCGCTTTTGTTGCGCCGACGTACAGGCGTTACCCTTTGCGGATAACAGTTTTGACCTGCTGGTCAGTCGCAACGTGACCTGGAATTTATCGCAGCCGCAGGCGGCCTATCAGGCGTGGCATCGGGTGTTGAAACCTGGCGGGCGTCTGCTGAATTTTGATGCGAACTGGTATGCGCACCTGTTTAGTCAAACGGCGCGGGAGGCGTACTGGCGTGACCGGCAGCGGGCGCACGCGATGAATATTGCCGATCATTATGCCAATACCGATACCGTTGCGATGGAAAATATTGCCAGAACGCTGCCGCTTGGCAGAGAAATACGGCCGCAATGGGATATTCAGGCATTACGCGCCTGTGGTTTTCGCCATATTGAAACCCAGAATGATATTTCTGAGCGGGTGTGGGATGACGAAGAAAAAATTAATTATGCCTCCACACCGATGTTTATGATCGTTGCTGAAAAATAATCAGGGAGCTGACGTAATGCAAAAGCAGGGTTATTTTCAGCCAGTGCTCGCGCTGTTGCTGATATTATGTGGCACTGCGTATGCTTACGCACAACCGGTGCCGGAAAAATTGGTCTATGCCAGCACTAAAGATATTCGTGATATTAATCCGCATCTCTACGCTGGTGAAATGGCCGCGCAAAATATGGTGTTTGAGCCGCTGGTTATCAACACGCCCGAGGGCGTCAAACCGTTTTTGGCCGAGCGCTGGGAGATTTCACCCGATGGCCGGCACTACCGTTTTTATTTACGCCAGAATGTGCGTTTTAGCGATGGCGAGCCGTTTAATGCCGACGCCGTTAAACAAAATATTGATGCGGTGCTGGAGAATTATCCGCGCCACGCCTGGCTTGAGCTGGTGCGCCAGATTGAGCGCGTAACCGTGGCCGGGCCTTATCAGGTAGAGATAACGCTGAAGTCACCCTATTACCCGACGCTGGTGGAGCTTGGGCTGACCCGGCCGTTTCGCTTTATCTCACCCAAGGCGTTTATCGCCGGTCATACCCGAGAGGGCGTGAGCCATTATGCCGGAACCGGGCCGTGGCTGTTGTCTGACTATCAAAAAGACCGGTTTGCGCTGTTTCGCGTTAATCCTGACTACTGGGGCGCGAAACCCGCCATCCCTGCCGTCTTGTGGCGGGTTATCCCGGATCGGCAGACGATGTTGATGGCGCTGCAAAAATCCGAGGTGCAGTTAATCTTCGGCGCGGATGGCGACATGATTGATATGGAGAGTTTCGCCGCCCTTCAGGCGTCCGGCCGTTATCAAACCTTGATGAGCGAGCCGGTGGCCTCACGCTCGCTGGTGCTCAATAGCAGCCGCCCGATTACCGGTGAAAAGGCGGTGCGCCGCGCCTTGCAATACGCGGTGGATAAAGAGGCTATCGCCAGCGGTATTCTGGCGCATACCGAAAGCGTGGCACACACCCTGATGGCGCGCAGCGTACCTTACTGTGACATCGACCTGCCGGTGTCGCGTTTTGATTTATCTAAAGCCGCCCAACAGCTTGATGAGGCTGGCTGGCGGTTAACGGCTGGCAGCTCGGTACGGGAAAAACAGGGGCGGGCGTTGACGTTGGTGCTCTCTTATAACCGCGATAACGCGGCAGAAAGCGAGATTGCCGAATTGATTCAGGATGATTTCAGGAAAATCGGTGTGCGCTTACAACTGCTTGGCGAGGAAAAACACGCCTTTCTCGATCGCCAAAAGGCCGGTGATTTTGACCTGCAATACGCGTTGTCATGGGGAACGCCGTATGACCCGGCTTCGTATATCTCGTCGTTTCGTATTCCGGCGCATGCCGACTATCAGGCGCAGAAGGGGCTGCCTGGCAAGCGAGACATTGATGCCATGATAGCGCAAATCCTGCTGACACCGGACGAGGCAACGCGTCGGTCATTGTATGCACAGCTGTTTACCCTGCTGGCGGACGAAGCCGTCTACATCCCGTTAACCTATTCCAGAACCAAAGCCATTTACTCTCCGGCGCTAAAAGGGGTGACGTTCAATGTGTCGCAGTATGAAATTCCCTTTGAGAAAATGTCTTTCTGATCGAGGGTGCGCCAGCGCCGTCGCACCGGGTGCCGCTGGCCTTAACCTCGCGCTTGACGGGAGGCCCTGATGCACCGTTACCTGATAAGGCGCTGCCTGCTGTTACTGCCGTTTATGGTGGCGGTGTCTTTTCTTGTGTTTGCCATGATGCACCTGATCCCGGCCGACCCGGCTGAAGTGGCATTACGCAGTAATGCCATTACACCAACACCCGAGGCGATAGCGCTGACCCGGCACGAGCTCGGGCTGGATGCGCCGTTCTGGTCACGTTACGGGCAGTGGCTTTGGCAAGTGTTACACCTTGATTTTGGCCGCTCGTTTATTACCCGCGCCCCGGTGCTGGCGGTGTTTGTGCAAGCGTTACCCGCCACGCTGGAGCTGGCTGGCGCGGCGTTTGTGCTGATTGTGCTGCTGTCCCTGCCGTTGGGCATCGGATGTGCGCTCAGAGAAAATCGCCTGTTTGATAAAGCGGTGCGCTGCGTGTTGTTTATCACGGTGGCCATGCCAGCCTATTGGCTGGGATTACTGTTGATATGGGGTCTGGCGGTGGGGCTTGCCGGGTTTGAGGTGGCCGGGCGCGAGAGCCACAGCGCGGTGGTGCTGCCCGCCATCACGCTGGCATGTGGCTACCTCGGCACGTACGTGCGGCTCATCCGGGGCAACATGCTGGCGGCCCTGAACCAGCCTTTTGTGTGGTATGCCCGAGCCCGCGGATTGCCGGAGCGGGTGATAATCCTGCGCCATGTGCTGATGAACTCACTGCACTCGGCGCTGAGTGCGATGGCCATGAGCCTGCCGAAATTGATGGCAGGCACGGTGGTCATCGAAAGTGTTTTTGCCTGGCCCGGCATTGGCAGGCTGTGCGTCTCGGCGATATTCAATCGTGATTATCCGGTTATCCAAATGTATATCCTCTTTATGGCAATGCTGTTTCTGGTGAGCCACTTGCTGGTGGACATCGCGCACGCCTGGCTTGATCCGCGAATCGCAAAGGGGAGCGGGCGATGAGAGCAAGCGTCATGGTGGAAAGCGTGTGGCCGCGTATAAAGCGCGATCCTCTGCTGTTAGTGTGCGGCCTGCTGCTGGTGATAGTCATGCTGGCCGGGCTGTTTGCGCCTTATATCACCTGGCATGACCCGCTGTTGACGGCGGTGAGGCAAAAATATCAGGGCATCAGCCTGGACTATCCACTGGGCACCGATAACCTTGGGCGCTGTGTGTTTTCCCGTCTGGTGTATGGGGTGCGTACCACCGTTTTCTACAGCCTGCTGGCGATGTTCGGTACGGTATCGCTGGGCGTACTGGTAGGGATGGTGGCCGGTTATTGCGGCGGGCGTACCGATGCCTGGCTGATGCGCGCCTGCGATACCCTGTTGGCCTTTCCGGCAGAGGTGATGATTCTGGCGCTGGCCGGTATCGTGGGGCCAGGGCTGGACACGATATTGCTGGCGGTCATCGTGGTTAAATGGGCCTGGTATGCGCGCATGATAAGGGCGATGGCCGTGCGCCAGCGTCATCGCCATTACGTTGATTACGCCCGCCTGATTGGTGCGCCATCGCGGCATATCATTATCCGTCACCTGTTCGCCGTGGTGGCCGCAGAACTGGCTATTCTGGCATCGGCCGACGTGGGTAGTGTGATGTTACTGATTTCAGGATTATCGTTTCTTGGCCTGGGCGCGCAACCGCCCCAGCCAGAGTGGGGCAACATGCTCAGTGACGCCAAACAGGTGATGCTGGTTCACCCCGAACAGATGTTACCTGCCGGTATGGCTATTGCGGTGGTGGTGGCGGCATTCAATATTGTTGGCGATGCGTTGCGCGATGGGCTTGACCCGGCCAGCCAGACCTCGCTACATCAACAGGTTGAGGAGAGTGGCGACGGCGGAGCGGCAGCGAGCGAAGCGGCGATGAAGCGAGGTGTGGATGCAACCGCTACTGAGCGTTAACAACCTGTCGGTGATTGACCGCCACAGCGGGGCGGTGAAAGTCAGCGGCGTACAATGGCGGCTCGGGGCGCATGACAGTCTCGGCATTGTCGGGCAGAGCGGCAGCGGGAAAACGCTGCTGTGCCGCAGCTTGCTTGGCCTGTTGCCGCCCAATCTGTGTGCCCGTGGCGACATTCAGTTTAATGCCCGGACGTTACACCCTTCCTCGCCGGAACAATGGCGCGACCTGCGCGGGCGACAGATAGCGTTTATTATGCAAGAGGCCATGAGTGCCTTTGACCCGTTGTGCACCCTTGGCCAGCAACTGGATGAAACCTTGCGCTGGCAAACCACATTATCCCGTGCGGTGCGGCACCAGCGGGCGATAGCGATGCTGACGCAATGGCGGCTCGACAACCCACCGGCGTTATTGCGCAGCTACCCGCATCAGCTCTCAGGCGGCATGTTACAGCGGGTGATGATGGCATTGGCGTTTGCATCTGCGCCCGCGCTGATGATTGCCGATGAGCCCACCGCCTCGCTTGATAGTGTGACGCAATACGAAATAGTGCAGCAACTCCGGCAGCAATTGCAGGCCAGCCGCAGTGCGTTGCTGGTGGTGTCGCACGATCTGGCGCTGGTGCAGGCGCTGGCCCGGCGCGTCATCGTGATGAAAGAGGGGCGTATTGTTGAGCAAGGGGAAACCACCCGGGTGTTCTCGTCTCCGCAACATGAGTACACCCGCTATTTGGTTGCGATGCGGCGGCGCTTAAGCCAGCCTTTTTTGCGCCTGCGCAACGGAGCGACGGATGTGGCTTGAGGTGCGACAGCTTGAAAAACGCTATCCGGTGCGCTGCCATCGCCTGTTTGGCCATGACTACCGCACGGTCATCAACGGTGTCACGTTTTCACTGGCGCGCGGCGACTGCCTGGGGCTTATCGGGGCGAGCGGTTCAGGGAAAAGTACCCTTGCCCGCCTGATAGGCGGGCTGGAGCGGCCCGATAGCGGTGGAGTCTGGCTGGCGGGGGAGCCTGTGTTGAGCACAGCACCGCACCGCGCGCGCATCAGCGGTGTTTTTCAGGATTACCGCACGTCGATTAATCCCACCATGACGGTGCAGCAGGCCATCGCCGAACCCCTGCGATTAAGCATGTCGTTGAGCCCGCGCCAGCTTGCCGGGCAGGTGGCCGAGATACTGATAACGGTAGGGTTATCGCCACAGCTGGCGGCGCGCTACCCCCATGAGCTATCCGGCGGGCAGATTCAACGGGTGTGCATTGGCCGGGCGATTGCGGGCTCGGCCCAACTGTTGATCCTAGATGAAGCGATAAGCGCACTGGACGTGTGCTCACAAGTCCAGATTCTGGATCTGCTGGCGCAGCTCAGGCAGCGCTTTGCGCTCACTTGCGTGTTGATTACCCACGATATTCAGGCTGCGGTGTACTTGTGTAACCGGTTTTTGTTCTTGCATGCGGGGGCTATTGTTGAAGAGGCCGATGTCGCCCATCTCGGCGCGCTGTCACACCCGGTGGCCAGACGTTTGCTGCATGCAGTGCAGGTGTTTGACTAAGCCTGCTTACAGGGTGAGGCGGCGGGGCGTTATCTGCATCACGTCATGCTAAAAAAACGGTGAGCTCACAGAAATGCCCGCAAGATTATTGCAGGATAAGGCCTGAGTTGTTCGTGTCATAACAGGGCAGATAGGTCGGGAATAATGAACCAGGGAAAGGGTGTGAAACGGTCAGTCTGGGCTGCCGCGTTGGTTGTGTTGATGGCACAGGACACAGGCGTCAGCGCCACCAGTCAGGTGACGAGCGCCGTGCCAGCCTGCGGCGCAGGGCTCACCCGTGCGCCCGCATCCGCCGTGAGCTGGGCCCGTGGCATGGAAAACCAGCGTAAAGCGGATTTGGGCAACGGCTGCTATCTCAACCCGATTTTATCCGGCGATCATCCAGACCCGACAATCCTTCAAGAAGGTCGTGACTACTACATGACCTTCTCATCGTTTGATGCCATTCCCGGCCTGGTCATCTGGCATTCACAAGACCTGATTAACTGGCAACCGCTGGGCCCGGCTATCACCACACCGGTCGATGCCATCTGGGCCCCGGAACTGACGAAATATCAGGGGCGCTATTACCTCTATTTTATTACCAATAAAACCGACCCGGTTTCCGGTGCCAAAACCAAGAAATTCTACGTCACGACGACCGATGATATTCGTCACGGCAACTGGAGCCTGCCCCATGAAATCGTGGTGAAAGATGCCAAAGGGGGCAACGGCGCTACCAGTGACCCCGGCCACATCGTTGGCGAAGACGGCAAGCGCTACATTTTTATGTCCGGCGGAGTGCGGGTGCAACTGAAGGATGACGGCACCGCTGTGGCCGAGGGCGAGGCCGGTATCGCCCGCGTGGTCTACAACGGCTGGCAATATCCACAGGAGTGGGACGTGGAAAGCTTCTCGCAAGAGGGGCCGAAAATGTTGCGGCATGGCGAGTATTTTTACATGGTGCTGGCTGAAGGGGGCACCGCAGGCCCGCCAACCGGACATATGGTGGTGGTGGCCCGCTCCCGTTCAGTGAACGGCCCGTGGGAGAATTCGCCCTACAACCCGATTATTCGCACTCAGGATGCGCGAGAGAAATGGTGGTCACGCGGCCATGCCACCCTGGTCGAAGGGCCAAACGGCCAGTGGTATATGGTTTACCACGGTTATGAAAACGGCTTTATGACGCTCGGGCGGCAAACGTTGCTGGAGCCTATCGAATGGACATCCGACGGCTGGTTTAAAGCGGCGGGATACGATGTGGGCGAGCCTATCCCTGCGCCGACGGGCGGGACGGCGGTGGCGCACGGGCTGGCATTGTCTGACAGTTTTCGTCCTGAACGGTTCGACAAGGTCTGGAGTTTCTATATGCCGGGGGCGGATGAGACATCGCGCCTGCGCTTTGATGATGGCAGCCTTATCCTGCAAGCGCGCGGGCGTAGCCCGAAAGATTCGCCGCCGCTGGTAATGAACGCAGGCGATCTGTCATACCAGATTGAGATGGAGATGACGTTCGAGCCGAAAGCGCAAGCCGGGCTGTTACTGTTCTACAGCAACCGACTGTATGCCGGGCTGGCATTTAACGCACAGGGCACGGTGTTGCATCGCTATGGGCTTGAGCGCAATGGCGCGGCGATAGCCGATATCACCACGTCGCATGTCTATATCCGGCTGACCAACCGGCGCAATATTCTGACGTTGTACACCAGCCCGGACGGCGAAAAATGGACTAAGTACGGCGTGCAAATGGACGTGTCCGGTTACAACCAGAACGTCGGCTACGACTTTCAGGCATTAAGGCCCGCAATATATGCAGCGGGAGAAGGGCAGGTTCGTTTTTCTCATTTTCGCTATAGCGCACTGCCGTGATGACGAAAACGAAGGCCTGATTGCTGTCACCCGCGTCGGTCAACCGGGCGGTTTTATTATCATGTTCATGGAGGATGTGTCTTATGTCATACCGTTATTCGCGATTATCGTTGCTGAGTCTTGGTTTATTGGCCGGGTTGTCTGGCGCAATGGTGACGGCGACCCCGGCGCTGGCGGCCACCGCAGGCTGTAATAAAAGTTGTGTGGATTACCTGCGCGACAATGAGCAGGCCCGGCCATTAACGTCCGCGCTGATTGCCTCTATCAGCGATGCGTCTCTGCGCACGCAATTCACCACGTATCTCAATGCCTCTGCCAGCGCCCGCAGTGCCGATAAAGCGGCGCTGGCGGCGGAGCGCAAAGGCATGACCCGCTTTCCAGCCCCACGCGGCTCGGCCAAAGGCAACCTGAGCACCATGCCGCTCAATCAGTCTGCGGCGTATTACCAGTCGGACGAGGCGCTGAAAATCGCGCAGGAGATCATGAGTTATCAGATACCGTCCGGCGGCTGGGGCAAGAATATGGCGCGTACTGGCGTGGTGCGTGCCAAGGGCGAGTCCTACATCGTTGATGAGGTGGATGCCAGCGAGTCTGGTAGCTGGCGCTATGTCGGCACCGTGGATAATGGCGCGACCACCACGGAACTGCGTTATTTGGCGAAAGTGCAGGCCGCGCGCGCCAGCGGCGCAGAGGTCGCCAAAATTCAGGACAGCATCGTGCGTGGGGTGAAATACCTGCTGGCCGCACAGTACCCGAATGGCGGCTGGCCGCAGGTTTACCCGCTGGCGGGCTGGTACAACGATGCGATCACCCTCAACGACGATGCGATGCTGCGGGTGGTGAAGTTGCTCAATGAGATAGGCAGCGCCAGCAACAGCGATTTTAAATTCCTCGATAATGCCACGCGCGTAAGCGCACAGCAGCAGGCGACCAAAGGGATTAACTGGTTGCTGAATAATCAGGTGAAAATCGGTGGGAAGCTGACTATCTGGGGGCAACAGCATGATATGTTGACGCAGCTACCCACCGCGGCGCGTGCATTTGAAATGGCGGCGCTCAGTAGCTCGGAAAGCGCTCAGATAACGCTATTCCTGATGTCGTTGCCGTCGCCCAGCGTTCAGGTGCGACGCGCGGTGTATGCGGCGGCGGATTTCTTTAACGCCACCCAGATAAAGGGCCAGTCCTGGTCGAATGGCAAGCTTTCCAGTGCACCGAATGGCGTACTGTGGGCGCGTTTCTATGATCTTTCTGCCTATACGCCGGATGCCAGTAACGTCGCCAAACGCGCTCAGGTGCTATTCGGCGACCGCCCGGAACCGCATGACAGCAGCGCATTCGGCCTGGTATTCAGCTCTATTACCTCGGTATCTACCGAGCGCCTGACAGGGTATGCCCAATACAATTCTACGGGGCAGAACGTGTTGAATACCTTTGCCACCTGGAGCCAGAGTAACCCTCGTCCCTGATAAGTGACAGATGAGTCTACGGTGCCAATCCACCCGTCGGGCTGGCACCGTTTTCAGCCTTACATTTAGCGCAGCCTTCCATTTAGAGCGGACAACAAAGGTTGTGAGTGCACCGGCCCATTCCATGAGTTTTAAATCTCAATATTACGTCCGCCCTTTCCTGAAACACCGTAATGTATTGTCGCTATTAAAGGTGATTATTTTATGTGGCTGTGGCAATGGCCGCATTACGAATACCCGGTAACTCTTATGTTGTACCACGCTGGCACAACCGTCAGTCAGTGATAAGGCGTTGCTAAATACCTATGATAATTATCGAAGCGAAACGCTTTAATTAAACCATCCCTTTTGTGGCTTCCCCCTGAAAGGTTCTTTTTTTATCGAAAAGGCTGAGAAAATGACCGAAGAAGATATTTATCCATTATTAGGTAAATTAGCCAATGGCCATGTTTATGCGTATGCCGTGCCATGCTGTGATTATCACAAACATCACGAGAGACAGCCGTTTATTCTGTTTTCCCTGAGTCAGGCAAATCAGTATGACGCCAGCCAGCAATTAACCACGCAACATATCACGGTTAGCGCGGATTGCTATGCCAGCACCATTGTTGCAGCGCGAAAATTACGTGAGCAGGTGGCGCGTGAATTATCTGTGCTGAAGCCTGTGAAAGCAGAAGAATATAACGATTTTGATGTCGAATATGACCAGTTCCGCATGACATTAACTATCGATATTTCGCGCTAATTAAACTGTCGGCATTCATCGTTGGGTGTGCCCGCGCAGATAAAATTCGAGGGTGCGCACTAAAATAAAAGGTATAAAGAGATGTGGTATCAAACCGGTCGTTTATCTTTATTTAATGGCAGCAAAGTTGTGCTGGGAAATAACACCGCCTTTGCAGATAAAAATAATGGCGTGGTCGCTGGCGGCATGTTACTGGTTTTTACCGACGGCCATATTCAGATTCATGAAATTGCCGGAGTGGTGTCTGACACCGAGCTTCTGCTGGCCGGTGAATATGCCGGTTGTACGCAAAGTGGCGTGCGCTATGCCGTTCCGGTGTTTGGTCGTGATGATGGTTTTGACCATGCGGCCTATGTGGCACAGATAGCGGCGATCCTGGCGGGTTACCAGTCACAACTGGCGCAATGGAAACAGGTGCTGACCGAGCACGGTCAGGTCACGTTAATGAACAGCGCAGGCCAGAGCGTGGTGGTGAAAACCCTGCCGGATTTGACCGATGCGGTCAGCCGGATGATGGATAAAACCCTCAACGGTGCAGATATTGCGGATAAAGCGCAGTTTGTCGCCAATCTTGGCCTGAGCGATGTGGTGCGCAAATCTGACCTTGCCAGCCACACCCATACCGCGGCGCAGATTACCGATTTTACCGATGCGGTGCGCAAGGTGCTGGTCTCGACGCTGGCGGCCGGGCAGGGGGTATCACTGGCCTATGATAATATTAATCATCAACTGGTTATCAGTGCGACAGGCAATGGCGGCGGTGGTAACAGCGGTGGTGGTAACGGGTATACGGTGGTGACGCGTGTGGGCGTGACGGCCAGTCAGAGTTTTACCTTCCCGCTGAGCACAACCGGCACGATGGATTACAGTTTCGAAGCCTTTGCGCTGAAGGAGGAAGCCGGACTGACGAACCAGACGGCGATGCTGGAGTCGTTTGATGCAACCAGTAAAGTGAATTATAACCAAACTTCGTCACTGCTCTGGGATGGCACCTTGAAACCCTACATCGGTGGTCAATTCTCGCTGACAGTACAAGGTTCGGTGTATTCTTCGCTTGTTGCTACCGATGTGGGTCAATTAACCGTGAGTGCGATGCCTGTTTCGCTGGTGCCGAAATTAACCTCTTCAACTTCAGCGACAGGCATTACCGTTTCACAAAGCAGCGCATTTAATAATGATCCTCGCTGGTATGGCTGGAAGGCATTCGATGGCGGTGTTACCGGTGAAGATTCGCGTTGGTCAACCCAGGCTGGTTTTCCCCAGTGGTTATCGGTTGCATTCAATGATGCCAAGTCTGTTGATTACTACTTTATTATCTGTCGCCAGGATCTTTCTTCTGGCGGTGTACCGAAAGATTGGATTTTTCAAGGCAGTGATGATGGGATTAACTGGGTGACATTAGACAGTCAATCCGGTGTGACTTTTACGCCTAATGAGAAAAAAATATTCAGTATCAATAAAGCAACCTACAAAAATTTTCGTATCTCTGTTTCTGCTGTGAACACGAATAGTAGCCTTGTGACTATTACTGAGTTTGGCTTGATGCAGCGCGAGCAAAAAATCTTATTGCGTTCTGGCAATACTTATTACACCAGCGTGAATGGTGTGCTCACTCAGGTGGCTGCCCCCTCACAACCTGGCGATATTGCTGCCTTTGGTTTTATCAACTCAGGAAAAATTAGCGCGTTATCCTTGGCGGATAAACTCCCATTGAGTGTTGTCGCAGAAGGGGCAGGTGATGTTGCGGTGTCTTTCACTCCTGATGCACAAATGATTTTGCCGAAATCATTGACCAGTGCTAAATCGTGGGTATCGATTAACTCAGCAAAACTGTCTGCAACCCTGACGGGTAAAGGTGTGGCTCTTATCGCCGTGTCTCGCGATCTGAACGATTGGTTCGTATGGAATGGGAATGCCTGGGTATCTATTGGGGGACTCTCTGCTGATAGTAACAGTGCGAATAAACTCATCGCAAATGGCATGACAGACTCCACATTGGCTAAAATTACCGCAGCACAATGGGCATTGCTCTTTTCAGATACGAATGGCCAGCCTGATAAGTTAGGGTTTGCTTTAGCATTGAATGTACCAGACCCATTATCAGACAACGCAATTGTTGATTCACTGACGTTGAATGTAAATAATGCTTCTGCCTGGAAAAAACAAACTGAAACCGAAGTGGAGATCCGCTGGTATCCCGATCAGGTGACATTTAAACCGGTGACCGCAGGTAATTATAAATTCGCTTATCAGTAATCAAGAACTCTATATATCACTGCTTCTAAACTATTTTTGGTTTAAAAATAACTTATTTAATTTTTCGTTTTTTGAACGGGTCAGAAATGGCCCGTATTTATTTTTGTGATTCGTCTCTTTTTATTTGTGGGTTGTTATTCAGTTATGGCACAACAATCAGTCAGTGATAAGGCGTTACTAAATGCCTATGATAGTTATCGAAGCGAAACGCTTTAATTAAACCATCCCTTTTGTGGTTTCCCCCTGAAAGGTTCTTTTTTTATCGAAAAGGCTGAGAAAATGACCGAAGAAGATATTTATTCATTATTAGGTAAATTAGCCAATGGCCATGTTTATGCGTATGCCGTGCCATGCTGTGATTATCACAAACATCACGAGAGACACCCGTTTATTCTGTTTTCCCTGAGTCAGGCAAATCAGTATGACGCCAGCCAGCAATTAACCACGCAACATATCACGGTTAGCGCGGATTGCTATGCCAGCACCATTTTTGCAGCGCGAAAATTACGTGAGCAGGTGGCGCGTGAATTATCTGTGCTGAAGCCTGTGAAAGCAGAAGAATATAACGATTTTGATGTCGAATATGACCAGTTTCGCATGACATTAACTATCGATATTTCGCGCTAATTAAACTGTCGGCATTCATCATTGAGTGTGCCCGCGCGGATAAAATTCGAGGGTGCTCACTAAAATAAAAGGTATAAAGAGATGTGGTATCAAACTGGTCGTTTATCTTTATTTAATAGCAGCAAAGTTGTGCTGGGAAATAACACCGCCTTTGCAGATAAAAATAATGGCGTGGCCGCTGGCGGCATGTTACTGGTTTTTACCGACGGCCATATTCAAATTCATGAAATTGCCGGAGTGGTGTCTGACACCGAGCTGCTGCTGGCCGGTGAATATGCCGGTTGTACGCAAAGTGGCGTGCGCTATGCCGTTCCGGTGTTTGGTCGTGATGATGGTTTTGACCATGCGGCCTATGTGGCACAGATAGCGGCGATCCTGGCGGGTTACCAGTCACAACTGGCGCAATGGAAACAGGTGCTGACCGAGCACGGTCAGGTCACGTTAATGAACAGCGCAGGCCAGAGCGTGGTGGTGAAAACCCTGCCGGATTTGACCGATGCGGTCAGCCGGATGATGGATAAAACCCTCAACGGTGCAGATATTGCGGATAAAGCGCAGTTTGTCGCCAATCTTGGCCTGAGCGATGTGGTGCGCAAATCTGACCTTGCCAGCCACACCCATACCGCGGCGCAGATTACCGATTTTACCGATGCGGTGCGCAAGGTGCTGGTCTCGACGCTGGCGGCCGGGCAGGGGGTATCACTGGCCTATGATAATATTAATCATCAACTGGTTATCAGTGCGACAGGCAATGGCGGCGGTGGTAACAGCGGTGGCGGTAACGGGTATACGGTGGTGACGCGCGTGGGCGTGACGGCCAGTCAGAGTTTTACCTTCCCGCTGAGCGCAACCGGCACGATGGATTACAGTTTCGATGCCTTTGCGCTGAAGGAGGAAGCCGGACTGACGAATCAGGTTATTGTGAACAACTTTGATAATGGCACCGGCATGGTTGCAACAGAAGGTATGGTGTTTAATGGTGTAATGAAGCCATATACAGGGGGCGATACGACGCTGACAGTGAATGATAATGGAATTTACGAGGCGACTATTCCTGAAGTACAGATTAGCGATATTCAGGTATCTGCTTATACATCGATTACTCCGGTGTTAACATCAAATACAGCAGCATCCGGAATAACAGTCTCAGCGACGAGCACAAATGGGATTAATTACCCATGGAAAGCCTTTGATGGGAACACATCAACCTACTGGTCGAATAACAGTGGTCCATCCGGACTCATTGTGATGTTCTCTGCCAGCACGACTGCCAGCGGGTATTATCTTGATGCGGCGCTGGCAGGACCGCCTGGGGGAACTGGCTCTTGGGATTTTCAGGGCAGTGGTGATGGGAGCACATGGACAACACTTGATTCTGGAACCGGTAATAGAGTGACTGTTACGAGGTCATTTTCTCAACCGGTGACATACAGATATTATCGGCTATACCTTCCCGGGAGTGGTGGTTCAGTTTATGAAATGAAAATCCTCAATAATGTTCAACGAGTGTTAATTCAGGCAAGTGATAATAAATACTATACCGTGATGAATGGTGAGCTAACACCTGTACCCTTGCCATCATCTGTTGCCGATATCTCAGCAGCAGGTTTTATCTCGTCTGGAAAGATAAAGAATATTATTGTGAAAAAACTGGTCTCGAACCAAGGGGGCAGTCTAAATGTTATTGTATCACCCACACCACAGGTTGCTAAAACTGCTGTCCTGACAAATATTAAATCATATAACTCGTTGTCTACAGTAACAGCAGCGACAGTGTTGACAGGTGCTGGTGCAGTAAAAATGGCTGTATCACGGGATGGAAATGAATGGTTTACATGGAATGGTAGTTCGTTTTTTTCTATTGGTGAATTAACTATTGATCGTGCAGGGGCAGATAAATTAAATATGCAGGGGGTGGCAGCAACAACGTTGAATGCTTTAACTAATACGCAATGGGCATTATTTTATGCGGATGTACAGGGAGTTCCTGATTATATTTCCTTTGCGTTTGGTTTCTCTGTCCCCAATGGTGCTACGGATAACGCATTAGTAGATAAGGTTTTACTTTCAGCTATATTTTCTGCCTGGAAAAAACAAACTGAAACCGAAGTGGAGATCCGCTGGTATCCCGATCAGGTGACATTTAAACCGGTGACCGCAGGTAATTATAAATTCGCTTATCAGCAACCGTAATATGTCGTGTAAAACGTAACAGGTGAAATACGTGACGTAGTCTGGTGGTCACCCGTCTTATCTGCCCGGTTTTCCGGGCAGATGTTTTTATTCTGACAGGATTAACCGTGCAGTCGGCGGGCGATATCGGCAACACGGGCACCGTATAAACGGGCGGTTTCCAGATCGCCGGCCGGAATAGCATCGGCACCGGCGTCAGACGGTGACTGGATGAGTGCCCCGGCAGAGCCACCGAGATTGTTGGCGTCGTTGCGAGTGGACGCCAGAGCATTCGCGGGCAGTTGACCCAGGCTCACCCAGATACCACCATGCTGTGCGGCCAGCGTTTGCAGGTAAATCAGCGTGACTTGCTTATCACCGTTCAGGCTGGCGCTGTTGGCGAAGCCACCAAAAATTTTGTCTTGCCAGCCACGG
The DNA here is from genome assembly GCF_900095885.1 of Dickeya aquatica. Taxonomy (NCBI): domain Bacteria; kingdom Pseudomonadati; phylum Pseudomonadota; class Gammaproteobacteria; order Enterobacterales; family Pectobacteriaceae; genus Dickeya; species Dickeya aquatica. The sequence continues at coordinate 1,653,604 of NZ_LT615367.1, forward strand.
GAATACCAAACTTTGGAGCTGGCATCGGCGAATTTTTTAAACTGCCAGGGCACATTGCCCATGTAGGTCGGTGCGCCGAAAATAATACCGTCGGCCGCATTCAGGGTTTCCCAGTCTGCTTCGCTAATATCACCATTATTGTCAATGGCAATCAGAGTCGCGGCCGCACTTTCAGCGACTACTTCAGCAATACGTTGGGTGTGACCATAGCCAGAATAATAAATAACAGCAATCTTGCTCATCGTATTTCCTCACGTCGGTTCAAAAAAACACAGCCTAAGAAGCATACGCCATGTTTGGTCATGTCGTTATAATATCGTGACAGGTTTTTTTTAACAATGAATTACCAATAAGTGCCTTGGTTACTTGCTGGTGACTATTTAATACTTAATACAGAAGGATTTTTTATTTCTTTTTGTTTTAATTTATAACAAAAAGAAATGAGCGGCGTGTTGAATGTAACCGCGTGGGAAATAAAGCGGTTTTTTTAATGAAGTGGTATGTGAGGGTTTACTGAAGCAGACGGCAATAAACCCACTTTTTGGTGTCTGGTATAATATAAATTAATGTGTCACCCGTTTTATGCCGTCGCGGGCCGGGGGGTAATCGCCACATTTTTGGTAGAATTCCAGTGCTTGTGACTGCATTCCTGCGCACTCAAAAATCACACCGATATTGTAATTGGCTTTATAAGAATTTACGCCTTCTTTATTGCCCGGTGGTGAGGAGGTACATAATAAAAAGGTATTCACGGCGAGCTGCAACTGGCCATTGTTCATCAATATCAGTGCTTTCAGGAATGTAAAATCGGTAGAGGAAAAATAAGATTCATAATCAAGGATGTTCATGGCTTCGGCATAGCTTCCTTGATTAATCAGGGCATAGCCATAGGTTTCAACCAAGTCCTCCATATATTCATATGAAAAATTGGTTTCAAAGCGCAATGCATGCTGGAAAGCCTGAATGGCGGCGGTGTAATCTCGTTTTAGATAATAGCTTTTACCAAGCTGAAACAGTAAGTAAGGGTCTTCTGGTTCAGTTTCGAGTGCCTGTTTCAGCAATGTAATATTACGGGTTATCTTATCCGTCTGTTGCAGAATTTCTTTTTTATAACCGACATGATTGAGTGTTATCGGCGTGGTGAATGACTGGATTTGGGTATGGTTTTTTCGCGGTGTTACCTGTTCATGAATAATGCCAGTGTAATGGTATAGATTTTTATGAAATAAACGGTTAATACATTCACGAATGGTACTTTGGCCTGATTCATCATCAATGTAATTAATCCGCTCCACCCGCCCGATGGCTTTGGGGTGCTGTTTTATCAATGCATATAATGCTTCTATATCAATAGATTCAATTTCTTCGTCGGCATCAACCACCAATACCCAATCATGTCGGGCATACGTTAACGATGCATTACGGGCCGCTGAAAAATCGTTAACCCAGGTAAAATCATGTACGGAGTGGGTATATTGCCGTGCAATGGCCTGAGAGCCATCGTCAGAGCCGGTGTCAACAATCACGATATCGTCAAAATAGGGCATCAGCGAGGCCAGTGTACGGGCAAGATGCCTGGCCTCGTTTTTTATTATCATGCAAACAGAAATCATATTTCCACCAGGCAGGTAAAAGAGGCCCGATTATCTCAAAAGGCCCCCGCAAGACAATTGCCCACCGGAGGGGCCGAGAAAACGCAGCCTGAAATACCGGTCAGAGCAGTGGAACCGGGCGGCCCTCATCATTGACGGCGACGAAATTGAACTGCCCGGTAATGACTTTTTGGCGGCCTTCTGCGTACATCTGCTCTAAAAAGACGCTCACATCAACGGTCAGGCTGGTTCGGCCAACGCGGCTGACCTCGCCGACCAGCTCGACAATAGTGCCTGAGGGGATTGGAGTGGTGAAGTTAATTTTCTCCGTTGAAACCGTCACCAGTGGTTTATGGCAAAAACGGGTCGCGGTAATAAACGAGATTTCATCCATCCATGCCAGAGCTGTGCCGCCAAATAATGTTGAGTGGTGGTTGATATTGGTCGGGAAAACCACTTTGGCGACGCGAGTGATGGCGTTTTCTATGCGTTCTTCGAGCGAGGGTTGCGTCATGATACAACGGCCTGTCAGACAATCAGAGCCTGCATTTTACACCAATTCTGCCCGGTGCGATGCAGGCTCGGCGTACCGGTATTCAGTCAGAGTGCACGCAGGTATCACATTGGCTGTTTTTCGGTAATGCCATTTCCCGAAATTGCAGCGTCATGGCATCAAACAGCAACAGTTTCCCTGCCAGCGGCTGACCATAGTGTGCCAGCAGTTTAATGGTTTCCAGCGCCTGCAATGATCCGATAACCCCGACCAGCGGAGCCATCACCCCGGCTTCGACGCAACTGAGCGCGCTATCGCCAAACAAATGGCTGAGACAGCGATAGCAGGGGGCATCCGGCTGATAGGTAAAGACGCTGATTTGCCCTTCCATGCGAATGGCAGCCCCTGAAACCAGCGGGATTTTCTCGCGAAAGCAGGCCAGATTCAGCCACTCCCGCGTGGTGACGTTGTCTGTACAGTCCACAATGACATGGTGTTGCGCCACGACGACCTGTAATGCCTCCGGCTCCAGCTGTTTTTCCAGCGTTTCGAGATGGATATGTGGGTTAATTTCTTGCAGCGTCAGGCGGGCTGATGCCACTTTTGCCATGCCAATGCGCGCATCACGATGCAGGATCTGGCGCTGTAAATTAGAGCGCGAGACGTGGTCGAAATCCAGCAGCGTCAGGTGGCCAACGCCCGCTGCCGCCAGATATTGTGCCGCCGCACAGCCAAGGCCGCCGAGACCAACAATCAGTACACGGGCGGCTTTCAGTCGCTCTTGCCCGTCAAAGTCGAACCCACGTAAGACAATTTGCCGGTTATAACGCAGCGCTTCTTCATCCGTCAGTTCGGTCAGCATTATTCATCACCCAGTAACAGGGGATTGAACGGCTCAACCTCAACCCATTCGCCGGCACTGACGTGGCCCCGCTCGGCTTCGAGCACGATAAAACAATTCGCCAGACTAAAGGAGCTAAAGACATGTGAACCCTGATGACCGGTAGTGCGCACGTTCAGCTCACCTTGTGCATTCGGGCCGAGAACACCACGCTGGAAATCCAGCCGGCCAGGAGATTTTTTCAGTGCGCTGGTGGTTTTGACGCGTATGCGTGCCGGTAAGTGCCACTGGCTGTGGCCGCTTAGATGGGCCAGTAAGGGTTGCACCAACTGATAGAACGTGACGGCAGCCGAGACAGGATTTCCCGGCAAACCACAGAACCAGGCGTGTTGTAATTTGCCAAAGGCGAACGGTTTGCCGGGTTTGATAGCCAGTTTCCAGAAATGCACATTCCCTAACTCTTCCAGCATCTGCCTGGTGTAATCGGCTTCACCAACGGATACCCCGCCACTGCTGATAACCACATCAGCCGCTTCATCTGCGCGCTGGAACGTTTGACGTAACAGGAGCGGATCATCGGGGATAATGCCCAGATCAATCACCTCGTGACCCAGCTTTTCCAGCATCAGCCGCACGGCAAAACGGTTGGTATCGTAAATGTGTCCGGCCTGTAACGGCTCACCAACAGGCTGCAATTCATCCCCGGTTGAAAACAGGGCAACCCGTAGCCGGCGTATGACGTTGACCTGAGCAATGCCAAGCGAGGCAAGCAAGGGCAGTGAGGCGCAGCCAAGACGCGTGCCAGCGGGCAGTACCTGCGCATCCTTTCGAATATCTTCGCCGATACGACGAATGTTTTGCCCCGGTTTCACCGCATGCGTAATACGGATGCGACCATCAGCATCCGTTTCGGTGTGCTCCTGCATCACGACCGCATCGGCTCCCGGCGGAATGGCCGCACCGGTCATGATGCGAATACAACTGCCTGCCGGCCACTCTGCGGTATAAGGTGCGCCGGCAAAGGCTTTTCCGGCGACAGGTAAGGGGCCGGCATTCAGATCGTGATGGCGCACGGCGTACCCATCCATAGCGGAATTATCAAACGGCGGTACATCCAGCGCAGAAGCGATGGCGTCAGCCGTAATGCGGCCTGCTGCCTGATGAATGGGAACGATTTCTGTAACCGTGATAGCAGGAACCTGTGCCAGCATAGTTTGCCGCGCCTGTTCCAGAGAAAGTAAACCTGAAGTCTCCATGACCGCTCCACAACGCGTTTCACCGAAGGTCAGTGAAAGGCTATCTCATTGATGTGTCGATAGGCACATATTATGGCAGAGATTATCGGGCGGAAGAAACGATGTCATGGCACTGGCGGGGGGAGGCGGCAATGAAAAACGCGGCCGGGGCCGCGTTTGCTGTGAAACCGGCCTCACCGAGAGAGGCCCGTTTCAATAAACGTTTTCATCAGAATGAGGTACGTTTGTAGGTACGATACTGCGCCTGCCAGAAGTTATGGGCAATCGCTTTAACCAGTGCATCCTCAGAGGTCAGCTCCGCTACACCTTGCAACTGTGCGGCTTTCGCCACTTCCAGCGCGATGTACTTGGAAACCGACTGAATATCGCTGACTTCCGGCAGCAGTGCGCCTTCGCCCTGAGAAGCCAGCGGAGAGCAATCAGCCAGCGCACGGCTGGAGGCCATCAACATGCCGTCGGTGATCCGTTTGGCACCACTGGCCAGCACGCCAAGGCCGATCCCCGGGAAGATATATGAGTTATTGCACTGCGCAATAGGGTAAACCTTATCTTTGTACTGTACCGGCGCGAACGGGCTGCCTGTGGCGACCAGTGCCGCCCCCTCCGTCCAGCGAATAATGTCTTCCGGGCGGGCTTCTACACGCGATGTCGGGTTTGACAACGGCATGACGATAGGGCGCGGGCAGTGGCGGTGCATTTCACGGATAATCTCTTCCGTGAACAGGCCCGGCTGGCCAGACACACCAATCAGGATGGTCGGTTTAGCATTGCGCATCACCTCCATCAGTGAAATCGCATCGCTGGTGATATCCCAATGGCTGAGGTTGTCGCTTTTCTGCACCAGCTTGCTCTGGAAGTCGAGCAGATTCGGCAGTTTGTCAGTCAGCAGACCGAAGCGGTCTACCATGAAGACGCGGGCACGCGCTTCTTCATCGCTCAGCCCTTCTGACTTCATTTGGGCAATGATTTGCTCGGCAATACCACAGCCAGCAGAGCCTGCGCCGAGGAAGGCAACAGTCTGGTCACGTAGCTGGCTGCCCGCGGCACGGCTGGCGGCAATCAGGCTACCGAGTGCGACGGCGGCGGTGCCTTGAATGTCATCATTGAAGCTACAGATTTCATCGCGGTAGCGATTTAACAACGGCATGGCGTTGCTCTGGGCGAAATCTTCGAACTGCAACAACACGTTTGGCCAGCGGCGTTTGACCGCCTGAATAAAGTCATCCACAAAGGCGTAGTATTCATCGCCGGTGATGCGCGGGTGACGCCAGCCCATGTAGAGCGGGTCGTTCAGGCGCTGCGGGTTATTGGTGCCGACGTCCAGTACCACTGGCAGCGTATAGGCCGGGCTAATCCCCCCGCAGGCGGTATACAGTGACAGCTTACCGATTGGAATCCCCATTCCGCCGATGCCCTGATCGCCAAGGCCAAGAATGCGCTCACCGTCTGTCACCACAATCACTTTTACATTTTGTTTGGTGGCGTTTTGCAGCATGTCATCAATGTGTTCACGGTTCGGGTAAGAGATGAACAGACCACGGGCGCGGCGGTAAATATCGGAGAAGTGTTCACAGGCAGCCCCTACCGTCGGCGTATAAATAATAGGCATCACCTCGCTGAGGTGGGTTTCCAGCAGGCGGTAAAACAGGGTTTCATTTGTGTCCTGAATATTGCGCAGGTACACATGTTTTTCCATATCGTTTTTGAATTCCTGATACTGCCGCCAGGCACGCTCCGCCTGTTCTTCGATAGTTTCTACCGCTTCGGGCAACAGGCCGTGCAGGTTAAACTGGGCGCGTTCTGCATCGCTAAAGGCACTGCCTTTGTTCAGCAGAGGGAATTCAAGCAGGATAGGCCCTGCGTAGGGGATATACAGGGGACGTTTACTTTCGTATTCCAATTCCATGACGTTTGACTCTTTGGGTAGCTGATGGGTAGCTGAAATTGGCTCAGAGAACCAGCGAAGCGATAGGATGGGGGCGATCTTAAAGTACCCAGAAAATATGTACAGGGATTGTTAATTAAAATAATTACAGATGACTTGCATATGAAAAATATGTGGAGTAAGTCACATATTGCCCGTAGAGACGATGTGATTGAGGCGACATTTTTGCGCGCGCCTCCCCGAGTGGCGTAAGCGCCGGGGCTTAACCTGCGGTGTTGGGGCCTGATAGTGTGCACCGATGCCGCCACAGCACGGCGCACAATCAAACGCATCAGGTGTTATTTCCCTGACATGTCTGCCTGCTCGCGGCGCAACGCAGAGCAGCCCAGTGAAGCCAGCAGCGGTTGTGCCAGGCTCCACTGGCTTAATGTGGCATGTGCTGTTTCCACTAACACCGCGTGCTGGATGGTATCAAAAGACTCGCCGGCTAAATTAACCAGGTTCAGCGCCGCCTGTAGCGGTGGCAGGCTGGGGTTGAACGCGGCATTTTCGGCATAACACCCGCTATAGACCCGGCCCGTTGCGGTTTGCAGCGCAATGCCGCTGAAAGCGTGGCTGTACGGTGCGTGGCTGCGATTGGCCGCCTTTAGCGCCAGTTGCGTCAGAGTATCATCGCTTGAGAGGGTCAACTGATGGTCAATCTCATCCATTAGAAGCGTGGTTATCGCCAGATCGCGCGGGCCGAACGCATCAGGCAGGTAGTGCCCAAGCGGCGCGGCGGCTCTGCCGGGCAGGCAGATGCGTAAGCCCGGCGCGCTGTTCAGCTCATTCATGAACTGGCGGCAGTGGCCACAGGGCGTATAGTTGACGGTGATGGCGCGCAGCGCCGGCTCATGGCGCGACCAGGCGTGGCTGATGGCGCTTTGCTCGGCGTGAACGGTCTGTTGCAGCACTTGACCGGCGAACTCCATATTGGCCCCCCAGTAGAAGGCCCCGCTGGTGCCCTGCGCGATGGCACCAACGTGAAAGCCGGACACGGGCGTCAGCGCACAGGCTGCCGCCAGCGGCAACAGGGCAAAGGCCAGTGCATCAGCATCGAGCCCGCACTGCGCGCGAATCTCGCTCACCTCTTGCGTACTCAGCATGGCCGCAAAATCCTCACGCGCCAGTATCGGTTCCAGCGCATGCTGTAGCGTGGCAGGCAGCGTGGTGAACGCGTCATGAAAGCGTACTTGCATGGGGGCCTCTCTTAATTGGTTTTTCAGGTGCTGAATGTAAACCGTCATCGATGTTTCAACAGACGATAATATTTTCAATGATGGCCGGTGATCCCCGTGCCACTCATGTCCGGCGCAATGGCCGATTGCCTCTCTTTTCACGCAGTCTGGTTGGATTTGCGCTAAACGAATGTGATTTTTATCACTTTTATAATGTAATCAGTGAAAAATAAATCACAAATGCGAGATGTTTCGCAGGTTTTGCCCTGAGCGGCAAGCAAGGGCGACCACGGGGATATGGCATATAGCGCCAGGGCGAAGGGGGACGATAGCACAAGGGGCTAAAAGCCCCTTGATGTGTTCAGGTTGAGGCTTATCCAGCCATCAGCCGCAGGATAACCGGAAACAGAAACGGTGCAATCAGCGAGGTGATGATGCCGCAGATGACCAGCGCCAGTGAACTGAACGCCCCTTCCTGAAAATCAACTTCGGCGCATCGGGCCGTGCCCAGGGCGTGAGAGGCGGTTCCCATCGCCAGCCCGCGGGCAGACTTGGCGCGAATATTCAGGCGATTAAACAGCGCATGGCCGAATACCGCACCCAGAATGCCCACCAGAATCACACACATTGCACTGATGGCGGGAATGCCGCCAATGGATGAGGCGACCGCCATGGCAATCGGTGTGGTGACGGATTTCGGCAAGACCGAGGCGGCAATCTCCCGCGATGCCCCCAACCATAGCGCAATAACCGTGCCGGAAATAATGGCGGTGACACTGCCGATAAAACAGACGCTGATGATGGATTTCCAGCGTGCGCGAATCTGGTGCAACTGTTCATAGAGCGGGAAGGCCAGCGCCACCACAGCCGGTTGCAACAGGCTATTGAGCATGGAACTGCCCTGGAAGTAGTGGTCGTAAGGAATCTCCAGCACCAGCAGCAGCGGAATGATAACCAGCATGGAAACCAGCAACGGATTCAGCAGCGGCATTTTCAGCCGTAAGGCCAGATGGCGGGCGCAGAAAAAGACCACCAGCGTCAGCGGCAGTGACCACCAAAGGTAGTGCATCATTTCTCTTGCCCCTCGCTGCCTGCCGCGCCGGTATTTGAGGCTTTACCGTCGCGGTGCATTATCTGGGTGGTGTAGCCGACCACAATCATCACAATAAAAGTGCTGATAAGGCAGGAAACCACGATAGGGCCAAATTGACTGCGCACCACGTCGTAATAGTTCATCACCCCAACGCCGATAGGCACAAACAGCAACGCCATATAGCGCAAAAACAGATGGCAGCCGGGTTTAACCCAGTGCGCGGGCAGAATTTGTGAGGCCAGCAGTGCAAATAACATCAGCATGCCGAGGATGCTGCCGGGAATGGTAATCGGCAACAGCGCCGAGAGCGCATTACCTGCCAGCAGGCAAAGATAAATCACCGCAAATGCGCGCACATATTGCCAGCCAAGCGTTATGAAATAAGGCATAGAGAAGCGTCCTGATAAACCGTGGGTTTGATAATAACGCTAATGACCGTCGTGTGCTATGTGTCACAAAATCGGGTCACGGCATTGAGTCGCGCCCTTGCCTGCCTCGGTTGACGCAATGGCACACCGCATCGCGGTGCAGCCAGCGTGCCACAATACGCGGTATGGGCCGGGAAAACCGCCTGATACCCCCTCCCGGCAGGGGCCGGGAGGGGGTGAGTTTAGTGCGGTAAGCCATAGCCGAAGGGGAACAGCGGGGCTTTGCTGTCGTAGGGCACATCCGGCTGTTGCTGGCGCACTGCCTGCATGGAAGAGGGCAGTTCAAACGGGAGCCTGGCCTGATAGGCTGCGCCAGAGGTGAGCCGGTCAAGCAGCACGCGATCGCTGATGCCAAAGTTGGCAATCAATGCACGGGTCTTGCCGGTCACATTGGCCAGAATGGCAGGACGTTCCATATAGACCGTGACCAGCGTCGGCACGCGGGCACTGGCCCGCCCGATAGCCTGATAATCAGGGTTATCCTCACGGAATGCCAGAGAGCCTTCATGGTGGCGGCTGCCGAAGAAAAAGTTTTTGTGTGGTTGTTCATAGGGGGTGCGGGTGCGGATTAACGCCACGTCCGCCTGTTCGGGCGTTTCAACCACGCTAAACCCTGCGGCACGCGCGGTGGCGGCATCAATACCATACAACCACAGTTTGCTGCCTTGGCGCAGCGGCAGCAGATTGTTGTTTTGTAACAACACCAGCGCTTTTGCTTGCGCGGTGTCTGCCCGCTGCTGCCAGTCGGCTTTGCCTACCAGCGCATCCGCCTGCGTGGGGTCAACATACGGGCGCTCGAACAGGCCGGTCTGGAATTTTTGTTTTAAGATTCGCATGACAGACGCATCCAGCCGCGCTTCACTGATGTGGCCTGCTTGTACGGCGCTGACCAGCACGGCTGAGTCTGTGACGCCACCGAACTGATCGATACCGGCATTGACGGCTTTGACAAAGCGCTCGGCCGGTGTGAGGCGTTCAACACCCCACGGCATACCGCGCGGAACGGGTTTCTCACCCGCTTTGACGCCTGTCAGACAATCGTTTTTGCAGTCGTTGGTAATCAGCCAGTCACTGAGAATAACGCCGTCAAAACCGTACTGACCGCGCAGCAGGTCAGTGAGCAAAAAGCGGTTAAAGCCAGCGCCGACCGGCTCAATCGGCTTACCGTGCCAGCTGGCGTGACGCAAAATGGAGTAGGTTGGCATGATACCGGCCGCATGTGCTTCAAATGCGCCGGTAAACGGGTCGATATGCTGTTGCAGGGTATTGGCACGGAACTGGGCGTATTTGCCATAGGCGTTGTGGCTGTCCCAGCCCTCTTTGGCCGCGCCGTAACCCACCCAGTGTTTTACAACGGAAATCACACTCTGGTTATTTAAGCCGCTACTGCCATTTTGCATGCCGATCACATAGCCACGCACCATGCGCTTGGTGAGGTCGGGGTCTTCACCAAAGGTGCCGTCAATCCTCGGCCAGCGCGGTTCGCTGGATAAATCGGCCTGGGGTGATAATGCTTCGGTAATGCCGACGGCGCGGTATTCCTGCCGCACAATATTGGCATACTGCCTGACCAGCGCCTCATCGCCGATGGCGGCAAACCCCAACGTTTCTGGCCATTTACTGAATTTCCCTACCGAGACACTGACACCGACCAGCGACTGGAAAGAGTTGCGCGGGTCAGTGCTGATGGTGATAGGAATACCCAGCCGGGTCTGTTCCGCTAACTGTTGTAATTTATTGTTTTCCTCGGCCATCTGCGCCGGGTTATCACCAGTCAGGCGGGTAATAAAGCTGTTGACGTGGCGTTTGGCGATCATCTCTTGTGCGGCGTTCAGGTCATATTGAGTACCGGCTCCGGTAACGCTGCCTGAGGTTGGCGCTGAGCCGTGCATCATGACGCCGGCTTTTTCGTCCAGCGACATTCGGCTGACCAAATCAGCCGCGCGCTGGGCCGCCGGCAGCCGCCAGTCTTCATACGGGTTCAGTTGCCCATCACGATTGAGGTCTTTAAAGGTGAGTTTGCCACTGTGAAGCAATGGCGCTTCACGGCTTTCCAGCACCGCCTGTTGTACGGCGTGAGCCAGCGGAGAAAACAGCAAGGGCAGTGCAAGCAGCAGTGCCTGTCGCCGTATCACAGAGCGTTTTTCCATGTGTCTTGTTCTCGTTATTGTGTGGTTTCAGGCTGGCAGCATGCGCGCAACGCGCCTTCGCAGGAGGATGAGGTAACGGTGCGAGGCTGCCTTCCAGAGGCGGTTGTTGTGATGAAGACATCGCATTCACACTAGAGCAGCGCTCAGGCGGCCTTCAAGTTAATGACATGGAATTTTGAATACGCTTCAAAGAAATAACATATTGGCGTGGCGGTTGCCCGTTTGTGCAGACGGGCAACCGGCGCGGGGGGTCACTGAAAGAGCGACGCATCGTGACACGCGATGGCCTCACGAATGGCGTCGGTTAACTGCGTCAGCTCCGCAGGGCTAATGATAAACGGCGGCATCAGGTAAATAAGCTTGCCAAACGGGCGGATCCACACGCCGCGTTCAACAAAAAACCGTTGCAGATTGGCCATATTGACCGGGCGATGCAGTTCGACGACGCCGATTGCGCCCAGCACCCTGACCGCAGCCACGACAGGCTGGCTTGCCAGCGGCAGCAGCGCCTGACGCAACTGGGTTTCGATGGCGGACACCTGGGCTGGCCAGTGATGCTCTGCCAGCAATGACAGGCTGGCGCTGGCAACGGCACAGGCCAGCGGGTTGCCCATAAACGTCGGGCCGTGCATGAAACAGCCGGCCTCACCGTTGCTGATGGTGTCGGCCACCTGGCGGGTGGTGAGGGTGGCGGACAGCGTCATGTAGCCGCCGGTCAGCGCCTTGCCGAGACACAGGATATCTGGCGTGACATCGGCGTGTTCGCAGGCAAACAGACGCCCGGTGCGGCCAAAGCCGGTGGCGATTTCATCGGCTATCAGCAAAATACCGTGCTCATCACAGAGCTGGCGTACCTGTCGCAAATAGTCGGGGTGATAAAAGCGCATCCCGCCTGCGCCCTGCACGATGGGTTCGAGGATCACCGCCGCGACGTCTTTGGCATGTTGTGTCAGTAAGCGTTGCAGTGGCTGGATGTCTTGCGCCTGCCAGTCATCGTGAAAACCGCCGCGCGGCGCATCGGCAAACAGATGCGCAGGCAGATAGCCCTGATACAGGCTGTGCATCGAATTATCCGGGTCACAGACCGACATTGCGCCGAACGTGTCGCCATGATAGCCGTGGCGCAGGGTTAAAAAGCGCTGGCGGCGCTCGCCACGGGCCTGCCAGTATTGCAGCGCCATTTTCATTGCCACTTCTACCGCCACCGAGCCGGAATCGGCCAGAAACACGCATTCCAGCCCTTCAGGCGTCATGGCGACAAGCTGGCGACAGAGCGTAATGGCTGCCGGGTGGGTGATGCCGCCAAACATCACATGGGACATCTGTGCCAGTTGACGGGTCAGTGCCTGATTTAACTGCGGGTGGTTGTAGCCGTGGATGGCCGCCCACCAGGATGACATGCCATCGACCAGTTGACGGCCATCCGCCAGCTGTAACCGGCAGCCGCTGGCAGCGACAACCGGGTAGCAGGGCAGCGGCTGTGTCATTGAGGTGTAGGGATGCCAGATGTGGCGTTGATCGAAATTCAGGTCATCCTGTGTCATGAAGTTGTCAACCAAACGGGGTTCAATTTGGTTGACAGTATACCCACATAAATTACACTGGCGAGACTTTTTCACCCGGAGCAATGATGATGACTGAACGCGTAAACTGGACCCTGGAGCAGGCTCAGGCCCTGTTTGATAAGCCTTTTCTGGAGCTGATGTTTGAGGCGCAACAGGTGCACCGTCAGCATTTTGACCCGCGTCAGGTGCAGGTCAGCACGCTGTTGTCGATTAAAACCGGGGCCTGCCCGGAAGACTGTAAATACTGCCCGCAGAGTGCACGCTATCGCACCGGCATCGAAACCGAGCGCCTGATGCAGGTCGAGCAGGTGCTGGATTCGGCACGGCAGGCCAAAGCGGCTGGCTCTACCCGGTTTTGCATGGGCGCGGCCTGGAAAAACCCGCACGAGCGCGATATGCCGTATCTGGAAGAGATGGTGCGTGGCGTCAAGGCGATGGGCATGGAAACCTGCATGACGCTGGGCACGCTGCATGGCGATCAGGCCCAGCGGCTGGCGACAGCCGGGCTCGATTTTTATAACCACAATCTGGATACCTCGCCGGAATTCTACGGCAACATCATCACTACCCGTACTTATCAAGAGCGGCTGGATACGCTCGATAAGGTGCGCGGTGCCGGGATTAAAGTGTGCTCCGGCGGCATTGTCGGGCTGGGGGAAACCGTGCGTGACCGTGCCGGATTGCTGGTGCAACTGGCCAACCTGCCGACACCGCCGGAGAGCGTACCCATCAATATGCTGGTCAAAGTTAAAGGCACGCCACTGGCGGAAAACGACGATGTGGATGCGTTTGATTTTATCCGCACTATTGCGGTGGCGCGCATCATGATGCCGACCTCGCATGTGCGTTTGTCTGCCGGTCGTGAGCAGATGAGCGAGCAGACGCAGGCGATGTGTTTTATGGCTGGGGCCAACTCGATTTTCTACGGCTGTAAATTGCTGACCACACCAAACCCGAAAGAAGACAAAGATTTGCAGCTATTTCGCAAACTTGGCCTGAATCCGCAACAAACCCAAACCGAGTACGGTGACAATCAACAGCAGCAGCAACTGACCGAGCAACTGCTGCATGCCGATACCGAGCACTATTACAACGCGGCGGTGTAAATGAGCTGGCAGCAACGGATTGATGACGCGCTGGCACAGCGGCGGGCGGAGGATGCCTACCGGGTGCGCCTGCCCAATCAGGGCGGCAGCACCCGGTGGCTGATGCGTGAGTCGCATCGTTACCTTAATTTCGCCTCGAATGACTATCTGGGGCTGAGTCAGCACCCGGCGATTGTCGCAGCCTGGCAGCAGGGAGCGGCGCGTTATGGCGTTGGCAGCGGTGGTTCAGGGCATGTGACCGGCTATGGCGAAGCCCACGCCGCGCTGGAGCAGCAACTGGCGCAGTGGCTTGGCTATGACCGCGCGTTGCTGATGATTTCCGGTTTTGCCGCTAACCAGGCGCTAGTGCTGGCGCTGGCCGGTGAGCAAGACCGTATTCTGGCCGATCGCCTGAGTCATGCCTCGCTACTGGAAGCCGCCAGCCTGTCACCGGCGAGTCTGCGCCGTTTTCACCATAATCAGCCGGCGTCGCTGGCCCGGTTGCTGCAAAAACCGGTCAGCGGCCAGACGCTGGTGGTGACAGAAGGTGTCTTTAGTATGGATGGCGACAGCGCGCCGCTGGCCGCACTACACCAGCACTGTCGTGATCACCACGGCTGGTTGATGGTGGATGATGCGCACGGCATTGGCGTGGTCGGTGCACAAGGGCGCGGCAGCGCCTGGCAGCAGGGCGTAATGCCGGAGTTGCTGGTCGTCACCTTCGGCAAAGCGTTTGGTGTCAGCGGGGCTGCCATCCTGTGCAGCGAATCAGTGGCTGAGTACCTGTTACAGTTTGCCCGTCACCTTATCTACAGCACGGCGATGCCACCGGCACAGGCCTGTGCGCTCAGTGCGGCGCTGGCGATCATTCAGGGGGAGGACGGTGAGGCTCGGCGCACGTTACTGGCGCAGCATATCCGGCAGTTTCGTGACGGCATCGGCGGTATTGCGTTGCAGCCGGTTGATTCCGCGAGCGCCATTCAGCCACTGGTGGTTGGCGACAACAGCCGGGCCACCCAGCTGGCGCAGCGCCTGCGTGATCAGGGGCTCTGGGTCAATGCCATGCGCCCGCCCACGGTGCCGCCGGGCACGGCACGCCTGCGTATTACGCTGACGGCGGCACACCAGCCGGAGGATATCGACCGGTTGCTGGAGGTATTGCATGGCGCAGCGTGAGCCGTTCCCTACAACGCCGGTGTATGGCGAACCCGAGGTGTCGCATCCACCGATAGCGGCGCGTCATCCCGTGCTGGCAGCCCATAAACAGGCCATCGCCCGCGCGTTTGGCCGGGCCGCAAAACAGTATGACCAGTTTGCGGCGCTGCAACGCGAAAGCGGTGAACAGGTGATGGCATTGATGGGGGAACATCCGGGGCTGGCCGTGCTGGATGCTGGCTGTGGCACCGGGTATTTCAGCGCCCGCTGGCAGCAGCAGGGCAAGCGTGTTACTGCACTGGATTTATCCGGCGAGATGCTGGCCATCGCCCAGACTCGCGGTGTTGCCTGCGAGTATCTGCACGGCGATATCGAGCAGTTACCTCTGCCGGATGGCTGCATGGATCTCTGTTTTAGCAACATGGTGATGCAGTGGTGCGATGATTTCGCCCGCGCTGTTGATGAACTCTACCGGGTTACGCGCCCCGGTGGCGTGATTGGCCTTTGTACGCTGGCGCAGGGCACTCTGGCCGAGCTTGATTGCGCCTGGCAGCAGGTGGACGGGTCACAGCGGATCAACCCCTTTTTGCCCGCGCAGGCGATCATGGCCGTCTGTCAGCGCTATCGTGCGCAGGTCATGCTGCAACCGGTGACGTGCTATTTCCCCGATGTCCTGAGCCTGATGCGCTCGGTCAAAGGGGTGGGGGCGAGCTGGCTGCGTGCCGGGCGAGCGCCGGGCAGCCTGAGCCGTCGGCAACTGGCGGCGCTCGGTGCGCGCTATGTGCGCCATTCACAAGGCTATCCGTTGACGTATCAACGTGTTTTTGGAGTGATTTATCGTGACTAAACGCTGGTTTGTGACGGGCACGGACACCGACGTGGGCAAAACCATCGCCAGTGTGGCGCTGTTACAGGCCGCCGGCCGCGCCGGTTTTCGTACCGCTGGCTATAAGCCGGTGGCTTCCGGCTGTGACATGACCGCACACGGGCTTCGTAACAGTGATGCACTGGCGTTGCAGGCCAACAGCCGTGTGGTGTTGCCCTATGAGGCGGTCAATCCGCTGGCGTTTCTGGAACCGACCTCGCCGCATATTGTCAGTGCCGCAGAAAACCGCCCCATCGATTTTTCCACCCTAAGCCAGGGCCTGCATGCGCTGGCGTCACATGCTGACTGGGTATTGGTGGAAGGGGCGGGCGGCTGGTTTACGCCGCTCTCCTCGCAGCACACCTTTGCTGACTGGGTGGTGACAGAGCGCCTGCCGGTTATTCTGGTGGTTGGCATTAAGCTTGGGTGTATTAACCATGCGCTGCTGACGGCGCTGGCGGTGCGCCAGGCCGGGTTGTCACTGGCCGGGTGGATTGCCAACGACGTGGTGGCTCCCGGGCCGCATCATCAGGCTTACCTGCATACGCTGCAAGCGCGGCTTGACGCCCCGATGCTGGGCGAAATCCCGTATTTGACCGAGCCTGTGCAGCAGGATTTGGGCGCTTACTTAAACGTTGCTTTACTAAAGGGTTAACGTATTCAGGCGAGAAGAGGCTGTTTTTCCGCTTCTTCTGCTTGAAATTAATAGAGAAAACCATCTTGAAAATAGTGGCCGGGGTCGCGCGCCCGGCTGTTTTTCTCAAGGCTGCGTCCTTGTCATCAGGTCTTTTTTTTATAATAAACCGTGGCTCAACGCAGTAAATTTTGTTGAATGGCGGATTTTCTGCTGGCCCGCGGCAAACCTTTCAACGCGCGCGGAGACAGGGCACACGGGCGCTTGTGGGAGTTATCCACCATTTCTGTGGATAACCGTGTGCATTAGAGTTAGAAAACGCGCGCTAACCGAGAGCTGGCGCGGCTTCTGCCTGGTTTGATGCTAATCTCTGCTTTTTTAATATTTCTTTTAAAATCAATTAAATGATTAAAATCAAGTCACTTTTGTAGCAACTGGCGCACTGCGTCGTGCCTCGGGTGACGGGTCGGTGCAGAAAATTTGAGAAACAGAATTTCTGGGGATAATTATCCGATTTTTTGCTGGATACCGATGCCAGTCTATGCTAGTCAAAAATGTGCTGCGCCGTGTGAACGCAATGGTTAAGAATGGCTTGATGCTGTTTTTATATCCAGTATCATGGTCGGCGCGGCGTCATCGCACGTTCATGCTACTTTTCTGTCAGCCGTTTACATCGTGAGTCGAATGTTCAATGAGTAAAGTATTCAAATTGCATTCCGCCTTTCAGCCCGCAGGCGACCAGCCAGAGGCGATTCGGCGGCTGAAAGAGGGACTGGAAGATGGTCTGGCACATCAAACCTTGCTGGGCGTTACCGGCTCGGGCAAGACGTTTACCATCGCTAACGTGATTGCTGACCTGAACCGGCCAACCATGGTGCTGGCTCCGAATAAAACCCTGGCGGCGCAGTTGTACGGCGAAATGAAAGCCTTTTTCCCCGATAATGCGGTGGAGTATTTCGTCTCTTACTACGATTACTACCAGCCTGAAGCCTACGTCCCGAGTTCGGATACCTTTATCGAAAAAGACGCCTCGGTGAACGAGCATATCGAGCAGATGCGGCTGTCGGCCACGAAAGCGTTGCTGGAGCGGCGTGATGTGGTGGTGGTGGCGTCGGTGTCTGCCATCTATGGTCTTGGCGACCCGGACTTGTACCTGAAGATGATGTTGCATTTGACGCAGGGGATGCTGATTGACCAGCGTGCTATCTTGCGCAGGCTCGCCGAGTTGCAGTACACCCGTAACGATCAGGCCTTTTCGCGCGGCACGTTCCGGGTGCGCGGTGAGGTGATAGATATTTTCCCCGCCGAGTCTGACGAGGTTGCGCTACGGGTCGAGCTGTTTGACGAGGAAGTCGAGCGCTTGTCGCTGTTTGACCCGTTGACCGGCCACATCATACAAACACTGCCGCGTTACACCATCTACCCGAAAACCCACTATGTCACGCCGCGTGAGCGCATTTTGCAGGCGATGGAGGAGATAAAGGTCGAGCTGGCGCAGCGCCGCGAGGTGTTGCTGGCGAATAACAAACTGCTTGAAGAGCAGCGGCTGATGCAACGCACCACCTTCGATTTGGAGATGATGAACGAGTTGGGGTATTGCTCGGGCATTGAAAACTATTCGCGCTTTTTATCCGGTCGCGGGCCGGGTGAGCCGCCGCCGACCCTGTTTGACTATCTGCCGGCGGATGGCCTGCTGGTGATTGACGAGTCGCATGTCACTATCCCGCAGTTAGGCGGCATGTATCGCGGCGACCGGGCGCGCAAAGAAACCCTGGTGGAGTACGGTTTTCGCTTGCCGTCGGCGCTGGATAACCGGCCGATGAAGTTTGAAGAGTTCGAGGCGCTGGCTCCGCAAACCATCTATGTGTCGGCCACGCCGGGCAAATATGAGCTGGAGAAGTCCGGCGGTGACGTCATCGACCAGGTGGTGCGCCCGACCGGCCTGCTCGACCCGGTGGTGGAAGTGCGCCCGGTGGGCACGCAGGTGGATGATTTACTGTCTGAAATTCGCAAGCGGGTTGCGGTTAATGAGCGGGTGCTGGTTACGACGCTGACCAAACGCATGGCCGAGGATTTAACCGAGTATCTTGAAGAGCACGGCGAGCGGGTGCGCTATCTGCATTCGGATATCGACACCGTTGAACGGGTTGAAATCATTCGTGATTTGCGCCTGGGTGAATTTGATGTGCTGGTGGGCATCAACCTGCTGCGTGAAGGACTGGATATGCCGGAAGTGTCGCTGGTGGCGATTCTGGATGCGGACAAAGAGGGCTTTTTACGCTCTGAGCGTTCGCTTATTCAGACCATTGGCCGCGCGGCGCGAAACCTCAATGGCCGGGCAATTTTGTATGGCGACAAGATAACGCCCTCGATGGAGCGCGCTATTGGTGAAACCGAGCGGCGGCGTGAGAAACAGCAAGCGCATAACGAAAAACACGGCATTGTGCCGCAGGGCTTGAATAAGAAAATTGACGATATTCTGCAACTGGGCCAGCCGAGCGCGGGTAAAGGCAAAGGGCGGGGTAAAAAAGCGGCGTCTGATAACGCTGCGTATCAGGCTCTCTCGCCCAAGGCGCTGGAGCAGAAAATCCGCGAACTGGAAAGCCAGATGTTGTCACATGCGCAGAATCTGGAGTTTGAGGAGGCCGCGCGCCTGCGCGATGACATCCACGCGCTGCGTGAGCAGTTTATTGCGCTATCGTAAGGTGCGCCCCACCGCTACGGTGGGGCCGCCTGGGCATGACCGTAAAGGCAGGGATAACCGCACGCCTTGGCGGTGGTGTGTTACGGCCAGCCTGTGTGGCACCGCATTGCTTATCTGTCTGCACTGATAAACCACCGTGATTGCCTTTTTATAATTAATCTCTTAATTATAAAATTAACAGGCTATGGTAAATATGCGCATGGTACTTTCTTTTCGGCAGGTGAAAATTATCAGTGTGTTATCAAGTGGCGTTTTTTTATGTTACTGCTACGCTTAATTAGCGTCAGTTGTGGAGATATTTTTATCTGTATTTATTAAATGAATGTCATGAAAAGCGATTGTTCGACCAGTATTTGATTAGCCCTAAAATAATTCGCGCCAGATAAAATGTCGGGCGTGTGTCATTACATCATGCTGTCGGAAAATAAAATCATGAATGCTGATTCTTTGTTGTCTGAGCAGAATGGTTCGAATGATAATGGTATTATCAGAACCGTCATCGGTCAGTACGCGAATAAAGGTATTGTTCAGGTTACATCAGCCAGCCCTCTATTGATTCAGTTTTATGACATTCAATTAAAACTGGCCGGTATTACACCGGGGCTTTATCCTGCGTTCAGCCAACAGTGGAATAACAGTAAACTGCACAAGAATTTTACGGCCACGCTGGCGCTGGGAAATAGCCTGTCGGCATTTCAAATTCAAAGCATTACCAGCCTTAACTCCTCGGACGGCAAGAATTTCACTGCCAATGCCATTGGTTCATTACCGGTATCGGCGACCAACGTCACGCAAACACTGGGGATTTTTGATAATGCCGGTAATCCGGTAGGTACGGTACAATACAAAAAGCATTATATTGATGCCGCCGACTGCCTGATTCAGGCCAGCGGCATTTTTCCTGACAGCCTTATCAACTCGGCTTATCCTGTCACCATTATTTATACGTTCTCTCAAACCATAGCGGGACAAACAGTTTATGGCATAGAAATTGTTACTACGCAGAGTTATCCGAAGAAAATAATCAACGACTCGCCGACGGATATTAATCACAACTCACAGATAAAAATATGTTTAACACGTAACGATGGGGATTGTGATTATTGGCATAACTATGATGGTAATGTCAGCTTGCCAATCAAAGGAAGTATTACCTATTTTGGTAATATTGATGTGCAAAATGGTATGCCGGTCAATGCCTATAGCTCGATTTATATCATTCGCCAGAGTCAGGGGGGAAGCCCGATTAAGCCCTCGGGCAGTTTTAATTTTTTCACTAACGCGGGTACGCGTATTAACGGCAGCCAATTAAGCTGGGATCTCAACTGGCTGGACTTTTCACCACCGGATTTCACCTCAGGTGAGCGTGTCTATTACGTATTTAAAGTCACCTTGCAAATTGCAGGGCAAAGCGTGGCCTGTTTTATTACCAATGCCCCGGACAATGTATTACCCAGTCCGCCGATGTTAAATACGCTAAAAATAAAACCGATGCAGATTGTGTATGGCTGTCTGGGCAAAGACACCCGCATCCTGATGCAAGATGCGACGGAAAAAGCGTTGGGTGAAATACGCACCGGGGAATGGGTGTATGGACGAGATGGCCGAAGATTACGGGTTGAAAACGTCACCACCGGCCATGAAACGCAGTATCTCGATATCACGGTCAACCACCCGGATCACCCGTTGCAGACGATAACCACCAGCTACGGTCATCCGTTTTATACCTCGACGGGGGTGAAGCTGGCCCGTGAGCTGACGCTGGCTGACCGGTTAATTGGGCGCAGTGGTGAATGCCCTATCATCACCATTACCGAACAGCACCAGCCTATCGCGGTGTATAACCTGCATCTTTCTACCGATGATCCGGCCCGCGATCTGGGTGGCAATCACGGCACGATGTATGCCAACGGTCTGCTGGTGGGCGATAGCCTCGCCCAGCAGCAGTATGAACAGGCCTATAAACGCCGGCCAGTCAATGTGCTCGGTCAACTGCCACCCGAGTGGCAGCAGGACTACCGCAATTATATGGCGACACGCGCAACCGTTATTCAGCCGTAGCCGCTAATGGTCGCGCAGTCGCGTGAGGCAGACTATGTATCAGGGTTATCCCGATTTTCAGCACCTGTTCAGTGATGGTCAGCATCGCCTGATAGCGGCCTGGCAGCAGGAGGCGTTGTATTACCTCTATCCCGACTCGGCGGCGATTTTGGCACAAGATCCGCTGGCATTTTCCCTGACGATCATTCGCAGCCAAAGCAGCGGCACAATCTATGGCACACTGGATTTCACCACCGAGCTGCAATTTGCCCGCGATGCGGCGCTGGCGGCATTTAACCAGCAGCATCCGGGAGCGGCGATCCACAGCCTGCCGGTGACGCCCTATAAACTCAGCTTCAGTGCGCCGTTGCACCCGGACTCGATGCTGACCGACCAGGCGTTTGACCCAGGCTGGTATGCCGCACAAGCAATACAGTTTCTTATCTCGCTTGATGCACCGGCAACCCAACTGGTGCAAAAAACGCTACTGGATGATGTGGTCGGGTTTAATGCCCGGCTGGATGGCTTTATTGATGGCGTATCGCCACAGTTGGGCTATCGCGTTGAGTGCGATCCGCGCGAGCTGGTGGAGTATCTGGCGGCGCATGTCAGCGGGGCTCAGCCGATAGCCGCGCAGTATGTTGCGTTTCCCTACATGATGCTGACGCAATATCTGTGGGAGAACCTGGCTTTCTTGCCGATGTCGATAACCCCGGCATTGACGCTGCAAACACCGGAACGCGGGTTACTGTTCGCTCAGGCTCTGTCAGACCGGTTGTTTAATGCGTTGGGTCGCCCGTATGTCGGCCCGGCGAGCAGCAACACCCCCTACGTTGCCCTGTTGCAGCCACAGTACCCAGGCCGGTTGATTATCGACCTGAGTACGCTGACCTTAGCACACCGGCCGCTCTGTTTTCTGCTAGACCCGTTTGCCGCCGCCCGGCAGATAGCGAAAGTCTCGCCGCAGAAGGTTATCCATGAAGCGACGACGCCTGCGCTACCGGCAGGTAAAAAAGCCATCATGGTGTTCTACGCATTTCCCCAGGGGCTGGATGAGAACGTTTTTATTGACGTCCAACTGACGTTGCCCGCCGGCAACCTCTACCCTGAAACACAGCAGAAAACGCAAACGCTGGTCGCGGGCAAAAGCTATCTGGTGTTTGAATTTATCAACAACAGCTTGCCGGATAATCCACTCTTTTACGCTCAAGTTTGTGTGAATTACCCGACGGATGCGGGCAATGTGGCCATAACCGGCGAGCGGGAAACCGGCCTTGGCAACCTGCTGACACTCAATTACACCAGCCTGCCGTGCACGTTTTTGACGCTGAACATCGATCCCGGCTTTGCCCGTCATAGCCAGATCCGCGGAACCTATCACACCGCCGGTCTGGTGGCCGGGGTGGCGTTAAGCCAGTCATCGCCTGATTTCAGCTATCCGGTGCTGGAAGGCGGTGGCTGGGCAACCCTCAGTGCGTATGCGCTGGACGGTAGCGCCAGTGTGGCGCTGGCGCTGCCGGTGACGCAATCAGCCACCATTGGTGCGTACAGTTTCCCGCAATTTGGCGCGCAAAAAGCCACCATAACCGTGCATTTTGCCGCGAATATTCCCTACGAAATCGTGGCCTTTCAGGCACAAGGTGAGGCATCAATACGCGAGCACACCTTCACGCCGCAGAACAATCAATACGCCTATACATGGAATGTGACGTCAATCTATACCGCCGGATTTCGTTATCGCACCCGCACTGGCGCATGGTCGGATTATGTCACTGGCGATCAAACCCTCATCATTAAGGCATGAAAAAGGCATGAAATATGAACACCACTTCCGCTGATTCTGATGTGTTAAACCCGGCACAAAACCTGACGGATTTTTTTGTGCTGGAGCGTGCGTTGGGCTTTCATGATCAAACCTTCCCGCCAGCCTGTTATAGCTATGGTTGCGCCTTGCCAGCTATCGTGTATGACGAGTGCGGTGAACCCACTAGCGGGTTTCGCCTCACCACCAGCCCGGCCGGGGCGAAGGTAACGCTGATTACACCGCTGGTGCCGCTCGATACCGCGCCGATCGCGCACTATATCCACACGGCGATAACGCATTCCGATGAGGCCATCACGCTTGAGCTGATACCGACCAAGACCGCGCTGTGGCTGTATTTTGCACCGGGCAATCAGGGGGCATCTGCACCGATTGCGTTTGAGAATGGGCAAATCGCACTGACGCACGCGCAAGGGGTCGTCTTAACCGATGCAATCCAGGGGACGCCGGGGCGCGCTTTTCTGCTGGCGAAGGCCGCTTTTACGGTCTTCGCCAGGGTAACGGTAAGCTTGCAGGCCAACTGGCATGATGTGCTGGTGCAGGCTATCCGTCAGCAAGCCCGTACCGCGCAAGCGGTCAGCGCGCTGCTGTACCAGCAAATAGAGGCGCGCGTCATTGTGCCGGTGTTGCAGTGCGAGAATGCACCGTCGTGGCAGACACAGCAGAAGGCCAACGACGCGGCGATAAAACAGCTCACGCCGATGATAGTCAACACGCTAAAAAACGTGACCACCGTCGAAGACGTCCCCCAGGATCTGAGTTATCGCGTCACATATAGTGAGAGCTATCCTCAAGAGTACCTGCTGGAGCAGTCATACGACATGGCCGTGCTGTTGCGTGATATACCGGCGGCAACCCTGATTTCGTTTACGCCATTGCCGTTGCCAGAGCCAGAGCCGACACCGGACAAACCGACAGAAAAACACACCTGCCGCGTCTCGCTCGGTTTCAATGCCGCCACGTACCGGATTTTGTCGATAGAGTTGGCCTGGCGCGATCGTAAAAAAGCGATGCAGTGGCCCAGCTTTCCGGCGCTCACGCTGGAAGCTGAGGGCGACGTGGATGACATCAACGTCACGGTGACGTTTGCCGATTACAGCAAATTCTCCGCCAGGCTTGCGTGGGCGGCAAATGTCACGCTGTCGCCGCAGGATATTGGCCTGTATACCGTGGTGTTTAATGCGGAAAAACTGCAAGCTGAATTTAAGAGTATTTCCGGCTCGGCCACCTATTATTCAGAAAACCAAAAAATAAAACTGCCGTTTAGTTTTTCGTTTGCTAATCAGCAGTGGAAAATCGCATGGCCAATTAACATCGCCTCTCAGGAATGGAATGGCTGGGTTGAATATCGCTGGCAAGGGAAAATATCAGCATTTATATCAAAAAATTATGATTCAGGTGTGCAGAAATCAATAGTGCCTGATATTGAACTGAAATATATAAAATAACTTTCGTGAATGGTTTTTATTGATTAAGAGGAAGACACTATGTTGAATACCGCTATACAACAGGCAATTAAAATCAAGACCAGCGCGTATCCGGGTATTTCCGAATATGCCTACACCTGCTACGGTGACAGTAGCGATAAAAATACGTTCTATATTGTTCCCGAAATTCCGGTTTTTTCTGCACAGGATAAAAAACCGAACTTTATGTTCTACAAATACCGTAGTGAAGATCAGCAGGGCGGGTATACCCAGTTTACAATTCAATTGCCACAACCGACAGATGACATTAAAGATCAGATAAAAGGCATTCTGTATAAAGACATTCAGCCACAATTAACCGCACGCTCCAGACTGATCGTACAATATGTGCAGGCCGATCTTGCCTATACGGCTGACCCGGAAAGCAAAGAAAAACAGGATGCCATGAATAAAGCTCTGAGCAACACGGGGCTAAGTCAAGAACAGGCGCAAAAATATGTCAGCCTGTATGATCCTAAAGCGGGCGACGCACAATTCCTGGAAAGTTTAATGCCGGATGGCACGCAGCACATTAAATTACTCACACCGCGTTACACCTCTGCACAGGCCACATTAATTCTTGATGACAACAAAGCGTTTTATCGGCAAATGCCAGCACCGTTGTCACCCTCAGGCCTTGGCGATAACAACACCGTATTTAGCCTGTCGTTGACCGGTCAAGGGGCCACGTTATTCGAACAGGTATTAAAAGGCACCGATAATAATGCCAGCGTGGGGATTCGTTTTGCGCTGGGGTTAGATGCCTCGCTCAATGCGGCAACGGTTACAGTGACATACAACAGCAAAAAAACCAAAGAGGTGACGCAAACCATCAGCAGGCATACCTGGTCGGCAGATGAAAAAAATATTACCCGAAAATATTATGAATCGGGTGCGATTAAAATTGATGTACAGACCGGATTAAGTGCCGCCGAAATGGGCATGAGCCAGCAAGATTACAATAGCTGGAAAAGTTCGCTGACGGAGTGGGGGCAAAAACAGGTCGAGCAGATATTAACCAGCCAGACCGGTCTGGATATGAGTCTCGACTTACTGAATGACGCCGGTGGATTTGATAAATTTCAGGAAAGCCTCGAGAGTACACAAGATTTTACCCGCGTATACACAGAAAACTCGATAGTGCCGTTTATGATTTTCCCGCAAGCGCAATTACCGTCCATTCGCTCGATTGTGGGAGAGAAAAATCTCGATCAATACTTTAAAGAATACGATCTGAACGATCCGTTCTATCAATATATTCAACCTGAGTTCTACGTTTCTCAGGATTTGAAAAAATACAATATCGAAAACATTGTGGTCACGGCAAAATATGATGACAACAATGTCAGTACACTGGTGTTTGACCAGAAAGATGCCTCATCGAAAAAAACCAACAAATGGTACATTGATAAAAAACTGGGCCGTACCTATAGCTACAGTTATCAGGTCAATTTCTCCGGCCTGCATGCCAAGCCCTATCTTTCTGGTAAAATAGAGGTCGTAGACAGTCTGGTGCAAAGTATTAACACGGCACAATGCGGTATTGTTTATGCGCAAATTGACGCCCTGCTGTATGAGCAAGGCTGGCAAAAATTCACTCAGGTGGTGGTAAAAACCCAGTATTCCGATCCGGCGAATAAAATTGAACTGAAGAGTGATACGCAGGTGCTTTCTCCTGCCAATCCGCCGCAACCCTTTATTTACCCTGTCGGCATGGCACCGGTGAACCCTATCTATTTCTCGGCTGACTATTACACCAAAGACGGTAGCAACTTTACGTATATTCCGGTAGGTATTGAAACCAGCCCACAATTGCCGGGCTATGGTGCGACGCGGGCGAACCAAATTCAGATATTTAATGCGTTGCCTAAAACACAAACCTACACCATATTTTTTATTGTGCAGAAAAAAGATGTGCTGGTGATAAGCCTGGATGTGACAGTGAATTACAAGGCGTATAAATTCCAGCAAACACAGTCTGTTAATCTTGAAGAATCAGAATTGGGTAGCGGTACAATAAAGAAATCGCTCAGTTTCGGCCTGTTACCGGATGGATGTGATGATATTCCTGAAATCAGTTACAGCGGTATCGTGGTTTATAGCGGAGATAAGGAGCCGCAGGTACTTTCCGGCACCCCAACCAATGGGTCGATTATTATAAAATGCTGAGAGTAGACCAACGTTAACGTATCTAACACGGGCTCTTTGACGTGTATAACAGGTTGCAGGGCAATGGATAAAAATTGCCCCTGCACCTGCATATTATTAATAACGACATCACCAGTCAGGTGTGTTTTTCGATTGTAGCGAGTGATTCATTATCCTTGCAGAGGAGCCCATTATGGATGAAGACAATAGTAAACAGGATATCTGTTTTATTAATGCATCATTGGGCAGCCATGTTTATTATTATTGTGCGGCCGCGCCTGAAATAGTGACGCGTGATAATCAGCCTTGTGTGCAATATCAGGTATTCAGGAATAATGCGCAGCCCGATCAATACTACGCTATTCTTTCACTGCAAACTCAATTGCTGACAAGCCTGACTGATGCGCAATATGCTGCACACCATGATACGGATATTCCGGCCGATGCCACACTGCTGCCTTTGCCGGTGATGGCCAGCACCGCCACGCTCAGTATTCCTGGCATCATGAACGCGAATATTCATAATACGTCTCTTGGCAATAGCCAGTTTTGCTACATGATGGTGAGCCTGACACAGGCGCAGGATATTGAACGGCTTGCCGCATTACTCAAAACGCCGCAAGCGGTGCCGATAGCGGTGAGCTATAAAATCGATTATTTGCAACAATTGCCCCCCTCAACTTTTGAGCTGAATGCGCAATGGCAGCGGGTTTATGATTATCTGAAAACGAATGTTGGTTTTAATGCCCTGATCTTTTCCGTCGATATTGAACATATCTCGGAAACCTTGCTGGAGCAGCGACTGGTCACCATTCAATCCACCGACATCGACCCGCAAAGTCATGTCAAAGAGGCCGGGCTTGAGCTGACGCAAATTCTGATGGCAAATTTCTTCACGCCGGTATTTGGCAAGGTGAATACCGGAGCTGAGCCGCGCTTTGGTTTTTATTTACAGCAGGTTTCCATTGAGGATATTGAGCAACGCACATTAAGTGCCCGTATTGCCCAGACAAGCGTTGTCCGGCGTTCTTTTTATCCTCAGGCATTATTTACCGGGTTGATTGGCAATAGCCACTATTCAGCGGAGACTGTCATCAGTTATCACACGCTGGCGGATGAATTTTTCGCCTGTCGCACCGTGAATGCGCAACTGCTGACCCCTCAGCTTGATGCGAATATTAAATTCGTGGTGTTAAACCTGACCTACGGCACAACAACACAGTCATTGGTTTTTTCAGCCAGTAAAAGTGGGCCACAAAAGTTTATTGCGCCGAGTATGATTGACCCGGTGACAAAGCGAATGGTCTGGCCGGTGGAATATTCGTTTACGCTGAATTTTAACCACCCGATAGGGGGTGTCACCAACGTCACGTCGGCGAAAATGACCACCGCAATGACGGAGCTGTATCTTGATGTTGAATCGTTATATAGCCGCTATCGCTTTATGATTCACGCAGCAAAAGATTTTGACTGGCAATGGTATAGCGCTATTTTCGTTAAAATTGTCTGTTACCAGATTAATCATGTCGATAATCATATTGCAAAAAGCCTGCTAATCAATCGTGATAATCCGAGTTGTGAATATGAATTGATGTTGCCGGAGCCGGAAGGTTATCAATTCGAGGTGTTTAAAGAGTACAGCGTGGCGGACAATGCGGCACATATTGCGGCGAAAATACATGAGCCGACCAGCCAGGATATTACGCTGTTCTCCCGGTTATATAAACAACGCCAGTTATTGATAGTGGCCGGATTTAACTGGGAGGAGATTGATCAAGTTATCGTGACGGCACGTTATCTGGCTTCGCCCTCACAGACATTGAAACAGGACTTCTCTTTTTCGATGGGAAGCCCTGCCGATGCATTATTCAGTGCCGACCAACCGGATGCTGAAGTGACGTCGGTGGATTTAGATATTCTTATTGTAGATAAACAAGGTCAGGTTCATCCCAAAAACATTTCTACCGATGCTGACAGCATTGATATTGCTAACCTGTATTGAGGAGACGTCATGTTATTACTGAGAGAAAAGACCGCGACTATCAATAATATTACCTTTTTTGCCGATGATGCCGATGAAAACCAGTTCTGGTATATGCCGGGTGATCTCCATATCGCGCAAAAAGACAGGAAACCGGTGTTCTCGCTAATTAAATACACCGGCGACGGGTCAAACCAGCAGGGCGGCTATCTTAATTTCGAGGTAAATACCGCACTCGATGAAACCACGCTCAACAGCGCGTTTCGCACTTATCTCAGCCAGATGAAAATCGCTGCCCCGCAAGCCAGAAAAGCCCCGGTCCCTTTTGACAGCGGTACGGTCGATTTCTTTGTGCTGGATGTAAAAAACGGCAATGGGCAATTGATTAGCGCCCAGAGCCCGAGTCTGTTTGGCAATAACTCGGCGATTTTCAGCGCCAAACTGACCCCTGAACAGGCGGTTATCCTGGAAGCGGCGTTTAATCAGGCGCAGGCACCGGCAGCGGTGGCCTATAACCTGACCTATACCGGTATTACACCGGCGCTGAAAGTGGAGGTCAAAGCCGAGTTTGACAGTATCTATAAGGAATTTGGTGCCAAATTCGGCATCAATATTCCCATACCGGTAGAAACACCGGCCAGCTTCTGGCTGGGGTTTGATGCGGTGATTAAAAAACTTCAGCAAGATCAAAAACTGGTTATCACGGTGACGGAGAGTCTGCCTGATGAGCAGGCGGCGAAGGAGAAAGAGTGGGCGCTACAGTTTGTTAAAGAGGAACTGCTGAAAAGCTTCTTTGATGCCAGCATCAAACCGAATGCTGAAAGCAACGAACAATCCAAATCAGCCAGAGATGCCATTCTGGATGCGCTGATCAGTAACCAGAAAAAGGCGCAGGAGAGCGGTGGCGGGAAAAGTGACGAGGGCGGAGAAGGGGGTGGTGGTGAAGGAGGCGGCGGCGGTGAAGCGGGCAAGGGCGGACTGTTCCCCTGTGCCTCGCTGGAGCTGAAAGTGGTCAGAATCGAAGAGGTCAAACGACTCAACGTTAACTACACCTCATCGCGCGCCATTACCCAGTCGGCCGTGCCGCAAAACTTCATTGGTTCTAAGCTGCTGCAAGCGCCGAAAGCGCCGCCTTATTATATTGAGGTCAATGTTAACGACCCGTTCTTCCAGAAAATCGACCTGACAGTATTGGGGCCGGATGGCTTTGATGATTACGGTATCAAAGCGGCGTCATTCAAACTGGCCTATAACAACAGCGTCTACACGACGGCGGCCTTCACACACGATGACAGCCAATGGAGCCAGACGGTCGCGCGCAGCGGCAATGCCAATGAGCTTTTTGATTTGCAAGGCGAATTCGCCTTCAAAACCGCCAGCACCTCGGGATGGGAAGGCAGCACCAGTTATCTGCAACAGACCCAAACGGCCTCCCAGCTTATCAACCTCGACCCCAGCACATTCCTGAGCTTCAACACGATAAACATCATGCTGGATAAAAAGCTGGTGTGGGATAACTACAACCAGATAGTCGTCGAGATAAATTACCAGGACGATAGCCTGCGTAAAAAGACGAAGAAGTACACGTTTACGGCGGATAACCGTGCGATGCAAACCTTCAAATACCGCTGCCCGACGGAAAAACCGTGGCGGATTGAGTACAGCGTGACCTATTTTGAGGCTGGTGGCGACACGCGAACGGTGCAGGGGAATCCTAACCCGGCCGCCATTATTGTGTCGGCGTGATCGATGAACCCGACGATGACCGATGAGTCGGTTGCGGTTGTCCCGGCGTCGTTAGCGGCGCTGGTGACGGCCTTGTGCGAGTTTGCGCCGCATCAGGCAGAAGCGTTGCGCCAGGATGTGATGCGGGTTGTGCAGCATCGCATGGCCTCCGGCCTGCTGTCGGCGGCGTTTAATACCAGCCTGCTGGCCTATAACGGCAGTCCGGTCGAGTTTACCGCCTCGACGCTCAGGCCGCAGGCCATCGCGTGTACGCTGGATCCGTTCGTGCCATTGTTCCGGCAATCGTGCCAGCTATCGGCATTGCAGGCGCTCTATCCGCACCTGTTGCCTGATGACACGCTATCACCGGCGGCGCGTACCGCGCTGGCGGCGTTAGCCGACATACAAACGTGCGCCGACGCAGCCCGGCCACTGCGTTTTGGTAGCTGGATTGGCCGCAAATACCGCCCGGATGCCGCCAGCACCAAGATTTATGCCGAAATGCCGCCGACCGCGCGCGCATTTGAGGCGTTGCGTCACTCGCCGTTTCCCCACGCCGCCTGTGCCAGCGACAGGCACGCGCTGGCGAACGCCGGGCTGACGTTATTGATGCTAGGCCACTATCCCGACGAGCCTGATGCACCAACCGAGTATTACTATCAATGGCATAGCGCAGAAATTACGCTGGCGGATATCGCGGCGGTCATGCGCTATTTTGGCTGTGAAACGCAGTTTCCCGCACTGCAAGCCTTGCTCGTGCGGGCGCTGGCAGCGCTGCCGGAAAAAACGGCATTTCCGGCCACCACCTACGGCTTTAGTGTGGTGTACCGGCCATCAGCGCGATCGCAAACCCATCAGCCCGACAGTGTTAGCCTGTTTACCCTGGCTCCCGGTTTTCTGGGGGGCGTCGCCCCGGCAGCAGAAAAAATGGAGGCGTTGCTCCATCAGGCGGGTGCGGGCAACACTCAGGGGACGCCGCTGCTGCATCACCTCATCCGTCGTCAGGTGCCGCTACAGTTTAACGTTATCGGTTTTGCGGTGGATGCGGCGGGCAGAACCGGCATCAGTTACACCTTCAGCCCGCAACAATCGGTATTTAACGAAGTTAACCTGAAAGCCCCGCGCCCGTCAGCCAAGAGCACCGGTGCACCGCTGACCACCCTGCTCAGGCAACAGCAACAGGCCAGCGGGGCTTTTGCCAGTATGGTCAGAACCCCTGACGGGCGCTGGTATCAGGACGACAATGCCTTTGTCACTGCGCAGGTAGTAAGAACGCTTGACTACGCACCTGAAACGGCCGGTTATATCGACAAGGCGCTCGATTTTTTGATGCGCTGTCAGGTCAGCGAGGGGCATTTTAGCTTTTGGCCGCCGGATGCCCACCCCGCGTGGATGGGGGAGCAGACGATAGTGCCGGACATTGATGACACCGCAATTATTACGGAACTGCTGTATAAATTTGGCCGCATTTGTGCCGGGACGGTACGGCAAACATTGATGCACATGAATGGCTACCAGCTCGAACGCGTGGATGCGCGGCTGGCCGCGCCACAGCATCAGTGGGCGAGCTGTCAGGTGTTTCATACCTGGATGAAAGCAGAGAATGACATTCGGCAACTGGATTGCTGCGTGAACACCAATGCACTGATTTTACTGCACCGCTATTATGGTGCGCAGGCGAGTACGATCCCGGCGTACCACCGTATTATGACGATGCTGCATAATGCGTTTCGCTGGAGTCAGAATGATTATTCGCGCCTCAATACCTTAATACCTTATTACGCGCATCCTAATGAGTGGCGGGTGGCGCTGGAATATGCCCGCGCGCTGGGGGTGGAAAACCTGGACACGCTGATTGAACCATTAAAAAAATGGCGAGCTACCGGTATTCCAGCCGAAATTCCGCTTTATCGCCGTCATGATGGTTTGTATTTGTGGACATCATCCAGTTTAGCGCGCTTTCGGTATCTCTCTGTCTGTCATAACCACCGCTCGGCTACTACCACGACGAGGAAATAATCATGAATGTTTTTCTGAATAATTTAGTGGCATTGAATAAAATTATTTTGGAGAATGCGCAGCAACAGTTTATTTCATCACCATCAGCGACCGGGCGGGCATTAGAATCAGGTGCCGCCGCGCTGCCGGATGACTTAACCGCCGCCGTTAATACGGAAATCGTTTCAGGAGAAACGCGTTATCAAATTATCACCGAATCGGATGGCACCAGCTGGAGTTTGAGAGTGAATTTCTCACTTAATCAATCGGTTCCGGTCATTCCTTATGTGGTGCTCAGCTTTAGTCAGTTTGGCCAGTTTAGCGAAATGGTCTTTGATGCGGTCTCTCAACTGCCCGACCGGCGCTATACGGCCCGGCTTAAATTAACCAGACTTGAGCAGCGCGATGCATTATTACGCGCACTGTCGAATTATGATGCAAAAACCACGCTGGTGGTATTGATTCGCACGGATGACGATATGCTCAATACCATCACTGACCCGAAAATATTTTATTTTGCTGAAAATTATTACCCCTATATTTATCAGGGTATCGCGCCACCGCCTGCGCGTCTGGAGTTAATTCTTAAACCGCTAGACTATAATAATGTCTGGTATAATTATTATCAGGATAACCGCAGCAGGGATTATTTTTATTATTTGCCCGATAAGTTCATGCTGGCAACCGACAGTGCTAATAATAACAAACCGATGTTGTCCATTTCATTTTCAGTACCGGAAGGGGCAACCGAGCCGGATCAGGTGAATGTTACCTTTGAATATTTCTTATTGCCGAAAGTCAATCAGCAACGTATTCGTCTCGCTGCCACGGCGTTTTCTGCCGCACAGCCCAATAGCACATTAATTCCGTTTGCCAGTGCCAGTCAGCTTGAGCTGCAATTATGGCTCCCGGCAGGAAAAACACCGCAGCCGAATGCGCTGATTAACCTGCAAAGCGGTATTGCCGATGGTTTTACTGTGCCCTCAGCGCAATTTGGTAAAATCTGGGATGCGTTTTTTGCTACCGCCGCCCAGCATATGTTGTTAAAAGGCGAATTGTCGGTCAAACAAGAGGGATTTCCAGCCGATACGCTGGCGGTGCAGCTCACGCTGGATGCGCAATATAAAAACCAACCGGCGTTGTTTATCGACCAGAGCGCGCCGGTTGATATTACCCGAACGTTAACCTTCGTCAGTCGTAAAGGCAGCTTCGATCCAAACGGGCCGAAACCGATTGAGCGTATTCTGATAAGCGCTGGCAATAAAACGCGGGTGCTGAGTGCCGAGGTGCTACAACAATCAGTGCAGGTAAAAGTCTCGGCGCTTCAGGTGATCCTCAATCCCGCTGCCACGATAACCTACCGATACAGCCTGCAAATTCATTATGCCGATGGCTCGACGAAAAATATCAATGACCAGTCATCCATTTATGAAACGATTTACGTTCCCTGAATAAGGGGACAGATGCGTCCCCTGAATGAGGGGACAGAGGACGAGACACGGGCGGTGGGGCATTACAGCTTGAGCGCGGCAACCGCCTGCTCCAGCGCCTGACGCAGTAACGCGCGATCGTGCCGGTACGGGACATCGTGCGCGGCCAGATCGTGTCGAATAATCAGACGGCCATCGGTGTCTTGCGTGTTAATCAAGGGAGAGACGATAGCGGCGTTTATCGTCCGCTGATGCATCTTCTCCTCCAGCCAGCGTAGCTTCTGCGCCAGCGTCAGGCGGGCGGCGATCGGGCTTTGCTCACGCCCCAGATTGCCGATATACACCACGGGCGCGCGGGCGTGATGCAGCGCCTGCGCCAGATCGTCAAGCAACAAGAGCGGCATCAGGCTGGTGAGAAAGCTGCCGGGGCCAATCAGGATCAGTTCGGCGTGTGCGATGGCTTCCAGCGCCTCTCGCGTGGCGCTAACGGCCGGGTAGAGCAGCAAATCTTGCGGCAGGGCAACCAGTTGATCGACCTCGACTTCGCCATACACTTCCTGACCCTGGGTGTCGATAGCCAGCAGGTCAACCGGTTGTTCTGACATCGGGATAAGGTGGGCATCGACTTTGAGCAGGTCACGAATCAGGTTAATCGCATCCAGCGGGCGCACGCTGAGGTTATCCATCGCTTTGAGCATCAGGTTGCCAAGATTGTGGCCGGAGAGCTCGCCATTACTGTTAAAGCGGTACTCGAACATGGCGGAGGCGACGCTTGGCGTGGTAATGAGCTGATTCAGGCAGTTGCGCATATCGCCCCAGGCAATACCGCCTTCGGCACGGCGAATCCGGCCGGTGGAACCGCCGTTGTCGGTCGTGGTGACGATACCCGTCAGCCGTGAGCCCAGAAAGGCGAGTGATGACATCACGCGCCCGAGGCCGTGGCCGCCGCCCAATGCCACGACACGATCCAGTTGCGCCAACGTGCGATTACCCATAATTCCCCTTATCTTCCAGCGAGCTACCCGAAAAAGTAGCGGATATATACCACATCCTTTGCTCAGGCAGCATCAGAGCATGCATAAATTTCGCTGAAACCGGCTGTCAGGCATGAAATAAAAGAGAATGAATGAGGGTGCGGCAGTAAAGCGCGCGGTATGCCCGCACAATACGCTGGTGGAAAAACAGCCTGGTATTGCGCGATGAGCGTTGCGGGAATATCAACAGCAGGTGCCATGAAATCGTCATTTCACATGCGGTAAGGTGAAATGAAAAATGCTGTTATGGTTTTTTTATGTTTTTGTTTTTAAATAAATATCTAATGTGTTTATAGCAGGAAATAATGGCAGTGAATTAATCAATACAAACTGTTATAGCGTAATCGTTCCAGACTGTTTATGTCTATTTTTCCGCCGTCATTTTAAGATCCCTCACGCCGTATCCCGGTAGTGGCATACATAGTTCATGCATACGTTTTTAATGCGCCGTTTTTTTCCGCAGGTCTTTTATTCCCAGAGTAAAGTCAATTTATAGCAGGGCTGATGACGGCCCAGAGGTAATACATGTTCGGACTCGATGCATTTCATCTGGCGCGGATCCAGTTTGCGTTCACGGTCTCTTTCCACATCATTTTTCCTGCCATCACCATCGGGCTGGCCAGTTTTCTGGCGGTGCTGGAAGGGTTATGGCTGAAAACCCAAAATAGCGACTATCGTGCGCTCTATCATTTTTGGTCGAAAATTTTTGCGGTCAATTTTGGTATGGGCGTGGTGTCCGGGCTGGTTATGGCCTATCAGTTCGGTACGAACTGGAGCGGATTTTCCAGCTTTGCAGGCAGTATTACCGGCCCGCTGCTGACGTATGAAGTCTTGACCGCGTTTTTTCTCGAAGCCGGGTTCCTCGGCGTGATGCTGTTTGGCTGGAATAGGGTAGGGCCGGGTCTGCACTTCTTCGCCACCTGCATGGTGGCGCTGGGTACGATTATCTCGACGTTCTGGATACTGGCTTCCAATAGCTGGATGCAAACCCCGCAGGGCCACGACATTCAGCAGGGTGTGGTGGTGCCGGTAGACTGGCTGGCGGTTATCTTCAACCCCTCGTTCCCCTATCGGCTGTTGCATATGACAACGGCGGCGTTCCTTGCCAGCGCCTTTTTCGTTGGCGCTTGCGCCGCCTGGCACTTGCTGCGTCATAACGACACCACGGCGATACGCAAAATGTTGTCGATGGCGTTATGGATGGCGCTGATTGTCGCGCCACTTCAGGCGCTGATCGGGGACATGCACGGCCTGAATACGCTGAAATACCAGCCCGCTAAAATCGCGGCGATTGAAGGCCACTGGGACAACCCACCCGGCGAGCCCACGCCGCTGATTCTTTTTGGCTGGCCGGATATGGCGCAGGAAACGACCCGCTACGCGCTGGAAATCCCTTATCTGGGCAGCCTGATTCTGACCCACAGCCTTGAGCAGCAAGTCCCGGCGTTGAAAAGTTTTCCGCCGCAGGATAGGCCCAATTCGGCGGTGGTGTTCTGGTCATTTCGCATCATGGTCGGGCTGGGAATGCTGATGATCCTGCTGGGGGTGCTGGGGTGTTGGCTGCGCCGGGGCCATCGGCTCTATCAGTCGCGGCCATTTCTGTGGTTTAGCTTGCTGATGGGGCCATCCGGGCTGATTGCCATTCTGGCAGGCTGGTTTACCACCGAAGTCGGCCGCCAGCCGTGGGTGGTTTATGGTCTGCAACGCACCCGCGATGCGGTATCGGCGCACGGCTCTCTGCAAATGAGTATCAGCCTGTTGCTGTTTATCGCGGTGTATTTGTCGGTATTTGGCGTGGGGTACGCCTATCTGGTGCGGTTACTTAAGCAGGGGCCGCAGGCTGACGTTGAGCCTCTGGCATCTCTCGGTGGGCCAGCGGTGCAACAGACGCAGGAAGAGGAGAAATAACGTGGGTATTGAGCTTTCTGTCATCTGGTTTGCCATCATCATTTTCGCAACACTGATGTATATCGTGATGGATGGGTTCGATCTGGGGATTGGGCTGCTGTTTGCCTTCAACCGCCGCGCGGCCGATCGGGATGTGATGGTGAATACCGTTGCGCCGGTGTGGGACGGCAACGAAACCTGGCTGGTACTGGGTGGAGCCGGTCTGTTTGGTGCGTTTCCGCTGGCCTATGCGGTGATCGTTGATGCGCTGACCATTCCGCTAACGCTGATGCTGGTGGGGCTGATTTTTCGCGGTGTGGCCTTTGAGTTCCGTTTTAAGGCTACGCCATCGCACCGCCCATTCTGGGACAAGGCGTTTATGTGGGGCTCGCTGGTCGCCACCTTCTTTCAGGGGGTAACAGTCGGCGCGGTACTCAATGGCTTTGAGGTGACCGATCGCCATTTCTCCGGCCCGGCCCTGGGGTGGCTGACACCCTTTACTCTGTTCTGCGGTCTTGGGCTGGTGGTGGCATACGCTCTGCTGGGCTGCACCTGGCTTATCATGAAGACCGGGCAGGATTTGCACCGCCGCATGTCAGCGCTGACGCCGTTACTGTTGCTGGCGCTGCTGGTGGTGATTGCGGTCATTAGCCTGTGGACACCGCTGGCGCATCCGGCTGTGCGGGAACGCTGGTTTTCGTCGCCCAATCTGTTCTGGTTTGCGCCGGTTCCGTTACTGGTGCTGGCGTGTGCTATCGGTATTATGAGCGGTGTCCGTCGGCAAGCGCATTATTCGCCATTTCTGTTAACGCTGGGGC
This sequence comes from Dickeya aquatica, assembly GCF_900095885.1. Lineage (NCBI taxonomy): Bacteria > Pseudomonadati > Pseudomonadota > Gammaproteobacteria > Enterobacterales > Pectobacteriaceae > Dickeya > Dickeya aquatica. The sequence continues at coordinate 1,690,916 of NZ_LT615367.1, forward strand.
TTATTTTCCTTGGTTTCACCGGGCTTGGCATCAGCCTGTGGCCGATGATCATTCCACCGTCGCTGACGCTGTGGGATGCCGCCGCCCCGGCGCAGGGTCAGGGGTTTATGCTGGTCGGTGCGCTGCTGATTCTCCCGGTGATCCTTGGCTATACCGGCTGGAGCTACTATGTATTCCGGGGAAAAGTCCAGCCGGATGAGGGCTATCATTGATGAAATTTTTTACGATTCCTATGCCTGGCAGAGCCAGACACCCTGTTGCAAACCCGGCGAGGCCGGAAAACCCGGTTCGCTCGCTCTGGCAGCGGTTGTTATGGATGGCGCTGCTATGGGGAGCCAGTGTACTGGCACTCGGCGTGGTTGCGACGCTGTTCCGCCTGCTGATGACCGCCGCCGGGCTGAAAGCGCATTGAGTCTATGCGGTCTGTTTTCATCCTCCTGCTGTCCCGTCTGACACTGATGTGAGCAGGGAGAGATGCGCCATCCCATGATTCAGGTCACGGAAGTTGGCTGGCTTTTCGTTATGCTGAACGCGAAAATAGTGAATGAAATCCGCTATATATCGAATTATATACCGCATTTTCAGTGACGGATAATCCGGTTTGGCGATAGACTTCTTCACTATCACGGTTGTCCGGCTGCACCGCATGTGTAGCCTGAGAATCAAACTCCTAGCCCTGGAGCCTACGTTTGCGCTGATACGCGAATAGGGTTCCTTGGCCGTGGCCTGCGGGCCACCAGGGTGCAGGGTAGAAATGCCCGCATCTCCCGTATTTGGAAAGGTGTTTATGGTGAGTCAACTGACTGATGCGTTTGCGCGCAAGTTTTACTATTTGCGCCTGTCGATAACCGACGTCTGTAATTTCCGCTGTACCTATTGCCTGCCGAATGGCTATCAGCCAAACGGCCATGCTTCCCAGCGCTTTTTGTCCCGCGATGAGATTCGCCGTGTCAGCCGGGCGTTTGCCGCGCTGGGCACCGAAAAAGTGCGCCTGACCGGCGGCGAGCCTTCGTTGCGCCGTGATTTCACCGACATCATTGCCACCATTCGTGATAACCCCGGTATTCGCCAGTTAGCGGTGACGACCAATGGCTATCGGCTGGCGCGTGAGGTGGCAAACTGGCGTGAGGCCGGGCTGACGGCGCTGAATGTCAGTGTGGACAGCCTTGATGCGCGCGCCTTTCATGCCATTACCGGGCAGGATAAATTTCGTCAGGTGATGGACGGGATTGATGCCGCGTTTGCCTGCGGCTTTGCGCGCGTAAAAATCAATACCGTGTTAATGCGAGACATTAACCATCATCAACTGCCTGCCTTTCTTGACTGGATCCGCAACCGGCCTATCCAACTGCGCTTTATTGAACTGATGGAAACCGGCGAAGGGCGCGAGTTATTTCGTCGCCACCATGTTTCCGGGCAGGTTATCCGCGAACAGTTGCTGCGTGAGGGCTGGCAGCAACAGGCGCGGGCACGCAGCGATGGCCCGGCGCAGGTGTTCTCTCACCCCGATTATCTCGGCGAAGTCGGCCTCATCATGCCGTATGAGAAAGATTTCTGTCAGAGCTGCAACCGTCTGCGGGTGTCAGCCATCGGGAATTTGCACCTTTGCCTGTTTGGTGAGCAGGGTATTGCGCTGCGCGACCTGCTGGCGGATGACAGCCAACAGCAGGCGCTGGAGCAGCGTATTTCCGGTGGGCTGAGTCACAAACGGCAGGCGCATTTTCTGCATGAAGGCGACAGCGGCATCACCCCCAATCTCGCGTTTATCGGTGGCTAAGGCCACGCCCGATTTCTCTGTCACGCCAGCGGGCCTGATGTGACAGGAAGACAGACTGTCAGGAGTGTTTATGAGCAAGGTCAGCAGCGAATTTGTTCCGCTAACGGTGGCGGTGATGACTATCTCGTCGCGCCGGGGAGCCGATGAGGATACCTCCGGCGATTACCTGCGCGAAGCCGCGCAACTCGCCGGTCATCAACTGGTGGCAAGCGCCATCGTACCGGAAAACCTCTATCAAGTGCGTGCTCAGGTCAGTGTCTGGGTCGCCCGCGACGACGTACAGGTGATTTTGATTAATGGCGGCACCGGGTTTACGCCGGGCGATGTGGCACCTCAAGCGCTGCGTCCGTTGTTTGACCTTGAAATCGAGGGGTTCGGCGAGCTGTTTCGCATGGTGTCGTATGAAGAGATTGGCACCGCGACCATTCAGTCGCGCGCGATAGCGGGACTTGCCAATCAGACGGCGATTTTCGCCATGCCGGGCTCGACCCGCGCGTGCCGCACCGCCTGGGAGCGCATCATTGTTGAACAACTGGATGCCCGGCACAAACCGTGCAACCTGTATCCTCATTTAACCCGTCGTTCTTAAGCGAAAAGTAAAGCGTTATGGCACAACTGACACATATTAATGCCGCCGGAGAGGCGGCCATGGTCGATGTCTCTGGTAAGGCTGAAACGGTGCGCGATGCCCGTGCCGAAGCCTTTGTCGTGATGTCGGGCGAAACCCTCGCCATGATAATGGAAGGCCGTCACCATAAAGGTGATGTGTTTGCCACCGCCCGTATTGCCGGTATTCAGGCGGCAAAACGCACCTGGGAGCTGATCCCGCTTTGTCACCCGCTGCTGCTGAGCAAGGTGGCCGTGGAGCTGGAGGCCCAGCCCGAACATAACCGGGTGCGCATCGAGTCATGGTGCCGCCTGAGCGGCAAAACCGGTGTGGAAATGGAAGCGCTGACGGCGGCGTCGGTGGCGGCGCTGACCATTTACGACATGTGTAAAGCGGTACAAAAAGACATGGTAATAGGCCCGGTGCGGCTGCTGTCGAAAAGCGGTGGCAAGTCCGGCGATTTTAACGCGGAGGCACTATGATAACCGTGCTGTTTTTTGCTCAGGTACGCGAGCTGACCGGCACCGGGCGTTTATCGTTGCCGGCGGAATATCCCGATGTGGCTGCATTGCGCGCCGCACTGTGCCTGCGTGGTGAACGCTGGGCGCTGGCGCTGGAAGAGGGCAAGTTACTGGCGGCGGTGAACCAGTCGCTGGTGGCGATGACTCATCCGCTGGCCGAGGGCGATGAAGTGGCGTTTTTTCCACCGGTAACCGGGGGCTGAGTGATGCAAACACGTATTCAGGTTGGTGAAGCGCCTTTCAGCGTGGGTGACGAGTATGCCTGGCTTGCCGATGGCGATAGCGAAGGGGCGGTCGTCACTTTTACCGGCAAAGTGCGTAACCATAACCTTGGTGACAGCGTCAGCGCATTGACGCTGGAACATTACCCAGGCATGACGGAAAAAGCGCTGGCGCAAATAGTCGAAGAGGCCCGGCTGCGCTGGTCGTTGGCGCGGGTCAGCGTGATTCATCGCATCGGGGCGCTCTACCCCGGTGATGAAATTGTGTTTGTTGGCGTCAGCGGTGCACACCGTCACGCGGCCTTTGATGCCGCACAATTCATTATGGATTACCTCAAAACCCGCGCGCCTTTCTGGAAGCGTGAGGCCACGCCGCAAGGCGACCGCTGGGTGGATGCCCGCGACAGCGACCATCATGCCGCCACACGCTGGTAGCCGCGGCTTGTCAGATAACCGTGGATGATTGTGTAGCGAGGGGCATTGATTGCCATCGCTACATGATAAGCGGCATAACCCATCGCACTTCAGATAAAAAAACACAACAAAACAGGCTATTATTAAAAACACGAAAAAAATTTGTTAAAAAAACGATTAATAAGAATTATTTTTATTTCCATTTCTGTGCAACGATAATAGGCTCGCGGTAAACATTCCGCCTAACCGCTTTATTGTCATACAGTTAAAAAGGATAAGGGTATGAAACGGCGTATTGCTTCTCTGTTCCCCGCCACGTTGCTGGCGTCTTCTCTGGTGTTAGGTTTTTCCTTTGGCGCGCAGGCAGAAGATGACGGCATCGTCATTTACAACGCGCAGCACGAAAATTTGGTGAAGTCCTGGGTTGAGGGGTTCACGCAGGACACCGGTATTAAAGTCACGCTGCGTAATGGCGGTGACAGTGAGCTGGGTAATCAGTTGGTGCAGGAAGGCAATGCCTCTTCGGCCGATGTGTTCCTGACAGAGAACTCGCCGTCGATGGTGCTGGTGGATAATGCCAATCTGTTTGCGCCGCTGGATGCAGACACCCTCTCACAGGTGGAGCCGCAATATCGCCCGTCGCACGGCCGCTGGATTGGCATTGCCGCGCGCTCGACCGTGTTTGTCTATAACCCGGAAAAATTTACCGAAGCCCAACTTCCCGCCTCGTTGATGGATTTGGCTAAGCCGGACTGGAAGGGCCGTTGGGCAGCATCACCGTCGGGCGCTGATTTCCAGGCCATCGTCAGCGCGATGCTGGCGCTTAAGGGTGAAAAAGCGACGCTGGAATGGCTTAAAGCCATGAAGGCTAACTTCACCGCTTACAAAGGTAACAGCACGGTGATGAAAGCGGTGAATGCCGGTCAGATAGACAGCGGCGTCATCTACCACTACTACCCGTTTGTTGACGGGGCGAAAACCGGTGAAAACAGCAAGAACGTGCGTCTGCATTACTTCAAAAAGCAGGATCCGGGCGCATTCGTCAGCATCTCCGGCGGTGGCGTACTGGCTTCCAGCAAGCACAAACAGCAGGCGCAGGCGTTCATCAAATGGATTACCGGTAAAAAAGGCCAGGAGGTGCTGCGCACCAACACGGCGTTTGAATACGCCGTGGGCGTAAATGCCGCGTCTAACCCGAAACTGGTGCCGCTGAAAGAGTTGCAGGCACCGACGGTGGATGCCGCCAGCCTGAATGGCAAAAAAGTGGTGGAACTGATGACCGAAGCAGGGCTGCTGTAATGATGCAACGCAGGGCGGGAGTACGATAAAACCGATGGCAGACATGGAGTGGAAAACGGTGCGGGCAGAAGCAAGCCAACCGGTGCGCTTGCGGCGTCGCTCGGGCCGCATGAGCAGCAGTGGCCTGGCCTTGTGCGCCGTGCTGCTGTCGTTACTGGCGTTATTGCCGCTCGGCTTTGTGGTGGCGATCACCCTCAATACCGGTTGGCAAACCATTCAGGCACTGGTGTTTCGTGCCCGGGTGGGGGAGCTGTTATTCAATACCGTGTTGCTGGTGGTTATCACCTTGCCGCTCTGCGCCCTGCTGGGGGTGGCCCTTGCCTGGCTGACCGAGCGCACCACGTTGCCGGGTCGTCGGGTGTGGTCACTGTTACTGACGGCACCGCTGGCGGTGCCGGCATTTGTGCAGAGCTATGCCTGGATAGGCGTACTGCCGGGTATGCATGGCCTGAGTGCGGGCGTGTTTGTGTCGGTCATCGCCTATTTCCCGTTCATCTATCTGCCGGCAGCCGCCGTGTTGCGGCGTCTTGATCCCGGTCTGGAGGATGTGGCCACCTCACTTGGCACCCGGCCCTGGGGGTGTTTTTTCGCGGTGGTGCTGCCACAGTTACGTCTGGCGGTCTGGGGCGGCTCATTACTGATTGCGCTGCATTTGCTGGCGGAATATGGTCTGTATGCCATGATCCGTTTTGATACCTTCACCACCGCTATTTTTGAGCAATTCCAGTCAACATTTAATGGACTGGCGGCCAACATGCTGGCCGGTGTGCTGGTCGTTTGCTGTCTGGCGCTGTTATGGCTCGAGTCGCTCAGCCGGGGCCGGGCACGTTATGCCCGCGTCGGCGCAGGCAGCGCCCGCAGTCAGTTACCTTGTGTGCTAACACCCGGTAAGGCGCTGATGAGCCTGCTGTTACCCGCGGTGGTGACACTGCTGTCCCTCGGCGTACCGCTGGCAACCTTGACACGCTGGCTGTGGCTTGGCGGTGTAGCGGTGTGGCAAAACCCGGATCTGTGGCCCGCGTTATCCCAAACACTGTGGCTTGGCGTGTCAGGTGCACTGCTGGTGACGCTGTGCGCCTTCCCGATGGCCTGGCTGTCGATACGGCATCCCTCGCGGCTTTATCGGTTGCTGGAAGGCTGCAATTACATCACCAGTGCGCTGCCCGGTATTGTGGTGGCACTGGCGCTGGTGACGATTACCATTCATACCCTGCGCCCGCTATACCAGACCGGGTTCACGTTGTTGCTGGCCTATGTGCTGATGTTTATGCCGCGCGCGCTGGTGAATCTGCGCGCCGGGGTGGCGCAGGCTCCGGTCGAGCTTGAGAACGTGGCCCGCAGTCTGGGGTGTTCACCGATGCAGGCGCTCTGGCGCGTTACGCTGCGCCTGGCGGCCCCGGGTGCCGCGGCCGGTGCGGCGCTGGTGTTTTTGGCCATCACCAATGAATTAACCGCGACACTGCTGCTGGCACCTAACGGCACGCGCACGCTGGCAACCGGTTTTTGGGCGTTGACCAGTGAAATTGATTATATGGCCGCTGCACCCTATGCACTGATCATGGTGGTGTTATCGTTGCCATTAACCTGGTTGCTCTATTCTCAATCTAAACGCACGGCAGGTTTATGAATACGCTTGAACTTTTTGGCATCAGCAAGGCGTTTAACGCCACGACGGTGCTCGATAACATTGCCTTGCAGGTCGCGCCCGGCAGCCGAACCGCGATTGTCGGGCCGTCAGGGTCAGGCAAAACCACGTTGTTGCGCATTATTGCCGGTTTTGATGCGCCAGACCGTGGAGTGGTGCGGTTGCAGGGGCAGGTGGTGGCGGATGAGCATCAGTGGATACCGGCACACCAGCGAGGTATCGGCTTTGTGCCGCAGGATGGTGCACTGTTTCCCCATTTTACCGTGGCGCAAAACATCGCCTTTGGCCTTGGCGGCAGTAAGGCTGAAAAACAGCGGCGGGTGGATGAGCTGATGGAGCGGGTGTCACTGGATAAGCGTCTGGCCGCCCGCTGGCCGCATGAGCTATCCGGTGGCCAGCAGCAACGGGTGGCGCTGGCGCGCGCGCTGTCACAGCGCCCGGCGCTGATGCTGCTTGATGAGCCTTTCTCCGCGCTCGATACCGGCTTGCGCGCCGCAACGCGTCAGGCGGTGTCGGCCCTGCTGGCGCAGGCAGGCGTGGCGTCGATTCTGGTCACGCACGATCAGGCCGAGGCGCTGTCATTTGCCGATCAAGTCGCGGTGATGCGTCAGGGGCAACTGGTACAGGTTGGCACACCCCAGTCGCTCTATTTACGACCGGTAGACGAAGAAACGGCAGCGTTTCTGGGCGATACCCTGGTGTTGCCTGCCCAACTGCAACACGGGCGTGCTCACTGCGTGTTGGGGGCGGTGGCCGTCGATGATAGGCATTTCCACGGTGACGGACGCATTATGTTGCGCCCGGAGCAAATTCACATCACGCAGGCCAGCCCGTCATCGTCGTCACCTCAGGCAACGGTGGTGGGTATTGAGTTTGCCGGTTTTGTCTCCACGCTGCGCCTGCGTCTTGGCGAAAGCGGCCAGGTGATTGAGCTTAAGAGCATCAGTCGGGAAGACGTGGTGTGTGGCAGTCTGGTTAATGTGCAGGTGGCCGGGCTGGCGCACCGGCTGGATTAAGCGGGTGCGGCCTGGCCGGTCATTCAGACAAGGCAGGACAACAAACCATGAGGCGTAAAGTCCCTCGTTGTTGACCTGTGGCTTGTTGCTGACGGCGTTTTTTTCTTGGTATGCGGTGTCCCCCCCCAACAGGGACGAATGGCCCTGTTGGGAGTTAAGAGTGGGATAATGATATCGGGGTTATCAGGGGTCTTGCGATTTTATTCGCGTAAGCGTTGGGCGATGAGCGGGGAGCCAGCCCACCATCGATGGAAAGCGTTTAAGGAAATGGAACACCAGCACATTTTTTACCACCTGCCAGTAAGTGCGTTTAGGCAAGGCTGACGGTTCAACGCGCACCGAGTGCTGTTCCATCAGCTCGCAGAGATGGCCACGCAGTTGTTGATTAAACGCCCGGTCATGAATCACGAGATTGGCTTCCAGATTCAAGGCCAGGCTGAGCGGGTCAAGGTTACTGGAGCCGATGGTTGTCCAGTAATCGTCTTGTAGCGCCACTTTGCTATGTAGCGGCTGGCGGCGAAATTCATAAATTTCCACCCCGGCCTTCACCAGCCACGGATAAAGTAACCGCGCTCCGACCAACACTATCGGGATGTCCGGTTGCCCCTGAATAACCAGTTGCACTCGCACGCCGCGTCTGGCGGCATTGCGCATGGCGCGCAACAGCCGATAGCCGGGGAAAAAATAGGCATTGGCTATCACCACCTCGCGCCGTGCCCGGCGCAGCATCTGCACATAGTGGCGCTCGATATCACGCCGGTGCTGGCCATTATCACGCCAGATGAACAGCGCCTGTGCATTACCGGGGTGCGGGTTACGGGCCGGGCGGCGAAAACGCTGTCGCCAGCTGCCGTGTGGCTCCTCATCATGCGCCAGTGCAGCCAGCACAAAGCGGTTGATGTCATCCACCACCGGGCCGCGTATTTTGATGGCATAGTCCTGCCTGGCCTGCGGGCCGTAATCACTGCGGTGATCGTCGCAATAATTGATGCCTCCGACCCAGGCCGTTTCGCCGTCTACCACCACGATTTTACGATGCAGACGTCGAAACAAATTGGTTTGCATCAGCCCGAGCAGCGGTTTACGTGGGTCATAGAAGTGAACGCGCACGCCTGCATTAACCAGCGCGCGCAGAAACGGTGGCGATAATTCATGTGAGCCGTAGCCGTCGGCGGTGACATCAACACTGACACCGCGCTGTGCCGCGGCAATCAACACCGATTGCAACGCATAACCGACGTTGTCCTCACACCAGATGAAGGTTTCCAGTACCACCCGGCTGTGCGCCTGCGCAATGGCGCTAAACACGCTCGGGTAGAATTCATCACCGTTGACCAGCAGTTCTATCTGGTTGCCATCACGCCAGTCCGTCTTCATAGCTGCATCTCTACCGCCAGCGGGGCATGATCCGACAAATGTAACCACGGCTCGTGCGGCAACAGTGTCGGGATAAGGGGGGAGGCGTTACGCACATAGATGCGATCGAGGCAAAGCACCGGGAATCGTGCCGGAAAGGTGCGTGCGGGTTTGCCAAAATGGGCGCTGAACACCTCCGTCAGCCCGGCGCGCTGGTGCAGTATGGCCCCGGCTTTGCCTTGCCAGTCATTAAAATCACCGGCGACCACCAGCGGGGCCTGCGGTGGCAAGGTGTCGATAAAATCACACAATAGCTGCAGTTGCTGCTGACGATGTGATGTACCAAGCCCGAGATGGACGCACACCACATGCAGGTAGAGCTCCCGATTAGGCACTTTGACAATACAATGCAACAGGCCGCGCTGGTCGTCGGTGGCATTCTCCGTATCAAGATGGTGATAGCTGAAAATAGGGAAACGCGACAGCACGGCATTGCCGTGTTCACCTTGCGGGTAAATGACGTTGCGGCCATAGGCCTCATCATTCCACAGCGTGTGTGCCAAAAACTCGTAGTGGGATGTGTCCGGCCAGTTTTCCACCTGTAAAGGGTGGGTTGCGTGGCGGCCCGGCACCTCTTGCAAACAGATAATGTCGGCGCGCACCGCGCGCACGGCTTCACGCAGTTCCGGCAGGATAAAGCGGCGGTTCAGTGTGCTAAACCCACGGTGAGTATTGAGGGTCAGGACGGTGAACGAAAACGCCGATGACGGTGACAAGACAATATCCATAGCGCTCCCTCGTGGCCAGATAACGCAGTTTTCAGTGTAGCTGGTGGTGCGAAAAACGCCGTGTGGGTTCCGCTGTTGTTGGCAGAATGTTATACAACGGGTTGATATCCATCATAAACCGGCTTTTTCGCCAACAATCTTAAGGATAACCGCGGCACGATAGATAAAAATTCCTCGAACAGTCGATTTTCTGTTAGAATCGCGCGCAGTCATGCACCGTAGTTTGTGCCCATTCATGCGGGTTTATCGTTGCCAGGTGCAAACCTCAGCGCCGCGCCAAACCCATCTGTTGTCACCCTAAAAACTGCACCGACGAAGGTCGGGTAGGGTGGTTCTGGAGTTGTTCTCTTTATGTCTTTTGAATCTCTCGGCCTGAGTGCCGATATTTTGCGTGCGGTAGACGAGCAAGGTTATCGTGAGCCTACCCCTGTTCAGCGTCAGGCTATTCCGGTGGTACTGGAAGGCCGTGACCTGATGGCCAGTGCCCAGACTGGCACCGGTAAAACCGCCGGATTTACCTTGCCGCTCTTGCAATTACTGAGCCAGTCACCCGCGCAGGCCAAAAGCCGCCGCCCGGTGCGCGCACTGATTCTGACGCCGACCCGCGAACTGGCCGCACAGATTGGTGAGAATGTGCAGGATTACAGCAAATATCTCCGGCTGCGTTCGCTGGTGGTGTTTGGTGGGGTCAGCATCAATCCGCAGATGATGAAGCTGCGTGGCGGCGTCGATATCCTTATCGCCACGCCGGGTCGGCTGCTGGATTTGGAGCACCAAAACGCGGTGGATTTGTCGCGGGTGGAGATTCTGGTGCTCGATGAAGCCGACAGAATGCTCGACATGGGCTTCATTCACGATATTCGCCGCGTGCTGTCAAAGCTGCCGGCTAAGCGGCAAAACCTGATGTTTTCCGCCACCTTCTCTGATGAAATCAAAACGCTTGCCAGCTCGTTGCTCAATAACCCGGCGTCGGTGGAAGTGGTGCGCCGTAACACCCCTTCAGAGCTGGTGACGCAGCATGTGCATTTTGTGGATAAAAAACGCAAACGCGAACTGCTTTCACACCTGATTGGCCAGCAAAACTGGCAGCAGGTGCTGGTGTTTACCCGCACCAAACATGGTGCGAACCACCTGGCCGAGCAGTTGAATAAAGACGGCATTACCGCTGCGGCGATCCACGGCAATAAAAGTCAGGGGGCGCGTACCCGTGCGCTGGCAGATTTTAAAGCCGGTGATATTCGGGTGCTGGTGGCAACGGATATCGCCGCCCGTGGGCTGGATATCGACCAGTTGCCGCATGTGGTGAACTATGAATTACCCAACGTGCCGGAAGATTATGTCCACCGTATTGGCCGTACCGGCCGCGCCGCTTCGACCGGTGAGGCGCTGTCGCTGGTGTGTGTCGATGAGCACAAATTGCTGCGTGATATCGAACGGCTGTTAAAACGTGAGATCCCGCGTATTGCAATAGCCGGGTATGAACCAGACCCGAGCATCAAAGCGGAACCTATCCAGAACGGTCGTCAGGGTGGCCGCGGTGGTGCGACACGTCAGGGTGAACGTGCGCCGGGTGCCCGCACATCGGGCCCGCGCCCGCAAGGCGGGCGTGAAGGAACGGCGTCGCGTTCATCTGGCGAACGCAGCGGGCCACGCCGTGACGGCGCAGCCAAACCGGCAGGCCAGCGGCCGCAGGGTCAGGCTGCCCGCCGTCGCCCGCCGCGTAAACCGGCCACCAGCGCCTGATTTTTGCCGGTACACGCCCGCCGGTTGCGCGGGCGTGTGCCACCTCTTGCTGATTTTCTGCCCGTTCATTCCCTGTCTGTTTGATGTGCCTATTCCTGTTTTTGACTGTGCAAAACGGCTGGCACAGGTTGCTCGCGCGGGCGATAGAACATCACCGCGTTGCCGAGCAAAATGAGCACCATTCCGGTAATGGCATTGCCATGCCATTGATACCCTTCGTAAACCGTTGAGACGGACAACGCAACCAGCGGGAACAATAAGGTGGCATAAGCGGCCTGACTGGCACCGATGCGGCCAATCAGCGCGAAATAGGCACCAAAACCGATAACGGAGCCAAACAGCGACAGGTAAAACAGCGAGCCGAGGTAGCGCAGTGAGAGGTCTGGTGCAAAGCGGTAGCCCAGTATCGCGGCTATCAGGCCCATCACCAGCGTGCTATAGAACATGCCCCAGGCGTTGGTGGTCATGATGTCGCGCCCCTGACGCTGGTGTTGGGTGCTTATCATGTTGCCGAGCGAAAAGCCGTAGGTACCCAGCAGGCTTAAGCCAATGCCCCAGAGCTGCTGCGGATGACTGTCAAGGTTCAGCAAGTCCTGCCAGAACAGCAACACCATACCCGTGAGCCCTAATGGTGCGGCCAGCATCACGTTACGTTTAAAACGGGTGGCGAAAAACAGTCGGCCGTTCAGGGCATTAAACAGTACGGCCATCGAAAAAATCACCGACTCCAGTCCGCTTGGAATGAAAGCAACGGCGTGATAAAAACACCAGAAGTTGAGGCCAAACACGGTCACGCCTTGCGCCAGGCACAAGAGGTGCGCCCGCGTGCTCAACGGGCGCAGGCGGTCTGTGAGCATCAAAAATGCCATCAGCAGTGATGAGGCGATGGCAAAGCGCCAGAAAATAGACACCTCGGCGGCCATGCCGCCTTGCTGTAGACTGATGGCAATCCAGGTGGTGCCCCAAATCAGCACCACGGCACAATAAAGCACAGCATTCATTTTTATACTCCCGATATCATCCTGACCTGACTATAGCCGTGCGCGATGGTCAATACTGTCAGCATGTTGCGGTGAGTAACAAAATCTTGCGGTTTTTGAAGGAGGGGGAATGAAATCAGCGAGCGCCAATCATTACGATGCCTTTGAGGTATTACAGCATCACAAAACCCGGCTGGAGCAGACGGTGACGCTCGATAATCAGGTGCAACTGGCGCTCTGGCAGAATGCGCACGACCGCGTCACGCTGGAAAATACCCACCATCACACCCTGAGCATGTATGTGCAAGAGGGCTATGAAAGCTACCACAAACGCCCGGATGGCTGGTTTAACGGCGGCGCGCCGGGTCGTTTTTGCCTGATGCCGCAACAGAGTCAGTCTTCCTGGGACATTCGCGGCAGCCTGCGGTTTATGCACTTCTACTGTACTGACCGCCACCTGCGGCATCTGGCGGAGCAAACCTGGGATCGCAGCCCGGCATCCCTGCATCTGGATGAGCGCATTTTCGTGGCCGACCCGCCATTACAGGCGTTGTACCAGCATTTCTTACTGGGTTGCGACTGGGCAGATCCGGCCAGCCAGCTACTGCTCAGCTCCACCTCAACGCTGGTGATGTTGCACATGGTGCGCCACTACAGCCAGCCGCACTGGCAGGCCCCGGCCAGCCGGGGCGGGTTGGCTCCGGCCGTGTTGCAACGGGTCAAGACGCGGATTGAGGCACATCTGGCCGACGGGCTGACGCTGGCCGAGCTGGCGGCAGAGGCCGGGTTGAGCGAATTCCATTTCGCGCGGATGTTCCAGCACAGTGAGGGTGTCAGCCCGCATCAGTATGTGATGGCGCGACGGCTGGAGCAGGCGAAACACTGGTTATGCCACAGTCAGCGCTCCATCACCGAGATAGCGCTGGGCTGTGGTTTTAGCTCATCGAGCCATTTCAGTCAGCGCTTTCGCGCACAATATGGCATCACCCCGTCGGCACTGCGCCGCCAGCACTTAGGCTGAGTGGCTGGCCGCTGGCGTCTGTGCTGCCAGCAGGCACAGCGTGTGTGCCACCTGATACGATTTCACGAACGAAGGCAGCGGCAAAAATTCAAACCGCGAGTGGAAATTATGCGCACCGGTGAAAAAATTCGGCGTCAAAAATCCCTTGGCTGACAGCGCCGCGCCATCGGTGCCACCGCGCATCGGGATAACGTTCGGCGTAATTGACAGGGTGTTCATGGCGGCAAACAGCAGCTCAAGCGCACGCCGGTCATCGCCCAGTGCGTTGCTGATATTGCTGTAAATATCGGTGATGGTGCAGGTTATGTTGCCGGTTGGGTAGCGGGCGGCAATCTGTGCGGCGACATCGCGTATTTGCTGTTTCCGCTGGGCAAAACCGGTCAGGTCGAAATCACGGATTGACGCTTTCAGCACCGCGTCGCTGGCGTTGGCATGGATATCGTTAAACCAGACGTAGCCTTGCCGGCCTTCGGTGTGCTCCGGGGTGTGCTGGCGGTCAAACTGGCTGATGAAGTCATGGGCCATCAGAATCGGGTTCACCAGCACGCCTTTGGCTGACATCGGGTGCGCCGTCACGCCGGTAAAGCGGATTTCCGCAGCGGCGGCGTTAAAGTTCTCGTACACCACTTCGCCCAGCTCGCAGCAGTCGATGGTATAGGCGAAATCGACATCGAAACGCGCCAGATCCAGCGCCTTGGCCCCTCGCAGGCCAATTTCTTCATCCGGCACGAATGCTACGACAATATCGCCGTGCAGCGGGGTATCGCGCAGATTTTCCAGCAGGGTCATCACCACGGTGACAGCGGCTTTGTTATCCGCCCCCAGCACGCTGGTGCCGTCGCTAAACAGGATCTCCTGGCCAAGATAGGGCAGGATTTCCGGGTGCTCGCTCACGCGCAGCCAGATGTCCAGCTCCGGGTTCAGGCACAGGTCTTCGCCGGTAAAACGCAAGATTTGCGGATGAATATCCGGTGACAGGCCGACATCCACGGTATCAATATGGGCGATAAAACCAATGCGCGGCGCGGCTGGCATGTTGCCGGGCAATCGCGCGGTGACGATGGCATGGTCATCAACCCTGACCTGACTAAGCCCCAGCGTGCGCAGCTCTTCTGCCAGCAATTGCGCCATCGCCTGTTGTCCCGGCGTGCTGGGTAAGGTGGTCGCGCTCGCATCGCTTTGGCTGGTGACTGCCAGATAGCGAGAGAAACGATCGGTCAACTGGCGCTCCAGGTTATGACTCATAGCAGATCCTTATTAGTAAACCGTGTGGGATATTCGGTATTGTTTCTGAACTCGATGTTTCTGAAATAAATATTTCTGAAATAGCTGTTTTTAAACCGAATCAATGACGTCGTTTTACGCAGCGAAGACCACAGAAGTCAATAAAAAGTGAGGAGAGGGATGAAGCACGCCATAAGACACACCCTGATGCGCAGCGCGCTTGCCAGCCTGATGCTGGCTGCCAGTGCGGCGGCATCAGCCAGTACGCTGGTGTACTGTTCGGAAGGTTCGCCGGAAAATTTTAACCCGCAGCTCTATACCTCCGGCACCAGCGTCGATGCCAGCGCGGTGCCGGTCTATAACCGGCTGGTGGATTTTACCGTCGGCACCACGGAACTGGTGCCAAGCCTGGCCGAGCGCTGGGAAATCAGCCCGGATGGCACGCAATACACCTTTCACCTGCGCCGCGGGGTGAAATTTCACCACAGCGCCCAGTTTACTCCCAGCCGTGATTTTAATGCTGATGACGTCATCTTCTCGTTTCAGCGCCAGCGTGACCTGAATCATCCCTACCACAACGTGTCCGGTGGGACATACGCCAATTTTGAAAGCCTGTCGTTACGTAGCCTGATTACCGCTATCGACCGGGTGGATGATTACACGGTGCGCTTTACCTTAAGCCATGCTGAATCGCCTTTCCTGGCCGATCTGGCCTGGTATTTCGCCTCGATTTTATCAGCGGAATATGCCGGGAACATGCTCAAGGCCGGTACGCCAGAGAAAGTCGATTTGGAGCCGATAGGTACCGGGCCATTCCAGCTGGTGCAGTATCAAAAAGATGCGCGCATTTTGTATCAGGCTTTCGCCGACTACTGGCAGGGCAAAGCCAGCATCGACCGGCTGGTCTTTAGCATCACACCGGATGCGTCGGTGCGTTATGCCAAACTGCGCAAAAATGAGTGTCAGGTGATGCCGTTTCCGAATCCGGCGGAACTGGCGGAAATGAAAAACAACCCCGACGTGACACTGATGCATAAAGCCGGTTTGAATATCGGTTTTTTGGCGTTTAACACCCAAAAAGCGCCCTTTGATAACCTGAAGGTGCGTCAGGCGCTGACGCTGGCCATTAACAAACCGGCCATCATCGACGCCGTCTTTCAGGGCACCGGAACGGTGGCGAAAAATCTGCTGCCGCCCGGCGTGTGGAGCGCCGCCGCTGACCTGAAGGACGATGAGTACGACCCGGAAAAAGCCAAAGCACTGCTCAAGGAGGCCGGGCTGGCGGAAGGAACCGCTATCGATTTGTGGGCGATGCCGGTGCAACGGCCCTATAACCCGAATGCCCGGCGCATGGCGGAGATGATTCAGGCCGACTGGGCGAAGGTCGGGGTAAAGGCCAATATCGTCAGTTATGAGTGGGGCGAATACCTCAAGCGGGTCAAAGCCGGTGAGCATCAGGCGGCATTGATGGGCTGGACAACTGCCACCGGCGATCCGGACAACTTCTTCGGCCCGCTGTTTACCTGTTCTTCCGCCAACGGCGGGTCTAATTCGGCTAAATGGTGTTACCCGCCGTTTGATAAGTTGATTACCGATGCCCGCGCCGAGCCGGACCCGCAAAAGCGCACGGCACTCTACCGTCAGGCACAGTTTATGATGCATGAACAGGCTCCGGCGGTGATGATAGCCCATTCGACCATTTTTGAGCCGGTGCGCAACACCGTGCGAGGTTATGAGATAGACCCGTTCGGTAAACACATTTTCTATCCGGTGAAGCTTGAGCAGTAAGCCTGCGTGCGGGCACGGTAATGATTGCGCACCGCCTTGCTGCAACAGTATATTGCCCGCCTTTGCCCGCCTGCGTCACACCGTGGCGCAGGCGGCTGTTGGCGGTTTCTGTGGAATGTGAGTAAGTGATGCGAGTGTTACTGGCCCCGATGGAGGGCGTGTTGGACTCACTGGTGCGCGAACTGCTCACCGGGGTGAATGACTACGATCTGTGTATTACCGAGTTTTTGCGGGTGGTGGATAGCCGTCTGCCGGTGAAGGCGTTCTACCGGTTGTGCCCGGAACTGCATCACGATAGCCGCACGCCATCAGGCACGCCGGTGCGGGTGCAATTGCTCGGGCAACATCCCCAATGGCTGGCGGAGAATGCCGAGCGCGCGGTTGAGCTTGGTTCGTGGGGAGTGGATTTGAACTGCGGCTGCCCGTCGAAAATGGTCAATGGCAGCGGCGGTGGTGCCACGCTGTTAAAAGACCCGGACTTAATCTACCGTGCGGCTAAAGCGATGCGAGAGGCGGTGCCTGCCGCCTTGCCTGTTACCGTGAAGGTGCGGCTGGGCTGGGACTCGCTGGCCGCACAGTTTGAGATTGCCGATGCGGTGCAGCAGGCCGGAGCCAGCGAGCTGGTGGTGCATGGCCGCACCAAAGCAGATGGTTACCGGGCAGATAAAATTAACTGGGCGGCAATTGGCGAGATTCGGGCGCGTTTGCGCATTCCGGTGATTGCCAACGGTGAAATCTGGGACTGGGCCAGTGCGCAGGCTTGTCTGGCGGCAACCGGTTGCGATGCGGTGATGATAGGTCGCGGTGCGCTGAATGTGCCGAATTTAAGCCGGGTGATTAAATACCGCGAAGCGCGCATGGCGTGGGTGGATGTGGTCACGCTGTTGCAGCGCTACGTGCGGCTGGAAAAACAGGGCGATACCGGCTTGTATCATGTGGCGCGCATCAAACAGTGGCTGGGGTATTTGCGTAAAGAATATGACGAGGCCAGCGAGCTGTTTAGCCAGGTTCGCGCACTCAATACATCGGCGCAGATAGCACAGGTTATCGATGCCGCGTAGCGGCAGGGTATGGAGCAGGAGTCAGCTAACATGTTATCCGGTTTTAATCATCTGACGCTTTCCGTACGCGATTTATCGCGCAGCCTGGCGTTTTACCAGCAATTACTGGGGTTTGAGCTACAGGCGCATTGGGCGAACGGGGCATATCTGTCGTTACCTGGGCTGTGGTTATGCCTGTCACAGGAGTCTATGCGAGGTGAGATTAGCGCTGGCTATACCCATTATGCCTTGAGTATTGATGCCGGGGCGTTTGTGCCATTTTGCCAGCGCCTGCGTGAGGCGGGCGTCACACAATGGAAAGATAATCGCAGCGAGGGAGAATCGTTCTATTTTCTTGACCCGGATGGTCATCAGCTTGAAGTTCATGTGGGTGATTTGGCCTCGCGCCTGGACGAGTGTCGGGTCAAACCTTATGCGGGCATGAAAATTTTTTCAGGTATATCAGAGGGATGATGCGCCTTAAAACCGCCGCCTCACCGTGATGGTGTCAGTCGATGACATGAAAGAAAGTGTTACAACAATCTCTGTATTCTGCCAGCACAATATCATCTTGCAGATTGAATTATTACGTATTCATATCTATACATGATTAGCGAAACCGAATGGTTTTGCTGATAATAATGCACCCAAGACTGACTATTACGGGTATAGTCAGTCTTGATGCGTTATCTTCATCATGAAGAATAGCGAGGATAAATCCATCGCAATCAATTTGTTGGGTGAGGAATATATGGCGGTTTTGCTAAATCGGTTATTTTTCTCCTGCGTGGTGCATGTCTGCCATGTCTTTTATTACACGTTCTTCTGGAGCACAGGCCGATGAAATAACGGTGTGTGTAACCTGTTTTTTTATTGTCTGTTTTTTTATTGCCCATGGTATGTCACGGTGGCAGATGAAAAGCTAAACGGGAATGATTATCTCTATCTCCGTTTCTATATCCATCCTAAATAATGCTGTGCGTGCGGCGGGCCGGAGTATTGGGTAAAGCTCGCCTTAAGGGTGATTAAAAAACAGACGCTGGCAAGTTGCGTTGGCCTGACGTATTGCCCTGTCGGGGGCGGCAAGCTGATAAACGGAGAAAAAACGTGCACCGGAATTTCAGAGGAAAATATGAAGTTGAATTAAAATTTCGTATTCAGGATATTGTCGAATTTCGTGAAAACTTATTCAGCCATCATCCTGAATCTTTTGTATTTGAGAACAGGGAACATGATATTTATTACGATGCCGCGGATAAATCGCTGGCCAGAAAAAATATCAGTATGTTTTTGCGCCGAATGGCACCCTCGGGGATCAATCTCTGGATTGTAAAAGGGCCCAGCACCCGGCGTCGTGAGACGGTAAATGTCGAGTCATTTGATATGACGGACAGCATGTTGCGCACGCTGGGCTTTCAGCCAATATTTGAAGTCAATAAAACGCGCAGTATCTATTTTCTCGAACGGTTTCACATTACGCTGGATTATATTGAGTCACTGGGTCACTTCGTGGAAATTTCCTGTATGACTGAAGATGAATCCGAACTGGATATACTGGGTGAGCGTTGTACCGATTGCGGGTTACGCTTAGGGTTGAATATGGACAATATTGAAACCCGTTCTTACCGGCAAATGCTCGGCTACTGAGCAGGTAGGGTCTGGCAGCGGGCTGTCACATCATGGCAGGGCAGGCGGTGCCTGCTGATGGGGTCGGCTGTCAAACTTTGTCACAAAGCTTTTCCACGCTGTCGGATGCGCACTATTCTGGGGCGCATTATAATGCGCCGTCTCTTTTTCGTTAACCGTACAGTATTTAATCTATTGAATAATGAATAAAAAAATTCGGTTTTCCCTGGCTGGCCTGATGTTGCTTTCCTCACCGTTCAGCCTTCTGGCCCCGGCATTTGCCAAGGTGCCGGCCACACAGCAGGTATCCGCACATCAGGAGATAGCCTCCGGCAGTGCCATGGTGGTGGATTTAGGCAACAGTGAGGTGCTTTATTCCAGTAATCCTGATGTGGCCGTGCCGATTGCTTCCGTCACCAAACTGATGACGGCGATGGTCGTGCTGGATGCCAACCAGCCGCTGGATGAGCGGATCTCGGTGGATATCAGCCAGACCAAAGAGATGAAAGGGGTATATTCGCGCGTGCGTTTGGGCAGTGAGATCAGCCGTCATGACATGCTGCTGCTGGCGTTGATGTCATCGGAAAACCGTGCAGCGGCGAGCCTGGCTCATCATTACCGCGGTGGCTATGCGGCATTTATTGCCGCCATGAACGCCAAAGCCAAAGCGCTGGGCATGACGCATACCCGTTATGTTGAGCCGACCGGGTTATCGACCAGCAATGTCTCCACGGCGCGTGATTTAACCAAATTGCTGATAGCCTCGCGCCAGTATCCGCTGTTGAGTCAACTGAGTACCACGCAGGAAAAAACGGCGATCTTTACCCACCCGGCTTACAGTGAGCCGTTTCGCAACACTAACCACTTAATCTATCGCTCGAACTGGAACATTCAGTTGACCAAAACCGGCTTTACCAATCAGGCCGGGCACTGTCTGGTGATGCGCACGGTGATTAAGGGCAGGCCGGTGGCGCTGGTGGTGCTGGATGCCTTTGGCAAATTTACCCATTTTGCTGATGCTAACCGCCTGCGTAACTGGCTGGAAACCGGCAAAATCAGCCCGGTGCCTGAAGCGGCACTGAGCTATAAACGCCAAAAAGCGCTCTCTTCCCGTCAGTCTTGATAAGGCAAGGCCGGGGCATGCCCGGCCTGATTCGGTGTGACAGTGGCGGGATTAACGGGTAGCACGCAGATCGGCGGTGATGACGCCACAAGCTGCCACTTCCTCCTCATGAGCCGGTTCGCGCCAGGTTTCTGCCAGTGCCGCCTGATACCAGCGCTGCATCGCAGGCAGGGCCAGCAGGTGGCGCGCATACGCTGCTGCGGGCTCTGCCAGTGGTAAGTCGTAGGTTTGCGCGCGGAATACCACCGGGGCAAAAAACGCATCGACCGCACTGAAGGTGTCTCCCGCCAGAAACGGCCCGCCAAACTGCGCTAACCCGTCCTGCCATAATTGATTGATGCGTTCGATATCACGCGCCAGCGCCGGGCTCAGGTTATGCAGCCGCACGCGCACGCCGCAGCTCATGCCACACTGGTTGCGCAGCGCATGAAAACCGGAGTGCATTTCCGCCACCGCACTGCGTGCCCAGGCTCGGGCCGCCTTGTCGTGCGGCCAGACCGCAGGGTGGCTTTCTGCCACATACTCGACAATCGCCAGCGAATCCCAGACGCGTATCGCACTGTCCACCAGACAGGGCACTTTCGCGGTAGGTGAAAACGCTTTAAACGCCGTTTGCTCTGCTCCTGCGGCAAACGGCGTCAGCACCTCTTCAAACGCAATATCCAGCGTGCTTAGCAACACCCACGGGCGCAGCGACCAGGATGAGTAGTTTTTATTGGCGATATAAAGCTGATACATGGTTTCCTCCTCAATGAGATGCACACCATCTTGTGTAACATGAAAACGCCGGAGGAGGCCAGCAGCCCGGTTATGCCAGCAAAACCTGGCCGCAGATAGCCTGTAGCGCGGGCAAATCGGCGTTATCGGCGCTTTGATTGTCGGTTATCAGCAGGTCGATATCGCCGGGCGCGGCATAAATCACCCGGCTGGTGATACCGATTTTGCTGTTATCCGCCAGCATGATGCGTTGCCTGGCACCGCGCGCCATCGCCCCGGCAATGGCGGCCTCATGGTGTGAAAAACTGCTGGCACCCGACTGGCTGGCGATGCCAACCGGAGAGAGCAGCGCCACATCGGCGCGATAGCGCTGAATCTCCGTCACCGTCAGTGCACCGCAGGTGGCCGGCAGCGCAAGGCTCATCTGGCCACCCAGCAAAATCACCTCGTGGGCGGGAAGGGTGTCGGTATCCGGCGGGGTGAGTGTTAACGCCACCTGCAGGCTGTTGGTAATGATGGTCATGCCTGAAAGGGGCAGTAATGCTTCTGCCAGCAAGGTGGTGGTGCTGCCTGCATCGATAAACAGCGTCTGGCCTGCGTGCAATTGCTGTGTGGCACAGCGGGCAATGGCGCGTTTCTCGGGCTCTCTGACGGCATTGCGCACCGCCAGCGGCGGCTCCGGCTCAGATGCTGTCGCCACGATGCCGCCGTGTACCCGCCGCAGCGCCCCCTGAGCTTCAAGTTTTAGCACATCGCGCCGCACCGTTTCCCGGGACACGTTCAGATGCTGAATGATCTGTTCAGTGCTGACCCGGTTCAGGGTAGAAAGCAGCTGGCGAATACGGTGCAGACGGGTTTCTTCAAGCATGTGCGGGATATCTCCAGAAAAAGGGCGGCTTATTATAGCGGTCAACCGCCGTACCAACAGCGTGACTCACGGTGCAACTGGCCTCACCGGTGCCGTCACTGATGCAAACTGATGTGTATTTTTGTGTATTTAGCATAGATGTATTGTGTCAGCCAGCAAGCATGACCTGATATCCCTGCCGCCCGCATTGCGCAAATCCATCGGCTTTTCTTTTGGTTATTATCTGATTATTTTGGCTTTTTGTCAGCACTCTTCGGCGGAAATAAAATATGGCGGAAAGTGTTTATTTTTGTATTTGTGTATTTTGTTGCTTTTGGTGTAGGCTAATTTCATCGGGGGCGGCAACAGCATCACGTCGCCATTATGTATCGGGCTGTTTTACCTTCATCTGGAGTCATTATGGCGACACGCTCAACCATCATGGATACCAACAGTTTTCGCGCCGAACACGCCGCCGCGCTTACGCAAGAGATCCGCACACTCACGGACAAACGCAGCAAGGTGCTGGGGGATTCCTACCGGCTGTTTTACCGCAACCCGGTGCATCTGGTGCGTGGTGAGCGCCAGTATCTGTGGGATGCGGCCGGTAATCAGTATCTGGATGTGTATAACAATGTCGCCAGCATTGGCCACTGCCACCCGGCGGTCATCGAGGCGGTGCATGAGCAGATGGGCCAGCTCAATACGCACACCCGCTACCTGCATGAGCGCATTCTCAATTACACCGAAGATTTGCTGACGACGGTGCCGTCACAAATCACCAAAGCAATGTACATGTGTACCGGCTCGGAGGCCAACGACCTGGCGATTCGTGTGGCGCGGGCTTACAGCGGCGGCACCGGGATTATCGTCACCCGTGAGGCGTATCACGGCACCAGCGACCTGACATCCGGTGCGTCACCGGCGCTGGGCAGTGGCCAGCCGATTGCCGCGACCACCCGGCTGGTGCCTGCGCCCGACCGCTATCGCGTCGATGCGCCGGATCTGGGGGCCTGGTTTGCCGCTGAAATTCAAAAACAGATTGATGACATGGCGGCGCATGGCATTAAGTTTGCCGGTTTCCTGGCCGACTCGATTTTCTCTTCCGATGGCGTGCTGCCGGGCCCGGCCGGTTATCTGCAAGCGGCGATAGACGTGGTACACGCCAACGGCGGGATTTTTATCGCCGATGAAGTCCAGCCGGGCTTTGGCCGCACCGGTGAGGCGTTCTGGGGCTTTGCCCGCCACGGTATCGTGCCGGACGTCATCACGATGGGCAAACCGATGGGCAACGGCATCCCGGTGTCTGCGCTGCTGGCGCGCCCGGAAGTGCTGGCGGCCTTCAGTGATGAAATTCCCTATTTCAACACCTTTGGCGGCAACCCGGTGGCGATGGCGGCGGCACAGGCGGTGCTCAATGTCATTCGTGAGGAGCAGTTGCAAACGCACAGTCAGGTCGTCGGGGCGCAGTTGCTCAATGAGCTGTCAGGCTTAAAAGCGCGTCACGCCAGCGTGGGCGATGTGCGCGGAGCCGGGCTGTTTATCGGTTTCGAGCTGGTGAGTGACCGCGACAGTAAAACCCCGGATAAAACGCTGGCGCTGAATGTGATTGAGCATCTGCGGGAGCAGCGGGTGTTGACCTCGGTGGCCGGGCCGCACGGTAACGTGCTGAAGTTACGCCCGACGCTGGCTTTTCAGGCGCACGACATCGACTGGCTGGTCGGCGCGCTCGATAAAGCGCTGACCGCGCTGGCTTAACGTCGGCAACTGTGCGCGGCGGCCCCGTCGCGCACGTTTTCGCGCTACCGCGCCGATTTTTTCATCTGCGATTGCACTTGCGATTGCACTTGCGATGGCGTTGACACGCCGCCTGTCGGCGATGCTGCCAGGGCAACCTCACACTCTGGTGCGCTGACATCACACTGTCAGCGGGAAAATGCGTGATAGTGATGTTGTGGCTACGGGTTTTGTGGCACATTAGCCGCCTTGTCTTATCACTACAGGCAGAGCGCCGCCTGCTGGCTGGCGTCTGCATACAGGGATTTACCACCACCAATGAAATGCCTTACATCACTGGCGATTGCGGTTGGTTTTGCCTGCAATCCGCTTTGGGCGCAAACCGCAGCCGTCACCACGTCCGTCGCCCCTTCGACTCATGCCGCCGCGCAGAGCGCCTCGGCATCATCACAGCGTGATGCGTTCGTTAATGACTTAATGAAGAAAATGACGCTGGACGAAAAAATCGGGCAGTTACGCCTGATTAGCGTCGGCCCGGATAACCCCAAGCACGCCATCCGCGAGATGATAAAAGACGGTCAGGTCGGCGGGATTTTTAACACCGTCACCCGCCAGGATATTCGCGTGATGCAAGATCAGGTCATGCAGCTCAGCCGCCTGAAAATTCCGCTGTTTTTTGCGTACGACGTGATACATGGCCAGCGCACCGTGTTCCCTATCGGGCTTGGCTTAGCCTCAAGCTGGGATATGAATGCGGTAGAAACCTCAGCCCGCATTGCTGCCTATGAAGCCACGGAAGATGGTCTGAACATGACCTGGGCTCCGATGGTGGATATCACCCGCGACCCGCGCTGGGGCAGGGTATCGGAAGGGTTCGGTGAAGATACCTACCTGACCAGCGAAATCGCCCGCGTCACGGTGAAAGGGTTTCAGGGTGATGACCTGACGGCTCGCCACTCGCTGATGACCAGCGTCAAGCACTACGCGCTGTATGGTGCCGCCGAAGGTGGGCGCGATTACAACACGGTGGACATGAGCCCGCAGCGCATGTTTCAGGATTACATGCCGCCGTATAAAGCGGCGATTGATGCGGGCAGTTACGGCGTGATGGCCTCGCTCAATTCGATCAACGGCGTCCCGGCGACGGCGAACCGCTGGCTGCTCAAAGACGTGCTGCGCGATCAATGGGGCTTTAAAGGCATCACCATTAGCGATCACGGTGCGATTAAAGAGCTTATCAAACACGGTGTCGCCGCCGACCCGAGCGATGCCTCGCGCATTGCCGTGCAGTCCGGCATCGGCATGAGCATGAGCGATGAGTATTTTGTGCGTTATCTGCCGGATCTGGTCAAGCGCGGTCAGGTCAGCCTGAAAGACATTGATGATGCCTGTCGTCAGGTGCTGAACATGAAATACGATATGGGGCTATTTGCAGACCCGTATCGTCACCTCGGTGCGGCCAATACCGACCCGGTGGACACCAATGCCGAAAGCCGCCTGCACCGTGACGACGCGCGCGATGTGGCGCGCCGCAGTCTGGTGTTGCTGAAGAACCGCCTGAACGTGCTGCCGCTGAAAAAGTCGGGCACGATTGCCGTTGTTGGCCCGCTGGCTGACAGTAAGCGCGACATCATTGGCAGTTGGTCAGCCGCCGGGCGTCCGGCACAGGCTGTGACCGTGTACGAAGGCATTCGCAAGGCGCTGGGCTATAACGCCCGTGTCTACTATGCCAAAGGCTCGAACGTGACCAATCATCCAGGGCTTATCAAATTCCTCAATGAATATGATGAGTCCGTGGTGGTAGACCCGCGCCCGGCGCAGGTGATGATCGACGAAGCGGTTGAGGTGGCGAAAAAATCTGACGTGGTGATTGCGGTCGTCGGTGAGTCGCAGGGCATGGCGCATGAAGCCTCCAGCCGGGCCAAAATCACGCTGCCGCCAGAGCAAAAAGCGCTGATCGCGGCGTTAAAGGCCACCGGCAAGCCGCTGGTACTGGTGATGATGAATGGCCGCCCGCTGGATTTAAGCTATGAAGACCAGCAGGCGAATGCGATTCTGGAAACCTGGTTTAGCGGCACCGAAGGGGGCAATGCGATTGCCGATGTGCTGTTTGGCGATTACAACCCGTCTGGCAAGCTGCCGATGACCTTCCCGCGCTCAGTCGGGCAGATCCCGTTGTACTACAATCCGTTACCGACCGGTCGCCCCTATTCGGCGGATGCGCCGAATAAATACACCTCGCACTATTTTGATGAGGCAAACGGGCCGCTGTATCCGTTCGGTTACGGCCTGAGTTACACCACGTTTGAGGTCTCTCCGGTGGCGTTGTCATCGGCGACCATGAAGCGTAACGGCAGCGTGCAGGCCTCGGTAACGGTGACGAACACCGGCAAGCGAGCAGGTGAAACCGTGGTGCAGCTCTACCTGCATGACGTTGTTGCGTCGGTGAGCCGCCCGATAAAAGAGCTGCGCGGCTTCCAGAAAGTGATGTTGCAGCCGGGCGAGCGCAAGACGGTGAGCTTTACCATCACACCGGAGGCGCTGAAGTTCTATAACGCCCAGATGCAACAGGTGGTCGAACCCGGTAAGTTTGATGTGATGATTGGGCTGGATTCCCAGCGCGTCCAGACCGGCAGCTTTACGCTGTTGTGATGGTGAGATAAGGCGCGGGCAATCAGTCAGCGCCTTTTAGTAAACCGGCGGCCAGGTGCCGCCGGTTAGCGTTTGGCGTGTGCGTCAGCCGCCATGCACGATAATGATGTAACCGACCAGCATGACCCCGCCAATCCCGCCCAGGGCACACAGGGCAAACAGGCCGACTATCCCTGCTTTTTTGATCCCCACTTTTTTGATGTTCATCGGATAATCCTTTTATTCACCCTGGGCTTTATGCCCTGCCGGGTAGGGCGCAACCTGCCGGACTTGGCGTTGCGATGATAACGTGCGGCGATTATAGAGTCTTCAATACCGGATACAAGTCACTGCGCTGCCTGAGGCGTGAGCTTATGATTTTTATGGTCGCGCAAGGTTTTAGTGACGGTGTCACTTAAGGTGATGGCTGACGACGACGACGGTCTGTGTGACAATAGCGCCCGGACTGACTGACAGTGAGATGGCATGACCCTTACCCCCGCATTAAAGCAGCAGATAGGCCAGTGGTATAAAGCGCTGCAACAGCAAATCCCCGATTTTGTCTCCCGCGCGCCGCAGCGCCAGATGATTGCCGAGGTCGCCAAAGCGCTGGCGGGAGACTACTCACGCCATCTGGCGATTGAAGCGCCGACGGGCGTGGGCAAAACCTTGTCTTACCTGATTCCGGGCATTGCTATCGGGCGGGCGGAGCTGAAAACGCTGGTGGTCAGCACCGCGAACGTGGCACTGCAAGACCAGATTTTTAATAAAGACTTGCCGTTGCTGCGCCAGTTTATTCCTGATTTGACCTTTACCGCCGCCTTTGGCCGCAGGCGTTACGTTTGTCCGCGCAACCTGGCCGCATTAGCTTGCGATGCCCCGGAGCAGGGCGCGCTGCTGCTGTTTATGGAAGAGATGCAGACCTCAAGTGCCGACGATCGCCGCACCTGCGAGCGTTTACAGCAGGCACTGCATAGCGGCGGCTGGGATGGCCTGCGCGATCACAATCAGGAGTCGGTTAGCGATGGGCTCTGGCAACAACTCAGTACCGATAAAGCCAACTGTCTGGCGCGCAACTGCCCTTATTACCGCGAATGTCCGTTCTTTCTCGCCCGCCGGGAAATCGAAGACGCCGATGTGGTGGTCACCAACCATGCGCTGGTGATGGCAGCGATGGAGAGCGATTCGGTGCTGCCGGCGGCGAAAAACATGCTGCTGGTGCTCGATGAAGGCCACCATGTGCCGGATGTGGCGCGCGATGCGCTGGAGATGTCCGGCGAGGTCAGCGTCAATGCGGTGCAATACCAGATGGATAACCTGATACAACAGGTCGGTTTTTGTCTGGCGCAGTTCCCGCCCAAATCGCCGCCGCGGTTGATGCAGCCCGACCGCTTAGGCGAGCAGTGCGGCGAGGTGCGGGCGCAATTGCAGGCCTTTGAGCGCCTGAGCAGCCTGTTTCTGCCTGCCAGTCAGCCGGATGCCGATTACCGCTTCCCGATGGGGTGTTGCCCGATGAGATGCGCGAATGCTGCCAACAACCTGGCCAAACTGAGCGACAGCCTGCGCGGGCTGGCGGAGTACCTGCTAAACGATTTGGCGGAGAAAACCGGCAAGCATGATATGGCGAAGCTGCAGCAGGCGATGCTGCGCATCAGCCGGCTCAATGGCTATTGGGAGGCGCAAAGCCACTTATGGCGGCTGGCGGCGCTGGAGAAATCCTCCAATGCGCCGGTATCAAAATGGCTGGTGCGCGAACGGCGCGATAACCAGTTACATCTCTATTTGCATTGCGCCGGTATCCGGGTGTGCGATCAGCTTGACCGTTTATTGTGGCGCAACCTGTCGCATGTGGTGCTGACATCGGCGACGCTGCGCTCGCTTAACAGTTTTGCCCGTTTAAAAGAGCTTTCCGGGCTGGATGAAGACGAGGGCGATACCTTTATCGCCCTCGATTCGCCGTTTAATCACTGTGAGCAGGGCAAACTGGTCATCCCGCAGATGCGCTACGAGCCTCTACTTGCTGATGAAGCGCAGCACATTGCCGAAATGGCGCGCTTTTTTCGCGCCGAGCTACAGCGGGAGGTGCATAAAGGCCTGTTGGTGCTGTTTGCCAGCCAGCGGGCGATGCAGCAGTTCTTAAGTGAGGTGCCCGATTTGCGCCTGATGTTGCTGGTGCAGGGGGATAAACCGCGTTACCGGCTGGTGGAGTTGCACCGCCAGCGGGTAGAGCAGGGCCAGACCAGCGTGCTGGTGGGGTTACAATCCTTCGCCGAAGGGCTTGATCTCAAGGGTGAACTGCTCTCGCAGGTGCACATCCACAAGATAGCGTTTCCGCCGGTAGACAGCCCGGTCATCCTCACCGAAGGCGAATGGCTGAAAAGCCACAAACGCCATCCATTTGTGGTGCAAAGCCTGCCAAGCGCCTCGTTTAACCTGATCCAGCAGGTCGGGCGATTGATTCGCAGCCACGACTGCTTTGGCGAAATCGTCATTTATGACCGCCGTTTGCTGACCAAAGGCTATGGTGCACAATTGCTGGCCGCACTGCCGATATTCCCGATTGAGCAACGCGCCATGCCGGATGACGGCGAATCGTCTTTTCCCTGACAAATCACCATGATGCCCTTATGATGATGGCCGCTGTTGTCTGTTAACCGTTGCCTTACCCGTGAGAGCACACCATGGATTACACCCGAATCATCAAAGAGGTTGGTCGCGGCAAAAATCATGCGCGCGATTTGAGTCAGGACACGGCATACCAGCTGTATGGGCAGATGCTCAATGGTCAGGTGCCGGAGCTGGAGCTGGGCGGGTTGCTCATTGCTTTTCGCATTAAAGGCGAGTCAGCGGCGGAAATGCGCGGTTTTATCAGGCGATGCGCGAGCAAACGCTGCCACTGCCGCCCGCCGTCACAACGCCCGTTACCGGTGGTGATCCCAAGCTACAACGGGGCGCGCAAGCAGGCGAATTTAACGCCGCTGCTGGCATTGTTGCTGCATAAACTGGGGCTGCCGGTGGTCGTACACGGTGTGCGCCAGGACCCGAGCCGGGTGACGACGCTGGAGATTTTATCGCTGCTTGGTGTGCCGTGCGCGCAAGATGCCGACAGCGCCCAACAGGCGCTGGATCAGCATCAGCCGGTTTTTTTGCCGATAGACGTGCTGTGCCGCCCGATGGCCCGGCAGCTTGATTTACGCTGGCGTATGGGGGTGCGTAACAGCGCCCACACGCTGGCAAAGCTGGCAACACCGTTTGATGACGCGGCAGCGCTGCGCCTTGCCAGCGTGTCGCACCCGGAGTATATCGGGCGCGTTGGCGCATTTTTTCATGATATCGGTGGCCGGGCGTTGCTGATGCAGGGCTCGGAAGGGGAAGTGTATGCCAGCGCGCAGCGCTGCCCGGAGATTCACTTTATTTATCAGCACCAGCAGCAACGGCTGCAACCGCGCCAGGATATCGCGGTAGCGCAAGACACGCTGGCGCAGGATAAATCGGCGCAGGCAACCGCAGACTGGACGGCCCGTTGTCTGGCCGGCGAGGTGGCCGTGCCACAGGCCATCCGGCTGCAACTGGCCTGTTGTCTGGTTGCAGCGGGCGAGGCACAGAGCCTCGAGGAGGCGCATACCATGCTCAACCGCCTGCTGGTATCGTGAGTGGCGCTATTGTATGTGCCTGTCGTTGTGGCGCTGTCAACGGCGACAAGGCCGTGTTAGCCACGGCGGGCGGTATGTTTTGAACGCCCGCGTGTTTTTCGCAAAGGATAAATCATGTCACATTCTCATCACAGCAGCAGATAGCCGACTATTTTGACGCGTTGAACCGCGATTATCTGCATGTGCATCGCAATAAAGAAACCTTGTTCTGGCAGCGTTACATGGGCACCGGCGATGAGTCTGTCGGCGAGCGTTTTGCCGAAGCGGAAAGCGCCTGGAAGCGTTTTATTGCCAACCCGCAGCGGCTGGTGGAGCTGCGCGCGCACCTCGCCACGCTTGAGGCGCTGCCGCCCGGTGAACAGCAGCGCGAGCTGTTACACGGTTTAAACGGCTGTATCGTTTTTTTGACTGCAATGTCATTGAAGATGCCGAGGCGCAGGCGTTGATGGAGGAGATGGTCGCGGCTGAAAATGACCTGTTTAGTCGCCGCAAGCGCTATCAACCCTCGCACATCAATGAACAGGGAGAACGGGTGGCGGCGTCGCTGGGCGAGTTGCTGACCAATCAGGCCACCAACCCGAATGAGCAGCGCGGCAGAGCTCATATCAGGCATTACGCGACCTTGAGTGCTGGCTGGTTCAGCATGGTTTCCCCGAGTTGGTGAGCCTGCGTAACCGCTTTGCCCGGCGTATGGGCTATCGCAATTTTTTTGACTACAAGGTGAATAAAACCGAGCGAATGACGCCGGAGCAACTGTTTGCCATTCTCGACAGCTTTGAGGCGCAAACCCGCGAAGCTAACTTGCGCAGTTACGTGAGCTGGCGGCGGATAAAGGCGAGCAGGCGTTGCAGGCATGGAACGTGCGTACGCCAGCGCTGGCGACGTGACGCGAAAGCTTGACCCCTATTTGCCGTTTTCAGACTCGCTGACGCGCTGGGTCGAGAGCTTCAAACGCCTGCACATCAGTTTTAGCGGGGCGGAGATGCAGCTCGACTTGCTGGTGCCCCGGCAAATATGAAAACGGGTTTATGCACCAGCCGGTGCCGCCGTTTGTCCATAATGGCCAATGGCTGCCTGCCCAAATTAACTTCACCAGCCTGGCCCGGCCCGATCAGGTCGGCAGCGGGGCTAAAGGCATCAATACGCTGTTTCATGAAGGCGGCCATGCGGCGCATTTTGCCAAATTCGCCAGAATGGCCCTGTTTTGCCCAGGAGTTTCCGCCAACGTCGATGGCGTATGCCGAAACGCAGTCAATGTTTTGCGACAGCCTGTTGCAGGATGCCGACTGGCTGAAACGTTATGCCCGCAACCGGCAGGGCGAGCCGATACCCGATGCGCTGATTCAGGCCGATATCGCCTGCCGTCAGCCGATGCGCGCCTTTGATGAACGCCATATCCTGCTGGTGCCCTACTTTGAGTGGCAGCTTATAGCATGGATGATGGGGCGCACGCCAGAGGCGATTTTGCAGCTGGCGCGCACCGTTGAGCAGCGCATTCTCGGTATTAATGGCAGCCCACGCCCGACCATGGCCATTCGCATTTGCTGTCAATGGAGCCGGCGTGCGCTTACCACGGTTATTTGCTGGCGATGATGGCGGTGGAGCAGACGCGCCATTTCTTCCTGCAACGCGATGGCTACCTGACGGATAACCCGGCGATAGGCCCGGACTTGATGCGCCATTACTGGCAGCCCGGCAATAGCCTGACCCATGATGAGACGCTGCGCAGCCTGACCGGTGAAGGTTTAACCCGGACTATCTTGCCCGCGCCTGTAATTTGACGGTCGGGCAGGCCTGGCACGATGCGCAGCAGAGTATTGAAGCCGCCCGCTGCGCCCGCAGCCAGCGGCCGATTTCCCGCTTGATGCCCGCATTTGCATTGTCGATGGCGACCAGGTATTGGCTGATAATGCGCTCGGTGATGAGCACATGTGCCAGCGCTTGCGCAGGTGATTGAAGCAAGCTACCCGGCCAGTTCCTGACCCGCATCGCCAGACGCCACCCGCACGGTGGCGTCACCCCGTCTGATTTATCCTGCGGTGTTTATCAGCATTTCATATCGCTAAACCGGTACGGCTCTCTCGCGCCGGTGCGGCCTGCGCCTATACTGGTTTGGCAATACTCGCAGTGAAAGTGCCTGTTATTAAAAAAGTTTCACTTAACTGTCATCCGCACAGGATGATGCAGTTTCTTCTTTGTGACATAACATATCATGCGTTACTCTTCTGTGTTTATGGCCGTTGTCTGCGCACTGACGGCGGTACAGGTGCAAGCCGTTTCCCCGACCGACTCTCCGTTGCCGCAGGTGCAGTTGCTGCAAACCACCATGAGGCCAGCAACAGCGCGCCAGTGATTGAAATGCAGCAAAGGTGCAACAGTTGCTGCAAAAAGCGCTGCAAGGCAATGCGCCTAAACTGACCCGCGCGGTGCTGGATAAAGCGCCGGATCAGGGTGAACCACAGGGGGATATGGCCTGGCTGAAATCAACCGGTTATGTTTTCAACGCCAAAGACCAGCAGCAGGCCAGTGTGAAACTGCTTGAAGGGTTTAAGGCGTTGCCGGATGCGGTGCTGAAAAAAATCTGGCAACGGTTGAGCGCATCAACCTTGAGGCGACCTTGCCATTGCGCCAGAAGGCGCTGATTGATGCAGAAAATACCCGTTACCTTTACGCCCTGGCCGAAGCGCTGGGGCCGAAACTGGGCAAGGCGTTTTTGGATGTCTACCAAAAAGGAGACATCGGTAAAGCGGCTGCATTGATTAAGGCGACCAACGTCAGCACCTCGATGGCGAAAAACACCTTTGATTACCCGCGCCCGTTCCGCCAGAAAGGGAACAGTATTCATCTGGTGGCGGATACCGCGGTTGTTATGGACAATGCGCGCTACACCGCATCCGGTGGTCATTCCCCAGCGGCCACACCAATGGCGGCTATAACGATGCGCTGTTGCTGGCGCAAATGCTGCCTGAGCGCTTCGTGCCGTTAATCGATCGCGCGCAACGTATGGCTATTCCCGGCTGGTGCTGGGCGTGCACTATCCGCTGGATGTCATCGGCGGCGTATGGCGGCACAGCGCAGTGTGGCGCATTTCCTCAATGACCCGAAATACCGCGTGCTGTTTAATGAGGCCAAAACCCAGTTGCGCAGCGCACTGGAAAAAGCCTGTGGCACCACGCTTGCCGAGTGCGCCAAACCGCAAGGCAAGAATGACCCGTACACCGACCCGGCGATGAAAACGTTCTATCGCTACACCATGACTATAACCTGCGGTGGCGAAAGTTCATGCCGACCGGTCACGGTGCCTGGAAGGCCCGTTGCCGCAATTAAGCGCCGCCCAGCGCCGCGCGTTGATGGCAAAAACCGCGATTGCCGACGGCTACCCGCTCTCGTCAGGTGGCACAGACGCTAACTTCTGGCAGCGCCTGAACCTGCATGATGCGGTGCTGGAGGGGAAAAAACGGCATTAATTCTCAATGATGAAACACTGAAACAGTAAAACAGGAGAGGCGTGGGCCTCTCCTGTCGTTTTCAGCGCTTGATGCTGACGTTATCAAAGCTGACGATACCACTGATGCCATGAGGGGCGCTGCCTGAGTGCGATGACAACGTCAGGCCGACGTAGAGCGTGTCTGGCATGTTTTGATTGATCTGCTTATTTAGCAGACTCCAGTTCACCCCATCGTATGACACCTGCGAAATAAAGGCGTTGCCGTCACGGGTCAGGCGTAGCCAGAGCGGTTGGCTGCCGTCGTCTGACTTGGCGAAGCGGCCTTTACTGCCGGTGGCGCTGCCATCGCGGCTACGCCACTGTGACATCGCCCCGGCGGCGGCGGTGTAACCGCTCAGGACATACGCGCTGTTGGCGCTCAGGGCGCTGCGCATCATGATGCCGGTTTTGGCATCCGGTGCGCTGTAGCGCAGGTCTATCAGGCGGGCGGTGAGGCTGCCGTCGCCTTTCAGCGTCTGGTAGACAAAGTAGGTGTTATCCTCCGCGCTCCACATCTCACCATTCTGCGCTTCCAGCGTTAGCACGCCGTTCTCTTCATGGCTTTTGCCTGCGTGCGCCGGTTTGCCGATATCCTGGGTTTTCCAGGCCTCGTCTGGTGCCTGTGCGGGCAGCGTGGTGACACTGACCACATTGGAGTAGGCAGAATCACCGGCCTGATTGTAGGCCTTCACCCGGAATGCGTAAGTGGTGGCCGGGGCGAGCGTGCCAATCTCAATCGAGGTGCTGCCCGGTGGCAGCGATTCGGCGCTGGTGTAGGCCTCACCGGCGGCATAGTCTTTCGCTACCGTACCGTCAGCGCCTTCTTCAAAGTGACCGGCATACGAGTATTCCACAATAAAGCCTCGCTCGTTATCTGAGCAATCCAGCCAGTCAAGCTGCACCACGGAGCCTGACGTGACAGCAGCGTTCAGGTTCAGCGGGTGAAAGGGCTGGATGAAGTGCGATCGGCGCTGGCGGAAAAAAGTGAAGCGTGAGAAAGCGTTAGACGCATTTTATGCCCTACAGCAGAAAATTAGCGAAGCGGCAGTAATGATAATGAATCACTGGCTTCTGCAGAGAAGGTTGCGAATGTGAAAGCGCAACAGACTGACTGGTTTAACCGGGATAATGTACCCGCCGCGCTTAATTTCCAGCCGGTCACACAGGCTGTTTTGCGGTTCGCTGGTCGGTGACAACGGTACTCCCGGCAGTAACTCGATGTGATTAGCGTTTGACGGTGATAGAGCGTTTGTCTTGCGTGTTGCAGAGCATAAACCGCAAACAACTCAGCCTATTGAGCAGGTTCGCGATCAGGTTTTGCAGGCGTTGAAACGTCAGAAAGCAGAGCAGCAGGCGACGGTTGATGCAGAGAAAATTCTGGCGGATTTGAAGCAGGGTAAGAGTGATAGTCTGGCGGCTGCCGGTTGAGCTTTAGCGCGGCGAAAGTGCTTTCTTCCGTCACTCAGAGTGACGCGCTGGGGCAGACCGTGTTCTCCATGCCACAGCCGAAAAAGGATAAACCTGCTTATGCCGTGGCGCGAGACCAGGAGGGTAAATGTGGTTTTGGTTGCGCTTGATGAGATTAAAGCATGCCTTATCCGACGATCAGAAAAAACAGTTTGGCAACCAGCTTGAGCAGACCTCAATGGGTGCCCTGTTTGATACGTTGTTAGGCAGCCTGCGTACTCAGGCAAAGATCAAGTACGGCAGCGCAGCGCAGGAAGTGCAATAAGCTTCGCAAAATTTTGCAACCAGCTGTAACACCCAAAGGCCGCTTTCGCGGCCTTTTCCACTTTCCTGTTTGCTGTTTGTCGTCTGTGGCTGGCTCGGGCATTGTAGCCGTGCTGTCAAACACAAGGAGGATACAGCATGAAAAAATCAGGAATTAAAGCGTTATGTCTGATTGTTGGCATGAGTCTGGCCGGTATTTCTAACGCGCTATGTAGCGTGGCGAAATTTTTCGCATAGATTTGCAATAGATTTTACACAGCGCGAAGGCGCAGATATTGCGCCTTTTGCATTATGTAAAACCTTTCGCCGCCTTTTAGTT
Source organism: Dickeya aquatica (assembly GCF_900095885.1). NCBI lineage: Bacteria > Pseudomonadati > Pseudomonadota > Gammaproteobacteria > Enterobacterales > Pectobacteriaceae > Dickeya > Dickeya aquatica. Next base: position 1,726,227 of record NZ_LT615367.1, read on the forward strand.
TGTGATTTTCGGGTATGGCTGGATATTAAACAACTTTGTGTTTAGTCTCTTTCTCGCCCGCTTGTTTAGAAACCTGATATACCGAAACTGCCGGAAGCGATGCGCTGTAGCTCGCTCTTTGTTCTCTCTTAGATATTCACCTCTAGTGCCGCCGCGCTTAATCGCATTCATTGCAATAGAGTGATAAAACTCACCATCTAACTCATAAAACGTTGAGTAGTGACTGCCGATATATTCAAAATTTGATGCCTGATAGACAACCCCGGAACGGCCACAGCGCTCATCAGCAAATGTCTGAACCCATTGAACGCCGGGGTGTAGGAGCTTGATGGTTTTTAGAGAGTAGCTGATCGCTCTTGATTCTGAATTGCGCGGCATGCAGTCATGTAGCCACATTCTATTTAGCTCCATGTACTCTTTGTTTCCTGTTCCTTCGACGACACGTTTGCCGCTTGCTGGGTTTAGCGCATACCCCCACTGCAATACGCCAACGATATCTCGCCCGGAAAATACCCCAAGATGCAAATATGAATTATTAACAAACCTGCCTGAATAATGCTTGTTAACAACAATGGCTCGAGCCAGCCAGGCTGGGATTGTTTCAACCCGCAGTTCCGGTGAGCCATACCCGACAATAGAGCCGTTGTATTTTATGATATCTGGCTTGATTAATACGCGCGACGTAAACTTCTTCATCTTTATAAGGCACCAATACGATCGATTTAACAGATCAATATTCAAATATTGATTATCAAATACGATCATATGGGTGGCGGGCTCAGAATGTCATATGACCTCGTTCAGTGTGCTGGTTCCGTCGGCCAGTCGATATCCGGTGCGGCGGCAGTGTTAATGCGACCTAATTGCACCAGATAGATTTTCCACTCTTTCAGTAAGCGCGTTTCCGTCTCTGTCGCCATCGCCAGTTCTTCGGCATAGGTCAGCTCGCTGATGCGCTCACGGGCGGCCTGCCGCCGTGCATCAAGGTCGCGCTGCGCCGCCAGTACCGTTGTGGCGTGCTGCGCCGCCGTATCCGTCACCCACGTATCGTCTTGCCAGCGGTCAAACTCACCGGATGGCGGCAACAACGTCAGGTGTTCCGGCAAATCACCGAGCGTGTCAATCACCTGCGGCTGGCGGGTGCGGGTGTCATACGCCGTTTGACCGCGAAAGTCCGCCACCACCTCCCAGCGCAACCCATCGGCAGCGCGCCGCACTGCCTGCCCGGTCGCTACATCGGCTGGTGGCGCATCGGCATAGCTGTGTGCGGGCACGCCCGGTATCAGGTACTCATCGCTGCTGCCGTTATATTCGCCGGTTTGCGTATCAGCGTGATAAACCGTCAGCCAGCCAGTGTTTGACGCCAGTCCATTTTCGCCTAATACAGCGATTTCATTGGTTTGCATTATGCGGCCCTCACGATGTAGTTAAATGCAACGTTGCGGGGGCGGGTTTCAGATGATACGCGCGGCTGGCCGCCAGAGATCGCCCTTATCGATATACGCCAATCAAATCCCCGCCACCACTAAACGCCCCGCCACCGTCGATGATTGGTAAATTCCCGCCGCTCGCCGCCTGCCCCGAGTAGCGCATATCGCCATGTCCGTGGTTCTGAATAGCGTCGCCCTGCGCTGACATCAATCCACGCCCCATATCTACCCCGCGTCCATCATCCCAGCCGCGAATAAACTCGCCGCGCAAATCTGGCAATACGCCAGACTGATACAGCGCCGCCAGCCTGGGATAGAGCGTTTTGTCAAACGCCTGTCCATTACATTTCAGCCAGCCTGCGGGCGCGCTAGCCTGCGGCCACGGCAGCGGGATGCCTGCGATATCTGCGATATCCAGTTTCTGAGTCAAGCCGGTTAATTTTGCATAACGCCAGTCCAGAGCCATCATCAGTTGCGTTGTCGATGATCCGTCTGCATTGATGCCTGCAAACCCCAGCAGTGTCAGCAATTCACTTTGAATGCTGCGAACAGCGCCTTGCATACTATTCATGTATGCGGCATCTACAATTGTTCCCTCTTCGCCGGTAACTTTATTCTCATCATAAAACGCACCGTCTGACGACTGCGTCGTGACAGGAATTAGCGGCTTCATTTGGCCTCCGTATAATTAAAAACGCACAGTGTGTGTGCAGGTTTCAGCTCGTTAAATACAGATTCAATAACAGCGTCCCGCGATGACATTAATCGCTCACCGCAACGACTAATGCCTGTTCTGAAATAGTATTTTTTGACCGAGGATGACCCGACATTGACGCGCCAGACAAATCGGATGTTCGTCGATGCCAGACGCTGCCCGCAGCGACTGACTCCACACCGAAACGGCATGAGCTCATCAATCGTGATGTCGTACCCCATTTTCTTAGCAAGCCCCGTGAAGTACGGAATGCTTAGGCCACCCGTCTCAGCGACTTTTATCAGAACATCTTCCAGGCGCTGCTGATACGACAGCCCAACCGCAGGAGCGATGCCGAGAACGCGCTCCCAGTCCGAAAGCAGCCCGTTTGCACGCAGCGGGGTGACTGCGCCTAATACGTCGTTTGCCCGTGCCTTTGTTGCAGATAGCGCATCGCCTTCCGCAGTTAATTCGGTGGATAATTGCTCGGCATTGGGGCTATATGAAACTGGAGGTAACAATAATGACAGCAACTCTTTCATAGCATCGCCACTGTGATATTTCCGGCTCGCAGCCACTCAACAATATTGTTATTTACTGTCGCCGCAATATTACCGGCCGGGCTGACTATAGCGCGGTCAACAACACCGCCGATTTGCGATATCAGCATCTCAGCCTGACTTCGAATAAATGATTCGCCCGGCTCCAGCGTGTTAAAATAACTCGTCAACGCATCGCGAATATTTTGCGTAACAGCTTGCACGGTTACGCCACTGACGCTAATTGCGACGGAAATATCAACATTCTTGGGGGTCGGCGCTAATATCATTGTGCTTTTTGCTGTGACCGGCCTGACGTCGTCGATATACGCCTGCACCTTGTTAATAATTTCAGCGCTCGGCAGCCCGCTGGCTGACGTGATTACCACATCAACAGTTCCCAGCCCCCGCCGCAGCGGATAAACGTATGCCGCGCTAACGCCGTCAACACTCATTGCCCAGCGTCTGTAATCGTATTTATTGCCACCGGCAGGCGGCCGCCGAATCACATCGAGCAGGCGGGCGAGCATCTCAGCATCCGTCTCCCGTTCCGTGCCGCCTGCCATCAAACCTATTGTGACAACACTATCGAACCCTGGCGGCGTGCTGGTAAATGTCCCTGTAACTGCCGCTGTTGTATTGCCTGCCGTGCCAGCAAGAGAGGGGACGGCAGCGACGCTAAACTTACCGTCAGCGCCTACAGTTACAGCCTGCGTTGTTGTATACGACAGAGAGCCACGATTTATCGTGCGCCCCACTGCTGACGTCGCGCCGGGTTCACCTGTTCCTGAAATAAATCCTGATGCTGTCGTTTGTGCCTTGCGCGTTATATTCCGCAGCCGGCAGTGCCATTCGAGATATTCTGTATCCGCCGTGTCAGGAAAAATCTGCCGGACTATCCAGGCTTGATGACGATATAATCCTGTAATAACACTCGCGACCGACGACGCACGGATATAAAAATCAGAGTCCTCAGACACGTCAGCCGATGGCAATAAATTTTTAATATCCGCCAGGATTTTTGCGCGCGTCTCATCAAACGAATCTGTCACGAACGCCATTTAACTCACCCTTACCGGATATTTAAACAGTTCACGCCCGGCGGGCGCGGTCACATCAATAATCAGAATCAGCCAGCCGTTATCGCCCGCCTCTGTAGCGACGTCGATTGATGTCGCACGACCGTCATCAATAAGCGGCTGCAACGCTTCGGCAGCGTATTGACGAGCCAGCGTATAGACGCGACTAACATTCTTTTCGCGCGTCAGCAGATGCAACTTTGAACCCAGCGACGGCACAGCCCAATATGACCCATGTGGGGTCATGAGTCGGATATACACAGCATTAGCCAATGTGGCCGTTGCTGTGCCAGCGTAATCGCCGGTTGTTGGGTTCAATAAATTGTCCATGCAGCCATGATGGCCTGCATGGTGAAAGAGAGTAATGTGACGGGGTTCAGTGGGTATTGCCGGGATCACATTGACTGATTTGGTGTGCCGGTTGTGCCGCCGGAATCGCCAGGGTGGTTATGTCCGTCGTAAATTTCGCGGACGCGACTCATCGTTGATGTTTTATCTGCGATTTCTTCACTTGCCTTTAATAAAGGTGTATTAAAATCCGCCCCTTCATTCGCATTGACAATATATTTTTTACAGTTGACCCGATATTCATCGCAATCAACCGTAATTATGCGCCCCTTTTTTAGTGCAATTGCCGCGCCTTCATTGGTATAAATCGCAACCTCTCCCGACGAAAGCGCTTTGATTCGATACGACGCCGACTCGGTGGCGACAACGACGCTATGCGACGTTCTGCCGCCCAGCGGGATCACAACCCCCATAGTGCCTGGCGGCGGGTTTGACGTAAATCCATAATGCTGGAACAACTCAGCATCTTGAATCTGTTCCCCAGCCAGCCCATTTGCCTGAAACGTCTGCACCGGCCCCACGCTGTTAACACGCGATAAACGCACCCTAAACGCTTGCCTGACGCTGTTCATTGCCCGGCGAATCTTTGCTTCAACATTATCCCACATCGACAATCCCCAGTTGCTGCTTGTTTTTGTGTTTGCGGTGGCGCTTGCGCTTTTTCTTCGGAAACGCGTCAGGTATCCAGACGCCGTCTTCTTTCAGTCTCAGCGTCGTGCGCACGCCGTCCTGCCTGCCACCGACGAACTCACGACCCATCAGAAAATACACGGCGTTGATGCCATGCACATCACTGATAACGTGAATGCGCTGACCCGGCTCCCACAACCGGCCGTCAGATGTGCGATGCCCTGCAACGACAGCAGTCATGTCGTAACCGGCAAGGCGCGCATCAGCCATCGCCTTGCGTGCGCGATAGTTCATCTGCTCCTGACTCTCCGCATCCCCGCAGACGATGATTTGCGGCCGGTAATGCGTCACGGACGGGTCATATGCCCTGGCGTTCAGGCCGTGCATACCGGTTTCAGCAGTGCCGGTGTACATGTCCAGCTCGTCATCATCGTTGTCTTCATCATCAGACTCAGACGCGGTTGCTGTCGATGCGTTATCGACATCGACAATCGCCAGCTTTTTTGACTTTTTTGTCGTGTGCGCGTGCCCTTGCGCTAACACCGTCAATTCAGAGAACGAGCGGTCTTCGCTGCTCTCATCGTCGAGCTGAATCACGTTATTGCCTTTGCCGTCCTGCCGCAAAATCAGTGTCGCAACAGGCGGAGCGGTGTAATCCGGGCCGCCGATCATCAGCGTCCCATCCGGGGAAAACCACGGCCACAGCCCGCGCCCGGCGCACGCCCGATGCAGCAAATCCCAGGCGCGCTCACCAGGTTCTGTTGAAATCTTGTCATTACGCATGGAGCTTTCTGCGTTCAGCTGGATTTTTGTGATGCCGAGCGGGCGAACCACCTGAGCGATAACCTCTTCAAGCCCAATTTGGCGCGATGTTAACAGCGGGGCGGCACAATCGACCAATATAGACATATTATCGCGACCACTGAGCGAAAGCGTCAAACCGCGCTTGCTTGCCGCGCGGCGAATGCGATCAATGCGGCCAATCATCACAACGTCTGCACCTATTTTCACTTGTACCGGCGCACCACGCGTGATGCCCGTCGGAAATGCCCCTTCAGGTAGCCCCAGGCTAACGCTCCATGCATCGGCCGGAACCAGAAAATCACTGTCAATCTGATAGCGCGACCACGCGCTGTGCGCCTTGCCGTTGACGATAATTGAGACTGTATTGTTATCACTCTGCGTAGGCATTGAGCACGTCTCCCGCGACAAGTCCGTTAGGGTCACACACCTGCGGATTCAGCCGTTGCAACTCGTCAGCGCGCGTATAGTCGCCATACCAAAGATGCGCCACCAGGTGCAGATTTCCGGGGGCGGCGACAGTGCGTTGAATCAGTTGTGGTTTCGATTCAATAACCGCCGCCGCCATCTCTTGTACCAGCAGCGCGACGGCTTTTAGCTGCTCGATAACCGGCTGATATGTCAGCCCCGTTGGTTGTTCGCTACTGCTGATATCGTTCATCGCTGGCTCAAAGGCGGTGCGCGTACTGTCAATTGCTGTCTGGATCATCGTGCGCGTATCGCTGGTGATTTTCTCGACGTCATCCGGCGTCAATACTGCGGTGATAGCCGCATCCTCAAGTACGGCAGATGCTTCTGCTGCTGCTTCGATTGCAACAACAATGGTGACGACAACAATTAACTCAATGATATCCGACGTCGTGAGTTGTGGCGGCATCTCAACCGCCGCGTCAACGCTGCCTGTCATAATGTCGGTGGGCATGGCCTGAACGGCGGTCAGCGCGGTTTGCGTATTTGACCAGTCGGACATCACAACTGCAGGGGATGCTGTATACGCTGTTGCTGCTGCAGCTTGTTCCGTCGCCGCATCCGCCCCGCTGTACGAGCCGGTATAGGACGAGTGCAGGCTGGATTTTGACGCCCCGGTTTTCAGCGATAATGCTGACTGCAAATCACGCAGGAACGCGGCCGGATAATTGACAAAATCTGTGACGCTACTGACGAACCCGGAGATATCACTGCGGAAAACCGCAATCATGTTTAGCGCGCCGTTCGCCAGGCCTTTTACCTTATTCATCATCGCCTTTGCCGTGCGCAATGGCTTTGTGACGTTCTCCAGCATCTTACTTGTGCTGTCAATCAGCGACTGCGAGCGACTGAACAGCTCGTCGGCCTTGGATTGCGGATAGTTTGTGACAAAAAACGGATTGCCAGGCGTTGACTGCATAAACTGCACATCAACAGTGCAGTAATCTATACTGTCGGCTTCGTGTTCGATGCTAAAATCAGTGACCTGCATGGCAGGCATTGAGCCAAACACCGGGTGTATCAACTCTGCCGCACCGCGTTTACGCAGCGCCTCGATAAACGCCTGCAGCCTGACCTCATAGTCGTCACCAAAAAAAACCGCGCGCACAGCAACAGTGTGTGGCTTTGCCCCCATATCGCGCACGTCTGCGCCGTCAATGTACGGGTATTCGTCTTGTGCAATGTCGCGTTGCTCGCCGTCTTTGACGTTTACGACATCGAACCTGATACCGCGAAACTTCGCGTCCTGCAAATTGTCAGTCCATGCCATTAGTAGCCACCCCCAACTGAACCCCGGACAGCTTGCGTGCCGTTGTACTCGTTCACCGCCTCGGCGAGTACGCGGCTATCCAATTCGATTTTTGTGATGTGAGTGATAGGCGGCTGAGGCTGAGGGGTGGCAACCGGCTGCTGAGGGATTTGCATCAGATAAGACGACGTGACACCGCCTGCGCCCTGTCCAATTGTTGATGGCTTGCTCCACCAACTCCCGCTTTCGTCGCTGACATTATCAGCCAGGTATTTTTTGATCCATTCTTCGTTTTCTTTTGCATACCCACGCCCAACTTGATACCAAGGCTGATAGCGCTTACGTGCCGCATCAATCGTATCCTGTCCGTAGTTATTTTTTAGCTCATCCCATTTTGCCGGGCCATTTTGCAGCTCATCCTCCTCCTCCGGAGTTGTCATTGTCGCGATTGACGCAACTGCTAGCGCAAACGCACCGTATGCCGCATACTTGCCAATCCGACCCGGCAGGTCCTTGGCTTTATCAAGCAAGCCGTCATCTTTCCCCCCTTGATCTTGCCAATTCGTTACATACACTGGCACTGCACCACTCGCGTTACCACCAGTAATCAAATCCATCGGATTGAAACCGTCAGTTTTACCACCAGAGCCGGTAATGCCTGGGATTTTTCCACCCCCCAACAATCGCATTCCAGCAAAAACAGCCGCCGCCGCCGCCAACGCTTTAACGCCGACTGTCGCACCGGATACCGCCGTTGTCAGTGCCGGGTATTCGTTCGCGTAATCGGTCAGAAGCCCAGATATGCGCCCGATCACATCTGCAAGCGGTTTGACAGCATCAATCTGACCAAGATCCGCCGCATTACCCAACTGCTCCGCCTTGAAAACCCCAGTGCCTTGTATCAGCTGAAAATTTTTATCGCCCGCCGTTTCGCCATCCTGCAAGTAACGCTGTGCGTTAGCATTTTTCGCGATGTCTTTTGCGTACTGCTTGTTACTGCGATACGCCATTAGTGCCATCAATGCCTGACGATCTGCGACCATCGAACCGACGGCAGATCCCTCTAAAATCTTCGCCATCGACTCAATTATTTCGTGACGCTCGGCGCCTTTTGCTGTAGCCAGTTTTTCCTGTAGTTTTTTGTACTCTGGGTTGTTTTCGACAACCTTATCAACAATGCCGACAAATGCATCCAGCGCGTTCATGCCTTTACTGCGCGCAGCCGCAATTGAGCCCGGAAGGTCGATTCCCTTACCGTTGATTTTTATTCGCTTTGCTGCATTAGCGGCGTCCTGACTGTTAATTTTTTGCAATAGGTTCACTGCGTTATTACCAGCTTCGTCTTTTGTCCCCGCAGTGATCACAGACGCCTGGTTTAACCCCAGCAGCACTGAAAAATCACCCAGCCCCTTCATCCCCGCAGACCCGGCTAACGCCAATTGCTGAGGCAACCACTTGGCCATGTCTTTTAGTTCAAATCCGCCGCCCTGACCAGCAGAAATAGCCATATTCAGCGCTTTTCCGATGTCCTTATCCGATATGCCGAATGTCTGCTTTAGCCGTATCGCAATCTGCGCCAGATCTTTTGAGTCAGTCCCTGTCGCTGTCGAGTATTTCTGCAACACCGGCAACATCGCTTTGGCCGAATCCATTTCGACAGCACCAGACGCCAGCAGCGTATCGAGTGTTTCCGCCGCCCCCTCTTTTGTTCCGCCCCCAAATTTAACAGAGTCACGAATCACATTATCCAGCTCACCCATACCGGCCTGGCGTCCAGCAATATCCCGGTCTGCATACGCGGTGTTCGCCATATTCGCCAGACGAAACTCATACGATTGAGCGTTTTTTATCGGCTGCGACACCACAGCCGCCGCCGCAGCAACACCACCCGCCACTGCCGCTGCGCTGGCCCCGGCATTACGCAGTCGCTCAAACTTACCCATTGCGCTTGCCGTACCATTCAGCTCAGTGCGCAGCCGCGTCAACTGCTCAGTCATCGCCGCAAACGCACGGCGTTGATCATTCGCCGACAACATGCCGCTGCGTGTAAGACGGTTGTAAGCCGACATCGTCTGCTGTATCTCGCGCTGTATCTGCCGTTCCGAACGAATGCCGAGCGTTTCCCTGGCATTTGCCACCCGCTGAAACTCAGACGACAGTGCACGCGACGCCTGAATGCCCGTTGTACTCGCTTTCTGCTGTGTGGTAGCCAGTTCAGTTGATGCCCGTTCAGCATTTTTCGTTGCCGTCACCGCGTCGGCCATCGCCTTTCGTAGCACTTGTGAGCCAGCATCTTTCGCGGTCAGCGTTAACGCCAGTTGCAGATTGCGCGCCATTTATTTGCCTCGTTGCTTGCGTTTCTTTCTCATCGACTTAATAACGCGAGTGTTACCACCTGACTGTTGCTTATCGGCGGCAGGTTTGCCGCCATTCAGTACCGCCAGCGCGTTGAGATACCCATCCAGTTCCGGGCGGGTCATAGCAGCTATTCTTGCTTCTGTGATGCCGTATCGGCCGAGGGCGAGGGTTGCTGCTCGGTATCCGGCAAGTTGGGATTCTCGCGCATCCGCTTTTTTTTGATGTTTTCAATCTCCGCGTCAATCACATCAAAATCGTCGTCAGACAGTTGATCAAGCAGTAGTTCCGGCGTGATTTTTTCAGCATCGACACCCGGCAGGGTCAGCACGCTGGATGTAACCGCGACCCGGTAGAACAGCGAGGCGGCAGGGCCGGCTGTCGTACCGCGTGCGTCATGCGTCACAGCCAGAGCATCAACGGTGTCGCCGATAACGGGCAGGCGGGCGCTGAACTCAAAATGCAACTGGCCGTCGATTTCAATTCCGTGCAGTAACTGGGCCATTGTTATTCCTCTACTACTCTCAAGCACTGAAACGTGATATCGCGCTTCGCTTCGTTGTCAGTTGAGTACTGCGCGCCGACATCCGTCGTAAAACAGTCCATGTACGTGGTGCGTTTGCCGCCTGAGCCGGATAATGGGTATTGCGTGATTTTCACACCCTCCATGCCCTCCCAGTCCAGGTCACCATCCAACGGAATCACCACTGTTGCCGCCAGCTGATATTCAGCGATACCCCGAGCGAAGCCCTTCGCACGCCCGGTTTTGTTCATCGTTTTGACGAGTTTTCGTCCCGTCTTCGATGTGACCTTCAGGTCAGTACATTCCAGCTCACGGCTGTCAATCTCAAGAACGATTGACCCGACGTATTCCTCAATAGCCATTGTTTTTCTCCGTCAGTTACAGCAACAGGTCGATGCGGCCCGCAAACACGTGCAACCCATTCACAACATCAACAGGGATGGCAGCATTCAGGCAGTTCATGTCTTGCGAATCACGCTCAACAATCAGCGCGCCTTTGTTTGCGTCGACGTTCTCGATGATCTCCAGCTCTTCCAGCTTGTAGAGCACATCCAGTAACTCGCTGCGAACCTTTGCAGGCGTGCGGGAACTCAGCTTGTCGCGCGGGAAACGCAGCGTGATGCGCTCACGGCAAGCCTTGCGCACATAGTCGAGGGTGCGAATGGTTGTGATATCCAGCAGGGCCACATCGTCAACACCGGCCGCGCTTTTTGTATAGGTACTGATTGCACGCACTATCTGCACCGTGTCGCCGGGGCCGATCTCGAAAGGAGCCAGGCCGTTATACAAGGCTTTTTCCTGCTCGGTGCGCATCGGGCGTGACGCCAGCGCGGTCACGTCGAGCGCCGACATTGCCAGGGTGTTGAGCGGCCGTGCCGGGTCTTCCTCGCTCGCCACCATTGCGGCATACCCTGCCGCGATTTGTGCGACGGTACAGACAGAGTCGCGGTGCCATCCCGCTGTGATACGTCCGGCATTAATGCTCGACGTCAGCGTGATACCGGTTGACAGCGAGTTTTTCCAGCCAGTGACGCCGATGACACCACGCTGCTCCAGCGGCCCGGATGCGTTGTCCAGGTGCGAACGCAGTTCGGTTAGCGCATCCTGCGTCGCATACGGACAAACGATGATGCTATGGCCCGCAGAGAACACGTGTGCCAGCGCGGGTGCGATGTCCGGGTTAATTTCGCCGCCGGTCATTGCCGTTGCTGCAACACTGACGCCCGACGCAGTTGCCGCCGCCCGCAGTACGATTTCGTTACCCGCCGCCCCTTTGTTTTTGGCCGTGAACGTGATAACGCCATTGGCCGCCACAGCCGTCACCGGTAGCGCCGCCTGTTGATTCAGCGCCGCCACCATATCAGTTGCAATGGCAGCAGCGGTGTCACCGGTTGACACAGCAACGTTGACGCGGGCTGTCCCAACCCACACACTCATCGTGCCGTTACCTGCGGCCGGGCCCGTCACCGTGACCGTACCGGAAGCAGGCTGTGCGCCGGTCGCATCACTGATGCCGATGACCTGTAATTGCAGGTAGCTGTAACAGGTCAGCGCGCTGACCACCATCAGATGCGCCATCGAACCCGCGCCGAAATAGGTTTCGGCCTCGTCAGAGGAAAACACATCGACAGCCGTTAATGGCGGCTGCGTGCCAGTCGGCAGCATCTGAGCCAGCATCAATACTGTTTGCTGATTGCCAGGTAGCGAACGCACCGCCAGGCGAGTGTTGAATTCGAAATACCGACCGGGCTTGCGTGTGCTGCCTGGAATTTCGTAAAACGTGACATTAGGGCTAGCCATCGTTGTTTGCCTCCGCTTTGGTCTTCACATTCGGCCCGGATACCGCCTTTTCATCCGGGACGATCACCAGGTCACCGGCTGAAATCTGGCGCAAGTAATACGCCGTGCGCTCCACATGCACTGGCGCATCATCGATATAGCGCCGGGCGTTTTCTTCACGCGGCACGCGCACACCAGGTGCCGCTTTAACTGTTATCTGTGACATGAGTGATGATTTCCTCTGCATCCGGCCGGGCCGGGGTTTGTGGAATGTCGTAGCTAAAGCGTGTTCTCAGCCAGTCCGGGTCGTCTTCACTTACCTGTCCGGAATAGCCGCTGAAAATCGCATCCGGGTGGAATGGTGCGACACCAGACCGCGGGTACTTGCCGTTTTCCAGCGCCTCTTCCATCCATGCCGTGTCGAACTCACACGCAAAAACCGACAGCGCGTTGTCTTTCAGGCTCGTGTTAAACAGCGTTCTAACGCGCCCTGGCATCAGCGCCTGAATACTTAGCCCGGCATCAGCCATATCCTGCCCAGACAGCAAGCGACGGACAGCGGTAACCATGCGGTACGTCCCGACCTCGTCAAGACGCGCACCGCCATGCCGCGACGCTTCTTCACTGCGCACGCTGCGCTCACCCACAATCACCACGAAACGGCCGAGTGTTCTGTACTTACGTTTAGTGAGATTGGCATTTTCAGTCCTCTGTATACCGCCAAACGTCACCCAGCAGGCGGGCAGCGCGCGGGCGATTTCTGCCGGTTCTCCATCCAGCTCACCACCATACGAGCACACAGTCGGCGCAATCCGCCCGAGCCCGCGCTTTAGCCTGTCGATGATTGCCAGTTCGATATCTTTGATGGTGTTCAAAATGCACCTCCCTGAGTAGAGTCCCGCCCAAACCGACGCCCGGCCGACGTGAATGTCGTGCTGGTTCCCGATGGCTGAACCACATCACCTGACGGCAGACGACCGAGCGTGATGCGCCCATCTGCAACGCGCTCAAGGTAACGAATGGCGTCCTCGTAACGCGCGCGGATTTCATCTGTCATCTGGCCCGAACCACACAGCAAATACCGGGCAACATCGCAGCAGCGACCGACCAGAATTCGCGGCGTGTCAGTCCACGGCACCGGGTAGCGCCCGGCGAGATAGCTGTCGATTTCAGCACTGGCGCGGGTCAGCGCGCCAGTCAGTACCTCATCGTCAATTTCACCGGCGAAAGCCCGGTCGGTGAGCGAGACACACTCACGCTCACCGAATGCCAGCACCATGTCATCGCGGGTCGCGTACATTATTTCTTCGCCTTGCCATCATCGGTTGCCGTTGCCGTTGCCGCTGCGGCTAACTGAGCCTTGAGCGCATCACGCTCTGTCGTCAGCGCCGCAACGGCGTCCTGCGCGGCTGTCAGCTGGGCGTCTCGTTCCTGCACAGCGACCTCCAGTTCAGCAATGCGAACCTGGGCGGCGGACAGCGCCGCACTATCATTGGCGGTTTCCCGTTCGTCACTGATACGCACGACGATCAACTGCGGCTCGGCCTCCAGCGTCGCCAGTTCTTCGGCAGTGAACTCGTCATCGTGATAAGTCCGGGTTTTCGCGCTGTGTGCGATGCCGCAACGCCGAAAGCCTTCAACGCGGGCGGTAATTTGGATTGGCATTATGCGTCTACTCCCGTTGAGCCATAGGCCATTTGCCAGAAGCCGTAGCCGCCGTTGGCGCGGGCTTCTGCCCCAAACCGGAATTTCTTGCGAGAGAAGACGTTGTCGTTGCTGTAATCCGTCTGCTCAACAAATTCCGGCTTTTTACGCTCCTGGTAGATCAACGGTTTCATCAACTGCGCGTTATCAAGTAGGAACCACTCGGTATCGGTTTTCAGCTCCGGCACCACCAGCACTTCAGCCGTTCCTTTGTACGTGTTGGGCGTGTTATCCGGGAAGCGGTCGGCCGTCATCAGATAATTCGCCACATCTTCCAGCGCAGGGGGAACAACCAGCAGGCCGGGGGTAATGCGCAGGGATGCCCCCTGATCGTCCTTCATTGCACGCAATGCAGTGCGGGCTGCACCATAACTGGCCCGCGCAGCCGCCAGCGATGCGGCCGACAACGCTTTGGTGCTTTTATTGGATACCGAACGACCTGCAACGGGGTGGTCAACATCAAAGAACGGCTGGGAGTCGTAGCACAGATTCGTAAATCCATCACTCAACAACGCAAAGACGATATCCGCAGGCAGTTCAGCGGCGGATTGACCGGCTGCTTGCGCCTGCATACCGTAGCCAAGAAGCTGATCGTCTTCGATGTCGTTGCGGTCAACTTCGACAGTGGCTTCCCAGTCCTTGTTACGGATGGTGTAGTTAAAGGCTTCCAGCGACTTGATCGCCTTGTCGCCGATCCACTCCCGCATTTTTGGGAAGCGGGATAGCCAGGAGTAATCGTTCTCCTTCCCTGTCGATGGCACAAGCATTGCGACCTTTTGCCAGTCAGACGACGCCTGCTTAAACGCCTTCTGAAACGTGGTTTTCAGATTGATAAAAATCTGACGAACATTGCCTGCATTCACTAACACAGTATTTCTCCTTTAAATCAGATCAGAACCCACACGCCATCATCAGCGATAGCCTGAACCTTACCGGCAACTGGTCGAGCACTGCCGTTGCTGGTCTTTGCGACGGTCTGGCTGTCCACGACGTAGCAGTTTTGCCCGACTGACGCCTGGGTAACGGCATCGGCGGAGGAATTGGCAAACAGCCAGGCGCGGCCACGGCGCACGATAGCGTCAGCATCCCCATTCGCACCGGTACTGTTATCAACCCAGCCGTCACTGACGCCCAGCGTGACCTGTGCTGCGTTAGCTGTGGCCGGAACGGCATAACCGGCAGCATTGGCGGCGATGATGTGGCCGCCGTAAATCTCAGTGCTGGCCGCGACGGGAACGGCGAACAGCTCGCCGTCGCGGTGCGGTGTGTTGCGATCACTCATTGCGGTTCTCCTTGATAAACTGGACAACATCTGCGGGATCAACACCCATTAACGAACAGATAGCCGGGTCGATAACATCGTCGTCCTGCGCCGTAGGGGCTTTCTTCGGTGCGCCAGTGGGCGGCAGGCCACCGGTCTGGGTAGACGTCAGCGCAGCGATTTTGGGTGCTTTTGACAGGAAGTCTTTCAGACTGTCCGGGGACGACGCCGCCAGAGATTCCGCCCAGGATTTTTGTGCGGGCAGCAACCGACCATCGGACAATGCTGCGGCAATCAGCTCAGTGCATTGCTGCTGCGCCAGGACAGCGACGTTGTTGTTTGCGGTTGCGAGCGCTTCGGCAACAGATTGCTGCATCACCGAAACCGGCACCCATTTGGCCGGGTCGGGACTGGCAACCTGCGCGGTCAGTGCAGCAACGTTTGCGGCATCTGCCGTGAGTCTTTCAATCAGGTTGAACGGGGTGGCAGACAGCGTCTGAAACGATGCCGCTGCCGTTCCGGCTGGCGCGGCGGCCAGTTGATCAATGAGTTTGTTTAACTCGGCGGTAATGTCTTCTGCCGTTGCTGTGATTGGCAAATTCAGCATCCAGCGCAGACGCTCCAATAGTTCGTCCATAGTGTCCTCGTTTGTGGTTGTTGCAGCCATCAACAACGAGGTGGCGGCCAAAATGACAGCCTCCATGTCATCAAGGGCCGGCGTGTTAGTCAGCGCTGCGTGCAGCAGTTGCCGCACACGACCTGACTTGTCATAGGAGAAAACAGGGGATATATAGCGGTATTCATCAGCATCAATCATCGCTGCTGCGGTTTTCGTCCACTGCACGTCGACAGCAAACAATCCCTCACCATCACGCCACTCGAGCGCATGGAACCACGCAGCAGCCGGGGCGGGCTGACCGTTTTTTGCTGCATTCAGAGTTTGATGCTCATAGTCCAGCACAAACGGCGTTTTTGATGCCGCCGCCGCTGCGATCAACACCTGGGCAATCTCGGCGTTCATTAGCCAGCAATCGCATTCAGCTGGGCGACCATCACGGGCGCGGAACTCGCCAGCGGGGAACAACTGAATAGTGCCCAACGAGGCTTTATTGATTTCTACCGCCAGGGCGGCAATGAGCGGTTTCTTTTTCATGCTGAGAAGGTAAGTCAGCCTGAAAACAGAAATAATGTGATGGGGTTCAGTGGGTGATAATGCGGGGTGGGGTCGTTAATGCGGTCATGATAACGGATGCAACCGTTTTTAAAACCCGTTTAAAAACGATTTTACGCCGCTGTAGCACTCGCGATACTGTGATGGTGTGGATTCAACGCGATAACCGCATACAGACGCATTCAGCGCTATGCATCAATGACACGTTGCAAATAGGTTTGCGCCGTCGTTTCCATCCCGTCCACATCTGGCTCGGTGAGGTGCAGGAACGGCCGCGCCGGCATCTTAATTTTGTATTCACCGATGGTGTTCCACTGCGCAAAGTTAGACCGTGATTTTTTGACGAACCGGTTGCCGATACTGCCATCCTTGTGCTGCCTGTAGTAGGCCTGCTGACTGCGGGCGGGGATGTTGATTGTGCCGCCTTCCTGGTGGATGCGGGCATAGGCAACGTTTGTGCCGACAGTCGCGGTGTCATTGTCTGAATATTCGTTGATGCTTGTAGCCAAACGGCCGGATTTCTGCAAAATTTTCCCGCCCTGGCGCTGTTGGGCATAACGCGGACTCCATCCCGCCCATGCAGGCCGACCCTGCGATGCGAAATTCTCTTCGACAGCATCGTGCATCGCCGCCGCCAGCTCACGCATCAACGGCTCGCGGTGTTCCAGGCGCTGTATCAGCTCGCCAAGACCTTTTTCAAAATCGGTAATGTTGTATTTGATCTCGTAACTGTTGCTCATGATTATCCTGATGTATAATTAATCAGCGGCGAGTGAGTAGTTGTTTCCAATGGGTAACGGTTGCTGCTACGGCCATGACCGTCAGAGCATGATCCGGTTCGAGTCCGGCGCTATTCATCCCGCCGCTAATCCAGACTTCCCCACAGCAACTCGTTAACCCCTTTATTCTTCAGTGATTCATCATTCGCCAGCATTTTGCCTGTTCGTATCAGATTCGTTTTTATCCGCTCTTTCTTTCCGCCGCCTGGCGGGCGGGCTTTGAGTTCGCGATCAATAAACACCACCAGTTTTCCTGCGGCATCTGGCAGCTCCAGCACATAGGTCAACGCCGCATCGGTCTTCTGCGTGTTATACAAGATCGCCTTCGGTGACTGCATAAACTCCGGCAAACGCCGCCAAAGCTCGGCAGGCAACTGCGCCTCTTTGCTATCACGAACCGCGTGCAACAGGTTCTCGTCTGTCAGCGTAATAACTGCTGACTCAACCGCCGCGCCTTTCTCTGCCAGCCTGTCGATGACGGCTGACGGCAGCGCGCCGACATGCCGCAACTGGCCGCGAGACTGTTTGTTAAGCAGTGTGTTACTCACGAACTCGCTAACGTCGTTTGAAACCGCCGTTAACAGCGGTTTATTGCTCAGTGTCTCTTGTACCGCAAGCGCGGCCAGACGCGGCTCAGCAGTCGCTGAACGCTCAAGCAAGCGCTGTCCGAGTGCCGCAAGATAACCTTGTCCGGGGTTGTGGCCGAAACCCGCATCGGCGGTGTATAGCTCACCATTCCAGCGAATGGCCGGGACTTTTCTGGAATCGTTCGGCCCCCATGCTTGCTCGACTTCAATAATCTCACTGTGCTGAATAGTGATGTTGCGTGTATCAACATCCGACTGAGACAGGGCGCGAATGCGGCAACGGCAATGATAGCCGTCCGGTGGATACATAAACCGCCAGACAGGGTCATCGGCCCGCGCCGTGTAGCCATTAAGCGCCGCATGTTTTGGGCGCGTATGCGTATCAATGACAGCGAAGCGCTGAAAATAAGGCCGAAACGCGACGTTTGCCATCTGCTCTTCATAGCGCCCGGCGTTATAGGCGGCTTGCATATTGGTTTCAAAAATGGTCTTGAGGCGTCGCGGCGTCAGCTTCTTGCCTTCCAGCACGCCGTCTTCATCAGCCTTAAGTCCACGCCCAAACCAGCCCCTTTGCTCGAGAACGGGCGTTAAGCGACGCCGGAACTGCTCCAGCGTTTCCCCATTTGCCAGCGCATGATTTAACCCGCCCCGGATGTCTTCCAGCACATCTTGTTTCAGGATACCTGCGACAGTGAACGCAGTAGCGTGAGTGCGCGCTTCGACATCGTGCCAGTTGAAACCGATGGTGTAGCCCTTGGATTCGAAATAACGGATCGCCTCTTCGGGTTTCAGGCCGATGGCATACGCCAGATCGACGCTATTTGTCGGCATTCAGGTGTCCCCACACGTCCGCCACAAACAGCGCCTGAGCTAACAGTTGTTGCAACTGTGCATCATCAAGCGCTGGATAGCTCGCCGCGATAATGTCGAGCGCGTCATCCGGGGTTTGCCCGTTTTGCAACGCTGCAACCAGCGGCGCTATCAGCGCATGCATCGCGGCGGTAATCGCTTCCGGCGTAGAGCGGGCGTTATCGAGCGCTATCTGTGCCGGGTCGCTGATATCATCCACGGCAGTTGTGCTAAGTGCGGCGAATGACCGGTACGGCGACGGGCGAGACGATAGCGCAGCGGCTGGTGTCACTGCTGGGGCAGGCGTTAGTACCGGCTCGTCATCTTTCGGGACGGGGATACCCATTTTCTGATGCACCCACGACACAGGAATGCTTTTCAACCCGGCATCGACCAGCGTTTTAATGCCCGCAGAGAACGTGCTGATATCTGCAATGTCGCGGGTATCAAACACAAAGCGGGGCTGACGTCGACGAGAGACTGCATAGCCATTAATTGACAACAACATCGATATAACATTGCTAAAGAAGCCCTCTAACTGCCGGGCATCGGCCACCAGGATATCGTGCCGCACTTCGTTATGAACGTTGCCGAGTGCATTGGTTGATGTTTTGCCGTCAGCCTGGCTTGTCAGTGTACCGCCCAGTATCACTTTCGAGGCGGTGCGTTCGCACCATTCGATCATCGACATAAACGTCGCTGCCTGCCCGTCCGCCGCCGATTCGAACCTGATGTTTGTCCCTTCGGGGATGATACCGGCCGCATCGTGACCGAGAGTCACAAGAGCGTGCAGCAGCCTGTTTTTCTCCTCCTCAGTCGCACTTGCCATGTACGTGCCGATTCTGGGCGGCAGTCCGTAAATCTCCAGGAACTCGGCAAAATCGCGTAGCGAGAAGTTTTTAAACAGGTACGGCCAGACCAAAACCCGATACAGGCCCGCCTGCGCGATATAGCCAGACTTGGCGTTATGCGCATGGACAAGCCATCCGAACGGCCACAGTTCCGCGCCGTTCATTGTGCCGTCAGCCAGCCGCACGGTATCGTCAATTTCGGGATTAGTGCAAAACCAGCGGTGTGGGCGCAGCACGGTCTTAATGGGCAACCACACATCGCCTTCGTTATCCCACTTTTCTATCTCCTGCGCGGAGAATCCGTGGCCGATGGCGTCCGCCGCATTTAAGATCAAATCATGAATGTCCGGGATGCCGAGCATCCACTCCGTCACCATCGCCGCCTGGCTCTTTTCTGCCTCGCTGGCATTCACCGGCGGCTCAATACTCCAGTCCAGACCCAACAGCGCGTTTTTGCGCTTTGCCATCTCGCTGAAGATATGTCCGTCTTTCTCGATCATGTCTTCGAACAGGTCAGCCTGGGCGGCGATATCACCACGCTCGGCCGCTTCAAGGATGCGCGGCAGGCGGCGAATATCCAGCCCACGCGATGGATGCTCCGGCCAGTGCCGCTGTATCTGTGCCGTTCTCGTGGTCTGCGGGCCGTCCAGCACTTCTTTGTTAAACGGGCGACCGAATTGATCAACTATTGCCACTTACCAACCTCCTGAACCAAAACCATGCCCAGCAGCACCAGCGCGGTGAAAACCGGTGTCCCGGTCATCAAAATCCGGGTTATTGCGAGGGACGGGAGTAAACGAAAATGCAGCGAACCCGGACACGGCCAGCGCCCAGAGCATGTGCAGGGCGTCCGGGCCATCGTCGTGGTCAGCCACCGGGAAGTGCCGTAACTGGTCAATCAACGTTGACTGGCTGGGGTGCAGGCGTATCAGCCCATTCGCTATGTGCGGCTGCAAGGACTCGATGCGCAGAATTTTGTCGCTGCTGGGCGTCACGCCACGCGCGGGAACCGGGATACCTGTAGCCGCACTGCGCTTTACAAGTTCCGTGCGTAAGAATTCCTGGAACTGCACAGCTTCAACAGACCAGCACAAACAGCGGTAGATGCGCTGCAATTCGATGATGTCCGAGATAATTTTGTCGGGAACGCGCTTACGGATTGCCGCTTCGACGACATCCAGGATGCCGGTATGGCGGTTAAACCCACCCACAAGCAGGGCGGACGGGTCACGCTTACCACCAGCACGCCCAAGGCTCGGGTCACATGCGCCGAGGAAGACCCACTCATTAAGACGATTGACCCAGAACGTAATGCAGTTGGCAAAGGGTGCATCCTCTCCGCTCACCGGGTCGTTCTGGTACTCAGAATCAAATGTTGAGTGGCCGTCGCGGGCGCGGATCAGCATCAGGGCCAGAATAGGCCGGGCCGACCATGACACCACCGCGCCTTCGTCCATTTCGGCCTTATGCTGCTGATAGAACGCGTTCGCCAGCCACTGGCCCTTATCGTCGTTATTGCGCAGGATTTCTTCCCATTCATCCCACAACGACATATTGACCGGCCACTGGATGATCGCCTTGAATCGCGCCGTCTTCCACAGTGGATTTTTCAGCGTCCGGGACAGTACGGAATCGTAGTGCAGGATGGTGCCGATGTAGATGACATCGAACTTCGCGCCCGCCCCGCCAAGCGGCAGGATGGTCTTTTTAAGCCAGTTATCCAGCTTGTCGCGCTGCTCAGGGCTGCGCACCTGTTCGTCGTTCTCGATATCATCCAGTACCACCAAATCGGGGCGGTACGGGCCGTGGCGCAGGCCACGCAGTTTTTTACCGCTGCCCGCGACCTGCACTTTGATATCGTTGCGCGTGACAATGGTTCCGGCCTGCCAGACGCGCCCGCCGCCCGCCACTTCGGGGAAATCCATCGCAATCCGTGGGTTGTAAGCCAGCTCGGCTTTTATGGCCTCAAGCATCGGATACGCCTGGTCAATCGAGTCCATGACGATAACCAGGTAATGCTTGATCGCACAGACAATGCACCAGATGTTAAATAGTTGACTGACCAGCGTTGATTTCGCCTCGCCACGCGGCGCAGCGATGGCGTCATTCTCGCTGGTTGTGCTGGCGACAATCTCCGGCAGACGAGCGAACAGGTACTTATGCAGTTCGCTCTTGTCTGCATGTCGAACGTAGTGCGGAAAATAGTGCTCAACAAAATAGACGTAGCCGCCAACGGGGTCGAGAACGCGGGCGCGCCGTTCTGCTATTGCTGCCGCAGACGGATCAAAGCCGACGCATTCGGCTTCAATCGTCCGGCGCAGCGTTGCCGCCAGTTCTTCCAGCTCTTTGGCAAAATCTTTGGCTGTGAGCTTATTGGATTTACGTGCCACCATTCACCTACATAAAATGAGGTTTATTTGATATCTTTCCGAAGCCACCGATAAATTTTAAGGAGTCTTAATGGCCGTATCTCGATGCCCTAAATGCGAGGAGCACCAGTTTGAAATGGTTGAGAAAGAAATTCGCAACGCCCGGTTTAAGATGATGTTCATTCAGTGTTCATCTTGCGGCACCGTTGTTGGCGTAACAGACTACGAAAACACACCTAGTCTGATTCATCGTCTAGCCAAAGCATTAGGTGTTCGTCTCTAATGCATTTTGACTATTACCGAGGGTATCAATCAGACCCTCGGCATCCCCCTGATCAACCAGATGATGAAGAACTACTTTCATCTCATCAGACCAAACCGTACAACTGCCGTCCTTTTGCTCATCAGCAGTAGACAAATTCACAGAAGATCTATTTTCTTTAATCATCATTTAATCCCCGCTTAACGCCGCGTTAATCTCGTCAGTGATGCGTTGTTTCGCAGCATAGGGCCGCTCGTTGTAGCCACGATCTAGCACAAGTTTCTCGCCGTCAGCCCAAACAAACACATCATCATAAGCACCCACTTCGATACGGGTGATGCTGCTGGCCATGACAGAATTTTGCTGGTTGATGCTAATGATTTTGTCAGCCATAACGTTTCCCTATTTCTTCACCGAACCCATTAAGAATGCTGACGAACGCCTCCAGGTGTTTTGAATGTTTTTCCCGGATAAAGGTCGACAGCAACTGGATAACCTCAAGCGCAACAGACAGCTCGCTTGTTTCAGGCAGAATCTTTTTACTTGCCGACGTCGCTTTGTTAAACGCATCAGCAAGGCTTGCCAGCAGCTCAACACGAGCCTGCGGCGGGATATCTGCCGCGCCGTTAAGCATTTCCAGCGTGGTCTGGTACTGCGTTACCAGCCCGGTTAATACCGCACGGCCGATATCCTCCAGACCACCGCCCGCCATGACATGTGCCGCCCGCAGCTTGTCCCAGTCGTCGCCAGCGTCTTGCGCGTCTTTTTTCCAGCGCCGTGCTGTGCCGAACGCGACGCCAGACTGTGCCGCTGCGATTTCAAGCGACATCTGGCCGAAAATATAAGCCCGGCGCAGCTTGTCTTTGACTTCCTGCGGGTGCGCCATCAGAGTCCCAGTCTCGCTTTGATTAGCAAAATTGCCGTTGTAATCAGGCCACCTGCAACACCACCCGCCACACCACCGGCAATTGCACCGCGCCGAACAGCAGCGGATTCGATAGTGTCCATGCGATGCTCAATCCGGGTCAGTTGCGCAGAGATATCTGCCAGCCCGTCAATAGCCGGGGCCGGGATTTGCAACGCATCCAGCCGTTTCGAGATATTGCTCAGAGCCGCCGAATCAGCAGCCGTTACTGTTGCTACGCGACGCACGCGGCGCTTTTGTCGTGCCTTCATTTATCTGCCTTCCTGTCCAGTTTGTTATCAATCCGATCGATAGTGCTCTTCAAATCGCGCAACGTATCCATTACAGACTCGTGATCGCGCCGGGCGTCGTCACGGCGCTGATAGTCCGTTTTGATGCGTTCAACATCAGCCCGGAGCGATTTCAGCGCATCGCTCAGTCCGCGAACGACCAGCCCAAATAGTGCTGATATCAGCGTCATCGCTACACCCAAAACCCATTCCGGGGTCATTTGTCCTTGCCCCCTTTGTAATAGGCGTTTAGTTTTTCCAGTTGCCCGCGCAAGGTCAGGCACCATGCCCCATAGTCGGCCGCGTGGTTCAAAAGCCCTGCGGGGGAGAGTCCGCGTCCGGGGCGGGCGGCATCGGTGGGATGTACAGCAGCTCGGCCGGGGGCGTCGGACATACCGACTGTGTCGTCGGCGTAGCCAAGACTGGCGCGGTAGAGCCGCAGGCTGTCAGGGCCAATGCCGGTAAAAGCGTTAGAATCATTTTTAACTGCACGGTCGATCCCCTCTTTCAGTTTTTGCGTCGTTTTCGTCAGTTCCGTTTTCACGTCCAGCAGCTCAACTGCCAGTTCATCCGCACGGACGCGCTGCGCCGTCGCGTCTGCCTGCGCCTGTTGCAGTGCAGCGACCTGAAGCTCTGCGGCCTGACGTTTTTCCTGTTCGGCGGCCAGCACTTGTGCCGCCAGTTGCTCGTTTTTTAGGGTCAGTTGCTGGTTTTCATCGCGCTGCGATGCTACGCCCGCGTTGCGTCCTGACGTCTCCCCGACGTTGTAGGCAACACCGGCGGCAGCGACGATAAACACCAGCGGTAGCCAGGCAACGCGCAAGAACTGGAGAATGGCGGTATTCACTGTTGGCCTCCTTTGTCTGTTCCGGTTTGCGTGGTCTGGGTCTGGTCACGTTTGATGGCGTGATATTTAGAGGCTTGCGACTGCGTTACCCAGGCGGCGAGATACGCCATAAACAGCCACTCGGTGAGATTGCCTGTGTACGTGCAGAACAGCAGCACACCGGTCGTCGCCAGGAACGCGATGAAAACGATGGTGTCGGACGTGGAAAGACGGCCGGATTTCGGATTAGTGACAAGGTCGCTGAGTTTCATGCGGCCCCCAGTGCGCGGAGCGCCTGTTTATACAGCGCCTGACGCTCAGCCAGCCCGGCCATACCTGCATTAATACGGCGGGTGATTTTCACGATGTCGCCGATATCAGCCAGCGAATTCAGCTTGTTTTCAGACCAGAACCAACCCGCAGACAGCGCAGCGTATTGCGGGGATTCCAGCAGTTCCGGGGAGGTGATCAGGTCAATGCCGAGGGCGCGGCCACAGGCCAGATAATTATCAAGGCCGGTGAGTTGGATAAGGCCACGGCCGCGGAATTTCCAGCCGTCATCCGGGGCTTTGTTACCCATGCGGTTGCCGTAGGCAAGATTAGCGATGGCTCGCTGACGCTCTGCGGGCAGGCTGCGCTCATCGGCATGGCGGCCCAGCGCTTCACGCTGTCCGGCGGTTAGCTGAGAAAAAATGGCAAGACCGGCAATGGAATAGTTGAACGACTCGACAATGCGAGTGAAACCACCGGATTCGTGGCCCGTCTGAGCGATGAATGCGGCAATGCGGCGCGGGGTAGTGATATCGAAGTGCTGTAGCGCGGCGACGATGTGCTGATGCCATTTCCCGGCAATCTCGGCCTTAACACCGGCGGCGCGCTGGAACTGCTCTACTGTGATTAAAGACATGACACCAGCTTTGTTGTGTGTAAAAAGTGGTGTCAGTGTCTGATTGATGAAGGATTTTTATAACTGGATGGGGTTCAGTGGTTTATGGGCTACAGATCATTTCCCAGGTTTTTTGCCTGCTGTGCTGCCATCGCCTGATCAAAGTTCGGAGATGTATAAATTAATTGACTGAAATCTTTACCCGTCGACGCATCTCGATGCCCAGCAACAAAAATAGTGTCATTATCATATCTGATATAGATAGTTCCTCCATTTGCCAGCGCTGCCTTTGCTTCATCTGGCGTTGATGACGATGATGGCTGACCATATTTCCTTTCGAGGGCCGCAACGACAGGGTTGATGCCATCATTCAGAGTAATTGCTAAACGCTCGAATTTTCCATTAAGAAATAGCACCATAGTCAATGAATTAGAGCCTGAAAATTTGAAATCCTGACAGTAGTAAGATTCAACGCCGTTGATTTTTTTCTCTTCGTATTTCTTCAGGTTACACCACTTCGCTGCAATAACAGTCTTTAAATCAGACCCAAACTTCACACCTTTATACCCATCGACCGCCGCCACTCCGAATGACGTAGCAGATAATGCAATCACCAAAGCTATTGTTTTAAATTTCATATAATTTCCTCAAAAAAGACTTTGCTGCTGATGTGTTACCGGGTTCTTGCTCTCGCGCACCAGTTCCCACGCCAGACGGTCTGAAAATCCATAGTCAGGGCAAAGCCGGGACATCGCCATCGTTATTGATGTCCCGCTCTCTGTCATTTTGTTCAAATCGTGCATAAAACGCTGATTACGCAGCTCGCGAAGGGCGGCGGCGCAGCGCGGCAGGTAAACAATATCGCCACCGAAGGCCCTCGACAACAGCGTCGCGTTTTCAGCGCCAATTGTTTCGCGCAACAGTTCAGCGCGGGCGGCACCCAGCGCATGAACGCCTTTACCAATCGGGAATGTCGTTCCACCGAACCGTTCAATCAGCCGAGCGGTAGCCGGAAATCCAATCAAGTCTGCAATTTGCAGGACAACATCGGGCAGCAGCCCGGCCACGCGCTCCAGTTCCATGATTAGTCCCCGTTGGGTTTGGGTTTACGGCGTTTGGCGTCGATGATCAACGCCTGCATGAGCTTCGTTAATTGCCGGATATCCAGCCAGTCAACATATCGTACATTAAACATGTGCTGCGCCATAGTCTCCGCATAAGCCCACGGCCGACCCGCGTCGGTTAGCAGCGCTTCAATCTTGCTGAGAACGGCCTTTTTGCTTGCTGGCACGCTGGGCTTGCGGCCGTGACTTTTTGCGCGGCGCGGGTAGCCTTGCGTGTGCATGTACGCTTTAACGGCCTCAAGTTCCTGCGCACTGCATTGCGTAGCAGATGATTTACCGGTTAACCGCGCCAGTACAGCGCGGTATGTTTCATCATCCCATTTTAAGTATGCCTGACCCGCCTTTACTGCGCCGATAAGCGCCCGGTTCGTCTGTGGTTTAGCTGGCATCATCAGCACCCCCAGCGTTATTTGTCACCACTGGCGGGGTAGTGTAGAGCGGCGTAACGGGCAAACCGGAGCGCCGGGCATATGCTTCTACCGTGTCGGAGTTATACAGCGTCGCCTCTCCGACAATCCAGGCAACCGGCTCTTGCTTTTGCAGTTCTAATATATAACGCGCCATTTCTCGCGACTCGTCAGCACTGGCAGGCACTGACCCAAAACCAATTATCTCCAACCTGACATTACTAATCATATCCAGACCATCATCGTTAGAGTGTCATTAACAACTGGATGTCATAGCGATACATCCAGTCCGCAACCAACAGACCGGCGACGAACCCGACGGTCATACCCAGCAAAAACGCATCAATAAATAGATCTCTCATTCTGTCAGCGCCTCCAGCCGCGATTCCACGTCAAGCGTGATTTGCGATGCCAGCCCCAGGCGTAAAAGCCAATCCGACAACTGGAACAACGCACCGGCGGGTGTCTCAGCACCTGGAAAATTCTCAAGCACGATAGTCGGTTGCCAGCGGCCATCACTGGCTTTTGACAGCGTGACATGTTGCTCAAGCATTGTGCTTCCGTTGTTATGCCTGAGCGTCAGGCCGATGCCAGCCGTATTGCCGAATGACTCAAAGCGCGTCAGGCGGCATTCGACCGAATGAGTATCCACAACACAGCGCGCCCGCTGATCGACGTTGTCACTCTGCGCACGCAGCGCTGTGATTTCATCGCGGCAATCGGCTAACAGGCCCAGCCATTCATCGCCCAAATCCGGGTTATGACAAATAAAGTCGTCGAGCAGGAACAGATTGGCGCGCGGGCGTGAAAGGTTATTTTTATTCATCATGACACCTTCCAGAGTTTTTTATGTTTCTCAACGGCGCGTTTCATTTCACGCTGAATAGTGGGCTTGTAGATGCGGGAGCCGCGTGCATCGAAATATTCCCAACGTGATTTACCCGGCAGCGCCGGGCGCTCATTGATGCGAGAGCCATCACTCAGCGAATAGACGCGGTATGCGCCGTTGTCCCAGTATTGGCAACTGCTGACGATTGGCATTAGCTATCCCTCCCAATCCGCGCGGGTTCGGCACCGGCAACACCATGATTCAGGCGCGCCGCTTTGCCAGCAACAAATCCAGCGATAATGGAATCATCAGCACCTCTGGCCTTTTTCGCTTTGCGGTTTTCGATTGTCTCCATGCCTTCGTTCGATTTCAGGCGCGCCGTGTAAGCATCAATCAGTTCCTTTTCCGCTGGCGGCATCGCGAAGTCCTTAACGACGCAGTAAACACCCCGACACCAGCCCTCACAGAAATTGTCAGCGCGGGTGATTTTAGTGGCACGCTTAAGGCTCTTGCGCTGGCTTGCGTTGAACTCATTGCGGGCGGCGGTTAATTGCCGCGACAGAACATCAAACGCATAAGCTGCGATCTGCGGACGTTCTGACGGACCATAAAAAACGACGGTACGGCGCAGCTTGCCGCTGAGGGCACAATCCTGGTAATAGCTGGATACACCAAAAGAACGGCGGACAACCTCGGTTAGCATGGTCATCCACATCGGTGGACGTATCGCGTGTGACGGCGCGGTTTTGCTGTTGAATTCGGTCACAGCCGACAGTTCGACGTCAGTCTCGTTGAGGCCATGCTGACGCATTAGTGCCTGCGCCTGGCTCATGGCATTAGCCGCTTCATTGGCATTGGTGGTGCGCTTTGCCAGATTCAGCAGTTTTTTAATTTTATTGAGATACTTTTCATTATTCATAATCAGCAAACTCCAGATTTAGGCGTAAGCCAGCCCCGGCGGGTTTACGCCATTTTTAAAGATGTTTTAATTTCGGTTTAAATTACTGCGCTGATTTCAACGTATCGATTTTGACGAAATACGGCTCCAGATTAATTTCAACAATCGCACCGCAATTAAAATCACGCGCAATATCAGCCGTTTTTACTATCTTCCCGCCGCGCAATATCGGGTTGGGGCAATACATAAAGGAATGCCCCACGGCATATTTTTTATTGAACTCATCTGCACCCATATCACACCCCGGCAATATCAAGTGGAATTGGCCGGTACTGGTCAGAGTCGCCAATTCGTTCATAGACGCGGATGTAAGAACGACTACCAACGACCTGCACAGCCTCGCCAATAGCGTCCATCGCCCGCTGCCAGCGTTCATCCGAAATCTCTAAACGCCGCAGGGCCAGTACTGCACCGGTATTAACTTCACCTTCTTTCTCGGTCTGAAATGCGCGGTTGATAATGGCGTGGATCTCCGGGCGTGCGCCTTCCACCCAATCCGAAAGGCACTCATCAATCAACGCCTTAGCCGCCTGCAAGCGTTCGTCAAACGCAATGCGGTCTTGCATTGCGCGCTGAATCTTGTAGCGCCCGTCATAGCTGTACAGCGTAACGTTGCCTTTCTTACCGCCGAGATTAACGCCGTACTCGCCGCCAGAAAGAGCCACAAACGCGGCGATATCCGCAAACCCGGTCATCTTAAATTCGGCCAGGGCAGCATTCACTGCCAGCGCGCGGCCAACAAGCTCCGCAACCAGTTCATCACGAGCCACGTCGATCGGCTTAATCAGATGTTCCGGCGTCAACACCCCTTTAGCGTCAACCCAGTAGCCGGGCGCAGCTGTTTTTTCGGTGAATTGTTTAGTGGACATGCTTTTTCTCCTTTTTGACTTTTTCAATTGCGTTACGGACTTTCTCGTTAACGTGACCCGCAAGACCGGCACCAACAGCAACGGCGATGACCTGAGCCATATTGCTGTCGCCCTTTTCAGGCTCGACCTTGCATTCAACAGCAAACCCTTTCACTTCCTGGGTGATGCTAATTACCACTTTAGCCATATCGGTTTATCTCCAGATAATGTGCGCGCCGCGCCAGATGGTCATTTTCACGATGCGCTGTACACCGTTTTTTGTTTCCGTGATTTCAACTGCTTTCGGTTCCCACGCCGCGAACGGGCGATCGACTTCAATAATCGGGCGACGGAATTTATCGTGATAATCCACGACATTAATTCCGGCCCGCAGCAGTCGATTGATGGGTTTCATTAGCTCGGGGTTATTAATTGGCAAATTGCACATAGCAAATACCTCGTTAATTAATCAGCATTTCGGCAAATTTGCGCACCGCGCTGGCACTGACGGCATTACCGCTCAATGCGCTGTGACGGCTGACGCCGCGCACCAGCTTGAATAACCGGCGCGCATTACCCCGGCACGCGGAATACAACGCGGTGCCAACGTCCGGGCTTTCGGCATCCGGCAGCATACTGACGGCGATAGTGCTGATGTCTTCTTCGGGCAGCACGTCACCCAGGAACAGCGCCAGACCGACGCGGGAATAAAGCTGCTTATACTCGCCACGTTTGCCTTTCAGGTTGATGATCAGCCGTGGCATTCCTGCGAGCACAATGCCGACACCGCTTTTGTCATGGATGCGGCGCAGGGTTTCCAGTGCCCGGTAAGGCAGGTTCTCTGCTTCATCGACAAGAATCAGACGGCCGGAGCCGTGCAGTGCGGCGATGCAGGCGTCACTCAGGTCATGCATATTGCCGCTTTTGCTCAACCCCAGCCGGGTGCAAAGTTCTTCAAGCACCACGCGGGCGGTGTAGCCGGGGTCAGCTTCAATCAGAATTGCATCGCTGTAGCGCGCCCCGTATTCGCGCAGCATCATGGTTTTGCCAAGGCCTGCATCGCCGTATACGACATTAATTTCGCCATCCAGATGCGCCATGCGGATCACTTCCATCCCACGCGCAGACGTGACTGTCTCGACATAACGCGGCGTAATGCGCTGACCTTTCTCTTTTTCGCGCTCGCGCACAATCAGATTGCCGACCAGTTCATCAATACCGCTCACGTCACCGGTATATTTGTTTTGCAGGTACTGGCTGACGACGGCCGGTGACTTACCGATGGCCCGCGCAACCTGGGTTTGCGACCAGCCTTTGCGGGCAATCAGGTCAGCTAATTCATTACATAAGTTCATGACTCACCTCATTAGTTACTGGTGGTTGCCAGCGTGTTTTTTTCTGAAATAGGCATCGCGGTCAGCCTGGAGGAAGAAAATCGGCTCTTCTTCGGGTTGTTCCGCAGGGATAAAACCGCTCAAATCAAAGGACTGGCCGGGCAACGCCGGGTTGAGTTCAGCGTTGATCTCATCGGCCTTCTTGTTAACCAGCGCCATGCGGCGGGCGTGGCGGTCTTTGCGAACTTTCTCTATGTAATCAACCGGGAACGCGGCGCGTGTGTTGCCATTGACGATGGCAGTGCAGATGAACGTACCGTCCAACTGACGAACGGTGACGCTGCTGGCGTCGTGAATATCGAATGCAACCAGCACCGCCTCACCATCCACCCGGATCAGTTCCTCGGCGAAATATTGGTTGTTGAAGACAGACAGCCACCCACGCTGCGCGGTGCGCCTGACTTGCGGGCGGAACATTTCGCGCAATTCAGCTTCGGACAGCCGGTCAATCTCTGCCGTTTCCAGCAGCAGGGCGCGATACTCGGCAGCGGTGTAG
The DNA here is from genome assembly GCF_900095885.1 of Dickeya aquatica. NCBI lineage: Bacteria > Pseudomonadati > Pseudomonadota > Gammaproteobacteria > Enterobacterales > Pectobacteriaceae > Dickeya > Dickeya aquatica. The sequence continues at coordinate 1,756,917 of NZ_LT615367.1, forward strand.
TGTTGGCCGTCGGCGCGGCGCGGTAGCTCGCTGTGCCGGTGCCGGGTGTTATAGGCGTCGATTTCGTCTTCAATGGCGTCAATCAACTGGTTCCAGCTCGGCAATTTGGCGATGGCCGATTTTTGTACCGGATTCAGTTCTTTGCCCTGATTCAGCGCGTTGATGGCTGAATCGACTCCCCGACTGGTAATGCGCACAGTTTCTTTGTCTGCCGCTTTACCGTTGTAGGTTGCGAACTTGCGGGCAATGCGGGCCGGAATTTCCTTGTTAAGACGTTCGATAATTCCGCGCGCCTGTGGGTTGCCGGGAATACCTGTCGGGTGTTCAATCCCAAGGCGCGGCAGGATACCTGTAATGTCTGCGTCCAGTAATTTGGCTGTTTCACCGGCCCCGTTATCGGAGTAGTACAGCAGCGGTACGCCGTGGCGCTCGATGCCGTGGCGCAGGGCGTCGGCAACGGCCAGCGTATTTTCAGCTAATGCCAGACTCCAGCCGACCACATAGCGCGTCCGACCATCGATTACCAGGGTTAATTCAGGTGTAAAAGGTCTGCCGTGGTCAGGATGCTGTACTTTCATCTTCATGCTGTGACCATCCCCGATCCATACGCCATTGACGGGCATCACAGACCAGTCGCGTTTGACGTAGGTTTGCAATGCAGTCATGGCAGACCCGGTCACCCGGCCGCGCTGGCGCACGATTTTCGGCATCTTGTTCAGTGCGCGATGAACCGCATAGATAGACGGGCAGGCATCACGCATCGCAGGCTGATCGGCATACTGCCGGTGCCAGTCTGCGCAAAAATCCTGATACGCCTCGGCAACAGAGGGGCCGTTCGGGTTGCGGTAGTGCGCCATAAACATCGGCAACCAGGCTAATTGCTCCGGCTTCTTGGCCTTAAGATGACCGGGAGCCAGCAAGACAAGTCGCTCGGATGCGTCTTTGGCGCGCAGATAGTCAATCACCCACTGATTCAGCGCCCGGACGCTGACGCCGACACGCTGACCTTTACGGGCGTTTGCGGTGGTGACATAGCGCTGCAAGTGCTCCGGCAGGTCACAAGAACGTGACCGGTCACAAATAAACTGAATGGCCTTAATGCGTGACAGGCCCGTGTCTTGCAGGCGCAGCACTTCAACAACCAGCACCATTCTGGCGTCGGCGATGTCGCGCTGTTTCTGCGTCAGTGCAGCGGTTTTCTGTTCAAGCATGGCAGGGCACTGGCGCACCAGCTCAAGCATCTGACTGGTTGACGCGGTGGTTGATGCCTTTGCCGGGGCGTTGACCGGCTGCTGTTGCAGCAGGGTGTTGTAGTAGCGTTCGCGGATCTGATTCATCGCGTCAGTAGGCAGTGATTCCAGAGCGTACTCGACACCGCCACCCATTCCTTTGCGCTTTTGCACCACCCACCCTTCGCGTTTAGCTTTTTCGCGAATGTTTCGAGATGTGTTGGGCAATCCAGGCAACTGCATTTGAGCCAATTCCTCAGCGCTATAGTGAGTTTTTAGGTTCATAAGAATGCTCCCACTCACTCGAATCAGCTGTGTACATGAACAAAAGTGCGGTTACAATCGTCCGCGTAACGGCTGGGCCAAATATCCTGTGGCTCTACGCCAATGGCAGCGGCGATGATCTTTTGTCCCTTTGGCCACTTACGATCCAAGGCATTATTCAAAGCGGTGGGTGTTTTGTATCCGTGATACTTGGATAGCGACCGCAGCGACCAACCTCGTTTATGCAGAGCTGCAACGATGTCGGCGCGGTGCCAGTCTTGCGATACTGGGAAGCTATTTTTTTTGTCCATTTTCTTTGCTCATTTACTCAAATCATGAACAAAGACTATACGCAAAAAAGAAAATCATCAACTCGGATGCGAATATATTTTTAAGCATCCAAGTTAATCATCCAACTCTAAAGATACAGTAAGGCGGGTTTTATTTTATGAAACATGAAGATAACTCGAATTCGGATGGATTGAATGCGAATGACGCAAAGCATCCGAGTCAAAAAAATCAACTCGGATGCGAAGGTTTTCATGAGCGTTTGAGGGAGCTACTGAGGAAATTCAAAAGCGCCAATTCGTTCGCTGTAGCAGCAGGAATATCACCATCTGGTTTAAACCGCCTCATGGATGGAGGGTTCCCGACATTGCCGGTGCTGATCTCGCTAGCAAAAGCAGGAGGGGTAAGCGTGCAGTGGTTATCAACAGGTGAAACCGATGTTATTGCAGGGCAATCAACAGAGCATGTCAGCAACACGGAAGTTACGGATTCCCTGGGAAACCTCGTAGACATAGATGAGTTTGTGTTTATCCCACGGTATAACGTGAGGGCAGCGGCGGGATTCGGCGCATTGAATGAAGAGGAAGAGCCAAGTTTCACAATGGCGTTTCGCCGTTACTGGATTGAAAATTATCTGAACGTCGATTACCACAAACTGTTCGTGATTCGTGTAGATGGTACATCGCTATCCGGGCTGCTTAACGACGGCGACGTGATTCTAGTCAATGGTGGGGATACAGACCCGAAAGAAGGGATTTACGTGCTACGCATGGATGGCCACCTGCTGGTTAAGCTGGTTCAGCGTCTGCCCGGTAACATCCTGTCGGTATCAAGCACTGACCCGCTGTTTACGCCGTTTACCATCAATATGGCAGAGTTCCCAGATGATTTGGCCATCATCGGTAAGGTGGTGTGGTTTGGCAGGACGATTTAAAAGCGTTTAAAGGATGCTTAAACAGGATCACTCGACGATCAAAGCTGTGCAAAATATAACGCAGAAATAACCAGTTTTTTCCATTTTTCTCCGGGCTATGCAAAAGCCCACGATTTCCCGCAAAGCCCCGCCACTCAAGGCGTCCCGCTATTCCAGACTCTCCTAGTAATCTATGCATAAATGATCACTCCCCCACACGGTGGCGGGAAGGGCGATGGCCGGGCGCGTTTTTGTAACAGGACGAGCCGTTGTTATCCAAACAGACTCTGGTCACGAGAGTGTTCATTGGGTGATATCCTGGCGGTTTTTATAACTAACTGATTTAAATGATGATTAAAAAAATCGTACCTACTATTCCGGCAGCGTATAGCAAGTTATAAAAAATGCCAACCCGTTGTTGCGGGTATTCGAGATGACTGGCAGGTACAGTGGGCATGAGGTCAGGCTGGCCGATAAAAAAACGCCTGCCCTGGCAGGCAGACGTTGATGATGGCCACGGCTAATCAGCGTGGCCGGCAACCGGTGAATCAGGAGACGTGCTGCAAAAATTCGCGCAGGCGTTCACTCGGCGGGTTGCTGATAAGGGCATCCGGGTGGCCATCTTCGGCGATGCGGCCCTTATCAATAAAAATCAGCCGTGAGGCCACTTTCTGCGCAAAACCGACTTCGTGCGTCACGATAACCATCGTCATGCCTTCTTCGGCCAGGTCTTTCATGACCGTGAGCACTTCGTGGCGTAACTCCGGGTCAAGCGCGGAGGTGGGCTCGTCAAACAGCATCAGTTTGGGTTTGACGGCCAGCGCACGGGCAATGGCAACACGCTGCTGCTGCCCGCCGGAGAGCTCAGACGGGTAGTGATGCGCGCGCTCTGCCAGCCCCACTTTTCCCAACAGCTCACGCGCCAGTTTTTCGGCATCGGCTTTGCTGGCCCCACGCACCCGAATCGGGCCGAAAGCCACGTTTTCCAGCGCGGTCAGGTGGGGGAACAGGTAAAACTGCTGAAACACCATGCCCGCTTCCTGCCGAATCAGACGCTCATCAACCTTCGGATCATTGACTTTCAGGCCATCCACCACCAGCTCGCCGCTGGTAATCTCTTCGAGTTTATTGATGCAACGCAGCAAGGTGGATTTACCCGAACCCGATGGCCCGATGATGACCACCACTTCGCCTTGCTGAATTTGCAGGTTGATATCGTGCAGTACCTGCGTTTGGCCGTAGTGTTTAGATACGTTTTTAAATTCAATCATATAATCTTCAGTCTTCTTTCCAGCCAGCGTAAAACGGCACTCAGTACCAGCGTTATCACCAGATAGATAACGGCTACCGCACTCCAGATTTCCAGCGCCCGGAAATTACCGGCGATGATTTCCTGCCCCTGACGTGTCAGCTCGGCCACACCAATGACGATAAACAGCGATGTGTCTTTGATGCTGATAATCCATTGGTTGCCAAGGGGGGGCAGCATCCGGCGCAGTGCCAATGGCGCAATCACATGGCGCAGCGTCGCGCGGCGCGACAGCCCCAGCGCCAGCCCGGCCTCGGTAAAGCCTTTGTGGATGGAGAGCACCGAGCCGCGCGTTATCTCGGCAATATAGGCACCGGAGTTGATCATGATAGTGACCACGGCGGCGCTAAACGGATCGATGCGTACCGAGGTCAGCAACATCGGTAGCGCAAAATAGATAAACATCACTTGCACGACGATGGGCGTGCCGCGAATGATCTCAATGAATACCAGCGCAACCCGATTCGACAGCCCACCGCCGTAAACACGCGCGAACCCGGCTAAAACACCAATTACCAAACCACCGAGCAACCCCAGCACTGAAATCAGCAGGGTCATTTTTGCCCCTTCCAGCAATAGCGGAACGGACGGCCAGATGGCACTCCAGTCAAACTGCATGAACATTCTCCAGCAAACAATAACGCCACAAATAACGTGGCGTCGCCCGGCTTACCCGGCGACGCCATCATAACGGTCTAGTCTATTATTTCGGTTCGCTACCAAACCATTTTTTGTAAATCGTGGCGTAGGTGCCGTTGTCACGCAGGGTTTTCAGTGCGCCATTCACCTTGTTACGCAACTCGTCATTCCCTTTCGGGAACGCAACACCGTACTGCTGAGCCTTGATGGAGTCACCGACGGCTTTGAACTTGCCGTTACCGGCTGTTTTGATGAAGTACAGGATGTTCGGCGTATCGTGCAGTACCGCATCCGCCCGGCCAGTGCCCAGCTCCAGATAGGCGTTGTCGATATTCGGGAACTGGCGCAGTTCTTTGGTTTTGATGTTGGCTTTGGCGTAGTCTACCGAGCCGGTGCCGCTTTTCACTGCCACCACTTTGCCCGCCAGGCTCTGCTCACCGGTGATGTCCTGATTATCTGCCCGCACCATCACCAGCAGGCCGCTGTTATAGTAACCGTCAGAGAAATCGATTGCGCGCTTACGCTCTTCAGTGATGGTGATCCCTGCCAGCGCCAGATCGATATTGCGAGTCTGCAATGCCGGGATGATACCGCTGAAATCCATCGGTTTTAGCGTATACGTCAGATTCAGTTCTTTGGCGATAGCGTCCCACAGGTCGATATCAAACCCGACGTACTTGTCGCCTTGTTTAAATTCAAACGGCACGAAAGCCGTATCTGTCGCCACAATCAGCGATTTTTCCGCCGCCTGACCCGACAGGCTAAAGGCCAGCGCCAGTGCGGCCAGTGAAGCTTTAAACAGTGATTTCATCAAAACGTCCTTCCTCTTGTTGGTGGTTAGGGGCCGCTGCGCGTTGCCCACCGTTTTATTGCCTGCGTATCAGCGGATACGCTGTGTCTGCCCGGTGTGTGGTCACAGGGCGGATTTCCGGCATAGCGTATGGTTGCCCGCCATGCCAGCGCGGTGGGGGAAACAGGGGGAGTCGTTGCCAGAACAGGACGGCAAACCTGTTATTATTCGTGTGCATCCATCACAAATGCCTATGGAACGCGTTGCTATCAATAACTGAATTGTGCAGGGGACACAACCGTTGATTACATTTCGGCGGCAATATTGCTGACAAGCGCTAATTTTTTGTACGTTTCGTGCTGTTTGTGCGAGCAACGTGAGTATTCATGCAATTAATCTGCATACTCTTTCCGTGTGTGATGGCGATAAAATGGGCTGTGTGGGCGAGACATCAAGGCGGGCATGGTCAGTGAGGATATTACCGGCGGTGAACCCGCCGGTGGTGAATGACCGTTTATTCGATATGGGCTTCGAGGAACCACAGGAATTGGTCTACATCGCGTGATGCCGCGGTGAGCATATCGGCGGTGTCTTCATCCTGAGCCTGAGCGATGGCTTTACGCACATGGTTAGCCACAACCGCATAGCGGTCAGCCAGGGCTTGCAGATGATCGGCGATGCGGTGGATATCAAGCGGGTAAGGCTTGAGTGAGGTTTGGCTATTCACCACCTGAATGGTGGCGCTGGCGACACCGCCTAGCTGCACCACGCGCTCGGCAAAGGTGTCGAGATGGGTGATAAGCGCCGTGCGAAACGTATCAAGCATTTCATGGATGGCAATAAAATTGGCTCCACGTAAGTTCCAGTGCGCCTGTTTTGTTACCAGTGACAGGTCGGTAAAATCCACCACCAGTTGATTTAACAGGGCGATGGTTGAGGTTTTCACGTTATCGTCCAGATCGTTACGGGTGAAAATAAGGTCAGGGGACGCTGCTTTTACCAGTTTTGCTGTACGCATACTTTTATCCTCGCTAGTGCATTGACCCGGTGTTCGTCTGTTTAGCGCGTGATTCTCCGGTGAAGGTATTACCTGGCAGCGCAAATGATGACAAATATACGGGTATTGCTTCATGAATGACTGACTATCGCGGTAGCGGTAGCGTTTTTTAATTGCGTTCAGTATAACCGCAGCCCTTCATGCTGGCTGTTCAGTTCGGTCTATATCAGAGATAGCCTGAAGCCTGTGTCATGCATAGCGATGGATGGCGAGTTAACCGGCTGGCGTCGGTTTTTGTTTCACCGTTAACGTGATGCCAAGTGAAGCGGCGATGATGCACGCCAGCGCCAGCCATTGTAGTGCGGAGAGTTGCTCGTGTAGAAAAACAATACCGGATAGCGCCGCGATGGCGGGTTCGAGACTCATCAAGGTACTGAAGGTACGCGCGGGCAAGCGAGTGAGCGCCAGCATTTCCAGCGAATACGGTAATGCTGTAGACAACAGCGCGACGGCAATGCCCATCGGCAACACATCGAACGACAGCAGTACCCGGATATCTGAAAACATCAGACCAAGCGGACAGTACACCAGTGCGGCTATCAGCGAGCCGAGCGCGACAGTGCTGGCACCGTGGCTGGCTCCGGCTTTTTGACCGAACAGAATATACCCGGCCCAACAGGCTCCGGCTCCGACAGCAAACGCGACACCGGCCAGGTCGAGGTTGTCCGCATGTTGCCCGAGTGGTAACAGTAGCCACAGTCCGGTGGCGGCCAGCAGCACCCAGATAAAATCCGGCACGCGCCGTGAAGAGATCAGGGCAACAGCCAGCGGGCCGGTAAATTCCAGCGCCACGACGATCCCCAAGGGTACGGTACGTAATGCGAGATAAAACAGATAATTCATGCCGCCAAGGGTGATGCCATAGACCAGCAGCGGCAGGCGCGCGGAGCCCACGCGGCGTCGCCAGGGTTTGAACACCAGCAGCAAAATCAGTGTACCTATCGCTAAACGTAATGCTGTCATGCCGGATGCGCCCGTCAAGGGAAACACTGTCTTCGCCAGTGCTGCACCAGACTGGATAGAGAGCATGGCAATCACAATCAATAATACCGGCAGTAATACGGTGTTTTTTAATGAGGCAATCAAGGTCATAACATGGCCTTAAATTTCACGCCGCGATTGAAAAAAAGCAGGCAATAAATGAACAAATTATTGGCAGCTAGTTTACGCTTATTGACTTTAATTTACTCTCTATTTGGGAATCTTTTTTTTGATATAAATTCAGCCTGAAAAATAATCAAAAATTTAAGAAAAATCCGTATCTGACGTGATTATTTTATTATTTTTTTCATTGTTTTTTGAACTTTACGTTCATTTAAATATCAATATGTTAACTCTATTTTGAAATGTATTGTTACATGTTTGGCGTAATTGAAAAATAATAACCTGACAGCATCAGCCCTAATTTTTTGTTATATTTGGCTCGCTTTAATTTTCCTTCGTAAGATACTTCGAGGCGTATTATGAAAAAAATTGCGTGTCTTTCTGCTTTAGCCTGTGTTCTGGCTATCAGCGCAGGTAGCGCGGTTGCTGGCGATAGCACCGTTTCTCTTGGTTATGCTCAGGGCGATGCTCAGGGCGTGCAGAGCAAGCTGCCGGGTTTCAACCTGAAATACCGTTATGAGTTTGATAACCAGCTGGGCGTGGTCGGTTCCTTTACCTACCTGCAAGACAGCGAAACCGTTAACAACGTTTACAACAAAACCCAGTACTACGGTTTCAGCGCAGGCCCGTCTTTCCGCTTCAATGACTGGGCAAGCATCTACGGCGTGGTGGGCGTGAGCGCAGGCAAATTTACTGTCAATAAAACCGACGGTTCTGCCAATCACAGCGTGAGCGACGCAGGCTTTGTTTATGGTGCCGGCTTGCAGTTCAACCCGGTTCATGACGTTGCCTTTGATGTGGGTTACGAGCAGAGCCGTATCCGCAGCGTTGACGTTGGCAGCTGGAACGTTGGCGTTGGCTACCGTTTCTAATGACGGTCTGTTGACGTCTTGACGGTGTAAAAAATCCGCCTTCGGGCGGATTTTTTTATGTCGGTGTCAGGCCCGCCAGTAACTTTTTTAGCAACTGATTAAGCTGCTGCTGTTCGTCGATATTCAGGGCTGACAGTAACTGCCGTTCATTGTCGATATGCTCGTTGAGTAATCGGTTCATCAGCGCCATCCCATCGGATGTCAACACCACCAGCGCGCCGCGCCTGTCTTGCGGGTTTGGCTGGCGTATCACCAGTTGTGCCTGTTCCAGCCGGTCGATGCGGTTGGTCATGCCGCCCGATGAAATCATCAAGGCTTCGTAAAGCTGTGTTGGCGTCAGGGCATAGGGGCTGCCGCTACGGCACAGCGTGGCCAGCACATCAAACTCCCCCGGACGCAAACTAAAACGGGCAAACAGCGGGTTGAGATGATCGCGCTCCAGGCGCATGGCCGTCTCAAGCAGACGCCCGATAACCTGCATCGGGAATGGGTCTAGATCCGGTCGTTCACGCTGCCATTGCATATTGGCTTCATCCGCGCGGTCAGTGGTCATGGATATTTATCTTGACGTTAAGATTCTTTTGGTGAAGATATTCTACAATCGGGCAGTGCCGTTGAACAAGCCGTTAACGCAGATAAGGAGCGCTATGTCATACGCCAGACGTACAGGAACACCGATTTTTGTGGTGTTAACGATTTTGTTGCTGGGGCTGAACCTTCGGCCCGTTCTTGCGGGGGTGGGGCCGCTGCTGACAAGGATTCAGGCGGCAACCGGCATGGGCGATACCCAGGCCGGGTTATTGACGACGTTGCCGGTTTTCGCGATGGGAATTTGTGCGCTATATGGCGGCTGGTTGCAGTCCAGACTGGGTGAGCACCGGGGGATCGGGCTCGGGATTGTCGGCATTGCGCTGGCTTGCCTGTTGCGTGGCTGGTTAACCGATACCGCAGGTTTACTGATAACAGCCGCACTTGCCGGTGTCGGCATTGCGCTGATCCAGGCGCTGATGCCATCGTTTATCCGTCGGCGTTTTAGCCAGCAAAGTAGCCGCCTGATGGGGCTTTATACTACCGCTATCATGGCCGGTGCCGCGCTGGCGGCGGCCAGCATTTCTCCGCTGGCTGACCAACTGGAATGGGATGGTGCACTTGCCATCTGGAGCCTGCTGGCAACGCTTGCGACCATCGCCTGGTTGATTACCCTCTCGCTGCATGACCCTGCTGCCAGTGTGTCGGCTCATCCCGGCAGCGTGTCATCGCCGGTGCGCCACTGGCCACTGATGCTGTTTTTTGGTATTGGCACGGGCGCTTATACGTTGGTGCTGGCGTGGCTGCCGCCGTATTACACCGGGCTTGGCTGGAGCGAGTCCCTTAGTGGGTTGCTGCTGGGCGGGCTAACGCTAACCGAAGTCTTTGCGGGGCTGTTGGTTTCCTGGCTTATCAATTACTTTCCAGACCGACGCTATCTGCTGCTGCCAGTGCTGGCGTTGCTGCTGCTGGGCATGGCTGGGTTGATACTGGCACCGCAAGCGTTAGTCGTTCCGGTGATGGTTGCTCTGGGGCTGGGTATTGGTGCGTTGTTTCCGCTCTCGCTGATTATCGCACTCGATCGGGTCGAGAACCCCCAGCATGCGGGCGCGATGATGGGGTTTGTTCAGGGCGGCGGTTATCTTATCGCCAGCCTGATGCCGCTGCTGGCCGGTTTTATCCGCCAGCATACCCGCGGCTTGACGGAGGCCTGGCTGGTCATGGCGGCGGGCGTGGTGGTGCTGATGCTGATGGCGCTGCGCTTTGCACCGCCCAGGCGCGGTGTTCCGGCGGCGTAGCGGGGCAAACAGAAAACAGACCGGCAGGCGCTCATTCAGGCTTGCCCGCCTGCTAACGGTGAGGCCAGCGCGTCACCCATTTTGGAGAAAGCACATGGCGTTACTGATAAAAGCGCTGCTGGGTGCACTGGTGGTGTTACTGATAGGTATTTTAGCCAAAACCCGAAATTACTATCTTGCCGGGCTGATACCGCTGTTTCCCACGTTTGCCTTGATAGCGCATTACATCGTCGGCAGTGAGCGGGGTATTGACGCATTGCGGGCAACCATTCTGTTTGGTATATGGGCGGTTATCCCCTATCTTATCTATCTGATATCACTGTATTACTTTACCGGATTCATGCGCCTGTCGGCGGCCTTGTTGCTGGCGGTGGTGTGCTGGGCGGGGGCGGCGGCGGTGCTGGTTAAGATATGGCGCGTTTATCATGCCGGATAACCGGCGCGATAGAGCATCTTGCGCCGGGTATGCGTGGGTTACAGGTCGTCTTTAGTGATGCCTTTGGCAGTTGGTGTGGCGGCCGGGCCGGTCATCAGGCGGTTGTCCGCGTTGTAGACCAGATAGATACTTTTTTGGTTATCGATACTGTTGTCAAACACCATGGTGATGGTGTCTTTATCGAATTTTGCGATGACGCGGCTATTGGGTTTATTCATGAACGTGTCAATATCGCTGGCGGATAAGGCGGCGGTCATGCCGTATTTATTTTTCAGCCCTTCCACCACCGCCGGAACATCCGGCATGGTCAGCGAGATGGCCAGCCGGGTGAACTTGTCATTGTTAAAACTGAAAATAGCCTGCGTTTTTTTATCGGCAAAGCGGAAATCCGGGCAGATGTAGACCGTTTGACCCAGAATCACCTCCGGGCCTCGCAGGGCACAGTCCGCCTGCTGGCGAATGGTGGCTGCGGGTGCACCAAACTTCAGGTTCTTGTAGCCGTCGGCGGCAGAGGCCGTGAGCGATAATAGCGCCAGACCAAACGCTATGCAGGGAGTCTGTCGTCTGTTCATTAAAGACCTCATAAAGAGTGTTATTGTGGTTATCCGTCTGTCGTCCGGGCGGCTTGCCGATTCGCTGCCTGGGTCTGATGCTTACCATATTACGTCGGGTGCGGCATACGCAGAACGATTTATTGGTGATGACTCACCACCGGCGTGGCGCGTTAGCCATGATCCCACGGAACCAGCAACAGGATCAGTTCAATGACCACCACCACGACCAGCAATCCTATCAATTTTTTCCGCCACAGCCAGTCATCAAAGCGCATAGTCAGTTCTCGTTGAGCCAAAATGGTGTGGAGGAGCAGTGTAGCTTTTTTTTCACTATCTTTATGCAATTTACGTACTTTGGTCGGCTTGCTTCCCGGTGCAATATTCGGACTTTTATCTTTCCAGGGGAAGTGAATCGTCATGCATAAATCAGGCATGTCAGCATGGGTGGCAGCAATGATGCTGTCATGGAGTCTTGGCGTTCAGGCCGCGCCAGAGGCGACAGTAAAAGAGGGTGGCAACCTTATCATCGGCATCACCAGCGGCGACCCGCTGGTCGTCAATCCGCTGTATGCCAGCGACAGAACCACGTTAACGATTATGCAGGCACTGTATTCGCCGTTGTATAGCTATAACGAAGGCAAGCTGGAGTGGGGGCTGGCACAGAGCCTGACCCCCTCGGCTGATAACCTGACATATACCCTGGTGCTCAAACCCGGCCTGAAATGGCAGGATGGGCAACCTATCACCGCGGATGATGTGGTGTTCACCTTCAACACACTGCTGGATGAAAAACAGCACAGTTTTTTTCGCAGCCTGTTTGTCTATAACAACCGGCCGGTCGTGGTCAGTAAGGTGGATGACCTGACGGTCACCTTCACGCTGCCGCAAGTCAGCGCCGCTTTTGTGGGCTCGCTGGTGCAGATTTACCCGATCCCCCGGCATGTGTTTGCCAGTGAAACGGATTTATCAAAAAGCGCCAAAAACGATGCGCCAGTCGGCTCCGGGCCGTTTAAATTCAGTGAATACCGCTCCGGGCAATACTATGCCCTGAATCGCTTTGATGATTACTGGAACGGCAAGCCCAGGCTGGATGCGGTGACGTATCGTTTCGCCCGCGATGCCAATGCCGCGCGGCTGGCGATGCAAAATGGCGAAATTAACCTCAAACTGATTGACCCACAGGATGTAAAGCCGCTCAACAGCACCGGACGGTTCAACTTTATTATTTATCCTGAAGGCCGTCTGGCTTACATGGTGTTCAACCAGAATGTCGATAGCATGAAAAATAAGGCGCTGCGTCAGGCTATCGCCTATGCCATCAATAAGGATGAACTGGTAAAGACGGCGTTTACCTCGGAAGATTACGCCAAACCCGCTCCGTCGATTCTGACCCCCGATACCCTTTATCAAACTGCGGATGTTGCCACCTACGCCTATCATCTTGATAACGCGAAAGCCCTGTTTAAGGCGTCCGGTCAGCCGCAAGGGCTGAAACTGCGTCTGGCCTATATTAATACCAACAAGACTCAGGAAAGTATGGGGCTGTATATCCAGCAAAAACTCAAAGATATCGGCATTAATGTGGAGTTGCTGCCATTGGATGCCAACGCGATGTCGCAAAAAGGGCGCGACAAGAACAATACCGCGTATGAGTTGAGTCTCGGTGGCTACATCATGGGGGCTGAGCCGGACGGTTACAAATCGCTCTTCATGAGTGGTGAGGATTATAACTACGCACATTACAAGAACCCGGCGTTTGATGCGCTGTGGGACAGTGGCGCAATCGAGACGGATACCGCCCGGCGCGCCGCCATTTATAAGGCTATCCAGCAGACGGTCGCCAGTGACATGGTGTGGTATCCGATTGCTTATACCAATGCGGTGGTGGCAGTAGACAAACGTTTTGGTGGTACGCAGGAAGCAGAGCCAAAACCGGTCTATCTGTTTCAGGACTTATCAAAAATCTATCAGCAATAACCCGCGAGGGCTGCCCGGCGACGGGTGGCCCTGAATCGCTGAATCTGTGCGAAAAATGCATTGATAAGCTGCAAAGTTCATGGATAACGAAGGTGTATGAATAACCTTGTCGTGCGTCGGCTCGGGCAACTGGTGCCGATGCTCTTCTTTATTTCACTGGTGTCGTTTTTGCTGGTCAAGCTGGCTCCGGGTGATCCGGTGCTGGCGTATATTACGCCGCGGATGAGCCAGGAAGACATTGAGCGGGTGCGCCATAGCCTCGGGCTGGATAAACCCCTTGCGGTTCAATACCTGTTGTGGCTGAAAAATGTGGTGCAGGGCGACCTGGGGTATTCGCTGATTTCTCACCGCCCGGTGCTGACCCTGATTGCCGAGCGGTTGCCTGCAACGCTTGGGCTGATGGGGGCGTCGTTGGTGCTGGCGGTGTCGATAGCGATCCCGTTGGGGTTACTGGCCGGGGTGTTTCGTCACCGCTGGCTGGATCATCTGATTAATATCGTGGCATACCTCGGTATTTCCGTGCCCATTTTCTGGTTTGGCATCTTGCTGATCATCGTGTTTTCGCTCTGGCTCAACTGGCTGCCGGGAATGGGAATGCGTAGCGTCGGGGTGGCGGACTCCTGGCTTGATGTGGTGCGACATGGTGTGTTGCCGTGCATCGCGCTGACTTTTTATAACCTGTCGCACTACATGCGGTATGTTCGTTCTCACACCCTCACTCAACTCAGCGCTGACTACGTACAAACGCAACTGGCATATGGCGCAACGTATACGCACATCCTGTTCCGGCATGTGCTGAAGAACGTGATGTTACCGGTGATAACGCTGTGTGGGCTGTCGTTTTCCGAGCTGGTTGTCGGGGCGTATGTCACCGAAAGCGTGTTCTCCTGGCCGGGCATGGGACTGCTGGGTATTCAGGCCATCACGTCGCTGGATTACCCGCTTATCATGGCGATGGTGATGCTGTCGGCATTGATGCTGATGATAGGCAATTTGCTGGCGGATGTGCTGTATCGCGTAGCGGATCCCCGTATTAAGGTGATGAGGTAACGGTGATGGGAAGACGCTGGCAACAGGTGCGGCAACAGTTACGCCGCAATCGGCCTGCACAACTGGCGCTGGGGGTACTGGTCATCTTTGGTCTCGCCTCAGTGCTGGCGTGGGCCAGCCCGTGGGACCCCAATGCCATGGCGATAGAATCGAGGATGCTACCGCCAGATAGCCAGCATTGGTTTGGCACGGATGAGTATGGCCGGGATTATTTTACCCGCGCGCTTTACGGCGGGCAGATTTCGCTGATGGTCGGGGGGCTGGCGATGCTGTTTTCAACCCTGCTGGGAACGCTGGTTGGCACTATCAGTGGTTATCTCGGCGGCTGGCTGGATACGCTACTGATGCGGGCGGTAGATATGCTGATGTCTATCCCGGCGTTCTTTTTACTGCTGGTACTCAATGCCTATCTTAAACCGGGCATTGCCAGCATCATTCTTATCATCAGTGCGTTGAACTGGATGAGCCTGTCGCGGCTGGTGCGGGCGGAAACGCTGTCGCTAAAAGAGCGGGAGTATGTGCTGTATGCGCGCGCCAGCGCCGCATCGTCATGGCGCATTATCCTGCGTCACATCATTCCGGGGGTCTTGCCCACGGTGATGGTGGCCGCGACGCTGAATATCGCCTCAGCCATTCTGATGGAGTCAACGCTCAGTTTCCTTGGGCTTGGGGTACAACAGCCGAATGCATCCTGGGGAAGTATGCTCAACAATGCCCAGGCTTATATTGGTGATGCCACCTGGCTTGCGCTGTTTCCCGGTATGCTCATCTTGCTGACGGTACTCGGTTTTAACGTGTTGGGTGATGTTTTTCGTCGTGCATTTGAACCTGGTGGACAGCGTGATGAGTGAAACACCCGAGCACAACCCGTTGCTGGTTATCGACAACCTCTACACGTCTTTTTTCACCCCGCAGGGCGAGGTGAAGGCGGTACGCGGCGTCAGCTTCAGCGTTGATGCGGGAGAGATTGTCGGTATTGTTGGTGAATCCGGCTGCGGGAAAAGTGTGACCTGCAAATCGGTAATGCAACTGTTGGGAAACCATGGTCGCATCGTCGGGGGCAAATCCGTTTTCGCGGTGAGGATCTGGCGCATTATTCTGCCAAGGCGCTGCGCCAGCTACGTGGTAATGATATCGCCATGATTTTTCAGGATTCGATGACCGCGCTTAACCCGGTATTGACGGTAGGGCAGCAGATGCGTGACATCCTGAGGCGTCATCAGCAACTGGATAAAAAAACGGCCCGATCGCGCGCCATTGCCATGTTAGAGCGCGTGGGCATTGTCAATGCAGCGCAGCGTTACAATCAGTACCCGCATGAATTTAGCGGCGGTATGCGCCAGCGGGTCATGATAGCGATTGCGCTGTGCTGCCATCCGGCGCTGTTGATTGCCGATGAACCGACCACGGCATTAGATGTCACGATCCAGGCACAAATTCTGCGACTGCTTAAACAACTGCAACAACAAACCGGTAGCGCCATCATGTTGATCACGCACGATCTTGGGGTGGTCGCGCAGCTTTGTTCGCGCGTCGTGGTGATGTATGGCGGTCTGGTCATGGAAGAAGGGTGTGTGGAAGACATTTTCTCTCGACCCGCACACCCCTACACTCAAGGGCTTCTGGCGTCGTTACCGCGTCATGATGTCGTGCGCCAGCGCTTGTCGCCAATAGAAGGTGCTCCGCCGGGATTGTTGCAACCGCCCGCCGGTTGCCCGTTTGCGGCACGCTGTTCGCAGCGCATCGCTATTTGTGAACAGCAGCCCCCCCCCGTCAGCGGTGTGGCAATCAGCACTGGGTACAATGCTGGCGGGTGGACGCCGGGGAAACAGATTATGCAGACTGACTCATCGCCGTTAGTGCGTATTCGCGCACTGAAAAAATATTATGCATTGCGCCGGGGAGGGCAACAACCGCTGGTGCGGGCGCTTGATGGCATCAGCATGGACATCTGGCCGGGGGAAACTTATGGACTGGTAGGCGAATCAGGGTGTGGTAAATCAACCCTTGGGCACAGCCTGCTGCGGCTGTTTGATCTCACCGGGGGGACATTTATTTTGAGGGTGAGCGTATCAGTGCACTGCCGGAAAAAGCGCTCAAGCCGTTTCGAAAGCGTATGCAGGCCATTTTTCAAGATCCCTACGCTTCGCTCAATCCCGGAATGACGGTCGCACAGTTGATTGCCGAACCTATGCAGATCCACGGTTATACGCGTGAGGAGCAGCGGACGCGCACCCTGGCATGGTTGCATCGCGTGGGTCTGGGGAGTGAGCATTTGCATCGCTTCCCGCATGAATTCAGCGGAGGGCAACGTCAACGCATCAGTATTGCCCGTGCCCTCTCGGTAGAGCCGAAATTTGTGGTGTGTGATGAGCCGCTCTCGGCCCTTGATGTGTCAGTGCAGGCACAAGTGGTCAATTTGTTGCAGGATCTGCAACAAGAACTGGGATTAACCTATCTGTTTATTGCGCACGACCTCTCAATGGTGCGCCATATCTCGAATCGAATCGGCGTGATGTATTGCGGGAAACTGGTTGAAGAAGCGCCCGCAGAGCAACTCTACCGGCATCCGGCTCACCCCTATACCCGTATGTTGCTGGCGTCAATTCCGATACCTGAACCCGGCGGCGGGATCTCCGCACCGCTACCCGTGGCAGATGCAGAGGCGCTGACCATAACCGGAACCGGCTGCCCGTTCTATGCCCGTTGCAGCCAGGCGAGCGAGGTATGCCGTACCGATGCGCCGCCATTACAGGAAATAACCGCCCGACACCGGGTGGCATGCTGGCATACGTCAGCCGAATCGCCAGCCGGGTAACCGCGCTCATGAATGCACAAGCCGTCGGCCCGTCCTGCCCTGCGCGGGTTAACCAGAAACCGGGGTGTCAAGCGCTGGCTTATGCCAAAACCTTCTTTAATGCCTGCCAGAGGATCTTTGCCTGTATCGGGAGCGGGAGGTAGAGTAAATGACGCTTTCGTGGCGGTGATGCAGGGATATGTGGAATATCGGCCATCGTCGCCGCGTTGTAAACCGATGGGAGAAGACCGATGGAGATTACCCCAGCGCTGCTTGCGCAGGCTGTGACGTGGCGGCGTCAATTACACGCTAACCCGGAGCTGGGTTATCACGAGCATCAAACGGCCGGGAAGGTGGCCTCCTTATTGCGTGATTTTGGCTTTCAGGTGCAGTGTGGTCTGGCTGAAACCGGTGTTGTTGGCACACTGGAAAATGGGCCGGGGCCGACTATCGGGTTACGGGCAGATATGGATGCGTTGCCGATTACGGAACTCAACGCACTGCCCCATCAGTCATGCCGTAGCGGGGTGATGCATGCCTGTGGTCATGATGGTCATACGGCCATGCTACTGGCGGCAGCCCGTTATTTGAGTGAAACCCGCCGTTTTCGCGGTACGCTGCGCGTTGTGTTTCAGCCCGCAGAGGAGAACCTTGGCGGGGCGCGCCGCATGGTGGAAGAGGGGCTGTTTAGCCGCTTTCCCATGGATGAAATCTACGCACTGCATAACTGGCCGGGGTTGCCGCTTGGTACGCTGGCCGTCAGTGACGGGGCGATGATGGCCTCGCTGGATGCCTTTGACATCACCCTGACGGGCAAAAGCTGCCATGCGGCGATGCCGGAAAATGGCGCTGACCCGATTGTGGCTGCCGCGCAACTGATTATGTCATTACAAACCATTCCTTCGCGGCGTTTGTCTGCCCAGTCATCGGCGGTTATCAGCATCACGCAGATAGCCGGAGGTGAGGCCATCAATGCTATCCCTGAAAAAGTGGTACTGCGCGGCACGTTACGTTGCCTGCAAGCAGATGTGCGTGAGCAGGTCAGGGCGTTGATAGCCCAGCAGGTTGAACGCATCCCTGAACTGTTAGGGGTGTCTGGCGTGATTGAATATCATCCGGGGTATCCGGTGACGCAAAATGATGCCCAGGCCGCGCAATGGGTACGGGATACGGCTGTCGCCACGTTAGGGCCTGATCAGGTGCGCTGGGGCGTGAACCCTTCGATGGCATCGGAAGATTTTGCCTGCCTGCTGGAACACTGCCGCGGGGCGTACTTCTGGCTGGGCGTTGACGGCGATGAACCGTCTCATCCGTTACATAATGCCCATTATGACTTCAATGATGCCGCGATAGCCTATGGCATCCGCTTTTGGGTGGCACTGGTTGAAAAACGCCTGAGCCCCCTGGCCTGACGGCGAACTGCCTGCTGGCCGGTGCCAGCCATCACGCCGGTGCACGCATCGGACAGCCGCCGTCTGAACAATGGTGGCTGACTGCGGTGCTAAGATACCGCGTGCTGCCGTCAGCGGGTACGACACGCCCGCGATCATTGCGATACCCGTTGTTCCCACCTGTTACGCCTTACGGCGTCAATCTTTCGTGTTTGCCGGTTTGCCTCTCCCTCGCCTGACGCTGGTTTGCGGCCGTGCACCAACAAGTGCCGTGCTCAGCGCAGCGGCGTGCGGATTATGTGTTAGCCATCAAGCAATATTGCGTCGTCACACATGACGACAGCCGCATGGCACAGTATCGTAGGGGCCTGATGTGTCAGGGCGGCGGGCATCAGAGAATCGCCCGCAGGCTGATAGTGTATCAAGGCTGATGGTGTACAAAAGCTGATGACCACCACGGCATAGCCGTGGCGAGATAAGGCCGTCCTGATCAGGGAGCCACCCTACCGCCTGATGAGAGGACAAATAGTCAACAACGGGCGATATCGTGGTGGCAGAAAGAGAGACAGAACCCCCGACAAGGGGCTGGAATAACGAGGACAAATAGGATGAAGTGGAACGGATATCTCGCGGTGGTGCTGGGTATGGCGGCATTATCTTCTCAGGCAGAGGTCAAACCGCCTTATCAGGTAGATCAAGGGCGCGTGGTGTTTCGCGCCTCGGTCAATGCCGACCCACAGGTGTTGGCAGGGGCTCGCGCAGATAATTTTAAGGTATTACAAAAAGGCGATGCGATGGCGCTGGCAGCTTCGGGGTCGCAGTATTACTGCAATCAGCAGCCGTTGCCCAAAGGCTTTAAGCCGGAAAGCGCCAAGCTGTACGGTGAGCACTTTTTACTCACTAACGTTGGTTCTTACGTTGACTGCGCGCCGATGAAACAGACGATAGACGCGGCGAGCTTTGAGGCGCTGACGTTTCCTTTCTTTCGCGATAAAAATCACATCTGGTTGCCTGATGGTGAAATACTCGATGGCGTCGATGTGGCCAGTTTCAAGGCTATTGCCAGCAATCAGGCCATCGATAAGAAAAATTATTACTTCGTGGCAAACGAAATCAGCATCGTGCCCTACCAGAAGAACGCCCCGGTGGCTGGCGAATGTTATGGCTGGGCAACGATTGATGGGGTGGTTCATTATCAGGGAGAAGCGCGCCCGGATGTCGATGCCGCCAGTTTTCACTGCCTGACATTCGATACTGCGCTGGATAACGTGCGCTTTTATAAGTTTGGCAGAATCGGTACTGCGCTACCGGATGGCGTCAAGGCGGCGGCGATTAAACCGGTGGCGGATAGTGAGAAGCTGGCAACGGATGGACAGCGCGTCTGGTTTTTGGGCGTGGACACCGTTCTGCTCGAGGGGCTTGGTGTGTCCAATCTGAGCAGTAAACTGGATAGCAATGATTACACCATTAGCGATGGCAAAACCCGCTGGCACTGTGATTCGGTCAAAGTCAGCGGCCAGCCGCAGTGCCATAAAGGCTGATACAACACGGCAACGACGTCCGGTATTCCAAGAGATACCGGACGTCGCGCCGGTCAGGCGGCGGTTTGCTGGCGGATCATGGCGAGATAAATCTCACGCAACTGGCGCGTTATCGGCCCTGGTTTACCGTCTCCGACCGGGGTGCCATCAATCTCGACCACCGGCCAGACAAAGGTGGTTGCCGAGCTGATAAATGCTTCTTTGGCGCAACGGGCTTCCTGTGGCGTGAAGGGGCGTTCTTCCACCGTCAGGTGATTATCTGCTGCCAGTTGCAGCAACGCCCGGCGGGTGATGCCGTGCAAAATGTCGTGACTCAGCGGGCGGGTAATTAAATGGCCATTGGTATCCACGATGTAGCAGTTACTGGAACTGCCTTCGGTGATCCGTCCGTTTTCCACCAGCCAGGCATCATCCGCCCCTTTTTCATGCGCCCACGCTTTGGCCATACAGGCCATCAGCAGGCTGACGGTTTTGATATCGCGTCGATGCCAGCGTAAATCCGGGCAGGTTATCACCCGAATGCCGGTTTCAGCATTCGGGTGGTGGATAATCGGGCGGGACTGGGTAAAAAGCGTGAGCGTCGGTGTGGCGTTGTGCGGGAAGGCAAAATCCCTGTCGCCGGTGCTGCCGCGGCTGAGCTGCAAATAAATGCCGCCTTCTTCAAGCCGGTTTTTTTCAATCAGCGCCAGATGAATGTCGCGTAATTCCGCTGTACTGACGGGCAGCGATAAATTCAGCTCGGCGCATGAGCGGGCCAGCCGCGCCATGTGACCATCAAATTCCGCCAGTCGGCCATTGACCACCGCCGTGACCTCATACACCGCGTCAGCAAACAAAAAACCGCGGTCGAACACCGAAACCGTGGCCTGCTCTTCAGGCAGGTAACAACCATTAACATAAACAATACGTGACATTACGCGACTCCGGTTAAGCAAGGGCGGGGCTGGCCCCATACACCCTCTTCAGGTAAATACAGTTGGCTGTCTCGCCAGACAAGGCCGCCGATACGGTCATCGGTGAGTAATAACGGGCCGTCAAGATCGACAATTTGGGCACCTTGTGCCACCAGCGTTGCCGGGGCCATCGACAGCGAGGTGCTGACCATGCAGCCCACCATGATGCCGAGTCCCTGCGCCCGTGCGGCCTGACGCAGCCGCAGTGCTTCGGTCAGGCCGCCGGTTTTATCCAGCTTGATGTTGACCCGCTCGTAGCGCTGCGAAAGACCGGGCAGCGACTGGCAATCGTGGCAGGACTCATCGGCGCACAGCGCAATCGGGTGCGGCAATTCGGCCAGTGCAGCATCGTCGCTGGCGGGCAGCGGCTGTTCAATCATGCTGACGCCAAGGCGCAACAGTTCCGGCACCAGTTTCAGGTATAAATCGGGCGTCCAGCCTTCGTTGGCATCGACAATCAGACCAGCATTAGGGGCACACTCGCGCACGGCCGCCACCCGCTCGATGTCATTGGCATCGGCCAGTTTCAGTTTCAGCAACGGACGATGGGCGTGGCGTTGTGCCGCCTGTGCCATCTTCTCCGGGGTATCCAGCGATAGGGTGAATGCGCTGACCAGCGGCGTCGGGCGAGGCAGGCCAGCCAGTTGCCACACCGGTTTTCCGCACTGCTGGCACGCCAAATCCCACAGGGCGCAGTCCAGCGCGTTACGTGCCGCACCGGCTGGCAGGCTATGTTGCAGCGCCTGCCGGTCAAGCCCTTCGCGTACTGCCGGCTGGAGCGCCAGTAGCTGCGCTTCAACGCCCTCAAGGCTTTCACCGTAGCGGGCGTAAGGCACGCATTCTCCGTGCCCTTCATAACGCCCGTCGCGCACCGTCACTTTGATGACATCGGCGTGGGTTTTGCTGCCGCGCGAAACGGTAAAGGTTTCTTTTAGCGCCCAGCGTTCATGGGTAACGAACAGTTCAGCCATGATGGTGCCCGTTACAGTTGATCGATAATGCGGCCGACACCCTGGCGGAACGGGTCTACAACCGGCAGCCCAAGCTGCTGTTCCAGTGCTGCCATATAGGCCAGCGCCTGTTCCTCTGGCATCTGTACGCTGTTAATCGAGACACCGACAAAGCGGGCGAGTGGATTGGTCAGGCGCGCCATCGCCAGATTCAGGTCAATACAGGCTTGCAACTCAGGTAACGGATAATCAACGCCACGCATATGGGTGCGCGTCGGTTCATGGCACAACACCAGTGCATCAGGCTGTGCGCCGTGGATAATACCGGTGGTGACACCCGCAAAAGAAGGGTGAAACAGCGATCCCTGACCTTCTATGACGTCCCAGTGCTGCGCGTCGTTATCCGGGGCGAGGGTTTCGACCGCCCCGGCGATAAAGTCAGACACCACCGCATCAATACTGACCCCCGCACCTGAGATTAAAATACCTGTTTGCCCGGTGGCGCGAAATGTTGCATCACCGCCACGCTCCAGCAGGGCTTTTTCAATCGCCAGCGCGGTATACATCTTGCCGCAGGAACAATCGGTGCCGACCGGCAGCAGGCGTTTCCCGCTGCGCTTGCGCCCGCTGGCAACCGGAAATGATTGGGTCGGGTGGCGCACATCAAACAGCGAGCGCTCCAGCCGTGCGGCCAGCTCACGGATTTCGGGCACATCGGCCAGCTTGTTATGCAGCCCGGCGGCCAAATCCATGCCGCACTCCAGCGCCTGGCGCAGCACGGCTATCCAGGCCTCAGAAAATAATCCCCCCCGGTTTGCCACTCCAATGACCAGCGTGCGGGCTCCGGCTGCCACGGCCGCCTGAATATCCATATCCGGCAGGCCACAATCAGCCTGGCATCCCGCCATTCGATATTGCCCGACACAATATTCCGGGTGCCATTGCTGAATACCGATTGCCACTTTAGCCGCTAATTGGTCATGTGCATCACCGAGAAAAAGTAAATAAGGTTTTTGAATATTCATGACGGCCTCCATTAATATTAATTTTGAATAAATAATGATGTGAGAAATTGAACTGCATCCCAGGTCTCTGGGTTTTATTTTTTTCTTTTTTATTTCTCATGCTAGATATTTGTGGTGCTGTTGTCTTGATATTATCAATCAGTGATATGTTGTCAATAGTGATGATAAATTAGATTATAATGCTGAATTTATTGCTGTTTATTCTTTTTTGTTGTTTATTTTTGCTTTTTAATTGGTATTAAATTTTGTTTTTTCTTTTAATGAGGTTATTGTGCGGGTTTTTATAAAAAACGTATTTTTTAAAAAATAATTAACTATTTTGGTGCGATGAATGCATTATTTTGGTGCTGAGAAAATGAAAAGAATCAGCCCGGTGTTATTATCGCAGGGTTTGTTAAGAAGATGCTGGGTAATATTTTCGACAGGGTTAATTTTTTCGCGGAAACGGGGGCGAAAAGCCAGATTTTCGGGTAGGGAGAGTGGCGCAGATGCCTCAAAATGGGGCGCGTCCTGTGCGTTTTTTTCGCCACGTTGTCGCCGTGCTGTAACGGAAAAAACAAGATTTGAGCAGTCCGTCACAGATTTGTCGGGCATATCTCCCCTACAGACGATGGCGTGCATGGTGGCGGTTTATAGTTAGGGCATCGTACCCGGCCACCGGTTAAAGGTGGGGCAGCGATGGGGTGTCAGTTATCTGCGGGACGCTTTTGCTTTTAAGTATGCAGACGGTTATCTCTCTGACAGGGTACTGACAGTCTGGTTGTGGTTTTATCATCAGTACGTTATTGCGAGCATGCATGCCAATTCATTATCGCGTTTTCACCCGTGTGTGTCGTTTTCTGCGCTTGTTGCCTCCGGCGTTCTCCCGTGCCTCTCCCGGCCTGACCATGATGGTGTTTTTGATAGTATGCAGCCTGATCTTTGTCGTCAGCAGCATCTGGACGTTTTGGGGCTCTTATCAGAGCGCAATGGATGGTGCGCAGAAAAATGCCATTAACCTGTCGGTAGCCATGTCACGTCAGGCACAGGATACCTTTGCGCCGATTGAAGTGGCGATTGATGACATGCTAACAGAGTTATCACAAACCGGTATGCTGGATTCTGCGCGGGTAAAAAATGTGCTGGATAGCCATCGCGCGGTGTTGCCGCAACTGGTCGGGTTATATTTATTTGATGATAAAGGAAACCTGATTGCCTCGACGTCCAATGGGCCGCTTTATATTTATAATGCCTCCCGGCGGGAGTATTTCTCTTTTTTAAAGCAGAATAATGTCTCTTCACTATATATTGCTAAAGTGACGGTCAGTAATATTACCCATAAGCGAGTGATTCCGGTCGCTAAACGGGTAAATGGCCCGAATGGTGAATTCAAAGGCGTTTTTCTTGCGTCTATCGATCATAACTATTTTGGCAATTTCTACAGCTATTTTAATCTGGACTATAACGGCGTGTTGTCATTAATGAACGCCAATGGTCACGCGATTTATCTCTACCCCCATTTAGAGCAGTATATTAATCATGATTTCTCAAGCGGTGGGCTGTTTGAACCGTCACGGCTGGAGCGGGGCAGCGGTAGCGGCATCTGGCGTACCACGCTGGATGGACGGGTGCGCATTCTCGCTTATGTTAAGTTGCAACGTTACCCGCTGGTGGTGGCGGCCAGTCTTGATAAAAGCGCAATACAACAGCGCTGGCTTACCAACAATATCCCTGCCATGTTGCTTAATGTGCTGGTGCTGTTTGCGATTGGTTTTCCCGGCAGTTTTGTGTTGCGGCAGGTTCGGCAAACGGTGAGAAGTAATGATGACATCAGCCGCCTGCATCAGGAAGTGACGGATAAAAACAAGGTGTTGCAAAAACTGGCATTGATTGACCCGCTGACCAGACTGGCAAACCGACGTCGTTTTGATCGCTATCTGGAACTGGCGCTGGATAAGGCCCGGCAAGCGGGCACACCGATGACGCTCATCATGCTGGATGTGGATTTTTTCAAACGCTACAACGACACCTATGGGCACGTACAAGGTGATGGCTGCCTGGTGCAAATCGGTATGGTACTGGCCGGTCTGCCGCTGCCCCCCGATGGCCTGGCCGCCCGCTATGGCGGGGAAGAGTTTGCGATTATTCTGCCGGGCCTGTCCGGTGAGCAGGGCGAGGCGCTGGGCATTCAGGCGGTCGAACGGGTGCGAGAGAGTGCGATTGCGCATCAGGCATCGTTGCTCGCCCATCAGGTCGTGACCATGAGTGCCGGTGTCTATACCTATTCCAGCGCCAACCCGTGTAGCCAGCAACGGCTGAAAGAAGGGGCCGATCAGGCACTCTATCTGGCGAAGAAAAAAGGGCGTGATAACTGTGTGCGCCTGTGACTCTTTCTCTTTACTCATCATCGTGTTGCCTTGCAGTCTGACCGGTTGCAGGGCTGCACGTCAGTGCGCTGGAAATATTTAATTAGAAAAAATCGCTTTACCAAACCTGACGTTTATCTATTAATACGAACCATTATCATTCTTTGTCATGTTCGTGTTACGGCATGGCGATGACATACCCGGATGTTGCGGGGTTGCAAAGTACTACGGTCAGCACAGGAGTTGGCAGCCATGTTTGTTCCATTACTCATTATGTTTCGTGAGGGGCTGGAGGCGGCGCTGATAGTCAGCCTGATAGCCAGTTACCTCAAGCGTACCCAGCGTGAGCAGTGGATGGGAGCCGTGTGGGCCGGCGTCGGGCTGGCGCTGGCACTCTGCCTGGGTCTGGGGGTGATTATCAATGAAACCACCGGTGAATTTCCGCAAAAACAGCAGGAACTGTTCGAAGGCGTAGTGGCGCTGGTCGCTGTCGTCATTCTGACCTGGATGGTGTTCTGGATGCGAAAAGTGTCGCGCTCGGTGCGCCTGCATCTGGAAGGTGCGGTCGATAACGCGCTCAATGCCGGTAAGCGCCAGGGGTGGGCGCTGGTGGCGATGGTGTTTTTTGCCGTGGCGCGCGAGGGGCTGGAGTCGGTGTTTTTCCTGCTGGCGGCGTTTGAGCAGGATGTGGGCATTGCCGCGCCCATCGGTGCGCTGCTGGGGCTGGCCTGTGCAGTGGTGGTGGGTGCACTGATCTACTGGGGCGGCGTGAAGCTGCAACTGGCGCGTTTCTTTAAATGGAGCAGCCTGTTTATTTTGTTTGTCGCCGCCGGGCTTGCCGCCGGAGCCATTCGGGCTTTTCACGAGGCTGGGTTGTGGAACGAATTTCAACAGGTTGCGTTTGATTTGAGTGCGGTTTTATCCACCCACAGTGTGGCGGGAACGGTGCTTGAGGGCATGTTTGGCTATCAGGAAGCGCCGACGGTCAGTGAAGTTGCCGTTTACTGGTTATACCTGATCCCGGCTTTGCTGTACTTCTTTTTGCCTGCGCGCCCGGCACAACTTAGTGCGACGGCACCGCAACCGCGCCAGCGCTAGTCACCATTGTCAATAATGATGAGGCATTTGGCCTGCCACGCCTCGTCACCCAGCTACCGATGATGCTGGTATAAATCAAATTACTGCTATTAATCAGTCAATTAATAAAGGATAGCTCTATGTCTACACCATTGTTTCGTCGCACGGCCCTGAGTGTTGCACTGCTGGCGCTGCCTGCGTTTGGCGTACTGGCTGCGGATATCCCGCAGGTGAAAGTGACGGTCAACGACAAGCAGTGCGAACCGATGCAAGTGACGGTGCCTGCCGGGAAAACGCAGTTTGTGGTGACCAATGCCAGCCAGAAAAACCTGGAGTGGGAGATCCTCAAAGGGGTGATGGTCGTAGAAGAGCGTGAAAATATCGCCCCCGGTTTCACCCAGAAAATGACCGCCACGCTGGAGCCAGGTGAATATGACATGACCTGCGGGTTGCTGAGTAACCCGAAAGGCAAACTGGTGGTCACGGCAGCGGCTGGCAGCACGCCGGTACAAACCAATGTGCTGGATCTGGTCGGGCCGATTGCCGAATACAAAGTGTATGTCACTAAAGAGGTTGACGGGTTGGTCGCGCAGACCAAACGTTTCACCGATGCCATCAAGGCGGGCAAGCTTGATGAAGCCCGGAAACTCTATGCGCCGACGCGCCAGCATTATGAGCGCATCGAGCCGATTGCCGAATTGTTCTCCGATCTGGACGGCAGCATTGATGCCCGCGAAGACGACTACGAGCAAAAGGCCGCTGACCCGAAATTCACCGGCTTCCATCGTCTGGAAAAGGCACTGTTTGCTGATAACAGCGTCAAAGACATGGCGAAGTATGCCGACCAGCTTTATACCGATACGCAAGAGCTGCAAACGCGCATTGCCAGCCTGACCTTCCCGCCGAATAAAGTGGTCGGTGGTGCAGCCGGGCTGATTGAGGAAGTGGCCGCCACTAAAATCAGCGGTGAGGAAGATCGCTACAGCCGCACCGATCTGTGGGATTTTCAGGCCAACGTTGATGGCGCACAGAAAATCGTCAACCTGCTGCGTCCGCTGTTGACCAAAGCCAACCCGGCGTTGCTGGCAAAAATCGACGCTAACTTTAAAACCGTCGATACGGTGCTGGCGAAATATAAAACCTCAGAGGGCTTTGCCTCTTATGAGAAGCTCAGTGACGCCGATCGCACGGCGCTCAAAGGGCCGGTCACTGTGCTGGCAGAAGAGTTGGCGCAGTTGCGCGGTGTGCTGGGGCTGGACTAAGGCGGGCTAACCATGAGTCGTTATCACGGCCCGCACGATGGGCCACATGCTTCGTCAAACGCCGCCCCTTCGGCGTGCCCGGTACACGCCGATCTTGCCTCGCCTTCGCGCCGTCGCCTGTTACAGGGCCTTGGCATGATGGGGGGCGCACTGGCGCTGGGCGCGGGCCCGGCTGCCGCTCAGGATACCCCGACCGCCCTATCACCGGATGAACGCTGGCAAAAACAACCGTTTTACGGGCCGCATCAGGCTGGGATCACCACGCCGCAGCAGGCCGCCATGATGCTGGTGGCGTTTGATGTGCTGGCAAGCAGCAAGGCCGATTTGGCGCGGTTGTTTCAACTGCTGACGCAGCGCATTGCTTTTTTGAGCACGGGTGGCCAGGTGGAATCGGTTGACCCGCGCCTGCCACCGCTGGATTCTGGCATCATGGGCCGCGACATTTACCCGGATAACCTGACTATCACGGTGTCGGTGGGCGCGTCGCTGTTTGATGAACGCTTTGGTCTACAGGCACAAAAGCCGCGTAAACTTGAGCGTATGACGCGCTTTCCCAATGACTCGCTGGATGCCAGCCTGTGTCACGGTGATGTGCTGCTGCAAATTTGCGCCAACACGCATGAAACGGTGTTACATGCGCTGCGCGATATCATTAAACAGACGCCGGATTTGCTCAGTGTGCGCTGGAAGCGTGAAGGGTTTATCTCGGCACATGCCGCGCGCAGTCAGGGTAAAGAAACGCCGATTAATTTGCTGGGCTTTAAAGATGGCACCGCCAATCCGAATAGTGCGGATAACGCGCTGATGGATGAAATCCTCTGGGTGGGGCCGCAGTCCGGCGAACCAGCCTGGGCCTACGGCGGCAGCTATCAGGCCGCGCGCATCATCCGTTTTCACGTCGAATTCTGGGATCGCACGCCGCTTAAAGAGCAGCAAATGATTTTTGGCCGCGACAAGCACAGCGGTGCGCCGCTGGGCATGGTCAATGAGCATGATGAGCCGGATTATAGCCAAGACCCGCAAGGCCAGGTGATCCCGCTGGATGCCCATATCCGCCTGGCAAACCCGCGCACGCCGGAAAGCCGTGCCAATCTGATGTTGCGCCGCGGCTACAGCTATTCGCTGGGGGTAACAAACGCCGGTCAACTGGATATGGGGCTGCTGTTTGTCTGCTATCAGGCCGATCTGGAAAAAGGGTTCCTGACGGTACAAAAACGGCTTAACGGCGAGCCGCTGGAGGAGTACATCAAGCCGGTTGGCGGTGGGTATTTCTTTGCGCTGCCGGGTGTCAACACACCGGATGACTGGCTGGCCCGCACTTTGCTAAGCGCGTAGTGGTGATAACCCGTTTTATGTTGCCTCATGCTAATGAGGCGACTTTTTAGCGGGTGTTTTCACCGTCCTCACGGCCGTCAGCGCCATCACGCGCTGACGGCGCATCAAACAACGAGTAGAGCACCTCCCGCACCCAGCGATGGGCTGCCGAGCGATGGGGGCGCTCATGCCAGAACAGTGTCTTGGTAAAACCGGGGATAGCGACAGGTGGCTCGACAATCGCCAGTTGCGTTTCGGTCATTGCCATGCGTTCAGGGACAACGGCAATCATATCGCTGTCATATAGCATGTCGGCGAGCACCAGAAAGCTGCTGACGGATAACGTCACCTTGCGCTGATAGCCCCGTTGCGCCAGCGCCTCATCGGTGACGCCGCTAAACGGGTTGCCCTGATAAGACACCAGCACATGATCCAGCGCACAAAAACGTGCCAGAGACAGCGGTTTCCCGGCATCGGGATGGTCTGCACGCATCACACACACGTAGCGTTCGCGAAATAAATGGCGGCTGTGCAACAAAGGCATGGTGAGGTGCGGTGTCATCAGCAGCATATCCACCTCTGCGCTCTCCAGTTGCTCGTGCATCCGCTGTGGGTCAGGCGGCACAATCGCAACCCGGATACCGGGAGCCTGCTGCCTTAGCTGCCGAATGAGCGGGACAATCACGGCGCGCAGGGCGTAATCCGTCGCGGCCAGCGTGAGCGTCAGCGAGGCGGTGGCCGGGTCAAAGCGGTGAGGTTGCAGCAGTGACCGGGCATCATGCAGAAGCTGTTTTACCGGGGCGGCCAGTTCCTGTGCCCGCAGCGTGGGGACGATGCCGCGCTGGGTGCGGGTAAACAGCGGGTCATCAAAACAGTCACGCAGACGTGTCAGCATGGCGCTCACCGCAGGCTGTGTCAGCGAGAGCCGCTGGGCTGCGCGAGTCACGCTGCGTTCATCCAGCAGGGCATCAAGCGCCTTGAGTAAATTGAGATCCAGATTTCTGATATCAATATTCATTATATGAAGAATCAATAAACACGATTTTTTCTATTTCACCATGTCGCTTATGCTGACACAAGTGCTGACAGAGCAGCGCTGCTGACCTATCCGTTACGGCAATACGTTGAGATGAGCGAACGAATGAAACCTGAAATGTTGAACGATTCCTTACAAAGCAATGCATTTAAAAATCATGAGGCTGGCACACCGGCAGCGGTGAGTGCGCCGCTCAGTGCGATTATCTGGCCGCAAGGGTATCTGCCGGGCTGGTGTGATAATTTTGCCTCTAACGAAATGATTGTGGCGCAGTTGTCGGTTGAGCCGGTCTGGCAGGCGCTGGTCAATACCGCACTGTGGCCGGATTACTACCCGAATGCCAGCGACATCCATTTTCATCACGGCAACGCGCCCTGGCTGGCGGCAGGGACGCGGTTTTGTTTCACGACATTTGGTTTTGTGGTTGAAGCTGAGGTGGTTGAATTCGTGCCACCGCAGCCAGGCCAGCTTGCTCGTTTAGCCTGGCATGGCTGGGTGGAGGGCGAGGCTGAAACCCTTCTGGATGTGCACCATGCGTGGCTAATTGAGGCGTTGCCCGGCCATCGTCTGCGTCTTCTCACGCAGGAAACCCAGCACGGTGCCCCCGCGCGTGAGCTGGCCGGTACGCGGCCTAACCCGATGATTAACGGCCACCAGCAATGGCTTGATGGCCTGCTGGCGACGGCCTTTCGCACAGAGGCGTCATTTCCCGGTTAATCGCGTTACCTGATTGGCGCGGCATGTCGCGGGTGTCGCCCGGTTGCGCAGCGGTGCAACCGGACGGGTGTGGGCTAGTTGTCGTTATGCGGTGGGGCAGGCAGCCGTGGGGCCGGTTTGCGCGTCAGGCGCTGATGTATCCCCATAACGCTGACAAACAACACCGGGACGAACAGTATTGCCAGCACCGTGGCGCTGATCATGCCACCCAGCACACCGGTGCCAATCGCGCGCAGGGTTTCTGCACTGGTCCCGGAGGCAAAGGCCAGTGGGATCACCCCAAGGATGAACGCCAGCGACGTCATCAGGATAGGCCGTAATCGCAGGCGGGCGGCGCGGGCGGCGGCCTCTTTCAGGCTGAGCCCTTGCTGATGCAACTGTTTGGCAAACTCGACCACCAGAATGGCGTTTTTAGCCGACAGACCGATAACAATAATCAGCCCGACGCGAAAGAACACATCATTGGGCATGTCGCGCATCATGACCGCCACCAGCGCACCCAGCAGGCCCAACGGCACCACCAGTATCACTGCCAGAGGAATAAGCCAGCTTTCGTATAATGCGGCCAGCACCAGAAACACCACCACCATCGATAACAGTAACAACAGCGGCGTTTGGGCGGCGGATTGGCTATCTTGCAGCGATTGTCCGGTCCATTCGATACCAAAGCCGGGAGGGAGTTGCGCGGCTAACTGTTCCATTTCTGCCATCGCTTCGCCACTGGAGTAACCTGCCGCGGCGCGCCCGGAGATACGCAGCGCCGGAAAGCCTTGATAGCGGGTCAGTTGTTGCGGCGTTTCACGCCAGACTGGCGTGACCACTTCGCGCAGTGACACCATACCGCCTGCGGTGTTACGCACATACATGTTAAGCACGTCATCAAGCTGCATCCGCGCCGGGGCATCTGCCTGAATAATCACTTGCTGCATCCCACCGGAATAGGGGAAGTCGTTGACATACAGCGACCCGATAGCCCCGGATAGCGCATCGCTGATGGTGTTAAATGAAACACCGAGCGCCTGTGCTTTTTGGCGGTCAATATCCAGATGAATCGAGTTGCCGGGTGGCAGGCCGTCCGGGTAGACGTCTGCCACGACCGGGCTGTTGGCCGCCAGTGACAGCAGGTGCGTTTGTGCGGCCAGCAACGCTTCCTGACCGCGATTGGCGCGGTCAAGCAAGCGCAGACTGAACCCGGCAGATGTGCCGAGATCTTCAATAGCAGGCGGCATCAGTGACATGATGGTGCCTTCTCGGGCGTGCGACATCGCCTGCTGTGCCCGCGCGGTTTCCTCGGCAAGGGTGGTGTCGGCACGGGAACGCCCGTCTTTTAGCATGGTAAAGGCCAGCGCGGTGTTGGCACCCGAACCAGAGAAACCGAATCCGATAATAGAGATACTGGTGGCAACCGCAGGGCGTGAGGCGACATACTCTTCGAACGATTGAACGACGGCCAGAGTCCGCGCCTCTGTTGCCTCTGACGGTAACTGGAATGAGGTCATAAAGTACCCCTGATCGTCTTGCGGCAGAAAGTCCGACGGCAGCGCGCGAAAAATCCCCATCACGGCCACCACCAGCGCAACAAACAGCAACAGCACGCTACCCGTTCGCTTGAGCAGGGCGCGGGTTGTCGCTTCATAACGCTGAGTCAGGCGGTCAAACCCTCGGTTAAAGGCAGTGAAAAAGCCCCGTTTGCCGTGTGATGCGCCGTCTACCGGCTTGAGTAATGTGGCGCATAGCGCAGGCGTTAACGTCAGGGCAAGAAACGCCGAAAACAGGATAGCCGTCGCCATCGAGAGCGTGAATTGCTGATAAATGACGCCCACCGAGCCGCTGGCAAAGGCCATTGGAATAAACACGGCCGACAACACCAGCGTTATCCCGATGATGGCTCCGGTGATTTCACGCATCGCTTTGGCGGTCGCCTCCCTGGGCGATAGCCTCTCTTTTGACATCAGCCGCTCGACGTTTTCCACCACCACGATGGCATCATCGACAATAATGCCAATCGCCAGCACCATGCCGAACATGGTCAGCACGTTAATCGAGAAACCGGCGATGAGCATAACGCTCAAGGTTCCCAGCAGTGCAATAGGGGCGACAATTGCCGGGATAAGGGTATAACGCACATTTTGTAAAAACAGGTACATCACCAAAAACACCAATATCATGGCTTCTGCCAGCGTGGTGATCACCTTCTCGATGGAGAGTTTGACAAAGGGCGCGGTATTAAATGGCAGTGAATACGCCATCCCGGCGGGCATGGAGAATTTTAGCTCGCGCATGCGCTCGTTGATGGCATCGGCCGTGCGCACGGCGTTGGCTCCGGGAGAGAGTTGAATGGCGGCGGCGGTCGCGCTCTTTCCCTTCTCGCGCACCGAGAAGCCGTAAGACTGGGCACCCAGTTCAACGCGTGCGACATCACCCAGCCGCACCTGCGCACCATTTTCCCGGGCCCGCAGCACGATATCTGCGAATTGTGATGGGGTGGATAATTGCCCTTGTACCGTCAGAGGCAGCGTCACTTGCTGGCCGGGCAGGGTCGGCGTATCACCGAGTCGGCCAGGTGCGACCAGCACGTTTTGCTGGCTGATGGCGTCAGACACATCGCCAAGCGTCAGGCCATAGGCCAGCAGTTTGTTCGGATCAACCCAGACGCGCATGGCCTGTTCCGTACCAAACAACTGAACCCGGCCTACGCCATCAATGCGGCGCAGTTCGGTAGCAATATTGCGCGCCAGATAGTGGTTCAACGCCAGCGGATCGTAACGCCCGCTGCTGTCGGTCAGGCTGACCAGCATCAGAAACCCGGATGAGGCCGATTCGACTTGTAGCCCATTTTGCCTGACCACCTGAGGCAGGCGCGGCTCGATGGTCTTGATCCGGTTTTGCACATCAATCTGCGCCAGTTCCGGGTCGGTGCCGGGCTGAAAGGTGACGCTGATTTGCGCCAGGCCGCTGGTATCGGTTGTGGATTCGAAATACAGCAGGTTTTTCACACCCGACAGCTCGCGCTCAAGCAGGCTGACGACTGAGTCATTCAGAGTTTGTGGGCTTGCGCCGGGGTAAGTGGCGATAATTGTCACCGACGGTGGCGCAACCGAAGGATAACGGGCTATCGGTAGCTGTGGCAGGGCAAGCAGGCCGAATAGCACAATAAACAGCGCAATCACGACGGCAAAGATAGGGCGCTGGATAAAAAATTGCGGCATGGTGTGTCGTTTCCTGATTTAACGTGAGGCGTCCGGGGTTGCAGAAGCCATCCGCCCCCAGTATTGGGTGGACACGGTGACGCCTTCACTGAGCTTGTCGCCGCCTTCCACCACCACCAGTTGGCCCGGCTGTAGCCCGGCCTGAATACGGTATTGCTGATTAATCAGCTCCCCGAGCTTGACCTCTGCGGTGTGGGCCTTTTTCTGACCATCCACTACCCAGACGTTGGCTGTACTGCCGTTGTGTGTCACCGCCTGCTGGGGCACCAGCATGGCGTCATCGTAATGGCTGCGAGGCAGCCGGGCGCGCACAAACATGCCCGGCAACAACTGCCGCTGCGGGTTATCGACCAGAATGCGCACCAGTACATCACCGGTACTGGTATCAACATTAATGCCGGAGAACAACATGCTGGCCTGTACCGGATAAGGCTGGCCATCACTGCGCAGAATTTCCACCGCCATTGCCTCGTGGGAACCATCGCGGCTGGCCAGCATTTCTCTGAGGCGCTCCAGTGATGTGGCGGGCTGGCGCACATCCACGTAGACGTTATCAATCTGCTGTACCCGTGCCAGCGCGGTGCTGTCCGTGCTGCTGACCAGCGCACCTTCGGTTATCAGGGCCTGATCGATACGACCGGAAATGGGTGACTCGATGGTGGCAAAGGTTAAATCGAGCTGACGGCGCGCCAGCGTTGCGTTGGCTTGTGCGACATCCGCGGCGGCCTGATCGCGCTGTGCGATGGCATCGTCATAGCTTTGCTGGCTGATGGCTCCGCTACTCAACAACGGTTTGAGCCGGTTGACCTGAATTTGTGCGCGGTTTAGCACTGAGCGGGCGCGCTGTAGGGCGGCGCTGGCGCTATCGACATCGGCCTTGAAAGGGGCGGGATTAATCTGAAAAAGCGGTTGTCCGGCCTGAATTTCGGCCCCTTGCTCAAAGAGCCGCCGCTGGATGATGCCGCTGACCTGCGGGCGAATTTCCGCTGTGCGTAATGCGGTGACGCGCCCTGGTAACTCCTCTTTTAGCGTAACGGTAGCCGGTGTAACCGCCTTGACAGTTACCGCTGGCGGCAGCGAGATAGGCGCGACCTCAGGCTTATCACAACCGCTCAGCAGCAGGCCGCAAAGCCCGAGGACACAAGCGTTCAGCCATTTTCCGGTACGGTGTAACTTACCACCGGATACCGCGTGACCGGAGATAACGCTACCCGACAAGCGCGGTAACGGGCCGCCCGCATGGGGGCGGTTGCGGGTTAATGCGGCGATATCAGGTTGGGATAAAGGGAGTCGGATATTCATGTTCATGTCGCCATGTCGGTTTGCGGGCCGCCTGTTTGGCCCGTTTGTGCCAGTGTGCGTGGGTTGTGTGCGGTTTTCGTTGGTGAAATATGGAGATATGATGGAGGACTTCCATTTTTTTACTAACGGGCCACCCATGACTGAGTCCACGTCCTCTCTACCGATAGCCGATGAATGCAATGGATTGGTGCTGATTGCCGAGGATGAGCCAGAAATTGCCGATATTCTGCGCGCGTACCTGACGCGCAGCGGTTTGCGCACGCTGCATGCCGCCGATGGGCGTAAAGCGCTTGAGCTGCATCTCGGTATGAAACCTGATTTGGTGTTGCTGGACGTGCAAATGCCACAGCTCGATGGCTGGCAGGTGTTATCAGGCATACGCCATCGTGGTGACACGCCGGTCATCATGTTGACTGCGCTGGATCAGGACATCGATAAACTGACGGGGCTGCGCATCGGTGCGGATGACTATGTGGTGAAACCGTTTAACCCCGCAGAAGTGGTAGCCCGGGTGCAGGCGGTACTGCGGCGTACCGGCTTGCGGGCGCGGTCATCGGCCTCCCGTTTTCTGCGCTGTGGGGTTTTTCAGGTCGATCTGGAGAATCATGAGGTGAGGGTTGAGCTTGGCAATACCAGCCAGATACTGGAGCTGACGCTGACGGAATTCCGCTTGCTGGCGCATATGGCGCGGGCTCCTCGCCGGGTATTTACCCGTGAAGAGCTGCTGGTTTCGTGCCTGCCGGAAGGCGATGCGCTGTCCAGAACGGTAGATAGCCATATCAGTAAATTGCGCAAAAAACTCACCCAACTGGGGCTGGATGGCGTGCCGTCGTGTGTGCGTGGCGTAGGCTACCGCCTGGGTGAATCGTCATGAAACCACTGGGGAGCCTGAGCCGACAACTGGTGCGTTCGATGACGCTGCTGGCACTGTCGATCACGTTGCTGATGGTGGTGGGATCGTATCTTTTTTATGCCTTCATGCTGCATATCTCGCCAGAAAGCCTGTCGCCGAGTGACCAGTGGATGCCGACGACCATGGAGTGGTTCTGGATGGCTGGCACCACCTTGCTGGCGCTGATGATTGCCGTGGTTCAGGCCATCAGGCTGGCGCGCCGTATTCTGGTGCCGCTCAATTCGGTGGCACACAGCCTGCGCCAGATAGCCGGGGGGGAGTTGAACGCCCGCGCGCAAACTGACGATTACTCACTGGGCGAAGCGGCGATACTGGTACGGGATTTTAATGTGATGGCCGAGCGGCTGGAGCGCATGGCACAAGAGCGGGCCTTCTGGAATGCGGCCATCGCCCATGAGTTACGCACCCCGGTGACGATTTTGCGTGGGCGGTTGCAAGGTTTGGCGGAAGGGGTGTTCGAGCCGGATACCGTCTTGTTCCGCAATTTATTGACTCAGGTCGAGGGGCTGGGGCGATTGATCGAGGATTTACGGGTGGTTGGCTTGGCTGAAAGCGGGCATCTGGAGCTACGCTGGCAGCAAACCCAGCTTGATGTTGAAGTGATGGCTGTGGTGAATGCATTCGGGCCGACGCTTGAGCGCGAAGGGTTCAGCCTGGCGCTGATGCTTGATGCGCCACCGGTGTGCTGTGACCCGGTGCGTATTCGTCAGGCACTGCTGGCATTGCTGGAAAATGCGCAAAAGTACGCCCACCCAGGCTCGCTTGCTATCTGCGCCAGTGTGGATAAGGGCCTGGTCTGCCTGAGCGTGTCGGACAGTGGCCCCGGCATCGACCCGGCCTTTGCCGATAGAATTTTTAATGCCTTTCAACGCGGCAACACGCCACACAGCGATCCGTACCGTCGCCACCATAAAGGCAGCGGGCTGGGGCTGGCCGTGGTGCAGGCGATCGCACTGGCGCACGGTGGGCAGGCGCGTTGCAGCCCCTCCGCAACGGGGGGCGCACGGTTTGCGCTGCACTGGCCGGTATCGCCGTTGCCATTACCTCCGCCGGGCGGTATCCCCCCTGTTGCCGTACCGCCCTCGTAGCAACTACCGGCTGGCAGACTGACGCAGGTGGGCCAGCAGGTTAGCGGCCTCTGGCTGTAGCGTGGCCCCGTCTTTGATGCCGAGCCACAGCCGACGCTGTGCCCAGCTGTCGCTCAGTCGAATGGCGTGCAGCCCGGTGCCCAGAATTTCCGGGCGCACTGCGCCTTCGGGCAAAATACTGATGCCAAGCCCGGCCTCCGTCATCCGGCAGATGCCGTCAAAACTGCTGACCTGAATGCGCAGGCGCAGTATGTTGCCGTTATCTTCAGCGGCATCTTGCAGCAGTTTAAGCAACGAGCTGCCATTATTCAGGCCGACAAAATCGTAGGGCAGGGTATCGGCAAACGCGACCTCCTGTCGCCCGGCCAGCGGGTGTTGCGAAGAAACCAGCACCACCAGTTGATCTTCCCGATAGGGGATTTTCTCCACCCCCGGCGAGGGCACATTATCAGCGAAAATACCCAAATCAGCCTGGCCGGTTAACAGCGCGCTGACCACCGTTTCACTGAGCTTTTCTTCCAGATGAATGCGTACCAACGGGTGAAGCTGTAAAAAAACGGCCAGTTCCTGTGGCAGAAATTCGATGATGGCTGAGGTGTTCGCCCATATATGCACCTGCCCGCGCACGCCGGTGGCGTAATCTTGCATGTCGGCAGCCATGCGCTCGACGCGGCTTAACACCTGACGGGCGTGCTGTACCAGTTCTTTGCCCGCAGCGGTGAGTGCCAGCCCGCGCGGCAGGCGGATAAACAGCGCACAATCCACCGTGCGCTCCAGCTCGGCCATGCGTTTACTCAGGGCTGATAAGGTCATGTGGTGGGTGGCGGCGGTTTTGGTCAGGCTGCCGAGACGAGCGACCTGTAAAAACAGGCGCAGTGAGTGCAAGTCAAAATGGCTGGGATTGATCATGGCAGGCGACGCCCTTTAAAAACAGACGCCACCAGCCTACCATAGCCGCGACCCTTTCCTGGCAGGAAAGGGTGATGGAGTATTGAAGGATTATCAAAACGGCTCATCGGGCCTAGGATGTTATCAATTTGTTGAGGCGGCATCCGCCTGCCTGACACCATGATGCATTAAAGGAACCTGCTGATGATTAGTCATATTGACCATATCGTACTGACCTGCGTGGATATTGCCGCCACCCGGCATTTCTATACTCAGGTATTACAACTGCGTGAAGAAACCTTCGGCAACGGGCGCGTTGCGTTTCACTTTGGTCAGCAAAAAATCAATCTGCATCAGCGCGGGGCAGAGTTTTCCCCCCATGCTCATCTGCCAGCACCCGGCGCACTCGATCTCTGTTTTATTGCGAGCGAACCGCTGGAACAGGTGATGGCACATGTACAACGCTGCCACTGGCCGATTGTTGAAGGGCCGGTAACACGTACCGGTGCGATGGGGGCGATTCGTTCGATTTACCTGCGCGACCCCGATTTAAACCTGATTGAGATTGCGCAATACCTGAATGGCGCAGACGACTGAGTGTGCGTGTATCGGCGCAGGGTGAAATGATTTTGCAATTGACGATGATGTGGAAACTGAGGGCGATATGTTGCCAGGCGATGTGATGATGTGTTTGGTGCTGGGGATGGCGCTTGGCATTTGCGGTGGAATGTTAGGGATAGGTGGCGGGTTGATTGCTATTCCGGCGATGGGGTTATTGTTTGGCATGAATCAGCATATGGCACAGGGCACGGCGCTGGTGATGATAACGCCGAACGTCTTGATAGGCTTTTGGCGTTATCGGCAACGTAACCGTATTGATACCCGCATGATGCTGAAACTCTGTGCCTTTGCCTCGGTGTCTGCCTATCTGGCAGCCCATGTTGCCTCGGCCATTCAGGTTAATCATCTGCAAACCGCGTTTGCCCTGTTCCTGCTGGCGCTGGCGGCCTACTACATCTGGCAGTGGATCAACAGCCAGCGTAGCCACAAACCGGCGGTGGTACTCTCGCCACGTTATCTGCCGGTGCTGGGGGTTATCAGTGGTTTTATGTCGGGGATTTTTACCGTCGGCGGCGGACTGGTGGTGGTGCCTGCGCTGGTGACGCTGTTTGGTTTTACCCAGACGCAGGCGCAAGGGATGGCGCTGGCGCTGGTGGTACCCGGTGCGCTGGCCGCGCTGGCTTCTTACGCGCAGGCCGGTCATGTGGATTGGGCAACCGGCGTGCCGCTGGCTATCGGCGGTATTCTCAGCGTGTCATGGGGTGTGGCGCTGGCGCATAAATTGCCGGTGGTCGCGCTGCGTTTGGCGTTCTGTCTGGTGCTGGTTGGCGTGGCGCTGGTGATGTTGTTGGGTAAATAAGCCACGGCGCGATTGTAGGCTGGCATGTTGCTATCGTTGCCGTTACAATCGCGCTACCGATTAACTTACAGAAAATCAATAAGGAGGAAACACTATGCTGCGCCGTGAATTGTTTAACACTTCACACCCTCTTGGTGATTGCCGCTGCTCAAGCGTTATCGATATCGTGCTGCGATAACGGTGGCTTGAGCGAAGCAACCTTCTTTCCCTTCTCTCGGGCTTACCGGGTTCGTCAGCGTTGTGTTGACGAGGCGTCATTACGCCTATAACTCTTGAGTAAGCAATGAGCACATTACTGACCGCACACGCCCTGAGCGTGACCACCCCATTCGGCACTCTGCTGGATAACGTTTCATTTACCCTGAAAAAAGGCGACCGCCTGGGCCTGATTGGCC
This sequence comes from Dickeya aquatica, assembly GCF_900095885.1. NCBI lineage: Bacteria > Pseudomonadati > Pseudomonadota > Gammaproteobacteria > Enterobacterales > Pectobacteriaceae > Dickeya > Dickeya aquatica. The sequence continues at coordinate 1,796,848 of NZ_LT615367.1, forward strand.
ATAATGGTTGTGGCAAAAGCACGCTGTTGCATGTGCTTGACGGATCGCTGATGCCGCAAAGCGGCAGCGTCACCCGCGCCCATCACTGCCTGCTGGCCCGCGTTGAACAACATCTGCCCGCCCGTTTACACCCGCTGACAATGCTAGACGCCGTGCTTGACTGCGTGCCGGTTGCCGAGCGCCCCAGCGAGCGCTGGCGCGCGCAAACGCTGCTGGCGCAGATGGGCTTTGCGCCACAAGACTGGCAACTGAGCGCCGGTACACTCAGCGGCGGCCAGCATACCCGGCTGTTGCTCGCCAGAGCGCTTGTCACGTCGCCGGATTTACTGCTGCTTGATGAGCCGAGTAACCACCTTGACCTGCCGACGCTGCTGTGGCTTGAGCGGTTTTTACAAAGCTGGAGCGGCAGCTTCATGCTGGTTTCGCATGACCGCCAGTTACTGGATAGCGTGACGAACGGCAGTTATATTTTGCGCGACGGCCAGTTGCATTATTTCGCGCTGCCGTGCAGTGCCGCGCGTGAAGCGCTGGCGGCGCGCGACAGCAGCGATGCGCAGCGCCATCAGGCGGAGCAGAAAGAGATAGATCGTGTCAGCGCCAGTGCCAAACGGCTGGCGACCTGGGGCCGGGTCTACGATAACGAAGATCTGGCGCGCAAAGCCAAGCAGATGGAAAAACACATCGTGCGGCTAAAAGAGGCGCAAACCGAGCTCAGTCGCGGTTATCAGTGGCGTCTTACCCTGAGCGGCGAGGCGATTGATGCCGACCGGTTACTGGAAATCCATGCGCTTGCGGTGCGCCCGGCGGCCGAAAGCCCGATGCTGTTTCACGTCGCACTTCAGCGGCTGAAAAGCGGCGACAGAGTGGCGGTTATCGGGCGTAACGGCTGCGGTAAATCCTCGCTATTGCGCCTGTTATGGCAGCAGTTTTGTCTGGGGCAGGGCGGGGAGGCGATACGCTTTCATCCCCGGCTCACGTTAGGCTATTACGACCAGACCTTACAGCAGCTACGTGATGATGACAGCTTGCTGGATGCGCTGACGCCGTTTGAGCCACAACAGCAGGTGCGCAAAATGGCGCTAATCAGCGCGGGGTTTGCCTGGTCGCGCCATCAACAGAAGGTGGCGACATTAAGCGGTGGCGAGCGTGCCCGGCTGTTGTTTGTCGGGCTGTCGCTGGCGCGCTATGGCATGTTGATGCTCGATGAGCCCACCAACCATCTTGATTTGGAAGGTAAAGAGGCACTGGCGCACACCTTGCAAACCTTCTCCGGCGGCGTGTTGCTGGTGACACACGATCGCACGCTGATAACCCAGAGCTGCAACCGTTTCTGGCTGGTTGAGGCGGGGCAACTGAGCGAATGGCACGATCTGGAGGCGTTATATCAGCACCTGAGCGAGCCGGGTACAGGCGTGCTGCCCGCGCGACCAGTCACGCCTGCTGCCGATGAGGCCGCAAGCGTGGGTGTTGACCCGCAGCAGGAAGAACAGCTTGGCCAACTGGTGGCGCTGGAACAACAGTTGGCACAAGACATGGCGCGTAAACCGAAACATCAAAAACCGGCATTGCAGGCCGCCTGGCGGGCAGAAATAGCCCGCCTGAGCGCGTTGCTGGAGCTGGAATAACCCTCAGGCCCCCGTTTAAGGGGGCTAACCACTCGGGTTGGCCACGTTTTGACGGCGGCCACCGGCTTAACGCCATGCGCGAATTATCGGGTAAGCCCGGTCTGCCTGCGTTACCCTGTCAAAACACACGTCATCGAATAGAGGTCGTATTACCATGCCCCGTTCGCTTGTGGCTCCCCCGCATCAGCCCATTGCCGGACAACCTGCGCCGATACTGCATGCGCTACCGCGCCCGGTTTATTTTCGCAGTTACCCGCTGCAAAAAGAGACGCAGGTGGCCGTGCATCAGCACCCGTTTGTCGAGTTTCTCTATGCGCGCGAGGGCGGTATGCGGGTGGAGATAGAAGGTCAAACGCTGATTGTGCCGGTGCTCTATGGCGTCTGGATACCCGCGCAGGTGCCGCATTGCATTGTCGCCACCAGCGATGTGCTGCTGGAAAGCCTGTATATCGCGCCGGATTATGTGCAATTAGGGCACCGCGGCAGCAACGTGGTGCTGGTCAGCGACTTTATTCGCGAGTTCATCCACTACGCGACGCTGAATGTACCGGAGCAATATGATAGCGATGGCGAGGATGCCAAACTGGTCAGCGTATTAACCACCCTGCTAACGCAGTTGCCCGATGCCGGTTTCTCCCTCGTCTGGCCCTATTCAGCACCGCTGATGCGTGTCTGCCGCGCCATTCAACGGGCACCAGAACAACCGCATACGATTGAGGCCTGGGCCAGTCAAACCGGCATGTCGGTGCGCACCTTTTCTCGCCGCTTTAAAAAAGAAACCGGGCTTGCCTTTAGCGAATGGAAAAAGCGTCAGCGCCTGCTGGAAGCGGTGGTACGGCTGAAGAATAACCACAGTGTGACGCAAGTGGCGCTGGAGCTGGGCTATGCCAGCACCGCGTCGTTTACGTTTGCCTTCCGCCAGATGTTTGGGGTGCCGCCTACGCGTTATTGACGGCACCGTCTTGCGTTGTACTGCTAGCGCGACAGCATCAGCAATAGCGGGAACAGCAGTGGAGCCAGCAGCGAAGTGATGATGCCGCACAGCACCAGCGCCAGCGAGCTGAAAGCCCCTTCCTCATAGTCGAGTTCCGCGCAGCGCGCGGTGCCAAGCGCATGTGCCGCTGTCCCCATTGCCAGCCCGCGCGAGGCTTTGGTGTGAATACGCATGGCGTTAAGCAGCAGATGCCCGAATACCGCACCGAGAATACCGACAAAGATCACACACACCGCGCTGATGGCGGGGATGCCGCCGAGACTGCCGCCAACGGCCATAGCAATCGGTGTGGTGACGGATTTCGGCAAGATAGAGGCGGCGATAGCGGGCGTGGCCCCTAATCGCAGCGCAATCCAGGTGCCGCTTATCATGGCGACTACACTGCCTAGCACGCACACGCTGATAATCGATTTCCAGCGTGCCCGAATCTGATGCAACTGTTCATAGAGCGGGAATGCCAGCGCCACCACCGCCGGTTGCAGCAGGCTATTGAGCACGCGACTGCCGCTAAAATAGCGCGCGTAAGGGATGTGGCTTATCCACAGAAAAGGGATTAACACCGCCATGGCGACCAGCAACGGATTCAGCAACGGGCTATTAAATCGCCGGGAGAGATGGCGAGCGCCAAAAAACACCCCCAGCGTCAACGGCAATGACCACAGAATATCAGGCAGCATGATTCGACTCCCTTTCTGGGGCGTGCGGCTGGTGCGACGGTTTTGGACGATGCAGCAGGTGCGAGCAGCCGCTGACGGTGATCAGCACGATAACGGTACTGACCACACAAGAGACAACCACGGGCCCGAACTGGCTGCGAAGCAGGTCGGTGTACTGCATTACGCCAACGCCGACGGGCACAAACAGCAACGCCATATAGCGCATCAGCAAATGGCAGCCCGGCCTGACCCACTGCGCCGGGATAATGTGCACGGATAACAGGATGAACAGGATAAGCATGCCGATAATGCTGCCAGGCAAGGCAACCGGTAATCGAGCAGATAAACTGATACCGAGAGATAAACAGCCATAAATCAGTAAAAATGCTCTGAACTGCTGCCAGAAGTGCATCATCAATGTATTCATAAACGCGTCTGCCACGGCAATGGAGTGAAGGGATAACCGGGTGGATTATCGCGCGGTTTGCGGTGGCGCTTATTATGAAATCAGGACGATATTTATCGAATAAAAGACAATTCAGCGGCGCGGATGCCCGCAGGCTTATTCCTGGCGGGTGATGTTCAGCGCATCATACAACCGCACCAGCTCGGCCAGTGAATCGGCCCGCATTTTTCGCATCACGGCGGCGCGCCGTACTTTGACCGTCACTTCGCTTATTCCCAACCGGGCGGCAATCTGTTTGTTCAACAGCCCGGCAACCACCCCTTGCAACACGAGCTGCTCACCGCTGCTCAGGCTGTCATAACAGGCGCGCAGCTTTTCATGCACCTCGGCAAGGTGGCGCTGGGCACTGTCTTGCGCTAATCCTTTCTGAATGGCATCGAGCAAGTCTTGCTCACGAAACGGTTTGGTTAAAAACTCCAGTGCTCCGGCTTTCATCGCCCGTACCGACATTGGAATATCGCCGTGGGCGGTAATAAAAATCACCGGTAAACAGAGGCCAAGGCGGGTCATCTCGTCGTGAAAATCAAGCCCGCTTATTCCCGGCATGCGCACATCAAGAATCAGGCAGGCTGGCCTGTCAGGGCGCGTAGCGTCAAGAAATTGCCGTGGTGAAGCGAACGCCTGCGTCTCCAGGCCAACGGAGGCGAGTAAATCTTCCAGTGATGCGCGAACGGACGCATCATCATCGACGATATAAACCATCGGGGAGGGGGCATGTTGGGGGTGTCATTCATGCGTTGCACTCTCGGTTTTCGCGGGTGTTCCCGGCAGGGTGAAACAGAAGGTTGCGCCACCGTCCGGGTTGGCGCTCGCCCATATCTGGCCGCCGTGGGCTTCCACGATTGAGCGGCAAATGGTCAGGCCAATTCCCATGCCGGTGGATTTGGTGGTAAAAAAGGTTTCAAACAGGCGCTGGCTGGCTGGCGGCGAAAGCCCGATCCCGCTGTCGCACACGGCAAAGCAGATGTCTCCACGCGCATCAGGCGTGACCTGTAACGTCAGGGTGCGCACGTCACCGTCGGCGGCGGCTATCGCGTCAATTGCATTCAGGATAAGGTTCATCACCACCTGCTGGAGTTGAATTTTATCGGCCAGTACCGGCGGTAATCCTTCGGCTAGCGTCACGGTAAATTGAATGCGTTGTTGCATCAGCTCGTTGCGGATAAGCAACAGCATTTCATCAAGCGTATCGGCGATATTTAACCAGGCCTTGCGTGCCGGGGTGCGGCTGGCAAAGCCGCGGATGCGGGTAATGATTTCACTGGCCCGGTTGGCGTCATTGATGATGCGTTGCACCGCCAGCTCGGCACGCGCCTGGTTTGCCGGTGTGGCATTCAGCCAGCGCAGGCAGGCGTGCCCGCTGGTGACGATAGACGCCAGTGGCTGATTCACTTCATGGGCGATGGAGGCCGTCAGCTCGCCCATCAGGTTCACACGGGAAATTTGTGCCAGCTGGGCGCGGGCCTCATGGTAGGCGTTGATCGCCGCAGACATTTTCAACGCCAGATAGGTTGACAGGCTGATTGCCACCAGGCTTATCAGGCAGTTAATCAGGCTGGCCTCGCCGCCGTTGGGTTTACTGAGCCGGTAACTGAGCAACGTCAGCATGATGCACCACAACGCCATCATCGTGACGCCACGCGGGTTAAAGCAGCGCACCGCCAGCAGTACCACCGCTATCTGAAATACCCCGACGGCAATATCAAGGTCAGTCAGAGTATCGACCACGGCTATCCCTACCGACATCAACACCAGCGGAATAACCCGCAGGGCGTGTGCCATGGTGCCGGTGTGTGTTTTATCACTCATTGTCACTGACCTTTGTGTCTGCGTGCCATGTTGGCCGCCGTGGCGGCCCGACTCACGATGGATTTTCCAGGCTGAACAGGTCATGGGTTTCGTCATAGGCGAACAGTTCAGCGTAGCGCCCCCACTGTATCGCGCAATTCAACGCCTGCAAGGCATCGATTTCAGACATAAAATCCTCCAGCTCATCACGAAAGCGCCGGGCCGGTGCGGTGCGTGATGAGCGTTCATCCAGCACCCGGCGAATGTGCGCCACCAGCGGGACATAGCTTAATAGGTGCTGGGCGAACAGTTGTTTACGCTCATCAACGCCCGCGCTGGCATAGCGCCCTGCGGCAGGTAATAGCCGAATGTCACCGCCTTTGAGTTCGGCAAAACGCAGCAGTTGCAGCGTTTCCGCCACGGGGAACAGTTCGTCGGCGGTATAATGCAGCTCGTTAGCCAGTTCCGGCAAGTCGGCTTTTCCGGCGTAGGGTGCGGCCTGTAGCGCTTCTATCAACCCTGACAGCGAGTTGGTGGAGACGCGAGGCAACACCATGCCAAGCCCGGAGCCGGGAATGGTGCTCTGGCGCTGGGTATCGCTGCCGGTGTCAGTAGTCATTTTAACGTAAATGTCTTCAACCAGTGCACGAAACGCCGGGTCCTGGCGGTTACGCGGTTGCGGCAGTTCCACCCGAATTTCACTGGCAACCCGGCCGGGATTGATAGAAAACAGCACGATGCGATCGCACATTAACACCGCTTCTTCAATGTTGTGTGTCACCATCAGGATTGATTTTATCGGCATGCGGCGTTCCGCCCATAGCTCCAGCAGGTCAGTGCGCAGCGTTTCAGCCGTCAGCACATCCAGGGCGGAGAAAGGTTCATCCATCAGCAGAATATCCGGGTCAACCACCAGCGCGCGCGCCAGCCCAACCCGCTGGCGCATCCCGCCAGACAGCTCTTTGGGGTAGGCGTTTTCAAAACCGTCCAGCCCGATAAGGTCGATGGCCGCCAGCGCCCGTTTGCGCCGTTGTTCAAGCGGCACACGCTGTGCTTCCAGTCCGACCTCGACGTTTTGTTGAACGGTCAACCACGGAAAGAGTGCAAAGCTCTGAAACACCATGCTCACCGTAGACGGTTTACCCTGGGCATCAGCCGGGAAATCAACATCGCCCGCCGTCGGGGTAATCAGCCCGGCAATCGAGCGCAACAGCGTCGATTTGCCGGAGCCGGAGCGCCCGAGCAGGCCGACAATTTCGTTCTCGCCAAGCCGCAGGTTGACATCATCGAGCACCAGCCGTTCTGCACCTTGCTTACCATAAACATGGCGCAGATGCCGCACCTCGACCAGGCTTTGTTGCGGATGCTGTACAAGGGGGTGAAGAGGGGATTGATGAATCATGATGTTCTCCTTAACCGAGGCGCAGACGGCGTTCGGCGAATTGATACAGGGGACGCCACAGCAGGCGGTTAAACGCAATAACAAAGACCGACATCACGGCAATACCCAGCGTGACGCGCGGAAAGTCTGCGGCCGTTGTGGCATTGGCGATATAGGCACCCAGCCCGGTCGCTTGCAGATGTTGCTGGCCCCAGGAAATGGACTCGGACACGATGCTGGCGTTCCATGAGCCACCGGCGGCAGTCAGTGCGCCAGTAACGTAGTAAGGGAAAATGCCGGGTAACGCCACTTGTCGCCACCACTGCCAGCGCTTGATGCCATAAATGCGTGCGGCTTCCAGCAGGTCCGTCGGCAGGGTACTGGCACCGGCTATTACGTTAAACAGGATGTACCACTGTGTGCCCAGCACCATCAGCGGAGACAGCCACACATCAGGGTTGAGGTGATAACCGGCAATCAGAAACACCGCGAAGGGAAACAGCACATTGGCCGGGAAAGCCGCCAAAAACTGGGCCAGCGGTTGCAGGCGCTCTGCCGCTGTTGGGTGCAAGCCAATCCACACGCCGACAGGCAGCCAGATAAGGCTGGCGATGATAATCAGCACCACCACGCGGCCCATGGTGATAAACCCCATGCCGACGGCACTGAGCACATCCGCCATCCCAAGAGAGGTGCCGATAAACTGCACCAGCAGCACCACTCCCGCCAGCACGCCCATCACCACCACAGCCTGCCAGAGCCGGTCAGTGAGCGGGTAATAGCGTGCGCTCACCGGGAAACGCCAGCCGCGCGGTAGTGAAGGCAGGCGCAGCGATGCCAGCAGATGAAAAGGCCAACAGACAGCGGTGATAATCAGCGTGGATAAGTGCGTCCGGCGCATCAGGTCGTAGACCCATGAGCGCGGCCTTTTTTGTGATGCCGTTTGCTCGAAGCGGAACTTGTCAGCCCAGGCGACGACCGGGCGAAACAGTAACTGATCGTAGAGCACAATCACCACGGTCATCGCCACGACCGCCCAAAAGATGGCGTGCAGATCCTCTTGCTCGATAGCCAGCGCCAGCCAGGAGCCGATACCGGGCAGGCTCACGGTGGTATGCCCAACGGTAATCGCTTCACAAGCCACCACAAAAAACCAGCCGCCGGACATCGACATCATCATATTCCACACCAGACCGGGGATGGCAAAAGGCAATTCCAGACGCACAAAGCGCCGCCACGGCGAGAAGCCAAACTGCTGGCTGACTTCATGCAAATCGTGCGGCACGGTGCGCAATGACTGGAAGAAACTGAAGGTCATGTTCCAGGCTTGGCTGGTAAAAATGGCGAAAATCGCCGCACACTCCACCCCAAGCTGGCTGCCGGGGAATAGTCCCATAAAAAACGTCACCGTGAAGGTGAGAAACCCTAGTACCGGTACGGATTGCAGAATATCCAGCGCCGGGATTATCACCTGTTCTGCTTTGCGGCTCTTGGCGGCCAGCGTGGCGATAACCAGGGTGAACAGCAACGAAACCCCTAATGCCACAAACATGCGCAACGTCGTGCGCAGGGCATACCCGGGCAGTAAACGGGTGTCGAGCGTCACCGGGCTGACGTCCAGCACGGACAGGGGCAGGCTCATTTGCTCAATACCATAGATGAGCAACACGGCAACCATCAGTAACAGGGCAAAAAACAGCATATCCGCCCGGTAAGAGAGGGTGACAGAATGCTGGCGACCAGCCGCGGTGCGGTCCGTGAGTATCGATTGAAGGGGATGGCGCATGGTTTTCCTCTCAGTGTCAAAGGCCTTCGCCAGAAAAGTGTCTGGCCGGTGGTGACGTCTCACTACCTGACCGCCGGTTATATTGCCTGCATACCGCACGTTGCCGTCTGATGGTCAGGCTATCGGCCAGAATAAATACATGACGGTGAAGTATGCCGGGCAGTGTTATGGTGGGGGAAAATAAAATAATCGTGCCATAACGTCCATAATTACATGGTATCGATGGGGTATACCAAAGTATATTCCAGTGAAACTAACGCAGCATTGAAATGACGCCGCTGGTTATTTATCCTTGGCGGGATTTCTATTTTTTAAAAAAGAAAAATAAAAAGGACGTGCAATGAATAAAAAAAGGTATCGAAAAAACAATGAGCCGCCATAGCGGTGGTGAAAATAAAGAAGGAAATAACAAGAGGAAATAAAATGAATCTGACCCTATTTGTCTTTAATCTTTTACTGGCGATGATCCTCGGAGCCGTCATTGGCGCAGAGCGCCAGTGGCGTCAGCGGATGGCGGGCTTGCGTACCAATGCGTTAGTCGCCACGGCAGCCGCCATCTTTATCCTTTGTGCCCGCGCCTTTGAGCCGTTAAGTGCCGGGCGTATTGCCGCACAGGTCGTCTCGGGTATCGGCTTTCTGGGCGCAGGAGTGATTATGCGTGATGGCATGAATATTCGTGGATTAAACACCGCGGCGACATTATGGTGTTCAGCCGCTATCGGTTTATTGTGTGGCATGAGTTTATATTGGGAAGCGGTGGTGGCGGTTATTATTATTTTATGTGCCAATATTGTATTGCGTGAGTTGGTGCAGCGTGTGAATCAGCCTGCCGTATTTTCTGCACAAGGAGAAATGACACGGTATCGGGTTGAAGCCCATTGCCATTCGCCGGATGAAATTACGGTACGCACGCTGATGCTACAGTCAATTAATATGACTTCACTGCATTTATATTCATTACGCAGTGCTGATATGACGGAAAGTACGATGGAAGTGAGCGCAGAGATGCTGGCGCATGGCGCGGCGCAAAAAGAGGTGGAGGCGATGGTGTGTCGCATCAGTCTTGAGAAAAGTATCAGTTCGGTAACCTGGCGTGTGATACCGGCGCTGGCCGAGTAAGCCGTACCTGTTATCAGGAAAAAGGAGAGGCCCGAAAGCCTCTCCTCCTGGTTTACCCGCTTACCGGTTATATGGCCCAGGCATCAGAAGCGGTCAAGCTCCATCACTTTCACCCAGGCGGCGGTGAAATCGTTAACGAATTTTGCCCCGGCATCTTCGCTGGCATACACTTCGGCCAGTGCACGCAACTGCGAGTGCGAGCCGAAGATAAGGTCAACGCGGGTGCCGGTCCATTTCAGGGCACCGGTTTGACTATCCCGCCCTTCAAACACGCCGTCTTCGCCAGCAGCCTGCCAGCGGGTGCCCATATCCAGCAGGTTAACGAAGAAATCGTTACTCAGCACGCCAGGCTGATGGGTGAAGACGCCATGCTGGCTCTGACCCACATTGGCTCCCAGCACCCGCAAGCCGCCGACCAGCACCGTCATTTCCGGTGCGCTCAAGGTCAGCAGTTGTGATTTATCCACCAGCAGTGCTTCGGCACTGACGCTGTAGCGACCTTTCTGATAGTTACGAAAGCCATCGGCGATGGGTTCCAGCACGGCAAAGGATTCCACATCGGTCTGTGCCTGGGTGGCATCCATGCGGCCCGGAGTGAAGGGCACGCTGACAGGATGACCGGCCGCCAGCGCTGCCTGCTCGATTAGCCGTCCCCCGGCCAGCACAATCAGGTCAGCCAGCGAAAGCCGTTTATCGCCCGATTGTGCCTGATTAAACGCTTGCTGAATGCCCTCCAGCGTCTGCAATACCCGACCCAGTTGCGCAGGCTGATTCACCTCCCACGCGTTTTGCGGCGCGAGACGAATACGTGCGCCGTTCGCGCCACCGCGTTTATCCGAGCCGCGGAAGGTTGAGGCCGAGGCCCAGGCGGTCGTGACCAGCTCGGCGGTACTCAGACCCGATGCCAGCACGTCGGCTTTCAGCGCCGCGATATCCTGCTCGGTTATCAGCGGGTGGTTAACCGCTGGGATAGGATCTTGCCAAATCAGCTCTTCGGCTGGCACATCCGGGCCGAGATAACGTGCGCGTGGGCCCATGTCACGGTGGGTCAGCTTAAACCAGGCGCGGGCGAAAGCATCGGCAAACTGCTCCGGGTGCGCATAAAAACGGCGCGAGATTTTTTCGTAATCCGGGTCAACGCGCAGTGACAAATCGGTGGTCAGCATGGTGGGTACATGGCGTGCTGCCGGGTCGTGTGCATCGGGAATTTCACCGGCCCCAGCGCCGTTTTTAGGCCGCCACTGATGTGCACCGGCCGGGCTTTTGGTCAGTTCCCACTCATAACCGAACAGGTTCTGGAAGAAATAGTTGCTCCATTGGGTGGGGGTTTGTGTCCAGGTGACTTCTAGGCCGCTGGAGATAGTGTCAGCGCCTTTCCCGCTGCCATACGCGCTGGCCCAGCCAAGCCCTTGCGCTTCGATACCGGCAGCTTCCGGTTCCGGGCCGACCAGTGCGGCATCGCCCGCGCCGTGGGTTTTACCAAACGTATGACCGCCTGCAATTAAGGCCACGGTTTCTTCATCGTTCATCGCCATGCGACTGAAGGTTTCACGAATGTCTTTGGCGGCAGCCAGCGGGTCTGGATTACCGTTCGGGCCTTCCGGGTTGACGTAAATCAGCCCCATCTGAACCGCGGCCAGCGGGTTTTCCAGATCGCGCTCGCCAGCGTAACGTTTGTCACCGGCAAGCCAGGTGCTTTCTGTGCCCCAGTAAACGTCTTCTTCCGGCTCCCACACATCGGCCCGGCCACCGGCAAAACCAAAGGTTTTAAAGCCCATCGATTCCAGCGCCACGTTGCCGGTCAGGATCATTAAATCGGCCCAGGAAATTTTCTGGCCGTATTTTTGTTTAATCGGCCACAGTAAGCGGCGGGCCTTATCGAGGTTGACGTTATCCGGCCAGCTATTGAGCGGGGCAAAACGTTGTTGACCCGCGCCAGCCCCCCCACGGCCATCACCGGTACGATAGGTACCGGCACTGTGCCAGGCCATGCGCACAAACAGCGGGCCATAATGGCCGAAATCCGCGGGCCACCACGGCTGTGAGTCCGTCATCAGCGCGTGCAGGTCTTTTTTGAGGGCGGTTAAATCCAGGCTGTTGAACGCATCGGCATAGTTAAAATGGCTGTCCAGCGGGTCTGAGGCTGAGGTGTGTTGATGCAGGATTTTCAGGTTGAGCTGATTGGGCCACCAGTCGCGGTTGGATGTGCCGCGGCCTTCAGCGGCACTGGCGGCTTTTGTGTGATGAAAGGGACATTTGCTTTCCGTTGTCATGCTTATTACCTCTTTTCGCGTGTGCCTGTCTGCCTGACGGGCGATACGGTCAGGCGGTGTGAGATGGACAGACGAGGGGTCATGCAACTGGCAGCAACATCCCTGCTCGCAGGGATGACGCATCGTGTCCCCCCTGTCGGGATGGGTCGGGTGTACCAGCAGCATGGTCAAAATTCACTGTTAATCTTAGACACCTCCCGCTGAGAGATGAAATCGAATTACATGAATATTGTGATAGCCCATAACTATTTAACTATTGATGATTGATTAATTTATTTTTACCTAAACGCCATCGCTTGCGCATCACGCGCCGGTGTTTTCGCCACATGCGCGGTGATTTCAGCCTTATCGGATGGTGCTTGCTGACGATGGCGGTATACTGCCCCCCGTTTCGACCAAAACAGAGGGAATGAGATGGCATTAATGAAACAGATGATACGGGCCACCGGGGCATTGGCGCTGATGATGAGCCTGGGGACGCAGGCGGCAGGCTGGCAGGAGTCACTCTCGAGTGCTGCCAGTCAACTCAGTGCAGGCAGTGCGGGTAAAGGCACTTCCGATACCCCCGACCTGGCAGGGTTGAGTGCGTTACTCAATGGCAACACGCAGTCACTGAGCTCGGGGAGCATGAATAATGCCGCAGGGATTTTGGGCTATTGCGTCAAACAGAAACTGGCGGCGGCCAGCAATGCCGATACGATTAAAAACCAGCTATTGACCAAACTCGGCCTGACTACGCCGCAGCAACAGCAGCAAACCGGCTATCAACAAGGGCTGGCAGGTTTACTGACCACCGGTGATGGCAAGCTGCTGAATTTAAACACCATCGGCAACTCGGCACTGGCTGAAAAAGTCAAAGCCAAAGCCTGTGATCTCGTGTTAAAGCAAGGCATCAAATTTATTTCCTGAAGATGACCCATCGCACCCAGGAGCGCGCTCTGCCTCCTGGGTACCTGCCGTGCCGACCTGCATGATGTTCCCCATGAAATCCGCTCTGTGTGGCGTTAATGCTGAATAATATCAACATGATGCGTTTTTCCATCATCATGCAGTGGAATGCTGTCATCGGCTAACATCACGCCATCCAGCGCAACGCTATAGGCATTGCTGCCACGCGAAACGGTAATCTGATACCGGGTGTTGCCATGTTGATAGATCATGCTGATAAACGGCCAGTCGTGAGGCAGCCGGGCATGCACCGTGAAGACCGGGCCATAGCGCCTAATCCCCAGTAACTCCTCCGTCAGCAGGCGATATGCCCAGCCCGCGGAGCCGGTATACCAGCTCCAGCCACCTCGCCCTTGATGGGGGGCGACGCTGTAGACATCTGCACTCATGACGTAGGGCTCGACTTTGTATTGCGCCACAGCCTGGGCGGTGAGCGTGTGATTTATCGGGTTTATCATCGCCCACAGTTGCCAGGCGCGTTCGGTATTGCCCATGCGGGCAAAAGCCATGACTGCCCAGATAGCACCATGAGTATATTGCCCACCGTTTTCCCGCACGCCAGGCAGATAACCTTGGATATAACCGGGATTTGGCCCGTGGCCATCGAACGGCGGTGTTAATAGCCGGATGAGCCCGGCGTGTGTATCCACCAGCCGTTCATCCAGCGCCCGCATGGCCGCGAGGCAGCGTGCCGGATGGGCGGCGGCGCAGAGTACGGACCAGCTTTGCGCAATCGCATCTATCTGGCAGTCTTGCGAGGCTTTTGAACCCAGCGCTTCGCCACTGTCAAAATAGCCACGCCGATACCATTCGCCGTCCCAGGCGCAGGATTCGAGGTCTTTTTGTAAACGCAGCGCCGTTGTGCGGCACAGCGCTGTCATACGGTCATCCTGTCGTTGCCCGGCAAGACTGGCGAAACGCTGCAAAATGTCGTACAGGAAAAAGCCGAGCCAGACACTCTCCCCTTTCCCTTCAATGCCGACGCGGTTCATGCCGTCGTTCCAGTCGCCTGCGCCCATGAGCGGCAAGCCATGCTGGCCGAAATGCATCCCGCGTTGCAGCGCTTTTACGCAGTGCAGCCAAAGCGTTTCTTCAATGGCGCTGGTCACGGGACTATCGTAGACAGACTCTTCGCCGGGCTGAAGCGCTCGCCCTTCCAGATACGGTATGTTCTGTTCCAGTATGCCGGTGTCTCCCGTCGTTTCCACATAGTGGCAGACGGCCAGCGGGAGCCAGAGATAATCATCGGCACAGCGTGTGCGCACGCCATTACCGGCAGGCGGGTGCCACCAGTGTTGCACGTCGCCTTCGATAAACTGGCGTGAGGCGCACAGCACTATCTGGTCGCGCAGTTGCGTGGGCGCGGCATGGCTGACAGCCAGCGCATCCTGCAACTGATCGCGAAAACCAAATGCACCGCCCGATTGGTAGTAACCGCTGCGGGCCATCAGGCGGCAGGCTAGCGTCTGGTATAGCAGCCAGCCGTTCACCAGCACATTCACCGTGGTATCCGGGGTACTGACCACGATGTTATCAAGCAGGGAATGCCAGTAACGGTGAACAGTGTTCAGCGCCTCGCGGGCGGCATCCTCATTCAGATAGTGGGCCAATAGTGCCTGAACCTGAGCCGTATTTTCGCCCACGCCAAGGATGAAGATAAACGTTTTCTGGTCGCCATCGATAAGGGTGGCCGCCGACTGGAGCGCAGCACAAGGGTCAAGACCGGCTCCGGTTTTATCCGACAGGCGGTGCACCTGCATGGCGGCGGGGTGTTGCCGGGAACCGTTGCGGCCGAGAAACTCGCGGCGGTCGCCCGTCAGCGAGCAGTGGACGCCGCTGACGGCAAAAAATGCGGTGCGTGGTGTTCCGTTACCGCCATAAAAGTTATTCGCCAGTACACCGCAACCACCGACGACGCTGGCGGCCTGGGTGACGACATGAAAAGCGGATTGTGTGCGTGATGCACCGAGCGTCCATTCCACATACCCCGTGGCGGATAATTTACGCGTGCGACCGGAGTTGTTCGTGAGCGTGAGGATGGCGAGCTTAACCGGGTCGTGTTCGGCCACCAGTACCGTCAGCTCGCTGTCGATACCGCATTCACGATGGGCGAATACGCTGTAGCCGAAACCATGACGCGACAGATACTCGCCCTGGCCGCGTACCGGCAGCGTGGTGGGTGACCAGTACGCGCCGCTCTCTTCATCGCGCAGATAAAAGGCTTCACCGCTGCGGTCACTGACCGGATCGTTTTCCCACGGTGTTAACCGATATTCATGGGCATTCTCATACCAGCTATAGGCCTGACCGGCTTCGGACAACACGCTGCCAAAACCGGGGTTTGCCAGCACGTTTGACCAGGGTGCCGGTGTTGGCTGATGCTCCCTGAGCACAATCTGGTACTCGCGCCCATCGGGTGAAAACCCGCCGAGGCCGTTGAAATGGAGCAGCGGGCGGGTATCCACGGTCCAGGGCGTGTGTTGATTGATTTCCAGCCCGGCGAGCGGTATCAGGGGAGGCGGCACGGTTTTGGGGGTATGAATACGCTGGTTAAGCTGTTCATTTAACCCACCGGCACGGTCATCAAGACACAGGTGCGCCACGCTCATTAACAGCAGTTTGTCTTCCGCGCTCAGGTGTTCGCCATTGCGCACAAAAATCCCGCCGGATTTGTCCAGCAGGCTGGCCTCAGCCCCGGCATAAACCAGATTCATGATGCGCTGTTGCAACACCTGCTGGTAGCCGCCGGGGCTGTCATTGAGGATCACTAAGTCTACCGCCAGCCCTTTTAGTCGCCAGTAGCGGTGCGCCTGAATGAGCGTGGAAATCGAGGGGATACTCTCCTCGCTGGTGATACTGAACAGCACAATCGGCAGGTCGCCAGAAATCGACCATCCCCACAGGCTGGACTGGCCGCGCCGGTTGCGGCTGATTATCTGGCTGTCGGCACGCAGTGGCGTGCACGGGTAAAGCACGGCGCTGGCGAGGCGGTTGAACAGCGCCGCATCATCTTCGTTGGCGTTAATTTGCCGCAAGACCACCAGGCTGTGCGACCAGGCCAGTTCAAAAACGCGGTCGGCAATGGGATGATCGCGGTATTTTTCCACCAGCGCCAGACTCTGCCTGCGATCGGGGCT
Organism: Dickeya aquatica; assembly: GCF_900095885.1. NCBI lineage: Bacteria > Pseudomonadati > Pseudomonadota > Gammaproteobacteria > Enterobacterales > Pectobacteriaceae > Dickeya > Dickeya aquatica. The sequence goes on from NZ_LT615367.1 coordinate 1,813,021, forward strand.
GATACCATAAACGACATCAACAATGACCGGCAGCCCAGGCTGTAGCGTAATGCGGTGACGTATGGCCATGATAGGATCGAGCACGGAACCCGCGCTGTTGCCGAGGGGCCCGCGGTGTCGGATGGCGAGCGCATCCGTTGGGGTTCTGCCGCGCCCCAGGAATGTCGCCCGATCGGTTTCAAACGAGGCCCGCGAGTGGTTATCGCCATGCACCACCATCATGTGAAATAACCACGGGTTCTGTTCATGCGGGGCGCGCTCGCGCCGGTGACACAGCAGGGCATCCTGCGCGGGAATCAGCTCGGTCTGGATAAACAGATTACTGAACGCCGGATGGGCCAGATCGCTGGCGGCAGGTGCCAGCACCACCTCGGCATAGGTTGTCAGCTCAAGGGTACGGGGCTGGCGGCCGTGGTGGCGCAGCGTTATCCGGCGCAGTTCAATGTTGTCTTCCGAGGACACCACCACCTGTGTTCTGACATTGAGCGTGCCGCAGGTGCGTTTAAATTCAGCTCCCGCATCGGTAAATACCACGGTGTCGTGGCTGTTGGCATTCCCTGTCGGATGCCAGGTGTTGCTCCACACCTCGCCCGTATGCGGATCGGTGATGTAGCAGAAGGCTCCCCAGTTATCACAGGTGGCATCGCTGCGCCAGCGTGTCAGGGCAAGACTGTTCCAGCGGCTGTAACTGCCGCCGGTATGCGTCATCATCAGGTGGTAATGACCATTGGAGAGCAGTTGTACCTCGGGAGACGGGCTATCTGGCGAGGTGAAAATTCGCGGCTCATAGCGAACCGGCTTGACCCGTCCTTCATGAGACTCAAAATGACGGCGTGGGCTGTAGAGTTCGACCGCATCCGGTACTCGCTCTTGTAACAGCAGGCGGGCTGACTGGAAAGCGGTATTTGACATAAACCGGTCTGCCATCGGGGCATCAAGCAGCACATGCGCCAGTGCCTGAAAGGCCATGCCCTGATGATGGGCCATCCATGATTGCACCACCGCATACAACTGCCCGCTGGCGAGACGTGACGGCGTATAATCCAGCGCTTCATAAAAACCGTATTCGCCGTGTGCACCGTTTTTTTCCAGCCGCAACAGGTTGTCACAGGCTTTTTGTGGCGCGACCACTAATGCCAGCAGCGTGGCATAGGGCGCGACCACCATATCGTCGGCCAGACCTCGGCGCAGGCCAAGACCCGGTACGCCAAACGCCTGATATTGATAATTTTGTTGCACATCAAAAGCGTAATAGCCGGATTCTGACACCCCCCAGGGCACGCCGCGCTCTTTTCCCCAGTCAATCTGGCGTGCCACCGCCGATTGACTCATCTCGTCAAGCAGGCTGCCAGGCCAGGTGGGCATCACCAGATTAGGCATCAGATATTCAAACATCGAGCCGCTCCATGACATCAGTGCGGTGTCGTTATCAATCGTGGTGAACAGCCGGCCCAGCGCGTACCAGCTTTTGAGCGGCAACTGGTTCGTCGCGATAGCGAGAAAATGGGTCAGGCGAATTTCCGATGGCAGCAGGTCGTAGTGGCTGTTATCCAGCGTATTGGTGTCGCTGTTGTAGCCGATACTGAGCAAGTGAGTCACGTTGTTATAAAGAAACGTGAAATCCATGCGCGCATGTTCACTCAACCGCAACTCAAGTTCGGTGATGATATTCAGGCGCTGGCGTGCCAGCGCTATTGCGGATACCGGGGGCGAACCCTCGCCGGTATCGGTTGCACTGGCAAGCCAGCTCAGAGATGGCAGCGCCTGCGCGTCATAGGCTGGCGTTAACCAGCCAAGCAGGTGTGACGCTTCATGGCACCACTGCTCCAGTTGCTGCTGTAAATGGCTAATCCAGCGCAGCACGCGGCGGTCGTCTTGCGAGTAAGACGCCATCAGACGCTGGCTTTCGGTGTGCATCTGTTTGAGTGCGGCAAACCGTTGTGCTGCGGGAAGCGTGGCGGTGTGAACACCGTGCAGGCGCAGTTGCCGCAGTGCATCAGGGGCGTTCTGACCCCAGTGTTTTTCCAGAATCCCCAGCGTATCGTCCAGCCCGGCCAGCACCCGTGTACTGTCCAGTACCGGCTGATTACGCATGGCGGACAGGCCCTCGCGCAGCGTCAGTAAATGCCCCGCCATATTGCCGCTATCGACGCTGGAAACATAACGCGGGCTGAGAGGCGCAAGGGTGCGGGTGTCATACCAGTTAAACAGATGACCACGCCAATGCTCCATTTTATCCAGTGAGTCAAGGGTACGCGTCACGCGCTGTAACACCTCACCGCCAGGCAGGTAGCCAAAATCCCATGCGGTCAGGTTCGCCAGCAACGACAGGCCAATGTTCGTCGGGGAGGTGCGATGTGCCAGCGTTGTCTGCGGTATTTCCTGATAGTTATCAGGTACTAGCCAGTTCTCTTTTGCGCTGGAAAAGGTGTCAAAAAAGGCCCAGATTTCACGGCTTGTCTGCCGTAACAGGGCGGCTTGCTGGCTTGTGGGCAAAAACGGGGTGCGCACCGGCGGGCGGCTTAACCAACTGAGCAGCAGTGGGGCCAGACACCACAACAGACTGACGGGCACCATGATGACCAGCAAGGAGGGAGCCAAAAACATGCCGGGCACCGTGAGCGCGGTGGCGCAGGCGACATTCAGCCACATCGCCCGGTAAAACCGGGCGGGCGTCGTTGTTGTCTGCTCGCCGTCGTCACGGTAACTGGCCCACTGGCTGAGGTTGCGCTGGCTGATGCCCAGACGCCATAGCGTGACGGCGATGGCATACAGCGAGTATCCGGCTTCATGGGGCAGGGTGGCAACATTGAGCCCGATATGTGAAAGCCGCTTCAGTGCTCCCGCGGCAACCAGCAACACATGCTGCCCAACAGGGCGACGGTGAGGCTTATTGAGCAGGTCGCAGGTGATGGCCAGCACCGTTGGCAGCAGCCAGGCCAGCGCCAGCACGCTCAACCAGTAAAGCGGGTAAGCTTGCCACAGCAGGGCGTAAAACAGCAGCACCAGTAGCGAGGGGGCCACCAGGCTGCGCCGCAAATTATCAAAGATCTTCCAGCATGAAAGCGCAGACAGCGGGTTTTTATCCTCGCGGTTGTCTGCTTTTCTGACGCGCGGTTTGAGCCAGTTAAGCAGTTGCCAGTCCCCGCGAATCCAGCGTGTGCGGCGCGCAACGTCCGACAGGTAATTATTGGGGTGCTGCTCGTAGAGCAAAACCTCGCTCAGCAGCCCCGAGCGGGCATAACACCCTTCGAGCAAATCATGGCTGAGTACCAGATTGTCGGGGCAGCTATCTTTCGTGGCCTGAACAAAAATATCGACATCATAAATGCCTTTGCCGACAAACGAGCCTTCGCCAAACAGATCCTGATAGATATCTGAAGACATCATCGAGTAAGGGTTGTTACCCGGCACGCGACTGCGCAGTGCCGCGTAGCGCCCCTGCCCGTGACGCGGGATCTCTTCGGCCAGCCCCGGCTGTAATATGCCATAGCCTTTGACTACCCGTTGACGCACGGGATCATAGACCGGCAGGTTGAGCGGATGGGCCAGGGTGGCAATCAGTTTGTGTGCCGTGTCGCGTGGCAGAACGGTGTCTGCATCCAGAGTGATGACGTATTTGATCCGTGCCGGTAACTGGCCCGGTGGCAGACCTGCGACGCTTGAGAACTGCGCGTCAGGCTGGCGTAACCAGTGATTGAGCAACGCCAGCTTGCCCCGCTTGCGCTCATAGCCCATCCAGACCCCCTGCGGCGCGTTCCATTCAGGGGTGCGGTGAAGCAGATAAAAGCGCGGGCGGCTGGCGGGATAGCGCCGGTTAAGATCCCGCATCTGTGCAAGTGCCTGTTCGAGCAGCGCGTTATTTTCCGGCGAAGCCTCCGCGGCTGAATCGGTGAAATCGGTTAACAGGGCAAAACAGAGGTGATCGCTTGGGTTGCCAAGCCAGCACACCTCAAGACGGGTGATAAGGTCGCTGACGCTTTCCCGGCCGTTGAGTAAACAGGGGATCACCACCATGGTGGCGGCATCTGGTGCTATTACGGCAGAGAAGTCCATGCGTGGTAATGGCCGTGGGGTACTCAACCGGGTAACGGCTTCGCTTAACAAACCTATCGCTAACTGACTGCTGACCACGATAAGTGGCAAAATGATGAGTATCAGCAGCCCGCCTGCCCCCTGCTGTAAGGCTTCATACCCTGTCCCGGCGGTTAGCGCCGTGGTCACGACACACAGGCTGCCAAGCCATAACAGCAACGGGCGTTGCCCGCAGCGCTGTCGCAGGCGGCTACGCAGCGAAACACGCGCGGAAAACAGTGCGTCCAGTTGCGGGCGGCCCTCGCCCATCAGGTAATAACCGATATGGCGGCCCGGTGTATTGGGCGCGGTTGCCTGGGCGAGCGCCAGAACACGGCAGGCCACGTCCTGCTCGCTGACGTGGCTGTCTCTGGCCAGTGTTTCAATGAGATGGCGGTAATGGTCTCGGGTATCAAAGTGCATTAATGGGTAAGTGCCGTCAGGATCAAGGCGCAATTGCTGTTCCACCACGCTGGTGGCTTCGGCAAAATCTGCCCAATTCGTTTCACCCAGTAAACGCAAACCGGCGATACTGTTGCTCACCGACATTTTGCTGGCAGCGAGCTGTTGATTAAAACGGTAAATCAGCGCATCGGTGGTGACGCCCTGTTCTGCAAGGCGCTGTTCAATCCAGCTTAGCGGTACCGCCAGCATATTGCCGCGCCCTTGCAGACGGCGTACCAGTTCAGCGACAAATGCGCTACTGAGCACGGGACGGGAGCGCGCCAGATCGGCTATCACCATGATAAGGTCAGCCGGGGTGTTTTCGGCACATGCAAAAATTCGTGTGACCCAGTGATTCGCCAGCGTGCGCTCTTGCTGGGCGTTGACCACATCGACACTGACGCGGCGGAGATTTTCAATCAGCGCCAGGCGCAACATGCCGGGTAGTGCCCAGATTTCCCCTAATGTCAGCGGTGTGACCTGCTGATAGGCGCTGATATAGCCGCTCAGGCTGGCGGTGTCCCAGCGCCCGTCGCCGTGGGCAATGGCCTCTGCGGCAATATCATAAATTCGCGGGCAGTGGTGTGGCGAAGCCAGTGCAGGAAGGCCTTTACCGACATTTTTCGGTAAGTGCTGCCGAACGATGCGAATTTGCTCCTCAATCAGGTAGTAATTATCCAGCAGCCACTCTCCGGCCGGCATCATGCTCGCTTTTTTGCCTGTATTAAGCAGGTAGCAGTTTTGCGTAATGATCGCCTCATTGTCATTCAGGCGTTTGAGAAGGGAGTAGGGCGGTCTTGCGGGCGATAATTTATGTGAGCGGGCCAGTTTTTTGCCGTAGCGCTCCAGTTGAGGGGTTGAGAACAGCTCGGCCTGAAGACGATGTTCACTTATCGCGTCATTGCCCTGACGCGGTGTTAGCTTGTGTACTGGCGGCCCGGCATTGGAAGTACGAAACCATGTCTTGATATTCATGTTCATAAGATTGCTCTGATGCGACGTGAACGCACGGGAGCAGTTGTGAAATCAATGTCAGAAACGTTCTCTCAGGATGGGTGTAAGGCATCAGGGATTTTACAGCTGCGTGGGGTTTCTTTAGCAAGAGTGTGGTTTTTGCACTGCAACTAAAACCGACGCCAGCATCATCGAGGCACAACAAATAAGGCTTTGCATTCAGGGCAGAGCATTGCCTGTTCCTGACGAATTTTGGAAACGGGTTGCGAAGATTTGGAACCACAAACCGGGCAAGTGACGGTGGTGGTGGCGGCACCGCCAATCAGTTTCATTGCGTAATCGAAGAATGACATGATGATTAACCTTTCAATGAATGAACTTCATTCTATCACGAGCTGGTCAAATTGTGTGCAGATTATATCGATGTTTTCACCACCCTGAGCGGATGAGTGACGGATGCGAGTGAAAAGCGATGGCGGGCTGTCGCCCCGTCAGGTCAGGATTTCAAGGTGTCATCGTCGTAGGGTCATGGCGAGAACGCAACCTTCGTGCTGTTGCGGGGCAAGATTCCAGCCACACCATGACGATGCCACCAGAAAATAGACGCGACAGTTTATGGCATCTTCATCTTCCCCGAAAATTCAATTCTCATTGATTTCCTGACTGAGAAGACGGGCGCGGCACACGTCCAGAATTTCATCGGCCAGGCTGGAATCGTCAGGGCAGGCGCGAGACAGCACCAGAGCTCCGACAAGGTGTGCAATGGTATTGATGAGCTCGGCACGCGTGCAGTTTTGCGCCCCCGGTTCATTTGCCAAAATAGCCAGTTGATTTTCAATGCCAGCGGCGAATGTGGCCTTGATGGCTTCAGACTGGCGGGCTGCATCGCTCCCCAGCGCTGACATGACGCACCCCTTTGCCATCACATCACGATGCTGCCGCGAGAGGTAATATTCAATAAAGTCTTTTCGCGCCACCCCCACAGAACGTTGTGCCGAATGGGAAAAACCGCAATGCATGGCCTCTGACAGCAAATCAGCCTTGGAGCCAAAGTGTTTATAGAAACCGCCGTGAGTTAAACCTGCGGCTGACATCAGTTCCGCGACCCCCACGCCGTCATAGCCGCGCTCACGAAACAGCTCCGAGGCCGTTTCAACGATCCGCAGCCGGTTTTCACGCACCTGCTCTTTTGACACTTTCATGGTTTTCAAATCCTCGCGTAAACATGCCTGTCGGCAGTATACATTGATGATGACCATAATCAAACGTGTTGACTTTTTAGATTATGATCACCATCATTGCGTTCAGGCTTTTAACCCTCACTTAACAAGGGAACTAACATGACGCAGCAACCACTCTTTCAGCCTTATGCTCTTGGCGCGATGACGCTTGCCAACCACATTGTGATGGCACCGTTAACACGCAACCGTGCCGGAGCCGGTCTGGTGCCAGGCGAGCTGGCAGCAACGTATTACGCACAGCGTGCAACCGCGGGGTTGCTGATTACCGAAGCCACACAGATTTCGGCACAGGCTCAGGGCTATCAGGATACGCCGGGGATCTACACGCAAGCTCAGATAGACGGCTGGCGCAAAGTGACTGACGCTGTGCATGCCAAAGGCGGGCGTATCTTTGTACAGCTATGGCATGTAGGACGAATTTCCCATGTCGATCTGCAACCCGGTGGTGCTGCACCGGTGGCCCCATCCGCTATCCGTGCTGAGACGAAAACCTTTGTGAACAATGGCTTCTTTGACGTTTCTGTACCTCGTGCGCTCGAAACGGCAGAAATAAAAGGCATCATTGACGATTTCAGAAAGGCATCAGCAAACGCCATCGCCGCCGGTTTTGATGGTGTTGAGATTCATGGCGCTAATGGTTATCTGCTGGAGCAGTTCCTTAAAGATGGCGCGAATCAGCGAACTGACGAATACGGTGGTTCGATTGAGAATCGGGCACGACTGCTGTTAGAGGTCACGGCGGCAGTTAAAGAGGAGATTGGCGCTGAACGCACCGGTGTTCGCCTTTCCCCGGTTTCAACCGTTAATGCGATTTCAGGCAGTGACCTTCAGCCACAATATGACTACCTCGTTGAGCAACTCGATGCATTAGGCATTGTGTACCTTCATGTCGTTGAGGGTGTGACGGGCGGGCCCCGTGATGCCTCGCCATTTGATTACGACTCCCTGCGCCGGCGTTTTAAACATACCTGGATTGGCAACAACGGCTATGACCTGACGCTGGCGTCCTCGCAACTTGCGCAAGGTAAAGCTGACTTGTTTGCTTTCGGCCGCCCGTTTATCGCCAACCCGGATCTGGTTGAACGGCTGAAAACAGGTGCGCCACTGGCGACATTCAACCCTGAAACGCTTTATGGCGGTGGGGCGCAAGGGTACACCGATTACCCGACGCTTTCCGGGGTAACGCCATGATATCTCAGGCACCGCGGTGCCACATCCATCGCCTATCCCGAATGGTGTTTAACCATTAAATGTTGTTTAACCATTAATAGAGGAATACCCCATGACTCACTCTTCAGTTCTGATTACAGGCGCTTCTACAGGTATTGGTGCGGTTTACGCTGACCGGTTCGCCCGCCGCGGCCACGATCTTGTGCTGGTCGCGCGCGACAAGGCAAGACTGGATACCCTTGCCGCGCGTCTGCGGCAAGAGCATGGCGTTGACGTCGATGTTCTGCCCGCCGATCTCACGCAGTCGGCGGAACTGGCGGCAGTCGAGGCCCGTCTGCGTGATGATTCGCGGATAGGGACGCTTATCAACAATGCCGGTATTGCACAGTCGGGCAGCTTCATCGAGCAGACGCCGGATTCGATTGAGCGGCTCATCGCGCTTAACACCACCGCTTTGACGCGCCTTGCCAGCGCGGTAGCGCCTCGGTTTGTACAAGCCGGTGAAGGCACGATAGTTAACATCAGCTCTATCGTGGGCCTGGCCCCGGAATTCATGATGTCGGTTTATGGTGCCACCAAAGCCTTTGTCCTTTTCTTGTCTCAGGGAATGCATCAGGAGCTATCACCCAAAGGGGTTTACGTCCAGGCGGTGCTGCCTGCCGGAACCTACACGGAAATTTGGCAACGTGCCGGGATAGACGTCAATACCATGGCCAAAATGATGGAAGTGGGTGAATTGGTGGATGCGGCGCTGGTTGGCTTTGATCGCCGTGAGCTTGTCACCATCCCACCACTGCACAACGCTGCCCGCTGGGATGACCTCGATGCCGCGCGACAGGCTCTGCTTTCGGACATCAAACAAGACGAAGCCGCAGAGCGCTATAAAACCCTTTAGTCAATATATGGCGCTCTGTTGCACCCCGATGACGACCATTCGGGAGTGTGACAGGGGCCAGACTGATTTTCTGGTGGATCAGGCGTGGGGATATTGCTCCGGCGGCTTCGCAAGAGAGCGCAATAAAACAGGCTAAACGCATTATTGATGCGAACATGACAGGATAAATAACAAATGAATAATAACACCATGAAAGCCTTCACCTTTAAGCGCTACGGTAAAAACCCTGACTGGGGATTTGATGACGTAGACTACCCTTCACTCGGCGCAAATGACCTGCTGGTTAAGGTGTATGCTGTCGGTCTGAATCCTATCGACACAATGATCCCGTCCGGGAAATTTAAACCGATTCTGCATTTTAAGCTCCCCGCAACATTGGGCAGTGATTTGTCCGGTGTGGTCATTGCGGTGGGCAGTGCGGTGACCCGATTCAAACCCGGTGACGAAATCTTTGCCAGCATTTTCGATCTGGGAACAGGCGCACTCGCTGAATGTGCCGTGGTGCCTGAAAGCGCGGCGGCCATGAAGCCGACAAACCTGGATTTCGTGCAGGCGGCTGCGCTCCCAATGGTGAGCCTCACGTCCTGGCAGGCACTGGTCGAGCGTGCGAGGCTCCGGCCCGGTCAGAAAGTTTTTATCCCGGCAGGCTCCGGGGGGATTGGCACCGTGGCAATCCAGTTGGCGAAGCACCTTGGTGCAACGGTGGGAACGACAACGAGTACGGGCAATATCGAATGGGTGCAGCGTCTGGGTGCTGATGAAGTCATTGATTATAAAAAAGAAGAATTCGAAAATGTATTGACGGATTATGATGTTGTACTCGGCACCATAAGGGGGAATGCAATCGAGAAATCGACCCACATCCTTAAAACGGGAGGGCAGATTGTTTCTCTTATCGGGCCGTTAGATAGCGCCTTCGCACGAACCCGGCGGTTAAACGTCTTGCTGACTTTTATCTTCGGGCTGATGAGCCGCAGAATGATGCGTCTTGCGAAAAGGCGAGCGCTGACTTATTCATTTCTTTTCGTGCGGCCTGATGGTGAGCAACTCACCCACATCGGTAACCTGCTGGAAACGGAACAAATCAAGCCGGTTATCGACAAAGTGTTCCCTTTTTCAGCGACAAAAGACGCACTTGACTACCTTGCCCAAGGACATGCAAAGGGAAAAATTGTCATCAAAATGCAGGAAGAATAACGCGTGAGACGGCGGATTTTCGTGTCGTGAACAAAGATGTGCTGCTCACAGTGTCGCATTTATTGGTTTCTCTGCGGGTGGGGAAACAGGGTTGCTTCTGGCAGGAGGTAAGATTGATGCTTCACGTTATGTCAGCTACTGCAAGCCTCATCAGGCAGAGGCAATGTGCTTGGCAAAGGGGCAGATCAAAAATGACCGTCCGGCTCTTTCTCCGAACCGGACTTGCGCATCAAAGCCTGGGTAGTGATGGCACCGGTGAGTGCGCCTTTTTCCCCGGAGTCGCTTAACAACCTGACTAAACCAGCGTTATGTGTTGCCACGCTGGCAACAGAATGACCGCGATGACCGCTTCAATTTTAAACTCTTCGTGCTTTGTGATAACGCTTACCGCTCATGAGCACTTCGCTTTAAGCTATATTAAATGACGCTGAGGCGTGTGTTAAACCCGTGGTGATTCACATAATGGGTTTGAAACTACTGACGAACATCAGAAACGGGAAATATCAATAGCGGCTTGGTGAGACAGAGTTATACATCCCGGTTGCAAGTGATTTATGGCCCTATGTACGGTGCCCCTGTCAGAATTGACAGTTTTCTTTAATTTCTAAAAAGCGTTTACTGAGTTAAGAAATTAGAGGGTACTGTGAAAAATGAAAGATACTAAATTATACACTCACAAGAGAAATGAAAACGATATATTCATCACTGATATATCGAAGATCTCTGACAACCATTTTCAGTGTGATTTTAGACTAATTACCGAACATGATTTTTACTGTGATTTTCTCGCTTGTACGAACAGAATAAACCCAATTTTTTTGTTAGAATGCGCAAGACAGGTTGAAACTTATTTGTCACATACTGAATTTGGTGTAACACTGGACAGTAATTTTCTACTCGACAGTTGGTCAGTGAAATACTGTCCGACAAGGACAGGAGATGCAGAAAATCTGAAAGCTGATATTTACTCAACATACCCGGCTGTTGATAAAACGAATAAAAATGAATTCAATATTATTTTCAAAACAAACACAACAGTCATCTGTACAGTTATAATAGATGTAAGATATATAAGCAGTCATTGTTATAAGCGCATACGCCGAGTTCCTTATGGAATCAATACGTCTGAAGTCATAGCGCCGCTTTCTCCTGCCAGTGTTTGTTATACATCTCATGAAAATGTCATTCTGGCAGATTTGAATGATAATGGACCGTATGTTAAGGCAATAATTCATGTTAATTTAAATAACATATCACTTAATGATCATGAACAGGATCATATCACGGGTATGAATCTTACCGAAGCAGCTAAACAAATATGTTATAGCTACCTGTCACTATATATGAATGAAAAAAGTGATAGATTTATTCCTGTAAACTTAAAAGCATTTTTCTTTAAATTTGTTGAAAAGCACATCCCAGCATTCGTTGCAATAAAGAAAGTAGAATTACAGGATAAAACTTATTCCTTTGAAGTCGATGTAATTCAGGATGAAAACACGCTGGCCACCATTAATTTAAAACTGAGAGGTTAGAATGGATAAATTAAAATATTTACTCAAAAATGTATTTGGTGTTTCTGAAAGTGATGCTCAGGATAACAAAACTCTTGAGAATATGGATCTTGACTCTATATGCATAATCGAGTTTCAGATCGAAATTGAAAGGACGTTTAATATTGATGAAGGCCAACTGGCTTTAATTAGTAGCGATACTTTGCAAACAATCATGGAAAGAGTCAGAGGACTACAGCCTGTAGAATTAAAAGACGTATGAATATAAAAAACAAAGTTGTGGTTACAGGCATGGGGATCATATCCTCAGCCGGTCATACACCAGAAAAGTGTCGTATGACTCTGCTTGAAGGGAAAGGAATGGCAAAACCCGATCCCCGATTGAGCCATCTTGATGTCTCATGGTCTTGCCCCATTCAGGATTTTGTACCTGAACAGCATATAAATAAATCATTGATTTGGCGATGCGACCCCTTTATTCAGTATGCTATATACGCGGCTCAGCATGCAATCAACGATGCAGGTTTAGACAAACATAATAGAGGAGTAAAAACAGGTATTGTGCTGGGTAATTCCCTCGCAGGTATAACCTCTCTGGAAACACTGAACAAAAGAGCCGTTCAGGAAGGAGTAGGAACAATTGGATCACTATATATCTTGTCCACGATGGGAAGCATAGCAACGGGTAATTTAGCTATTGAACTCGGTATCCACGGGCCGACCTATCTTACAGGTACGGCATGCTCATCCGGTGCAGATGCGATAGGAACTGCCAAACGTCTTATCCAAAGCGGGGAATGCGATATTGTTCTTGCCGGTGGCAGTGAGGCTCCAATCACACCACTTGTTCTTTCCTCTTTTACAAAGATCGGCGCACTTTCAAAAAATAGCGATCTTTTGCACGCGTCACGGCCATTTGATAAAGAAAGAGACGGTTTTGTCATCTCCGAAGGCGCTGCGGTCATGGTATTAGAAAATGAAAAAACGGCGTTGGCTCGTGGAGCCAAAATTTATGCGACGTTGTCCGGATATGGTTCAGCAAATGATGCGCATCATATTACGTCACCTGCACCTGATGGTTCTGGATTATCTCAATCAGTTTATGAGGCGCTGGAGGATGCTTCGTTATCTCCGATTGATATTCAGTGTATCAACGCACACGGTACATCAACACCTCTGAATGATCATATTGAGGGAAGTGTTTTGTTCCGCATATTCGGTAACCGTCCATGGGTAACATCAACAAAGGGCGTTACCGGACACAGCCTTGCCGCAGCGGGAGCAATGGAAGCTGTTTTTTCTGTATTAAAAATCATACATGATGAAATTCCTCCTGTTGCTGGTTTAAGACATATTGATGATGAAATAAAAATCAATATTGCAACAGAAGTCATACAAGGGACGGGTATTAAAAATGTGCTCAGTACATCTCTGGGGTTTGGTGGGCAAAATGCTGCTCTGATATTTTCTCAATACAAAAAAGGTTAATAAACATGAACATCAAGAAAATAAAGTTATTTGCGATCGACAGTGATGGTGTTGTTCTGAATGACACATACAGCCCAGCAATTAAAACTTTTGTTGAATCTCTCGGCGTGGATTACTCACCATTGATCGAACGAAGTGTCTGGGGGTCTCCACAAATTACCGCAGGCCATAATCTCGCATTAGCCTGTAAACTTCCTTATTCAGGTGAAAAAGTTATTAATGATTTTTTCAGAACCAGAGATCATTACCTTAAAGAACATCCGGTTGAAGTTATGCCCGATATCGAATCAACGCTGGCGTTGTTACAAAGTACCGGGGCACGTATGACCTGCTATGGAGGAAGAAATAAAGAATATAGCTTCGACAAGTTTTTAAAACCATTTGAAAATTATTTTGATAAAGAGATGCCATATATTGATATCAATGCCTTTCGTCCGGGGATGTATGAAATTGTAAAAGAAAAATTCAACCTGAATTTTGATGAGGTTGTTTTTATTGATGACATCAATCGTGTTGCAGAAGTGTGTAAGGCCCTGGGCGCTGGATTTATAGGTATTCCTGCTTCCATGCCGCATAACTTCCAGCGGGAAGAGATGGTCAATACTGGTGTTAAATATATGGTGAACAGGTTTACGGACATTACAGAAGACCTCATATATGAAGTTGACGAGCGCCTGGTTTCTGCGGCTCTGTGGAAATAAACTAAGGTACAGCATGGAAAAGTTCAGCAATACAATTCTGATTTTTCTTATACCTATAATATGCGGGTTTACCGCAGCCAATATGTACTACGTTCAGCCGTTGGCTCCTGTGATCAGCAGTGAACTGATGGTTTCTTATGAAAAAGCATCCATGCTGTATTCATTTTCTCTGGCTGGCAACGCACTATCTTTATTTTTTATAATTCCTCTAGGGGATTTTTACAGTAAAAGAAAATTAATCACACTATTGTATTTGGTTTCCACTGTATCGTTATTGATGTTTTTTTTTACAAAAAGTTATTACGCATTGTCTGCTACGGCATTTTTAATTGGAACGGGAACATCTGCCATTCCATTAATTACCGCTGGTCTTAGCAGACAAAAAAATGGAACTAAACATATAGACCGAATAATGGCCGGTGTATTAACAGGCATTCTTTTTTCCCGTTTTATGTCGAGTATGCTCAGTGAGCTCTGGGGATGGAAGTCGATATATGCTATAGCATCAATACTGATGTTTCTATCCTGTATATTGCTATTTATCTTTTATCCAACATCATATGATAAGAATAATCAAGATAAAAGCTCCTACATCCGTATTTTATATCTGAACATTAATGGAATTAGGCAGGATGTTGCAATTAGGCATTATTGTTTTAATGCCTTTTCCATTATGTTCCTGTTCTCCGCATTCTGGAGCAATGTTTCTATGTTTCTGACAACGACTTTCCATTTCAGTCAGTCACAGGTTGGTCTTTTTTCGTTGACAGGTGCTACTGGGGCTTTATCCGTTCTTTTTTCATCCTGGATACTGAAAATCATAAACCACAAAAACAATCCTCTGTACTTTTTGATTGTTATAAGTCTACTGATGATGGGGATTTACGGGAATAATTTGATTATTACCATCACAGGTGCACTACTAATTGATGCATTTATTCAGTTAATACATGTCAATAATCAGCGTGGGCTTTTTCTTTCCTGCAAAGGAAATGAAGCACGAGCCGCAAGTTGCTATATGACAAGTTTTGTTACTGGTGGCGCAATTGGTGGGTTTATATCTTCTTATCTCTATTCCGTATCTGGATGGAGTGTGGTGCTGATTAGCTGCGCAATCATTACCTTAATTCCAATGTTTATGAAACTGCGAGAAAACGTTAATGAAAAATATTGAGATATCACAGAATAAAAGAGAGCTTCTGAATCATTATTTGTCACTGATGACGGGTGATGAAAAGCACGCAGATTCCTCTATTTCCACACTCGATGTCATCCAGGTATTATATGATAAAGTCCTGAATTGCTCGCCAGAAAAAGTACGAGATGAATACCGGGATCGTTTCTTTTTGTCAAAAGGGCATGGTCCAATGGCATTCTACGCCGTACTGGCATTAACGGATTTTATTAAACCTGAACTTCTGAAAACCTATGGTGAATATGACAGCATACTAGGATACCACCCGGACAGAACAAAACTGGACTGCGTGGAAATATCCAGTGGTTCGTTAGGACATGGGTTACCTTTGGCTATTGGCTCCGCTCTTGCACTACGCGCCAGAGGAATTACAGGACCAAAACACTGGGTCCTTATTGGGGATGCAGAACTTGATGAAGGCTCTAATTTTGAAGCTATTCCTTTTGCAGGCAGGCGCGGACTATCAGAGTTAAATGTCGTGGTCATAGACAATGACTCATCAACTCTTGGTTGGCCGGGTGGAATATCACACCGGTTTTCAATTGAAGGCTGGGAGGTCAGCCGTGTTAACGGCAGAGATCAAGAAGAACTGTACCAGGTGTTTTCCAAAGAGCATCCTCATAAACCTCACGCTATTATCGCAACAGTAGAAACTAAATCAGGTAAAGCCCGCAGACAAATTTAGGAGAATAAAATGAATAAAGTTTTAACTTGGGATCAACGATTTGCTGAAATAAACGCAATGAGACAACGATTTGCAGTCGTCATGTCAGACTTGATTCGGGAAAAAGATAATGTCGCACTGGTTCTTGCAGATATTACCGCAGAAAGATTCAGTGAGGTTTTAAGCGATTTTCCTGACCGGGTTGTCAATGTCGGGATCAGAGAACAACTGATGATCGATATGATTGGTGGCCTGGCATTATCCGGTATGCGTCCGTTTGCGCATACCTTTGCCAGTTTTCTAATCGAACGCCCTTTTGAGCAAATTAAAATTTCACTGAATCATCAGAATGTCGGTGCTGTGCTGGTCAGTGCCGGTGCCTCTTATGATTTGTCAGTTGATGGACGGACGCATCAATCACCCGCTGATGTTGCAATGCTTAATACACTAGCAGATTGGAAAATAATCGTTCCTGGAAATGCAGTGGAAGCAGAGTACGCACTTAGAATCGCAGCAAACGATACCGGCCTGTACTACATTCGGTTATCAACAGAAACAAATAAGCAAACATATTGGTCAGGTGAAAATAGCTTTACGGTACTGAGGACTGGTCATCAGGGGACCATAATTGCAGTCGGTCCTGTTGCTGACAGAGTATTAGAGGCTACAGAGGATCTTGATATAACGGTGCTGTACGCGCCGGTTATATCTCCTTTTGACAGCGCAACATTACGGAACACTCTTTCAGTTCCGGATATCGCAATTGTTGAGCCGTATCTGGAAGGTACCACGTCCCATGCAATTTCTGAGGCATTGTCGGATGTCTCTCATCGAGTATTATCGATTGGCGTAAAGCGAAAAGAATTAAGGCAATTTGGCACACCGGAAGAACACATCAAGGCTCATGGGCTTGATATACATGGATTAAGAGAACGTCTTGCCGGGTTCTACCATCACTAATATATGATCTGACAAGGAAACACCTTGTCAGATCATACCTTGGGATGTCGCTTTAAATATTGCATAACGTACAGATGTCACATCCAGCTTACTGAGAACATTATTAATATGAAATCTTACAGTCCTCTCACTCACACCGAGAATCATTGCTACCTCTATATAAGTCTTCCCAATTTTCAATAAATTCATGACTTCCTTTTCCCGTCCCGTAAATGCATAGATGGTCTTTTGCTCATAGTGTTCCTCAAAAAGGCTCAAGACATTAAACAAAATCTTATGCTTTTCACTGGCGTATAATTTAACAAAATCATCATTATCGTCATTAAAATATACAGTAAAAATCACTATTTCATATTTTATTTTTATAACAAAAGTCACTCCGTTGTGAATTCCATACTTTTCGGATAATATTTTTATATCCTTGTTATCCGTATTTACAGTAGACCATTTAAAGGGGGTGGTTTTATTTTTAGCCTTTAACACTATATTGCTTCGAATATGTAGTTTTCTTTTAATGAAATCTCGCTCCCAACAATCTGGCAGGTTTGATACAATTGAAACTTCATCGAGAGGATTGATCGTAATAATCGAGTATCTTTTTATGTGTATTTCATTAATGTACTCTTCCACGAATATTTTCATCATCATGATGCCTCATATGTTAGATTTCACTCCCTGAGTCATTACTTCTATTAAATTTCACGCACAATGCAATATTTCATTTTAATATCTAAAAAATCGTTTTTTATCAATCACAAATGATAAATAAAATGGCATCATCAGTTAAATAATCTTATCCGACCGATATTACCACAAAAACAAACTAAATAACGTTTGTCTACTAACAAAGTCAAAAATATCACTCATGATATTTTTTGTATTTTAAAAACAATTCTTTATCACTGCGTTCCTTTGTAAATATCCACTTCAAAGAAAAAGGCCGGTTTAGACCTGAATAGCATGATCATTTAATAGTATGTTATTCATATGTATGAGATCATTCTTGTATATTATCAACTGAAATTTACTATTGCCATTGGCCTATTCCCTAACAGCTCATTACCAGATAAAAACCAGCGTTGATGACATGAGATTTATTTTCTCTCAATTGTTCCGATAATATACAGAATAATCCTACCCACATAATATGGACACCGCCCTAAGCGAGGTTCTGGTTTTCAAATTGTTCCGGGCTGAGACCGCCACAGGCACTGTGACGACGCCAGCGATTGTAATCACGCTCAATATAATTAAACACCGTTGTCCGCATTATTTCCCGGCTGATAAAGCGTTCCCCGTGGATACATTCCACTTTCAGTGAGTGGAAGACGCTTTCCGCACACGCATTATCGTAGCAACAACCTTTTGCGCTCATGCTGCCGCGCAGGCTGTGCCGCTTCAGCAATGCCTGATAATCCGCTGAACAGTACTGTCCGCCGCGATCCGTGTGAACGATAACGTTCTTCGGGCGTTTACGCCGCCAGAGTGCCATCTGTAACGCATCGCAGGCCAGTTTTGCTGTCATTCGTGAGGACATCGACCAGCCAATAACGGCACGAGACCACAGGTCGAGCACCACCGCCAGATACAACCAGCCTTCATCTGTACGTAAGTAAGTGATGTCACCCGCCCATTTCTGATTTGGGCCGCTGGCGATAAAGTCCTGCTTCAGCAGGTTTTCCGATACCGGCAGGCCGTGCTCACGGTAGCTGACCGGGCTGAATTTACAGCTGGCTTTCGCCCGTAATCCCTGACGACGCAGGCTGGCAGCGATGGTTTTGATGTTGTACTCCGGCAACTCATCAGCAAGGCGCGGCGCACCATACCGCTGCTTTGCCTCAGTGAATGCCTGACTGACGGTAGTATCGCAGATGAGCCGGAACTGCTGGCGTGGGCCGGGTTGATGGCGACGTTTGAGCCAGGCATACCAGCCGCTTCGGGCAACCCGCAGCACCCGGCACATGGCTTTGATGCTGAACTCAGCCTGATGCTTTTCGATGAAGACAACCTTCATTTCAGGCGCTTCGCGAAGTCTGTCGCGGCCTTTTGGAGAATGGCCAGTTCTTCATCCCGTTCAGCCAGTTGCCGCTTAAGGCGGGCGATTTCAACAGACATTTCCTGCTCACGTTCGGAAGAAGAATGGGCATTCTTTAGCTTGCTGCGCCAGGCATAGAGCTGTGATTCATACAGGCTGAGTTCACGAGCAGCAGCAGCGACGCCAATACGCTCTGCCAGTTTCAGGGCCTCATCGCGGAATTCAGGTGTGTACTGTTTACGGGCTGTTTTGCTGGTTGATGCTGGTTTTGTCATGAGTAATCACCTCTGGTTGAGAGTTTACTCACTTAGTTGCGTGTCCACTAATGATGGGTAGGATCACTTTTTCAACCTTTAATCAATTGATAAAAATAGTATGTGGGAATTTATTTTGTCTTTTTCATTTGAATATAAACACTGCTGATAACCAGTATAAAATAACAATACTCAGAAAATAAACCCATCTCATCTGTTGATATATATAATTAATGTGTTAATTATATAAATATGACACATCGGAGAAAATTAATAATGAAAGAAATAAAAACGCTAAAAGAGGCTATTCAGGTATATAAAGAGATCATTAAAATAGAAAAGGATCATGGCGATCTTTTCTATGCAGGAAAAATCCCTGAGCAGGAATGGAATGCTAAATAGCTTCTCATATTACCGCTCCACTTTAGGCTGTGTCCCTTAACTTAACAACCGCTTCAAAAATAACCTGATCGCCCCCAGCTTTAGCATACTCAGGTAGTTTCTGGCTGTTTTTTCCGAGCGTGTAGCGATACGACGATTTTCTTTGAGTATCGCAAAGCAGCGCTCCACGACATTGCGTTTTTTGTACAGGCCTCTGTCGAGGGGCCGACGTCTGTCCTGACTGGCTTTTTCATTCGATTTAAACGGAATTACCACTTTTATTCCCTTTATTTTCAAATGAATGCGGAGGCTGTTACTTGAGTAACCCTTATCCGCCAGTACCGCTTTCGGACGCGATTTCAGATGCCCACTTCTTCGGATAATCCCGACGCGGTTAAGCAACGTTTCCGCATACCGGCTTTCGTGGGCCTGTCCACCGCTCAGGCAAAAACTTAGCGGTAATCCTGTGCCATCTGTCGCCAGATGGATTTTGGTGCCAAAGCCGCCGCGTGAGCGACCCAGCCCATGGTCCTCGTGTTCATCGGGATGTTTTTTTTCGCACCAGCGGCCGCTTTCAGGGCGCGAACGTTACTGCCATCCAGCGCGATAACATCCCAGTCAATCAGTGCGCCCTCATCCAGAATCTGGAGTAATTTATTGAAAATACTGTTTATTACTCCGGCTTTAGACCACCGGTTAAAGCGGTTGTAAATCGTTTTCCATTGACCATAACGCTCAGGTAAATCCCGCCATGGCGCGCCGGAGCAAAGCACCCAAAATATGCCATTCATGACATGCCGGTGAGCAAAGTAAGGACGGCCGCCTCTGGAAGAGCCTCTTTCAGGCGGCAGCATGGGAGAAATCAGCGCCCATGCATCATCGGGAAAATCGTAACGAGCCAAATTGAAGTACTTTTTGTGGCAAAATCATGTCCCTGATTGTACAAAAAACAGTTACGGGACACACCCTAGTCAGGCCAGGTTGGTTGCCGGCAAATGGTGAAGCTGCATTCATAAATTGCGTTACCTGTTTCAGTAACTGCCACAGGTACTGGCACTGATGGTTTCGCGTTATTGTCTCGTGTAACGATAGCCACAACCGCTCTATCGGATTCAGCCACGGCGAATAGGTCGGCAGAAACAGCAGCCGGAACTTGCTGTTCTCCGCCAGCCAGCGCTCCACTTTGTGGCTTTTATGGATGATGTCGTTATCAACCACCAACGTAATGGTTTTCGCCCGCCGGTATATGCGTCGTAATGCCTCTAACAGTTGGATAAATAAATCAGAGCTCTTGCTGTTGCCACTAACGTAGGAGACTCGGCCCGTCCCCGAATGCAGTGCGCCAGCCAGATAATGTTTCTGGTTCTGTCCCGGCGTGGCGATACGTTTCTGCTGCCCTTTGGGCATCCAGTCGGCACCGATTTTCGGGTTCAGGTCGATATCGACTTCATCCTGATAAAACACGGGATTAGCCGCTGAGCCCTGAGCCAGCGCCTGCTCGATGGCAAGCCGCTTTTCATCATAATGCGGGTCCCTGATTTTCAGCGTCGGTGCGGCCCTGCGCCAGACCATACCGGCCTGTTTGAGGTATCGGTGCAGGGTGGAGCGGTGAAGCGTCACGTCAAAAAGCCGGTTGACGATACGGGTCAGTAACTCCGTGCTCCAGCGGGAGCGCAGCCAGCCGAAATCCTTCGGTGAACGTTGAACCAGCAAGGGAAGCACACGCTGGATATCGGCGACGGGCCAGCAAGGCGCACGACCGGGCCTGAGGCTCTTGAGTCCTTCAACACCCTGTAAAGTAAACCAGTTTATCCATCTTCCGACGGATGAACGCGCAGCACAGAGCAGTCTGGCGACGTCGGTGACGGTCATTCCCCGATGCAACATCAACATGGCAATGAGTCGTCTGGCATAATTTTTATCGCGTGTTTGTTGGGCTTCTTTGCACATCAGTTGTCGTTCTTCATCAGGGATTGCTGCTATGATCGGCATCGCTCAGTCCGGTTGGTGATTTGTGATGTTTGGCGATTGATCAGATCGCTCAACTCGGACTGAGTTCCCTTCAAGTGATCTACTATTTTGCGAAGCTATTTAGCGTATACAGGGTTATGTGTTTCCCTGTATATGATGTTAACTGGAACGAAATTTATATGAGTAATGAACTTCAAAAGAAATTCTCACAATGGGAGTTTGATCCTACCCATCATTAGTGGACACGCGACTAAGTGAGTAAACTCTCAACCAGAGGTGATTACTCATGACAAAACCAGCATCAAACAGCAAAACGGCCCGTAAACAGTACACCCCCGAATTCCGTGATGAAGCCCTGAAACTGGCTGAGCGTATTGGTGTCGCTGCCGCCGCCCGTGAGCTCAGTCTGTATGAATCCCAGCTCTACAACTGGCGCAGTAAGCTGAAAAATGCACATTCATCTTCCGAACGTGAACAGGAAATGTCCGTCGAAATTGCCCGCCTTAAGCGACAACTGGCTGAACGGGATGAAGAACTGGCCATTCTCCAAAAGGCCGCGACATACTTCGCGAAGCGCCTGAAATGAAGGTTGTCTTTATTGAAAAACATCAGGCGGAGTTCAGCGTCAAAGCCATGTGCCGGGTGCTGCGGGTTGCCCGAAGCGGCTGGTATGCCTCGCTCAAACGTCGCCATCAAACCGGCACACGCCAGCAGTTGCAGCTCATCTGTGATACTGCTGTCAGCCAGGCATTCACGGAAGCAAAGCGGCGTTATGGTGCGCCTCGTCTCGCCGAAGAACTGCCTGAATACAATATCAAAACCATCGCCGCCAGCCTGCGCCGTCAGGGACTGCGGGCGAAAGCCAGCCGGAAGTTCAGCCCGGTCAGTTACCGTGAGCACGGCCTGCCGGTGTCAGAGAACCTGCTGAAACAGGATTTTTATGCCAGTAGTCCGAACCAGAAGTGGTCCGGAGACATCACGTACCTTCGCACGGATGAAGGCTGGCTGTATCTGGCGGTGGTGATTGATCTGTGGTCCCGTGCTGTTATTGGCTGGTCGATGTCGTCACGAATGACGGCGAAACTGGCCTGCGATGCGTTACAGATGGCGCTCTGGCGGCGTAAATGTCCGGAAAATGTCATCGTCCACACGGATCGTGGCGGGCAGTATTGCTCAGCAGATTATCAGGCGCTAGTGAAGCGGTATAACCTGCGCGGTAGCATGAGTGCAAAGGGCTGCTGTTACGATAACGCTTGTGCGGAAAGCTTCTTCCACTCGCTGAAAGTCGAATGCATCCACGGTGAACGCTTTATCAGTCGGGAAATAATGCGGACGACGGTATTTAATTATATCGAGTGTGATTACAATCGATGGAGACGTCACAGTGCCTGTGGCGGTCTCAGCCCGGAACAATTTGAAAACGAAAATCTCGCTTAGGGCTGTGTCCACATTACGTGGGTAGGATCAGTTCATTCAGGCATTCATCCCGAAAGCGACCGTTGAAACTCTCAATAAATCCGTTCTGCGTTGGCTTACCTGGCTGGATAAGTCGCAACTCCACACCATGCTCAAAGGCCCATTGATCGAGCGCACGGCAGGTAAATTCCGGGCCCTGATCGGTTCTTATTGTCGCCGGATAGCCACGAAAGAGCGCGATGCTGTCCAGAATACGCGTGACCTGAACGCCTGAAATACCGAAAGCAGCAGTGATCGTCAGACACTCCTTCGTGAAATCATCCACACAAGTCAGGCACTTAATCCGGCGGCCGCTGGCAAGTGCATCCATGACAAAATCCATCGACCATGTCAGGTTCGGCGCATCCGGGCGAAGAAGCGGAAGCCGCTCAGTCGCCAGACCCTTACGGCGCTGTCTGCGTTTTACGCCCAGGCCATTGAGATGATAGATGCGGTAGACCCGTTTGTGGTTAACGCAAAGGCCTTCACGACGCAGAAGCTGCCAGATACGCCGGTAACCGAAACGTCGGCGTTCCATTGCCAGTTCGGTGATACGTGCAGACAGATACGCATCAGTAGCCGGGCGGTGCGCATCATAACGGCAGGTCGACAGGGACAAACCTGTCAGCCTGCAGGCACGCCGTTGCGACAGACCTGTCGCTTTGCACATCACTGTCACGGCTTCCCGCTTCTGGTCTGTCGTCAGTACTTTCGGCCCAAAGCCACCTGTAGTGCCTCTTTATCCAGCATGGCTTCGGCGAGCAGCTTCTTGAGGCGGGCGTTCTCTTCTTCAAGTGACTTAAGCCTTTTTACTTCAGGTACGTCCATGCCACCAAACTTCTTACGCCACGTATAAAACGTGGCGTCGGAGATGGCGTACTTACGGCAAAGTTCGCGGGCGGAAACACCCGCCTCGGCTTCGCGAAGAATATTGATGATCTGTTCGTCGGAAAAACGCTTCTTCATGGGGTTGTCCTCATGTTGCTGATGAAGACATTACTAACATCGTCGTGTGTTAATCAATGGGGAGCAGGTCAATGATGTTGTTCCTCTATAAATGGGACGGCTCAACATAAGTGTGGCAGGATTATGTTGAGGAGGGACGTCCATCATATCACTTGGAGGAAACCCAGCCCGAGTTGCGCGATCTAATAAATTGCCAAATCAAAGAAAATTCACCAACCAGACTGTATCGCAATGATTATTTTCTGGTTTTTTGTTTAAAAAAATTCCAGCTAATGGATATAATTACAAGGCTTTCAATTCTGTTAAAAATAATTACTATAAGTGACTTATAGTGTGGTTGTTTTATTTAAACATTAAATAACAAAAACATATTAATTATGCAATAAATATGGAATGGCAGAGTTTTCAATAAGAAAAGATTCAAATCAAAAAGAAACTTGCATCACAGAAAAATAGATTTACTAGTACAAAAATACTGTTCAGGCTCTTTTTGTAAAAGAAAAAGCTGTAGATAAATGGGGGTTTAGTAGAAAGCTCGAAGTTTTTATATAAAGTTAATTAGCTTATTGAAAAGCCCTGTCTGTAAGAACAGAATGGTTAAAGGGAGTTCATGTTAACGTCACCGCATGGCGACGACTAGCTTTTATTTTTAAAGTGTCGCAAGTTTTTATTTGAAAATTAGCTATTTAGTTGGTGGTATAGATCAGCCATATCAAGGCTTTTTTATGGAAAATTTATCTATGCTTTGAAGGATAAGATATATGAATGATTCATTGCTTCGATATCAGGTAAAGCAGTCAAAACTAACAATAGTAAAGCAAATTTCTGCATACGAAATCTGTCAGAAATTAATGTCATATGATGGTAATTTAAAAGACGATTTCTATACTGCTTTCAACTTCATTGATGATGGTGTACGGCAACGTTTTAGCGCTTACGGTAGACTCGCTGAAATAACTGTACATTTAAGTCAGGATAAAATTATCTTCTCTTTCGAAAAAGATGAACGTAGTATTATCACTGATGTGCAGGAGTTTAATTCGGACACAACGCCTTATTCACTCGTATTCAGCCATTTAAATGGTTTTACAAAGAAAGTACGGAATTATTTGCTCGAGCATATGGATCTGCCCGATAACCACAACGATGTGGTATTTTTCGGTGGCTGGAAAGCCGTTACCAGACGAAATGGCATTGTGGAACTTGCTAAATTTACGTTGCCTTTAATTACAGTTAAACAACAGAATAATAATGTGATACTGACACAGTTTTTAAAAAACTGGTCAGAGGAGATCAGTATATCTCGTTTGTTAGAAGAAAACGAAAAAATTCCCATATTAGATTCCTTAGTCGTCCTGTCAGCATCGTATGCTTCGAATCGTCAAGAATATGAAGAACAGCTAAGTAAAGTGGTATTAGATTTAAAAAGCCTCAATGTATCGAAAGTCGTCGTATCCAAAAAGAAAGATATTTTGTTTAAAACAGCGCCCAACCCTCTTGCCTTTGCTGCTAAGTTGGCGTCTCGGCATGGTCAGGTTTATGACTATATTTTTCACTGGAAAAACGAAAAATATTGGGTAGGTGTGTCACCTGAAATTTTGCTGACAAAAGAAAAATCATATATATCAACGAAACCACTCGCTGGAACCATCCGGCTTGATCAGTCGTCAGAACTAAATATTGCCTCAGATATTCTCAAAAATGACAAAAAAGAGTCTAAGGAACATATGCTCGCTTCAAATAAACTTGAGGAGGAGCTTCAGGAAGTCTGTATTCCAGGCACAGTCAAATGCACGAGCGGGAAAGACCCGTTTGGCGTCGGATATGCTGTGCATCTGAGAAGTGTAATTAGCGGTGAAGTGGAAGATAACGTAAGTAGTTTTGACATACTGGCAAAAATATACCCACCAGCTACTATCTGGGGAATACCAGAAGACTGGAGTGGTACGATTATAAAAAACTTTGAGAAATTTGACCGTGGCTACTTTACCGGAGGGTTGGGCTACTTCACATTGAATGATAACAGCAATTTCTCGCTTGTGATCAGGAATGCCTCTCTTAATGATTGCCTGTTAGAGGTTTATGCCGGTTCAGGAATCATTGACCAATCGAATCCAGAGAAAGAATGGCGTGAAACCGAAACTAAAATGACGCCTATTCTTTCTGTATTAGAAGATTAAAATCTACTCGTAGCAATTAAAAATAAGGATATCAATATGCCTAAGTACTGCGTAGTGGTTGATGGTTTCGGCTCTGGACAATATATTGCTCCCAAACTGATAGAATTGGGATATCACTGTATACATATTACAGCTCTGCAAGGCGATATGCCTTTTGCCTCTTATAAAATTGACTCAACGCAATATGACGTAGAGTTAGTATATAATGGTGATATCGATAATGTAGTAGTGGCTTTAAAACCCTATGATATCATTGCGGTGTTGCCAGGCATCGATTCTGGCGTGGCGCTTGCAGATCAATTAGCTGATAAATTAACATTAAAACAGAATAATCCTGCCACATCACGCGATCGGCTAGATAAATACCATAGTCATTTAAAGTTAAAAGAAAATAACCTACCGCATGCTAGTGGGAAATTAGTTTCCAGTGAGGAAGATTTAATCGGCTGGTTTGATGGCCAAGATGCTCAGTCAATAATAGTAAAACCTCCGAAAAGTACTGGCGGAATAAATGTCTATGAGTGCAAATCACACTCACAACTGGTTGAAGCGTTTCATAAAGTACAATCACAGTCGCGTGTAATTGGAATCAGTAACGATGGCGTCTTGGCGCAAGAGCTATTGAAAGGTGTTGAATACATCGTAGATAGCGTATCTTTTGCGGGAAAACATTACATCACTGATATTTGGCGTAGCGACAAGCTGGACGTTAAAGATGGTAACTATGTCTATGAAAAAACCACCTTGCTTCCAGCTCAGGGTGATATTCAGGATAAGTTAGTTGCTTATCATAAATTGGTTCTGGATGCATTAGGACTAACGTTTGGCCCTTGCCATAACGAAATCATGCTAACTGAAAAGGGCCCTGTTCTTATTGAGATGAATCCCAGACCTGCTGGAGGAAACATACCAGATATCACTCAGGCTTGTACAGGGAAAGGGCAAATTGGTTGGATAGATTCTTTATGTCATTTTCTGGAAAGTGGTGTAGCGCCGAAAGATGAACTTTATACACTCCATAAAATTGGAATGATTGTTCCTTTTATTTCTCATGTTTCCGGGAAATTAACTTCATTTAAAAATATTGATAAAGTAAAGTCCTTGAATTCATTTTACAAATTACATTTATTCAAAGAAATTGGCTCTAATATAAACGTAACCAAAGACATGTTCACAATTCCCGGCGCAGCTAATTTGGTTCATGAGGAATCAGAGGTGATTAATAAAGAATACTACTTTATTCGCGACCTGGAACATGAAGGTCTGTTTGATGTTTGTTGATTTAATCATTCTCAACAGAGGCAATGGATATGTTGGATATATATAACTTTACATCTTCAAAAACGGTATCCAGAGACGAAGTGGTCCAGGCTGCGATGAAATGGCATTTCTCTAATGATACCGGAAGTTCATTTTGGCTGGAGCAAAGAAAAAATTTCGCTTTCGACCCTTTGACGGATATCAAAACCGTAGCGGATTTAAGAAATTTTCCTGATGTAACTGAGAAATATAAGACTGCCAAAATCGAAGATTTAATACCTCGTGGATTAATAAAGTATCGCGGGGAATTTAACATTTATGAAAGTGGTGGAACCACAGGAAATCCAACACGTATTGTTGAACGCGAGTCGCGCCGTATTGGACTAGATTATGTAAATAATATGTTGGTTCAGCACGGTATAAGCTTGGAGCAGAAAGGCAATTGGTTACATATCGGGCCTGCAGGCCCTCATATTGTAGGTAGGTCTATTGGTCTTCTTGCAAACCATCGCAAACAACAGTGTTTTTATATCGATTTTGATCCCCGTTGGGTAAAAAAGCTGATTCAAAAGGGTGATATTGCGCAGGTAAAGGCATATTCAAAGCATATCATTGACCAGGCGGCAGATGTATTATTAACACAGGACGTTAGCGTAATTTTTGTTACACCTCCGCTATTAGAAATTTTATGTCAAGATCAACGCATCTATTCCACGTTAGCAGAACAGTTAGTTGCCATCATATGGGCGGGGACATCAATAGATCCGGATTCGCTTGCATTACTAAAATCGGAGTTTTTTGCGGAGCAAAAAATCATAGGCCTGTATGGTAATACGCTGATGGGAATAGCTCCGCAGCGACCTGCTACAGCAGGGGATCTATACCCTTGCGTGTTTCAACCATTCGAGCCATTCACGATAGTTGATGTTGTTGATCCAAATAATAATCAAAATATTGTGCCATATGATTCACGAGGATTAGTTCGAATTAATCTACTGACGCCAGAATGTTTCGTGCCAAACAGAATAGAACGAGATGAAGCCATTAGAGTAAAAAGTATTTCTTCTACACAAGGCGATGGTCTAGCAGAAATTACTCCCCCGGCTAAATCTGGCAAAGCCATCATTGAGGGGCTTTATTGATGCGTGAAATAAAGGTGCTAAGGCCATCAGGAACCTATCAATGCTCAAAGCCATTGATTATTTTTTCAATAGATGGTGAAGCGTTGTTGCAGCTAAATCAAGCTCCCGGGTTGCTTATAAATAAAGTCAAAAACGAAATGTTGGAAAGCGTCAAGCAGAAATCGTCTGATGTCAGGAATATTATGGAGGCGGCTGCCGAATACTTTTTTTACAGTGAACTGGATGGGCAAACGCCAGGTGAATATGTTAATACCTTGCACCGTCTTTCAGGGCTACCGGTAAATAGCATATACAATGCTATGCAAGGGTTATACACATTCCTAGCTACTGCAAATAAACGTATTGATCAAGGAATGCCTCAGGGCGCAGTTAACTACGAACAGATTTCGCCAGAATATAAGGGAGGGATCTGGGCACCTTATGGTGAATTGCTATCTGTGATAGCCCCCGGTAATCACCCGCTGTCAAATCAGGGATGGCTCGAAGCGCTGTCTTATGGCTACAGGATTATGTTACGCCCTAGTCAGAGGGATCCCTTGACTGCATATCGCTTGATATTGGCTTTAAAAAAAGCCGGTTTATCAGAAGGTATGGCTGCTTATGTTCCTTGCGACCATCGTCAGGTTGATAACATCATAAGTGCAGGCGATCTGTCATTGGTTTATGGCGGGGAATCGATGGTTGAACGTTATCAGAGCAATGCTAACGTTATTCTGCGCGGGCCTGGTTACAGCAAAATATTGTTTGAGAGTGAAACGTTTTGTCTGTCTGATTCAATGCAAAAACAAGTAACCGAAAGCATCTTAGATGACGGCGGTGTTAAGTGTACAAATGTCAGTGGCTTACTGGTTCAGGGATCGATTACGCCTGTTTTATCAATAATCAAACAGCGCCTTTCCGGCATTAAAGCTGCGCCATTGTACAGCAAAGATGCTGTGCTACCTGTAATGACCTTCAATACAGCCAGTAGCTATTATAATCACATAAAAAAAATATGTGCTGAGGAGTCAATAGCATTCATTCCCGTCTCTGAACATGACCCACTGGTAGATTTCGGCGATGGCACTGCATGCATTGAGCCAATTATTCTCCTGTCAGACAAATTACCTGAAGAGCTTGACCGCTTTAACCTTGAGCTACCATTTCCCTGCGTTTGGATAGCGGGCTGGCCAGAAGAGAGAAAACTTTCAGCGTTGACCTCGACATTAGCCTTGGGTCTTTACATCGATAGTCCTGTAAAACTTACTGAAGCATTAGCCAATGTTAATATTAAAAAAATAGTCATGGCAGGGCACCAGGTGTCCTCGAATTTTGATCTTCCGCACGATGGTTTTCTGTCAAACAGATTATTGACAGTTAAAGGGTTTAAAGCCACATCTACATTTTCGTTCAATTTATAAGGTGAAAGGTTATGAGCAAGTTTTTACCAAAAGAGATCATCGATCTAAGTATTCCTTTTTCCGTAGATATGCCAAAGTATGATGCGCCTTGGTTTCCAAAATTTAGTTATGATGAAATCAAACCTGAGCAAATGTCAGAGGCAAACTGGCATAGGCGTTTCACTACTTTAAATTTGTTTGCTCATAATGGAACTCACATCGAATCTGGTGACCACGCATTCAGAAATGGTTACACAGTCGATAAAATAGAGTTGAAGCATTTTGTCGGTTATCCAGTCATCATCGACTTGTCAGGCATCGCTAATGGCACCGAGATTACGCCACAGATGATTGAGCCCTATGTAAGGGACGTGAAATTTACCAAGCAATCGATTATTTTAATTCGGACTGGATATGATGATAATTATTGGGACACAGATAACTTTTGGGATCACTCCCCGTGGCTGAATGCCGCGGCAGCCGATTTATTGGTGTCGACAGGTGCTGGTTTTTTTGGTCTTGATTTCCAGACGGAAAAACCGGGCGAGAAAAACTTTGTTGTACATAAAACGTTGCTGTCAGGACATGCAGTGCTTTGTGAGTATTTATTCAACCTTGATAAAGCGAATGAAAACACCCTTTTTATGGCATTGCCAATAAGTGTGACTAATACCGAAGCGTGTCCTGTTCGTGCAGTATTAATTAAGGGGTGAATAAAATGACTCATACACATGAGTTAGATAAAAAACGCGTGGCAATCATTGCTGGCGGGGCTAAAGGTATTGGTTTTTCAACAGTAAAAAAATTCACAGAATCTGGCTATGACTGTTTTGTCATTGACCGCGATGAATCTGCAATCGAAGAGGCGTCGACCCAATTGAGCGGATCTGCAATTAAATGGTTTTGTCTGGATTTGCTCAATGATAATAATGAATTAGAAAGTATATTTTCTAATCTTGCTGCATATCAATCTATAACACTCGTGAATCTTATAGGTGGTTCTCGTTATGGTTATAAGGATACATCCCAGTTGACCTGGCAGGACGTAGTGGACACTTTCGCATTTAATTTAAAACCAGCCTTTACCTTAATACAGGCTTTGTTACCTTTGTTCAAAGTGCGTAGAGAAGGCCGCATTGTCAATATTGGATCAATTACCAGCCGTATGCCTCTAAAGCTGACTTCTCTTGATTATGGTTGTGCTAAGTCGGCGCTACTGGGATTTTCTCGTCATCTTTCTATGGAACTGGCTGGATATCCAGTATTAGTTAACACGGTTTGTCCAGGAATAGTTGGGACTGAAAGAATAAAAGCACGTTGGGATAATCGCAGTGATGATGAGAACAACGCAATCCTTGACACCATACCTCTGAATCGTGTTGCTGAGCCAGAAGATATTGCTGAAACGATATTTTTCCTGGGGTCGGAAAACAACAGGTACATGACAGGAGCAATAATGGATGTTAATGGCGGGATATATCGTCCTTAACAGATTATTATTTATATGGATAATATCGGTGGATTGAAATGAATGTACAAGAAAAAAGTCAAGAAATTAACTCCTATAAAGGGGCTATTTTCAAGCTATCCTATGCTGTTTATTTAGAGCTGATTTCAACTGTTGCCAGCGGCATTATTGACATGATTTGGGTCGCCAGACTGGGTGGTATTGCCGTTGCCGCCGTTGCGGTTGCAACAAGTTTTGAAAATGTTCTCATGGGGATCATGTTTGCTGTTAGCGTTGGCACGACGATACTGATTTCTAATCGTCTGGGCACAGATGATTTAAAAGCAGTGAAATCGTATATCCGTTCTGGTTTTATTTGCGCTTTGGTTTTTGGCTTGTCTGTAGCCCTTATCTCATTTGTTTTTCGTGATCAAATAACGGATGTACTTATCGGGGAGAAATCGCAAGAGATAAAGGCATCTGTTTCTCAGTTCTTTATGATTATGTTTCCTGGTATGATTGTACTTTATGCGCAGATGATGGTGGATGCTATATTTAAAGGGCATAAAAACACAAAGATGCCAATGAAAACGGCTATTTTGGCAAACGCCGTTATTATAATATTAGATCCTATCCTCATTTTTGGCTGGTTTGGCGCGCCTGCGCTTGGTGTACTTGGCGCGGCGTTGGCAACGGTTTTAGGGCGCCTGGTTGCTTTATCATGGTCGAGCTATAAATTAATTAACTATCAGGATGTAAGAAATCTTACTCATGTTAATCCAACAATTCCTACCATTACCGGGATTAAAAATATTGTTTTCCTGGGTTTTCCCCTGTCTCTGGACTTTATAACCAGAATGTTAGGCACGATGGTATTGAT
The DNA here is from genome assembly GCF_900095885.1 of Dickeya aquatica. Taxonomy (NCBI): domain Bacteria; kingdom Pseudomonadati; phylum Pseudomonadota; class Gammaproteobacteria; order Enterobacterales; family Pectobacteriaceae; genus Dickeya; species Dickeya aquatica. The sequence continues at coordinate 1,844,868 of NZ_LT615367.1, forward strand.
AAATGTGGTGTCTCACTTTGGCGAGTCATACGTCGCTGCTTTCGGTATCGCAATCAAGATTATTATTTTTGTCACGATGGCATATTATGCCATCCGTCAGGCTAGTAGCATTCTTTTGTCCAGAAGAATTGGCGAAGGTTTTCCTGAAGATTCAAAAATAATTACACGTGATGCTTGCTATCTTGGGCTACTAATTACTCTCATTGCTGCCATCATCCTCATTATAAACCCTTCACATCTTATCAGCTGGTTCATTGATGATGCTGCGGTTATCAGTTCTGCGGCAACCTTGCTACTCTATTTGACTGTTTATCTTTTCCCGTTATCTTTCTGTGTCGGCAGTAGTGGTGTTTTCGTCGGTTCTGGTTACGGAACTTTATTAACATTGGTTACGTGTTGCGGAATTGGCTTGCAAACACTAATCGCGATCACGCTTCCTTATTATTACCACGACGTTGTTTATGTGTGGTATGCGATGATTTTTGGCGCAATATTGCAAACGGTGTTAATTGCTTATTTCTTGTGGATGAAAATCATCCCGCAGATATCGGCTCAAACAACACGAACAATTTAATTAAAACAGGTGAATGATATGAAAACTGTTCTCGTTTTAGGCGCAAGTGGTGATATTGGTAGCAGCATCGTATCTGAACTGCTTAAGAACAAATATCGAGTTATTGCTCAATGCTTTCAACATTCTGAGCGGCTTGTAAACATTAGCGCTGAATTGAACGTCGCAAAAGATAATCTTGTGGTTTTTGCTGCTGACTTAACCAATGCAAATATGCGGAAAGAACTCATGGCTAATGTTTCAAAAATCACAACCACACTGCATGGTTTGGTTAATGTTATCGGCGGTGGCAGGCCTTGCAACATTCGCGATCTCGATCTTGATGACTGGGATTTTTCCCTGGCACTCAACCTGACCGCACCTTTTCACTGTCTACAATTGGCATTACCTTTGCTCGAACGCGCGAAAGGCAGCGTTATCAATTTCTCGTCTGTCGCCGCTTACACTGGAGGCGCATTTGGCCCCCATTATGCTTCAGTGAAATCAGGGATTCTCGGCTTAACTCGATCTGCTGCCAGGGAACTCGGACCTTATGGGATTCGCGTAAACGCTATCTCGCCAGGTCCCGTTGATACCGAAATGACCCATTCATTACCTGCCGAGGTACTCAAGAAAATCATTGATGAGACACCGCTAAGACGCATGGTAACTACGAGCGAGATTGCCAGCGCAGTTAATTACTTTCTTGATGAGGCAACTTCCACCACAGGACAATCGCTTGTTATTGATGGAGGCCGCTTTTTCAATTAGCAATGTAAGTGTTTTGTTCATTAATGATGTCATATAACATGAAATTAATTTTTATAATGTTTTTTGCGCGAGCAATTTAATTGTAGAGGATAGTCTATGTCAACGCTTAACATTCTCCCACAATCTTCATTTGAAGATGAAGATGCTATAGTTCCCTATTACAAACAGCATTACTTTTATCGTCGTCCAAATAATATTTTGCATGAGAGAGAAATAATATCACCTCAGGAATTGATACGAAAATTTCCTCTTTCCTTATCATCACACAATTTTGTAAGTCAATCTCGTAAAACGATAGTGGACATACTCAATGGACGAGATCCCCGCTTACTTGTCATTGTTGGACCTTGCTCAATTCACAATCTTGATGCAGCACGTGAATACGGAGAGAAGCTTAAGTTATTATCGGATAAAGTGAGTGAGTCTTTTTTTATCGTAATGAGAAATTATTTTGAAAAGCCCCGGACTACGGTTGGTTGGCAAGGCCTTATTAATGATCCTTATATGGACAACAGTTTTTGTATTGAAGATGGCTTGATATTAGCTCGTAAATTGTTGAGCGAGCTATCCAGCATCGGTTTGCCAACCGCCATTGAGGCGCTTGACACGCTAATACCTAAATATCTTCAAGACCTAGTAAGCTGGACAGCAGTAGGGGCACGCACCACCGAATCCCAACCTCACAGGAAATTTGCCAGTTCTCTTGACTGTGCTGTCGGTTTCAAGAACAGTACTGATGGCTCAGTGGATGCAGCGGTGAATAGTATCATCGCCTCTAAAGTGGGAGGGCATTTTCTCAATATTAATGAAAACGGTAATTTGGTAGTAACTACCAGTCAGGGAAACCCACACGCTCATATCATTCTTCGTGGTGGTGCGAATGGTCCAAACTATAGTGCAGAGCATATTATCAACGTGGAGGCGACACTATATAAGAAAATGCTACCTGATTGTATTGTTGTAGATTGCAGCCATGATAATTCAGCAAAGAACCCTTCAAACCAATTGGTTGTGGTTAATGACGTTAAGCAGCAGATACTCTCCGGTAATAAATCCATTAAAGGAATCATGCTGGAAAGTAATTTACAATGGGGCAATCAGTGCATTGGGGATGATCTGTCTGCTATCCTTCCCGGTTTGTCCGTAACAGATGCATGCATAGACTGGCAAACGACTGAAGACTTGTTGCTTAAACTCAAAGATAGTTTGCAGTTTAGTTTGTTAAATCGCTTTAGACTGCAAAATTCTAAACATTCAGACTAAATAATTAGGATTTAATTTTAAAGGAATTTAATTATGAATACCGCTGTAATTAAACAATCAAATGAGAATAAAATTAAACCTATTAGTTGCTATGTGTTTGGATTAGGATCCTTGTTGAAGCTTTGTACTCAACAACTACTAGCGAACAACCGTTTCGACGTGTTGGGATTTATCTCGGCTGATGAAGATGCAATTCAGTGGGCCAATAAACAAGGAATTAAAACGCTTCATCTCGTTGACAAGGTTCGTTATGACCTGAGTGCAGATAAAATCCAACGTTTTTTACATAATCAACAATTTGACTATTTTTTCAGCATAGTTAATGCGATGAAGTTGCCTACCAGCATCATCAATTTGCCTAGGAAGATGGCTATTAATTTCCATGACTCTGAGTTGCCAAAATATGCAGGAGTTGATGCTACTAGCTGGGCTATTATGAAACAAGAACCCGTTCATGCTGTTACATGGCATAGTATGAGCAATGAGATCGACGAGGGTGAAATTGTACTTCAACAATTATTCCCTATTGAAAATGACGACACGGCTTTTACACTAAATGGAAAGTGTTTTGAGGCCGGAGTGCAGTCGTTTTCAAGATTAATTAGAAATATTGAGACGAACGAAATAGAAACGAAAGTGCAAGATCTGACTAAGCGATCTTACTACTCTCGCTACAAACCATTCACTGATCCTGATCTGGAGTGGAATTATGGAATTATTGACTGGCAAAAGAGTGCAGAGTCGATTGATGCTTTAATTCGATCCTTAAACTTTGGGCAGTACCGCAATTCTATGTTGAGTGCTAAAGTTAAATTTCCAAAGCAATATGTTCTTGTAGGGAATTCGGAAATCACTCCTGATAGTTCATCTAAACCAGCAGGTACGATTGTAAGTATTCAAAATGGGAAAGTCGTCGTATCGACTTTGACAAAAGACCTGGCAATTTATAACCTCAGGTTTTTGGATGGTAGGGTTTATAATATACATCAAGAGAATGACGTCTTGCGATTGAATGTCGGGTTTCAGTTGGCATATGATGCTCCTGACAAAACAGAGCTTTATCAGCTCGATAAACAATGTCTCTGGAATGAACGCTATTGGGCTGATAAGATCGCTAAGACGCGACAATCTAATTCGTTAAGTACGGATGTTTCGTTACAATCGAAAAATAAGATTTATTCAATACACCTTCCGGATAATAAGGGGCTATTTCTTAATGAATGGGACAGCCAAGTGCAATTGCTAGCCCTCTATGTCATTGTTATTTCAGCCAAAAATAATAATTCTAATGTTGCTGTCTGGTCATCTCAGTTAGAACTGTATAATAAATTTTCTAAATACTCAGCGCTATTTTCTTTATACTTTCCATCTATCTATGAAATTAACTATGGTGCATCTTTAACCAATCTGATAGAAAATGTTGATCGAGAATGGAAAGAGGTCATGCTTAAGGCTGGCTTTCACCATGATTTGTTACATCGTTTCGTAGAATTGCGTTCAGAACATGGATGGTTAAAGTATAACGATTTTGGCTTTTCAGCTTTCTCGGAGCATGAGAGTATCGAACATGATTATTTATTTGGTATGAAGCTGCATTCTGATACATCATGTTCAAATATTAATTTGATTGTTGACACTGCTAGGTTTAATTCTGTAGTGGCTAATCAATACAGTAACGCCATTTCGTTCGCCATCAAGAATCTTAAAAAATGGGCTGAATCTTCTCTGTCTGTGCTTGAAATTGTACATTACTTGAAACAATACTCAAACATCGAGAATTATCAAGATGTTGCTGCAGTATTACCGAATGGTTCGAGTGAAAAAGATAATGTAAGTTTGCTTTCAGATATTTGGTGTGAAACTTTAGGTGTTTGTTCCGTGGAAGATAACCAAAATTTCTTCAACTCAGGCGACTCGATAACTGCCATGCAGTTTGTACAACGTTTTAATCTTTTAACGGGAAGAAGCATACCGTTATCATATATCTACAAAAAGCCGAATTTTTCTGACTGGATTGAGTTGATATAATGATTTTGTAAATCCCAGCTAAATAGCTGTTCCAAATAGTAGGCCGTGTCCCTTAACTTAACAACCGTTTTAAAAATAACCTGATCGCTCCCAGTTTTAGCATACTCAGGTAGTTTCTGGCTGTTTTCTCCGAGCGGGTGGCAATACGGCGATTTTCTTTAAGTATCGCAAAGCAACGCTCCACGACATTGCGTTTTTTGTACAGGCGCGTGTCGAGGGGGCGACGTCCGTCCTGACTGGCCTTCTCATTCGATTTAAACGGAATAACCGCTTTTATTCCTTTCATTTTCAAATGAATGCGAAGGTTTTTACCTGAATAACCCTTATCCGCCAGCACCGCTTTCGGACGTGATTTCAGGTGCCCGCTTTTTCGGATAATCCCGACCCGGTTGAGCAACCTTTCCGCGTATCGGCTTTCGTGGGCCTGTCCACCGCTCAGGCAAAAACTCAGCGGTAATCCTGTGCCATCTGTCGCCAGATGGATTTTGGTGCCAAAGCCGCCGCGAGAGCGACCCAGCCCATGGTCCTCGCATTCATCGGGATGTTTTTTTTCGCACCCGCGGCCGCTTTCAGGGCGCGAACGTTACTGCCATCCAGCGCGATAACATCCCAGTCAATCAGCGCTTTTTCATCCAGAATCTGGAGTAATTTATTGAAAACGCTGTTCATTATTCCGGCTTTAGACCACCGATTGAAGCGGTTGTAAATGGTTTTCCATTGACCATAACGCTCAGGTAAATCCCGCCAGGGTGCGCCAGAGCAAAGCACCCAAAATATGCCATTCATGACATGTCTGTGCGCAAAGTAAGGACGCCCGCCTCGGGAAGAGCCTCTTTCAGGTGGCAGCATGGGAGAAATCAGCGCCCAGGCTTCATCGGGGAAATCGTAACGAGCCAAATTAAAGGACTTTTTGTGGTGAAATCATGTCCCTGATTGTACAAAAAATAGTTACGGGACACACCCTAGCGTGGGAGACACATCAGCATCGTACATCTCTTTGAATGTAGAAACGATTTCGCGGGTCGTCATCCCTTTGGCGTACAGGGACAAAATCTGGCTATCCATCTGCGTGATACGTGTCTGATTTTTCTTTATCAGTTGCGGCTCGAAGGTGTTTTCGCGGTCACGTGGCGTGCAGAGTTCAATCTCACCGTCGTCGCATAACACGGTTTTAGACGAGTAACCATTTCGGGTATTAGAGCCTGATTTAGGGGCATTTTTCTCGTGCCCGAGATGCTCAGTCAGTTCTGTATTGAGCGCGGTTTCGACGGTTAACTTCGTCAGCATGCGGGAAAACGCATTGAGGTCGGCTTCGGTTTTAAGGCCTTTAGCCAGTTCAGCAGCCAGTGTTTTGAGTTTCTTTTCGTCCATCGTTTGCCTGTCTCCGTTGTTGGAGTGAACATATCAAAAACAGGCAATTACACAATTTTAATTACAGTCTCGTTTTGCGGCATATTCCACGTTAGCACCATGGCTGTTCGGTGTTCACTCCGCAGTGCCTCACCTCAGCCATGGCTCTAAGGCGTTGTTATGATTTCTGGTAAGACGGGAGAATCCAGGAAAACACCCTTCGTGACGGGATGAAGTGTGTATCTGAGCATGATGTTACGAGGGGACATTTCTTCTCATCATTCAACGCACATTTTGTTATCCTTTCAGCAATAACCCAGTAAACTATCGGCCCATTTGCAACACAGGTTCACTTCCTGACCATGATGACTTTACGTCTGAAGCAGCAACTGACAGCCAGCATCGCCATTTTGGCGGTGCTGCTGCTGTTTGTTGCGCCAGTCGTGTCAAAATATCTCATGCACCATCAGATGATGGTGCATGAAATGATGGTCGAAAAAAGGGTTGATGGGGGGCTGTCGGAGGCTGTCTCCCATCAGCACAGCATGCCAGATATGGAAGGCATGTCACACATGCAGATGGACCTGACAGCACAGTCGGAGTCACAAAGCCAAAGCGCCTTTATGCCAGAAGGCATCGCCTGCGGTTACTGTGATCTGCTTATCCATGTTCCCATGATGCTGTGGGAATTTATCCCGCTCATCTGGCTGCTGCTGATGCTCTGCGATCAGCCAGTTGCACTACCTGTCATACTGCGCTTACCACGTCGTTTTATGCGCAGCCACCATCCCCGAGCCCCGCCTTATTTCGGTTTTTTCACTGAAATTTAGATGCTTCGGCAACAGCTGAACGACCTGTTCACAGGTCAGTTTCGTATGCATATTCTTTGAAAAATTGGAAAGGCCATGTCTTATTCAACACCTGCCGTATCAGCTCCACAGGGAGCGATGTTCAACCTTATCCGACGTCTGCATTTCTACATCGGCCTGTTCATCGCGCCTTTTATCTTTGTGGCAGCGCTGACCGGCACCTTCTATGTGCTGACGCCACAAATCGAAAACTATTTGTATAAAGACGCGTTGTATACGCAGGAGCAGGGGCAACAGAGGCCACTGTCCGAACAGATTGCAGCTGCGCGCCATTATGCGGGCGAGAACACCAAAATTTATGCCGTCCGTCCGGCACCTTCCGCCACAGACACCACGCGCGTGCAGTTTGTGGGGTGGGCCTTGGTCCCTCTGAATCACGCTCGGTATTCGTCGATCCCTATACTTTGCAAATCAAAGGTGATATGACGGTGTACGGGACGTCCGGCATACTGCCGTTGCGCACGTGGTTGGATCATCTGCATCAGGGGCTGCTGCTGGGCGATATCGGGCGTAACTACAGTGAACTGGCAGCCTCATGGCTCTGGGTGGCCGCATTGGGTGGCGTCGTACTATGGCAGGGTACCCGCCCGCGTCGTAAGGCGAAGAAAGTAAAAGGGGGCTTTGCGATAGCCCGCCACTGGCATATTACCCTCGGACTTTGCCTGCTCGCCGGTCTGCTCTTTTTTTCCACCACTGGCCTGACTTGGTCGCAATGGGCGGGAAACAATATCGACAGCATGCGTAGTGCGTTGAACTGGCTGACTCCGCAGGTCAATACCAGTTTGGACAACGTAAAGCCTGTCGCGCCAGCCGATGCACATGCCGAGCACCATGGCGACATGTCGATGCCGGGGATGAGCATGAAGCCCGCCACGCCTAAACCTGTTGCGGTGAATCGTTCGGATAGCGACTGGGGTAACGTGCTCAACGCCGCCCGCGCCGCCGGTATCTCTGCGGCGAAAGTCGAGCTGCGTCAGCCTAAAGGGGCGGGTAAGGCATGGACGGTAACAGAAGTCGATCGCCGTTGGCCAACCCAAGTGGACGCGGTTTCCGTCAATCCTGACGACTTCACCATCGTGGATCATGTCTGGTTCGATAAGTTTCCACTGGTCGCAAAACTGACCCGCTGGGGCGTCGATGCACATATGGGTGTGCTGTTTGGCCTGCCGAATCAATTGATCCTCGCTGCTTTCGGGCTGGGGCTCTGCGCCATGATCGTACTGGGTTATCGCATGTGGTGGATGCGGCGTCCGTCACGGGCGGAGGCAAATCCGGCACAGACGCTTTTTGCCAGTTGGCTGGCGCTTACCCTTTACGGACGCATTGGCACATTGCTTATCGCCTTGGCGCTGGGGTATTGCCTGCCGGTGATGGGGGTGAGTCTGCTGATTTTCCTTCTGGTTGACATTCTGCGCTGGAAGCATCATCAGCGGCAAACCCGCGCTGGCAGCGCACCGCATTCGTCTCAGCGATTACCGCTGAATAGCATTCAGTCCCGTATGGCAGTGAAAAATTTGAGGAAGAGGTGAGAAAATTATATGTTGGAGGATTGAAGGTTCTGGTGCGTGAGATATGGCGCTGATTTTCAATCTAGTTAATTATTAATACCGATGTTAAATACCCCGGTATTACACCGGGGTATACCATGACAACCCAATATCATTTTACGCTGAAATTATAAGTGCCTTGCGTCTTATGCCCATCAACAGATAAAGCGTGCCAATCGACTTCATAATTGCCTGATGCCAGCGGCGCATCCAGCGGAATGACTAATTGGGATTTGTTAGCCGGAGACAAAGTCGCTTTACCCGTTTTTACCACATCGCCTTTCCCGTTTTTCAGTTCGACTCCGCTAAAATTGGCTTCCAGATCTTCTGTAAAACTAAGCGTCAGACTTTTAGGTGATGTCGTCACCTCACTCTTGGCCGCTGGTTCGGTACTCTTGAGGTGTGCGTGTGCCTGGGCCTGTTGTGCGACGAAAATACTTGCCATGAAGGCTGCCATAATGCCAATTCTGGAGAATTTCATATCTGTTCCTTTGGGGTGAATATAACCATAACCAGCCAGAGATAATAATGGGTAGGAAAAGCATGTATCACTTCCTCATCAACTTCAATATGAGATAATTGGCGGGATATTTCTACCAGAGCAATGAGCCAAGTGCTATGAAGCCGAGTCGCTCAAGCAGCCGACGATACTCCAGTATTCACACAAGTGATAAAGAAATTGATAGGTCTCTGTTGCAACTGCTCAAAGGTTAGCTAAGACGTATCGAAGATATCCGAGTCAGTGGCAACAGCGCGAATCCATACAAAAAATTACAAAAAAACGCCATTTGCAATAAAGCACAATTAAATGTTATGTTATCACATAACACGCGGCAACATGTGCAGTTTGATGAATAACGATTACCCTTATCCGATCCCCGTTCTTGATGCAAAAAACGTGAGTATCTCCACCGATAATCACACGCTGGTCAGCGAGTGTAGCTTTCGTCTGTTCGAAGGCGAACGGGTCTGTATCATCGGCTCATCAGGTTCAGGTAAATCCCTGACCGCAAAAGCTATCATCGGCATACTTCCTGCCGAGTTAACATTGCAGGGAAGTATATGCATTAACGGTGCGTGTGTTGGCGGGGTTCATCCATCCCGGCGACCTGAACACGCCATGGTTTCTGCCATCTTTCAGGACTCGTCCACCGCGCTTAATCCGCTAATGCCGGTGGGTCGCCAGCTTGCTCTGGCGCTGAAAACGGGTAATAACGCAAAACTGTCGTCCTTACTGGATGCGCTACAGCTGAGCGGTATTCCCCAGTTACTCTCACGATACCCTGATGAACTCTCCGGCGGACAGCGTCAGCGCATCTGTATCGCACTGGCTCTGATGGCGAATAACCGTCTGCTGATTGCTGATGAACCGACGACGGCGCTGGATGTCATTAGCCAGCAGAAAGTTATGCAGGTATTAGGTCATCGTACAACATTGAGTTCCCCCCCTGCTCTGCTCTTCATTACTCACGATATCGCCGTTGCCACTCAACTGTGCGAGCGAGGTATCGTGATGGAAAAAGGCCAGATTGTGGAATGCGGCACCATGGTCCAACTCCTGAATGCGCCGGAGCATCCTTATACCCGCAAGCTGGTACAGGCAGCACGGGCTGCAGAACAGGCGTTAAAAACACATTCCAGTGAGGCACTCGCCGGATGAGTACGACTTTACAAACGGCATCCCATCATTTCATTCAGGTCGACAGGATTTCCCGTTACCGCAGTCGGGCTGCGTTCACGTGGAAAAAGGCCACGCCTGGAAACGCTATCCTTGAAGATTTTTCGTTAACACTGCACCAGCATGAACGCGTCGGCCTGCTCGGATGTTCTGGCTGCGGAAAATCAACGTTACTAAAAGTTATCCTTGCGCTCGATGCTGTGGATGACGGAGTGGTGTATTGCGACGGAAAGGTGGTCAGGCCAGGTTCTGCCCGTACATTACGCTGGTATCGCCGCCAGGTTCAGTACCTTCCTCAGGAGCCTGCCAGCACGTTGCCTCCGGCAATGCGTGTCAGTGATATCCTCAACGAACCACTAAGACATTTAGGTTGCAACCGTAACGCCTCACCCAATCTTGCCGCAGCACTTGAACAGGTTGAACTCAGCCCGAAGGTTCTCGACCAACGCGCAGGCTCGCTTTCAGGCGGCCAGGCTCAACGCGTTGCGCTGGCGAGGGCTCTGATCATTCAGCCCGATTTTCTGCTAGCTGATGAGCCGGTCAGTGGCCTTGACCTGCCTCTGCGTGAGCAAATCAAATCGCTACTTTTGCGAATAACAGAAGAAAACCGGATGGGACTACTGCTCGTCTCTCATGACATCTCAATGCTGGCGGGATTATGCGACAGAACATTGGTCATGGAGGCCGGGAAAATCATTGAAGATCGCCCAACGCTGCAAATGCTGCATTTACCTCATCACCCGCATACGCGCCAGCTTCTGGACGCAGTACCGGCTCTTTTTTCTCATGTCCCTTCCCGGGCACATGGTTGAATACACTTTTAACGAACGCCCGTAACCATGACTGAATTAGCTTCAAGTAAGAAAGCTCACACGTCTCCCCCATTACTGCTGGCCAGCCAGTTTATCTTCAATACCGGATTTTATGCGGTTGTTCCTTTCTTAGCCCTTTTTCTGCGCGATGACATGCTGCTGTCAGGTGCAGCGATTGGCCTTGTGCTCGGCCTCAGAACCTTTTCACAACAGGGGATGTTTCTGGTCGGTGGTGCGCTTACTGACAGGTTCGGCGGGCGAGCCATTATACTCTGTGGCTGCCTGATCCGAATCAGCGGATACCTGTTGCTCGCTACCAGCGCCTCGTTATGGGGAGTCATCCTGGGAGCTTGCCTGACAGGTGTTGGCGGCGCACTCTTCTCGCCCGCAATAGAGTCACTGATGGCACAGGCGGGTACACAAAGTGAAAAAGAAGGTAAGCGCAACCGTTCAGAATGGTTCGCCTTATTCTCTGTTTGTGGCGAACTGGGTGCAGTCATAGGGCCAATGTTGGGGGCATTGCTAACCGGGTATAGCTTCCAGTACGTCGCGCTTGGCGGTGCTGGCGTTTTCCTGTTTGCGTTGATCTTCCTCTATTTCATGTTGCCGACAGGTGGCCATCATCGCGGTAACCTTACCATTGCGCCCTGGTGGACGGCGTTTCAACAACGCCGCTTTGTTGCCTTTATTGTCGCCTACAGCGCTTACCTGTTCAGCTATAACCAGCTCTATCTGGCGTTACCCGTTGAACTGCGTCGCTCTGGGGGAAGTGAAGCGGACCTTGGCCCACTGTTTATGCTGGCCTCCGTTATGATCATTTTCCTGCAATTGCCTCTGGCGAGGTTTGCCCGAAAACGCGGCGCATCGCAAATACTGCCTGCGGGTTTTTTGCTGCTGGCATTGTCTTTCTTTAGCGTTGCGCTGTTCGCCAGTACCACACCGCCAGACAACCTGTGGCGGCTGCTTCCCGCTGTTTTACTGGTCACGCTACTGACACTGGGCCAGATGCTTATTGTTCCTGTCGGCATGGACATGATCCCCGTCTTTGCCCGAGATAAAAATCTGGGTGCACATTACGGGGCGCTGTCATCCATGGGCGGCGTAGCCGTTCTGACCGGAAATTTTGTCCTGGGCGGGCTGCTGGATCTCGCACTCACCCCCTCTTCGCTAGCCTTTGTGCCATGGCTGATGATGGGCTGCATTCCGTTATGCAGCGCCGTGGCCATGTTGTTTATTTTATGAACGCTAACACCACCTCTGCAAATCAATAAGGATACATAGATGAATATGGGTAAAACCTTTTGGCCTGTTTATGGGCTCCTGTCTGCCACCTTATTACTCACCGGCTGTTTTAATGAACCGCAGGGTGAATCGCTTAGTGCCAGCAAGGGCAGAATTAAAGTGGTGCACCTTCTGCCGCCCCGTTCCGGCCTGACACCGCTCAGTGATGATGCGTTCAAATTATCGCGCTGGAGCACAGCGGAAACGCTGGTCGTGCTCAATAGTGCCGGTGATGCGCAGCCAGCGCTGTCGACGAAATGGCAACAAATCAATGAGACGACCTGGCGCTTTGAACTACGCCCGAACGTCAGGTTTCATGATGACAGCATGCTGACTGCGCAGGTGGTTGTGAATGCCCTGACCGTCGCCGCCAGCGCCACGCCCAAACCCCGTATTCTTGATGGTGTAAAACTCACTGCAAAAGCAGAGGGTGATAATGCTGTTCTGGTCACAACTGAAAAAAGCGATCCCCTTTTGCCTCAGCGACTTTCCAGCCCTCAGTTGGCAATTTTGTCCCTGAGTGCTTACAAAGAAAATGGTGTGGTGAATCCGGTTAATGCGGGGACAGGGCCATTTATCCTGCGTAGCGTGGACGGCACCAGCAGTGCGTCACTTGACCGTTTTGAAGGCTACTGGGGTGAGAAAGCGAAAGCCAGCGGTATTGACGCAAGTTTTGTTCCAGATGGTGCCGCTCGCGCTGCCGCATTACGTACCGGTACGGCAGATATTATTGAGGCGATCCCCGTGTCTCAGGCCCCGCTTCTGGAACAATCACTGGTTCATGAAGTCCCCATGCCGAGAACCAATACGCTCTATCTCAACACAGCTAAGGGTGTCATGAAAGATCCTGCGATGCGTGCCACAGTCCGTGACGCGATTAACCGTCAGCAACTTGTCGATAATGTCTATGAGAAACGTGCAGACGTTGCGCAGGGACTGCTTGGCCCGGCCTTACCGTGGGCAGCGCAATTACGTAAACCGGTTGCAAACCCAGTTGTCCCGGGTAGACCAGGCGGAGCTACAATTACACTGGCGACGTTCAGCGATCGCGCGGAATTACCAGAAGTCGCGGTTTACCTGGCACAACAGCTCACCGCTGCCGGGTTTACCGTGAAACAAGTGGTTCGTGAATATGCTCAGATTGAAGCAGATGCGCTAGCTGGGAAGTTTGATGCGTTTATTCTTTCCAGAGCAACCGTCCTGGATTCTGGTGACCCGGTCGCTTATATGTATAGCGATTTTTCCTGCGAAGGTTCGTTCAATATTTCTCAGTTATGCCGCCCGGAAATTGATGCTGCGCTGAAAAAAGCCGGTGAAATACCTGCCGGTGAAGCCCGTCGTCAGGCCATCATGGACGCTGAGAACCTAATCCTTGCCAGTGATGCTGCCATTCCAATGTTGCATGAACGTGTTATTCAGGGAGAAAGCGCGGCTCTGAAAAATGCGCTACGTGACCCTCGCGAACGCACGCTCATCAACAACCAGACGCAGTTGGTCACCAGCGAACAGAATTCTGCTTCGCAGTAAGTCAAGAGGCTATTGATCGATGAGTGAACCTCTGTACTGCAGAACCTGTGCCAGGATTCAGCGGGCGAGTTGCCTGCCTCATGGCTTAATGATGACGTTAGTGTCACGACTCATTACGTTGACAGGCATCATTGTAGTGATAGGGATGCTACCGTGGCTTTCAGGTTCGGATCCGGCAATGGCATTACTGCGTGCGCGTTCCGCGGAACAGGAAGCCACGCCGGAAGCACTGGCAGCAATCCGTCAGTCACTGGGGCTTGATAACGGCCCCGTCCACTTGCTGATTAACTGGCTCAGAGGCCTTTTACAAGGCGATGCCGGGAATTCCTGGATTTCAGGACGTCCGGTACTGCCCGGAATGGTGCAGGCAGCGCAGGTATCACTGACGCTGATGCTAATGTCTTCCTCAGTGGCGCTGGTGCTGGCAGCAATGATTTGTCTGCCGACGTTACGTCGTGGACTGCATGGCCGCTCATACCGTTCGACAGGTTTTTTCGCGTCGATATTTACCGCATTACCCGAGTTTCTTCTGGCATCCTTTTTACTGGTCGTCGGCGCGGTCTGGCTGAAGTGGTTTCCCCCTTATGGCTGGAACGGTCTGCACTATGCCGTGCTGCCAGCGCTGGCCATGGGGATCCCGGCAGGGGGCTATCTGGGGCGAATATTCTCTGATGCTTTAGCCGCGACGTTCAGCGAAAACTGGGTTATTACCTGGACGGTGTCAGGGATATCGCGCTGGCACATTATTTGTGCAGTGCTTAAGCGGACCTTATCTACGGTAATGCCGTTAATCGGACTTGTTCTGGTATCACTGACAGGTAGCGCCGTGGCGGTTGAGAAAGTTTTTGCTATCCCCGGACTGGGCAGAGCAACGCTTGGGGCCGTCGTCGCACAGGATCTTCCGGCACTGCAGACCGGCATTCTCTTCCTGCTGATTATCGCATTTATGTTCGGGATGCTGGCCGCGGGGATCAGATACCTCATTCTTGGCCGGGCGTTACTCTCGTCATCTCTGCCGACGACAAATGAACCGGACGACAGTAACAGACGGATGTTGTTCGTACTGCCGGTTGTCTGTGCCGTCGCGCTGGCCGTGCTTATGTTGGCTGGCTTGTCACGTGATCCGTACGCGTCTGAGTTTCTGCGCCTGGCGCCACCCTCGTCTTCACTGCCCTTCGGTGCCGACGCCATGGGTCGCGATTTACTGGCGAGGGTTGCGCACGGTACCGTGCATACCTGCATTCTGGCGCTGATTGTCTCACTCGTTTGTCTTGCTCTGGGTCTAGTGATTGGTCTATTTCCGCGAGTATTTGTTGGACCGACCGAGATGGCTAATGCCCTGCCGTCTGTCATTGCAGGTTTGCTTGTGGTTTCCGTCAGTGGCCCCGGCAGTTCAGGCGCTGCCATTGCGATAGCGTCTGTCGGCTGGGCACCGATGGCGACACACACAGCCGCGCTGGCAACAGAGATCCGTGCCAGATCTTACATAAGCATCCTGCCCGTTTTGGGTGCTGGCTGGCTACGTCAGAATCTGTTTTATGTTTTTCCTGCCCTCATTGGCCCGCTTTTCCGTCATGCCATGCTGCGATTACCTGGGATCTCGCTGGCATTAGCGTCACTGGGGTTTCTGGGGCTGGGAGCATCACCACCTGAACCGGAATGGGGCAGTGTTCTCGCGGAAGGCATGCCATACCTTGAACGCGCCTACTGGGTCGTACTGGCTCCGGCGAGCGCCCTGGCCATTTTATCTGTAATGGGTGTGAGTCTGGCGAGCCTCACAAGTAAAAAACACACACGTATGTAATGAATAGCAGTCTAAGCACGGCCCACGTTGAGGTGCAGCAAGGACATCGCCCTCAACGCTCCGCTGTCGTGAGAGTACTGCATGCCTGCTTGAAACGAATGTGCACATTTTTTCACCATAACTATGCTGATTCTGGATCTCTGGCAGGATTCGCTTAGGGTGTGCCCTGTAATTATTTTTTGTACAGTTGAGTATTGTTATAACTGTGCAAAAAACGCTTTTAAGCGATAAAGAGCGACCAAAATAGATGAATATCTAAACAAAAGTCACCTTTCGGAAATGATTATTGCAGCACTCTTTAGCGTGTAAGAAGGTTAAGGGTACAGGCCCTATTATTTGGCGCAGCTGTTTCGCAGTCTTCAGAAGTAGAACTCACAGCGAAAAGTAGACATATCGTCACTCAAATCTACAAAAAAAAGGTGGCACAGGATTTGTGTATGGTTTCGGAGATAATTTACTTTCTAATAACATCACCCACATTATTTTAATCATTTGTTCTTGTAAAGTTAAAATAATGGGTTATTTTTCAGTTGTAAACTCATACTATATTGATAATAAATAACCCCAGATTTTTGTGTGATTTTAGGCGTAGATCAAATCTGCTGACATGTCAGTATGATAAAAAATTAAATAATCACACAAAATATGGAGAGCGTTATGTCAGGCCGTTCCGTTATGAATCCTCTGTCGTTAATCATTACCGGGATTATATTTTCCCCTTTTGCTTCTGCGCACTTTCAGGAAATTATTCCTTCCACCGACGTTCTGCCGCAAGGTGGCAACGTTACTCTCAATCTTGTTTTCACACATCCTTTTGAGGGCGGCCCGGTGATGGACATGAAACGGCCTGTCTCGGTTGGTGTGCTTGCAAATGGCAAAAAAACAGAACTCACCGACCAACTAAAAGCCTCCCCAAAAAATGGGGTATCGGCGTGGTCAGTCTCTTGGAATTTACCTGAACCTGGAGCGGCTATTTTCTACGTACAACCACAGCCTTACTGGGAGCCTGCAGAGAATAAATATATTGTCCATTATGCAAAAGTGGTGGTAGACAGTTTCGCCTCTGGCGAAGGCTGGGATGCGAATGTCGGCCTGCCTGTCGAAATTGAGCCATTGACTCGCCCAACAGGATTGTGGACCGGGAATCTATTTTCCGGCGTTGTAAAAAAATCAGGTAACCCCGTTCCTTTTGCAGAAATCGAAGTGGAATACGTTAACGATCAAGGTATAAAAGCACCGAATGATGCCTACATCACGCAAGTAATTAAGGCTGATGCTAACGGGACTTTTAATTACGCCATGCCTGCATCTGGTTGGTGGGGATTCGCGGCGTTAATGGAAGGTAATACACCAATGAAATCTCCGGAAGGCAAATCGGTCCCTGTCGAAGAAGGGGCGTTAATTTGGGTTCATACCAACGCTATGAGCAAATGACATGGCACACATTCCGGATGGTCTGCTTTCTCTTCCAATACTGGTCAGCGACGGTATTATCGCTATTACTGGCGTCGGGCTGGCGTTACGTAGGATTAATGATCGTGCGATTCCTCGTATCGCTATTCTGTCAGCTGTCTTTTTTACAGCCTCGCTGGTGTCAATGCCTGTTGGCCCTTCCAGTATTCACCTGTTGTTATCAGGATTGATGGGGATAGTCCTCGGAATGGGTATTTTCCCTGCCGTCATGGTGGCACTATTTTTACAAGCTATCCTCTTTGGTTTCGGCGGGTTAACCACCCTTGGAGTCAACACAGTCAACATTGCGCTACCCGGTGCCATTGTGGGACTGGTGCTGGGACCGGTTGTCCGCCATGCCTCATCGGCGGCTAAAGCCAGTAGTCTTGCTGCATTGGGCGCGGCTTTTAGTGTGATGGCAACAGGCGGCTTAGTCGCTATTTCACTCTGGATTTCATCATCTGCATTCACGCCAGTTGCAAAGATCTTGCTAATTACGTATTTGCCATTGGCACTGGTGGATGCCGCTTTCACCGCAGCTGTCGTCGGCTTTCTGACTCGTGTAAAGCCTCAGGCCTTGATTCCTCAATTGTCCTCCCCGGAGTAAAAGAATGTACCGTTGGTTATTGATGTTGCTGGCTTTCATGCTGGCAAGCCCTGTTTCGGCGCATAGCCTGCGCGTGTTTGCTAAAGTCGACGGGACAACCGTGAGTGGGTATGCTTTTTTCATCGGCGGTGGACGGCCAGATGGGGTACGTTGGGTGGCTAAAATGCAGGATACAACGGTCGCCACAGGCACCACGGATACCAATGGGGGCTATAACTTCAGTGTGACGTTGCCTGTTACCACATCGCTTGCCATTACGGTAGATACAGGAGAAGGACATATTGCCACGGCTACGCTTGCGCCGGAGCGTTTTGGCAAAGACACATCAGGGCCGACGTCAACCTCAACTCCATTGACCTCAGTAACAAACAATACATCTAATGCAGAGGTTCCAGCACAGCTTGTGGAAGCTGCCGTTGAACGTCAGGTAGGGCCGCTCCTTGAGCGCATTGAACAGATGGATTCCCGGATGCGCTTCACCGACATCATGTCTGGCATATTTCTTATTATTGGGCTGGCAGGTATAGGGTTATGGGTACTCGGTCGCAAACGTTGATGTACCCGCAGGATCTTCGTTTGCGGTTGGTGGCTGTGCTCGGCAGTCTTGTCGCGATTACGCTGATTAACCAACTCTGGCCAGCAATTGCTGGCGCTTTCTGCATACTCGTTCTATTTGCATTGTTCCGCCAGCCTATTCCGTGGCGGAGGCTGGTTCACTTGGAAATCTTTTTGTTGCTACTGTTTATCACCTTACCTTTTAGTGTACCTGGAACACCATTTTTTCAGGTTGGCTCATTAACAGCCAGTGTTGAGGGCACAATAAGAACCTTGGTTCTGGGCTGCAAAGTGCTCTGTTCGATAATGCTAACTACCCTTTTTATTGCCAACACTGATCCGTTGAACCTAGGCATGGCAATGCGTAGTCTGTATGTACCGGAAAAACTAGTGCAGCTACTCATTGCGGTGGTGAGGTATCTGGCCGTTATCCAGGAAGAGTATTGTCGCCTTCATGATGCCATGAAGATGCGAGCTTTCACGCCACGTTCAACGCGTTATACCTGGCGTTGCTATGGTCACCTGTTTGGCATGGTGTTAGTGCGAGCAATCGAGCGTGCTGAAAGAGTGGAAGAAGCGATGCGTATGCGCAATTTCTGTGGACACTATCCCAGATCTCCTGCAACTACTCCCTACCTACATGACTGGCTTGCACTCTGCGGAATATTAATCGGAGCAATGCTTTTAGCTCTGTGGGACAAATTATGAAGACCTTGGTTAAATTACACCAGTTGAGTGTTGTGCGAGATAGTGAACCCGTGCTGCGCGGTGTGGATCTGGTGCTGGAAAGCCACGAAAGAGTGGCGATTACAGGACCAAATGGCGCGGGTAAAACCACACTGCTGCGCACAATGGTGGGACTGGAGCAGGCTACCAGCGGCGATATCATCCTATTTGGCAAACACTGCACACATGAAGCAGACTTCCGATCACATCGACCAAAAATCGGTTTTTTATTTCAGAACAGCGAAGACCAACTATTTTGCCCGTCAGTTGCTGAAGATGTAGCTTTCGGCCCGTTAAATATCGGTGCTACGCAAGAGCAAGCTCATCACAGGGCAATGGAGACATTGCAAGCACTAGGGATCACCCACCTGGCGTCGCGTTTTACGCATCGCCTGTCTGGGGGAGAAAAACGGCTGGTTTGTCTGGCTGGAATTCTCGCTATGCAGCCCGAAATATTGCTGCTGGATGAACCAACAAATGGCGTAGATACCGAAAATGGACTGAAACTGCGCAACGCGCTGGCCGAATTTCACGGTTCAATAGTGATTGTTTCTCATGACGAGCATTTTGTGGAGGAAATCAGTACCCGCATCCTACATTTAACATCCGGTCATTTGATTCCCGGCTGACGTACGTTATTTTGCTCTCCTCTGTGGGGCGGTTTATTGCTAATAAATGCATGTGGCTTTCCGTGATTATCTGATAAAAAACAAGAAAGCAGCCGAACAGTATGCCGAAATAAAATATGCGGCAGTTCGGGAAGGTGAAAACGATACTCATCGCTATAGTGCTCTTAAGACGGATTTTATTAAACATCATCTTCGGCTGGCGCTTATGGATGTGGAATGATAGAGAGAATGTTCTTCCCGAATACAATGGAGTGTAGCTAGATAAAATCTAACTATATTTTTATTTGACTTTATTGTTTTGGATGTTATATAAAATATACGGTCATCAGTCGGCCTGATGACCGTAATAGCCTTGTTGGCTTAATATGCCGGTAAAGGCATTATCACCAACAAAAATAAAAGCACTATAACAAGCGCTTTTACTCTTTGGCGAGAGAATAATTTTTTCATCATTCTGCTCTCCTTAGCAACTACCAGTGGATTCTGGTCGAAGTGGTTCTAACTGACCCAGACTAAAGAATATCATTGTGCTATACTAAAAGCATCCCGCGAAGGATGCTTTTTTTTTACACCTTCCGTTTTAAAATAGCGGAAACCATCATGTTGCAAGGTGGAAGTCATTTTGTCAGCTCATTTATTTTTTGTTCTGGTAAAGTATGCTTCATCTGCTAATCCATACCTCTGATTGATTTTTCGTAAAGGTAATAATTATCCTGATACGAGAGAGCACTCATAGTTTCAAACGGATATTTTTGTAAGAAGGAATAGTATTAAACCTAATGATGGTAAGCTGGGATGCAATGAATGATAACGATATTATAAATAAAGAGAGGAGGGATTACTCCCAAGAGGTTCCCCCTGTGGATAATATTACTTGAGAAAATATGAGTAATTTATCAAAGCGTTTCTGGTATAGCAGCTTTTAATGTGTAACGGGTACTGATCTTGATCAGCCAGTAGAACAGGCTGGCTACCAGTATCGAGTTCTGTGCCGGGACACCCCAGCTTGTATACAACCCGACGCCCGCGCCTGCCACGCTGGCAATATGACTTAACAATCTAATGTGTTACCTCGATTGTAAGAAGAGGGAAGGATTCAGCATTGTCATCTCGCTCTCTATAATACTTTCTCATTGCATTTATTTCTAAATGAGAAGGTGTTACTTGACGGTCATTATGCAGATAAAGATAAACACAATCGCCAGTATTATATATTTTTTTAGCAACAAAACCTGATTCTGCTGAAATACCAACAGGCCATTCACAATGATTATCTAATATAAACGTATTTGGATCTATTTTTTCTACTGATAATTTTTACCATCGTAATGTTGGGTATTGACTCTTCGAGAGTGGTGATTTATTTTGTATCAAATGAATCATTTTTGTTTCTTTTGGGGGTAACCATGCCACCTCGTTCTAATGAACGGTTGTTAAGAGAGCTAGCTGCTGCAATTAGTTCCTATCCAAGATCAACATTGCAGGAGTTGGCAGAACTTGTCAGTGTAAGCAAGGCAACGCTGTATCGTAATTTTGGTACCAGAGAAGATCTTATTTTAGTCGTAACAGCTTCAGCGGAAGAGGCTGTGAGAAATATTATTAAAGATATAGAAAGATATGTTGATGATACTTCCTCGGAAATTGATATGGCTTTTAATGCTATTGTACGAGAACACTTCAACAATAAAGAGTTTTTAATGCTTTATTGCCATAATCAATCCGATTCTGGTAAGGAATATCTTAATTTATACACACGTTCACTCAACAATTTTTTCTATAAATGGCAAAAGAATAAATTCTTTAGAATGGATATCAGTTGTACTGAATTAACTGAGCTGTTTATTTCTATTGTTTACGGGATGATTGAGTCAGTTTGTCAGAAACGTGTAGCAGAAGTTAAAGTTGAGGAGATAATCAGACTCTTCTTCTTTTATGGATCCATAAATAATTTGAAAAATAGTTAGTTTTTAATTAAAAAGGAGTACATCATGAAGATCGCTGTAATTGGTACTGGTATAATGGGTAGCGCATTAGCTATTGCATTAATGAAAAGTGGTTACGAAGTATATGTGTACAATAGAACAAAAGAAAAAACAGCTTTCCTTGTGAGTGAAGGCGCTATTTTATGCGAAACACCTGCGGATGCTATTAAATGTGCTGATGCTTCGGTACTGGTACTGGCAAATGCTGAGAGTGTAAAAAATGTAATATTAAGTGAAGATGTTCTTTCAGTATTAAAAGGCTCAAAGATCCTCAATGCATCCACAACAACCTCTACAGAGATTGATGAAATATCTTCTGAAGTCAGTTTGCATGGAGGGGAATTGTCTGAAACATCAATAATGGTTGGTGGTGAGGAGCTTAAAAATAAGCAAGGTGCTTTTATTTTAGCATGCCCGGATAAGTCTGAAAAATTTTGGTCAGAGATACTGGGCAATATTGGCGTTGTAATGTTTAGAGCCGGAGATACGGGGAATGCATCCAAAGCAGAAGTTCCGATGCTATTTTCTTCTCTTTTTAATAGTGTTTTGCTTGCTTATTCTGCTGTGGCTGCCGAAAAACTTGGGTTATCCAAAGAAATTATTAAAAAAAGTATTGATGCAGCAGGTATATCGGGTGCGGAATGGATACTTCCCAGCATCCTTGAACATGACTATACAAATGTAATGGCATCTGTTGAGTCTTATAAGCAGGTAAGTGAAACCACCAAGCACTATATTCACTCGTTGGGAATGCCTTCAGAAATTATTGATGCGATAGATACCCTTTATGATTCAGCCTTGTCTCAAGGTTTGGGTAAACTTGATGGTAGCGCTATTAGTCAGTTGTTTCGCGGGTACTAAAATATAATTTACCTCAATATTTTATCTTATACCAAGGCGAGTAACCTCACCTTGGTTTTATGGTTAGTATAAACCCTCTTTACTCTTAGATATTATATAGTTCTCATACATGCTGTATTGCTTCTGCGCAAACTCAAACGGCCTGATCATACCGTTATGGTTAGCATCCAGAAAATCAGCCCACCATTGCAGCATCAGGCGACGCTGTTCAAGGTGTTTGGCCTTATGGGTGTAGGCAGCGCGAACGTTGTTCTTTTCCATATGGCTCATTTGAAGCTCAACCACATCTTCCGGCCAGATACCCGATTCGATTAATGCACTACACGCCAGCGTTCGAAAGCCGTGGCCGCACAGATCGGTTTTGGTGTCATAACCCATTTTTCGTAGCGCCTTGTTGATGGTGTTTTCACTCATTGGCTTCATCGCATCATAACAGCCTGTCAGGATAAAACCGTCATCACCATTAACGTCATAGGTGAGGTTTTTTAGCTCTTTTAGAATGTCCAGCGCCTGACGGCACAAAGGAACATAATGCTTTCTGCGCATTTTAGCCCCACGTCCTGAATGCTTGATCCCTTCAATGGCTTCACGCTGTTCAGGGATAACCCATAAGGCACTGTTAAAATCGATCTCTGACCATCTGGCAAAGCGGAGTTCACTGGAGCGAATAAATATCAGCAGAGTGAGTTTCATCGCCAGCAGGGTCAGCCTGCTACGCCCCTGATAGCCTTCAATGCGTTCCAGTAGGGCAGGTATCTCTTCCAGCTCGATAGCGGGGCGGTGCTCTGTCTGTGGTTTCTGAACCGCACCTTCCAAATCATAGGCAGGGTTAAAGCGGATCATCTTTTGCTGGACGGCATAACGCATAATGGCAGTAGCGTACTGTTTCACCCTCATAGCGATTTCCAGATAGCCCAGCTTCTCTATCTTTTTGATGGGAACCAGCAGATCACCTGTATCCAGTTCAGCAATATCCTTGTTACCGATGTCAGGAAACAGGTAGGTTTCCAGCCGGATCCAGACAGAACGCTGATAATCTTCTGACCATGTGGTTTTGGTGGCAAACCAGCTTTTGGCTACCGTTTTGAACGCGCGGGTATTGTTGCGTTTTTCCTGAACGATTTTGTTGTCAGCCTGTTTTTTAGCGCTCGGGTCAATACCAGCCGCTAACAGCTTTTTTGCGTCGTCGCGTCGTTGTCTGGCATCCGCCAGTGAAACAGCCGGGTAGACGCCAATGGAAAACACCTTCTGTTTCCCTTCGAAGCGATAACCCAACTGCCAGTATTTTGAACCGCTGGGATGTACCAGCAGGTAGAGGCCGAACCCGTCGGTGAGCTTCACCACCTTTTCGGATGGTTTGGCATTTTTTACTTTATTATCAGTAAGTGGCATGACGGTTCCCTCCGATTGCTGGTAAAAACGAAATCGAACCAGCTTTACCAGCATTTTTACCAGCAAAGGGGTGTAGCTTCGAGTGTTTTTTAATAGACGTGTGTAGACATGGAGAAGGGGATAACCAATTGATAAAAATCAAAAAACCAGACGTCAGTAGACATCTGGTTTCTTTAAATTGGCTCTCTGACTGGACTCGAATACATTTTTAATCTCCTGTTTTATATGGTTAATTTTTATTTCATTGTTTTATATAACATCATTTATACCATCATTTTTATTTAAAAATGGTAAAAATGTCAATTATATTCAATTAATTACGTCAGTTTACACCAGTAGACATCAGAGTGAATTGCTACTCCATAAAATCAAACCTGTCAACTTTTGGAAACCGCTATCGTATAGTAACAGCCTGTTTATAAGAGGGATTACCGATGGCAACCGCAGCAAAAAAAGTTGAGTTAACAAAATGGTTTAAGCCTGAAAATTATAATGTTTTAAAAGACATCACTGTTATGCAACTTTGTCAGGAGATCCGTATACGGAAGACAATGTTTGCTGAACTGGAAGAAGCCCTTGCCAGCGATGAACCTGAATGGTGTGTGAGTCAGGCTAATCTTAAAGAAAGGGATTTAATCTTCTCAGGGAAGCCCTTGTTAGCCTCTAAGCCAACAGACGACGATGCAGAGTCCTATGAGAGTGATCAACATGTCAGGCTTATGACTGCTGGTAAGCTTTATCAGTTGGAAGGGTACATCAAAGAGACAGGATTGCTTGACTACGGAGAAAAAACGGTAACATTCCACACAGAAAAAAACAGGTACAGGTTGCAGCAACCTATCCTGCGATACAAACAGATACGTGCTCAGCAACTGATTGAATCTAGGAACTTTACTGACGAGCAGAAAAAGAACCTTGTTCGAAGGGCCGGAAGTGTGATCAATCTTGAGGTTGATATTAGTTTATCAACAGATGATCAAATCATTGAATCAATGCGCTATCTGTTAAACCGCTGGCGTAA
This sequence comes from Dickeya aquatica, assembly GCF_900095885.1. Lineage (NCBI taxonomy): Bacteria > Pseudomonadati > Pseudomonadota > Gammaproteobacteria > Enterobacterales > Pectobacteriaceae > Dickeya > Dickeya aquatica. The sequence continues at coordinate 1,869,573 of NZ_LT615367.1, forward strand.
GCAAACTGGAATCAAATCCAAAACCAACCAGCAGAGCTATGGTTTCGGTGCAGTGATGGTTCAAAAGATAGTCGATTTTCGAGTCATTCCCATTTTAGACCTTCTATATCATGCCAAATCAAACAACTACAAACTCAGCGACAAAGATCTGGAACAGCTTCTCTACCATTGGGGCATGGAGGAGTGCCGAGATCAGGTACAAATCAAAGAAACAGACAGGCCACTTGCTAAGAAAGCACTTACCAAGGAGTTTGATAATCTCTTCACGATGTTTTTGTATAAAAACAGGCACTTAATGGATGTGAAAGTAAGCGAAGTGTACAAACTGAATGAGAGAAAAGAAAAATAATATGAAAGTCAAGGGATGAGGTAAATAATCTTATCCCCGTAAACAACTGCCTCACAGATCCCCATAAACATCCCGTCAATTCCATCAATTTTTTCAAATACCCCGATCTTCGATAATTCTCCTCGTCGAAACAAACAGGAGAAAACAACATGAATAAAAAATTAATACGAATGCACGAAGTCCTTAACAGGACAGGATTTTGTAGGGCATGGATTTATCGGCTTATTAAACAGAAACGGTTTCCTGAACCAATAAAGATCGGTGAAAGAGCGATTGCCTTTATAGAAAGTGAAATCGATAGTTGGATAGATAATTTAGTTAACAGTGCAAGATCTTAAATTTAAAAAATAACCGAGGAATAAAATATGAATAAAAATAAATATTATGAAATGCTCACATTTACGGGTGCTGTAATCCAGGAAGCACACAAGGGGATTATAGAAGCATTCTCATTGCAAAATGAAGATGCAAATGAAGTTATGGTGGAGTTTAACCCACTAATAAGTTCATTAATAATGGAGCAAGTAATAAGGGAATATGGTCAAGAGGACGCAGCTTATTTTTTTAATGAATTCGCTAAGGAAACTTCAGAAAGCCTTTCTAATCATATTGGAACTATGATTTCCAAAGGTGATGCTCTGGTTAGATTTAAATAAAAACATAAGGATAATACAATGAATAAGAAACTGGTTAAAGAAATGACTAAGGTTGTTGAAGAGTTTACCGCAGAGTTTTTAAAAGAAGTGCATGAGGAATTGGGTTATACAAATGATGATGTAGCAAATAATGTGGGTGGAGCCTATGACGCATTGCGTGATGGTGCAGAACTGATCCTGACATTAGTGTATGGGCAAGAGACCACAGAGAGGTTTAATAGTATGACGATTTAATTAACGAAATAAGAAGTAAGATTGAATTATCAAAATTCCATAATAACAAAGAGGTGTAATATGAGAAGAAAAGAATATAATAAAATTTTGAAAGAGTCTTTTGGTTTACTTTCAGATTATTTAAAAAATCTGAAAAAAGAACGTGGATATACCATTGCAGATTTAAATGCCAACAAAGACAATGTGAAATCGCTAATACGTAGCCAGTATTGCGAGGAAGTAATGAATCATTATGGTAAAGAAAAAGGAATGGATTATTTTCATGAAATGATTTCGAGAGGAGATAAAATGCTTGTGACTTATAAATTTGAAGATGAAGAGTGAAATTAAGATAAAAAATTTTGGAGGTTGGGAACAGCCTTTGATAAAAATGCTGTAAAAAATAAAAGAAGACAAGTGAACTGTCATATTTTATGGCAGAAGCATAGGTTTTTATTGTGTGAAAGTTAAATATAAGGAAAATAATATGAATACTACAAAAAATGAAAGTGATAACGAGATATCAACCAAAGTGTTCTCTTTGTATGCAATGAATCGCTTCATGAGTTTTATTGAGGAAAAGGAAAATGAGGTACAGGGAGCTGCTATTGTTTTTATGCCAGAGGAATTAAGGATGCGTCTCGTTAATGAAATCATCTACCGTACCAGAGAAGAACTTGAAATCGGCAGGGAATTTTTAAAAGGAACGCATTATGTTTTTGAAGAGGCAGATATAGAAAAGACAAGAGATATGTTGGGGTTTTTATACCAGGAATATATAAACTCAAAAAACGGGATGGTGAGATAAAATATCTTTCTGATACTTTCAGAAGTGAGTGTAAAATACATGTAGATTATAGATTTGCAATGAAGAATGAAAAAAGTAATAACTCAAGGGATGAAATAAGCCTTTGAAAATTAACAGGATTATCACAGTTTAATATAAGAGTTTTTAAAAATGATTAAAGAATTTCATATGCTATATCAGTACAAAAAAATCCAGCAAGCCGCTGCCACAACGGATATCAAAACCCTTGAACAGGTTTTAGTTAAGTTCAAAAAAGTGGTAGCTGAACGGCGTGCTAAGTACTATGCAGAGATTGGGGAAGAGGCTGCACGGCAGGTAAAAATGAAAAAAATCATTGAACAGATGAGAAAGGATGGGGTATGTTTTGAGGATCTGTTGCGTAATCCTTATTAAGCAGGTTGGGCTGTGTCCCGTAGCTATTTTTTGTACAGTTCAGCATTGTTATAACTGTGCAAAAAACGCTTTTAAGCGATAAAGAATGACCAAAAGAGATGGGTATTTAACCAAAAATTACATCTCGGAAGTGATTCTTGCAGCACTTTTTAGCGTGTAGGGAGGTTAAGGGACAGGCCCTAAGGTTAGTATTAACTGAGAACGCATAAGGTAACAAAATGACAGATTACATTTATAATTCAAAAGGAAATGCCGTAGGCTTCATCCGTGGAAAATACATACATAGCATGAACGGTAGTGCTGTCGGTCAACTTCGTGGAACGCATGTGCATAGGCTTTCTGGCCAATACATTGGTGAACTTCATGAAAGTATGATCCTAAATAAGCACATGGGGAATCTAGGAAACATAGGTAATCCGGGAAATCCAGGGAATCCGGGAAGCCCAGGAAATCCAGGCAATAGAGGGGCGCGTAATTACGGATTCCCTGATGTATCGATTGACCTGTTCGGCTGACAGTTGTGAGAACAACTGCGAACTTCCGCTCCTTGCTCACAGCGGACCTAACGGCGAGTCTGAGGGGGTATAGCTGCTGCGTAGTGCGTTAGTGGCTAATTATGGTAAGAAGCTGCCTATTATCAAAAAGAACTGTCAGAATCGCTCTCAGGACTTCTGGTCGCCATTGCCATGATAAGTATAGTTCTTCTCGTTGAGTTACATCTGTAAAGTTGTCATGCACCGCTACCATGACCGTGGTGAAAATCTGATCTTTATATGACAATAATTTTTCGGTATCCAGAAAATGAAATTGGCGGTCAACAAAGATCGTTTTCAGGTAGTTAAGATAGCTGATTTCAACGTCTTCACCGTAGAAGCCATTAACGGAATAGTAGCGAATGAGTGATTCAGTTATTACGTGAGCTATACCATCTTCATTGTTGTACTGTTCTAATATTGTTGTTATTTCTTTATTTAGCATTATGATTTTCCTTATAGTTATGCAGAAGGCAATTGAAAATCTGTAAGATCCCAGTCTTCCATATAAAACACGTTATCTTCTTCTGTGTCGTTATCCTCTGGTTTTTCTGGAGGAGGGTTTAAAACCGGTTTGGTTGATTCATCTTGATCCTGAGAAGCGATCTTTTCTGTTTCTGACTGGCTCTCATTAACATCGTTCTCTGAGTGGTAAGAGTAAACATTCTGGAACATGGGATTGTTGGCAACATTGAATACTTGCGCTTTCTGAACGTTAGGACGTTGTTTTTCGTTAATTGTGTGGTACTGGCCTTTTAGAAAAATATTTGAGTTCATAAAAAGATCACCGTCTTTGTCAATGATTATCGATTTGCTTTTGAGCTTTTTGAAAATAATAGACATGTTGGATTTCTTGATATTGAGTTCTTTGCATAGCTTTGCCTGTGAAACATGAAAGCAGTTGCCAAACTCCATTTTATTAAGGATCTTCGCTATTACTTTTAGCTCGTTGCTGGATATATCCATATTAGCAAGTTGTTCAAAGTTTTTAGTAAACATATGAACATAGTCAATACCTTTTGCAATAGATCTTATTCCTTCTTTTCTGGCTATATAGCGCATTTCATTTTTATGGTTTTTGTTATGGTGCTGGTAGATCTTAAGCGCCTGTTTATCAGAGAATTGGTTTTTATCTATATAATCCTGTAACTGCTCCGGTGTCATTCTCTCAATTATTTTAAAGTTTATATCCTGCATGTTTTTATCCTTTTATTATTATATTTATCTTGTTATTAATACATTAAACATTATTGTCAATAAAAAAGTCAAAAATAAATGGAAAAAGTTTAATGAGAGTGGACGCTCGTCCAGAGCATAAGTTAATAACGCAACGTTATTAAAGTTATGTTTAAGCATAACTATGGTTATCTTTAAACATAACCAAAGTTATGTAATTTCATAACCCAAGTTATGTTTAAGCATAACTTTTTTACTGTAACTACATGAATATAATAAGAAATACGCCCGGTAATATATTTAATAGGATTAATATAGTAAAAGGTATTTTAACCATGTGAGATTTAAAATCTCACAAAAGGGTTAAAACTGGAATAAGTTTACTGAAACTGGACGTTCCGCCAGTTTTGACAATTATGGCAATGCTTTTCTTAATTTTATTATGTACAGAACCCTGCACAACTTTCATGTTGTGCCATTGCGGTTCATGGAAAATTAAGATCTTTTTCTTTAACTCAGTAACAAATACTATAAAAGGGAATTTGCTTCTTTGCCTCTTAGGGGCAACCAGCAATGCCTGTATGGACTGTATGAGTGAAATAATAGTTTTACTGAGCTACATGCTCGCTTGCTCGCATTACGCAAAATTTAAAAACCTTGGATAAATGGCTGGTCTTGATTGAGCTAACGCGCTCAATCGCTAAAACCCTGGCTCTCGCCCTTTGGATTTTAGCGGACAACGTTTTTCTCCATACGGTGAAACGTTTTATGTTATTTTCAGCGATAAAAATGAAGAAAATTCTTCGCGTGATGAAGAAAACCAAGTTGATCACTAAAACAGTACGAATTAAATCATCAGTGCGCATGAGCGCATAGCGGTTTTGCTGACGGCAGGAAGCAAAAGCAAGACAGCTTCCTTCCTCAAGGGTTTTGGCTTTAAATTAGCGTATGAGCAGGCGAGTGCGCTGCATAGAAAACCTTTCATTCCAGTGCCCTACCAACTGATCTATAGGCAGGTGAATAAGTTTCATAGAAAAGCTAATTCCAATTTAGATTCATAACCATATCGAGCAGGCCCTCGATATGGTCTGCAAACTAACAGGAAAGTTAGTAGCTACGTCCCGGCCAGCTCGTTGCCTCTCGAAAGGCAAAGAAGCTTAGGCCAGGGATTATGGATATTTCATCCATAAGGTAATTAAAATTAAACACATTGAACCCTATGACGCAACTGTCGAGTTGCGTCTGGTTCTTAAATAAGAAGAATGAAAAATAATGTCATGTCGCAAGAGCTATTGTAGGGTGACTAAAATAAGTGAAAAACATTATGTCGTATTTATCTAGTAAAAATAATGAATTCCCTCTGTCGCTTCACTCTATATTAATAATGAAGAAGAAAACTGCCATCAGGTCGCATTAAATAAGGATCGTTACTGTCAGGAGTCGCAGATTAAACTGTCAGGATCGGTAATGTAATCTGTCATTATCTCGCTGTTTATGACAGTATAAATATAAGCTGTCAAAAAAATATTCACATTGGAACTTTAAGTATCGGCAAGGGAAACTTGAAATGTCAAAAATAAATTTGCTTTTGACACTTGACATATTTTACCATGAAGTTAAAACAAAACTTATCAATCAAATAAAAATAATAAAGGAGATAAACATGGAGGATTATGATATCGCTCTTGTAAAGGGTGACGAAAAATTAAGCTTGAGAAAATCAAGGCGAGGATTACCCCGATATAAAACCAATCCTTTTCTGCAAACAACAAGTAATAATACAAAGAGTGGAACTCGAAGAATTACAACAGGAAAAGATCGTTTATTGGTTATTAATGAAGACACCGGAGAACAGTTGACAGGTGCTGGTTTTTTTCAGTGGCAGGAAGTTGATAAAACGCAGTTTTTAAAACTCTATATAAATGGAGTAAAAGCGTTAACGGAACTCACTGGTGCTGGAACAAAGGTTTTTGAAGTTTTATACAGAACAGTACAAGATTTTAAGGACACGGACAGAGTTTTCCTTGCGTATGAGCTTATAGATCAAGACATAGTGAAAATCTCGGAGTCAACATATTACCGAGGAATGAAGGAACTGGTCAGTAAAGGTTTTATTGCTGAAACAACAGTACAGAATTCATATTTTATTAATCCTGACTATATCTTTAATGGCGATCGATTGTCTTTTGTTAAATCTTATATTTTTACCGGTTCAAAACAAAAAGAGATAAGAGGGAAAGGCAACGCGATAGAAGGGTTAAAACAGCAGAATTAACTTTATATTCCTATGCAACAAAATAATATGAAAATAAACTATATTTTTAATAAAACAGTGATGCTAATCATAGTGTACATCATAAAAAACTATTCTATCAAGTCAGTGATTATTTTTTAATAATAAGATGAGGGGAAGAAAATGAATGAACAATCGGCAGAAGAAACGCTTTCTTTTTTAATCGAGGAAATGAAAAGTCAATACCCGTGGTTTTATGTTTCATGTCTGCTTGAGCATGATCTGTTGGGTATGGCTAATGAGTTTATTAAACAGAAGGTGGCAGATGAAAGTTTGCATGTATCAGTGAATGATCATTAAGTTTGCGGAATCAAGACATCACATAACCCTTTCTCCATAGAAAGAACGTAGCGAGCTGTATGAACAGGCCGCTCTGCTACTTATTGCCACGTAGTTACTGCAACAACCATATCCAATCTCTTCCAATCCAGAATTCTTCCGCTAGGAATTTTCCGACAAATTGATCTGTAAAAACGATCTATATAGACATTTTGATAGTTTAAAACAATCAATTTGGCATTAATTGATCGGTAAAATAATTGATATAAACGATCGATAAATTATTTATGATAGGTGAAAGCTATCATAATTTGGTTTTTTGATCGTTACAAACGATATGACACCTCACTGGATGGAGATCAATTATATCAATTGGTTACGTGCTCATTTATAGGTGTGAAACATGTCTGAATGTCCATTTTGCAGAGCGACTGTACCGGATGACGCTTCTGTTTGTCGCGGCTGTGGTGCAGAGAAGGTGCGGGGCTATGTGAGTCAACAAGCGATAAAGGGGCTTGCTGTCGGAGGTACGGTTCTGGGTATTCCCCTTGGTTTTTTCGTTGCCTTTGCGACGAAATCAACATTCCTGATGGTTTTGACCATTCTGCTGCTGATGCTTGGCCCGATTGTTTTTCTGAAATTGAAGAATAAAGACAAGGTTACCTGGATAAGACCTACTGCACGTTAAAGCTGGTGCCGTCAGTAAAATCTTCGCCAGAACTTTAACGTCTTGCAGTGAAATATATGCAAGGTGTTTTCGTCTTTCAGGGAAAGCAACAATCAACATGACTCACTATCTCATCGGGTAGTGAGTTTTTTAATAAAAAACTCATAGGTATTCAAATGAAAAGAATGATTGCAGCGTTATGTGTTCCTGTTATGTGTTGCTTAACTGGCTGTCAGCAACTGAATGAAGCAACGGGAAAGTTAAACAGTTCAATCAATTCATCACTATCTTCTTTAAACGGCGTTTTAAGCCCTTCGGGTAGCAAAACCACCATACCAGCAGCAGACAACCTTCCGATTAACACCGTCAACGGATTAGGCGTTATTTGTCGTGATTACGAGGCGAATGCTATGACCGGAAAGAAGAGCTGGATTGGTAAGAAGGTCAGCATCAGTAATGCCACGGTTCTGGAAGCGCAGGAAGCATACGATACAATGAAGTACTTGGGCGCGCAGCGAGACCATAAAACTTACGCCATCATTTTTCAGACGGCTGATACGAAATATTGCGGTGGGGCTGTACTGTTATCTTATTATGCAGGGCAGGATGAAGATATTTTAAAATTCAAAAAAGGCCAGAAGGTCAATATTACTGGTGTTGTGTATGACATTGGCGACAGGACTTTTGGCACACATAATAATGGCAATATGGCAGAGAAGGTGATTAAAATGGATCATGGTGTTGTTCGATAAGAATTTGTATACGGTATTGAAAGCAGATATTTATCAGTTATGTGGATAAAAGGTTTTGACTTTTCCAAGAGTAGCATTACTGGTAGAGCCAAAACGCCGATAATCACGTTCATAGGACGTGGTATTCTGTTAGAAATACCAATCAGGGCCTCTTGTATAGAGGCCCTGATTGGTTTAAGAAAATGATACTAATTGTTCTTACGTATTTTTATTGCATCTTCAATCCAACTTTCTATATTTTCGGATATATAGTCGTAAACATCTTTGCTAGTAGAATATGGTGGTTCATAAGCTTTTGCTATTTCGGATAACTTTTTGTTTGTTGTGCCATGAGATATATAGGAAAGAGGGTTGTTTCCTTTGGTTGATTGATTACCATTTACATCCTTTAAATTATGTATGTATATGACTAATACACCCATTCCTTTATTCCATGACTCAACTATTTCATAGTTAATCCATTTCCTATTTGCTGTGTTTGTACCTGCTAAAATTACAGTACAGGACCTTCCCTTCATTTGTTCAGCGATCCAATCCTTGATTTTTTGTTCGCCTCCTCCAACAACAGTTTCCCAATCATTATCTCGTGCGGGCTTGTTTCCTTCAATTGAACCAATATTTCGTACTTGGGATACTCTCCAGTTATCTGGTTTGTAATGAAAACTAAAAAAACATTGCCTAGCCATGTAAGTCTCCTTTTTTAACACAATAAGCTATGATATTTAGAGTGTTTTCCAACACTTCGTCTAAAGTGATTTTTTCATCACCAAGTTTTAAAAAAAGCTGATAAAATTCATTGTCTTTATTTTGATCATTATCGAGTAATCGACACTCATCTTCCCATAATTTTTTAGCCATATATCCGGTTGAACCGATTGGAAGTGTAATGTTTTTTTTCTCTTTAGAAATTATATATTCTTCACTCATGCCATTTGATAATTTAACACCAGTATTAGTTATTTTGTTTCCAAATAGAAACAATGTAAAGCCAGCATGAGAGATCATATCTCCACGATACTGTGTCCAAAGTTCCTTCAAGGATTGAGATGTTGAAGATTGTGGAAATGGCCTCAGTAATAATTGATCACTGATCGGAATATTTTGGTTCATATATACTTCTTCCAATACTCCTGAAATTACTGCACTACCTACACCAAGACCAAAGCCTGAAACAATTTTGTAGCCATCTTGAATTAACTTTGAACTAAGTTTTGAGATGAAAATATGTGATTCATTTTCATTCCATTTTCCATATTCATGTGCTGCTCCAGAGATAAATATTGTTTTTTTCTTATGATTTAATTCAATTAAACTTAATAACTCTCTGATTTCATCATAACTTTCCACTAAGATGGTTTTAATATTGAATCGACCTAGGTCAGAAATGAATAATTCCTGCTTTCTACATTTATATTGATAATCAGCATCAGATTCATTATCTTTTTTATCAATAGTTTTAATAAAGCAATAATGTCTCCTTTGATTTCCATCATAAGCAACACGTACTCTACTTAAAATATAGTCAAGATTAGGGTCCGTAAAGCTAAATCCTATAAATATAAATGTCTTTGATATAAGATCACCTTTAAGTGCAGATAGATACTGATCCATTTTTAGGTAGTATCTTTCATAATCATCTTTTGTCAAAACGGCACTATTAGCATGGTCAATATCACCATGCATTTTATAAACGATCGCATTTCTTTTAAGTTTAGTAACTGCCAATTGCTCTTTTGTATATTTTACATCAGGATTCTTTCCTGATTTTATTAAGCTGTTTTCAATTAGCTTATCATAATTAGTTGTCCAGTATGTTGTAATTGGTAGTCTTGCTAAAATTCGATGAGTGTCAGTTTCAACAGCATCTCTTGAAAACTCTTCGATGAGTCTCTGATTTAGTTGACTGCGATTGTTGCCATTAGAATTACAATGAAATTGAGCTAGCGCTACCAAATCGTGTTCTTTGTCAACATCAAGGCCTAATTCATCTGCAATAGGCCTTAGTAGTTCAGCCCAACTTACAAAGCCCGCTCCAGCGGACATTCCTGCTCCTGCAAAAATTGCCACATTTTCATCTTGTAGCTCCTTGCATATGTGTTTTATAAAAGACTCTTTTACTCTATTCATAATCTATTCTTCGTTTCCTTTTATTTTATTAAAAACATCACATTAAATGATGTTTTATTTTTTCAACATCTTGTATGGAAAATGAATTGTTTATAGTATCAAAATACACTGGGGTAAATATTGGTATCATGTCAGTGAAATTTAAACAGATCATAGGTTTTGATAAGTCGACTCCGTGGTTGAGCTCCATTTCTACCCATTTTGATAAGTAATGATTCTCATGAGAAATTGAGTTTTTTGTTTGTAAAAATAAAAGTATTTTTGATTGTTCTATTCTTTTTTTTAATACTAACTTGGTGTACTCGCTTGCAATATTTCTTCTTAAAAAATCATTATCACTAGTCCAATCACAATATATTGCGATGCTATGTTTGTTTAATTCATCTTTGATTATTCTTACAAGCTCTGAATCCAAATAACTATGCGATATGAATACGTCAAAAGATTTTTTATTTTGAAACGAGTCTGATTCTATTCGTTCAACTAGATCTTTTGGCGATACATTGAAATCATCCTTTTCAAGGATATAACTTTTTTTCTTTCCTTTGAAGTTTTTTCTTAACCTTACATAAATACCTATATTTTGTAAATGTTCAAATGCCATTCGACGAACTTGGTTATTACTTTCACTGTCATTTATTTTTTGGAAGAAGGTAATTGTTTTATCGCTATAGAATTTTGTTAGTTCTTTGAATATTTCTATTTTATCTTGTGTCGTGCGATTTTTTTCATGATATGCAGCGATAAATATATCGATATATAAAGGATCTATATTTTGTAAGTTTTCTTTTGCTCTTGCAATTTTATGATTATAAGCAGCTATCTTATTTACTCTTGTCTTAGTAAAAATTTCATAAGAATGACTTTGTTTTTCACTATCAAAATTTATTTTGTGTTTATTTATTTGTCCGGAAGAAACAAGGTGTTTGACTTTGGCTAAGTTATAAAAGAATTGAGTAGGTGGTAGATGATTATATCTAATTTTTTTCTCGACTCCTTCGAGGAACATATCCTTTTCATGATAATAATTATATCTTTGTACTAACTTGTCCCACTCACAAGGATAAAACTTAACAAATAAATCTAGAATTGATTTTTTACCATAACTGTATGGCAATATTTGAGCTATTAGGTTTAGTGGTTTTGTAAAGCTTTTTGTGTAGTTTATAGTCTCCGAGTAGTATTTTTTTTTCATCATTCCAGGCATCTACAAAAACCCCAATAGTAATCTTGTGAATATTATCTAGGTGTATAATAATTTTTTGGCAATAACAATTGCTCAGCAAGTCTAACTTGATTTTATAGCAGATTACTCCTATTTCTTAGTGTATGGAATAGGCTGATACACTTTTTGCATTGACTTTTATGCTTTAATTTAAGCGTATGAAAAGTATGGTATTTTATTTTTACATGATGAGTAGGATGGTGTTGTGTTGCAACTAGGGTGTGTCCCGTAACTATTTTTTGTACAATCAGGGACATGATTTCACCACAAAAAGTCCTTTAATTTGGCTCGTTACGATTTCCCCGATGAAGCCTGGGCGCTGATTTCTCCCATGCTGCCACCTGAAAGAGGCTCTTCCCGAGGCGGGCGTCCTTACTTTGCGCACAGACATGTCATGAATGGCATATTTTGGGTGCTTTGCTCTGGCGCACCCTGGCGGGATTTACCTGAGCGTTATGGTCAATGGAAAACCATTTACAACCGCTTCAATCGGTGGTCTAAAGCCGGAATAATGAACAGCGTTTTCAATAAATTACTCCAGATTCTGGATGAAAAAGCGCTGATTGACTGGGATGTTATCGCGCTGGATGGCAGTAACGTTCGCGCCCTGAAAGCGGCCGCGGGTGCGAAAAAAAACATCCCGATGAATGCGAGGACCATGGGCTGGGTCGCTCTCGCGGCGGCTTTGGCACCAAAATCCATCTGGCGACAGATGGCACAGGATTACCGCTGAGTTTTTGCCTGAGCGGTGGACAGGCCCACGAAAGCCGATACGCGGAAAGGTTGCTCAACCGGGTCGGGATTATCCGAAAAAGCGGGCACCTGAAATCACGTCCGAAAGCGGTGCTGGCGGATAAGGGTTATTCAGGTAAAAACCTTCGCATTCATTTGAAAATGAAAGGAATAAAAGCGGTTATTCCGTTTAAATCGAATGAGAAGGCCAGTCAGGACGGACGTCGCCCCCTCGACACGCGCCTGTACAAAAAACGCAATGTCGTGGAGCGTTGCTTTGCGATACTTAAAGAAAATCGCCGTATTGCCACCCGCTCGGAGAAAACAGCCAGAAACTACCTGAGTATGCTAAAACTGGGAGCGATCAGGTTATTTTTAAAACGGTTGTTAAGTTAAGGGACACGGCCTAGTAGTCTCTTTTTGGTTTATTTGACCTACTATGCTGCTTCAGGATTTTGTTCGCTTGAGTGATCCTTTTGTTTTTCTCGGTCGCAGGTAAAGGAGGAAACATCGCTGATGCAGCAGGTGCTGTACTTAGCTTCTCTTCTGGACCATAAATGTAGTTAGCTTCCGAAGGTTTGGAAACTTCTGCTGATTTACTGGTAGTCCCGATCGCATCCCACTGCCTGCGGGTGATCTTCAATTTAGTAACTGGGTCAATCATGATCTCATCCAGCGAAATATCCGTTAGGATTTTTGCGTCTTGCAGAGGATCAGCTACGGTAGGCATAGTAGGTTTTGGTGCTGTGCTGCCAATAGGTTTTTCTGCTTTCTGAACAGGACGTTTAACCAACACACTCATAAAACTTTTAATAAAATCATATAGCTTGTGTAGATTGATCTTACGCTTGCGCCTTAATAACGTTGGTTTTTCTGTTTTTGACGCAACACCATAGTGAAGGGACATATCCCTTTGCTTCGCTTGGACAGGCTTGAAGCGACGTTTTCTTTCGGGAACAACCAGCTCAGGTAGATGAGCAGATTCTGGCGAACGCTGTATAGGATGTTGTTTTGCTGGTTTCGCTTTCAGACGTTCAATACGGAAAGTGTTGAGGTTAACGATCATGAGATGGCCCACATCACTATTAAACAACTGCCTGAAATCGTTAGCAGCTTGTTTGGTATGTGCTGCCTGCACCTGTTCTGCGGCACGTAACGCTTTGGCTCTTTTGGTGTGCCATGATTTGCGGTCTATCCTGGTAAGCGCGGGGCGGTTAAGCTCAACGGCTCTTGCCAGTTGTTCATTAGCGATATCCTGTCTTCCCGTTTCCTTTGCCGCCTTAGCCAGAGCAATCGCTTCTTCACGCTGTGCTGCAAGGGAACGGTGATCCATGCGATTTGCAGAACCAGTACGTTCAAGAGCACGATTAGACATTCTGGCCCATGACGCACGCCATTCATCCATTAAATCATGCTCGTTCCAGCTTCTGTTCTTGTTGCCAAAACCCTGTGGTGTTATCTCGCGTAGAGTCAGCATAACGTGAGCATGGGGATTATGACCGTCAAGGTCATGGAAAGAGATATCGGCAATCATGCCTTTGCTGACGAAATTACGTTTGCAGTAGTTTTTCACTAACGCGATTTTGGCATCGTTATCCAGTTCAACAGGAATAGCGATATCAAAATAACGTGAGAGCTGGGCGTCTTTACGCTTTTCTATTTTTTCAATTTCGTTCCACAACACAGCAGAGTTTTCCACAATATTAAAAGGTGTGTGTTCTGGCGCAAGAATGCAATGATGGAACAGGTCGGAACGATATGAATAATCGTACACGTCTCCTGTCCTCATGTCTTCTATTCTTTCTCTTGCGTTATATGCGGCAAGATAACAGGACGATTTTCCTGCGGATCTTTTTAGCATACTAAACGATAAATGAAATATTGCCATACTACAAAAATACTCCTTGCTGGTTTAATTTTTTAAAGGTGTTGACCTTTGCTTCTTTTAGTTTTTCGCAAGAAAAACTCTGGTGTTGACTTTAAGGCCCCTGCCAGGCCCACACGTTGCGAAGCAATGTATAAGTGGGCATTGTATTTATTTTTTATTCAGCTTACGCCGAATCAAAATAAAACAATGGTAAAGGTTTACTCTGGTTTTAAGCGCCGAATGAAGAGGCGTTTAAACTTTGGGGTAAAGGGATATAGGTCGATCTTGGGATGTTTTTCTTGCATATATCAATAATATAACTCGGAAATTGAGATGTGTAAAATTTGTAAAATAAAAAATATCTGTTATTTATTGTTTTAAGCGCTTCAAGAAGAAGCGCACAAACGAAACTACCCAACTCCCACTGATTAGCACCCTGCATGGGTGCTGTATTACTACCATTTCGTTAACGTCACCAAAATGGTCTGGGAAGTTGATATTCGAAATAAATAAAAGGGAAAAGTAATGAGTAAAATTATAGAGATAATGAGTAATGAAAGCGTTCTTGAAACAAAATGGTTTGTGATAGATTACTGCACTGAGGGGCAGAAAATTGAAGTTAAAATAAAAGAAGATACGGTAAAAAAGGAATTTTCAGAGATCAGGGCAATATTTGAAGCGGATTTACAGGCAAGTGATGAAGAAAGAAGCTTCCGGATAGTCGCAGGTAAGTACGGCAACGCGATATCTTCCCTGAAAAGAAGCATCATGCGGGAGCTTGTCATTGTTGTTACAGGGCTTTTCCTGCACTACTTTGAGATTGATTCTACCTACGCCACGGCAAAAGAAATCATCAGGGCATTATTTGGTCTGTCAGTTAAGCGAGAAGTCATCCTTTCTTCATTCTCAACAGAAGGAAGATCAGCGAACAGGAAAAGCAGGTGGTTTAGCCTTGAACGAGAAGAAAAACAGCTACTGTTTTACAGCTTTAATCATGTCATGGTTGCAGACAGACTCTATGAGAGCATTAAAACTCGTCTTGATGTGTTGGTTTCCGCCACAAGACGATAAATTACATATGTCTTTTTACACGTAAAATAGGTGTCGGTTACAAGATAAAAAGATATATCTCTTTACACGGTTAGAAACCGATTTAACAGAAGAGGATAGAAAGATGAGATTAAAAACATATGTTGTGATAGGCACATTAGATGAAAATGCAATGCTTTTACTGGGGGCTAATGTTGTTCTATGGTGTCTGGTGATTGGGTTCAGTTTTATGAGTGGGAGTTGAAAAATAAATAGAAAATTAACAAGGATACTCTGCATTAATTATTTTCCGAAGTGCTGGGTTAAGTCGAATAGTTACTAATAGTAAGTTAAGTAACGGGGCCAGTTCCGAAGTTATTTTAAAAATGCAATTACACAGCCATAATTAATTTTTAATAAATTAATCAGTTTGCGAAAAAAATAGCGAGCGGCAGAGGCTTTAAATTTCCTTTGGTAAGATAACGAGATTATAAAACTTTTATTATTTTGTTTTTTTATTGTGATATTTTTAATAAAGAATATTGAGTAATTATCTTAATGCGCTATGTTATAAATTACAATAATAAAAAAGGAGAATGAAATGAAGAGTATATTGCATTTTTTAGATTTACAAAAAGCCATTTCTGAGGGGCTGACTCAGGAGCAGGTAAGTGAAAAAATTGAATGTCTGGACAGACTCGAAGAGCAACCCGGTATAACCGAAAATGAGCTTTACAGGAAGAGAAGAAAAATAGTGGATGAGATTAATCCCTGGAGGAAAAACCAGAATGAGTATAAGGAGTTTTTAAAATATTTCGCCGGAAAAATAACCCCAACAGACTTCACACACAAGACCTTCTGGAAATGGAAATCTGAGGATAAAAGAGAACAGTATCTTGCGGAGCGTGAAATATGGAAAAAGGAGAGGGATAAAATCATTGAAGAACTCACGGTTACTGAAATTCTGATGAAAATAATAGAAAAAGAGAAGCAAAAGATAGCAGAAAAAAAAGAGAAAATGGATAGGGAAAGAAAAGTACTGGATGAAAATATCGTTCAACTTAATGCGATGAATAACATGATTATGTTTTCTGAAGAGGTTGAAAATTTTGATTTTGATGTGATAGCCAGTAAAAAAGACAGGGCAAAAACAATGAAAATGTAAGTCGGTATTAAGCAGAGGAAACACCGCTTTTAACCGATTATTTACCAGGGAGGAATAATGGAAAAAGATGAGAAGCTGAAACAGTTGCTGGCTTCTGCGCAGCAGGAACTGAACCGTCTGACAATAGCGCAAAAAAATCACAGCAGAAAACAGATCACACACAGGAAAATTGTGTTAGGTGGTGAGGTGGCTAAGCACATGGGGCTGGATATAGATCAGGATGTTCTGGTGGGGTATCTGATCAGATTTTCTGCGCTAACTGAGAAAGATATCTCTGTTCTTAAAATTCGTGGAGCAGAAGCCAGACGACTGGATAGCATCAGGAAAGGTCTGTCTGGGAAGTCGAATAGCAAAAAACGAAGTCCAGGGAAACTATCTACGCAAAACAATAATGATATGGACAACACCATTAATACTGAAAGTGAAAAAGTGACTAAACCTGATGTTGAATACAACACACAGTTTTTCAGAATGCTGAAAAAAGGTCTGACTGACAAGAAGGAAGAAAATGACTGATAAAAAAACTGCTGAGGACAATAACAGCGTAATTGAATCCACCATCGAGCATATCTCGTTTTTTCTGTTTGCTATTTTATCTGACTGTTATCCTGAGATTGCAACATCGGAGTTTGAGACTATTTTTAATGAAGAGATCAGGATTGATATTAACTCTTTTATTAAAAATTACAGACAACAGGTTGCGACTCTTTCAGGAAAAAGCATGGCTCAGGCTTATGCAAGTCAGCGATTTTTTGAAAAATTGTCCCGTGCATTGAATCAGTACCAAAAGGATAAACCCGGCGAGGCCGTAAACTATGTAAACCGGAGCCTTGTATTGCAATCATTATGAAGTCTGCATGAATAAGGCATCAAGGTGCATTTCATCTGTACTTACCCTAACGCTGAACAGGCTGAAACTCGCTTTCAGGCTGTGAAGGGTTGAGTAAGCCCCAGAGGGCGCGGTAGCAAATTTTGATAAAATAAAAATAAGGAAAATATGTATTCTAAAAAAGTATTCTCTACAGGAACACCTGAAGATATATATGGGATGATTTTTGAACGATTACCATCAATTGAACGTGATTATATTTGGCACGGTAGAGGTTGTAGATTGTTGTTCACTATCATAGAAATATTGGTCTATTTGAGAGAAGCAAAGTTCGTTATCATTGATTATGGAAAAATAATCCGATTGATTGAACTTAAAAATCTAAAGGCTTTAATCGATTCGGATATACCAGAGCATTGCCGAGATAGTTTGAAGGAATATATCAGCGGTCTTCTCCCCGTTGGAAATGAATACCCTGTACACGAGTTCATCACGTTCCGTTTTCTGAAGATAGATACTTCTGATTTTTAAATAAGATAAATTATATAAAAGGATATAAATCATGATAAAAATAAAAAATAACATCCATGATCTTAAGGGATATTTTATTAATAATCTCACTGAGATAAAGAAAAATCTCAAAGAGATTGGAATAGATAATTTCTACATTGAGATATGTAGCCTGCCTTACAATGAGTATTCAATATTTGCAAATTTTATATTTGACCATTATATGGATGATGATCTTTTCTCAGATTTAATGAATCGTTATATCTTGCCTGATGTCTTCTTTTATAGCGAATCAGAAATTATGTCTGAATCCACATGTTCAGGTGAAAAAATGATACCATTAGGTTCATTATTATCTGAAAAAGAGGAGGAATCTATGAACTTATATGCTTATCATCCTAATGATGTCAGTAAGAAATTAGTACATATTGAGGAGTGGGTTGTAAATCATCATAATCAAGATGGGTGTTGTCGTATATGTAATGAACCAATTTATGTCAAAGGGGATAAATCACAAAAGCAAACTCACTTTTGCCATTACCCAAAATCTTTGTGTCCATCTATATTACCAAATCATGAACCCTATAAGTTTTTCCAGAATTTCCCAAGAGATCCTTCTTTAGCTATTGATGCGAAAAGATGGTTGAAAAATAATATGATTAATGTTTATGAGAAGATAAAGTCACAATTCCCATTGTTGAAATTTACATGGTCTGATTTGATAAAAACAATTGAAGAAGCAGATAAATTAAATATTTGGTCATTGGAATATATGCCACATGACTATATTCCTTATGTATTACTTACATGTATTGATAAATACTCAGTCAATAAATATAGAAAGCAAGAATGTTTTTTTGTTTTAGAGCCTACGCCAAGTAATAATACTTATTATAACGGTTATTGGAACCAAACAGGGTTGAGTAAAAAATACGTATGGGAGATACAACTTCCTTTAAAGGTCGTTGTACAACACGAGGTAAACTTAAGCACACCAATTGCATGGTACATCGGAAAAATAAATAAAATATTAGAGTAATTTGAAATTTAATACTCCCTATACGAGTACAGCGCATAGGGAGTAGTTTTTAGATCTCAAAGTCTTCCAGAGTTTTACCACTTTCCAATGCTGAGGCGATAGCTTTAGGAGTCCGTCCTTGACCTGTCCACGTCTGTTCATTGCCGCTTTCGTCGGTATATTTGTACTTGGCGGGACGTGGAGTGCGTTTGGTTTTTTCTGTTTTGCTGGTAACACCTGCGTCGAGCAGTTCAGACGGATCAATACCATCCTCTAACAGTCTGGCGCGTAAGGCTTCGATTTTAGCCTGACGCTCTGCGTTTTGTTGCTGTGCGCTGGATTCTTCTTCACGCCGGTCTTCAACAATGGCGGTCAGCTTTTCCAGCATTTCTTCCAGTGTGGCCAGATCGGTTTCACGAGCCTGAGCACGAAGAGTGCGAATGTTATTTAATATTTTTAGGGCTTCACTCATTATCATTTATATCCTGATGGTGTTTAAAATCGCAGTTAGCATACAGAAAATGCGTCAATAAAACGAGTGTTAATCATTACATTAATGCAGCATAACTTAAATGCCTTTTCCGTTAATTAATGAATATCTCCAATGTGGATTAAATAATAGAATTTAAGGTAAATTAAATTTGAATTTGATAACGCATCAGTTATAGAATATCTATAAATAAAGAATACCGTTTATTCTTATTGTTTTTGAAACGTGTGATGTAGTGAATGACAGTGATTTTTTTAAGATTACTGTCCCAATTCTATTTATTTTAAAATAAAACCTAGGAGAGAGTATGGATTATATCAATAACGTATTTACATTGGGCATGTTAAAGAATCCTGCTGATGCCTATTGCGTCAGGTTTGTACACTTGTCAAAGAAAGATGCAGCTTATTGGGCGCAGAATGGCGAGTGGCATTCTGTCGTGGGGCATGAAGATACGGCAGCTATCGCCTCAAAAGAATTGGGTGTCACTATTCCGTTTAACAGACAAACTCTTTTGATAGAAAAAGGTGATGAAGTGCTGGTAACACAATATATCGGGCCACGCTTACCAGAAGGCAGTACGCAGCTTCCTGATGGTGCTAAATTTGAATATTTTTTAGCAATTGTTGAGCATATTTAAGTTTTAATAACCACTATGCCCTCCGATAAAAACATTATTTTAAAATGGAGGTGTAATGCTTTATACAGTGAGGAAAAATAAAAGCCGAACAGGACATATAATAACCTTCAGGAAGTCTTTTTTTAGGCTAATAAACGACGTGAATGGTTGGGTTATTAGAGTTTATTTGCATGTTCTTATAGAGAAAATTAAACGCTATAAAAATAATCCAGTGATTGATCTGGATTCTGCTGAACGAATAAATGACCTTATTGAAAGGAATGGTGACTATATTTTCAATGATGCTGTTTTGTATGACATCAGTTGGGTGTTTATTGAAGGGATTACCAATTCAACAGAAAAAGATCCTGAAAAGCTGTTTGCTATGATTAAAACTTTTTTTAATAAATTGAATGTAAATGATTAATGCAAAAGAATAATATGTTTTCGATTTTATTCTGAATGATTTCTTAAATCATTTTGTACTGAATATCAATATTGGTTAATTTGATAATAAAGGAAAAACATTGTTCTATGTTGATCATGATGAAAATAAACTAAGATGGCTATAACATGTCAGAGAAATTAACCCAACTAAAAGGATAAAACATAATGATAAAATATCTGTCAATAAATCAGGCTCCCAAAGAAATTCGTCAGGCACTAAGTCATGTCCGTGAGTTTATCCCGGAGATCAATCTTGTTCATGTCAAAAAAGGAACGGTTGATTTTCTTTGCTCTGATAAAAAACATCCTAATCTTTCAAAATGGAATCTTGTTAACACAACAATAATAGAAGATGCCAGTTTTGAAGCTCTGCATATACCGGAATCTTTATTTTATTGGGAACAGGGCGTTGGTAAGAGAAAAATAACGACACTGGAGATTGTTCTGTCTGGTATTATCCATGCCCCTGAAAACTGGGAAAGGGTAATAATATATCCACATCGTATATGCTGGCGTCTTGGTTATGGTTCGGGTCATGAAACAAGACCTGTCTCGCCTTTTCTGATTGGTAAACATCTGGACGATGCCGGTATTGAGATTACCGATCTTGGTCAGGAATTTACTCGTCTTGAATACACACAAATGGCCTTGAACCGTTATCAGGCACTAAATGATATGCATGAGCGTATACAGAGAAAATATTTATAGTTATATCCGTTTTTTAATAGTAGCCCCGTAAAGAATGAGTACATATGTGTTATAAAAATAATGTAATATTGCTCTCTAAAAAATGGAGATAAGAGAGAACAGTATTGCGATTAAAAAGTCGCAGAGAGGTATTAATGAAAAATTTTTTGTTTATTTTCCTTCTGATGCTGGTGGTATTTGCTTTCATCCGACCTGAACCAGTTAAAGTCCGTGTAGCGGCACAATCTATCGGCTATAAGAAAGCATGCTGGTATAATAACAAACCCCAATTGATAGGGTGTAGACCATTACAGGTTGTACGAGTAATATAAATGCCATTTATTCCTAAAGATATAATTACACCTCCATTTTTTTGGTATAAATGGCATTTACTACTAGATATTTATTTCTGTTTGTCACAATAAAATAACATAAAAAAGATTGTGTTTGTGTTGAAAAGAGGTGTTGTCATATTTTAGATGGCTATGCACTATTGAATAGTGCGTTAAAACAAAAAGAGGATGTTAAAATGAAAGAAAAAAATATAAATATGGATTCATTTCTATTATTAGTGGCTATTTTGATAATGAGCTTTGGGCCATGTATTGTCTCTATGAGTCATCAGAAGATGAAAACTGAACAGGAGGCGGAGATAGCTAAGTCCGTGACTCAACAAATGAAAGAAATAGGTGAGGCGGTAGATAAATATGTTAACACCAGATACGAAAAACTTTCCACTCTGACTTCAAGCAGTGGGCAGTCAGGCGATCCGGGGCCTCGTGTTTGTAATAGCACTGGATGTGAAATTACCTACCAGACACTGATTAATGAAGGGTTATTGCCAGTATCATATGCCGGGATTAATAGTAAAAATGCTACCCATCGTATTTTTTTGAAACGTGATAATAATATACCTTAATCTTGATTGCATAAAGGGAGCGAGAGTACCTTTCCGCTCTGGAATGATACCATGTTCTTCTTTATATGTTTTCACAACCCCCTATTTAATAAAAAAGACAATGATAAATAAAGATATGGTGATTTAATTCTTCATAAATACCCTATAGTATGTTGACAGTGTTATTTTATCTGGTATCTATTAATATGAAGTCATTAAACTATCCGTAAGTTTTATTTCTGTTATTTGCCCTGTTTTTACAGGGCTTTTTATTGACATTTATTTTTGATGTATTACCACATATATAGACAGAAAATAACAAAGGGATATAACAATGATAATAAATAAAAAAGGGTTTTCTTTACTTGAACTGATACTTGTGCTTAGCGTTGCATCTGCTGTTTCTTTTATAAAGTTTCAGGATTTGAAACACCAACAGGAAGACATTCAGGCCAGTGCCGCTGGCGAACAACTTAAACAGGTCGGTGAGGCGGTAAATGGTTATATCAGTATCCGCTATGACAGATTATCAACACTGACAGACGCGAGTGGAACGGGAACCGATCCGGGGCCGAGAAGTTGCTCAGTTTCAACCTCGACATGTACCATCACATACCAGACGCTGATTAATGAGGGCTTATTACCTGCCTCGTATTCCGGCGTGAACATCAACAAATCCACTTATGCCATTCAGTTAAAAAGGTCGGGGTCATCACCGAATTATGTTGTTAATGGACTGATTACCACAGCCTTACCCTGGAAGGAAGGCGGCGATATTCGCTATGACCTGCTGGGCAAGGCAATGCAGACCGCAGGTGTGGACAGCGGGATGACGCAATCCACAACAACCGCATCAGGATATCAGGGAGCATGGAAAGAAACGACAACGGGTTTTAGCAATATCACCGCAACGGGGCTTCTGGCCTATCGTGTGGGATACGATTCTGCAATGTATTCTGTTTATCTGCGTCGTGATGGAACACTCCCTATGACGGGCGATCTGAATATGGGTGGTCAGAACATATATAACGCGCAGAACATCACAGCAGCCGGGACAACGACAACGGGGGTGCTTAGAACTGTTGGCGAGGCGACAGTAGGAGCGGATCTAACCGTGGCGGGGAACACTCAGGTTAACGGGAACATCAATACCAATAATACTGTTTCAGGCACAACCGTAGTGTCTCGTGGTGAAACCTATACGCAAAATTGGTTCAGAACATTAGGTGATGGTGGGCTTTATTTCCAGAAATACGGCGGTGGCTGGAATATGGCAGATACGGCAACCATTAACGCTTATGGCGGCAAGAATGTTCAGACCAGTGGTGGCTTATATGGTGGTTATGTTCATTCCAATGGCAATATTGATGCTTATGCAAATATTTTTTCAGGCCAAACGATTACAGCCAATGGAAGTATCAGTACGGGGGATAGCCTTTACGCCAGAAACAGTATTTACACCGGAAGTGAGGCTTCAACCAAAGCCTATATGAACAAGGAGGGTAACGTTTATGGTTCTGGAAATGCTCAGTTAGATGGAAATATTAATGCAAATGGTACGGTTAGTGCTTCTTATGTCTGGGCTAGCGGAAATATAAACTCTAACTATGTGCATTCCAATGGGAATATCGATGCCAACGGGCGAATTAATTCAGGTGAGTTTGTCTATATAAATGGTCAGGCTAATGCTGGGTGGGGATGTTCACCGAATGGCTTGCAGGGAAGAGCAGCGAATGGCGCGATTCTTTCCTGTGTTAATGGTCTCTGGAAAGCGGCTGACGGTAATTCCATTAAGGTTTGTGCAAATTATTGTGGTGGGCAATGGCCTCTCGAAGTGGGACGTGTTGAGCATAATGGCGACTGGAGTTCATGGCGTACATTAGGTGAAGGGTGTAGCGGAGGTTATGCATCAAACTGGAATGAGCCTGTATTCTGTTCATCAAACTAACAAAGGATCTGTTCTCATGCTGTATTATCCATAACATCGTTTAAAAGTCAGATCCACCGCAAGGCCAATCTGACTTTTTTCTATCTGTTATGCCTGAAATTCACCCTCTGTGTCGTCGGTGCTTTCGGAATGAAATGCCCGATACAGGAAATCAATGCGCTCCCACAGCACAAAGCTCAGGATCTCTTTGACTTGGGGATTATCAATTTCAACAACAGCGTAAATCAATGCCCGACACTGATCGATAATTTCTTCCAGTTCCAGCGGCGTGTTATCGAACATAACACACCTCCAGAACAGACTGGCCCGAAGTAAAAAACCCCGTATCCAGATGCAGATTTTCAGGTGGGGAATGGGTAAACTGAAAAACAGCCATAGCGTTAGCTCCATAACGGTGTGGTTAGCCCCTGTCTGGTATTGAGAGTACCTTTCAGGGGCGAAACGGGTGTTCAGGTGAGTTTAATAGGGTTTCGTACCTGATCGGCTGCAATGTAAGGCTAGGATTGGTGCTAGTCAATTGCTAAACGTGTCTCGACAGACTGCCGTTGAAGAAATTTTTTGCAACCTTTAATCAATTTAGGAACATTGTATGTGAAAATTTATTTTGTCTTTTTTATTTAAAAATAAACACTTCTGATAATCGATGTAAAATAATAAAATCTGAAAATAAATTCCTCTCATCTGTTGATATATGTAATGAATGTGTTAATTATATAAATATGACATATCAGAGGAAATGAATAATGAAAGAAATAAAAACGCTAAAAGAGGCCATTCAGATATATAAAGGGATTATTGAAGCAGAAAAGGAACATGGCGATCTTTTCTATGCAGGAAAAATCCCTGAACAGGAATGGAACAATACCGTGTACAGGGTTATGTGTTTCCCTGTATATGATGTTGACTGGAACGAAATTTATATGAGCAATGAACTTCAAAAGAAATTCTCACAATGGGAGTTTCAGCAAAGAAAGAAACGCCCATCGATAAAATTATGATTTTGATAAACCAGTAATAATTCCAGACAATGCCATGACAGAGGATTTAATGATATTCCCGTCATCTGTTGAAGATACGCCGTCGAAAACCTCCCACAGATAACACGTTGAGAACCATTGATAGTTCTTCACTTTTTCGGCGGTAATTTCTACCCATTCATAGGAATGTCCACGCCATCTGACAAAATTTTTACCATTCTCATGTTTAAGACAAATACACCGTATATAAGCCCCTGTGGGTTTGTGATTTTTCATTGTAGGTGGAGGTGGTGGCGGATTACTATTAACCACTACCAGTGTAATATTTTTATAATAACTTAACTGAGTCAGAATTTTTTCATCAAATAGTAAACTGTTGTTCCATGTTGAACGATATTTCACATCTACCAATATTTTATTCGTCTGCTCCACATTCATGATGACAAAATCGGGGAGACGCCTCATTGCATCTGGAAAACCGAGAGTGTTATATAAATCCTGCGGGAGGCAGGATACTTCTCTTATAACTTTTTCAATACCCGTATCAATAACCCGATAACCATGATGTTCCAGAATCGCTTTAACGATCCCCTCTGACATCTCTTTTTTTATTCTGTCTAGGAAATGCATGATGATATCCTTATGCTATATGATAATATCTGATGCTAAAAATACCATGCCTCAATAAGGCTGACCACCTGTTTTGTAAATGGGGGGGGTAAAACGTCAACCAGTTTCTGTGTAAACAAATACAGTTATGCGGATAATTGACATCACACTGTGAGTGATGAAAACTATTCCAGCTTTCCCTTAGACAATACAATCTCAACACGATTTAAGCGAAGGCGTTAAAAAACTCTCTTTTTTAATTATTTTTTCAGGAAATTAAATGAATAAAATGGATAGGGAAAATTTAACTCGAAAGATCTATGGGAAGTCCTTATGATGCCCCTATAGATTAGGCGACATAGCGTTTTACAGTGCGTTTGGTTTCACCAAGGGAACCATTCTGACGTATCTCTTTGATCAGCGAAGAGGTCAATTCTTAAATATTGGCAGGTTCATAAAGAACAGATGAAATGTTTCTTCTTGCATGTATATAGAAGAGATTTTAGTAATAATCATTTTCCTTTTGATGCTTAAAACCAACGACGATATATTTTCCCTGAGCATCAATAAAATAGCAATATTCATAGCCCGAATCACCATAAGGGATAATCACTTCATATAAAAAGTCATCTTCGCCTTCTTCATCGGAGAAGAAACCAGTGCACAGCCCTTTTTCAAGATTGTCCAGACTATCAGCGATGGTGCGCTTAAACGTCGTTAATGACGTAGCCTGTTAACCTCCCTGAGTTATGTTAGGTAATAAAAGGTACTACCTTTTATTACTCTGCTTTGAATGAAAAGTCAAACAGTCTCAGGTCATATGGCGACTAAAAAGCTTCTCTATTTATGCTCCCTGCGTTTAATGTGTCATTCCTTCTGTGCAAACTCAAACGGCCTGACCATCCCATTCCGGTTAGCATCCAGAAAATCAGCCCACCATTGCAGCATCAGTCGGCGTTGCTCAAGATGTTTGGCCTTGTGAGTATAAGCTGCACGAACGTTGTTCTTTTCCATATGGCTCATTTGAAGCTCAACCACATCTTCCGGCCAGATACCTGATTCAATCAACGCACTACACGCCCAATAATCCATCAGAGCCACCCGTTTAGACCATAACGTTCCACGCTGATAAGCAGCCTCTGTTTTGTCAGCCAGTTGATGTGACAGCGCATGTTCAATAACTTCGCGTTGATGGTCTGTCGTTTCACCAGCCCAGTCACGAAAAGTGGAACGGAAGCCGTGTTGGGTTAAACCTGTATGTTCATTTTTACCAGTAAAAGCATATCAGAATGCTGTCCACGCCATCTGACAATTTTCAGCCATTGTAATGCTGGCTATTGACAGTTAAAGATTGTTGATTCACTATTATCTCAAATGAATCATTTTTATTTCTTTTAGGGGGTTGACAATGCCACCTCGTTCTAATGAAAAACTGTTAAAAGAGCTTGCTGCGGTGATTAGCTCCCATCCAAGAGCAACATTGCAGGAGTTAGCGGAACTTGTCAGTGTCAGTAAGGCAACGCTGTATCGTAATTTTGGTACCAGAGAAGAGCTTGTCTTAGCCGTGATAACGGTAGCAGAAGATGCTGTGAAAAATATCATTCAAGATATAGAAAAATACGTGGCCGATTCTTCTTTGGAAGTTGGGATTGTTTTTAATGCGATTGTGCGAGAACACTTCAACAATAAAGAGTTTTTAATGCTTTACTGCCATAATCAGTCTGATGCTGGTAAGGCGTATCTTAATTTATACACACAGTCTCTTAATGATTTTTTCCATAAGTGGCAAAAGAATAATTTTTTTAGAGTAGATATCAGTTGTACTGAGTTAACTGAGTTATTTATTTCCATTGTTTACGGAATGATTGAGTCAGTCTGTCAAAAACGTGTAGCGGAAGTTAAAGTTGAGGAAATAATCAGACTCTTCTTCTTTCATGGCTCCATAAATAACTTGAAAATATAGTCAGAATTTTAATTTAAGAAGGAATGCGGCATGAAAATAGCTGTGATTGGTACTGGTATTATGGGCAGCGGGTTGGCTATTGCACTAATGAATAGCGGCCACGAAGTGTATGTGTATAACAGAACGAAAGAGAAAGCAGCGCTTCTCGTGAGTAAAGGCGCTATATTGGCTGAAACACCTGCGGATGCTATTAAATGTGCTGATGCTTCAATTCTTGTACTGGCAAATGCTGAAAGTGTGAAAAATGTAATATTGAGCGACGATGTTCTTCCAGTATTAAAAGGAGCAAGGATACTCAACGCATCTACAACAACGTCTTTTGAGATCAGTGAAATATCTTCTGCTGTCAGTTTACATGGTGGGGAATTGTCTGAAACGTCAATAATGGTTGGTGGCGAATCTCTCCAAAATAAGGAAGGTGCTTTTATTCTGGCATGCCCGGAGACGGCTGAAGAATTTTGGTCAGAGATACTGAGTAGTGTTGGCGTTGTAATGTTCAGAGCAGGAGATACGGGAGATGCATCCAAAGCAGAAGTTCCGATGTTATTTTCTTCTCTTTTTAATAGTATTTTGCTTGCTTACTCTGCAGTGGCGACAGAAAAGCTTGGGTTACCCAAAGAGATTATTAAAAAAAGTATTGATGCAGCAGGTATACCGGGCGCGGAATGGATACTTCCAAGCATCCTTGAGCATGACTATACAAATGTGATGGCCTCTGTTGAATCTTATAAACAGGTAAGTGAAACAGCAAAGCGCTATGTTCACTCTCTGGGGATGCCAGCCGAAATTGTTGATGCGATAGATACCCTTTATGGAGTGGCTTTGTCCAAAGGCTTAGGTAAACTTGATGGCGGTGCTGTCAGTCAGCTATTTCGGGGTAAATAAAAATATCATTTATATTATAACAAGGAGAGAGCGCTCTCCTTGATTTTATAGTTAGTATAAATCCTATTTACTATTCGTGAGTGTTTGAGTCAAAGAGATGATGCATGCGAATAACATCGAGTAATACCTCCGACTTAGTATCCAGCAGGTTAGGACTGATTAAAAAAAGACCATCAAAGCTGATGGTAAGCTACTTTTCTCAATTTATGTCTATATTTAAATGTCTGCTATATGGTGTTAATTAATTACGGGATGGTATTATGAAAAAACTAATTATTGCTTGTTCTGTTTTATTGATTGCAACTGGTGCTTTTGCAAAAGGTGGTGGGCACCATTCATACGCTGGAAGTGGTTATAGCGCACCGAAAACATATGGCTATGGGACAGGTAGTAGTTCAAGTCATGAAAAGGTAAATGGCTATATCAAAAACAATGGAACGTATGTTTCCCCATATCAGCGGACTTCAAAAGACACAACGCAATATAATAATTTCAGCACTAAAGGTAATTACAATCCATATACAAATACATATGGGACCAAAAAAGCAACACACTGATTTCCTGAAAATGGCGTTTTCGACCTAGCGCCATTTTTATATCCATAACTGAAGCTATAACCCGGATCGTATCACTACGTATACATTTATATTTAATACTATCTAAAATACAAAGCAGGTTTTTTGACTCTGGCTGGAAAGGTTATTGCGACGAACAATGGTGCTATTCGATAAGTCTATTAAGTGTCTAATTGACAACGGAGGTTTTTCTGTACTATAAGTACGATCCTCTTTACATAAGATAGGTGTTAACAATGAAAATAGGAAGCTCAAGTGCTGGTAAATTTAAAGGTTCACGTCCGCAATTTGAGGTAAAGCCAATAATAAAAAACGGAATTACTTATTATTATATTTTCCATAAAGGAACCGATAAATTGCGGGAGCCTGTAAAAGAGTATTCAGAGGCAGAGCTTGATATCGCTATGGAAGACTGCCGCCAGTTGAATATTGGTCTTGATATTCGCTAATCTCTTCTATTGTTATCATAGGATTTGCAGATTTTTTCTTATGTTCTTTACAATACCTTCTCATTATATTTATTTCCAAATGAGCGGGTACTACCTCTCGCTCATTTGGCATCATGAAAGTATAGAAAAAATCAGAACTGTTAGATTTTGATTTAGGAACAACCCCGATGTTGGTGAAACACCATCAGGCCACTCACAATCTGTATCTAATATAAATGTGCTGGAATCTATAGCATCAATCTTAAATAGTGTATTGTCCGGGTAATCCGCAAGAATCGGACACATGATTATACACTCATAAACTATCCCTTCATCAAGGAAAAAATGTGTTCTTACTTTTTTTCTTTCTAGAGGTGTAGGTATTGGAGCAACTTCCCAGTCAAACAAGTTTATATAAGTAAAGTCGCCTTTTTTTTCTGCTATTTCACGCCATTCATCTATTATTTTTAGTTTGTATTTCATATTGAATATTCCTCTTTTTAAATTATCGTATATATAATAAATTTTATGGTAATTAACTTATTGGTAATGTTTATTATAGTGAAAATTAAGGTGTGTCAAATTTATTTTATTGGTGCTAGAGATGAAATTAATTGACCTATGATTTGATATTGAATTTAACTCTTGTGTTGTGGTGTTGTGGTGTTGTCTGATGAGAGTGAAATTTGACAAAAAAACTTGCTATTGATAATAAATAATAAATCACAAATAACATAGGTGTTTTAAATGAAAATATTAATTAACGTACAAAACAACTGGCCTGATAATGTAAAAGAACTCGATTCAGCTAAATATGATCAAAATAAAATCCCTTGGTGTGGTAAAGAACTGTTCTTTTTGCATGAAGATGGAAGGGTTTATCAGAGATATGTGAAGATGCCTTTTATCGTTGATGTTGATGAGCTTTCTTTATTCTCGTTAACAACGAAAGATGACAACTCTTTTTTGATAGAAGAAATCACTGATTGGCCTGAAGGTGTTAATATTAGAAAAGGATTTATTCGTGCGCAATGGGGACATAAATCCAATGGTTGCTGTTGGTATGTGTTTCCTGATGGTGGCAATATGTATGCGTATTTTGATGCCCCAATGATTAAAGAGCATCATAGAATATATAACGTAATGCCTTTTATTTCATACGAGGTCTTGAGCTAACTTGTTTTTTTAGCTCTTCAATCTTTATCTGCGCTTCTTCCAATGAGTTGCAAACAGTAATGACTCGTTGGTTGACAATATCGAATATCAGGTGCATTTCTAATTCAATAGTAGTCTCTTCATTGCCGTCAAATCTATATGATAGATTGGTTTTATGCGGGATAATGATATATCTTTCATCCATGATTTGGCCTCATACTATGTGTTATTTAGACGATGATTATAGCGCATCATTAACGAAATAGTTGAGTGAAATATCAGCCATCCGTGGCGGTTATTTATCCCTTCTGCGCAAACTCAAACGGCCTGACCATACCGTTGCGGTTAGCGTCCAGAAAATCAGCCCACCACTGCAACATTAGGCGGCGTTCGTCCAAATGTTCTGCCTGATGAATATAGGCTGCGCGTACATTATTACGCTCCTGGTGACCCATTTGCCGTTCAACGGCATCTTTGGACCATAAACCCGACTCGATCAAAGAGCTGCATGCCATTGTACGGAAGCCATGACCGCAGACTTCCTTCTGTGTATCGTAGCCCATTGTACGAAGTGCCTTGTTGATCGTATTTTCACTCATTGGCTTATCGGCGTAATGATCACCAATGAAAATGAAATCATGATCGCCACTGATTTCCTGTATCTCTTTCAGAATAGCAATGGCTTGTTTGCTGAGTGGGACAAAATGCAGGGTTTTCATTTTGGCACCACGGTGTGAGTTCTTCACCCCTTTAATCGCTTCACGTTCTTCCGGTATCGTCCATAACGATTTTTTAAAATCAATTTCTGACCAGCGGGCAAAACGTAACTCACTGGATCGGATAAAAATCAATAAAGTGAGCTTAACTGCAAGCCTAGTGAGCAGTCTGCCTTTATAGTTATCAATGTGGTCTAAAAACTCATGGTAGCGTTCAAATGGCAAGGCGGGGCGATGTTTGCGCTTACCCATGTTAACGGCACCTGACATCTCTTGTGCTGGATTGTAATCAATAATGCCCTGTTGAACAGCGTAACGCATGATAGCGGTCGTGCGTTGTTTCAGGCGCATGGCGACTTCGTTGTAACCCTTGTCCTCAACTGCTTTTATCGGCACCAGTAAGTCGCGCGTTTTGAGTTCTGCAACATGACGATGACCTATCACCGGGAAGATATAGGTTTCAAAGGTACGGAGAATTTTCGCGCCATAGTCTGCTGACCATTTTTTATTGGTGTTGTGCCATTGACGGGCAAGCGTTTCAAAAGAAAATGCACCACTGTTTTCCAGCTTGTCTTCCTGCTTCTTCGCTGATGGGTCAATACCATTGGCGAGCAACTTACGGGCTTCATCTCGACGAGTTCTGGCTTCTGCTAAAGAAATGGTGGGATAGACGCCTAACGCATAGGTTTTCTGTTTACCTGCAAAACGAAATTGCATACGCCAGTATTTTGAGCCGTTAGGGTGCAGAAGTAGGTACATACCGAAACCGTCTGTGAGCTTAACGTTCTTATCGGTGTGCTTTGATTTTTTTATCTTTACGTCAGTTAATGCCATGTTTCAGCCCTCCACATGATGGCATAAAACAAATCGAACCCGTTGTACCAACGAATATACCAGCAATGAGCCGTGGCTTTGGGTACTTTCTAGTAGACGTTGATAGACAAACAAGAAGGGATAACCAATTGATAGAAAGCAAAAAACCAGACGTCGGTAGACGTCTGGTTTCTTTAAATTGGCTCCTCTGACTGGACTCGAACCAGTGACATACGGATTAACAGTCCGCCGTTCTACCGACTGAACTACAGAGGAATCGGTGAGTGGTGTGGATGATAACGGGAGGCGGTGGGGTTGTCAAAGTATCATGACGTGAAGATTAACTGTTTGCTGAACTTATAATCAAATTATTGAAATTGTTGTGGTAGTCGGTCGTTCAGGCGTTGGAGATTGGCAATATGGTCAGACAATTGCACCCTCAGACAGCATCAGGTGCACCTTTTTGGTGCGAGACGTTATGGTGTCACTAGTATCATAGAGGTCTGACAGGAGATTAGGAACGTTACTATGATGGCAATAACCATTGCTTTTACTTATTTTTAAGTCGGTTAAGCGATGGCTGCATACTTTTTTTTACTGGTTGATGAATTTGGCGCGCTTTTTGCTTCTACTAAGCCGTAACTATTCAGGAGGTACACATGAATCTGAGACGGCTCAAATATTTTGTGAAAATCGTTGATATCGGTAGCCTGACCCAAGCCGCTGAAATGTTGCATATTGCGCAACCAGCATTGAGTCAGCAAGTTGCGACGCTTGAAAGTGAAATGGAAAAGCAACTGCTGGTTCGTAGTCGCCGTGGTGTGACGCCGACTGAAGCCGGTAAGATTTTGTATTCGCACGCCCAAACGATTCTGAGTCAGTGTGAACAAGCCAAGAATGCAGTAAACGGTGTCCGACAAACGATCAGTGCCTAAATCAGATGCGGTCAGCTACATGTCAGGACGTAGCTGACCGCATTGAATGTCTCACCTTTCACTGACTCAATTCATCAAAATAATCGCAGGTTATCCGTGACGCTGGCGGCGATGGCGAAGAATCTGATAAGCGACAGCTAATACCACAAACCATAATGGCGTTACGGTTAGTGCCTGTAAGGTATCTGGTTGCAGTGTCAGCAGTACCAGCACAAACGCAAAAAATGCCAGACAGACCCAACACATAATAATGCCGCAAGGCATTTTATATGCCGATGACTGATGCCGTTGTGGCCGTTGCCTGCGGTAAACCAGATAAGAGCACAGAATGATGCTCCAGACGAACATGAACAAAATCGCTGATACGGTGGTGACGAGTGTAAAAACGGTCATGACATTAGGAATCAGGTAGATAAGTACAACCCCACATAACAGGCATATACAGGAAAACAGCAATC
The DNA here is from genome assembly GCF_900095885.1 of Dickeya aquatica. Classification (NCBI taxonomy): domain Bacteria; kingdom Pseudomonadati; phylum Pseudomonadota; class Gammaproteobacteria; order Enterobacterales; family Pectobacteriaceae; genus Dickeya; species Dickeya aquatica. The sequence goes on from NZ_LT615367.1 coordinate 1,902,797, forward strand.
CACCAGAGGGAACGGCTCGTTTTGACAGGCGGCCAAAGCTGGCTGGTGCATATCCTTGTCTGGCCAGGCCAAACAACATACGGCTGGTAGAAAATACCCCGCTATTTGCTGACGATGCCGCAGAAGTCAATACCACAAAATTTATCACACTGGCAGCAGCCGGTAGCCCGACCAAAACAAACATTTCGACAAACGGACTTTTGTCTGCCGCGATATGGCTCCAGGGCGTCACCGACATAATCATTATCAAGGCGAAGACATAAAACATGATAATACGTATCGGGATAGCGTTGATTGCCCGGGGTAAAACCACGTTTGGATTTTTGGTTTCTGCGGCGGTCGTACCCACTAGCTCGATACCAACAAAAGCGAAGATGGCTATTTGAAAGCCAGCGAAGAAGCCGCTGAGGCCTTTGGGAAATAATCCGCCATCGCGCCATAAGTTACTTAATGAAGCGGCAGTTCCTGATGGTGAAACAAATTGCATGGCAACCAGCACGGCACCAATCGCAATTAAAGCCACAATAGCCACTATCTTTATCATTGCAAACCAAAACTCCATCTCACCAAACAGTTTGACCGTTGCCAGGTTTAATGTGAGTAACACGAGTACGCAAAGCAGTGAACTTATCCATTGTGACAAATCAGGAAACCAGAATTGGGCATAGGCACTGATGGCCACGACATCGGCAATGCCTGTCACCACCCAACAGAACCAGTATGTCCAGCCGGTAAAAAAACCGGCCCACGGCCCAAGCAAATCGGCAGAAAAGTCGCTGAATGATTTGTAATTCAGGTCAGAGAGTAGCAATTCACCCATTGCCCGCATCACGAAAAACAGCATAAAACCGATTATCATATAAACAAAAATAATCGATGGACCGGCAAGGCTGATGGTCTTTCCTGATCCCATAAACAAGCCCGTACCTATTGCTCCACCGATGGCAATCAATTGAATATGCCTATTGGTCAGGTTACGGCGTAGGTCATTATGACTATTAGCCACTGTATTATGTTGTGTTTGATCTGTCATAAAATGTGATTTCCAGAACGAGTCAGCCAGGGAGAAACCGGCATATATAAAAAGCCCGTTTCCCGAATGATTCCCCTAACGAATGCGAGTGCACGCAGGTATTTTGCAGCGCTTTCAGAGCGAGACGATTGGTAAGCCAGGCGGATACAACCTACATCATTATTGCAACAGGCAATCAACTGAATAAATAAGAATGGTCAATACTAACACGTCATTCGGGGGCGAATGAATCTATGTCGCTCAGGCTGAATAGAAAACACAGGAAAATCGTTTGTTGTTGTACATACGCGTGAAACAAAACCATGTTTACGGGCAGGAGGGAAGGGGTGAAGTGTGTACATAAATCAGGCGGTCTTCAGAAAAAATAGAGTGAACTATTTGACAGCAGCTGAAGAGAGGAGAATAATGCCTCCCCGTTGGGTCGTTAGCTCAGTCGGTAGAGCAGTTGACTCTTAATCAATTGGTCATAGGTTCGAACCCTATACGACCCACCAACAACCCCGCCTGCTTATATATCTTTAAATAAACCTCATCGGCATAATTTAGTTAAAAAATTATCTTTTTTACTTCTTTCTGGTATAGAAATATACAGGATTAAAAAATTTCTTTGCGTAAAAGCTTTATTTTCGCTAAGGCTATTTGTTAACGAAATATAACTCAACGTGTCAATATTTTTGTTGTTTTCTTTGTTCAGTATTGCTGCTGGTAGGGTAAAAGAGAATTAATCCCATCAGACTCGTTGAGTGAGTGAGGGTGGTCTGATGGGAAATAAGATTAACGGCGATAAACAGTTTTAATTTGTTTAATTGTTGTGCTGAATATTTCAGCCTGGGTTGGATCATCAAGCTGGGCTACGTGCTTTTCCATATTGACGATAATTTTGCCCGCATCGGCCTGCCCGATAGACTTCAGCATCAGCGTCATCAGCGCCTTCATGCAGCTAACTTCATAAGCCAGCGTTTCAGGTGTGGCCGCTGTCGGGAAGTCGTTGGTGTTCATAGTATCTCCTGTAATGAATATAAAGCCGATGCTATCGACAAAGTGAAAAAATGCCTGATAATCCGGCAACATAACCAAAATTGGTGTCATTGTACCATATTTGTCAATGTTGCTGATCGCTGAAAATAAGCCTTGCCAAGGGAAGTTGTATTTTTTCTATCTGTTTTCGCCACAAATTGCTTATATTTTGTTAACGAAAATCGTGGTCTTTAAATGCGCTTGCAGAGAAACATCGCAATTTTTATATGGATATTTTGAGGCCTGTGTATTATTTGTAGTAAACGGGCAGTGTGATAGTGCACTTGGAAGGTTATAATGGCATAACAGTACAGCAGGGCGGTGATTGCTTGCGCTGGAAAAACTTGATAATGTTTTGATTATAGATATTTTTTATAATTTTTAGACGCTACTTCGTGTCTCTTTCTCTAAAAAAGCCAGGTTGGAAATATGAATACTGTGATGGAAGAAAGTTTCGTGGATGACGAGCAGAGGCTACCATCCGCGAGCCTGAAGAATAATACCACACGGTAGAATAAAAATACACTTTTAATTAAAAAGTGTATTCATTTTTTTCTAAACCACATAGTACCACCTGCAACAAATTCGTCTGTAAGTGTTACTCTTTTTGGAGAATTGTTCTTTGATTAGCGTTTTTCTTGTTGATGACCATGAACTGGTGCGGGCAGGGATACGGCGCATTCTTGACGATATCAAAGGCCTCAAGGTTGTAGGGGAGGCGCAATGCGGCGAAGATGCGGTCAGATGGTGCCGTAGCAATAGTGCGGACGTTGTGCTGATGGATATGAACATGCCCGGCATTGGTGGTCTCGAGGCGACTCGTAAAATTGTGCGATTTTCCCCTGAAGTGAAGGTTATAATGCTAACTATTCACACCGAGAATCCGTTACCTGCTAAAGTGATGCAGGCTGGTGCGGCAGGTTACCTGAGTAAGGGTGCTACGCCAGAAGAGGTTATTTGTGCCATTCGCTCTGTACATGCAGGCAAGCGTTATATTGCCTCTGATATTGCCCAGCAAATGGCGTTAAGTCAGCTCGAACCTCAGACGGAAACGCCACTTGAGTGTCTCTCTGAGCGTGAATTGCAAATTATGATGATGATCACTAAAGGTCAGAAAGTGACCGAGATTTCAGATAAGCTCAACCTCAGCCCGAAGACGGTCAATAGCTATCGTTATCGTATGTTCAACAAACTGAACATTAATGGCGACGTCGAGTTAACGCATCTTGCAATTCGTCACGGACTTTTTAACGCGGAGACTTTGATCAGTAGTGACTGAACGTTTTGATGCCCAGGCTTTTCTGAAGACAGTAACCAGTCAGCCTGGCGTTTATCGCATGTATGATGCCAGCAATACGGTCATCTATGTTGGTAAAGCGAAGGATCTAAAGAAACGCCTTTCCAGTTATTTTCGTGCGCAGGTTGCCAGTCGGAAAACTGAAGCTTTGGTGAAAAGTATTCAGCAGATCGATGTCACGATCACGCATACTGAAACTGAAGCGCTGTTGCTTGAGCACAATTTCATCAAGCAATATCAGCCGCGCTATAACGTATTATTACGTGATGATAAATCTTACCCGTTGATTTTTCTGAGTGCTGATAGCCATCCCCGGTTGTCTATACACCGGGGAGCCAGGCACGCCAAAGGCGAATATTTTGGCCCGTTCCCTAATGGAAATGCGGTGCGTGAAACACTCATGTTGTTGCAAAAATTGTTTCCGATTCGCCAGTGTGAAAATAGTGTTTATCGCAATCGTTCGCGCCCTTGCCTGCAATATCAGATTGGGCGTTGTCTGGGGCCGTGTGTGAGCGGGCTGGTCAGCCAGGAGGACTATCAGCAGCAGGTTGATTACGTGCGGTTGTTCCTGTCTGGTAAAGATCAACAGGTGCTGACCCGGCTGGTGGCAGATATGGAGTCAGCCAGTCGCGAACTGAGGTTTGAAGATGCGGCCCGAATTCGTGATCAAATTCAGGCAGTGCGACGGGTCACAGAGAAACAGTTTGTTTCTGGCGATAGCGATGATCTTGATGTGATTGGCGTCGCGTTTGAGGCCGGCATGGCCTGTGTCCATGTGCTCTTTATTCGCCAAGGGAAGGTGTTAGGCAGCCGAAGTTATTTTCCGAAAGTGCCGGGAGGAACTGAACTTGCAGAAGTGGTGCAGACCTTCGTCGGACAGTTCTACTTACAGGGTAGTATCGCTCGCACTTTACCATCAGAAATTTTGCTCGACTTTGCATTGCCAGAGCACGCCTTGCTGGCCGACTCACTCAGTGAGCAAGCAGGACGTAAAATTCAGATTCAAAGTCGTCCTCGGGGAGATCGTGCCCGCTATCTCAAGCTGGCTCGCACGAATGCCCAGACAGCACTCGCGACAAAACTCTCTGAGCAATCAACAATCTGGCAGCGTCTGGAGGCGCTGTCTTCGGTACTCGGTATTGATAAAATCCACCGTATGGAGTGTTTTGATATTAGCCATACCATGGGCGAGCAAACCGTGGCATCTTGCGTGGTGTTCGATACCAACGGGCCTCTGCGTGCTGAATATCGTCGCTATAATATTTCCGGCATCACGCCTGGCGATGATTATGCGGCGATGAATCAGGTGATCAAACGCCGTTACGGCAAATCGATTGATGAAAGTAAAATTCCTGATGTGATTGTGATTGATGGGGGAAAAGGCCAATTGGCGCAGGCGAAAACGGTATTTTCATCTCTACAGGTCGCATGGGATACCACCAAGCCGCTGTTGCTAGGTGTGGCAAAAGGCAGCGATCGCAAGGCGGGCCTGGAAACCTTGTTTTTTGAAGCGACCGGCGAGGGGGTGGCATTACCCGCTGATTCCCCAGCCTTGCACGTTATTCAGCATATACGTGACGAATCGCACCATCATGCGATTAGCGGGCATCGCAAACAGCGTGCTAAGGTAAAAAGCACCAGTTCACTTGAAATGATAGAAGGCGTGGGACCAAAACGTCGTCAGGCACTGCTTAAGTTCATGGGGGGCCTGCAACCCCTGATTAACGCCAGTATTGAGGAAATAGCCGGAGTCCCTGGAATTTCGCACGCTTTGGCAGAAAAAATCTTTCATGCATTGAAACACTAGAGGCAATGTAGCAACATATCCTTATTCTCTTTCGAGCCAGACAGTTACTCAGACGCTATGCGATTTAATATACCTACGTGGCTTACCCTGTTTCGAGTTGTTTTAATCCCATTCTTTGTTCTGGCATTTTATCTGCCGTTCAACTGGGCTCCGACGGTCTGTGCAGGCATTTTTGTTTTTGCAGCCATTACTGACTGGTTTGATGGTTTTCTTGCCCGCCTCTGGAAGCAGACGACGCGCTTTGGGGCGTTTCTGGATCCCGTTGCTGATAAGGTTATGGTGGCTGTGGCGCTGGTGCTAGTGGCGGAATACTATCACTCCTGGTGGATAACATTACCGGCAGCGACCATGATTGCCCGGGAAATTATTATTTCAGCATTGCGGGAATGGATGGCTGAGCTCGGTAAGCGCAGCAGCGTCGCGGTATCCTGGGTGGGGAAAATAAAAACGACAGCACAGATGGTGGCTTTAATCGGGCTGTTGTGGCGGCCGGAAAAGCTGGTGGAGGCGGCTGGGATATTTGCCTTGTACATCGCCGCCGTGCTGACTTTCTGGTCAATGTTCCAGTATTTAAGCGCAGCATGGCGTGATTTGCTTGAACATTGATCACCTAGCTTTAAAAAGCAACAAACGGCGCAGTGAGAGTGATAATTTTATTGACTCACTGCGTCAGGTAAGTAGAATGCATCGCATCGACAGCAGCACGGTTTATTGAAAAAGCTTAATAAACAATATGTTCTGTCAAATGCGGGAATAGCTCAGTTGGTAGAGCACGACCTTGCCAAGGTCGGGGTCGCGAGTTCGAGTCTCGTTTCCCGCTCCAAATTAGTTAAGACGTTAAAATAAGGCGCGTTGGCAGAGTGGCCATGCAGCGGATTGCAAATCCGCCCACCTCGGTTCGACTCCGGGACGCGCCTCCAAATTCTGAGCCCAGATGGTGGAATCGGTAGACACAAGGGATTTAAAATCCCTCGGCGTACGCGCTGTGCGGGTTCAAGTCCCGCTCTGGGCACCATGCAATAAATGACTGATAAAAATAGAAATAAATAAAAACTCTTCACCGCCTCAAGGCGGTTTTTTTATGCCTGAAATTTAGCAAGTGGCAGCAAAATGGCAGCAGAGTGGCAGCACCCGTTTTTCGGGTATAAAAAAGGCGACTCCCAATCAGCCGCCATTGTTCACCGTGGTTGAATAATTAAAGAGCCAGATCCAGCTGATTCTCTCCACTATGACTACGCGGAAATATGTTTGATGGAACAAACGCACCGGCGGCGGGTTTGGTTTCATTCAGTGCGCCGTCAATGTAGGTCATGCTGGTAAAACAATGACCACACATCATATTTTGGCATTGGTGGTAACTACGGCGAGTCAGCGGCGTTATCTCTACGCTGGTTCTGGTTTTAGCAGTTGCGCGGCATTTTGGACATTTGATCGCCATGACAACCCCCAAAGGTGTTTTCAGTGGCGATATTATACACTGGTTACAGCGTTATTCGTCATCATCCGTATCGTCGTCAATTTTCGTTTCTTTAATATTCCAGTCTGTAATTTTCACCTCGAATTCCAGCGATGTAGTAAATCCGCTGCTGCCAATTTCATGCACGCAGCGTGTTATCACCCAGTCAGCCGTGTCGATTGGCAACTTGAATCCCGACATTCTCGCGTGCATTTCTGGATATAACTCAGCGCGGCCCCGCGCCAGCGTGACTGAAAACTCGGCTGCACCGCGCTGTAGTTTTCGCCAGTGCGCATCCGCTGCAATTCGCGCTGCCCGTTCCGTTTTGAACGTTTTTCGCATAACAAAAACATTGCCATCAGAGCCCGCGAGATAATTCCCCTCTTTTTTGCTCGACTTCGCTTTTGCCGTTCTGGCCGTCGTTGACCGCTTTCGTGTGATACGGGCAGGCTTCGCCTTGCCGAAATCCAGATCAAGCCAATATGCCGTGACACCGGTATAGGCATCTCTGTCTGCGACGCGAAACCGATGTTTGTCGCCGCTACTGCGTGTGATAGTGATAGATGGCAACGGCCGCCCGCTTTGCGAAACGGACTGACCGGGCACAAAAAACAGCAACATGCCGTCCTTTATCGTCGTTACCGCGCCGACCATTTCGGCCATTCGCGTCAAAAACGAGATGTCTGACTCATTCGTCTGGTCAGCGTGGTCAAGCTCCAGTTTCGCCAGATGCGCGGACACCCCGGCCCGCAGTCCGTAGCGGCTCGCGATTGCTGACACAACGTAGTCAACGGTCACGTTATGCCAGCTGTAGTCACGACGCACATTAAACGTATTGCGAAAATCGGCGCTTTTTGCACTGATGATCAGTTGGTCTGGCGGCCCCTGATGTGTAATTTCATCAACAACAAAACGCCCCTTGCTAACCAGCGGCTGGCCCTGCCAGCCCAGCGCAACCAGCAGCCTGGCACCCCTATCTGGCAGCAGCAGACGCCTGTCAGTATCATCCAGGGCCAGTTCCAGCGTGTCAGCCTCGAAACCGCGATTATCCGTTACCGTCAGCGAGATAACTCGCGTGTTCAGCTCTGTAATCTGGTCATTCGCACCCTCGATACGAACAATAAATGCCGGACGCGGCGAATAGCCGCCCAGCCTGTCTGACACATCACCGATAGCCGCACTTATCATATCGACCAAAATCACCTCCCCATTGGCCCATGTCACCCTCATCCGCGAGGGTGACATAGGCCATTTTGTCACACGCGCGCGTAGTGCCGACACGTTGTGATTGTCAGCAGGTTGCGACAATCACAACGACGTGCGCCGCTCGGCATCAACACAGATGATAGCGACGACATTTGACAGATCGAGGCCATGACATGAGTGACACGTATCACCACGGCGTCAGCGTCGGCGAATCAACAGACCTCAGCACCATCATCACTGATATCAATTCATCGGTGATCGGTGTTGTCTGTACCGCTGATGATGCCGATGCAATAACATTTCCCCTGAATGAACCTGTTTTGCTGACGCGCGTATCAAAAGTGCTGGGCAAAGCCGGTAAAACCGGCACGCTGTATACAACGCTGAAGGCGATTTCCGACCAGACTAGTCCGTACACCATCGTTGTTCGCGTGGCCGATGCGAGCAACATTGCAGCAGTCGGAAACGAACCCGTACAGACACAGGATCAGCTGGTCATCGGCGGCACGGACGCAAACGGGCGCTATACCGGCCTGTTTGCACTGCTGTCTGCCGAAGCCCGTGTCGGCCACCGGCCTCGCGTGCTGGGCGTTCCCGGTCTGGATACGCAGGTAGTATCCGCACAACTGGCCGTTATCGCAGAAAAGCTGCGGGCATTCGCGTACGTCAGCGCACACGACTGCGCAACCATGGCTGAGGCCGTCGCGTACCGTAAAAACTTCTCGCAACGCGAGCTGATGATCATCTGGCCTGACTGGATTGCGTACAACGCCACGTCGGCAAAAACCGAAACCGTTCCGGCAGTGGCGTACGCGCTCGGCCTGCGCGCCAAAATCGACGAAGAACAGGGCTGGCACAAGGTTTTGTCTAACGTCGCGGTGGATAACGTGCTGGGCATCAGCAAAGACGTCTATTTCGCGTTGCAGAGCACGGACAGTGACGCCGATTTCCTGAACGGCAACGGCGTGACCACGCTAATCAAACAGAACGGGTTTCGGTTCTGGGGCTCGCGGACGTGTGACACTGATGCATTCGTATTCGAAAGTTACACGCGCACCGCACAAATCCTCGCCGATACCATCGCAGAGGCGCATTTCCCGTACATCGATAAACCGTTAACGCCATCACTGGCGAAAGACATCATTGACGGTATCAACAAAAAACTCCTCGCGCTGGTGACATCCGGGCGTCTGCTGGGCGCGCGCTGCTGGTATGAGACCGATGCAAATACCAGCGAAACGCTGCGCACCGGCAAGTTGACCATCAAATACAACTATTCGCCCGTCCCGCCATTGGAGCACCTGGATCTGGTTCAGGAATTCACGGACGAGTATTACGCTACGTTTGCTAACACATTCGGGGGCTAATCATGGCTCTGCCTAAGAAACTAAAATATTTCAACATGTTTATCGATGGTGACAGCTACCTCGGCATGATCCCGGAACTGACATTGCCCAAACTCAGCCGAAAAATGGAAGACTATCAGGGCGGCGGGATGCCGGGCAGCGTGTCGATTGACCTGGGCCTGGAAGCGGGCGCGCTGGACATGGAACTGACAATGGGCGGTGTGGATGCGCGACTGCTGAAAAAGTACGGCTCGCCGTCTGCGGATGCTATCCAATTTCGTTTCGCTGGCTCATATCAGTCTGAGGACACCGGACTGTCAATCCCTGTCGAAGTGCAGACGCGCGGGCGCTACACCGAGGTTGACACAGGGTCGGCAAAAATGGGTGATGACACGACCAACAAGTTCACCCTGAAAAATACGTATTACAAGTTGACCATTGATGGTGAGGACGTCATTGAAATCGACGTCATCAACGCCGTATTTAAATCGGGCGGCGTTGACCGAATGGAACAACATCGCGCCAACATGGGCCTGTAACCCACCCCGTATACGAACCGAACAAAACGATTTTTAACCGGAGATAACCATGCCACAGACCATTACACTGCAAACCCCGCTCACTCGTTCCGGCGGCGACGTAACCGCCGTCACCATCACCGACGCACTGAAACAGGCCGGCAGCCTGCGCGGGCTAAAAGTCTACGACGTGATGACGTCCGACGTTGACGCGCTCATGACGTTGCTACCGCGCGTGACCAGCCCCGCGCTATCACCCGATGAACTGCGCCGTATGGACGTATGGGACTTCTGCCAACTGGCGAATTCGGTGGCCACTTTTTTGCAACCGAGTGCGGAACAGAAGACCGAGCCGGAGACGACCGCCGGATAATACAGTGCCCATTCGCGTGCATTGAAGAACCGATGGCTGACATCGCCGCTATTTTCCACTGGCCACCGTCGGTGATGTACGACATGACGATTAGCGAACTGATCGCATGGCGGAGCCGGGCGGCCGCGCGCAGCGGAACCCCGGAATGACAGAATGACAGATCGCAACCTCAGCATACGAGTGGCGTTCAGCGCCACTAACGGCATCAGCGCCGCCGCCGGAACAGCACGGAACAGCACGGCGGCGCTGGCCGCACAAATCAGAACCACGCAATCCACACTCAAAGACCTGGAGAGGCAGGCCGCCAGTTTTGACCGCCTGAGCGCTGCCAGCAACAAAACCGCCCGCGAACTGGACGCCGCCAAAGCACAGGCAGCAGCAATGCGCGCGGCATATGGCCCACTGAAGGGCCGCACGGACGAACAAACGGCAGCGCTGGAGAAGCAGCGCTCGGTTATCGCCCAGCTATCGCGCGCGCACTCAGCCGAGCAACAAAAACTCACGCAGATCACGACAGCCATCGGGCAGCATGGCGTCGCGCTCGACCGCAGCAAGAGCGCCACCGATCAAATCAGCCAGGCCACGGCGCGGTATAACCAGCAGTTGACCGAGCAACAGCGCCGGCTGACGACCGTCAGCCAGGCCCAGCAGCGCTACGACAAAGCCAAGGCCACGCAGGAGAAACTACGGGATACCGGCGGGAAAGCACTGGCGGTCGGTGCAGCAACGCTGGCCCCTGCGGTCGCCGCAGTGACGACGTACGCGAAAACAGAAGACGCGATGAAGGGGGTCGCAAAGCAGGTCAGCGGGCTGCTTGATGAGAACAACAAGCGCACGGCACGCTACAGTGAGATGCAGGCAGCAATACAGGCGCACTCTGAAAAGTTGCCCCTGCAAAACGGTGCCATCGACTATGCAGCGCTAGTCGAAGGCGGCGCACGAATGGGCGTCGCAAACGATGACGATCCGTTTGAGAAGCGCAAGGCCGACCTGCTCGCCTTTGCAGACACCGCCGCGATGGCAGCAAAGGCGTTCGAGCTGCCAGCCGAGCAGCTAGCGGAAGATCTCGGCAAAATCGCCGGGCTCTACAAAATCCCGACAAAAGACATTGAGCAGTTGGGCGACGCCATCAATTACCTTGACGACAATGCGATGTCGAAAGGTAGCGAAATCATTGATGTAATGAAACGCGTTGGCGGCGTCGCTGACAAGCTGGGGTACAAAAACGCGGCGGCGCTGGGCTCAACGTTCCTCACGCTCGGCGAAGCCCCTGAAATTGCCGCGAGCGCGACGAATGCCATGGTGCGCGAGCTATCCATCGCGACGAAACAGGGCGATGGATTTATGGAGGGGCTAAACCGACTCGGCCTGAGTGCAAAAAAAATCCAGCAGAACATGTCAAAGGACGCGATGGGCACGATCATCACCGTGCTGGAAGCGGTGAAAAAACTCCCTGAGTCCGACAGAACAGCGGTACTGACGGACATTTTCGGCAAGGAATTTGGCAAAAATGCAGAAAAGTTATCGAACCGACTCCCGGAGCTGTACCGACAGTTAGAGCTGGTCAACAGCGCAAAGGCCAAAGGGTCTATGCGCAAAGAGAATACGGTTGATATTGACTCAATATCATCGCAGTGGCTACTGACCAAAGCGATGGCGAAAAACACGGTCAGTGATATCGGCCAGTCGATGCGCCCCGAGCTGATGCAACTGATGGCCAGCGTGCAATCAGCAATATTGCGCGTCAAAAGTTGGGTTGCAGCAAACCCAGAACTGGCAGCAGCGCTGGCAAAAGGCGCCGTGCTCATTGGCGCACTGGTTGCCGCATTCGGCGCACTGGCACTGGTATCAGCAACCGTGCTCGGCCCACTGGCGTTGATGCGATTCAGTTTCGGGCGTCTGGTTGGTGGTGGCGGCATGGGGCTAATGACCATGCTGACCGGGCGTCTGTCCGGCAATCTATCTGGCCTGCTACCGTCAATATCAAAAATACCGCCGTCGTTATTGTCATGGCGTTCTGCGGCAGCAGCGGCAGGCAGCGCACTCACTGCATCATTAGCCGACCCCGGATCAGCACTGGATGCGCTGGGCAGTAAACTGCGCAGCGTCAGCGATGAGTCGGGAAATAACGACAGCACTAAAGACAAGGATGATAAGGCAAAAGGTGACAAGGCCGACAAGGCCGAAAAACCCGAAAAGCAAAAGCTCTCACATTCCATTTTAAAAGCCGGAGCAAAGGCAGGGGCGGCGTTGTTGCCGAGCCTGCCAGCCATTGGCAGCGGTGACATCACATCACAACTGGAGCCGTTAAAAGCGGCGTTCCCGCCCGTTTCAGACGCGATGGAGGCGTGCAAGACGGCGGGCACATCGCTAAATGAGTGCCTATCATCCATCGGGAACGGCAGCGGCGGGAACATCACATCACAACTGGAGCCATTAAAAGCGGCGTTTCCGGCAGTCACAACCGCTATTGATGCGTGCAAAACGGCGGGTGCAGACCTCGGCGTAGATTTCGCGTCACTCGGCGGTGTCGGCACAGGGGTATTCACCGCGCTCAGGACGGCAGTCATGCTGCTATTTAGTCCAATCGGACTGATTGGCGTCGCGCTGATAGCTGCCGGACTACTGATATACAAATACTGGGAGCCGCTCAAGGCATTTTTTGAGGGCTATTTTGGCAGCATCATGACGCAGTTAGAGCCACTCAAGGCGTCATTTGCAGCACTCAGCCCTGTTTTTGACGGCATCGGACAGGCTATCGGGCGAGTGTGGGACTGGTTCAGGTCGCTGTTCGGGCCGGTACAGCAAACCTCGCAAGATCTGGAGGCGTGCAAAAACGCCGGCGTCGCACTGGGTAACGTGGTCGGGGCGGCACTGAATGGGCTGGTTAGCGTCATACTGAAAGTAGCGGCGGGTGTTGGCTGGTTGCTGGAAAAACTCGGCGTTATACCTGAAGCCGCCGGCGCAGCGGCCGCAGCGGCGAACAAGATGAACGGTGCAATGCCAGAAGCCACCGGCGAGCAAAAAAAACCGGTCATGTACGTCTGGGACGAAAAGCTGAAAAAAACGGTAGCACAAGAGTGGACACCGTCACCGGCAAAAGACGCCCCGGCGCTGGTTAAATCCGGGGAGGCGGCGCAGGTAAACAAGCCGGAATCAAAACCAGAAACAGAACCGGCAAAAAACAGCGCACCTCCACCGGCAAAAGACACCCCGGCACTGGTCAAATCCGGGGAGGCGGCACAGGTAAACAAGCCGGAATCAAAACCGACAGAGACAAAAACCACGCCCCCTGTCGGCACACCCGATCTAACCGGCCACAATGCGCTGAAGAAAGACAAAAAGCCAAAGCACACCGGGCCCGCGCAACCGCCGGCAGAGCAACGAGACCCAAACAAGCTGGGTGATATCGTATTTAAAAATGTGCCGCCGGCCATTATGTTGACTAGTGCATACGCAGAACCGACGTATTCTGCCGCCGCCGCTGCCGCAGCACCTGCGACGCAGTTGGCAAAGACCAATCAGAACCCGAACTCCCAGGCCATTCCGTCGGTTCAGCCGCCGGCATCGACAACAACAGCACCGATCGCTACCCCTGCGGCGACAATGGCGGCGGCATTGAGCAGCAATCGCGGGACTGATAGCTACGTTATAAACATCAGCATTTCAGACGCACGAAACGTTGACGAAACGAAACTAGCGGCGCGAATCCGTCAGGAGATAGACGCTATCGAGCGAGCAAAGCAGCGGCGGCGCGGCGCTCAACTCACAGACAGAGCAGACACATAGGCAGGTCAATATGATGATGATACTGGGGTTATTCCCCTTTTTGCGTCGCACAACGCCGTACCAGACGTTAGAGCATCAAATGACGTGGCGGCACGTCAAAAATGAGCGAGTCGGGCAGTACGCACGATATCAATACATCGGGCCGGGCGAGGATAAACTGACGATATCAGGCGACCTGTACCCCGAAATCACAGGCGGCGACCTGTCACTCACGATGCTGAATTTAATGGCGGCGTCGGGAAAGGCATGGCCGCTGATCGACGGGACGGGTCGCATTTATGGCATGTACGTCATTACTGCAATAACGGAAACACGCAGCGCGTTTTTCGACGATGGAAAGGCGCGTCACATCGCGTTCACGGTCAACCTGGAGCGTGTAAACAGCGATATGCGCGAAATGTTCGGACAGATCAGCGAACAGATTGATGGATTGACTGAAAAGGTTTCCAGCGCGGCCAGCTCGGCAATGGATAGCGCGACATCAGCAGCGAAAAGCGGAATGGACACACTAAAGGGGCTATTTTAACGGCCCACGAGGGCCGTTTATCCAGGCAGTATAGTCAACGCTGGCTATGCTCGATACACTCATGCCGGCGTTGCAGGCCAGTCGATATCCGGTGCGGCGGCAGTGTCAATGCGACCTAATTGCACCAGATAGCGTTTCCACTCTTTCAGTAAGCGCGTTTCCGTCTCTGTCGCCATCGCCAGTTCTTCGGCATAGGTCAGCTCGCTGATGCGCTCACGGGCGGCCTGCCGCCGGGCATCAAGGTCGCGCTGTGCTGCCAGTACCGTTGCAGCATGCTGCGCCGCTGTATCCGTCACCCATGCATCGTCTTGCCAGCAGTCGAACTCGCTGGCTGGTGGCAGCAGCGTCAGGTGCTTTGGCAAATCACCCAGCGAGCCAATTACCTGCGGCTGACGGGTGCGGGTGTCATAGGCCGTTTGGCCGCGAAAGTCCGCCACTACCTCCCAACTTACACCGTCGGCAGTGCGCCGTACCGCCTGCCCGCTCGCCACATCCGCCGGTGGTGCATCGGCGTAGCTGTGTGCGGGCACGCCGGTACCGGTCATCAGGTACTCTTCACTGCTGCCGCCATACTCGCCGGTTTGCGTATCAGCATGATAAACCGTCAGCCAGCCGGTATTGGACGCCAGGCCATTCTCTCCTAATACAGCGATGTCATTGGTTTGCATTATGCAGCCCTCACGATGTAGTTAAAGGCGACGTTGCGGGGGCGGGTTTCAGCCGCCACGCGCGGAGCCCCCCCATTAAATGCCCGATTTGATATCGCGCCGATCAAATCTCCACCGCCGTTAAATGCCGCGCCGCCGTCAACAATCGGCAGATTCCCGCCCCCGGCGCCCTGCCCCGAATATCTCATGTCACCGTGGCCGTGGTCTTGCACCGCATCAGTCTGAACAGATAGCAGCGCACGCCCCGCATCCACCCCACGCCCATCATCCCAGCCGCGAATAAACTCGCCGCGCAAATCGGGCAATACGCCAGACGGGTAAATCTGTGCCAGTTTAGGGTAGACCGTTTTATCAAAGGCCTGGCCGTTACATTTCAGCCAGCCAGTGGGCGCAGCGGCCTGTGGCCACGGCAGCGGGATACCCGCGATATCTGCGATATCCAGTTTTTTGGCCAGGTTTGCGGCGGTGGTCGCCAATATGCTGGCAGAGACCGTATTAGCCGCTGCCGTCACAAAAGCCGTGGTCGCCAGTTGGCTGTTATTGGTTCCCGCCGCCGCCGTGGGTGCGGTCGGCACGCCGGTAAGCGCAGGGCTTGCCAGCGGCGCATATTGTTTGTGTGGATTGACCGCTGCACTATGCGCGGCCAGTGAGTTGTCGGTGTAGGTTTTGAGGTCAGTCCTTGCGTTATTCACCCGAGTGTCTGTATAGGCTTTTGCATCAATAGTTTGCGCATCGGCATATGACCGCGTGGCCAAAACCACCGACGGGTCGATTTTCAACGTTACCGCATCGGTGCTGCTGACAATCAATATCATGCGCACCGTCTGCACCCGGCCCGACCCTTCCTGTAACTGCGGTTTGTAGGTTTCCGGGCAGTTGGCGACAGCAATCAGATTGCCGCTGGCGTCATACAGACCGATTTCACGTATCCACCAGCCGCCCTCATCCTCCGGTATCACCTGCTCGGCGATAATCTGACTGGGGTTTGCCGGGTCAACACTCAGAGAATTGAGCGGTGCCCGACGACGCTCATTGACCAGTTTGGTTTGTGCCGGGTCGGGAGTGGGCAGCGCGCCGCCGCCGTCGCCCAGCGCCATCTGGGTAATTTGCAGCTGCCGCCCAAGCGCGGTAGCGTTCGCCAGCAACGCCGCGCCGGTAGCCGTCAGCAGGGCAAAATATTTTGTTGTCATGCGTTCACGCTCATGTTGTCAGAAAGATGCACCGCCGCCGCGCGCCTGTCCGCGCTGGTGGTGGTAATGGTTTCAGGAAAGTAGGGATAAACCGTCAGGGCATCACCGCTGTACTGCCCGGCGCAAACTGGCGTTGTCCCCTGACTGTCGAGGTGAATAGCCAGCCCCAGCAGGTGACGGCTCACCGGTTTAGCATCCGCAATTAATCGCTCCAGCTCGAGATAGGTCGCCTCGGTAATACCGCTATCCTGCACGCCGATATCCAACCTGAACGTGCCGGGCGCATCGCCGGTCTGCCACCACTCGGTAATGCGAATCAGATAGCCGAACGGCTCCACCACCCGGCGCAGCGCGCCAATGGTGCCCTTGTGTCGGTGAATAAAAAACGCATCCTTAATCACCTGGCGTTTCACGACCTCCGACCAGCGCTCATCCCAGCGATCGACAGAAAATGCCCACGCCAGATACGGTAGAAACGACACCGGGCAGGTATCGGGGTTCCATACCTGACGGATAGGCACCGACAGCGCACTGATATCAGCGCAGGCTGCCGCTAGTCGGCGTTCCAGCGCTGATGCGGACGGCGGTAACAAGCTGCTGTTACTCATCACTGCCACCGATGGTGATTTTATAGCCGGTGCAGTACGCAGCCTGCGTGTCGTCAAGCACCACATCCGCCGCCGGTGCATCCAGCTCCACCCGCTGCACACCCTCGACGTGCAACGCGGCATACAGCGCCGAGCGGCGAATATCACGCCCGAGCCGACGTTGCGCACTGATGTAGGCCGTTAACCTGGCCTCTGCTGCGACGCGAATTGGCCCAGCTGCGGGGCCGGGGTAGCAATACAGGCGCGCGGCGACGCTATACGGCACGACCAGCGCGGACTTAACCGTTACCCGGTCGCCTACCGGGCGGATATCCTCGTCATTCAACGCAGCGGCCACTGCCGCTAACAACGCGGGGGGAGCCGTGCCGTCACCGTCCGTCGATAGTACAGTGACCGTGACCGTAGCCGGGCTGGGACTGATCGCCGTGGCATCTGCCACACGTCCGTCTGCGCTGCGTGCGTGATACACATACGCGCCCATCGGCCCGGCCACGCTCAACCCTTCAAATGCCGACTGCGCCCGCGAGCGCAGATCAGCGTCGGACTCCATCACCGCCGCCACTGCCGGGATAGCCGTGTCGTCAGCCGCCGAAATGGTCAGACGTTCGACATTCAGATTCGCGGCCAGTTGATCGAGGTCTGCCCCCGCTGCGTAGGCCAACATGACCGCCCGCGCCGCTTCATTGATACGCTGACGCAGCATGATTTCTCTGTACACGCTTTCCTGTAGCAACTTCACAACCGGATCTGACTCCAGCGTCAGTGTCGCTGCCACCGCCGGGCGCTCGTCTGCGGGATACAGCGACAGAAATGCCGATTTGCGGGTTTCCAGTAGTGTTTCATAATCCAGCACCTCAACGACCGTCGGCGCTGTCAGTTGAGACAAATCGACAGTGCTCACAGCGTCACCTCTGTGCTAAAGGCTGCGTCACTGTCCGTGCGAAGACCGGCGATAGTCATCGTCGCACGGCCCGCCTTAGGCACCCCTAGCACGATCTGCGTCGGAATGATACGCGGCTCCCAGCGCATCAGCGCGCTGTATACAGCAGATATCATCCGCAACCGCAGCACCTCATTAAACGGCTGGTCTACCAATGAAAACAGCATCGAGCCGTAATCGCGCCGCATCAGTCGCGAGCCGACAGGCGTGGTCAGGATATCGATAATTGACTGACGAATATGCTCTACGTCTGCGATCGCGGAGCCGGTGCGGGCATTCATGCCCGTATAACGATTCACACCGGCCCCCGGTATTACTACCGCCCGGCAGGACGCCGGAATGCTGGTGGGTATGCACGACAACGCCGTTAGAGGTCAGATTGCCGCCGCGTTGCGTGACAGGGCCGTTGATTGTTACCGCTGAGTTGATCATCATGGCGTCGGCATTGATGACCATGTTTTTTATGCCATTGATCAGCAACCGCCCGGACGCCGGTTCATACTCAAACCGCGCACCGTCGGGGAACACGGCCACCTGCGCGTCAGCGGAGTCAGACGGCGCTGGGTGAGCGCTTGAGAAAATCGCGGGCAGTACAAATGCCGTACTCAGCTCGCCGCCAATGGACAACAGCAACACTTGTTCTCCCACTGACGGCGCTGACCACTCCCGCGACGCGCCCGCGCGCGAGGTCAGCCAGGGCAACCAGTCAGTCGTCAGTCCACCCGTTTTCACTCTGCACCCGGGGCGCGCGCGGTCAACTTCGGCCACCACGCCGACGCGGATCAGGTTTTGGATCAGTCGCTGTAATTCGTTCATAGCTGGCACCGTTTTATTATCACCGTGCCAGTGTGAGATCCCACGCGCGCGCGGGCAATGTGTTGCGATTGTCAGCGTATGGCGACAATCATGACGGCTGCATGGCACTCACGATAGTATCGGCCATCCAGTCGATATCCGGTGCAGACAGGCCCAGCAGTTCACGCGCCGGATACTGCACACGCGAGCGACCCAGTTGCTCAGTCTCGCCGTACTGATGAATGCTGGCAATGGCGGCAGTCTGCCCGGAGAAACCCACTTCTACGCCGTCAGACTGTACCGACGTGCGCAGAAATCGCGCCGTGCGCAGGCGGCGAAACATCTTGTCTTTGCGCTGTGTGGTTTTGGTGGTTTTGTTGATATCGATAGACAGGTAACGCTCGATGTCGGCGCGAAAGAAGCTGCGCAGCGCGCCACGCTCAACATCAAATCCGGTGATCATGCGACCACCCCGGCCCCGGCTGTTACGCCAGTTCCGCAACTCGCGCACGTCGTTATTCCAGAGAAACCGGATGCCGCCCTGTGTGCGTCGAGTGGCACGGCGGCGCGCGGCGTAGGGCGTGCCATCCGGGTTTTTCTGTTGATTGATGCGCTTTTGCTGACGCTGACGCAGCCCTGCGGCGAGCTGCCGCGACAGTCGTCGGCGCTGGTTATCTGCCAGGTGCTGCTTAACCGTTTGCAGATATGCATCCAGTTCATGAAACAGTGCGTCGTCACTCATTTGTCACCCGCAGTATCACCGCTGACTGTGCTGGCCATATCGCGTACAGCCATCGCCCAGCCGTCCATCCCCTCCATCAGATCCGGCGGCGCGTCGGCGCGGTGGTGGACAACCGGCTTTCCGCTCTCCGACGTCACCGCCACGGCTTCCGCTACCTGAATTTTCACCAGCAGGTCGATCGCGTCATTGCTGAGAATATCCACTTCGAACGTGATGCCGTTCTTCTGATTGTCAGGATTAAACAGCAACTCCGGCTCATACTGCCGCGCCCATATCTGTATCGGCAGCATGATATCGTCAGTGCTGCCGGGGAAATCCATCACCAGCACCTCCAGCGTGTACTGGTATTCAAATGACGCAGAGGCACCGCCGCGCCCGACGACGTGACCGCGCGGCACATATAACACCAGCCTGTCAGGGTTAGCGCGCACCCACGGCACAAGGCGGCTTATTTCCTGTCGCAGCAGCTTCGGTTTCAGCATAATAACCCCGCAATGGGCAGGCTGCGCCCGCCCTTATTGCTTACTTCCATTTGTCCGGCAGGGCCGCGCCGACCACCCCGGCCGCCGTCACGCCCGCCGACACCACCAGTGCCTGGGTATCCACACCCAGCTGTACACCAAACACGCCCGCCATGAACAGGATGATCCCGCGCCACGTGGACGGCTCTTTTAATCGTTCCAGAATGTAATTCATCACTACCTACCTATTATTGTCGTTACAGTGACAGGCAGTCAGGCTACAACCCCGCCCGCCCGCCGATAAACCGCTACCAGCCGGTCAAAGCTGTGCTCACGCTGACCGTAGCCCGCGCCGGGCAGCGATGCCCAGATGTTATTGCAGGCGACGATCGCGCAAGCAATACGCCCAGCAATTACGTCATCCAGCGCCCGGCGCTCGCGGATAAGCTGAATTGCCAGCGTATCTTGTGATGCTGGGCTAAAATCCGGCAGGCGTAACAGCTTCTTGTATGTGGGCCAGTAGCGGTACAACTGCTGATAGCGTCCGGCGGCGGTAGAGCGCTGGCCCTGCCTGTTAAACACTTTCGCCGGTCGGCCATTGGCGAACGGATGATCGCGGTAGTCAGTGAAAATCTCTGGCTTGCCATCTGAACCGGTCACAATCACGTCATAGCCACGATTTTTCGTCAGCGAGTGCGTTGCCGTACCTTCGGAAAACGCCAGCATGTCGAGAAACGCCGTCACATTCGGGTGAGTCACTGTGCTCATTGCGCCTCTCCCTTCCCCTGCCGTGCAGCGCGGCGCTGGATCAGCAGTTCGACAGTTTGATAGCCCGCGATACCGAGCGCCGCGCCGATGCCGTTAATGGCGAGCGGCGACAGCGTAGGGAATTGCACCAGTGCGGCACCCGCCATCACTGAAACAAAGCCGCCCAGCAGCACACGGCCAACGAACAGGCGCAGCGTGATCGGCTCACTGCCAGCCAGCATCCTTCCTACCGCAATCAGCACGCCGATGATGAATAGCGTGATGATGCTTTTTTCACTTTCGTTCATAAAAATCCTTAATCCCAGAGTTGCACGGTTTCCGCGAACTGCGGCGTGGTGTCATCCGGCAGCGTGACCACCGTTCCGGCAGGGAGTAGCGGCCCGATTTCACACAGACCCGGATTCGCGGCGTAAACCGCTTCCGTCACCCCGGCCGTCTTGCCGTAGTACCGCCAGCACAGCAGGTCTACCGTGTCGTTTTGCGTTGCAATCACTCGCATCAGACCAGTTCCGCCGTACCGCGACCGACGCCCTGAATATCCCTTATGGCCCACTGTGCGTCACGCCACAGCGTGTCTATCTGGGACGTCAGCGCCTGCGCGTGTTTTTCGCCCTCTTTCGTGGTATCGATATCGCGGTAGCCTTCCGTCAGCAGCGCCTTCGCCGCTGAATACACTGCCCGTCGGTAACGCCAGACCAACACCGATTCACCGTTGATCGCAGCTGCTTCAACATCACCGAGCGCCGCCGCACCCGTCCGCTCCTGTTCTGCGCGGTATTCGCGCAACTGTTCATTGACGCTGGCGACGGCCTCTATGGTTTTATCCATCAGCCTGTCTGTCGTCACAGCCCCATCCAGCCGCATCGCCTTTCGTAGCGCAGCAAGATTGATCACCGGCCAGAATGCCGAACTGCTGACCGTCGCCCCGCCGTCGTCAACATCCGTCAGGGCAGTATCATCAACGGGTTCAGGAAACATCATGTTCATAGTCGTAGCTCCGATGGGTCAGGCGGTGGACGGCGCGACAACGAACGGACAAACCGCCATTGCCGCACCGTGCCGCCTGGGTGCGCGGGGGCACATTCAGTTACACAGCACGTTTACCGCGTGTGCTCTTGTTCACTTTCGTCTTGCGAGCAGGCTGACGTGATTGCCGCACCGGCTTTTCCGGCGGCGGTGTTTGATCCGGTAAGGGTTCAGCGCTCTGATTAGCGCCCGCGTCGTCCCCGTTATCAGTTCCGTCTGCCAGCGCCGCTTTCTTGATTGCCCGCCCCAGAATTTCGATATCGCGTTTCACGCCAATGCCGTCAAACAGTGCAATCGCGCGCTGTAACCACTCACGCGCGGCGGTCAATTCATGTGAGCTGAGTCGCAGGGTGTAGCCGATTGACTTGTACAACTTGGCGCGCACCATGTCTGGCATATCTGCCCCGGCCGTCAGCGCATTGAGCTGCAACAACAGCGCGACATCGAGCGGCGCGCGGGCTGCATCCGCTTTAAACGCAGCGAGCACCGGATCGCAAATCTCATCGACCAGCGCCGTGGCAGCCGTACGTTTGTACCTGTCGGGCATCGGCAGGCCGTGGCGGATCACGTATTCACCGATCCGCAGCGCGGCGGATATGTCGCCGACATCAATCGACCACACCATCATTGTGACCAGCACTTCATCCGCCTGGCCGGTATCCGCTGCCAGCGCGCCGTCAATCCACCCCTGATAATTGGGTAATAATTCACGTTTCATCAGCGCCTTAGACTGACTCGACTGAATCTCATGCAACCGCGACTGATCGAGCCGGAGCCGATGTAGCTGTTGCTCATACGCTGTATTGTGATGCACGGCATCAGACAGCCCACGGTGACGCGCAGAGACTGACTGAAAATGCCGTTGTGCAGGTGTCAGCATGTTGCCCCCTGTTGGGCCGGAATACCGGCCCTGCTAACAATGGATTACGCTGCTTCTGACCCAGCGAATGTAATACCCTCAATCAGACAGCCAGCGCCGTAGTCTTCGACGGCGTATGCATCATTTGTCGATTCATAGGTGGCGACGCGGTTGTATTCCGACTCATCTTTAACCGACCTGCGCTGCGCCCCCTCTTGGTAGTAGATAGACAAATTGCTAAACGGTGTGACCAGAATCGAACCCGCCGGAAAATAGGGTGCAATGAACGTCGGAAGATTCGCGATCGATTTGCGGGAAACAATCAATTGCCCGGCCATCGCCTCAGAATTTGGGTTCGTGGTACTGATGGCGTTCAGGATCGGGAAGTCGCGCGAGGTCAGCAATTGACGACCGGTAATGACGGCCAAGTCCGGGGATTCACGGAACCACTCATCAAGCAGTGAATTCACAGCATCAAAAACCAGCGCGTCATAGTTGCCGTACATGCCCTTTGCGACAACCTTGTTTTCATCGTCGCGATGGGTCAGCGTAACGTTTTTCAGCACGCGTGCCGGTGCGTTGTTGCGGTACTGCTGCAACCAGCCGATATTCACATCCTGCAATAGCGGATTCTGTGTCAGATCAGACTTGGCGGCACGACTCGTGCCGTTAAACCCGATCATGATGCGGTCCAGAGCCTTACGGCGAATGACTTGCTGACTGATGCGCGCCTGAAAATCTTTGAATTTCGCCCAGGAATCCAACTGTGAATACGTGATGAATGTGTCACTGTTGGTTTGTTCGCAGCGATATTTACCGCTGTCCAGCGTGTGAACGCTGCGCGGCTCGCGGCGTTCCGTGCTGGACGAATTAGATGACGCCACCGGGCCGCTGATCCCCAGCCCCAGTTTTTCGCCCTCCATTTCAGACACCGGCATGATATTGATTTTTTTCAGCAGCTCGTCACTGGCCTGGATCTTGTTTTCCATCGTCTGCTGTACCGACGGGGCTACTGAGAATTGCGCAGCGACATGCGCCTCGTTGACGCCGTTCAGCTCCGCCTGTCGGCGGACATAGCCGTCCCACAGGACGCGGGTTTCATTTTTCATAATGCATTCCGTTAATCAGTAAAATGGGTTAGCAATCGGCCAGAATGGTATCGCTCTGACTGTTATTGCCTGTTGCCTGCGGACGCTGTGAGAAATGACCGTCCTGCCGTTCCAGCAATCCCTTCAAGTCCGTCACAGACTGCGATAACTCGCCGACCTGCTGTTTCAGCGCCGTGTTTTCCTGCGCCATCGCGCTGAATTGGCTGATGCTGTCGAGCACGCCGCGCTGACTCTCGGCAATAGCCTCAACAGCCTGACGGATCTCGCCGTTTTCCTGACTGAATCGCTGCTGATTGCCGGTCAGCAACTCTTTGATGCGCGAAAAGAAACTGGCACCACTTTCACCAGCGGGCGGCGCGTCCTCAAACTCCAGCACAACCCCGGCGTCGGGCGCTGTCGCGGTAAACAGGCACTCCGGGGCACTTTTGCGGCTATCCAGCGGCCCTTTTCCTTCACAGCCCGCGTTAAATTCGAGGATGCCGACACCGAGACTGGCCGGGTCATCGGTCATCGCCAGTCCCATCAAATACGCTTCGCCGGTGTTTGAAAATGACGGGTGGACTTCGATGCTCGGATAGATTTTTTGACGCTGCTTGCTCAACGCAACCAGATCGGGCGTAGCATCGATCACCAGCTCCAGTGCGGCCTTTCCCTTCAGCGGGCCATCAGGGACAGTAACTTCTTTAGCACTGACCACATCACCGTACGCGCGGAAGTCGCTGCTGGGCGAATACCCTTTGATGTGCTCCAGATTGACGCGAGCGCCGCGCACCTGACTGCTATAGTTTTTCGCCATCTGCGTGATCCAGATGCGTTCGATCGGGCGGCCATCGCAAGCCACGCCCTCAACGGCGGCGATAAACGGTTTTGAAATCGGCATGGTAACCCTCGTGTAATGACTCTCATGTTCTGCACAGCCATCATCCCCGCCAGTGCCACACCGCGCTATTACTGCCGTTTGTCACCGCGCCCGGACAATCAACGCCGCTACGGTGCCACGCCCGCGCGCGGTAGCCTGCTGGCATGGAAAATGACATCCGCACCGACGCAAAACGCTTGTACTGGCAGGCGTACACAGTTCCCCAGATCGCAGAACGCTTAGGCATCAGCGCTAACACGCTATATTCCTGGCGACGCCGCGATAGCTGGGACAACAGCACGCCGATTGAGAGAGCAAAGGAAGTGACAGAGGCGCGCTATCTGCGCCTGATCGAGAAAGACGATCTGACCCCGCATGACTTCAAACTGATTGACCTACTTGGGCGACAGCTTGAGCGGTTTTCACGTGATGAAACCAAGGCAAAGGAGCGGCAGGAGCGCAAGAAAACCCCGAAAAATCACTTCACAGACGAGCAGATAGAAAAACTGCGGGCGCTGGTACTGGATAGCCTCTACGAACACCAGCGGCGCTGGTACAAACAGCGCAACCGGCGTAACCGGTTCATTCTGAAATCACGCCAGATTGGTGCCAGTTGGTACTTTGCACGTGAGGCGCTGTTACGCGCGCTTGAAACCGGCAACAACCAGATTTTCTTATCGGCCAGCCGCGCACAGGCGTTCCAGTTCAAGCGATTTATTCAGCTATTGGCCCGCGATGTCGGTGTCGAGCTGAAAGGCGGCGACGCCATCATGCTGTCAAACGGTGCCACTCTGTATTTTCTCGGCACCAGTGCCGCAACAGCGCAGAGCTACACCGGTGACTTGTATTTAGATGAAGTCTTCTGGATCAGCAACTTCATCAATCTGCGGAAAGTCGCGGCAGGGATGGCAACACATAAAGGGCTACGCCGCACTTATTTTTCTACGCCGTCCAGCGAAGAGCACGAAGCGTATGGCTTTTGGACTGGCGAGCACTACAACGAGTCGCGACCGCAATCTGAACGCATCAGCATTGACACCTCACACAAGGCACTGAAAAACGGGAAGCTGTGCCCGGATAACATCTGGCGTCAGGTTGTAACCATTCATGACGTAATCAATCAGGGATTCGACAAAATCAGCCTGGCCGAAATTCAGGGCGAAAACAGCCCGGACGAATTCGCCAACTTGTACGAGTGCATATTCCTGAAGCGAGGCGAACGCGCGTTCAACTACAGCGCATTAGTACGTTGCGGTGTTGATGGCTATAACGATCACGTGTGGTCTGACTGGCGACCATACACCTTGCGACCGCTGGGCAACACACCTGTGTGGCTGGGGTACGACCCCAACGGCGGCAGCGGGCAGGGTGACAGCGCCGGAATATCTGTCGTCGCGCCGCCGTCTGTTCCCGGCGGTAAGTTCCGCGTAATCGAAACACGACAACTACGCGGCCTGACGTTTGAGCAGCAAGCCGAGGTCATCAAGGAGCTAACACAGCGCTACAACGTGCAATACATCGGCATTGATGGCACCGGGATCGGTGATGCAGTGCACCAGCTGACACTGAAATTCTTCCCGGCGGCGGTCAAGTTCCAATACTCACCAGCCGTCAAACGCATGCTAGTACTCAAGGCACAGCTGGTTATCCGCTCAGGCCGTCTGGAGTACGACGCGGGCAACATGTCGCTAGTGACGTCATTCATGACCGTCCGCAAGTTGCAAACCCCAGGCGGCATAACCACGTATGCATCAGATCGTACTAAAAACGCCAGTCACGGTGACATAGCATGGGCAACGATGCACGCGCTACAAAACGAACCGCTGAACAGTGACACCGGCGGGATTGATGGATTTGTTGAGGACTTTTGATGACACGCAAGAAAAAGCCGCAGAGCAGCGGCACAGCTATCGTATCGCACGCCGTCGAGGGGGAGTTGGTGCAACAACAGGCTGTATCAGGGGTTGAATCGTTCTCTTTCGGTGACCCCACCCCCGTCATGGATCAGCGCGACCTGCTGGACTGCATGGAGTGCGCAAACAACGGGCGCTGGTATGAGCCGCCGATCAATCCCTACGGCATCGCGAGAATGTTCGACGTTGCTGTGCATCATCAGTCACCGCTGGCATTCAAGGCCAACGTTATCGCGAGCTGTTACCAGCCTCACCCGCTGCTAACCCGGCAGGCATTCAAGGCATTTGTGCTTGATTATCTGATATTCGGTAACGCGTACTTAGAGTTGCGCCGCAACCGGTTTGACCAGCCGCTGACGCTGCACCACGCCCACGCAAAGTATACGCGGCGTGGCATCGAACCGGGTCAATACTGGTTCGTCACGTATTACAACCCAGACTATCAGTTTCAACCCGGCAGTGTATTTCATGTGCGTAATCCCAGCATCCATCAAGAAATTTACGGCGCACCGGAATACATGGCTGTATTGCATTCGGCGTTACTGAACGGCGAAGCGACACTATTCAGGCGTAACTACTACATCAACGGCTCTCACGCTGGCGTCATCGTCTACCTGACTGACCCCATCACAAACACAACTGACGTTGACAAACTAAAGCGCTCATTGAAAGACGCGCGCGGCCAGGGTGCATTTAAAAACCTGTTCGTCCATGCGCCGGGCGGCAAGAAAGACGGGTTGCAGATCCTCCCGTTCAGCCAGATCGCGGCGAAAGACGAATTTACCGGCATCAAAGACGCGACGCGTGATGACATGCTGGCTGCGCATCGTGTGCCGCCAGTGCTAATGGGGATCATGCCGAGCAACGCCGGGGGGTTCGGCGACATTGAAAAAGCCGCGCGGGTGTTCTCTATCAACGAGCTGACACCGATCATGGAGACACTCAAAGAGCTGAACGACTGGCTGGGCATTGACGTGATCCGGTTCAACCCGTACGCACTGGCCGCCGGTTAACATTCAAAAATACTCACACTCACATTGCCACACCCCACGGGCCGCCAGTTGAGCGGCCCGTTTCATTCCCCATGCACACCACACCTCACAATACCGCCTCAGCGCCCCGCAGAGCAGCACACGCGCGACCTGCGTCCACGCAACGACACACCACACATCGCATTACCACGGCGTTCTGACGCAACAGAAACGAGTGAATAACACCACCCCTATATCACCCCTCAGCGCGCGAGGAGCTCCCCGCAGCGCCCGCACGCGAAAATCGTGTTTTTTTGTGCATCTTTGCAGTTCAGGGAAACCCGCGCCACGACTGGCCCGGCGAGGTATAAACACCATCAGATTTTTTGTGCATTTGTGCGCGGAAATTTTGCAGTGATTTTCACCAATAAAAAACCCCGCACAGAGCGGGGTTCATTAGCAACACCAGCAAATCACAAAATCATCTGTTCAGGCCGGCACCCATACAGTTCAGCCAATTTTTCGCGGGTTTTCTTTTGTGGTCGAGAGTCTTTTGCTTCCCACTGAGACACCGCTGATTGTGTCGTCCCCAGCCGTTCCGCAACATCGTACTGAGATAGCCCACGGTAAACACGCCAGGCGGCCAACAGGCTGATATCGTCACGAAACATAATGTTGACCACCTCATTTGGCACGGTTTCATCATCATGCTCGTCGGCGGCATAGGGAATGGATTCATACCCGCTATCATCATTGGAGAGCAGGCTTTCGTACACATCTATCGGCAACACAACGAATTGCGGATTGCCGTTTACATCGTTGATAAATTGTAGTTTTGACATATTTTTATCCGGGCTTCTCTGATTCGTTATGTCATTGAGGAAACGGGCGGGTTTCCCCGCCTGATTAGTAGGTTGTTGACGTTCTGCGTTTAACCTCTTTTATTTCGCAGATCACCGGTTCGCCTTTGGTAATTTGGAAAATGATCCGATAGTCACCAACCCTCAGCCTGAACGCACCTTCTTGCCCCTTCAATGAGACAATATCCAGCCTGACAGCAGGGAAATTTTCCAGCTCAGTCACCTTCTCACTTATGGCGGTCTGATACCGTTTATCGATAGTCAGACGTTGTTTCAGTGCTTTCTTCGACCAGATCACCCTTACCATCTGTTTCCTCAGTTTTTAAAGAGCATATCCTCTAGGGATAAGATAATAATAAGACAAACCAGCATAAAACACAACAATTACTTATTATCTTATCACCCCCTTCTTATACTCATCACTGAAACCAGAAACCCGCTTACAGCGGGTTTCTTAATATGTTAATTATATCTCACCTAATCATTTGTCTTTGAAACTATTTACCTCACACTCTACCAGTTCATTAACCATTTCATTAATCCAGGCCAGCGCAATATCTTTATCATGCTCATCAACCCCAACACGCTCAGTCAGTTTTGCCAACAACCCTACACGCTCAATAAAAACAGATACTTCTACGCAACCCAACACATTTCACCCCACCACAAAACTGTATATAAATACAGAATAATGATTACATAGTATAAATTTCAATTTTAAAATATATGCAAATGAAACAGTGTTTTTATCTGTGATTACTAATCACCCAAAAGATTACAAAAAGCAACTTAAAAAATACTTAACAATCCCATCAACCCGTTATGACTCACGACTCAACTCACGCAGCACAGCAACCCGTTTCATCAAACCCGCATCATCAACCTGCTTTTTCTCTGCTTTACGATACAGTTCCCCGTTTCTTCTGGCGTAATACCGTTGTCCAGAAAAATCAATCGGATGACCCGCTGCTAGCCTGCTTGCCTCTCCGATGCTGATATCCCAGCCGATTGAGCGGGCGAAATCGGTAATACTGGCACGCCACTCGTCCGGCAGTTTGCCAACCACCTGTTTTTCAGCCGATTTGTTCCGTTGAGTAGTGGACGAGTGTTGATTATTCCACCGATCCGGCGGTTGAGTTCGCAACCTGGACAGCAGCGCCCGGCGTTCCGGGTCTGTCATGCGATCGAAGTCGGTGAAGGTTTGAGCGGATGTATCGCCAGGCTCTCCATCTGGCAGTTCACAGCTACCATCGTCATCCCCGTTTATACCTGCTGAAATGGCTGTTTTTTCATCGCCCGTAGAGTTATTGACAGAACTCCAAGCGTCGCCGGTTGGCGACGTAACGGCCAAACCACTCCCGGTGCCAATGCTGGCACCATCGTCAGCGGACTGCTTCTTTCGGATTTTCCACTTGATTAACCGGGTGCAGATACGGGATATCGCCCCCAGACGTGGAGAGAACACACCGAAGATTTTTTCCGGCGTCTCGCCGTAGGTGTTTTGTTCGTCAGCGTCTTCATAGGCAATGCGCACGGTGTAGCGCTCGCGTGGGATCAACACGCCGCCTTGCTTTTCGATGTACGTGGCAAAACAACCGGCGTCAGCCGATGCCAACACGGCATCCATTGCCGGGTCAGCAAGCTGCGCGGCCCCACGTTTAAACGTGCCGTTTTCTTTCTGGGCTGCGGTAAGCTGGTTTGCCAGGCGACGCAGTTCACGCCATACCGTGACTGGCGGCAGACCGAACGGCTGAAACTGTCGGATGCTATGTTGTGACGCCCAGGCCATCGCAAACTTTGCCGTTTCGCGTAATGGCTTGCCGGTTTCGTTATCCAGCTCACCATCCAGCGCGTAACCGTCGATATTTTTACTGATGTACTTCGCCACGTAAGCCGTAGCGCTGCCTTTTCTTGGATCGAGCTTTTTAGCCTTGAATCGTGCGCCGGTGTTGCGCCCCAGCTCCGCACGGTCTTCAGCAATAAAATACTCACGCAAGATATCAGTGATGGCCTTTCTGTCGGCAGGTGGCATAAACAGCAACACATGCCAGTGCGGTGTTGCATCGTGGTGCGGCTCGGCAACGCGAAAGCCATAAGGGCGCAAACTGCGACGGTTTAACGCAGACATGGCACGCGCCCAGGTACGACATAAGTAGCGCTGCCCCTGACGAGGGGAGGTGTGATCCCATTTTGGGTTTTGATGCCCGTTCTGAACATTAGCGTGATAACGCGATGGGCATGTGATAGTGAGGAAAACACCTTCATCACCCCGCGCGATTGCCACCATTTCAACACCGGCCATACGGGTCATCAGTTCATGGCGGCGAATAACGGGATTACTGATGCTGGCATACACCATGTTTTCTAACGAGGCGACGTTACCATCTTCATCAACCAGCTCATGCGCTTTAAAATACTCACGGTTTTTGCGGCGCTGCTCTTGCCACTGGTTGAGGGCATCAAGGCTGACATACGGCATTCGTTTTTTGTGTATCACGCCGATGGCGCGAAACTGATTTTCCCGCCATTCACAACGCAGTCGCCACAGTTTCCGCCCCCACCATTCAGGTGAAGTAATGCGTAAAATGGCGGAATAGATGCGGTGCCGGGCTTGTTCATCACCGATGACCAGCCCCCAGCACGGTGGCGTTACACGTAATGCCAGCAGTTCGCGTCCCAGATGGCGATATAGCCACTGCATTTCATCATTGGTCATCTCCTCCGGCGATGTGTTGCCGCACTCAGTTTCAAACATTTCGGTGACGGCGGCCGCCAGAGTGTGCGCGGCATTAATCACCTCATGTTTGGTAAACCCGGCCAGATGTGACCAACGCGGCCTCCAATAGGCCGCCAGTTCCGATGCAAAACCATCACGCACACCTTGCTGTGCGCGCACGGCATCCAGACGCAGCAGTGCTTTTTTCACGGTTCCCATAAAAAAAGCACTGATATGTCGCGGCTCGTGGTTCGCACGTAACCATTCAATTTTTTGGCGGTAAACATCACGGATAAAAGGCGGCTGCTCGTGCAAACGGGCAGCCACGCCCTCCGGCGTTGTCATCCAGCAGCTAATCGTTTCCTGATAACCCTGACGCTCTGTTTCCGCCAGAGCGCGCCGGATACGCAACTGCGTGCCGTTTGGCTCCTGCTGTTCCAACTTCGCCACGGCCTGACTAAGATTCCGGTCATCGCCTGCGGCCAAAGCGCGCTTAACCATCCGGCTCAGATGCCGTGTGACGGCAGGATGCAATTCATCACCGGCAACGAATAGAGACGGACTAAGATCAGCCACGCCCGACGGTGCGGAGATCGCCGGGCGTGGAGCGTTCCAGGGATAGGCCCACTGTTCAGGCATTGTCAGCGCACCCCACATACGCCGACACAAAAGCGGTTGCGACCTCTGCGTTTATCGCGTTCCCGTAGGCGCGCAGTCGTCCCACTCGGCTGGCAACCCCATTAGCCAGCGGGAATGCGCCGGGTTCAACTGGCCGCCATTTTCCATCCCGGCAGAAGATCCAGTCTGCATCACGCCAAAAACCGTTAACCTCAATGGCTGAACCAGTCCCGCCGCATGAGCAAGCATCACCTGACGTTTGTGCATCGCATTCATTCTGCGCTGCGGATTCGTTGGTGAATGATCCCCATCCTGAGCGCTCGGCGTCGGCCATCCGGACAATATCTTGCTTTCCGCATAAGGCGACCGGTTCCTGTTGCTGGTCATTGCCTGCGCCAAATCCTGCTCGGTCATCATTGAAGCGGTCGGCGTGGGCCATCCGGCCAGATGTACAGCGTCCCGCAAATGCGTTTGACTGGAGGGATTCATTGCAATAGCGGCCGCCCCCCTCCCGACCCATCCCACGCTGTTGGCGTTGGCCACCCAAAAAAGCCGCTGTCTGACGTTCGGCGCACCGAAGCCCGCAGCGCAGAGATCGATCGCTGCGCAGGCGTAACCCACGTTTTCCATGTCAGCTTGTACAGTGTCGAACCACGCTCGGCCGTCACTACTCGCAACCTGCTCTCCAAAGACAACATCAGGGCGGCGCTGGTGGATGAGGTGGAAGAACGCAGGCCATAAGTGCCGCTCGTCAGCAACCCCGCCTCTTTTGCCTGCCGAGCTGAAAGGTTGGCACGGGCATGAGCCTGTCCAGACGGGCTTACTGTCGGGCCACCCTGCACGGCGCAGTGCATAAGACCAGACCCCAACTCCTGCAAAGAAGTGGCATTGTGTGAATCCTCTAAGGTCATTTGCTGTTACCTCCTCAATTGAGCGAGTGTCAACGATGCCGGGCGCGATATGGCCGGCATCAATCAGATTACGCAGCCACTGAGCCGCGAAAGGGTCTATTTCGTTGTAGTAGGCTAATGGCTGCATCAGAACGGCTCCGCGTTCAACGCACCGGATGCCACCATTTCCTGATAGGTGGCATCGCCCATAGCTGGCCCACAGTCAGGGCAACAACCGCCACCATGACGCCCGCAGCCATCGCAGACAGGCAGCACACCAATCACTTCTTTTGCAGCGGTGCGGGTTATTGCATTCGCACCGGCCGAGCGCTGCACGCTGATTTCATGTAGCCCGAAATGCCGGTAAATCTCGCGTGTGGCCGGTGTATCGCTGTTTGAAATCACGCACTGAATGCCGTGCTGCCGGTTTGCGTCCAGCAGCGCATCAGCCAGCGCCTGATGGTCGGCGGCGGTAAATCCACCGGTGTGATATTGCGTGAAATTAGCAGTGTCAGATGCGGGAAGGTACGGCGGGTCGCAGTAGATAGCCGCTCCGCGCGCGACGAACGAAGAGAGGGTGATCTGAAACGGCTCACAGACAAAAATAGCCTGTGTGTCGCAGGCTTTTTCTGCAAACAACCGAATCTCGGCGCGCGGGAAATACGGCTTTGAATATTTGCCGTACGGGACGTTAAACGCCCCGGCCTTGTTGTAGCGGCACACGCCGTTAAAGCCATGGCGATTCAGGTACAGAAACAGCGCGGCTTTTTCAACGCTCGCAGAGAGCGTCAGGGAGTTAAACAGGTTGCGATTATCTGCATATGCATCAGCACTGTTGCCGTTGGCAAACAGCCCGCGCGCATATGAAATCAATTCATCGGTGTGGCGAGTGGCGACGCGGTACAGGTTAATCAGGTCGGCGTTGATATCAGCGAGCACATAGCGACGATATTCGGTATTCAGGAACACCGACGCACCGCCGACAAACGGCTCTATGAGGCAATTAGCATCCGGCAGGTGTGGTAACAGGTCGGGCATCACGCGGGTTTTCCCGCCCGCCCATTTGATGAACGGACGGATCATTTGCCGTACTCCCATTTACCACCAGGGGAAATTAATGCACCACCTGACCCCCCGTTTCTTGATCGCGGAAAATAGCGAGGCCAAGGGGATGCATAATTTCCTGATTAATGCGGACTAATAGTCCTCTCTGGCTTAATTCGTTCCAATCAACCCAGTCGCATCCGGCTAATTTTTCCGGCCTATTACCGACCAACCGAGACATAACAGCGGAAACCAACGCGACCTGACTGATCGCATCATCCAGCGCGTTATGCTTAACGCCTATGGTTTCTATAGTTCTGCAAAATCCGGTTACAGCTAGACTAACTTCCTTAATCGTTCTGACATCCCGCTCATTCCAGTATTTCCACGGAACATCCGTTTCCGCTCGCTCAAACGCCGCAGACAAAATAACGCAGTCAAATGATGGTGAATTGGCCCACACTTTTACTTCATTCAGGTTATCAGCGTTATCCGTCAGCCAATCGCTAAACTTATTTACAGCATCCCACACCGGAATGGCATCATCACTGACCAATTCCGCGCGCGCTTCCGCCGACTGTTTCAGCCACCATTTAATAGTGTCGCCATCGGGGATCGCACCGTTTTTCATGTCATTTTCAAAATCGACGCGGCAATAGAATTTCTCGCCTAATTCGCCGGTTTCTGGCTCAAAAAATACCGCCCCGATGGATGCGAGTGGTGCATTTTTATTTTTTCCCAATGTCTCTAAATCAATCATTACGTGATTCATAACGCACCCCGATAGTGTTTGTTTTTCAGTTCTGCATCGCCCTGGCAGTACACGCACAGACGCACACCCGGAACGGCGGCGCGGCGCGCGGCTTGAATGGGCGCATCGCAGCTTTCACAGACGAATGCAGCAGCGGCACAGCCCGACTGTTGCCGGGCCTTCTTGATTTGGTTGTCGCGGATGAACTGCTCGCGCTCTTGTGCAACGTCAATTGAGTCCATTGTTTCGCCTCCGCACCATTCCGACAGTTCCGATAGCTGCATCCAGCGACCGCCCGATTTCGGCCATTTTCTTCTCGACTCGCGCTTCCTCAGCTCTGAACTCAATCAGCTCACGAGCCATCGATTCGACCTCATGACTGAGCGCCCCAATAAACGGCGAGCCATTGCAAATTTCCCGCAGCAGCTCGTCACTGACGTTCTCCCTGATACTGTTGGTCATCAGTGCAACTCCTGAGCGGAGTGCTCAAAACGCTCTGATTCCTGACGTATCAGTTCCACCACTTCGGCAGCGGAAAGGTCGCGTTTTTGAGCGCGTACAGCCAGTGCCGCAAGGCGCAGTGAGAAGGAAAAATGCTGGTCTTTACGCTCTTCCAGACGGGCTTTATTCAGCAGCTCGACAAGTGCGCCATCAGCGGCGGTATTTACAGGCTTTAATTTGGTTGCAATCATTACGGTTTTCCTTTTTTCAGGTAATAGAAAGCCCGGCGGGTTTACGCCTAAAAATGTTTTTTTATTACAGTGGCAGAATTAAGTTTTTGGGGAATAAACTCACAACTGCTCGGAGCTTATTCATTGCTTTAATCAGCCGTTCTTTCTCGTCAGTGGTCAGTTCATTAAATTTCAGGTGATGCCGTTCTTTATCAATATCTGCTAACTCAAATATTGCTGACAGCACGCGCATATTCTTATGGTAATCGTCATCAATCTTGTCCCGCATATCGTCAATAAAGCGGCACATTTCTTTCTCACTGTTTGTCTTGAAGTGCTTCCCTCGCAGCATTGCAATGTGGTTTAGCCCGTCTGTTCTTTCCGCGATACTCAGCGGAATGGCGCGAGCGGACTCGGTGTTAGCCATAATTAGCCTTTCTTTGCCCAATTAATGGCAAATTCCGGTGCCTGCGTCATTCCATCGAGAAACCATTGATACGAATGGCTCTTGATAAACTGATACAGAGAATGATCGAGCCAATAGACAGCATCAGCCAATGACTCCAGCGACGACAAAACTGAAATCCGGTTGAAACCATTGTCGCTTCCGCTCTCTCTCACATCAGCAGGCTGAGATAAAAAACTCTGTGCAACATCATCGGCGGCCTGTAGCCATATTTCCGCATTGTGATTTGGCATAAAACCTCTAAACATTCCCCATTAGTAACCGCCTGCTGTCAGGCGCTTGCGAATGAAGCCGGGATGTTTCGACACGCCCGGCGCGTGTTTTCCCTGATGTTAAGCGCACCCAAAGTTATGAATTTTTATTGCCGGTTCTTATGGCCGCTTGATGCAGTGCATAGGTCAGCGCCTCGGCCAGGATGCGTAATTCAATTTCTGGTAAGCGGTTATGCCAGTATGTTCTGGCTCGGACGATATCCATCTGGGCATTGATCTGAGCGTTAACGTTGTTGTATAGCTCTTCCAGTAATTCGGATTCCCGTTTTTTTTCTTGATGACTTAACGGAGTTAGCTTTTTAGACAGCATCAGCCAATGACTCCAGCGACGATAAAACGCTAACCCGGTTGTAACCATTGTTGCAGTCGCCCTCTTGGCGGCCTGTAGCCATATTTCCGCATTGTGATTTATTTTCATTATTATCGCCTCGCTGTGTAAAGGTTATCGATATAACCGGTGGCTAATGCCAGCGCATCAAATAATCCATAAGACTGCCCAGCCTGACTAACACGATATCGGGTAATCGGGTTTAATGTTGTTCGCGGGCATTTAATAATTGATAAGCCACGATATACATTTGTGTGTTTGCTTAATTGTGTAATGGCGTATTGGCGGTCTGATTTTTTATTCTCCATGTGGCTCCTTTATATTTCACTGCTGGCGATGGCATCGCGCAGCATGGCAACGAGATTCACTTCTACTTTCTCGTTTGCTTTTTCTTTTGGCCGGATAATGATTTTTCCGCTTTTTACCATGCCCCGACAGGTTTCAAAGGGGATACCGGTTAATTCTGAGTATTTCCTGAGAGAAACATACGGCGTCGGGACATTGATATTGATGGTTAATCCTTTACTCATATCACCTATCCTTCAGCACTAAATGACTCCAGCCCCCGGAGAAAAACCAGTCTCGCCATGCTGGAGAGGGAACGGCTTTCTTTTTCAGCCAACGCTGCCAGTCTGGCGCGTTCATCGTCGGAAAGCCTCATGGGAGTAGGGCTGCGTGATGCAATCCCTCGCGGTAAACGCGACCGCTGATCATGATTTTCTTGTGTCATAATGGTATGTTGTGATCCACTATCATTCTGTGAAAATCATTATGGGATCAATAGATCTCTTTTGTCAAGGTGTGAAAGTGACCTTTAGATCTCAATGTGCCGAAAGATTGAAGTCCGAGCGGAAGCGATTGTCCTTAAATCAGGCTGATGTCGCTGAGTTGTGCGGGGTATCAAGAGAAACATGGGGCAAATACGAGAGAGGCTCCATGGTGCCAGGAGGAGATGTTTTGTTCTCTTTTGCTATGGCAGGAGCAAATATTCAATTTGTCCTAACTGGTGAAGAGTCTGGCGGCTTTGCTCTCTCTCGAGATGAAATTGAATTGGTCAAAAGCTTTAGAGTGGCCCCTTTAGCAGTAAAAGCCGCTGCACTGGGCGCATTGACTGCGGGTAGTTCTGCAACAGCAGGATCAATAAACATAACCGGTAGCGGCCAGCGTGTTGCTGGCAGGGACTATCACGAAAACAAAAAATAAATAAGGGAACGCTCCAGGAATGAGTGTTGAGTCTCATGGAAATGAAAACCGGCTGGCCGGGCGGGATTTTTACGAAAGCAGTATCACGGTCGATAAGATCAATATCGCTATTCCGGCGGCCAATGAAGAAAAACGCCCACTGGTTCCCGCGCAGCGTAAGCAGTTAAACCAACTGGTAAAAGAAATTGCTGACGGCGGCTATGAAGAGGGTTTTTCAGTGTGGCAGCGCGTCCATGCTGAAATTGGCGTCAAAAGCATTGACGATATGACGGTCAACCAGTATCAAACGGCGGTCAGTTATCTTCAGGCATTGCGCGACAGATACCGGGAAAAGGATGCCAGTAATGCGCTGGTTCATCTGCTATTGAAGAATACCCAGCAGGTAGATCAGCGGCAGCAATTAATTCATTACTGCCATATTCATTTCGGTACTGGACGATTAACTGAGCTGACCCGATCGCAGCTCCAGCAGGCGCTTTCATGGTTGGATGATCGTCAGTGTTCGACCGTTCCTGAACAAACTGCGCCTAACGCTCGCCAGAGCTGGCAGGAGGTGCTTAAAGCAGAACCATTGGTTTTCAGTGCTGTGTTTGTTGCTGGAATAATTCTTGGCGCTATTTTTTTTCGTTAGACGTATCGATAAGTAACATAAAAAATATCTCAACTCTAAAGATAGATAAATCAAATAGCTATTTATAGAAGGGCTTTTTATGACATTTGAAGAATGGATTTCAAAAAACGAGAAAGAAATATTCTTTACTTATATTAATGCTAATAATGAGGCATCTAACAATCACGTTGCCGATGCAGTATATAAAGATAATTATCTTCAAGGGTATTGCATCAACAAGAAAGGTTTTAGAACCTTCAAGCTTGAAAGAATACTGGATGTCTACTCTTCAAATGAAGAAATGGTTTCTGCCGCTGGTCCTTTAACTATCGCAGGTCTCAAGATTGAAAATCGGCGTGCGAAAGATACTCCCCGTGGTTTGGAGATTTGTTTTACTGGTTTTGATAAAGACATAAAGGATGAACTAGAATCACTCGCTGAAAAAAAAGGATTATTAGTCAGAAAAGGTATTACAGCAAAATTATATTTCCTATGTTGTGGCCCTAATGCCGGATGGAAGAAAATAAAACAGGCAAATGAAAAAAACTGTTTCATCCTTTCCAAAGATCAATTTTTTTCATTTGTTGACACAGGCGAGATCCCAATAGAATCGACAGAGGTTTATGAATCTGACGAAAAAGATATAAATGAAAAAATAGAAAATTTGCACAATGAAGTAACTTCAACATTTCGAACTATCAGAGAACCGCGCAGGAGTACCGCGCTTATTGCTCGTTTTGTTGATGGTTATGCTATTGGTTGGCGCTTTGCAATAAGAGAATCTCACCGTAATGCACTAGATATAAAATTAACTAAATTTGTTTTTAATAAGCATCAATATGAGGATTGGACGCAAGGTAGCTCTTTTTCTTTCGGTAGAGGTGATGTCTTTTATAGTGATAAATTGGGTTATAGTGAGTGGAGTGAGTTTTTAAAAATACCTGACGCGGTTGTACTACAAGTCAAATATGAGTGTTTTTCTGGTTATGATCCAGTTGCAACTATTGATGGTTTTTTCTCAGGGGACTTCATTCCAGATAACCAGCTAACGCCTAAAAAACTAACCAATCTACCAATTATGATAAGAAGTGAAAGTTATGACCCTGGGAAAATAACACTGGATATATTTAAGCCTAGTCTTGATAGAAGTAACCTTGACTTGTTTGATACGATAAAAATAACTCAGGACGAACTTATCTCATTACTTCAGTCAGGCTACTACTGGAAGAAGGATGAAGGACAAAAACCAGTGCGTATA
Organism: Dickeya aquatica; assembly: GCF_900095885.1. Taxonomy (NCBI): domain Bacteria; kingdom Pseudomonadati; phylum Pseudomonadota; class Gammaproteobacteria; order Enterobacterales; family Pectobacteriaceae; genus Dickeya; species Dickeya aquatica. The sequence continues at coordinate 1,941,761 of NZ_LT615367.1, forward strand.
AATTTATTTGGTGATAATTAGAAATATTTGTCAATATTGTTTTTAGTAAATGATTTCCCGGTTGGAAATGTAGTTATAAGTTGACTTTGAAATTATAATTAATACCAAAGGAAAACCTCATGGCAGATGAAAAACTAGATGTTTTTAACTATAAAAGGAATAAAGATAAATTACTTATTAACCTTATCAATATCATTGAGGGCATAAACTGTGATGGTCATATAGATGAGAAAGAAGTTTTGTTTCTTGATACATGGATAAAAGATGCTGATTTAATCAGCAAAAACTATTGTGTGCGGATGATTTCAAATAGACTTTCCGATATATTGTCTGATGGCGTTATTGAGCCGTATGAATTGAATTATTTGAAAGCTGATTTGATCAAGGTGCAAAAAGAGCTGTCTGATTTACCTGAGCTTGATTTGTACTCCGATGAAGCGGACAAGCATTTATTGGAAGGCCTATGTAAAGGAATGATGGCTAATCATGAACTTAATGATTCAGAAATAAGATACTTAAATTGGTGGCTATCATCTAATGCTGCTCTCAAAGTTAATTACCCTGGAAAAGAGTTATACGCATTGGTTAACCGGATTCTTGCGGATGGGATCATTACATCAGAAGAACGTGATGAATTGAAAAAAGCGTTAATCGCTTTTACCGGAAGTGATGTTGATTCCGGTGTAGTGGATGGGCTGGCAACTCGCTTACCGGTGGATGATATAGAGAGCTTAGTTCTTTCCAATGCAACAGTTTGTCTGACAGGTGAATTCCTTTATGGAAAAAGATCAGTGTGTAAAAAACTGATTGAGGATGCAGGCGGGAAGGTGATTGATAATATAACATCAAAACTTGATTTTCTTATTATTGGTACATTGAGTTGTAAACATTGGAGATATCAGGCTCACGGTCGGAAAATAGAAAAAGCAATAGACTACCGGGATAATCGTGGCATTCCACTGAAAATAATCAGTGAAGAACAGTGGCAGAGCTTTACTGGATAATATTACATGGCTGTAAGCAAACTTCCATCCGGCAAATGGCTTTGCCAATGCTTCCCCTATGGGCGCGATGGTCAGCGCGTTCGTAAACAATTTGCCACCAGAGGTGAGGCACTCGCGTATGAGCGCCGCCTGATGGCGGAGAAAAAAGGGATATCGACCGAAACCAACAGTACAACGCTGCAAGACCTGATCCAGCGCTGGTATGACATGCATGGCCAGACGCTGGAGTCAGGTGAAGACCGCTACGCTAAACTGATGGCGATCTGTGATCGGTTGGGTAATCCCTTTGCGGTAGACGTTGATAAAAATATGTTCGCTGTTTACCGCGAACGCCGGTTAAAAGGTGAATGGAACCCAAAAGGGAAGACGGCCATCAAAGAGGCCACAGTGAACCGCGAATACTCCTACCTGCGGGCAGTGTTCTCTGAGCTAAAGCGCATGGGGGAGTGGGAAAAAGAAAACCCGCTGGATGGCATACGCCAGTTTAAGGAAGGCGATCAGGAACTGGCTTTTTTGTACCCGGATGAAATTAAGCGCCTGCTTGCTGCCTGTGATGAATCAGAGAATAAAGATCTCGGTATCATCGTTCGCTTGTGCCTGGCTACAGGGGCGCGTTGGGGCGAGGCCCAGACCCTGAAACAATCGCAAATCCTTCCCGGCAGGATCACATTCGTTAAAACCAAAGGGAAGAAAAACCGAACCATTCCTATTTCTGAAAGAATGCACGCCTTGTTGCCCAAGCGGCGCGGCCAACTCTTCAAACCAGCGTATGAGGCATTTAAGCACGCCTTAAAGAAAGCGCACATTGAATTACCAGAAGGACAGTTGACCCACGTTCTCAGGCACAGCTTTGCCAGCCACTTCATGATGCGCGGCGGCAATATTCTGGTGTTGCAGCAGATATTGGGCCATAGCTCTATCACTATGACCATGCGGTATGCGCATTTCGCGCCGGATCATCTGGATGCGGCGGTAACTCTCAACCCGTTTGATTCTTTAACCACAGATGAATAATCATGGGGCGCTGCCACGTTAAATCGATGGCAGCAGATTTCCGTATTAGCTCGCATTAACCTGAATTGAATACTGCTAACGTATTGAATTAACGTAACTCTATGATATAAAAAGCAGGCATTAACTTTTTAAAATCCCTCGGCGTACGCGCTGTGCGGGTTCAAGTCCCGCTCTGGGCACCATGCAATAAATGATTGATAAAAATAGAAATAAATAAAAACTCTTCACCGCCTCAAGGCGGTTTTTTTATGCCTGTAATTTGGCTAGTGACAGCAAAATGGCGGCAGAGTGGCAGCACCCGTTTTTCAGGTACAAAAAGGCGGCCTTCAATCAGCCGCCATTGTTAACCGTGGTTGAATAATCGATACCCAAACCGAAGCCCCGCACTCATCCTGCGGGGCTTTTGTTTTACAACGCCAGATTCAACTGATCCCGTCCGTAATGCGATGCCGGAAAGGCGTCTTGCGGGATAAAGTCAGGCGGTAGCGGGTCTTCCCGTGTGCGCTTTGATACGCGCCGTTCTACCGTGTTGAGGGTGGTAAATGTCTCGCTGCATTCCAGGTTCTGACACTGGTGGTACTGCCGGATGGTGATATCGCTCAGGCGGCGACTGGTACGGGTGCGGGCCGTAGCCCCGCAGAAAGGACATCTGAACATAATGGTCTCCCCTGTGGGAGTTGAACTCGCCGCCATTTTATTCACTTTCTGCTATCCAGTCAGGGATTTTTGCTTCCAGCTCCAGACGGGTGGTAAAGCCATTGCCATCAATAACGTGCTCCGCGCGGGCGATAATCCAGTCCTGATTGTCGATAGGGGGTTTAAAGCCGCTTACCGTCAGGTGCATTTCGGGATACAGCTCGGCACGTCCGCGCGCCAGGGTTATCGAAAATTCAGCCGCTCCACGTTGTAACTGCCGCCATTTAGCCGCCGCCGCCCGTTTGGCCGCCTCTTCATTGGGATAGGTTTTGCGCATCACAAATACATTACCGTCTGTGCCTGTGATGTAATCGCCTTCACGATTGCTGCTCTTCTCCTTTTTCGGTTTGGGTTTTGTCCGGCGGCGCTTCACGCTGACCTTTTTCTTCTTACCGAATTGCAGATCCATCCAGTAGGCGCGCACGCCGGTGTTGGCATCCCGATCGGCAATACGGAAACGGTGTTTATCACCGCTGTCTCGTGTGAGGCTGGCCGATGGCAGCGCCTTGCCGGATGCCGTCACACCACCACCGGGCAGGATAAACAGCAGCGTGCCGTTTTTGATGGTGGCAATCGCCCCCAGTTGCCCGGCCATCCGGGTCAGGAATGACATATCGCTCTCTTCGGTCTGGTCGGCGTGGCCGATGTCGATATTCATCAGCATGTCACTGATTTGCGCCTTCATGCCGTAGCGGTGTGCAATCGCCGACACGACACGCTCTACCGTCACGTCATGCCATGAAACCTCTCGCTTCACGTTGAACTCTTCACGGAAATCCGCACTTCTGGCCGTCACGCCCAGCACGTCGGGCGGGCCTTCGTGGGAAATTTCATCCACGGTATACAGCCCTTTGTACGTCAGCGCTTCACCCTGCCAGCCAATGGACAGCGCAATCTGTGCGCCACGCGGCGGCAGCTCCAGGCGTCCGTCGCTGTCGTCTATCGACAGTGTGAGCTGGTCAGCCTCAAAGCCACGGTTGTCGGTCAGCGACAGCGAGATTAGCCGGTCGCCCAACTCCTTCAGCGCTTTCCCGCCCAGCGTAATGCTGAAGGCCGGAATTTTTACCGCCCCGGTCAGTGCGTCGTTGTAGCGCTTCGCGGCATCGGTAACGGAGTCAGTGAGTGTTTTGATATCCATTTTCATCCCCTGTTTTTGCCGCATGATTTCACGCGTGCGCGTAGGGAAAAATGGCTTTTTGTTGTCGCCGGACGGCCAGACCCACCAGCGCGTGAGTGCGCGGCGGATATCGGGGATTATCGCCCTGAACTCAATAACGTAATGGTGGTGAACATGTCAGAGACACGTTTCCACGGTGCGCGTGTTCGTGAAAATACCGACCTGGTGGCCGCAATCAATGACATTGATTCCAGTGTGATTGGCGTGGTGGCCGTGGCGGAAGACGCGGATGCAGGCACCTTTCCCCTGAATACCCCGGTGCTCATCACACGGGTAAATAGCCTGCTGGGCAAGGCGGGTAAAACCGGCTCGCTCTACAAGACGCTGAAGGCAATTGCTGACCAGGCCAGCACGAAGGTGATTGTGGTACGGGTGGCGGCAGCAACCGAAGGCGGCGACAAAACCCAGTCTCAGCTGATTATCGGCGGGACGGCAGCTGACGGCAGTTATACCGGCATGTATGCCTTGCTGACGGCAGAAGCAAAACTTAATTACCGGCCCCGGATTTTGGCAGTACCGGACTATGACACCGCCGAAGTGACGTCAGCGCTGTGCGTGATTGCGCAAAACCTGTGCGCGTTTGTCTATGCCGGGTGTCACGGTTGCACCACGATGGCCGAGGCCATCACCTACCGTGCGCAGTTTGCGTATCGGGAGCTGATGCTGATCTGGCCGGATTTTATCGCCTATAACCCGCTGACCGGCAGCAATGAAACCTTTCCGGCAGCGGCCTATGCCTGCGGCCTGCGCGCAGCGATTGATAACGATCAGGGCTGGCATAAGTCGCTGTCGAACGTGGCCGTGAATAATGTATTAGGCATCTCGCGGGATGTGTTCTGGTCGCTTCAGGCCGAAGACAGCGACGCGAATGAACTCAACAATCAGGAGATCACCACGCTGATTAAGCGCAATGGGTTCCGCTTCTGGGGCAACCGTACCGCAGACACCCATGATTACCTGTTTGAGGTGTACACCCGTACCGCACAAATCCTCGCTGACAGTATCGCAGAAGCGCAGTTTGAGGTTGTTGACGAGCCACTGACCCCGGCCAATGTCAAAGACGTGGTGAACGGCATCAACGGCAAGCTGAGTGCTCTGGTTACGTCGGGCAGGCTTATCGGCGGGGAATGCTGGTTCGATATTCAGGACAACCCCACCACCGGCCTGCGACAGGGGCAAGTGCGCGTGCGTTACAAGTACACACCGGTGCCGCCGCTGGAAGACCTGACGTTATACCAGACGTTCACCGATGATTATTTTGACTCCGCGTTCTCATCGCTGGGAGGGGTGTAAATGGCTGTACCGCATAAATTGCGCCTGTTCACCTGTTTTGTGAACGGCAACAACCAGATAGGCAAGGTTACAGCAGTGACCTTGCCAAAATTAACCCGCAAGACAGAGGATTTTCAGGGTGCGGGCATGATGGGCTCGGTGGCGGTCGATCTCGGTATGGACTCCGGTGCGCTGGAAGCCCAGATGGTGGTGGGCGGCATGGAGAAAAAACTGTTGCAGGAATACGGCGGCGATATTGATGAAATTCGCCTGCGCTTTGCCGGGGAATACTACACCGACGGCGACAGCCAGCTGGTTGAAGTCGAGATGCGCGGCCGTATTACCGAGATTGATGGCGGCGAATCCAAGCAAGGTGAAGACACGTCAGTCACCTATGCGTTGAAAAATACCTACTACAAGCTGTCGATTGACGATCAATCGGTGCTTGAAATTGACCTGCTGAATTTCATCTACAAGAAAAACGGCAAAAACATCTACCCGGATCGCATCTCGTCGGCAGGCGTACCCGTTCTGGACGGGCGCACGCTGGAATGAGAAGCGCAGCAAGGCGAAAAAAGTTGAGTTTGATGTGTCCTGGAAAGCGCTCAATAGCGGTTTGCTATGCCCGGATAAAACCTGGCGTCAGATTGTGACGTTACAGGATGTTATCGATCACGGCTGGGAATACACCGACCTGGAGGAAATTCAGGATGAAAACAGCGGAGATGATTTTCTCAACCTGTATATGTGTGAGTTCGTCCGGGATGGCGAATCCGCGTTTAATCTTAACGCCCTGATCGGCTGCGGTACCGACGGTTACGACGAGTGGCCGGACTGGAAGCCGTTCGCATCACGCCCGATGGCCGATCGCGGTGTCTGGATTGGTTATGACGCCAACGGCAGCAGCGGTAACGGCGACAGCGGGGCCATCTCGGTGGTGGTACCCCCCCTGGTGGCAGGCGGCAAGTTCCGCACTATCGAAACCCAGCAGATACGCGGCCTGGAGTTCGAAGAGCAGGCGAAGGTTATCGAGGCTCTGACCTTCAAATACAACGTGCAGCACATCGCTATCGATGGCACCGGTATCGGTGAAGCAGTCTACCAGATTGTGAAGAAATTCTTCCCGGCGGCAGTGTGCTTCCTGATGTCGGTGTCATCCAAACGCGCCTTAGTGCTGAAAATGCTTCAGGTCATTCGTGCCGGTCGCTGGGAGTACGACCACAGCGAACGCGCACTGATTAATGCGTTTAACGCCGTGCGGCGCGTCAAGACACCGGGTGGCATCATGACTTACGACACCGACCGCGCACGCGGCTCTAATCATGGCGATCTGGCCTGGGCAACCATGCTGGCCGTCATCAATGAACCACTTGGCCAGGAGCAGGGCGGTGGTGGCTTTGCGATGGAGTTCTGATGAAAAGAAAAAACAAATCCGGCACACATCAGGCGGCTAACGCCAGTCAGCCGGATATGGCCTCGGCCCTGAAAAGCGATCCGGGGCTGAGTGCGTTTACCTTTGACGGCCCCTATCCGGTCATGGACGGCCATGACCTGCTGGATAACATGTATTGCGCCGACAATGGCCGTTATTACGATACCCCGGTGGACTGGTATGGGCTGGCTCGCGCATTTGGCAGCGCGTCATGGCACCAGTCGGCGCTGTACTTCAAACGCAATGCGCTGACCGGGTGCTTTATCCCGCACCCGTTATTGTCGCGTCAGGCGTTCTCTGCCTTCGTGCTCGACTGGTTTGTTTTCGGCAACGGTTATCTTGAACGACGGGTCAACCGATTGGGCGGCGTGCTTGCCCTGCGCCACGTTCCGGCCAAGTACACCCGGCGCGGCAGCGACCTGAATACCTATTGGTTTATCCGCCAGTGGAAAGATGAATACACGTTTGATACCGACAGCGTGTGCCACGTCATCAACCCGGATATTCATCAGGAGATCTACGGTATGCCGGAGTACATGGGCGCGCTGCTGTCGGCCAGCCTGTCACACTCCGCCGATATGTTCCGCAAACTCTACTATGACAACGGTTCGCACGCCGGGTGCATTATCTACATCGGTGCATCCCAGGTGGATAACGAGAGTATGGAGAGCGTGAAGAAAACGCTCAAGGAAGCACGCGGCAAAGGCGCGTTTAAAAACCTGCTGTTACATGCGCCGGGCGGCGGTGAAAAAGGGGTGCAGATTATTCCCTTCAGCCAGATATCCGCCAAGGACGAATTCCTGAATATCAAATCGGTGACGCGTGACGACATCCTCGCGGCGCACCGTGTACCGCCGCAACTGATGGGGGCCATGCCGGAAGGCAACGGTTCTTTTGGCGATGTGGAGAAGGCCGCGCGGGTGTTCGCCATCAACGAATTAATGCCGGTAATGGAAGCGCTGAAGCATGTGAATGACTGGCTTGGTATGGAGGTGATCCGCTTCAACCCTTACGCCCTGCTGAAAGCCGAGTGATACCCCGCCGCTGCCGCCGTACTCACGCGGCGGTTTTTATTCAAAAACTTTCACGTCACCCACGCGTAATCTCTTTTCAGATCAACGGCTAACGCCACCATTTCCCACCCACATAAAACCGCATCAGCGCCACGCCATCGGGCGCTCACACCGGATGCCGCGCCGCGTCTCCCGAAGGGAAATACGCACGCAGCAGGCCGGGAAATAGGCCGGATTTGGCACATCGACGGGGAGCCCTGCCTACCCCCCATCGCGGGGGCTGTTCCCCCGTCACCTGCGCGCTGCTCTCGCTTCATTTTTTGTGCAAGTGCAGAAACCGGCCCGGCGCGCGTGCGTACCGGGCGGAAAGCGGAAAAATAGCATCAAAAAAGTTGTGCAAAATTGTGCGGGTTTGTGCGGCGCATTTGTGGCAAAAAAAACCTGCCGAAGCAGGTTTCAGAGAAGGTTATAAATTTACAAAATCATCTGTTCAGGACGACATCCATACAGTTCAGCCAGTTTTTGGCGGGTTTTCTTCTGTGGTCGAGAATCTTTCGCCTCCCACTGAGACACCGCTGATTGCGTCGTCCCCAGCCGTTCCGCGACATCGTACTGAGATAGTCCACGGTAAACACGCCATGCGGCCAACAGGCTGATATCGTCACGAAACATAATGTTGACCACCTCATTTGGCACGGTTTCATCATCATGCTCGTCGGCGGCATAGGGAATGGATTCATACCCGCTATCATCATTGGAGAGCAGGCTTTCGTACACATCTATCGGCAACACAACGAATTGCGGATTGCCGTTTACATCGTTGATATATTGTAGTTTTGACATATTTTTATCCGGGTATCTATGAGTCGCGGCCTTCGTTATGTCATTGAGGAAACGGGCGGGTTTCCCCGCCTGATTAGTAGGTTGTTGACGTTCTGCGTTTAACCTCTTTGATTTCGCAGATCACCGGTTCGCCTTTGGTAATTTGGAAAATGATCCGATAGTCGCCAACCCTCAGCCTGAACGCACCTTCTTTCCCCTTCAATGGGACAATATCCAGCCTGACAGCAGGGAAATTTTCCAGCTCAGTCACCTTTTCACTTATGGCGGTCTGATACCGTTTGTCGATAGTCAGACGTTGTTTCAGTGCTTTCTTTGACCAGATCACCCTTACCATCTGTTTCCTCAGTTTTTAAAGAGCATATCCGCTAGGGATAAGATAATAATAAGACATTTAGACGAGAAAAACAACACTAACTTATTATCTAATCTTTTCTCTGGCTCAACTCACGCAGCGCCGCTACTCGCTGCATCAAACCAGCCTTATCAACCTGCTGCTTCTCTGCTTCACGATACAGTTCCCCGTTTCTTCTGGCGTAATAACGATGTCCACAAAAATCAATCGGATGACCCGCTGCTAGCCTGCTTGCCTCTCCTATGCTGACATCCCAGCCGATTGAGCGGGCGAAATCGGCAATACTAGCGCGCCACTCGTCCGGCAGTTTTCCAACCGCCTGTTTTTCAGCCGATTTGTTCCGTTGAGTAGTGGACGAGTGTTGATTATTCCGCCGATCCGGCGGTTGAGTTCGCAACCTGGACAGCAGCGCCCGGCGTTCCGGGGCGGTCATGCGCTCAAAGTCGGTGAAGGTTTGAGCGGATGTATCGTCAATTTCTCCATCTGGCGGTTCACAGCTCCCATAGTCATCCCCGTCTATATCTGCCGGAATGGCTGTTTTTTCATCGCCCGTAGAGTTATTGACAGAACTCCAAGCGTCGCCGGTCGGCGACGTAACGGCTAAACCACTCCTGGTGCTAATGCTGGCACCATCGTCAATGGCCTGTTTTTTGCGGATTTTCCACTTGATTAACCGGGTGCAGATACGTGAGATAGCCCCCAGACGTGGGGAGAACACACCGAAGATTTTTTCCGGTGTCTCGCCGTAGGTGTTTTGTTCGTCAGCGTCTTCATAGGCAATGCGCACGGTGTAGCGCTCGCGTGGGATCAGCACGCCGCCTTGCTTTTCGATGTACGTGGCAAAACAACCGGCGTCAGCCGATGCCAATACAGCATCCATTGCCGGGTCAGCAAGCTGTGCGGCCCCGCGTTTGAACGTGCCGTTTTCTTTCTGGGCTGCGGTAAGTTGGTTTGCCAGGCGACGCAGTTCACGCCATACCGTGACTGGCGGCAGGCCGAACGGCTGAAACTGTCGGATGTTATGCTGTGACGCCCAGGCCATCGCAAACTTTGCCGTTTCACGTAACGGCTTACCGGTTTCGTTATCCAGCTCGCCATCCAGCGCGTAACCGTCGATATTTTTACTGATGTACTTCGCCACGTAAGCCGTCGCGCTGCCTTTTCTTGGATCGAGCTTTTTAGCCTTGAATCGTGCGCCGGTGTTGCGCCCCAGCTCCGCACGGTCTTCAGCAATAAAATATTCACGCAAGATATCGGTGATGGCCTTTCTGTCGGCAGGTGGCATAAACAGCAACACATGCCAGTGCGGGGTAGCGTCGTGGTGCGGCTCGGCAACACGGAAACCATAGGGACGCAGGCCTCGGCGATTTAGTTTTGACATCGCTTTAGCCCAGGTACGACATAAGTAGCGCTGCCCTTGGCGGGGAGAGGCATGATCCCACTTAGGGTTTTGGTGACCGTTCTGGATGTTAGCGTGATAACGCGACGGGCAGGTGATAGTGAGGAAAACACCCTCATCACCCCGCGCGATTGCCACCATTTCAACACCGGCCATGCGGGTCATCAGCTCATGACGGCGGATAGCCGGATTACTGATACTGCCGTACACCATGTTTTCCAGTGATGCGATGTTGCCATCTTCATCAACCAGTTCATGTGTCTGGAAAAAAGCGCGATTCTTGCGGCGCTGCTCTTGCCACTGGTTGAGAGCATCAAGGCTGACATACGGCATTCGTTTTTTGTGGATCACACCGATGGCGCGAAACTGATTTTCCCGCCATTCACAACGCAGTCGCCACAACTTCCGCTCCCACCATTCAGGTGAGGTGATGCGCAAAATGGCGGAATAGATGCGGTGCCGGGCTTGTTCATCACCGATAACCAACCCCCAGCACGGCGGCGTCACACGTAATGCCAGCAGTTCGCGCCCAAGATGGCGATATAGCCACTGAATTTCATCGTAGGTCATATCTTCCGGCGATGTGTGGCCGCACTCGGTTTCAAACATTTCGACGATGGCGGCCGCAAGGGTATGCGCGGCATTGATCACCTCATGCTTGGTAAACCCGGCCAGATGTGACCAACGCGGCCCCCAATAGACCGCCAGTTCCGATGCAAAACCATCACGCACACCTTGCTGTGCGCGCACGGCATCCAAACGCAACAGCGCTTTTTTCACGGTTCCCATAAAAAAAGCGCTGATGTGTCGCGGCTCGCGGTTCGCTCGTAGCCATTCGATTTTTTGGCGGTAAACGTCGCGGATAAAAGGCGGCTGCTCGTGTAAGCGTGCGGCCACGCCTTCCGGCGTTTTCATCCAGCCGCTAATCGTTTCCTGATGGCCCTGACGCTCTATTTCCGCCAGACCACGACGGATACGCAACTGGGTGCCGTTCGGCTCCCGCTGTTCCAATTGCACCACGGCCTGACTAAGATTCCGGTCATCACCTGTGGCCAAAGCGCGTTTAACCATCCGGCTCAGATGCCGCGTGACGGCGGGATGCGGTTCCGCATCGGTAACGAATAGAGAGGGGCGGATAGCAGTCACGCCCGACGGTGCGGAGATCGCCGGGCGTGGAGCGTTCCAGTGATAGACCCACTGTTCAGGCATCACTCACAAACCCCGGCGTAAACACTGCTGCAAACCGACTGGTCGTTTAACCCCGCAAATAGATCGAAATGCCGCCCCCCCTAGTCGTCATAGCCCAATCGCGATAGGTTTTGATGCCGTGTGACTCGACGGTAATACTCTCTATGCGGCGCTCCGCCTTGTGCGAGTCCTGCGTAGCAGGGAAGAACATGGAGTTCCCGCGACGTGAACACGCAGCGACAATCCGCTCCCATTCAGCGATACGTTCAATTTCCTCCGGCCAACGCGTAAATATCGCCGCCAGCTCGGCTTTGTTGGCGTGGATGCATGGCATACAGCCAACCCGGCTACAATCCTGCTGATAAAGCGGATTCGGTTTGATGCCGTGCCGCTTGGCGATGGCGAATACATCCGCATGTAACCAGCGCAAAATCGGCCGATAGACATGCAGACCCGGCGTGTTGTCCGCATCCTCCTCCCACTCCGGCAGCTTTGCTCGGGCCGGTGACTCTTCGGCCCTGACGCCCTGCCATGAAATTACCTCGTCGTATTCTGCCAGCGCTGTAATAACAACCTGATCACGTACCGGAGCGTGCTTCAGTTCAAAGGTACAAAAGCGGGCTTTAGTGGATGGAAATCTTCCCTTCCACATGCACAGGTCAAGGAACGGGATACCGGTGGGTGTAGTAGCCCCCGTTTAAACCGGACACTTCACCAGTAAGACATAGTCATTGAGCTATGTTTAAGGAGTGTCCTGTGCAAAGAATCGAAGTGATCACTGGCGAGCAAAAGCGTCGTCGTTATACTCCCGAAGAGAAAGCCCGTTTTGTTGCGCTCGCCATGCAGCCCGGCTACACCGTCTCACTCGTTGCCCGGCAATATGGCATTACACCCAGTCTTCTTTTTAAGTTAAGTGGAAACGGCTCATGAACGATGGTGGGAAGTCTGCAATCGCCGCAGGCGACGAGGTGGTCAGCGTCTCAGAGGTCAACGCTCTTGAGAAAAAAGTCAAACAGCTTGAACAAATGCTGGGACGCAAAACGATGGAGGCCGAAATCCTTCGGGACGCGCTTGAGATAGCCCAGGCAAAAAAGTTGATATCGCGCATGCCATTGCTGCCACCGGACGATACCCCCTCATCCGAATAGCCGAAGTGCTCTGCGTATCGCGTTCGAATCTTTATGAACGGCTGCTGAAGAAACGCCAGCCCAGGTCAGCACGCTACAGCAAAGATGATGACGCCCGACTGTTACCGCTTATCCGCCAGATATGCAGCGAGCGGGCGACAAACGGCTATCGTCGTGTGACGGCGCACCTCAATCGTGTGCTGAAGGAACAGAACTGGCGGGTTAACCCCAAACGTATTTACCGGATCATGCAGGCGAATAACCTGTTACCAGCTTTATCTGGCGATAAATGACATCGACCACACGAAAACCAAAGCGATGTCGCCGCAAACCAACGGTATCTGCGAGCGGTTCCATAAAACGATACTGAACGAGTTTTATCAGGTGACGTTCCGTAAAAAGTTATATGGCGATCTCGACACATTACAAGCGGACCTTGATGAATGGCTGACTCACTATAATAATGAGCGAACCCATCAGGGAAAAATGTGCTGTGGGCGGACGCCAATGGAAACATTACTTGATGGAAAACGCATCTGGGCTGATAAAAATTTAAGCCAGATGTAATCTGACAGACACCTGTATAAATAACCGGTAACTGTCAGATCAGGTCTGAGCTAATACATATTATGACTGTATGTTCTTTTTAAATTCGGTATTCGAACTCACTTTTAAAAGAATATTTAAACTGTTTTTAATGAATGCTGCACATACTGTTGGAACGAAGCAACCAATTAATATGTAGATAGGCCACAAATACTCATATGAAAGAGGCAGTGTTTCAATTACTGATGGTTCTTCTACACCTATAGCCTTACTATATAGAACATCAAAAATTTTAAAGCATAAGAAATGAAAAGCCATAATTTCAAACGAATATTTCCCCATCATTGAAAAAATATTCGCAATCACACCCAGCTTTTCTTTTATTAATTTAGCCAAGTACATACATTGATATATACCGATAACAGACAAAACATAAAAACTATAAAAAATCACATCTTGACTACCTAAGGAAACAAACCATCCCATTTTATAGGTTAAAAATATGGTTAATGGAAACAGCAGTGCAGCAATATACCATTTCAGATACTTGTAATAATTATCAACATAAAGCTTAACAAAATAAGCCATAATAAACAATGGGATCACAAACAGAGCGACATCCAACCGCATCGGTAGTATGAATTTTATAACCATTCTTTCATAACCTAATGCGCAACAAACCAATCCTAAAATTATAATGACAAGGTTTTTTGCCAAATGGCTCTGAGTTCTATTTTTAATCACATTACCGAAATAAATTATTCCACCAAAGATAGATGAGGAGAAAACCAAAGGTAAAACAAACCATGTAGCGCCATACAAAAGCTCAGAATTAGTTAACGCTGCGCTATTTAGAATATAATTTCTGAAATTATAGAAAGTCCAATACACTTGCGATGCGTTGTATATGTGAACATCTATAAAAAAGTTATGAAAAGCACCTATTAATGCAGAGTAAAATAGATATTTTGGATAATTGCTTTTTATTCTGCTGGCTAAGTTCAAAAATGGATTTTGACCATAACGTTCTTCATTATATAAAAAACCCGAAACAAAGAAAAACAAAGCTAAATGATATGAATACACATATTTTGATGCAAAATACCACGAATGGCCTATTATTATTGATAGAATCCCAATCCCTTTAAGGATGTCAATATAATTAGTGTTATTCCATTCTTTATACATATATGTTCCCACGAATTAGTAGATAGTATCGAATACATCACCAATAATATTTTATTTTTATTGGCTTTTTCAATATAACATGTTAATTATTTTTTTTCAATGAGATAAATTCACTTATAAAAAAATCCCATTAATTCATCTTTGGCATAATCGGTACAAATCTAAATAGCTATATGGACACCGACCCAGTGCAAGCACGGGCAGATCTTTTTCTGACAACGTAGTCACACACATATATCCGGCTTCGTGAGCCCTGATGAACATCCGTACTCTCTGGCCTCATTATCGCAATGACCTGCTATGGCCCAGCTATTTGTCAGATTTACAGAGAGTCGGTTCTCCCTGTCAGTACATCAACACTTTTGACTTCTTATAAATCATACTGTTACTTGGCAACATAATCCGTTCTCTGGTTCACCAGAGCCCAGGCCACTCTGGCATTCTTGTTCGCCAGCGCCACTACGGCTTCATTCACTCCGCTCCGAACAATAATACCCCTCAGCCACCTCTGGATTGCACTACACCGTTCATCTGAGAGATTCACCGTACGATAAACAACGGAGCGGGCACCATGAATAAGCAAGCCGCGCAGATAACTATCACCACGTTTGGTTATTCCCAGAAGTCTGGTTTTACCGCCGCTGTTGTGCTAACCGGGCACTAATCCCAGATAACTGGCAAGATGTCGACCATTAATAAAATCCCTACTGTCACCCAGATCTATCGTCAGTGCAGATGCGCCCAGTGGCCCGATACCCGGAATATTCTCCAACAGGAGTGTATCCTCGTTTTGTGCACTTATCTGCTTCAGGCGTACATCCAGAGTTTTAATTCGTTGCTGGCAGTCCTGAAGCTCCAGCAACATCTCCTGGAAGCGTTCCCGACTGAGCGTAGTGAGTTCATTTTCCGCATCGTCCAGATAGTCGGGTAGGCAGGCCATGACTTTATAGGCAGCTTTCGGTATAGCGATACCGTATTCCAGACTCAGCCCCCTGATCTGATTAATCAGCACCGTTCTGTTTTTCACCAGCCGCTGACGAACCCGGTGCAGACACTGAATATCCTGCTGCTCAATGCTTTTTCCCGGTACGTAGTGCATACCCAGACAACTGTCAGCCTCAACGATAGCGGTAGCGTCATTTTTGTCGTTTTTATTTCCCATTCGAAAGGGCGATACGTATTATGGGCTGATTTATCTGACATCATGCCCGAATGTTTTAAACTGACGGGATCAGTAATTTGCGCTACCACATGCTTCCATCACAATTCTGGACGAGGGTTACTGAGCAATAAAAGCCATCAGCTTTTCGCGGGTGATCTGTAGTGGGTCAGCAATTCAGAACACCTCCAAAACCTGTTAATGTTAAAAATAGTGAGCATGAGGTGATGAATGCTCAAAGCTCGTATTTTAGTCGGAAATGTCTGGCGATCCAGGTCGCTCAGGGGCTATGCGGTGAGGATGTGGTCGCTGTGATGCCGCGTTTGAAACAGTTACCGAAGCGTGTACAGGAACAGTTGCAGACCTACAACGGCAGTGAATTTATTTCTAACACGTTGGATCACTGGGCGTACGAGAATGGCGTGACAATGGACTTCTCCCGGCCTGGCAAACCAACAGATAATGTGCTGATCGAGTCGTTTAATGGCAGTTTTCGGGACGAGTGTCTGAACGTACACGGATTCCTGTCACTGGACGATGCACAGGAAAAAGTCGAGCACTGGCGACAGGAATATAACCAGCAAAGACCCCATTCCTCGTTAAATAACCTGACTCCGGAAGAATTTATCCGAAGCCTGAAAAAAGGCCCGGATCTCTGATTTAGCCTTGTACCGATATTGAGAAAAGATCATTTTACCATCAAAAACATGCCGGATGAGAAGCCCCATCCGGCATCGGTTTTCCCGGTGTTGCAGTCTGTTATGGATAATGCCTATTCAGGCTGTTATTGCAAACAGTGCTTATCAGTTTGCCAGCGGTGCTTCCGGGTGTAAGCCTAACCAGCCGGGGGTCGGGTCGCCTTTGACTTCACCCACATACAAGCTCATTTGCGCCCGGAAACGTTCGACTGCGCCGCGATCGGACATAAAATCGGCGAATGCCTGCGGGTTAGTGTTGCTGTATTCCCAGATGTGTTTGTAGCCTGCCGGAGGGGCGACATCGGTGCGAACAGACCACATGCGTGCAACCTGCGTCTGGGTTTGCGGGTCAAGCAGCCAGCTCAGGTACAGTTTCGCGCCCTCAGGGTGTTTGGCCTGTTTGAGGATGGCCGCACGCTGTGCCCAGGAGACAAAGGGGTCGGTTTTCGGTAATACAAAGCGGGTGACGGCATTGGCGGCTGGCACAAGTGCGCCAGAGCTGGCAACGGTTGCGCTGTATTTGCCGGTGGTAATTTGTGCCCCTGGTACGTTCGTGCCGCGCACATAGACAGGGTCTTGTTCTTGCAGTTTTTCAACATATTCCCAGCCGTATTTATCCACCACCTGTTTGTACCAAAACAGTATGGCATCGTCGTCGTTAGGGTAGGCCAGAATCAGGTTGCCTTTCAGGTCAGGGCGCAGGTAGTCATTGGCTTCCCGCGGCCAGGATTTCTCGTTGAGTAACTGGGTGTTGACCAGATTACTAAAAGCAATGACGTAAGCGCCGGTCCAGGCACCATCGGCATCACGAAAAGCAGGGTAGACGCTGTCCCAGCCGACGGGCTTATAGTTAAGCAAGACGCCTTGTTTTTTCCAGCGTGGGAAATTCTGCACGGTTTGTAACTGCACGACATCCGCCACCAGCGTATTGGTTGCCAGTTGGTTATCAATGCGGGCGTCATGGTATTTGCTGTAATCGACGATGATGTTGAGTTTCATGCCGGGAAAACGGTTCTCAAATGCCTGCTTGAACCCTGTTTGTTGAGACTGGACATCACCACCAGCATATACCGTTACGGTGCCGCCTTCTTTGAGCGCATTTTGGTAGATTTGATCCAGTGAGCGGGTATCCGGCGCGAGAGCGGCCTGGCTTTGCCAGGCACTGAATCCCGCCACGGTGGCCAGCACCAGTAGGGTTTTCTTCAGGTACTTCCCAGTGTATTGCATTGTAGTCTCCTTGACTCATGGGGCATTCGTGCCGAGGTTTCATGGTGTTGCTGTGCCATCGGCCACGCGATAACAGGCACACCCTGCGGTGATGTGCTGACGGACAGCCTAAGCGTATTAAGCCGAAAGCAACAGGAAGAAAAAATGAACGAATTGATTAAAAACATTGAATGATTTTGGTGCGGTGACTCTGGCCTGACTGCATGACAAGAGCGTTAAAAATAAAAGATTCCCGCTGGTTACTCGGTTTTTTAGTATGTATTGACTGTATTTTTTACTTTAGAGCAGTCAATGATCTAAACGTATGATGGTGTGATGAATATCACAGAAAAATGCCGCAAAACTGTTTAGCGAAAAGGAAAGCGCAGCAGGAAAACGCCCTGACGGGCAGGGCGTTCATCATGACATGTCAGGCTGCCGTATTCACCAGGTTACCCTGAGAGGAGAATGACGCCAGTGAAGACGAGAAGCTTTGCAGGAACGTGGACAGAGAGGCATTGCTGCTGTCACCCCCCAGTGCACTGATCATCGAGCTGAAGGCACTCTGTAATGCGTTCAACTGGCTGCTGGAAACCGTACTGCTGCTGGAACTGGAGCCAGAGGAGAGTGCGCTGATTAGCGAGGATAAATCATTCTTCATCGGGTTGTCTGACAACGATGACGAGTTGGATGACGCACCCACGCTATGCAGTGTGTCCATTAGCGTATGCAAAAACGTTGCCACGGCCTCTTTGGCACTCGCAGAGGTTGTGTCAGAGGTGCTGCTGGTTGAGTCAGTGGATGATGAGGTGGAACTGGTGGCGCGGGTCGCCGTGCTGCTGTCAAGCGTGATACCGATGGAGGATAACGCACTGGCCAATGCGGCAAACAGCCCGCCTTCTTCATTATTTCCCTGTTTGCGATAAGGAATTGCGCTCACAGAGGAGGACGTGGAAGAGGAAGTGGCACTGGTGCCCGAAACCTGCATGATGGAGCTATATAAGCCTGAATAGCTGGAGGAAATAGACATCACCATAATACTTCTCCTTATTATATTCGCCAGAAAATAGACTACTGCATGGTGCTTACTGAAATGTGTATGACTTACTGCGTTCTTTACCCAATTGCCTTATGCAAAAGATCCCATGAATAAAAACATGGCTCCATCTATGTATATAGAATAATTGAATTTATTTTACCATTGCGGCTAAAGTTTCCCTTGGTTTTGCCGATGTGAAAATATCTTTAAAAACGCCATGAAGGCGGTTTTTTATTATTTTATTAAAATGGAATGGTTTTTTTTTGATTCTTTTTCGTAAAGAAATCGAAAGCGAAAAATGACAATGTTAGTCAGTCGAAATAAAAAATCCGCAGAGTAAGGGATCTGTAAATTTATTATTCGCCAGCCATAATATTTGCAAAAAAATCTGATCGGTGGTGGGAAATAGCCCGTCAGGTTCTTAACAAGGGGGCGAATCTTCCCCTTTGTCATAACGTGATGTGTCAGCGTTATTCTGAGCGGCTATGCGGTGGTTGGGCCATCGGCGGTGCGGTGTGATGGCGAGCCGGTTTCACCAGGCCAGTGGCGTGCCTGCGTAGTCAACAAAGTGATGGCCGCCCTGGCCTTGATAACGGGCAATTTGTGCCAGCAGGCCGTTAACACTGGTTTCAATGCTCAACGGTGCATCCTGCCCGCCCAGATCGGTCTGTACCCACCCTGGATGAAGTGACAGCAATGTCACGTCGCGGTCTGCCAGTGCAACATGCAGGCTGCGAGTCAGCATATTCAGTGCCGCTTTGCTGGCGGCATAAAATGGTAACTCCGCCTGCGGGTTTTCCGTCAGGCTGCCCAGCCGTGAGGTCATAAAAGCGAGTGTTGCCTGCGGGGCCAGATGCGCTAAGAGCGCCGAGGCCATAGCAATAGGAGCCAGAGTGTTGGTGAGAAACAGTGGCAGCGCGGCTTGCGGTGTGATGGCCGCAGGCTCCTGATGTGCCGGGCCGTAAATGCCAGCGTTTATCAGGATAAGGTCAAACCTGTCGTGTGCCAGTGCCTGGCAGCAGGCTTCACGTTGTGCGCTATCCGTAATGTCAAGTGATAGCCAGTGTACTGGCAGCGCATCGGTGCTGGCCGAGACATGGCGGCGCGTTGCGCTGACATGGCAGCCCTGTTGATGCAATGCGCTGGCGATACCGAGCCCCAATCCGCGTGATGCGCCAATAATTAAGGCGCGCTGTACTGTACTCATTTGGTGAACTCCTGATCAATGCGAGGCGGGATAGGTGTGCAACAGAATAATGGCGGTGAGGGTATAACAGGTGGCGGCATAACGGTACTGTTTGACGTTATCCTGATTTATGTTGCCCTCTGGCAACAGGGTGATAGCGTCGCTGAAGGGAAACCTTACCCGTGCCCCCCTGCGCCTGCTCTCATCGAGTTGCAGGCGCGAGGGGGCCAGGCATTGGTTTAGTACGCGTGGCGTTGTTTTTGCAGGCTAATCAGGTGGTCGGCAATCTGGCGGATAACCCAGAAGGCAGTTTGGCCGACGTCGCTGTTGATCTCCGGGTCAAGGGTGCTGTCCACGCTGTTTAAAAAATCAGCCTCCAGCGAATCGACAAAGGTATCGAAATCGAACTGACCCGTGCGTGGCAGATCTTTCTGGTTTAAAACCAGGCTCAGGCGACGCGTCACCATGTGAATGGCGCGCTCAAACGCCTGACGTTGTGCCGGGGTAATATAGCCACCGTGTTCAACCAGATCCGTCCAGCGGGCAGGGGTGTCTTGTGTCTTCATGGGCGTGTCCTCTTAGCTGACCTGCAAATGGGTGGATTTAGGCACTTTATAGTGATTGTTGACGTTATCCAGATTGGCGTTTTTGACGTTGACGTTTAATCCTTCACTGTCACTTTTCACAAACGAGAATTTACCGTTTTGCGCATCGATATTACTCAGGTTGAGATTCCAGTTACCCTGCTGGCCGCCGTTGGTGCGCACGAAGGTGCCGAAATCTTTCACTTTGAAGTTATCGACTTTGAAATTCGCATCCGCATTTAACTGGAACACCTTATCGGATGCCCCCTGCGCACTGCTGTTGGTGATGGTCACATTCGCCGGTTTGCCGCCGGTATTACTTTTCACCGTCAGGGCGTCTTCGCCAACGTTGGTCCAGTGCACGTTATCAATTTTGGCGTCGCCATGCAGGTGGATACCATCGGCAGCGTTATTACCAAAAATCACATTTTTCACGCTGCCGCCATTAGCGACTTCAAACAGCGGCTTCTGGCCCTCTTTCTGGCTGCCGTCACCTAAGCCTGGCCCAGCAACGTAGGTTTTTCCTTTGCCATCAAACACTTCACCAGGGCCGACTGTGATGGGTTTATTGACCACAATCGCGTTAGCGTTATCCGCCACCGGAAACGCGACGGCTCCGGCTTTGCCCGTGTCCGCACTGCTGCTACCGCCGCCCACGGACGGAGTGGCCGGGCCCGCGGCAGACGGTGCTGCGCCGCCGCTACCGCCACCCACGGACGGAGTGGCCGTGCCTGCGGCAGACGGTGCTGCGCCGCCGCCGCTACCGCCACCCACGGACGGAGTGGCCTGGCCTGCGGCAGACGGTGCTGCGCTGCTGCCGCTACCGCCACCCACGGACGGAATGGCCGGGCCCGCGGCAGACGGTGCTGCGCCGCCGCCGTTACCGCCACCCTCTTGTGGCTGACCAAACTGGTTTTTCTGGTTTTCCATCATCATGGCTATCAGGGACAGCAAAATTTTGAGCAGCGGATTGTCACTGATCTGTCCGCCACCGTCTTGCGTGGGCGAAATACCGTTACCGAGCGTGCTTTCACCGGCATCCTGAAGCAGGGATTTACTTAACTCTTCCGGCCCGGAGCTTGCGCCAGAGCCGGAGGCTCCACCGCTTCCTTGTGTGCCAGAAAGGCCACCGCCAGCGCCATTTTGTAGCCCCTGACCGGATTGACTGCCGTCTTTGGGCATCAGGATATCCATCAGTCGGGTTAACAGGTCGCCAAGTGCATTTTGCCCCGGTGAACCGCCTGCCTGACTATGAGGCAGGCCGCCATTGCTGCCATTACTGTTACTATTGCCCGGCAGGCCACCCACACCGCCATTTCCCTGACCGCCGAGCGCATCACTGCTGCGCCCCAGCGGGTCGTTACCGGGGGGCTGTCCGTTGCCGTTATTTGCCATCCCCGGCAGTAATGCGCTGAGTACCACGGCTAACGCCTGTAACAGTTTATCCTGCCCCTGGGACGGCGCGCCGGCTCCGCCCTTGTTACCGATACCGCTGTTGTTTAACGCGTCTGTGCCGCCCACACCGCCATTAAGCCCGGTGCGGGGAATACTGATGGTGATGCTGATATCCGCCATAATTCGCCTCTTTATTAACCCAGAAATTGAGATGCCGTTCCCGAAAGGGTGGTATGCCGTCATGCCTGACAGACAACGGCTCCACCATCAGGTGAGTGAAAAAAATGCCCGCCGGGTTCCACTCTGGCGCAAAACGGGCGGGCACCGCGTGGATCAGAACGTCGGAATGGCGGCCCCTGCGCCGGATGCTAACGGTGACGGAGCCTGGCCTGACAGGGCATCACCACCAGGGGATGATGTATTGCTGCCAGAGCGCTGGGTGTTATTGTCCGTGTTGACGGCACTTACGCCGCCTGTTTGAGGGGCGGTGCCATTGGCGACAGGTGCGGTGGTGCCTGAGCTGGCAGGAGAATTCCCCGCCGCACTGCCCCCTGGCGCGCTAACCGGTGCGGAGCCTGCACCGCTGCCGCCTGAAGCACCGCCACCGGCCCCGCCTTGTGGCTGGCCAAACTGGTTTTTCTGGCTCTCCATCAGCATTGCCACCAGCGCCAGCAGAATTTTTAACAACGGGTTGTCGCTGATTTGACCGCCGCCGTCCTGTGTTGGGGCGATGCCATTACCCAGTCCATTCGCGCCAGTGTCTTGCAGCAGGGATTTACTTAATGCTTCCAGCCCCTGCGTGCCGCCCGCTGCCCCCGCGCCCTGTGCACCGGAGAGACCATCGCCACCGCCTGCGCCCCCTGTACCCCCTGTACCCTGAGCACCCGATGCGCCGTTTTTGGGGATCAGCATATCCAGCAGTTTGGTCAGGATATCGGTCAGCCCGTTCTGCCCCTGACTGCCGCTGGCACTATTGCCCAACCCACCACCAAGGCCGCTATCCAGCCCGCCGCCTGCGCCACTCGCGCCCCCCAGTCCATTACCGGTATCCGCGCCGAATCCGTTGCCGGCCCCGCCGGCTGCGCCCAGTCCGCTATCCGCGCCGCCGCCAACACCGCCTGCGCCGCCCAGTCCGCTGCCCGCTGCGCCGCCGTTACCCTGTCCACCTGCGCCGTTGAGCAAATTGGGCAACAGTGCGGTTAGCACAACCGCCAGCGCTTCCAGCAACTGGTTTTCTTGTGCCGTCGATTTTTTGCCGCCCGCACCATTACCGCCCAGCCCGTTGCTCAGGCTATCCGTACCGCCTGCGCCCCCCACACCGCCTAAACCGCCGTTCAGGCCCGCGCCGGGAATACTGAGCGTGATATTGATATCCGCCATGGTTTCACCTCGATTTCATTACATTGTGGCTGCCTGCTATCAAATAACCGGCAGATGCACGGCGAATGCCGCTGTTTGCTGAGTAGGCAAAATGGGGCGACGGTTCCTGTGATTGTGCCTGTGCACGCAGGAGGTCTGGCGGGTGGGGCAAAAATCGGCGCAGGCTGGAACCGATGGGATGGGTATGCCACTTAGCCATCATCACCCCCATTCACCTTGAAGACAGGGAGCAGGCCAATGTTGGGCAATATCAATCATATTCAGCGTCAGCCGTCGGTAACGGATCTTCCCGGTGCCGCTGCCAAAGAGAGCCATGCGTTGACTCAGGGCGCGTCCTCATCGGTATCCGGCCAGTCTGGTTTACCGTCACTGCAACAAGACGGGGTACGGGTCGCTACGCCGCCGCTCAGCCAGCAACCGGCGCTCACCAAAAATGAAGGCTCACAGATAGGGCGCTCACCTAATTTGCGGGACATGCAAGGTGCGATAGCCCGGGCGCTATCATCAGGCAGTGCGTCGCCGGGTGAACAGGTGCCCGCCAGAGAGGCTGACCGCAACGTGACAATGTCACTCAGTGCGGCCGGAAAACTGCAACTGGGCGAGGGCGGCAGTGAGCAGGTCAAAACGCTGCTGTTACAAACGCTGGGTAAAAACAGCCTGCCGTTTGTGGCGCATCAGGCCAGTGCGGACAACAGCCAGCACGCGCTGATGGATAAAAGTGGCCGTCTGTTCAGTGTGCAACAATCCGGCGATACGCTGGTGGCGGTGCACAGCAGTACCCCGACGCAGGCAGGGGCCGCGGCGCAGGCGTTATCAGGCAAACATCCTGCCAGCTACACGCTGGAGGCAGGTCATGCAGAACTGCGTGCCTCGGTGAAAGCGCCGCATACGGAGCATTCCCTCTCGCTGCCTGCGCCGGGGCAGACGGTCGAGTCGTTACTGACCGGTGTGCACACCGACCATGCCCACGGCAATGAAAAACTTCGCGTGCAGGATAATGCGCTCTACAGCCTGAGTGCTGATAACGGCTGGCAGAAAAAAACCGATACACCGCACAGCCAGCTTGCCAGACAGGCTGATGGCAAACTGTATGCCGTGAAAGACGATCGCACTCTCAGCGGCCTTTCTCAGGAGAAGGATTCCGCGGCGTTTACCGACAAAATCAAATCGTTTTCAGCCAATGCCGAAGGCAAGGTTGCGGTGCTGACGGAGCAGGAAAACGGCATTGCGCAGCTTCACCTGCTGGCAAAACTCGATGTACCGGCTTCGCAGCATCAGCCGCTGCATTTAAAACTGGGGGGAGAGCAGGCTCTGGCGCGTGGCAGTGAACAGGTGAATGCCAAAGCGGTTGGATTGCAGGGCGACAAGTTATTTATCGCCGATGATGAAGGCAACGTGTTTAGCGGCACATTACCGCAGGATGGCAGCCACGATGTGAAGCTGGAGCCTTATCACAGCCCGGCGTTGCACGCGGCCTTTGGCGAGACACACAAAGTACAGCATTTTGTTGCCGGTGAAGGCGGGCAAATGCAGGCACAGGTGAACGATGCCCGTGGGCAAAAGCATTTGGCGGTGCTGGCGCAGGGGGCCGATGCGGGTGAGGGCGCAGGCTTTAAACCCGGCTGGAACCTCAGCGATGCGCTGGTGCTGGATAATAAAACCGGGCTGTTAAAGCAAGCGCCGCCCGCGCATCAGGCGATGGACATGGGTCGCCTGGGCACAATGGCGCTGCATGACGGCAAAATTCACTACCTTGACCACACCACCCAGAGCTGGACGAAGACCGATGTCGGGGCCAGCCAGCTGAAGCGTGGGCTGGATAATCAAGCCTACGTACTTGACGACGGCCAGGTGAAGAAACTGTCTGTCAACCAAAAAGCAGACAGCGTTAACCACGGTGACAACAACGTTTTTGCGCTGACTCAGGGGCGCAATTCCCATTCGGCAGGCGACCCGTTGCCGGGGCCGCAAAAGGGCTCGGGCACGACGGCACTGGCGGTAATCAATGCCAATCGGTTTGTGACCGCGAATGATAAAAATGTGCTGCACCTGCATGTAAGTGAACCGGGTATGCGCAGCCCGGCGCTGCCGCCTCAGCCGCTGCCCACCGCTGGCTTGCAGGGGGAGATTCAGGATGTGGCGCTGGATAAAGACCACAACCTGTTTGCCCTCAACAAAGAAGGCCAGCTATTCAGGCTCGACAGTCAGGCCTTGCTGGGCAATGCCGACGCGCGCCAGCATCAGCAATGGCAGCCAGTCAGCCCACCAGGAGCGGGCAAGCTTGAGCACCTGACCACTACCCTCAATCATGAGGTTGCGGTGTCTGGCGGCGACCATCAGCTTCATCACCTTGCCGGTGGCGAGTGGCAAGCCAGCACGCCGGTGGCGGCGAACCCTGCGGGCAGTGAACCCCGCGCCGCCGCTGCCATGTATGACCGGCTGGCGCAGGCCACCAAAGCAGTACATATTCCGCTCACGCATCATACCGGTAAGCTTGAGGCGCAGGTGCTTGGCAATGCCGGTATGGAAGGGCGCAAGCTCAACAGCGGTTTTCTTGACAAGCTGAGTGCATATGGCAAAGAAACCCTCAAAGAGATGGTCAGAAAACCGATTGATGCTGCCCAACACCATGTTAAAGGGCGTGAGGGGTTGTCCGCGGTGTATGACGCTCAGGCCGGTATGTTCAAACGGCTGGAAAACGCAGTGACATCACACACTGGCAGCACCAGGCGTGAAGATTTGCAAAGTCGGCTGGCAAAGCTGGATTTGGGCGAGGCCGGTAAGCCGCTGCTGGATGAAATCACCGCCTTCCAGCAGAGACTGGAACAAAGCGCCGCAAAGTCAGCGTCAATGCTGGGTAAACATCAGGGCGTACTTAAAAGCAGCGGTGAGGTGGATGAGACATTCTCGCCCTCGACATTGAAAGCGGTGGTACAGGCGTTTAACGATAAGCGATCCGGCAAAGATTTGAGCGTGGCGCTCTCGACAGTCATGAATGCCGCACCGTTATCCAAAGACAGCAAAGCGGCGGCGCTGCTCAACACGTTTGTGCATAAGAATGTGAACATGAGTTATCAGAGCGACAAGGTAGCAGACGGGGCGCACCGCGATTTGGGGGATGCTATGGCATTAACCAAATCACGGCTGGCGCTGGATGTGATGACCGCCAGTGACCTGCACGGCATGGTGGATAACCTTGAGCGCTTATCGGGTAAACAGCCGACGACGGCAGACCTGCAAGCCGCTCAGGCGGCGCTTGGCGAGCTGCGTGACCAAAAATACGGCGGTAACGAGGTGAAAAAAGTCACCGATATGGGCTTTACCCGGTTTGGCCAACTGGAAGCCGATTACGATGCGGTGAAAACCTTTACCCAGGCATTTGGTAATGACAACAGCGCCGTCAGCCTCACCTCGCGTACCTCGCTGGAAGCCGGTAACAAGGCTGAGCTGGCCGGTAAACTGAAAGACACCCTCTTATCGCTGGATAACGGCGAAAGCCTGGCAGTGAACCGTAACTATAACGCGGGTATCAGCACTGCGTATGTGCCATCCAAAGCCAAGGTGATGTTGAATACCACGCCGTTTCAGATTGTCCCCAGCGGTGGCGTAACCGGCGATCGCAGCTACAGCCTGAGTTTTAGCCGGGGCGATAACGGTATTGATGTGAATTTTGGCCGTAATGGCGGGCTGAACGTCAAGGCCGGGGTCGCCACCGGCCAGTCACCGAATGACGCTAAAAAAGGGTTTGATTTTGATGATAAAAAACACACGCTGGCGCTGGATTTACGCTTTGGCGGCAGTATTACCGCCGGCGTGGGTACGGTGCAGCAAAACGGGCTGAAATTCACCCTCAGTGAAAAGGAACTGCCCGGTTTTATCGACAACCTGATCGAGGGCAAAATCAATCCGCTCGATTTGGTGCAGAAGGGTAACGATCACCGGGTTAAAGAAGGTTTCTCGATAAAATTCGATGTGGATGCCGCGCTGACGGCGGATGCCCGCGCCGAAGTGAATCTGGCCGACAAACCCGGAGCGGCGCAAAAAGGCAAGGTGCCGACCTCTGCCGCCCGCCTGTCGCTCGGCATGAATGCCGGAGCAAACCTGATGTCTGCCAGCCACGAGCACAGCACGGTGCGCGGTCAGTTCACCGAACAGAATACCACCACCAATAACCGGGTGCGGTTTTTAAATCAGGTGAATGTCGGCGCGAACGCGACGGCCTTTGCCGGGATAACCAAGCCTGACCCCAACGGCAGCTGGACGGCTCCGCTATCGGTTGGGGCCTCAGCCACGATGACGGTCGATACCAAAACCAACCACAGCATCAGTATGCAATTCAAACCGGCTCAGGCACTCCAGCCCGCTGATATGGACAGCCTTATCTCATCGCTGGAGAAGAATTTCACCGACCCGCAAACCCAGCAGGTGCTAAAAGGCGTGAAAGCGTTGAGCGTTGGCGAGCGACAAACCCCGCAGGAAAACATCACCGAAAAACTGTTGATTCTTGGCAAGCATTTTGAGGCGAAAACGCCAGCAGGCGATGCGCAGTATGGTGCGATTCAGGGGCTACAGGCCAAAATACGCCAGCAGGAGGCGGCACAAAAACAGAGCGTCACGCTCGACAGCGCCAGCTACAGCACCTCGTATGCCAACTTGTCGAAACTTGACAGTAACGGTGTCTTTCATGCGCTACGCAAGCTGGTGAGCGACAATTTACCGCCGACAAACGCCGAACGAATTCACGGCTTTATGGCAGAGAACCCGGCGCTGAAAGCCGTGGTGCAACAGATGCAGTCACTGACCAATGCCACCGCAGGCGTCAGCCTGGAGCTCAAAGATGACGTGAAAGCGATGATTGAAGATAGGCTCAGGCAAGATCGTCAGCCGACAAAATTCGCAGCGAAAAATCAGGTTGAACGCCCGCCGATAAGTCAGGACGAGATAGTCGCACTCTTTCGTGACAGCAATAACCTGCGCATTAAATCGATAGATTTCACCCAAACGGTGAAAAACAAAGAGGGGCTGACCTTCCCGCTGCCGATTGTCAGTGCCGGAAGTAACGCGGATGTCAGCATGACCAAGATGCTGGGCAAAATCAATTTCAGCTACGGCCAGAATCAAGACAGCCCGGCAAGCTTTAGCCTGGAAGGGGCGATAGCCAAAGCGACGCCGGAGGTTTCGCAGGCGATTAACCAATTACATCAGCAGGGCATGGCGATAGCGAAATCGTAACCCACTTAATCAAGGAGAACACCGTGATGACACCCGCACAACACCATGCAGCGCGTCTGCTGCAACACTTCAGCCAGTTTACCAAAACCCGGCTGACGCTTGATAACGGCGTCTGCGTCCTCAAGGGCGCAGACGGGCAGGAAGCCGCCGTGATAGAAGTGCCCGCCCAGAGTGACAATCTCCTGCTGCACTGCCAGATGGCGAGCCTGAAAGGCGACACGCGCAACAGCACTTATCGTCTGATGCTGTTGCTGAACTTTGAAATGGCAGCCATGCGCGGTTGCTGGCTGGCACTTGATGAGTATGACAATCTGCGCCTGTGTACCCAGTATCCGCTCGATAAACTCGATGAGCCGGGTTTCACCGCGTTGTTAAACGGCTATCTGCACCAGGTGGAACAGACGCGTACTTTTGTGGTGCACACGCTGGCCCAGATGAACGCGGCCTGAGCCTGCGCGCGTTATGCCGTTTCGTGTGCGGCCAGCCATGCCTCGGTGGTGGTGACGCGCGCGAAATCGGCACCCAACAGCCCGAGCGTGACCTCGTGAAGGGTTTGGGCTGTGAGCGGTGGCGAAGCAAGGTCAAAGCTGATGACGGCGTCGCACACGATAGTCATGTCAAAACCGGCATCGGCCCCGGCGCGCACCGTCGAATTGACACAAAATCCGGCCACCGCGCCGATGACCTGTATCGCATTCAACCGCTGGGTACGCAGGTAAGACAGCACATCGGGCTGGCTGAACGCTGACGAGGTGTGCTTGATAAATACCGGCTCGCCCGCCTGTGGCTCAAAGCCGTCAACCGGTAGGGCGGCGACGGAGCCGGCCTGTAACGCACTTCCCGCCGCTGGCGTGTGATGGTGGATATGGATAACCGGCCCGCCGCTGGCCCGGTAGTGCGCCAGCAGTTGCCGCATATGGGCAATACTATCGGTAGGGTAGTAACCGATACCTTGCGCGATGCGCTGGCTGACAAACTGCTGCATATCGATGACCAATAATACCTGTGACATGGTTATTCCTTTGTACCGGTGGGGTGACCTAACCTGCCGCGCTATCTTACCCGTTCGCTGGCGTGTACCGTGCGATAAAATGCTATTGAATGCTAAGATATTACCGGGCCTGCCGGTGCGTGATGCATCCGCGCCAGTCATTTCAGCCAACGAACCTTTTAGAGACTCCGATGAGCGAACAGACCCTGCAACCCGGCCTGATGGTCATTCACAGCAATCACCCGGAAACCCTGCGCGACCTGCTGGTGTCGTGGATGGCCTCACATCCGCTGGCAGGGCTTGAGAATGAGCTGATTTTGGTACAGAGCAACGGTATCGGCCAATGGCTGAAGCTGGCGCTGGCGCGTGACAGGCAAGAGGGCGGCTGCGGTATTGCCGCCGCGCTCGATATTCAACTGCCTGCCCGTTTTTTCTGGCAGGTTTACCGCAGCGTGCTCGGGCGTGAGCAAGTGCCGGAAACCTCGCCGTTTGATAAAGAGCAGTTGATCTGGCGTTTGATGCGCCTGCTGCCTGAGCGGTTAGCCGAAGACGATTTTGCTGCACTGGCCGGTTTTCTGCGTGATGATAATGACTTGCGCAAACTTTACCAACTGGCCGCACGGCTGGCGGATCTGTTTGACCAGTATCAGGTCTACCGCGCTGACTGGCTCGCTGACTGGGCCGACGGGCGCGATGTGCTGACCACCAGCCGACATGGCACCACGCCGCTGCCGGAGGCGCAGCGCTGGCAACCGCGGTTGTGGCGGGCGCTGCTGGCCGATACCGACGCGGAACGTGCAGGCACCAGCCGTGCCGCGTTGCACCGCCGTTTTCTTGATGTCGTGGCGCAACGCATAAAAGCCGGGCTGCCACCCCCGTCTGGGTTGCCTGCGCGCGTGGTGGTGTTTGGCATCTCGTCTATGGCACAACAGGCGCTGGAACTCCTGGCGGCACTGAGTCACTGGTGCCAGGTATTGATGTGTGTGCATAACCCGTGCGAGCACTATTGGGGCGATATCATCGCCGATAAAGACCTGCTGAGAAGCTGGGAGCGCCGTCAGGCGCGCAAACCCGGCACGCCGCGGGTCATCACCGATGAGGCATTGCACCAGCACGCCCACCCATTGCTGGCAGCCTGGGGCAAGCAGGGGCGTGATTATATCGGGCTGCTGGATGAGTACGAGCAACAGGCGCACACACCGGGGCTGATGGAGCGCGTCAATCTGTTTATCAGCCCCGGAACGGACTGCCTGCTCAACCAGTTGCAGGATGACATCCTTGATTTGCGCCCGGCGCAGGAGAGCCGCCAGCGCTGGCCCGCGATTGACCCGCAGCAAGACCGCTCGCTCTGTTTTCACCTCGCCCACAGCCCGCAGCGTGAAGTCGAAGTGTTGCATGACCAGTTGCTCGCCGCCTTTGCCGCCGACCCGACGCTGCGCCCCGGCGAGGTTATCGTGATGGTGCCGGACATCAACGCCTATGCGCCGCATATTCAGGCGGTGTTTGGGTTGATTGAGCGCGGCGACCCGCGCTATATCCCGTTTAGTGTGGCCGACAGCGGCCCGCGCCAGAATAACCTGCTGCTGGCGGCGCTGGAGCGCTTGCTGCATTTGCCGCAATCACGCGTGGCGGTCAGCGACGTGCTGGATTTACTGGATGTGCCTGCGCTGCGACGACGCTTTGCCATCAGCGAGGCCCAGTTGCCGCTGTTGCAGCGCTGGGTGCGGGCGGCCAATGTGCGCTGGGGGCTCCACGCCCGGCAGCGGCAAAGCCTGGATTTACCGGAAGGGGCTGAGCAAAACAGCTGGTTTTTCGGCCTGCGCCGGATGTTGCTGGGCTATGCCGTGGGGGCAGGCGACGCCTGGCATGATATTGAACCGCTCGATGAAATCGGCGGGCTGGATGCGGTACTGGCCGGGCAACTGGCGCTGTTGCTCGACCGGCTGGATGCCACCTGGCAACAATTAAGCCAGCCCGCATTGGCCTCGCAATGGTGTGAACGGCTGCGCACCCTGCTGGCGACGTTTTTTGAGGCACAGGAGGGCGAAGAAGGCTTCATGTTGCTGCAACTGGACGACAGCCTGCAACGCGTTGGCGAAACCTGCGAGGCCGCCGGGCTGCAAACGCCGCTGCCGCTGTCGGTGGTGCGTGAGCACTGGCTGGCGATGTTTGAGCACACCAGCCTGACGCAGCCGTTTTTCGCCGGAGCAGTGATTTTCGCCACCCTGATGCCGATGCGCGCCATTCCGTTTCGCCACGTCTGCCTGCTGGGCATGAATGACGGCGATTACCCCCGTACCCGCGTGCCGCTGGATTTTGACCTGATGGGCCAGGACTACCGCCCCGGCGACCGCTCCCGGCGTGAAGATGACCGCTATCTGTTTCTCGAAGCGCTGCTCTCGGCGCGCGAGCGGCTCTACATCAGTTGGGTCGGGCGCAGTATTCACGATAACAGCGAGCGCCCGCCTTCGGTGCTGGTGGCGCAATTGCGCGATCATCTCGATTCT
The DNA here is from genome assembly GCF_900095885.1 of Dickeya aquatica. Lineage (NCBI taxonomy): Bacteria > Pseudomonadati > Pseudomonadota > Gammaproteobacteria > Enterobacterales > Pectobacteriaceae > Dickeya > Dickeya aquatica. The sequence goes on from NZ_LT615367.1 coordinate 1,973,389, forward strand.
GTCTGGCGCAGCGGCGATGGCCAGCCGCTGCTGGCGGCGCTGACGGTGGAACACCGCCTGCAACCGTTTAGCGCCGAGTATTTCAGTGCGGGCAGTCCGCTGTTTAGTTATGCCCGCGAATGGCGCAGCGGGTTAGCGCCCGCGCCGGTGGCTGGCTCGTGCGTGCCGCTGCCGGTATATGAGCATGATGGCGCGCTGACGCTGCGTCAGTTGGCCGATTTTGTGCGTGACCCGGTGCGGCAGTTCTTTCGCCTGCGCCTTAACGTCTGGTTTGAGCGGGACGATCCGGCAAGCCTGGATCAGGAACCGTTTGTGATAGATGCACTGGATAACTGGCGTTTACAGCATGAGCTGATTATGGCGCAGAAACACGCCGTCCAGCACCATCAGCCACGCGAGCAGGCGTTACGCTCGCGCCTTGACAGCATGGTTCGCCGCGGCGAGCTCGCGCCCGGCGGTTTTACCGACGTGCTGGTACAAGACCTCGCCGAGCCGATGGCCGACCTGTTTAGCCGCTATGAGCAGGCGCAGGCTGAGTGGCCGCAGGAGTTGGCCGATGAAGCGCTTCAGGTGCCGCTGGGCGGGACACTGTGGCTGGATGACTGGCTGACGGAGTTGCGTGCCGATGCGCAGGGCAACCGTTGCCGTCTGGTGCTGGAGAGCAGCGGGTTACTGCACGCCAGCCGCCGCAGTTACCGTTTTGAGCGCCTGCTGCCGTTCTGGGTGATGCATTTGGCCGGGCACCTCAACGGGCAGCCGCTGCATACCACGGTGGTGAGCAAGAATGGTACCGTACACCTGAATGCGCTGACGCCGATGCAAGCGGAAACATACTGGCAGGCGTTACTGACTGCCTGGCACGCGGGCATGGCTGCGCCGCTGCCACTGGCTGTGAAAACCGGGTTTGCCTGGCTGGAGGCGGGCGGCACGCCAGAGCTGGCAATAGACAGCGACGCCGGCCGGGCCGCACGGGCCTGTTATGACGAGCACGACCCACCGGCGCGCCGGGCGGAATCGGTACAGAATCCCTATCTGGCACGCGCCTTTGTGGATTTTGATGCGCTGTGGAGCGAGGGGGCATTTGCCCGCTGGGTTGACCCGCTACTGGCTCCGCTCTACCACACGCTAAAAGCCGCGTCGGCGAAAAAATCATCATCACGAGGTCAGTCATGACGCCTGTATCTTTACCGGCAACGCTCGATGCGTTGCGCTTTCCGCTTACCGGCAGTCGCCTGATTGAAGCCAGCGCCGGTACCGGGAAAACCTTTACCATCGCCATGCTGTATGTGCGCCTGGTGCTGGGGCACGGTGGCGAGCAGGCGTTTGGCCGCCCGCTGACGCCGCCGGAGATCCTGGTTGTGACCTTTACCGAGGCAGCGACCCGTGAACTGCGCGACCGTATTCGTGCCAGACTGGCGCAGGCGGCGGCGTTTTTTCTGGCGGCACAGCCGCAAGACCCGCCTGCCGACGCGTTGTTACACGCGCTGCGGGATGATTACCCGCCGGATGAGTGGCCCGCCTGTGCGCGCAAATTACAACTGGCGGCAGAGTGGATGGACGAAGCGGCGGTATCCACCATCCACAGCTGGTGCTACCGGATGCTGGGTGAACATGCTTTTGACAGCGGTAGCCTGTTTAATCAAACCCTTGAAACCGACCCGCGCGAGCTGTTGCTGGAGGTGGTGCGTGATTACTGGCGCACCTTTTTCTTTGCGCTGCCACCGGCTGATGTGGTGGAGCTGCGCGAGCGGTGGCCTTCGCCGCAGGCGTTTTATGGCAGTGTGACCCCACTGCTGGACAGCGCCGATACGCTGGGGCAGGACACGCCGCCCGCCGAGGTATTTCGCGCGACCCGCGAAGAGAAAGCCCGCCTGCTGGCCGCGCTGAAAGCGCCGTGGACAGTGTGGTGCGACGAGCTTCAGGCGCTGCTGGATGAGGCCATTGCCAATAAACGGGTTGATGGCCGCAAACTGCAAACGCGCTACCTTCATCCGTGGCTGGATGCCCTGCGGACATGGGCCAGCGGTGATGACACCTGGCCGGATTTAAAAACCGGCTGGGAGCGCCTGACGCCTGCCGGGCTGCACGCCTGCTGGAAAGTGCCCGAACAGGCACCGGAACATCCGGCATTGACGGCTATCGAACAACTCCGCGCACAGCTTGAGGCGCTGCCCCGGCCACACAGCCTGGTGTTAAAACACGCCTGCCGCTGGGTGCATCAGCGCTTTCAGCGCGAGCAGATGCAGCGTGCGCAGATGGGGTTTCAGGACTTGCTGACCCGGCTGGATGAGGCGCTACAGGGGGACAATGGCGCAAGGCTGGCGCAGCGTATCCGCGAGCAGTTTCCGGTGGCAATGATTGATGAGTTTCAGGATACCGACCCGCTGCAATACCGCATCTTTGATGCGCTCTACCGGGTGGCGCAGACAAGCGCGCAGCAGGCGCTGATTTTGATTGGCGACCCCAAGCAGGCCATCTACGCCTTTCGCGGCGCGGATATCCACACCTATTTGCGAGCCCGGCGCGACACCGCTCCCCGGCATTACACGCTGGCGACCAATTTCCGCTCGACCGAACCGATGGTTGCCGCCGTCAATCAGGTATTTATGCAGGCCGAACAGCGCCCGGACACCCTTGGTGCCTTTCGGTTTCGCCAGGCCGATGAGAACCCGCTGCCATTCTTGCCGGTGCAGGCCAACGGGCGCACGGCGCGCTGGCAGCATGCCCAAGGGGAGGGGGCTGCACTGACCTGCTGGCTGTTAGCCGCAGACGCGCCGTTATCCGCCAGTGAATATCGCCAGCGTATGGCGGCAGGCTGTGCACGAGAAGTGGTGCGGTTGTTACAGCAGGGCGTTCAGGGGCAGGCCGGGTTTGTCCAGCCTGACCAGCCGTTACACCCGGTGACGCCGGGGGATATGGCGATACTGGTGAATAATGGCCGTGAAGCCGCCGCCGTGCGTGAGCAACTGTCGCGGCGTGGGGTGCGCAGCGTCTATTTGTCCGATCGGGAATCGGTATTCCAGACCGCACAGGCTGCGGAGTTACAGGCCTGGCTGGCCGCCTGTGCCGACCCGGAAAATGACCGTCTGCTGCGTGCCGCGCTGGCCACGCCGATGCTGGGGCTGAGCTGGCAGGCATTGGCCTGCCTGAATCATGATGAGCGGGAGTGGGAGCGGCGGGTGATGCAGTTCTTCGGCTATCAGCGCATCTGGCGTCAGCAAGGGGTGCTGCCGATGTTGCGGCGGCTGATGTGGGAATTTGACGTGCCGCGCCGGTTACTGAGTGCGGGCAATGCCCGGGCACTGACCGATGTGCTACACCTTGCGGAACTGTTGCAACAGGCCGCCGTGCAACTTGATGGTGAACATGCACTGCTGCGTTATCTGGCGCAGCAGTGTCAGGATGAAAACCCCGGTGCCGATAGCCTGAAGCTGCGCCTTGAGAGTGATGCTGACCGGGTGAAAGTGGTTACGGTGCATAAATCGAAAGGGCTGGAGTATCCTCTGGTGTTTTTGCCTTTCGCCTGTGCCTATCGCGCGGTGAGCGCAACCGACAGCCTGCTTATCTATCATGATGATAACGGCCAGCGCTGTATTGAGCTTGATGCCAGTCATGAGGCGGCGGCACGCGCCGATAACGAGCGTCTCGGTGAGGATTTGCGTAAGTTTTATGTCGCGCTGACCCGGGCGCGTTACGCCACCTGGCTGGGGATTGCGCCGCTTAAGGGGCTGGAGCGCAGTGCGCCTGGTTATCTGCTGGGGCTTGATGCCACGTTTACAACCGATACTCTGGCGGCGAGCCTGTCGGCCTGGTGCGGTGAGTACAGCACGCAGTGCGCCTTACCTGAAACTGATGATGCCCGCTATCAGGCCGGGGCCGACCACTGGCAGATGGCGGCAGAGCCGCCGCTGCCCGATTTACGCCGCCACCGCTGGCGTATTACCAGCTATTCCGGCCTGCAACGCGCCGTCGGCAGCGATGATGACAACCGCCATACTGCGGAGGTGCAAACCGCGCAGCAGGAAACCTTTATCGAACCGCAGACACCGCCAGTGCATCCGTCTCCCGTTACGGCCCCTGCCGGGCTGGGCTTGCACGGTTTCCCGCGCGGTGCTGCGCCGGGCAGCTTTTTACATGGCCTGCTGGAGTGGGCCGGGCGCGAAGGGTTCGCCGCACTGGCCGCCGATCGTGAGCGGGTGGCTGACCAGGTAGCTCGTCGCTGTAACCGGCAGGGCTGGACGGTGTGGATCCCGCTGCTGACCGAGTGGTTAATGCAGCAACTCAGCCAGCCAATGACATTACCGCAGGGCGCGTTTTCGCTGGCAGAGCTGCAACACTATCAGGTCGAGATGGAGTTCTGGTTTGCGCTGCATCAGGTAGACACCCGCACGCTCGATGACACGGTACGGGTAGCGACCTTTGATGCCGCCCCCGGCCCTTCGTTGCTGGCAGAACAGCTCAATGGCATGTTGAAAGGGTTTATCGATTTGGTGTTTGTCCATCAGGGGCGTTATTACGTGCTGGATTATAAATCGAACTGGCTGGGGGCACAGGCGGAGGATGACCAGTCAACCCTGCTCACGCCCGGCCAACCTGCGCCAATGGTGCAAGCCATGCTGCACCATCGCTACGACGTGCAACTGGTACTGTACCTGTTTGCGCTGCACCGGTTGTTGCAATCCCGCCTGCCAGATTATGACTACGATCGCCATATTGGTGGTGCGGTGTACCTGTTTTTACGCGGCAGCCAGGCTCCGGGGGGCGGCGTTTGTCACGTCCGGCCAGATAAAACCGTTATTGATGCACTGGAGCAACTGTTCAGTGGTGCTATCAGGGAGAGTGCATGAAACACAGCGATCATCATGAGGTACTGGCACTGCTTGACCAGTGGGTTGATAGTGGCTGGCTGCGTGAGCTTGACCGGGCGCTGGCGCGTTTTCTCTATCAAGAGTGCCCGGATGCCGCCCCGCTGTTATTGCTTGGCGCGGCCCTGACCAGTTACCAGTTAGGGCGCGGCCATGTCTGCCTGGATTTAGCGGCGCTGGTGACGGACAGCGATCTCTCGCTGGCACTGCCGCCCGAGAATGGGTATGACAGCCGTGACGCCACACCGCGCCCGGCGCAGGCGCTGCACGGCGTGACGCTGGCTGACTGGCAGGCAGCACTGGCACAACCGCAACTGGTTGCCTGCGGTACGGGTAACACGCCGCTGGTGCTGGCGGGCACCCGGCTTTATCTGCGCCGTTACTGGCAGTATGAGCAGCAAGTGCGCCAGGCGATTGACAGGCGGCTGGCGGATAACGCGGCGCTGAAACAGGCTCTGCCTGTCGCCGCATTGCGCCAGCGGCTTGATGCGCTGTTTCCTGCCACGTCCCCGTTGCAGCCAGACTGGCAGAAGCTCGCCTGTGCGCTGGCGGCCGGAAGCGCATTTAGCATTATTACCGGCGGGCCCGGCACCGGCAAAACCACCACGGTGCTGAAACTGCTGGCGCTGTTGCAGTCTCTGGCGCTGGAGCAGCACGGCAAGCCGCTGCGCATCCGGCTGGCGGCCCCGACCGGCAAGGCGGCGGCCCGCCTTAATGCATCGATAACCGGAGCTATCGATACGCTGGCGCTGGGGGGGCTGGCGCAGGCACAAGAGATTCGCACCAGCCTGATGAGCGAAGCCGTGACGTTGCATCGTTTGCTCGGCAGTCGGCCAGACAGCCGCCGGTTTCGTCATGATGAAACGCAGCTATTGCGCCTGGATGTGCTGGTGGTGGATGAAGCCTCCATGGTCGATTTGGCGATGATGTCGGCGCTGCTGGCCGCCATGCCGCCTGCGGCAAGGCTGGTACTGCTGGGCGATAAAGACCAGTTGGCCTCGGTGGAAGCCGGTGCGCTGATGGGCGCATGGTGCCAGCGGGCCGAACAAGGGCACTATTTGCCGCAAACCCGTGACTGGCTACAGGCCGTGACCGGGCAGGCCCCGCAGGAGACGCTGGTGGACGCGCAAGGGCTGGCGCACGATCAGGCGGTGGTGATGCTGCGCCACAGCTATCGGTTTGGCGCTGACAGCGGGATTGGCCGCCTGGCACAAGCGGTAAATCGCGGCGATGTCACGTCGCTTGAGACGATATTGCAGCAAGGCTATCCCGATTTGGCCTGCCTGCTGTTAACCCCTGACGATACCCCGGCGCTCAAAGCATGGCTGGTTGATGGTGCCGTTGGCCATGTTGGCGCATCGGGTGGCTTTGCGGCGGGGTATCGCCACTATCTGCAATTGATGCATGACACCCGCCCGGCGCTAACGTCCTCCCCACAGGCGTTTGATGAGTGGGCCGCGTCGATTCTCAACGCGTTTGGCGAGTTTCAACTGCTGTGTGCGTTAAGAAGCGGGCCCTGTGGGGTTGAGAGCATGAACGCTCGTATCGCCGGGTTATTACACCGTGAACAGTTGCTGGATTGCGGGCAAGTGTGGTATCCGGGCCGGCCAGTGATGGTGACGCGCAACGATTACAGCCTGCAACTGATGAACGGCGATATCGGCATCACGTTATCGGTAGCCCAGCAGCAGGCAGATGGCTCGCACATCTGGGTTAACCGGGTGGCCTTTGCCGCCGGCGATGGCCGCGCAGGTGTGCGCTGGGTGTTACCGGGGCGTTTGTCGGCGGTGGAAACCGTGTTTGCCATGACGGTGCATAAATCGCAGGGCTCCGAGTTCACGCACACTGCGTTACTGCTACCGGACAACCTCAGCCCGGTATTAACCCGCGAGCTTATCTACACCGGCATTACCCGCGCCAGACACTACTTCAGCCTCGGCTGCGCCGGTCGTCATCGCGCGGTGCTGGCCGAGGCAGTCAGCCGCCGGGTGCAGCGTGTCAGTGGGTTTATGGATGAGGAGTCTGCTTGCTGACAGTCACACGTCTATTCCTGCGGTTTTAGCCTTTGCCGCAGGCTCGCTCGACTTCATTTGGGTGGCCCGCTATTATCCTGCCCCGGTGAGATTGCAGCGAGGTCATCGTCTGCTTGCAGACGTAACCCGATGTGATGCCTGAATGTCTCTTCGGATGAATGCGCTATAGGAAATACATCATGAATAAAATCATGCCGCTATTCGTTGGATGCTTGTTATCGCTGTCGGTGCAGGCCGCGCCGCAGGTGGCAAACCTGAGTAAACTGGAATACGGCCCGCGCTGGGCATTTAATCGTGAAGAAGTGCAACTGATTTGCCGCCCCGGTCAGGCCATGTACGTCATCAACCCCAGTACATTGATGCAATACCCGCTTAACGCAGTGGCTAAAGATCAGGTCAATAGCGGTAAAGTGAGTGCCGATGCGCTGGAGACGATTTTGCTGGATGACCCGGCAAACCCTGGGCAAAAAATGAGCCTGCAACCGTTTGTTGAGCGCGCTCAGACCCTTTGCCCGTAACCTGCTAGCTGTTGGAAAAGGAATGCGGGAGACAAATAAGCGGGTTTGAGCGTGTTGTCACAAAGTGTACAGATTGTTGCAAGAATGGCTGGCAAATACCGGGACAAACTGGAAAACACAGGTGCGTCGACTACTCTTAAAGAGCGAGCTGTGATACAGCACGCACAAATGCCAACTTTTAGCGCACGGCTCTCTCCCAAGAGCCCTTTCCCTAGACCGGATACAGGAATCGTATTCGGTCTTTTTTTATCTAATTGATTTTTAAATAAAAAATATTATTCAGCCCGAAAATGCCCGAAATCGGCCCGAAAATCCGTACCCGGTGTAAATCGCAACGCGCTAAATAGCTTCTCATACCCCCGATGTAACATCAGTATGGCAATGAGTCGTCTGGTATGGTTTTTTTCATGAGTCTGTTGGCCTCTTTACGCATCAGTTGTCGTTCTTCATCAGGGATTGCTGCTATGTCGGCATCGCTCAGTCCGGTTGGCAATAGGTGGAAGGGGTGTAAGCGTGGCGTACTTCATTGATGTCTGGCGGAAGGGAACAGATATTCCCGGTGGCCGCTGATTGGTTTCATGGCGTCCAGAATGGCTAACGCTTGTGGGGGCAGGGGAATGACGTGCTCGCGGCGCATCTTCATGCGGCCAGCCGGGATTGTCCAGGTGTTCTGCGTAAGGTCTATCTCGCTCCAGCGGGTTTCTGCGGCTTCAGCCGGGCGGGCAACGGTCAGCAATTGCCATTCAATCAATAACCGGGTTTGTCGCTCGATGCTGGCGACTGATAGCGTTTTCATCAGGCCAGGTAATGCCTCTGGCCGGATGGTCGGCATATGGGTTTTCACCGGCGTCTGAAACGCTTTGCGGATCTTCGCTGCCGGGTTAGCCGGTATCAGGCCGGAGTTAACGGCATAGTCCATCACTTCGTTAATACGCTGGCTAACCCGTTTAACGGTTTCCAGTTTGCCACTGGCCTGTATCGGTTCCAGCGCGGTGATGAAATGGCGGGCGGTAAGCTGGCTGATAGGCTGGTTTCCGATGAACGGGAACACGTATTTTTCCAGGGAGCGCCAGATATCTTTAATGGTGTTCGCGGCCAACTGTTGCGATTTTTTCACTTCATACCAGTCGGCGGCGACTTTGGCGAACGTGTTCTGGTTGATGGCTTGTTCTTGTTCGCGCTGCTGTTGCTGGTGGAATTGCGGATCGATGCCTTTGCTTATCAGAGCTTTTGCTGATTCACGCCGTTGCCTGGCTTCGACCAAAGAAACCGCAGGGAATGCGCCAAAGCTGATTAACGCTCGTTTCTTTGTATCAGGGCGGTAATAGTTAAAGCGCCAGATTTTAGAACCGCTCGGTTTCACCAACAGATACAACCCATCCCCGTCTTGTAGCGTGTATTCCTTCTTGGCAGCTTTGGCGGCTTTGATCTCGGTATTGGTCAGCGGGGTAGTTATACGAGCCATCGTAGTTATACGCTTTTGTAGTTATATGGGGCGGTATAACTAAGCGTATAACTAAACTTTCCGGCTGTAAACGGGGTATCCCGGCAGATAACAGGCAACAAAAAACCCGCAAACTCAGAGAGGATGCGGGTTTCTGTGGGGTTTCCGTCAGTAACCGGTACTTACGGAAGGTGTATTTGGTCGCACGAGAGAAACTGAATTTATATTTCAATATATTGATACTTAATGTTATTTATTTAAATTTTTTCATTTATATGCCTATATGTATGCCTAAAAGGGAAAGTCACCCTGAAAAAGAGTTGTAGTGGTCTTCCGTTTTCTCCTACGCTAAGTGGGTTAGCTGTTGCTTAATCTGACAGTTTGCTAAGAGTAGGCATTGTGCTCTCAGCATGGCTGTCGTGGTATTGTCTGATTAGTCATAGTGATTCAGTATTAAGCGCAAAAATTAAGACTGGTATTGTCGTCACACGAAAAACTGATCTATCTATGATTTTACGAAACAACATTTTTGCAGGGGTTTTTATTGTAAAAAAAACAAGGTAGGTTAAGATTCAAAGAAGTGAGTTGACACTAACCAACCAGAAATAGACTAAATGGCTGATTTAGCTTACATAAATCCTGATATTTTCAATTGGGCAAGAGCTCGGGCTCAAATGTCTGAGGAAGATCTATCCAGAACTTTAGGAGTCAGGTTAGATAAGGTCGTAGCGTGGGCTGAGGGTTCTAAGAAGCCTACCTTCAATCAGGCCCAGAGATTAGCTGGAAAGTTGCATATTCCTTTTGCCTTCTTCTTCTTGCCAGCCCCTCCGCCAGATGAATTACCGCTTCCAGATCTAAGGACTGTTGCCAATCAAGGGATTGAAGGTGCTAGCGTCAATCTTAAAGACATCATTGATTCTGTGATGCGTAGACAGGAATGGTATAAAGAATATTTGCAAGATCAAGGCGCAGAACGATTAGGATTCATTGGGTCTGCATCCTTAAACTCTAGTCCTTCTCTGGTCGCTGGCGATATTAAAAGAACTCTTGAACTCGATAACTTAAATCCACAGGGCCTGAATTGGGAGGAATATCAACGTAAAATAGTTGTAGCTGCTGAGGATGTAGGAATCCTTGTAATGCGTAGCGGTATTGTCGAGAATAATACTCGTCGCCCACTTAGCGTGTCTGAATTTAGGGGATTTGCTATCAGTGATCCATTGGCACCCGTTGTTTTTATTAATTTACGAGATGCGCCAGCCGCAAGGTTATTTACTCTCATTCATGAGATTGCCCATCTATGGCTAGGTCAGAGTGGAATTTCCTCAGTGAAACCTAATGAACATCGCAGAGAGGAACAATTTTGTAATGCTGTGGCTGGAGAGTTTTTAGCTCCTGAGCGGGAGATGCTTGTTTTGTGGCGAGAGGGAGCAGAGTTACAGGATAACGTCACAAATCTTGCAAGAAATTTTCATGTGAGCAAATATGTCATTATTCGTCGTGCGTTAGATTTAAGGTTAATAACCCAAGAATCTTATCAAGAGTATTATAGCGCTTTAGTCAGAAGTTTTAACGAATCCGATGGCGGTGGTGGGGACTTTTATGCTATTGCTCGAAACAAGAATAGTGCAAAATTTAGTAAAGCGTTGCTTGGTGAAACCTTAACCGGTCGGGTTTTGCTCAGAGATGCAAGTAGATTGCTTGGAGTTGCTCCGGCAAAACTTAAGACATATGCTTTGGAAATTGGTGCATAATGTATTTAATTGATGCAAACGTCTTCATTGAAGCTAAAAATCGATATTATAACATGTCGTTCTGTCCAGCATTTTGGGACTGGTTGCTTCGGGAGTGTGCTGGAAATCAAATTTTTAGTATCCAGAACATTTTTACTGAACTAACGAATGGTAACGATGAACTTGCTACTTGGGCAAATAACAATCGACATTTTTTCTTGCCTGTGAGCGATCAGATAACCCAGCAAAATTTATCTTTAGTTGCCTCATTCGTAGCTACTCAACAAGTGGCGGCTTCCATGGCAGCAGGGGCTATGGCTGAATTTATGCGGGGGGCAGATACTTGGCTAATTGCTAAGGCTATGGCGGTTGGTGCAACAGTTGTTACGCATGAGAGACTCGATCTCCAATGTCGAAGGAAATTTCTGATTCCTAATATTTGTGAAAATTTCAATGTTAGTTATATGGATACTTTCACGTTACTTCATCAATTAAATGCTTCGTTTATATTAGCGGCGTAATGAACTTCATGTTTTAAATATGTAGTTCATTACGTAAGTTGAATGAGTAAATATCGGTTCATTTCTGAGTTTGCCATTCTGGATGATTGTAATTTTAGGTTCCGGGAGTCATCGCCTATATGTTTTGTTGAGCTACCCTTGTAATGTTGGCAATGCCCGTTTCACACCCTGAGACATTTAGTAAGATTTTTAAGGTTTCAGTAAGGGCGAGCTTCGTTCTTTGAGAGCTAGTAAATACTTTGCTTTGTTTTAACAGGTTCTGTTTTTCCAGTAGCAGTAAATGATCCTAATCCACTTGAATGCCAGTGAGTTGCTCCTCATTAATTGATGCACTGTGTTTTTTGTAACGGTCGCACTAAATAGCTTCTCATAATAGCGCTACACTTGTGAGAGATGACATCCCGCCAGCTCTAGAGCCGCGCAATGATAAGTGGAGCATTAATGCGAGAAGCTATTTAGCACTAAGACACCCAACAAATCGGACTATTCCACTGAATAAAGATAACGTCAGAACAAGCATAAGTCAGTATGAGTGACGTAATTCCACATTTTTGCGCATTGCTACCGTTCGGTTTCGTTTTGCGTGCTGCGCAATTCAGATTGCGCAATCTCGCGTTTATAGACCATAAAACTCAAGTTTTCCATAGCCTCCAAAGGGTAGGGTGACATTGCGCAATTTGCCTATTTGACAGCAGGTTGAACGTTTAGCGCAGGATGAGACAGGAAATACACTAACAAAAGCTAACAGTGCAAGGGGTAGGATGCTTGTACTTGTGGTACGCACTGAGGATGACGCATGGTGTTGCGCACTTTATTGCGTACCGGCTCTGGTTTGTGAGCAGCCAGGCTAAACGCCCACCATACGGATTGTGATTTCTGTGTGTGAATGGGGTAAGTTAGGGAGCAAAAAACTTAGCATTTCTTAGCATGTTCCCACGCCTTCCAAATTGATTTCAATTCGCCGCCAAATTGAAAAAATTGAGCTATGACGCGGCGTTAGCCGTTTTTCCACTGGTTCGCACCCGCCAGCGCTGATGCGAACCACTGCGCACGTTATGTCGTAGCGGCTTCGTTTTTGCGTTTGTTCTCCAGCCAGCGGCGGTAGCCTGCTAACTGGCGGGCTTTGCCTTCCGACGTTTTGGCTCCGGTACTTTTGCCGCCGTGGTATTTGCAGCGGCCACTACGGTAAATGTCCGTGCGTTTGCAGGGGGGGCCAGCGCGGGTGGTGGCGCAGCATTGCAGGCCGCGCAGTTCGTCGGGATATGGCTCTAGCGGCGGTCTGTGCTGCGGGTCATAGCCGGTGGCGGCCCAGGCCCGGTGTTCGGCCATCTTGCGGTCATGGTGCGCCTGATAGCGCTTCAGTAATCTTTTGCGGTCGTTCATTGCGGTACTCCAGTCTTCTGCCATCCCGCTAACGTTCACCGTAAAACCTCTATATTTCTCTATGATGCATGGGGTAAGGCGGCATCGGTCGGCGTGATTTTTTACGCCAGCCGTATAACACGCCATGCGCCGGTGGTTCAGGTGGTTTTGTGGTTCACGTTAGCAGGCTACGTATTTTAGTGATGTAAAATCAGTAGGTTGTATTTTTACGGTGGTGAAATATTCACCGATAATGAACCCCTTCCCGCCAGTAAAACGGGGTTCACAGGGTGGTTCAGTGAATGGGGGTTCAAAACAGGTAAAACGGGGTTCACCGGTGGTTCAAAAAATTCACTCACTGAGTGATAAAACAGGTCGTTACCTGTCATGAACCCCCTGAACCACGTGAACCCCGTTGTTCGTCGCGTTAGCGTCAGCCGGTCGCTTCCGCCTCTTCCGGCAGGTACATCAGCACGTAAAAACGCGGCTGGCGACCGTCCACCCGTATGGATTTACGGGTGTGTTTGCCGTCACCGCCGGGCTTCAGCATCCCGCTTTGTGCCAGCACGCGGGCAAAGTGGCGCACGTTAAACCCCCTGGCGATTTCCGCTTCAAAGGTGGCCGGGAAGGTGTAGAACACCATCGGTTCATCGTCGTGTTTGCCCTTGTCGCGGTAGCCCGCCAGCTCCCGAATCGGTAAATCACGCGGGTCATACCCCACCGGCGCATAGCGGCTGAGGCCGTAAGTATTCAGAAAGGCTTCCGCCTGGGCGGTGATTTGCTGGTGCTCCTTGTTGCCGGTGCCGAATTCCTTAATCCAGGCATTGAAGCTGTGCTGTATCGCATCCCGGCACGCCTGCGGCTCCCAGCCGGTGACGGCCCGGCTCACCAGTAGCGCCGCTTCCAGAATGGCGAAGCGCTCCGCCACCCGGTGAACCTGCTCGCCGTAATCAGCAGGAATGAGGCTGCGCCAGCGGGTTTCCGCCTCGCTCACCGCCTGTATGGCATCCTCGCGATGTTCGGCCAGATAGCGTATCCATGCCCGACCGGCTGCGCCGTAATGGGTACGATACGCCGCTTTCAGCGCATCGGCGTGCGCCTTGCCGTCCGGGTAGCCGTGGAATTGCTGGGCCTTCTCCAGCGGCAGATTGAGCAGGCGCACCAGGTTGCCCGGCTTTGGGGGAATGCCTGCGCTGGCGAGAAAGGTTTCCATGTCCATTTCCCCGGTGCTAATCGCCACCGTGCGCCAGCGTTTCAGCTCCCGGTTGCCGCCTTCCCGTGCCCCCTGCAATTTGCCGACACCGTTAAACAGCGTGTAGGCCGAGGTGGACACCGACCGTGCATCACTTCCCTGGCCGACTTCATCCAGCGGCAGCAGGCCATCGTTATGGGCTTCGGCTTCGTTGGCGATACCGAGCGCGGTGCCGTACCAGGTCAGCTTCAGCGCCTGCGGGTCGCCGTACAGACTGGTGGCGACGTTGGCGGTGGTGGTTTTCCCGGCGCTCGACTGTTCATAGAAATGCAGCCCAAAGCCGTCCGAACCGGACAGGCCAATCAGCGGCGCGGCCAGCGCGGCGGCAATGGCGGTCATCATCGACGGGTTGCCGGATGCCAGCCGCGCCACCGACTCGCGCCAGCTTTCCGCCGTGCCACTGATGCCGTAACCGGACGCGGTAGCGCTGCGGCCCCGGAACAGTACCGGGCGCGACGGGGTGCCGATGACTTCGCCATCCGGCATCAGGTACGCGCCGCACTGCCAGCCGGTGCTGTGGGCGATATGCCAGACCTCGCCGCTGTGCTGGCGCTGGAGCCAGTCGGCCAGAATGGCGCGCAGGTAGGGCCGGGTGGTGACGGTTACGCCGCCCGCCTTGAGCGTGCGCCAGCCTTCGCGCTCGCCCACGTCTGCCAGCGGCAGGGCAGCGGTCACGGCCTGTATCGCCCCGGCAGGCTGCCAGCGCAGGATAAGGTATTGCTCGGCGTCATCACGCCCGACCCCCGCCACCGCCAGCGGGGAACATAACCACTGCTCGTGCTGGATGATGTCGCCGCTGTCCCGGTCGGCTTTGGGCGTCACCCAGTAAACCCCGGTGGCGCGGCTGTCCACAAACGGGGCCAGCGGCTCGCGTCTGGCCGGTGGAGTGTCGTCGGTCGGTTGATACAGCGATGCCTGAAAGGCGCGGGTTGCCGCCTTGATACCGGCCTGCTGGCGGTAATCGTCCCAGTCAGTCTTTTCATCGGTCGGTGGCAGCGCCACCCAGCCGTTCACTTCGCGGGCGGCTTTCTCCGCCCACTGTTTGCCGGTGTTGGCCTTGCCCGGTGCGGTGTCGTTATCCGCCGCCACTATCAGCCGGGCAGCGGGAAAGCGCGTGCGCAAGGCGCGGGCCACCGGCAGCAGGTTTCCGGCATCGATGGCGGCCACCGTCATGGCCGTTGGGTTCATCTGGCTGACACTCAGCGCGGTTGCCAGCCCTTCCGCCAAAATAACCGAGTCGGGGTGGGTGGGCGTAGTGACCGGGTGATACGCGCCGGTTTTGGCCGAGTCGGTCAGCAACCGCTTTTTGCCATCCGGGGCGAGGGTTTGCGCTGCCGTGATGGTGCCCTCCGCTGTTTGTAACGCCAGCAACAGGCGGCCATCCGGCAGCAGCGGGTACGTGGCTGCCAGACCTTTCCCGGCCAGATAGGCCGATACACCGGGCACCGCCTGACGCGCCAGCGCCTGATAGCGTTGCAGAAAGCGCTGGCGTTTGGCGGTGGGGGTGTCTGCTGGCGCAGCGACAGAAGACGCAGGCAGCGTGCCGACCACCTCCGCCACCAGCCGGGCGGCAGCGGTGATATCGCACTGCCTGACTTTCTGCACCAGTTCAAGGCCGTCACCGGCCCCGCACTGATTACAGAAATGCGCCCCGCGCCCGTCATCATCAAAACGGAAGCGGTCTTTACCCCCGCACGCCGGGCAGGGGGCGTGCTGGCGAGCATTGTCGGGAACCGTAATCCCCAATTGGGCCAGTACCACCCGCCAACGCCCTTGCGCCGCACTGGCGGTGTCACGGATAAGGTCGATATTACGCATCGGCCCGCTCCTCCAGCATCAGCGGGGTTTGTTGCTCCTGCAAATGGGTGCGGTAAAGGCAATCAAGGCGCTCCCACAGGATAAACATTAGGATCTCTTTGGCCTCTGGCTGCTCCAGTTCGACGATGGCATACGCCAGCGCCCGGCACTGGTCGATAATTTCTTCCAGCTCCAGCGGGGTGTTATCAAACATGGCGCACCGCCTGAACTGGCAGGCGACCGGCAAAGACCAGAATAAAATCCGGTTCCAGATGGCGGCGGGCTTCGGCTTCGCTATGGGCTTCAACGGCAAGCGGGCGGGGAGCTGTATTTGGCGAGTGACGCCGCAGCGCCAGGAAGCGATACTGAAATTTGGGGCGAGTTTGGGTAGACTGTGAACCAGCCATGACGTTACTCCTTTTAACGTTGCGGTTAGAGGCCCGGTATGTGTTGCAGCACTGCCGGGCTTCGCTATTTGTTGCACACCTTCATACAAGGTGTTTAAACAACATAACTCTAAGTGTTTAAACACGTCAACGGTTTTTTGTTTAAACACTTTATTGTGTCCAGGTCGTATCGTATGGTTATCAATATCAAAATGAATGGAGCGGATAGGAAATATGCCGACAGGCCACAAAAACAACAAATCAATATATAAGGGCATCCGTTTTCCGCATGAACTTATCGACGAGATCGACGCCAGCGTAGAGCGGGAGAAAGCCGATAACCCGAATGCTAATTTTTCCGCCTGGGTGCTGGATGCCTGCGGGCGTAAGCTGGACGCTGAAAAGCGCGAGAAATCAAAAAAATAAGCACCGCTGGTGTGGCTGGCAGAATAGGGCGTTGCTTTGTTTTGGGCGTAAGTCAGCCCCTGACCGCGAACGGCCATAAATGGCGATGACATCATGGGTCAAACTCCGGTTGGTCGGTAATTGAATCGAAATAAGATCAAAAAGGTGGCGACGGCGGTGTTATTCAGCCTCCGCGCCTATGCCTGACGGGTTAATTCCCGGATTGCTGATCGCGTTCAGCAATCCGTTGTGACAGCCAGGTGTTAACCTCATCTTCAAACCAACCTACGCGGCGCAGGCCAATACGAAAGCCTTTCGGGAATTCCCCGGCGTTGATCATTTCCTGAAAGCTGCTGTCAGAGCTGACGCGCAAAATAGCTTTCACTTCTTTTTTCAGCAGAATTTTTCTTTCTAACAGACTCATAAACAAGGATCTCCAGTAAAACCGATGCTATCCGTTCGGTACGAATAGTTAACCGGGATTACCGGTCAAAGTGTGGTAAGTCGGGGGAAATAGTTGGCTGGGTCAGAAATAGAGTTAGGTAATGAGTGGTGCCGGTTTGGTAACGGCCAGAATCTGATCTGGCCGTTATTCTGTCTGTGATCGTCAATTATGCGTCTGAGTTAAGCGACATGGCTGCCAGCGCTTCGCCAATTAACTTACGAAAAGATTCTGTTTTGTCGGGTTCACCGGTGCCAAGTGCGCAACTCACCGCAAGCGCTGCATCTTCCGCCAGTTTTTTCTGATTCAGCTTGTTGCCCCACTTATAAACACCACCGCTTTTACCTTCAAGCGCCTTTGCCAAACCCGCGATAAGCAGTAATGCGGTATCACGATTGGCGAATTCACCCCAATTTTCTGGTAATGGCGTGTCTTTTTTGGGATCGGAAAAGCCATACCAGGGTGAATCATCAGAAAGTAATTGGTTAGCCCACGGCCAAATCTCGGTAGCCAGGAAGGTGGCATCGTGAATTTCCGTGTGTTGATTGATAGTGTCTACGTCAATCTTGGTTGTCCAAATGTTGGTGGTGTCGCCCCATGCGTGCGTCGCTGAGGCGCGGATCGGTTTTATTACGCCAAATCTGACCGCCTGAAAAATGGTTTGTAGATAGTTTTCGGTTTCAGCTTCATGGTGGTAATAGGGAACGGAGTCAGGCAGGAAGTCATCAACGCAGTAAGAGACAGGCGCATCTTCGTTACCTTGCGATGCCATAACGCTAGCAACCTGTTGTGCTGTGACCTCGATCAGTCCCCGCATGTATCTGGGTATTTTCAGCATATTCCCTCGGCTAGAGTGTCGAATGCAAAGGCCCGTGGTGATAGGGCCAGTGCAATGTACTGGTTTCTATCGGTTTTCACCGGATAGCGCCATTTTAGGAAGTGCTGTAACAGGAATCAACAAATAACTGTATAAATAAACAGTGCTAGGCGTTAATCACTCGTAGCCCTTTTGCGCCGTCTGCGGCCATCGCCTTACCGGTGGCGGCGGTTTCAACAAACTCACCCCACCAGCACATCAGTACCTTGCGTTGCTCCAGATAGGTGGAGCGGTTGTAAGCGCGGCGCACTTCATTGGTGTCAACGTGAGCTAGCGCAGTTTCGATGACGTCCGGCGGGAAGCCTGCTTCGTTGGCGGCGGTGCTGAAGATAGCGCGCAAGCCGTGGGACACCAGCAGGCCTTTGTAACCCATGCGACGCAATGCGGCGTTAGCGGTTTGGCTGTTCATCGGCTGTTTGGGGTCTTTAGCGGAAGGGAACAGATATTCCCGGTGGCCGCTCATTGGCTTCATGGCGTCCAGAATGGCTAACGCTTGTGGGGGCAGGGGAATGACGTGCTCGCGGCGCATCTTCATGCGGCCTGCCGGGATTGTCCAGGTGTGCTCCGTAAGGTCTATCTCGCTCCAGCGGGTTTCTGCGGCTTCAGCCGGGCGGGCAACGGTCAACAATTGCCATTCAATCAATAACCGGGTTTGTAGCTCGATGCTGGCGACCGATAGCGTTTTCATCAGGCCAGGTAATGCCTCTGGCCGGATGGTCGGCATATGGGTTTTCACCGGCGTCTGAAACGCTTTGCGGATCTTCGCTGCCGGGTTAGCCGGTATCAGGCCGGAGTTAACGGCATAGTCCATCACTTCGTTAATGCGCTGACTGACCCGTTTAACGGTTTCCAGTTTGCCGCTGGCCTGTATCGGTTCCAATGCGGTGATGAAATGGCGGGCGGTAAGCTGGCTGATAGGCTGATTTGCGATGAACGGGAACACGTATTTTTCCAGGGAGCGCCAGATATCTTTAATGGTGTTCGCGGCCAGCGGTTGAGACTTTTTCACTTCGTACCAGTCAGAGGAAACTTTGGCGAACGTGTTCTGGTTGATGGCTTGTTCTTGTTCGCGCTGCTGTTGCTGGTGGAATTGCGGATCGATGCCTTTGCTTATCAGTGCTTTTGCTGATTCACGGCGTTGCCTGGCTTCGGCCAAAGAAACCGCAGGGAATGCGCCAAAGCTGATTAATGCACGTTTCTTCGTATCAGGACGGTAATAGTTAAAGCGCCAGATTTTAGAGCCACTTGGTTTCACCAACAGATACAAACCATCCCCGTCCTGTAGCGTGTATTCCTTCTCGGCAGGTTTGGCGGCTTTGATCTCGGTATTGGTCAGAGGGGTAGTTATACGAGCCATCGTAGTTATACGCTTTTGTAGTTATATGGAGCGGTATAACTAAGCGTATAACTAAACTTTCCGGCTGTAAACGGGGTATCCCGGCAGATAACAGGCAACAAAAAACCCGCAAACTCAGAGAGGATGCGGGTTTTTTGTGGGGTTTCCGTCAGTAACCGGTACTTACGGAAGGTGTATTTGGTCGGCACGAGAGGATTTGAACCTCCGACCCCCGACACCCCATGACGGTGCGCTACCAGGCTGCGCTACGTGCCGATGCTATGGGCCGCTATACTACCGTTTCCTGACCCGATTGCAATAGCCGCCCTAAACGACTGCTTTAGATTTAGGCAGTTAGTTAGCAATAAATCGCCGTTCAGTCGTCAGCACCTGCAAGAGCAACCCTAACTGCGGTTTTTCATTGGGCAATATCTGGCCGTTGGCATCATAGGCGCGGTAATTGCCGTTGCGACCGAGCAAAATCAACTGCTGAGGCGTCAGGATACTCAGCGTTGAATTATCACCATTGATAAGCCAGTTGGCACGGCGTTCTGCGCTAAACAAGTCTTCACCCTGTGAGTAATCATCCACGGCAGTTTTTACGTGTAATAACCGTTGCATCAGCGTCGTCATCACGTCTTTCGGGTCAGTCATTTTGCTGATGGTCTGCGCCGGGGTTTCCGGCCAGTGAACGACCAGCGGCACCTGCCGCTTTGCCCGAGCCATCTGTACGGTGTCGTCGTTTTTCCACCACTCGGCACGGCTTTTCGCAGCCGTCACAATCACAACGGTTTTATCCAGCACGTTTTTCTCGCGCAGCGTCGTGATAATTTGGGCGAATTGTTCATCCAGATTACTGCTCCCTGCACGGTAGGGATGCTGCCCGCCGACGCCGGGCTCACTGCGGTTAAGTTCAATAAATGAGAACCAGGGCGCGCGCGTATCGGTATGGGTATCGAGCCATTTACGCCATTGTGTCGTAATCACCTCATCGCTTTGTGGCTGGATGGGGGGAAGCGAGAAATCAGAGAACAATGCCTGTCGGTAGAGCGGGCTGCTAAAGCCGCTGGCTGAAAACAGGCCAAATTGATAGCCCTGACGACTGAGCGCATTAATCAACGCCGAGGGTTTACTGCCCGCCAGCACCCCTTCCATGTAACTGGTTGAAATACCGTAAAACAGATTAAACAGGCTGCCGTCTTTGGGCGATCCGGCACTGAAGTGATTGCTAAAGCGCACGTTTTCTTCAGCAAAACGGGCAAGGTTCGGCATTTCACGCGGCGGTGAATCATCTGGGAGATTATCCACGACCAGTAACAATAAGTTATAGCCGCTGCCGCTATCACGGAAGGTGATATCACTAAGAGGATACTCGACCGAGACGGCATCAGGGTTGCCTTGCTGCGCCAGACGTCGCTCGTACTCCTGCGCGTCGATGAGGCCGTGTTTCTCAAGGAAACGTCGTGCCGTCATCGGGTAGGAGAGCGGCAGGTTAGCGCGTTGCATGGTAATCGGGCGGTAGAAGTTGGCATCTGCCCAGATATACATCAGGTGAGAGGCAAAAAAGGCGGTAATAAACACGCCAGCCAGCGGTTTGGCAAACTGACGACGGTTCAGGCTGCGCAGCTTCTGCCAGCTCCAGGTGCCAAATAACATCTCAGCCATGAAAATCACTGGCACGCTGATAAACAGCAATTGCCAGTCACGCACCATTTCACTTTGATCCGGGTTGGTGACCAGCTCCCAGACCGTCATGTTCAGGTGCAGGTGGAAACGGCTGAACACCGAGGCATCGACAATCAGCAACGTCTGGCCCGCAGTGGCGATGGCAGCAGATAAAAAACGCAGCAATCGCTGCGACATCACGATGAACGTAAGCGGGAAAACAATCAGCAGATAGGCAGAGAAACCGATAAAGCTGAAATGTCCAAGCCAACTGACCAGGGAATAGAGACGCCCGGCCAGTGACGATGACCAGTCGGCAACAAACAGGTAGCGGCTACCCAGCCCCAGAGCCAGCAGGATATTAAACAGGGCAAACCAGTGCCCCCAACTGATCATCTGGGAGACTTTTTCCCGGTAGCGTGGACGGTTAGTTACCATAAACAGGTCGTTATCAGTGGATGTCGTGGGTTTTTATCGACGCCTGCAACGCTGCTGCGAAGGAGGCGGCCAGAGCTTCACGCTGTTTGGGATTAGCAATACTGGTATTAAGCAGGTTAGTCACCATATTACCCAGCACCATTAATGCCAGATCGGTCGGCGTGTGGTTTTTTTCCAGCACATTGACTAAAGAAGACAACAGGTGCTCAATTTGTTCGTCACTGTAACGGGATGATTGTGGCATAAAATCGTGTATCTCAGATGATGAAAGGGAAATATATTACCGTATAGGGACGGGGTTTTCCGCTCTTTTATCATTGCGGGCCGCCTGGAGGCTTTGAGTTGCAAGCAGGCCAGACTGGTGCTTGAATACGCGCCTTATCAAAAGGAGAGTTTACCATGAGTCTGGATATCGACCAGATCGCCCTGCATCAGTTGGTCAAACGCGATGAGCAGACACTGGAAATGGTGTTACGCGAATCGTTGTTGGGCGTCAACGGGGCTGTCGGTGAGATGATGGCGGAATTGCACCGTGTGTATAGCGCCAAAACTAAAGCCTATGGCCTGTTCAATGAAGACAGTGAACTCGCCGCTGCGCTGCGTGCCTGCCGTAAAGGTGAGGATGATTTTCTGGCATTTTCCCGCGCCGCCACCGGCCGGTTACGTGATGAACTGGCCAAATACCCGTTCGCGGAAGGCGGCGTGGTGCTGTTTGCCCAGTACCGCTATCTGGCGGTGGAATACCTGCTAATTGCCGTGCTGAATAGCTGCAACAGCCTGCGGGTGAACGAACAATTAGATATCAGCAACACCCATTATCTGGATATCCACCATGCGGATATCGTCGCGCGCATTGATTTGACCGAATGGGAAACCAGCCCGGAATCTACCCGTTATCTGACCTTTCTCAAAGGCCGGGTGGGGCGTAAGGTATCGGATTTCTTCATGGATTTCCTGGCGGCTGCCGAAGGGCTGGATACCAAGGCGCAGAATAAAGGGCTGCTCAAAGCGGTGGACGATTATTGCGCTGATGCGCAACTGGACAAGAACGAGCGCCAGCAATACCGTCAGCAGGTGTACAGCTACTGCAACGAGCAGTTGCAGGCCGGCGAAGAGATTGCGCTGGACGCGTTATCAAAAGAACTGCCCCCGCTGGGCGACAAAACCTTCCAGGCATTTACCGCCGAGCAAGGATATGAACTGGAAGAGAGTTTCCCGGCCGATCGCAGCACGTTGCGTCAGTTAACCAAATTTTCCGGCAGCGGCGGCGGGGTGAGTATCAATTTTGACGCACAATTGCTCGGTGAGCGTATTTTCTGGGACCCGGCCACCGATACCCTGACCATCAAAGGCACTCCGCCGAATTTACGCGACCAGTTGCAGCGTCGCTCAGGTGGGGGTGAGCGCTGAGCGTTCACTGACGGCATCGTTACCCGATGCAGGTAAGGCATTGCCTGCCTGCACCTCGGTTTTTTGTTAGTCGAACCGGCAGAATGGCCCTGTTTGTGTTGATGACGAACCACGGGCTGTAGAGAGAGGCATATTGCCATGCAATCGACGTTTAACATGCTGCTGGCGGTGTATGACCGCGCGGCACTGATGCTGATTTGCCTGTTTTTTCTCACCCGGACACGCCATTTTCGCCAGTTACTTCAGCAAGATGAACATTCCCGTTTTGATTTGGCTGTCGTCACCGCAATTTTCTCGCTATTTGCCCTGTTTAGTACCTGGTCTGGCATTAATGTGGACGGGTCACTGGTCAATGTGCGGGTGGTAGCGGTGATGTCTGGTGGTATTTTGTTCGGGCCGTGGGTGGGGATCACCACAGGCGTTATCGCCGGTGTACATCGTTATCTGATTGACATGCAAGGGATTACATCAGTCCCTTGTCTTATTACCAGCATTGTAGCCGGGCTGATGTCGGCCTGGATACACCAGCGCATTGCGCGCGAGCGCCACTGGAGCATGGGTATCGTTGGCGGCATGCTGTGCGAGTCGCTGACGATGCTGTTAGTGGTACTGTGGGCCAGGCCCTTGTCACTGGGGCTGGATATTGTTGCTCATATTGCCATTCCGATGATTTTAGGCACGGTCAGTATCGGGTTGATTGTGCTGCTGGTGCGTAGCGTGGAAGGGGAAAAAGAGGCGATTGCCGCCCGGCAGGCCAAGCTGGCGCTGGATATTGCCAATAAAACGTTACCGTTATTTCGTCATGTTAACAGCGAGTCATTGCGTGCGGTGTGCGAGATTATTCGCCGCGATATCAATGCCGATGCGGTGGCCATTACCAATACCTCTGCGGTGCTGGCGTATGTGGGGGTCGGAGAGGCGAATTACCACGGCGGCGAGCGCTATCTGAGCCCGACGACCCAGCTTGCGCTGAAAAGCGGGAAGATCATCATCAAAAACAACGATGAGGCTTACCGCACCCCAGAGATTCATTCGATGATTGTTATTCCACTGCGGGAAAAAGGTGATGTGACCGGGACGCTGAAAATTTATTACCGCCACGCTCACCGCATCACCTGGTCGCTCAAAGAGATGGCAATTGGGTTGTCACAAATCATTTCTACCCAGCTTGAGGTGTCGCGCGCCGAACAGTTACGAGAGATGGCCAACCGTGCCGAGTTGCGGGCCTTGCAGAGTAAAATTAACCCGCACTTCCTGTTTAATGCGCTCAATGCGATTGCAACATCCATTCGGCTAAACCCGGATACCGCGCGTCAGTTGATTATCAACCTGTCGCGTTATCTGCGCTATAATCTGGAGCGCAATGAAGAAGAACTGATTGATATCAAAAGCGAACTTTATCAAGTCAAGGATTACATTGCCATTGAGCAGGCGCGTTTTGGCGATAAGCTGACGGTGATTTATGACATCGATGAAGAGGTCAGTTGTCAGATTCCCGGTTTGCTGATTCAACCGCTGATTGAAAATGCGATTGTGCATGGCATTCGTCCATGCAAAGGCAACGGGGTGGTGACATTGAGCATTCATCCGCAAGGCAAGCGTATTCGGGTTGCGGTGCGAGACACCGGGCGCGGCATCGATGATGAGGTGATAGCGCGCGTTGAACGTAACGCACTGCCCGGTAATCATATTGGTCTGCTTAATGTGCATCATCGTATCCGGTTGTTGTATGGCGAAGGGTTGCACATTCGTCGATTAGACCCAGGTACGGAAATTACGTTTTTTATTACCCCGGATAACCCGTCACAGACAGAGAGCCGCGTGGCGTTTCCGTCATGACGGAGCGTGCGTCAGGTGTGAAACCAGGAGACAGCGGTGAAGGCGATTATTGTCGAAGATGAGTTTCTGGCGCAGCAGGAGTTAAGCTGGCTTATCAAACAGCACAGCCCGATAGCGGTGGAGGCTGTCTTTGACGATGGGCTTGATGTGCTGAAGTACCTGCAAGACCATCGGGTTGATGTGATTTTTCTGGATATCAATATTCCGTCACTTGATGGCGTGATGCTGGCCAAAAATATCAGCCAGTTTGCTCATAAGCCATTGATTGTGTTTATTACAGCCTATAAGAACCACGCCATTGAAGCCTTTGAGCTTGATGCGTTTGATTATATTCTTAAGCCTTATCACGAAAGCCGCATTGTCAGTATGTTGCAAAAACTACACGCCGCCTGGCTACAGCAGCAACACAGTGCGCCCCCCGAGAGCCGCACGTCACCAATGACGATTAATTTGATGAAAGATAAGCGGATTATTGTCACCAACATTCACGATATCTATTACGCCGAGTCGCATGAAAAGTTGACCTTCGTCTACACCCGACGCGATGAGTTTGTTATGTCGATGAACATCACTGAGTTTTGCAGCCGCTTGCCGCAGGCCTATTTTTTTCGTTGTCATCGTTCGTACTGTGTGAATATCAGCAAAATCCGTGAAATTGAGCCCTGGTTTAACAACACCTATATTCTCAAATTAAGCGATCTGGAGTTTCAGGTGCCGGTCAGCCGCAGCAAAGTGCGGGAGTTTCGCCAACTGATGCGGCTGTAGTGATACCGCTGTAGTGATGCAACTGTGGTGGTGCAACCGTCGTAGTTCAACCGTCTTAGTGCAGCGGTCCGGTATGACACATCGCTCATGCCATTGATACCGTTCTGGATGCATTTCATTCCCTGATTGATGCCGTTCATGCCGTTATCCACTCCCTGATAGTCGCCCCTTCTTATACTGGTGCCATTCGTCGGCTATCTTGCCGACATCCTCTTCACACCAGAACAATCGAGGCTACCGTCATGAGCGGAAAACCAGTCAGTCGCAGTGCAGTGATTGCAGGAACCGTCCTTGCCCAAATGGGATTGGGCACCATCTATACCTGGAGTCTTTACAACCAACCGCTGGTGGATAAGTTTCACTGGCCGCTCAGTTCGGTTGCGACGACGTTTTCGCTGACCAGCTTTTTTCTGGCTTTTGCCACGCTGTTTGCCGGGCGCATTCAGGAACGCATTGGCATTCGTCAGCTAACGCTCATCGCCGGGGTTGTACTGGGGCTGTCGTTGATGGCCGCTTCTGGCGTGTCATCGCTGCCCATGCTGTGGTTGCTGGTGGGGGTTGTGGTCGGGCTGGCGGATGGGGCGGCGTACATCACCACACTCTCGAACCTGATGAAGTGGTTTCCTCATCGTAAAGGGGTGATTGCCGGTATCTCGGTCGGTGCATACGGCTCTGGCAGCCTGTTGTTCAAATACATTAACAGTGCTTTGCTGGTGCAGGTTGGCGTATCCCAGACCTTTTTCTGGTGGGGTGTCATGGCGCTGTTGATGATAACAGGCGGCGCGATGTTGCTGAAAGAGGCACCGGTGCAACCGGCCCAGACCGTAGCGCAGGGCAGCAATACCACCTTCACTGTCAGTGAGATGCTGCGACGTAAAGAGGCCTGGCTGCTGTTTGTGGTGTTTTTTACCGCCTGCATGAGTGGGTTGTACCTGATAGGTATCGTGAAAGATATTGGCGTAAAAATGGCGGGGCTGGATGCCATGACGGCGGCGAGTGCGGTATCGGCGATTGCTATCTGTAACACGGCCGGTCGCCTGATCCTTGGTTACCTCTCTGACAAGATAGGGCGCTTGCGGGTGCTGAATTTTACCCTGCTGGTGACAGCCCTGGCGGTAACGGTGATGGCGTTCCTGCCGCTCAATGCCGTGACGTTCTTTTTGTGCACAGGGGCGATTGCCTTCTGTTTCGGCGGTAATATCACCGTGTACCCGGCGATAGTGGCTGATTTTTTTGGACTTAAACACCACAGTAAAAACTACGGTTTGATTTATCAGGGCTTTGGGCTGGGGCCGCTGGTCGGTTCGCTGATTGCCGCGGCATTAGGTGGTTTTCACAGCACCTTTATTGCGATTGCGCTGTTGTCGGTTGTCTCGCTGGTCATCACGCTGTTCATCCAGCCACCGAGAGCGTCACGAGCGCCGGACGTTGCGCTGGTTGCACAGGGCAGCCATGCCTGATAAAGACGCACCTTGCGATATAACGCCATGCCACCGTCATCATGCCGGTGGCATTTTTTTGGGAAAAATAAGGCAAAGAATACGGTAAAAAAGAGTCGGCTGGCCCGATAGCGGGAAGCCAGTAAGAAGAGAAAACAAAAACGCCGCACAAGTGCGGCGTTTTTGCTGGCTCGCGGCAACGCTCGCGTGATTAAACGCGCACGAAGTCGATGTGAGTCAGTTTCGGCTTGAACGGGTGACGCTGAACGGCCTGAATTTTCACTTTGGTTTCTTTACCGTCGATAACCAGAGCGATTTCGCCGTACAGCGCTTCGCTGTTACGCTCTTCGAGGTTTTTCACCGAGTCGTGATGCAGTTCGATGGAAACCGGTGCTTCGCTGCCGCCGTAAACGATGGCGGGGAATTTACCGGTAGTGCGCAGGCGGCGGCTCGCACCCTTACCCTGCTCTTTACGTACTTCTGCGTTGATAGTAATCATTGCGTTCTCTTTTTGATAAGTGAACCTGTTACAGGCGACCCAGCAACAGGTGAATTAACGGTGCCTGTGAATTCTGCCCGGCAGAAAACAAAAGCGGGCGAGATTCTAGCGGAATATGGCGGCGCGGGCAAATAAAACCCTTGGCGCGCGCGGCTGTTTGGGCCGTGGTCGCGTTTGCAGGTTCGGCTATTGGCTAGCCTCGCAGCTCATACGCTCGACGATAACGCCCTTGATAGTCAAAGATTTTCTCGCGCACCTGCCAGAACTGGCCTTGCAGGCGAGCCACGACAAAATCCGGTGCCCGCAGGCGGGCGTGTTGCGCGATGACGTCGTCTGCGCATTGCCAGTCAAAATGCGTGCCCGGTGCGCGCTGGTGTACGCGCAGGAACAGATGGGTAAAGGCGTAACGCTGTCCCGGGGTGTGCAGCCGAAAACGTTCGCTGACCTCTGCCCCGTCTTCATCGTGATAGGTGATTTTCAGCCACTCACCCTTGGCATCAGTGCCTGCGCTTAATGTCATACCGCTACAGCGCAGTACAAGAGCGTCTTTGAGTTTAAGGGCGGCTTTGAGCATGTCATCCGGGTCAACCAGTATGCTCTGGCATTGCTGACAGCGGCGGGCCGCAATGTCGTTTTCCGCGCCGCAATGTGGGCAACTTTTAAAGCGAAAGCGGTAATCACATTGCTGGCGATGCCCCTGGTCGTCTTCCTGAAGCCCCTGACAACGCCGCCCATAATGCTCGATAACGGTGCCATCATCGGTACATTTCCCCCAAAACAGGTTGGCAAACCCGCATTGCGGGCAAAAGACCTGTACCGGTTGGTTGTCCCGGCCGGGCTTTTGCTCGCCAACCTCCGGGGTGTAGAGATCAAACGGATTGCCCGCATAATCGAGGATCAGGCAGTCGGTTTTACCCGTAAACAGGCGCAGCCCGCGCCCGACAATTTGCTGATACAGGCTGACTGACTCCGTTGGGCGTAAAATCGCAATCACATCCACATGCGGCGCATCAAACCCGGTGGTCAGCACCGAGACATTCACCAGATAGCGCAACTGTTGCTGCTTAAACGCCTGAATCAGCGCATCGCGCTGGGGCGCGGGGGTTTCAGCACTGATCAGGGCCGCTTCTCCTGCGGGCAGCAGACTGGTAATTTCATGCGCGTGTTCTACGGTGGCGGCAAAAATCATCACCCCCCGGCGAGAGAGGGCGTATTCCACTATCTGGCGCACAATCAGCGGTGTGACGCGCTGCTGGCGTTTGAGTTCGCGGTTTAATTCTGTCTCACTGAAAAGCCCGTTAGCGCGCGCGTCCAACTGGCTAAAATCATACTGCACCACCGGCATGTCCAGTCGCTCCGGCGGCACCAGAAAGCCGTTGCGGATCATATAGCGCAGCGGTAACTCGTAAATGCAGTCACGGAACAGGCAGTTTTCTTCACCCCGCACCATACCGTGATAGTGGTAGCGGTAAATCCACCCTTTACCGAGCCGATAAGGGGTGGCAGTTAGACCCAGTAGCCGCAATCGGGGCTGGCGTTGTTGCAGGTGGCGGATGATGAGCGGGTACTGGCTGTCTTTGGCATCGCTGATACGGTGGCATTCATCAATTATCAGCAGCGAGAAGGCATCGTCAAAGGCGTCCAGATGCCGCGCCACCGATTGCACGCTGCCAAACACCACTTTGCTGGCGCTGTCGCGTTGTTTAAGCCCGGCGGCGAAAATATCGGCCTGCCCACCGAGCGCACAATACTTGGCATGATTCTGTTCGACCAGCTCTTTGACATGCGCCAATACCAGCACGCGGCCGCGTGCCAGCCTTGCCAGTTCGGCTATCACCAGGCTTTTGCCTGCCCCGGTCGGCAGTACAATGACGGCCGGTGTGGTGTGCTGGCGAAAATAGGCGAGAGTGGCATCAACCGCTTCTTGCTGATAAGGGCGCAGAGTAAAAGACATTAATGGCGACAGACTTTGCTTTCGTGAGTGGTAAAACCGCTATCTTGCGCAATGAATTTGCCTTTGTCAGCCAGAAATTGCACCAGTTCGGCGGCATTCATGTCATGCGCTGAACAGGTGTGAAAGCGGGCATCCTGACCAAAGCGGGCGTCAATCGCGGCAATGAGCGTCTCGGTGGTAAAGGGTCTGTTGGCATTCATCATCATATGTAATACTTCATGACCATGAATCGATGACATAATAGGGCTCCTCATTATTATCCGGCAATCGGCCGCACAGGGTGCCGACAGCCAGAGGGTTAAAGTTGCTTTTATTATGTGTGTTTTTGTCGGCGTGTTTCAGGCGTGAAATCAAGATAGTGGTTGCTTTCATATTGTCGCCTGTTTTTTTCCTCATTGGATTGCTCTGGCGTCGTGGCAATCCTCTTCTTCATAGGCAGTCATTCACTCATGCGATTGGATAAGTTTCTTTCTCAGCAGTTGGGAATTAGTCGTTCTTTGATAGTACGCGAGCTGCGGGCTCAACGGGTCACGGTAGATGGCGAGGTCGTGAAAAGCGGCGCGTTTAAACTGTTGCCTGAGCACGAAGTGGCGTTTGATGGCAATGCCCTGGTGCAGCAAAATGGCCCGCGCTATTTCATGCTACATAAACCGCAGGGCTATGTCTGCTCGACGGAAGACCCGGATCACCCGACAATCCTCTATTTTATGGACGAGCCGGTCGCACATAAACTGCACGCCGCAGGCCGGTTAGATATTGATACCACCGGGCTGGTATTGCTCACCGATGACGGGCAGTGGTCGCACCGTATTACCTCGCCGCGCCATCATTGTGAGAAGACCTATCTGGTCACGCTGGAGCAACCTCTGGCAACTGATACGGCCGCGCAATTTACAACGGGCGTTCAATTACATGGTGAGAAAACCCTGACCCGCCCGGCCACGCTTGAGGTGATTTCACCCTGTCAGGTACGGCTGACCATCAGTGAAGGGCGTTACCATCAGGTAAAACGGATGTTCGCCGCCGTGGGCAACCATGTGGTGGCACTGCATCGTGAGCGTATTGGTACGGTTGTACTGGACGAAACACTGGAACCCGGAGAATACCGGTCACTGACGCCGCAGGAAGTTGCCAGTCTTGTTGAGTAACAACGCGGTTTATTGAACGTTTTAGCGTCAGTTTTTTGCCGGGCGTATTGCCTGGCGCTGAATGCGCCGCCTTAACCGGCGGCATTAACCAGGAGTATTTGTTTCGTGCTACCACATCCCCCTTCGCGCATCGGGCTGATTTTTATTCTTGGGCTGATTTCGATGCTAATGCCGATTGCCATCGATATGTATTTACCCGCGTTACCGGTGATAGCCAAAGAGTTTTCGGTCGATCCGGGACGGGTGCAAATGACGCTCAGTTCCTATGTGCTGGGGTTTGCCGTCGGGCAGGTTTTTTATGGCCCGATGTCAGACAGCATCGGCCGAAAACCGGTTATTTTCGCCGGTGTGTTGATTTTCACGCTGGCGGCAGCGGCCTGTGCGCTATCACAGACAGTGGAACAATTGATCAACATGCGTTTTTTACACGGCCTGTCGGCTGCCTCGGCCAGTGTGGTTATCAACGCACTGATGCGCGATATGTTCTCGAAAGACGAGTTCTCACGCATGATGTCATTTGTCATTTTAGTGATGACGGTTGCGCCCTTACTGGCTCCGATTATCGGGGGGCGCTGCTGTTTTGGCCTGAGCTGGCATGCCATTTTCTGGACGATAGCTGCCGCGTCACTGGTGGCGACCGTGCTGGTGTGGCTGTTTCTTCACGAGTCGTTACCGGTTGCCCGGCGTCAACGTTTTCATCTGCGTACTACTGTCGGTAATTTTATCCAGTTGTTACGCCATCGTCGTGCGTTCGGCTATATGTTTGCCAGCGGGCTGTCGTTTGCTGGCATGTTTGCCTTTTTAAGTGCCGGGCCGTTTGTCTATATCGATCTCAATGGCGTTTCTCCTCAGCATTTTGGCTACTATTTTGCGCTTAATATCGTGTTTTTGTTCCTGATGACGCTGCTAAATAGCCGAATTGTGTCGCGCATGGGGGCAATGTTCATGTTCCGGCTCGGTTTGGTTATTCAGTTCGTGATGGGGCTGTGGCTGCTTGTGGTAAGCGGTTTGCACCTGGGGTTCATTCCACTGGTGTTTGGGGTGGCGGCGTTTGTTGGCTGTGTTGCGACGGTGGCATCTAACGCGATGGCGGTGATCCTTGATGATTTCCCCCACATGGCGGGAACCGCATCCTCGCTGGCAGGGACGCTGCGTTTCGGGCTCGGGTCACTGGTGGGGACCTTGTTGTCGCAACTGGCGTTTCAGAGTGCCTGGCCGATGGTCGGAACGATGGCGTTGTGTTCTACCGGCGCGCTGATTTTATTTCTGGTTGCCAGCCGTTCGCCACGCAATACGGCGTCGTGATGCCGCGTCTCCCACACTGTTGAGGCTGTAATGCTTATGCCGTGATGTGAAATATTTGAACTAAAAGTGAATGGTTTGCAGAAATAAGTTGAGATATAGAGAATAAAAGGTTACATATAGCGCCAAATTGCTCAGAATCGTGATCTTGTTAACATTTTGAACGCTTATAAAACGCGAACGTCGCCTGAAAACTACCTGATAGTGAAAAGTTGTTGCTTTTCTGTGATTTTGGAGTAGTAAAAATCACATGACTGGAAAAAATCTTGTAGTTTTATGTTATAATTTTGTGAAATTTATGGGCAGCTTAGCTGAGGAAGACCACTGTGAATAATCTCCAACTTTCGGTAGTTCACCGCTTGCCGCAAAGTTATCGCTGGTTATCCGGGTTTGCTGGCGTAAAAGTTGAACCACTTCCGCTAAGCAATCACGATGATGACAGCCATCTGATCGGTTTTAAGCTTCTCAGTCATGATGGTGAACAAGCACGACAGATTATGCGGCATTTAAATCAGTCACTGGATGAAATTCAGCTTCAGTGTGCGGTTGTGGAGTGGGAAGGCGAGCCTTGCCTGTTTTTACATCGCCAGGATGAAAGTGCGGCGATGTGCCGCCTGAAAGACGTTGGCGTGGCGATAGCCGAGTCGGTTCGCGCACACTATCCGTTTTAACGCCAGGGCGATGTCCACACCACGGCACCGCGCTTCTGTATGCAGGTATCATGTTTGTGGTGTGACCATCCCGGTAAAGGCGAGCCGTCAGGCCGCCTTTATTATTTTTTGTCGGTGTTCCTACTGTCTCTCGGTGTCCGTATCCGGCGGGTGGGGGATTGACCCGCGCAGTAATTGCTGTGTGTACGCCTGTTGTGGGTGTTCAAATACCTGCTGACATTCTCCCTGTTCGACGACTTCACCGCTGCGCAGCACGACCACCTGATGGCATAACGCGCGCACCACCGCCAGATCGTGGCTGATAAACACATACGTCAGGCGATGGGTGTGTTGCAGGGTTTGCAGTAAGGTCAGGATTTGTGCCTGCACGGTGCGGTCAAGCGACGAGGTGGGCTCGTCGAGGATCAGCAATTCCGGTTGCAAAATCAGCGCTCTGGCGATGGCGATACGCTGGCGCTGGCCACCGGAGAATTCTGCCGGGTAACGCCAGCGGCTATCCGGGTCGAGGCCGACTTCCTGCATTGCTGCGATGACGCGTGCGGTTTGCTCCTCAACAGATAAACGCTGATGCACCCGTAACCCCTCGGCGATAATCTGTTCGACATTCAGGCGAGGATTAAGTGCCCCGTTCGGGTCTTGAAAGACCACCTGAATGCGCCGGCGTAACGGCAGCAACTGTTTGCGGTTCAATTGGTGCAGTGGCTCGCCGTCAAACCAGATTTCCCCCCGGCTGCGTATCAGGCGCAGCAACGCCAGCGCGGCAGTGCTCTTGCCAGATCCAGATTCACCGACCAGCCCAAGGCTTTCACCGCGCCGCAGTGTGAAATTAAGGCTGTGCAGCACCGGTTTTTCGGCCACGACCCGGCGTAGCAGACCACGCCTTACCGGAAAACTGACCGCCAGCTCACGCACCTCCAGTAGCGGTGTGGCGTTTTCATCGAGAGCGGGGGCGGTGCCTGTGGGCTCGGCATCCAGCAACTGGCGGGTGTAAGGATGTTGCGGGGCGAGAAACAGCGCCTCCCGCTGGTTTTGCTCAACACAACAACCCGCCTGCATCACCGCGACCCGGTCGGCCAGTTGCCGCACAATATTCAGGTTGTGAGTAATAAACAGCAGGCTCATGCCGAACTCGTGTTTGAGCTCGTTGAGCAGGGATAAAATCTGGGCCTGAACGGTAACATCCAGCGCGGTGGTCGGTTCATCGGCAATTAACAGGTCTGGCTGGGTTAACAGTGCCATCGCTATCATCACACGCTGGCGCTCACCGCCCGATAACTGGTGAGGAAAGTCAGCCAGCCGGTTCGCTGCCTGGCGAATACCGACGCGTTCAAGGCAGGTGATAATCTCACTGCGGGCGGCCTCAGGGAGCATGCCACGGTGCACTGACAACACTTCGGCAAGCTGCTTTTCGATGTGATGCAGTGGATTGAGCGACATCATCGGTTCCTGAAAAATCATGGCGATGCGGTTGCCTCGCACCTGACGCAGACGTGATTCGCTGGCGTGCAGCAGGGATTCCCCGGCAAACAGAATATCCCCTTGCGGGTAGATAACCGGTGGCGTGGGCAGCAGGCGCAGCACAGACAGTGCAGTGACGCTTTTGCCCGAGCCTGACTCCCCCACCAGCGCCAGTGTTTCTCCCGCATTCACCGTGAGCGAGAGCTTATCCACCACCTGCCGTTGCTGCGAGCCCTGACGAAAGGCAATGCTCAAATCCCGAATTTCAAGTAGAGGCTGTGTACTCATCATGCATGTGCCTTAGTGTGCCTTGCCTGGGTCAAAGGCGTCGCGAACCGCTTCGCCGATAAAAATAAGCAGTGATAACACCATTGCCAGCACCACAAAGACGGTGATACCGAGCCACGGAGCCTGAAGATTATTTTTCCCCTCCAGCAACAGTGCGCCCAGCGAGGCTGACCCCATTGGCAGGCCGAAACCGAGGAAATCCAGTGACGTGAGGGTGGTGATAGCACCACAGAGAATGAACGGCAGATAGGTGAGGGTGGCGACCATCGCGTTAGGTAGCATGCAGCGGAACATGATGGCGGCATCACTCACGCCCATCGCCTGAGCGGCACGAATGTAGTCAAAATTGCGGGTACGCAAAAATTCGGCGCGTACCACACTCACCAGCGTCATCCAGCCGAACAGTACCGTGATGCCGAGTAACCACCAGAAATTGGGCTGGATGACGCTTGAGAGCAGAATAATCAGAAACAGGGTGGGCATCCCGGCCCACACTTCGATAAAGCGCTGCCCCCATAAATCGAAACGGCCGCCGTAATAACCCTGACTTGCACCGGCCACAATGCCTATCAGGCTTGAGAACAGCGTTAAGGCCATGCCAAACAGAATCGACACGCGAAACCCATACAGTACCTGGGCCAGCACATCCCGCCCCTGGCTGTCGGTGCCCAGCCAGTTTTGTGCGCTCGGCGGTGAGGGAAAGGCCTGCTGCGTGGCGAAGTTAATGGTGTCGTAGTGATAGCGAATCAGCGGCCATAATGCCCAGCCATGCTGTGCGATACGCTGTGAAAGCCACGGGTCGCGGTAGTCGGCCTGGGTGGCAAACTCGCCACCGAAGTCAGTTTCACTGTAATTGACCAAAAATGGCGTATACCACTGCTGGTCATAACGCACCAGCAGCGGCTTGTCATTGGCAATCAGTTCCGCGCATAACGAGGTGACGAACAGGATTAAAAAAAACCACAGTGACCAGTAACCCCGGCGATTGGCGCGAAAACGCGCCCAGCGTGCCTGATTGATGGGGCTTAAACGGCTCATTGGCGCTCCTCGAAATCAATACGCGGATCGACCAGCGTGTAGGTAATATCACTGATGATATTCAGCAGCAGGCCTATCAGGGTGAAAATATAGAGTGTGCCGAACATCACCGGGTAGTCGCGTTGCAAGGTGGCGTCATACCCGAGCAGGCCAAGTCCGTTCAGTGAGAACATCACCTCAATCAGTAATGAGCCGGTGAAGAACATGCTGATGAAGGTCGCGGGAAACCCGGCGATGACCAGTAACATGGCATTGCGAAACACATGGCGGTAGAGAATGCGGTTCTCGCTTAATCCTTTGGCGCGCGCGGTGATGACATACTGTTTGCGGATTTCGTCCAAAAAGGCGTTTTTAGTCAGCATAGTCAGGGTGGCAAAGCCACCGATCACCGTTGCCAGCACTGGCAGAGCGATATGCCACAGGTAGTCGGTGATTTTGCCCGTCAGCGAGAGGCTATCAAAGTGGGCCGACACCAGCCCGCGTAGCGGAAACCAGTCCAGATAACTGCCACCGGCGAAGAGTACAATCAACAAGATGGCAAACAGAAACGCGGGAATGGCATAGCCGATGATGATGAATGTACTGCTCCAGACATCGAATGCGCTGCCGCTGCGCACGGCTTTTTTGATGCCGAGCGGAATCGACACCAGATAGATGATAAACGTACTCCATAACCCAAGCGAGGCGGAAACTGGCAGGCTATCTTTGATAAGTGTGATAACCGATGCACCGCGAAACAGGCTGTTGCCGAAGTCAAAGCGCGCATAGTCCCACAATAATTTGAGGTAGCGCTCATGCAGCGGTTTATCAAAACCGTAGCGTTGGGTTATCTCGGCAATCACTTCCGGGTCAAGCCCGCGCGCGCCCCGATAGGTATTCTCTACCGAAGGTTTGCCACCGCCTGGCCCATGTGCCCAGGCCTCCGCCATCCCCCCCGCGCCAAACCCACTGCCCTGGCCCATTTCAATGGCGGCAATGGCCTGGTCAACCGGCCCGCCAGGGGCGATTTGTACAATGAAAAAGTTGATGGTGATGATAGCCCACAGGGTCGGGATCACCAGCAGTAAACGTCGTAACAGATAGCTTCCCACATTCTCTCCTTAGCGACGTGCCGCAGGCAGGCGGGCAGCGTTATCGGTGTCGTACCACCAACTGTCCATACCCAGCGAGTAGGCGGGCCGCACGGCGGGCATGGCAAATTTGTTCCAGTAGGCAAAGCGTTCGTGCCCGGAGTACCACATGGGTATGGCGAACTGATGCCAGGTCAATACCCGGTCAAGTGCAGGGCCGAGCGCCAGTAGCGCGGGCTTATCTCCCTGATGGCGGATAATTTCATCGATGAGTGTATCAATCGCCGGGTCTTGTA
The DNA here is from genome assembly GCF_900095885.1 of Dickeya aquatica. Lineage (NCBI taxonomy): Bacteria > Pseudomonadati > Pseudomonadota > Gammaproteobacteria > Enterobacterales > Pectobacteriaceae > Dickeya > Dickeya aquatica. The sequence goes on from NZ_LT615367.1 coordinate 2,009,640, forward strand.
CTCCCGGCGAGTTATAGGATGAGTTGAGGTAGGCTGAACTCCAGCTAATGGCCAAGTCAGCACTGGGGTAAGGCATGGCAGGGTAGAGCTTGGGGATCATATCGAAATCGCGTTTGCGAAAGCGGTTATTGAACTGTGGGCTATCGACACTGCGTACCTCCATACGAATGCCCAGCCGAGCCAGGCTTTGCTGAAATGGCAATACATAGATGGCATTGGCCGCACCCGGCAGCAATAACTCGAAGCGAAACGGCTGGCCGGTTTGCTTATTAACCAACACCTGATTTTTCAACTCCCAGCCAGCCTGTTGCAGCAGCGCCAGCGCCTGTTGCCGGTGGGTTCGGTCATAGCCGCTGCCATCGGTGGTGGCCGGGCGATAGGCCGGGCCAAACACGTCGGCGGGGAGCTTATCTTTTAGCGGCATCAGCCAGCGCAACTCTTCGCCAGAAGGCTCACCTTTTGCGGCATATTCGGTGTTCTGAAAAAAGCTGGCAGGACGCTGATAGCTATTAAAGAATAACGCGTTATTCATCCAGTCAAAGTCAAAGGCCAGCGCAATCGCCTGGCGCACCCGGCGGTCGCCAAACAGCGGGCGTTGGGTGTTAAAAACCAGCCAGCGGGTATCCTGTGCCGCCTGATTGAGCTCATCGCGTTTGACGATATAGCCACGGGCGATATTGCCGCCTTCGTATTGTGTAGCCCACTGTTTGGGTGAGCCTTCTGCGCGCATATCAAAGGCTCCGGCCTTGAAGGCTTCCAGCGCGACGCTGTCATCCAGGTAGTAATCGTAACGAATCTGGTCAAAGTTATAACGTCCGCGGTTGACCGGTAAATCGGCGGCCCAATAATCGGGCTGACGGCGATAAACCACATATTGCCCCAGACGATAATCGCTGATGCGATATGGGCCACTGGCCAATGGCGGGGTACTGAGCGGGTCACTCAGTTTATGGTCACGCCAGAATTTTTCTGGCATCACCGGCAGCGTTAAAATGCCGAGCATTTTTTCTTTATCGGGTTCGGCGAAACTAAAGCGTACCGTCAATGGTGCGGTTGCGCTGGCTTGAGAGCCTTTGTAGTACACGCGAAATTGCGGTACGCCTTGGGTCATGAACAGGTTAAAGGTGAAGGCCACATCGGCTGCGGTAATCGGTGAGCCGTCATGAAAACGCGCATCAGGGTTCATGTCCACTTCGACCCAACTGTAGTCACTGGCATAGCGCGCGTGGCGTGCGATAAGCGGGTAGTAGCTGCCAGGCTCATCTTCGGAGCTGACATACAGCGCGTCATACAGGCTTTCTGAACGTGCGGCCGCCAGTCCACGTAACGCGTAACGGTTGAAATTATCAAACGTCCCGAGCGCACTCAGGGTGATTTTTCCCCCTTTGGGAGCCGTGGGATTGGCGTAATCATAGTGCTCAAATCCTTCGGTGTACTTTGGTGTGCCAAGGGTGGCAAACGCATAGGCCTGATGCGTTATCGGGGCGGCGTGAGCCAGCCAGCCGCTCGCTAGCAGCGCGATGGCAATAAGAACACGTATAAACATCGAAATGATGAGCTCCTGATAACCTCGATTTAGCAGTATAACCCCACAGCGCCATGACCGTTCTGTAACGAGAAAGTCTCTGAAATGACAGGCAATCATCAGTTGCAGACAGGGTGTTGTTTTACCATAAAACCGGGCCATGAACCTATAGTTAATGGTATGCGTTCCGCTATCTAAAAATGAGGGGACTGAGAGATGTGCGAAAAAAACGCCGCTGTCTGACGAGCGGCGTTTTCATGTGTTGGTTTTGGTTGGCGAACATCAAAAGAACTGGGTAATCAGCTATGGGGTTCCTGTTGCAGCACGCGGCGTGCTTCGCGATAGCGCGGTTTCCAGTAGTTGTCGTCCATGCTGGAAATCGTCACACCAATGCTGGTGGAGGCGTGAACAAATTGCTGATTACCAATGTAGATACCCATATGACGACCGGTAGAACCGGCATGGAACACCACGAGATCGCCGGGGCGTAATTTACCGCGCTGAATCTGTACCCCAATGTCTTGCTGCTCATAGCTGGAACGCGGCAAGTCAAGACCAAATTGCTCACGGAAGGTGCGCTGGACAAAGCCAGAGCAATCAATACCTTTACGGCTGTCGCCGCCGAGACGATAACGCACGCCTTTCCAGTTGGCATACTGTGCCAGCAACTTGGATTTCACTTCCACGTTGCGCACCATCGCTTCGAATTCATCCTGAGAGGCTTGTAGTGAAGGGTCACCACCGTTAACCACACGCCTATCAGTCTGATTATTAAGATTTGCTGTATTGTTGGTACAGGCGGAGAGCATCACCGCTACCGCAACGGCAGGCACTGCCCGCCAGATATATCTCAGAATCGGTTGAGATTTGACCATTGTTGTTATGTTCCCTTGATGTCCTTAACGATGTAATCGCTATCGTTGCATTGATGACAAATGTTTCTATGCCAAACAAAGAAGTTTCTCTACCAAACCAAAACGAGTGTCAGACTAAAACACCCGACTTAATGGGACAATTCCCGGTCAGCCAATTTGTGCAATAACGCACATTATTATTTGTGCAACAACAAACTAACTGGCCGGATGTCTTCACCAAAAAGACAGGCAGGGACGACCATACCTTAACAAAAACCAGATTGCGAGTTTTTTTGTCCCGTTCATTTATACGATTTCGTGATGAAATCTTTCAATCTGGCCCTATAAAACGCTGCCATCCCTCACCGGAGCACGCAAAATTCGGTTGCTGATAAGAGACAGTGAACCGGGTGTTGATGCCTGAAACTAGCGCAGGCGGGCATCCAGCAACTGCTTTTGTAAGGTGTTCCACTGCGCCTGTTCTTCATTAATGATTTCAATTCGGCTATCAGGGGGCGGTGTCTGGCGTGTTTCAATATGTAAATCAAACCCCTGGCGATTAACCACTAATGTGCCTTCGGCAATGCGCATTACCCCTTTTACCCGGCTGACGGGGGCGAGCCTGACCCACTCCAGCAGTTTAACGGTATCAAACTGGGTATCACTGTCAAAAACCCAGCCGCAGGCAGCATAACCCTGCCCTTGATTAAGCGCCCGCCGCCAGCGCTCCTGGCCCAGCAATTTCAGCGCGGCCAGCCCGGTTTTTGGCGTGCTGGTGCTATGGTGGTGTTGACCGTCCGGCAGTTCCGTATGGTTTTCACGCGCTAAATCCAGTACCGAGAGGTCAAGCTGGCCCTGTGTCAGGCGCAATAAATGGCGATCCCGGCCATGCTGCTGATACCACTGATGCAGTGCATCACGATCGTCTTGCTGCCAGGTGTCTGCTTTGTTGGCAACGATGACGTCGGCAGCGGCTAGCTGGTCACGGAAATTTTCGTTTTCCATGCAGCGGCTATCATGAAGCTGGCGCGGGTCAAGCAGGCACAGTGTCGCCTGCAACTGTAACCACGGCTGATAAGCCTGTGCGGTTAACAGTGAGAGAATTTGCTTCGGGTGGCCAAGGCCCGTCGGTTCAATTAACAGACGGTGGGGCTTTTTCTGTAACAGCATATTGAGGCCGACTTGCATCGGTAACCCGTTGACACAACACATGCACCCACCGGGGATCTCTTTGATAAGCGCACCGGAGTCCGTTAACAATGCCCCGTCGATGCCTATCTCGCCAAACTCGTTGACCAGTACCGCCCAGATTTCATCATCAGGTTTTTGCGATAACAGGTGTTTGATGGAGGTGGTTTTACCGCTACCGAGAAAACCGGTTATCAGGTTGACTTTTGTTAACACAAGTGGCTCCTTGAGTCGGCGAGGTGGGTGACTGCCTGGCAAGACTGCCAGGCAGGTGTATCGTAAGCGGGCGGTCTATCAGTCGGCACGGCCCATATAGCGGCGCTCAGCGATGTGAATACGGATTTTTTCACCCGCACTCAGGTACTCCGGTACCTGAATAACCAGCCCGGTGCTCAGGGTTGCCGGTTTGTTGCGTGCGCTGGCCGATGCGCCTTTAATACCGGGTGCGGTTTCGACAATTTCCAAATCAACGGTTTGCGGCAACTCCAGCGCCAGCAGTTGCCCGTCCATCGTCAGCACCTGAATGCCCGGCATACCGCCTTCGGGAACGAACAGCAGTTCATCTTCGATTTGTTCTTTTTTGAAGGTATAAGGCGTGTAGTCTTCTTCATCCATGAAAATGTACTCGTCGCCGTCAATATACGAAAAGGTGACAGAGCGGCGGGTGAGGGTGATGGTATCGAGGATGTCATCACCTTTGAAGCGCTCTTCGACTTTCAGGCCGGTGCGCACATCGGAAAAACGCATTTTGTACAGGGTGCTGGCCCCGCGAGCACTGGGGCTTTGAATATCGATATCTTTTACCAGCAGCAGCTTGCCATTGTAGTTAACGGCCATGCCGCGTTTGATCTCATTCGCTCTTGCCATGAAAACATACCTTTATATAAGAAGAGAAATTTTTGTGGCGACACGTTACTCGTCAGGGCGGCATCAGGCAAGCAGGATTTGCCGTCTGCTTATGCTTGCCGCCCAACGGCCTGTTGTCTGATGAAGTAACGCCAGTAACGTCCATCGAAAAAGGAGAGATAGCGTTGTGGGGCTTTGCCTGTTAGGCTCTGGCATGACATCCCCTTCGCCCTGAGAGCCATGCTTATGGAGTGCCGTTCTGCTTGTGGTGCCTGCTGCACTGCGCCGTCTATCTCCAGCCCTATTCCAGGGATGCCTCAGGGCAAACCGGCCAACACGCCTTGTGTGCAGCTTGATGCGCAGCAGCGCTGTAAGCTGTTTGCTTCGCCGCTGCGCCCAGCCGTGTGTGGGCGGCTCCAGCCGAGTGCGGAGATGTGCCACCAGCACCGTGATGACGCCATGTACTATTTACTGCAACTGGAAGCGGCAACCGCCCCCTGAGACGTTCAGGCATCGTTGATGCGCCACAGGCAGAGCACTGCGCCTGCCAGCATGGCAACGGCGATGATAAACCCGGTGTGATAGTTCCAGATTTCAGCCACCATGCCCGCCAGCGAGCCGGAAATTATCCAGCCAACCCGGGTGGTATTGGTAAATAACGTGGTCGCCGCCCCGGCCTGGCCGGGCATTAAATCCTGAAAATACAACATGCCCATACCCGCGAGAATGCCGATGAAGATAGCGTTAAGCAGTTGCAGCAACAGCAGGGCAACCGAGGCGTTCAGCCACGTCAGCCCGGCATAAAACAGCAGCCCGGCCACTACCGCGATGCGCATCAGCAAACGCTTACCTATGCGACTTGCCAGCCAGCCTGCCAGCAGCATAACCGGGATCTCAAGCCCGGCGGCAGTGCCCATCATCACGCCTGCGAGTTTTTCTGGTAACTGTAGCTCGCGCACCAAATATAACGGCATGTTGATAAGATAGATGCCGTTACACGTCCACATTAACGTACAGGCGATGAACAGCAGCAGCGTGTCACGGCGGTGTCGCCTTGGCGACTCGGCATGGCTTGCGGTGCGCAGGGGTGATTTAGGCATCGATGGCAGTAATCGCCACACCAGTACGCCACAGAACAGGAACACTGCCGCTGCCGTCAGGTACATCACCGGGAAACCGAAACCGAGCGCCAGTGCAAAAGCCACCGGTGGCCCGATAACCCACGACAACGAAATTTGCGCCCGCATCACCGAACTGAACATGGCGATCGGCCGACCTTGCTGGTCAGCATATTCCCGCGCCAGCGCAAACAGTTGCGGGTTGGCGGTTGAGCCAAAGCTCGACAATAAAACCCCCACACACAGCAGCACGAAGTAATTCCGGTTCCAGGCATACAGCAGGCACGCCAGCGCACCTAACAGGCAGCACTGCAAAATAAGCGTCTTGCGATCGCCCTGACGGTCTGAGTAAGCGGCCAGCAGTTGGCTGACGACAATGCCGATAACGGCGCTGCCGGTGTAATACAGCCCCACCATAACGGGGCGGGCATGGACTTCGGTGGAGAGAAACAGACTGAGTGTGGGCAACTGCAATGCCCCGGCGACACCGCTTAAAAATGCGATGAATAAAAATGCCAAAGATGTGATGTCCGGCAGGCGTCGGGTGGCGCGAAAAGCAGAAGTTGTCATACTGAATTTAACGTTATGGTCAGCAGGGGAGAATACCGAGCGCGCTATCTTACGCTGATGCTGTCGAAACAACAGGGCGTTTCGGTTTTTTTTCGTCAGCAGGCCTTCAGCAAACGGGGCTGAAAGGCAGAAAATAGCCACATAAAACGATGAAAATGTGCGTGACCTCTAAGATCTGCGATTTTTTCATGGTGCGGTACTTGCATCGACATAGCGAAAAACGCAGAATTTTTGAAACGTTTCAGCGAGGTGTTGCTGAAACCCCTGAGAAGAGTCAGCAAATTGTTTCTCACAAAAGCTGAAACGATTCAAGTTCAGCGGGAGAGGAGAGTTATGTTCCAGTTGTCACAGCACGACATTCATTTAGGTGCCACCGCCAGCAATAAAGAAGAGGCGATTCGGCTGGTTGCAGCGGCGTTGGCGCAAGCCGGTTGCGTAAGCGAAGGATATGTTGACGGTATGCTTCAGCGTGAGCTGCAAACCTCAACCTATCTTGGCAGTGGGATTGCCATCCCGCATGGCACAACCGATACCCGCGGCCTGGTGCAGAAAACCGGCGTGCAGGTATTTCAGTTCCCGCAAGGGATTGCCTGGGGAGAGGATCAGACCGCCTATGTGGTATTGGGCATCGCCGCTCGCTCTGACGAACATTTGGCGCTGTTGCGTCAGCTGACGCACGTACTGAGTGACGATCGCGTGGCGGCACGCCTGGCCAGCACCTCTTCTGCTGACGAATTGCGTAGTTTGCTGATGGGTGAACAACTCTCAGGCTCCCTGCGTTTTGACACTTCGCTGCTGAACCTGAATGTCGCAACCGATAATCTGATGACGCTACAGGCGCTGAACGCCGGTCGCTTGCAGCAGATTGGCGCGGTAGATGCGGATTTCGTCAGCCATGTGGTCGCGAATAAGCCGCTGCATTTGGGGCAGGGTATTTGGCTGAGTGACAGCGTGAAGGGCAACCTGTCGAGCGCGCTGGCTGTCAGCCGCCCGGCACAGGTTTTTTCCGTTGAGAACGACAACGTGGCGCTGCTGCTGACGGTGTCAGCGGCGGATGAGCAGGTGTTTGCTCCGCTGGATGCCTTGAGCGCCCTGTTGATTGGCGGTAAAGCAGAACGCCTGTTATCCGCTGACGAAGAGACGCTGCTGTCACTGCTCAGCGGTGAAGAAGAAGCACCTCAGGAAAGTGAAGCGCTGGTGGCTGAGTTTACCGTTCGTAATGAGCACGGCTTGCATGCCCGCCCGGGTGCGATGCTGGTCAACGTGGTGAAACAATTTTCCAGTGAAATCACGGTGGCAAACCTTGATGGCACCGGTAAACCCGCTAATGGCCGCAGCCTGATGAAAGTCGTGGCGCTGGGCGTGAAGAGTGGCCATCGCCTGCGTTTTACCGCGAAAGGGGATGATGCTGAAGCTGCGCTGGCCGCTATTGGTGAGGCTATCCAGTCGGGTCTTGGGGAGGGCGCAGCATGAGCAGACGCGTTGCCACCATTACCCTGAATCCTGCTTATGATCTGGTAGGGTACTGCCCGGAAATTGAACGGGGCGAGGTTAACCTGGTGCAGACCACGGGCCTGCATGCCGCAGGTAAGGGCATCAATGTTGCCAAAGTGCTCAAAGATCTCGGGATTGATGTCACGGTTGGTGGCTTTCTCGGCAAAGACAATCAGGATGGCTTTCAGCAACTGTTCAGCGAGCTTGGCATCGCCAACCGCTTTCAGGTGGTGCCGGGTCGTACTCGCATCAACGTTAAGCTGACTGAACAGAGCGGTGATGTGACTGACCTTAACTTTTCCGGTTTTGAAGTCACCCAGCAAGACTGGCATCGCTTTGTTAACGACTCTTTAAGCTGGCTTGGGCAATTTGACATGGTGGCGGTCAGTGGCAGCCTGCCGAGCGGCGTTGACCCGGACGCGTTTACCGATTGGATGTCGCGCCTGCGCAGCCAGTGCCCTTGCATTATTTTTGACAGTAGCCGTGAAGCGTTGGTTGCCGGATTGAAAGCCTCGCCCTGGTTGGTTAAACCCAACCGCCGTGAGCTGGAAATCTGGGCAGGGCGTAAGCTGCCGACGCTGGAAGACGTGGTAGATGCAGCCCATGCGCTGCGTGAACAGGGTATTGCCCATGTCGTGATTTCGCTCGGTGCGGAAGGCGCGTTATGGGTCAATGCATCCGGGGCCTGGCGGGCGTTACCACCGGCGTGTGACGTGGTAAGCACGGTCGGTGCGGGTGACTCCATGGTGGGGGGATTGATCTATGGCTTGTTGATGCGTGAGTCCAGTGAACACACGTTGCGTTTGGCCACTGCGGTGGCGGCGTTGGCCGTTAGCCAGAGCAACGTTGGCATTAGCGATCGTCCGCAGCTGGCTGCGATGATGGCGCGTGTCTCCCTCCAACCCTTTAACTGATGACAGCAGGAGATAAACAATGAAAACGCTGCTGATACTTGATAAATCACTGGGGCTGGCCAAGAGCCGTCTGGTGAAAAATGCACTCGGTGCTGCGGCTACACACGCAGGCGTTACCCTCACTGAGCAACTGGCTGACGCAGAACTGGCTATCGTGCTGGGTGCGCCGGTTCAGGCAGATAGCGCGCTCAATGGCAAAAAAGTGTTTGCGGGTGATGTTGAGCTGGCACTGACACAATCCGCCGACTTTTTCGCGAAAGCGCTGGCGGGTGCTCAGGTTTATCAGGCTCCGGCTGTTGCGCAGTCGAGCGCTGGCGCATCTTCATCCGGTGCGGCGAAGCGCATTGTCGCCGTGACTGCGTGCCCGACCGGCGTGGCACACACCTTTATGGCCGCAGAAGCCATTGAAAGTGAAGCGAAAAAACGCGGCTGGTGGGTAAAAGTTGAAACCCGTGGCTCCGTGGGTGCCGGTAATCCCATTAGCGCGGAAGAGGTTGCTCAGGCCGATTTGGTGATTGTGGCAGCCGATATTGAAGTGGACCTCAGCAAGTTTGCTGGCAAGAAGATGTACCGTACATCGACAGGTCTGGCGCTGAAGAAAACGGCACAGGAATTTGATAAAGCCCTGTCTGAGGCGGCGGTTTATCAACCGGCGGCACAGGGCGGCAACGCAGGCAGTAGCAGTGAGTCGTCACCCCAGAAAGGCGGTGCCGGCCCGTATCGTCACCTGTTGACCGGGGTGTCTTACATGCTGCCGATGGTGGTAGCAGGCGGCCTGTGTATTGCGTTGTCATTCGTGTTCGGTATCACGGCGTTTAAAGAAGAAGGCACACTGGCTGCGGCACTGATGAAAATCGGTGGTGGCTCTGCCTTTGCACTGATGGTGCCGGTATTGGCCGGGTATATCGCCTTCTCGATTGCGGATCGTCCCGGTCTGACACCGGGTTTAGTCGGCGGTATGCTGGCAGTGAGTACGGGTGCGGGTTTCCTTGGCGGCATCATCGCCGGTTTCCTTGCCGGGTATCTGGCGCGTGCCATCAGTAATCATGTCAGCTTGCCGCAGAGCATGTCGGCGCTGAAGCCTATCTTGATTATTCCGCTGTTCGCGACGCTGATAACCGGTCTTATCATGATTTACATCGTCGGTACGCCTGTCGCGAAAATCCTGACCGGGTTGACCAGCTGGCTGCAATCGATGGGCACCGCCAATGCCGTTATCCTGGGAGCGATTCTGGGTGCCATGATGTGTACCGATATGGGTGGGCCGGTGAACAAAGTGGCTTACGTGTTTGGTACTACGCTGCTCAGTAGCCAGGTGTATGCGCCGATGGCCGCAGTCATGGCAGCGGGCATGGTGCCGCCGCTGGCGATGGGGCTGGCCACGTTTATCGCGGCGAAAAAATTCACCGCCGGTGAGCGTGAAGGGGGTAAAGCGGCGGTGGTATTGGGCCTGTGCTTTATCTCCGAAGGTGCCATTCCTTACGCGGCGCGTGACCCGATGCGTGTACTGCCGTGCTGTATTCTGGGTGGTGCACTGACCGGTGCGATGTCAATGGCAGTGGGTGCCAAGCTGATGGCTCCGCACGGCGGGCTGTTCGTGCTGTTGATTCCGGGTGCGATTACGCCGGTCGTGGGTTATCTGCTCTCTATCATTGCCGGAACCGTTGTCGCTGGCGTGCTGTACGCTGTGCTCAAACGCCCGGAAGAGCAACTGGCTAAAGCCTGATAGGCATTCAAAGTCGTAATCAGCCATCGTGCTTGTCTGGGCATGGCTGAAAATGGGTGATGGATAATACGCAACGCCGGTCTGATGACCGGCGTTTTTTTTGCCTGCGGATGGGCAGCAACGGTTATGATATCCATAAGTGCCCGGCCGTCGTGTGCTGCGCCGGGCTGCGTGAAACCGTCATACAGTGAAAGGAGCAGGCGATGGCGCGACATCATGCCAGCCGTGGAATACTGGTGCTGGAGTCCCCCTGGGAGCTGGATGAACATGATGCGAATCGTTCGTCTGTGCTGCCGTTTATCGAAGGGATTGCTAAAGTGGCCGGAGATACCGAGGTGTATCACGCCAACTTTTATGATAAGGCGAGCTTTCATACCGCACTGCATTGCCTGTGCAAAATCCCGTTTAACAACATCATTATCTATGTTGCCGCACACGGCCAGGGCAAGACACTGGGTGGCACCCATCTGCGCGATGTGCTTATACCGGTTGGCGAATTGTCTCAGCAGTTTTCGATTACTGGGTTGCTGTTGGGGGCGTGTTTTGTCGGCGCACACACTGACCTGATGGAAACGTTCACCCGGGGTAATCAATTACGCTGGTGCGCAGGCTATGCTGCGCAAACGGAATGGCTGACGGCGACGCTGATTGATTGCGCGATCATCAATCAGATGTTGTCGCTCAAGAAGCGCGCGTTTTCCAGCCGTGACAGCCTGATAGACAATCTGGCGCTGGCGATTTCCCCGTTTCATGGTCATTACGCCATTGGGTGTGACAATAAGGGGAAACCGATGTCGTTGCGCGAGGCTTTCCAGTGTGTGATCCAACCGAGCGGGCAGGGGCATCAGCCGCGCACGGTCTCTGACATGTTGTTCCAGCGCGCCGCAGAATTGCGACGTCATGGATGGGCGTAATGGCGGATGGTGGGTGTTAGCCCTGCTGTGACGTCAGCCAGGCGATTTCATCAGCCCAGATTTCCGGGTTGATGGTTTCAAGAATCAACGGGATGCCGTCAAAATGCGGGTCGCGCATGATGTAGCTGAACACGGTTTTCCCGATGTTGCCTTCGCCGAGGCTGTGGTGGCGGTCAACCCGGCTGTTGAATTCGCTTTTGGCATCATTTAGATGCATGGCGCGCAGATAACGCCAGCCGACGATACGCTCGAATTCGGCAAAGGTTTGCTGACAATCAGCGAGGGTACGCAGGTCATAGCCTGCGGCAAACGCATGGCAGGTATCAATACAGACGCCCACCCGGCTTTTATCCTCGACCTGGTCGATAATTTCAGCCAGATGTTCAAAGCGAAATCCCAGATTACTGCCCTGTCCCGCAGTATTTTCAATCACGGCGGTCACACCGTCGGTGGCCTCAAGTGCCAGATTGATGGAGTCAGCAATGCGGCGCAGACAGGCCGTTTCATCTATCTGGCGTAAGTGGCTGCCGGGGTGAAAGTTCAGCAGCGTCAGCCCCAGTTGCTGGCAACGCTGCATTTCATCAATAAATGCCTCGCGGGATTTTTGTAGCGCCTCATCCTGTGGATGGCCGAGGTTAATTAAATAGCTGTCGTGGGGCAGAATCTGCGCCGGACTAAACTGATAGCGCGCACAGGCCGCCTGAAACCGTGCGATGACCTCGGCGCTTAGCGCCGGGGCCTGCCACTGGCGCTGATTTTTGGTAAACAGCGCAAAGGCGCTGGCCCCAATGTCATGGGCGCGAATCACCGCCTGATCAACGCCACCCGAGGCGCTGACGTGGGCTCCAACATATTTCATGGGTTTCTCCTTGTCATACCCATGCATTATGTCATATCTGCCGCGAAGCGTTGTATTCCCGTGCCCATACCCCGAAGGCAACGCGGGGCCGTCAGCATGGTGGCCATCGCGCATCACCTAGCCCAGCAGGCACTGAACGGCAAGGTTAATCAGTGCGCCGCCGCCGACCAGCCACAGGAACAGCAAACCTGCCAGCAGCAGTGGTTTGATACCCGCCTGACGCAGCATACTCACGCGGGTGGCGATGCCAAGGGCTATCATTGCCATAGTCAGCAGGAGGTTATCGAGCATCATCAACCGTTCCACCCAGAGCGCCGGTAGCCAGTTGAGCGAATTGACGCCCGACATCATAACAAAACCGAGAGCAAACCACGGAAAAGTGGCCGGTGTGTGCTTACCTTCCGATGATTGCGGGGCCTGATGTCGTTTTACCCAGCCGCCCAGCAGAAACAAGAACGGAGCCAGCATCATTACGCGCAGCATTTTACCGATGACGGCCATGCTCTGCGTCTCCGGGCTGATGGCGTGGCCTGCGGCTACCACCTGTGCCACTTCGTGAATGGATGAGCCCAGATACAGCCCGAAAGCCTGTGGGGTAACACTCTGGCCGCTATACTCAATCAGGTACGGGTACATCCACGGATAGAGGAACATGGCGAGGGTGCCAAAGAGCACCACGGTGGCAATGGCAACCGCAATCTGGTCAGCCTGACTTTTTAACACCGGTGCGGTGGCCAGTACGGCTGCGGCACCGCAGATGCTGCTGCCTGCACCAATCAGCATCACGGTTTGTGTATCGAGCTTAAACCAGCGCCGTCCAAGCCAGCAGGCCAACAGAAAGGTTGAGCTGAGCATCAGCAGGTCAATCACCACACCCGCCATCCCGACGGAGGCGATTTGCTGAATGTTGAGCCGAAAGCCGTACAGAATAATGCCCCAGCGTAACAAATGATGTTTTGACCACTGCACGCCAGCGTCACAGTAACGATGTAAAGGGGCATAGAGCGAGTTGCCAAGCATCATGCCCAGCAAAATGGCCAGTGTCAGCGAGCCAAGACGCAGGCTGACCACGGCCGGATGAGCGGCCAGCAACAGAGTCAGGCCCGCCAGCACTCCGGTCAACAGTACGCCGGGCAGCATGGGTAAGTGTCGTGCTGACAGGTGGAAGCGACGCAGTCTGGCAGTAAGCGCGATCATAACAATCCCCGTGTGGAATCATAACAAGTGTGGGCACAGCCTATGATCAATGTGTTTAAAATAGAAATTGATTATATATTTATAACCTATAGATATTTACGGTAAGAGCCCGCTATGCATATTACGTTACGTCAACTGGAAGTCTTTGCCGAAGTTCTTAAAAGCGGTTCCACTACCCAGGCTTCGGTGGTGTTGTCGTTATCGCAATCAGCGGTGAGCGCAGCGCTGTCTGATCTGGAAAGCCAACTGGGTGTGCAGTTGTTTGACCGGATTGGCAAACGGCTGGTAGTCAATGAGCATGGCCGCTTACTGTACCCTAAAGCGCTGGCGTTACTGGAGCAGTCAGAAGAGATTGAGCAGCTGTTTCGCCGTGATAATGGGGCGTTGCGCATTTATGCCAGTAGTACCATTGGCAATTACTTGATGCCTGAAATGATTGCCCGTTACCGGCAGGATTTCCCGGCCATTCCGTTAGAGCTGTATGTCGGCAACACGCAGGATGTGGTGAATGCGGTGTCGGAGTTTCGCGTTGATCTGGGGTTGATTGAAGGGCCCTGTCATCAGCCGGAGTTAATCACTCAGCCGTGGCAGAAGGATGAACTGGTGGTCTTCTGCGCGCCGGGAAATCCGCTGCTTACGAGCCGGGTTTCGTTGCAAACGCTGGCTGACGCGCCCTGGATTTTGCGTGAGCACGGGTCGGGCACCCGTGAAGTGCTCGATCATCTGCTGCTGGCGCGCCTGCCGCATTTTCACCTGGTGATGGAGCTGGGTAACTCTGAGGCGATTAAACACGCGGTGCGACACGGTATGGGGATCAGTTGCCTGTCACGGCATGTAATAGCCGAGCAACTGGCGGCGGGGTCGCTGGTTGAAGTGCCTGTGCCACTTGCGCCGCTCTCGCGCTCGTTGTATCTGGTGCACCACAGGCAAAAGCACCTCTCCGGTGTTTTGCAGTGCTTTCTCGGGTATTGTCAGGCCCGGCTCGGCGGGGGATCTTAAGTACAGACGTTCGCGCTTGTGCAGTCTGGCGACAGGGCACATTGGAACGAGGTGTAACAAGCTGGAAACAGAGTGCGCATAAAACCGGCTGTGAGGCAGAGGTATTACTTATGATGCCCGGTGAGTTATGAAGCTCTCTTATAATCGGTGCGGTACGCTATTCAGCCGCCGATGGATTGCCTACAATCCGCCCTCAAATTTTTAAGGGCATGGATAGTAATGGCTCAACATGATATGCGTCCCGCTGATACGCGGGAACCGACACTACGTCGTGAATTAAAAGCACGGCATTTGACCATGATAGCAATTGGCGGCTCTATCGGCACCGGACTGTTCGTTGCCTCCGGTGCAACGGTTTCTCAGGCCGGGCCGGGTGGCGCGTTGCTGTCATACGCACTGATTGGCCTGATGGTGTATTTCCTGATGACCAGCCTTGGCGAGCTGGCGGCGTTTATGCCGGTATCCGGCTCGTTTGCCACCTACGGGGCACGGTATGTCGAAGAGGGCTTTGGCTTCGCGCTTGGCTGGAATTACTGGTACAACTGGGCGGTCACGATCGCAGTCGATCTGGTGGCTGCACAACTGGTAATGGGTTATTGGTTCCCTGATGTACCCGGCTGGATATGGAGTGCCCTGTTCCTGTCGCTGATGTTTCTGCTCAACTATATCTCGGTAAAAGGATTTGGTGAGGCGGAGTATTGGTTTTCTCTCATCAAGGTTACGACCGTGATTTTGTTTATTGCGATCGGTGTGCTGATGATTGCCGGCATTCTGCGCGGCGGCGAGCACGCAGGCTGGCATAACTGGCAGATTGGTGATGCGCCGTTTGCGGGTGGCTTCTCCGCCATGATTGGCGTGGCGATGATAGTCGGCTTCTCGTTTCAGGGTACCGAGCTGATAGGTGTGGCGGCGGGCGAGTCTAAAGATCCGCAAACCACCATACCGCGAGCGGTGCGTCAGGTATTTTGGCGCATTCTGCTGTTCTATATTTTCGCTATTCTCATTATCAGCCTGCTGATTCCTTACACCGACCCGAACCTGCTGCGTAATGAAGTCAAGGATATCAGCGTTAGCCCGTTTACTCTGGTGTTCCAGAATGCCGGGTTACTGTCTGCGGCGGCATTGATGAATGCGGTTATTCTGACGGCGGTGTTGTCAGCGGGGAACTCAGGGATGTATGCCTCAACGCGTATGCTGTTTACCCTGGCGCGCGAAGGCAAAGCACCGGCCTGTTTCGGCATACTCTCTAAAGGTGGCGTGCCGCGTAATGCGCTTTATGCCACCACGGTTGTAGCGGGGTTGTGCTTTTTGACCTCGATGTTTGGCAACCAGACGGTATACATGTGGCTGCTTAATACGTCCGGCATGACGGGCTTCATCGCCTGGCTGGGGATTGCCATCAGCCATTACCGCTTCCGTCGTGGCTATGTGTTACAGGGGCTTGATCTGAACGCACTGCCTTACCGTTCCGGCTTTTTCCCGCTGGGGCCGATATTTGCTTTCGTGCTGTGTCTGGTGATTACACTCGGGCAGAACTATCAGGCGTTTCTGGCAGATAAAATTGACTGGTATGCCGTCACCGCGACCTACGTCGGTATTCCATTGTTTCTGGTTATCTGGTTCGGTTTCCGGCTGGTAAAAGGCTCACGCATCGTGCCATATGCCCAGATGACGTTCCCTGAACATAAATAGTCTGACAAGCCGGTAAGAGAAAGCCAGCGCAATGTCGCTGGCTTTTTTGTCTCTGGCGGCAGGCGGGCGCTAGATACGCGAGTGCACCAGACGAGCGTTGCGATAAACCGTGAGCAACACCGTCAGCAGGGCCAGTAACACCAAAGGGGCTCCGACATAACCGATATTGGCCATGCCCAAATGCAGGCTGACCTGGCTGCCCAGCAGCGCACCGGCACCAATGCCGAGGTTAAACAACCCGGAGAAAATCGACATGGCGATATCACTGGCGTCAGGAGCCAGTGACAGCACCTTGGCTTGCATCGCCAGCCCAATCGCCATCATGGCAAGACCCCATACCAGACATAACACGGTTAATCCGAAAGGATAAGCGGATACCGGCATCAACAGAGTCAGGCAGATAAACAATAACAGCATGGCGCTAACCAGAAAGCCGAGCGGAAAACGCTCGCTATAGCGGCTATACAGCATGCTGCCCACGATCCCGGCACAGCCAAATAGCAGCAAAATCAGCGTGGTAAAGTTTTCCGGCAGCCTTGCCACCGTTTGAATAAACGGCTCGATATAGCTGTAGGCGGTAAAATGGGCGCTGACCACCACCACGGTGAGCAGATAAATCCCCACCAGGGCCGGGCGGCGAAATAATTTCGGCACACTGGCCAGCGAACCGGAATGTTCGCTCGGTAAGCGTGGTAACAGTCGGGCAAGCATCACCAGGGCGACGGTTGCGCCTGCGGCAATGGTCAAAAACGTCATACGCCAGCCCAGATATTGGCCGATTACGCGCCCCAGTGGTAAACCCAACACCATTGCCAGCGAGGAGCCGGTGGCGATGAGTCCCAGCGCCTGCGCGCGTTTGCCGGGTGGGGCAAGGCGAATGGCCAGCGAAGCCGTGATAGACCAGAACACCGAATGCGCCAGTGCGACCCCGGCTCGGGAGAGGACCAGTACGCTAAAGTTCCAGGCCACGGCAGAGAGCAAATGGCTGGCGATGAACAGGCAAAATAAACCGATTAACAGTTTGCGCCGTTCAATTGCGCTGGTCAGTAACATACAGATGAGTGAGGCTACGGTGACTATCCAGGCATAAATAGTAATCATCAGCCCGACATCTTCGGTTTTCATGGTGAAGGTGGCGGCGATATCACTGAGCAGGCCCACCGGGATAAATTCGGTGGTATTAAAAATAAACGCGGCCACAGCCAGCGTCACCACGCGCAACCAGGCCGTTGCTCGTGAGGGAGAAGCGGAAGTCATGGTCAGATTCCAGTCAGGTATGACAAATAGCGAACGACTCATTGTAGACAATGGCGGATGACAATGCGATGCAGATCACACTTAGGCCGGTATTTTTTGTCCCGGCAGACAAGCAACCCTCCGCAGGTGGCGCAACCCTGATATCAGGGAGCGAAAAGCAGGGCGCAGCCCGCGGTGGTGACACCACGGGCTATAAGGGGCATGCAAAGCGGGTCTTATCCGTACAGGTTATCCGCGCTTATGGAAATAGGTCATCGCCAGCGCAAGGGCGAGCACCAGCCCTTTGATGATATCCATCGCGTAATAGGGCACTGACAACATCACCAGTCCATTTTGTAACACGCCGAGGATAACCGCGCCTATCAGTGTGCCGAGTGCGTTAGGTTTACCCGAACCGGCGAGTGAGAAACCGATATAGGCGGCGGCGACGGCATCCATCAGATAACCGCTGCCCGCATTCACTTGCGATGAGCCAATGCGTGAGGCCAGCAGGAATCCCCCAAGCCCCGCCAGCAGTGAGGAGAGCAGGTAGGCCAGTACCCGGTAACGGGCGGTGCGAATACCGGCCAGTCTGGCGGCTTCGGGATTGCCGCCGATGGCGTACATGCGACGGCCATGCTGGGTCAGAGACATCGCAAGCTGCACCACGAGAGTGACCACCAGCATGATAACCACAATCACCGGTACCTGGCCGAGAGTGGCGAACACCTCAGGGATCACGCCTTCTGCCATTTCACCGCTGGGCAGCAGCATATTTTGGGTAATAGACCCGCCGTAACTGTAGGTCATGGCCACCCCCTGAATCACAAACAGGCTGGCAAGGGTGGCGAGCATATCGGGGATACGCAGGACGACAATTAAAAACGCATTGAACAGCCCGACCAACAGGCAGAGTAACAACGTTAACGAGATTGCGCCGACAGGCCCCATGCCGTGCCAGACAAACAGTGAGATAACCAGCGCATTTGCCAGCGATGCGGTCGAACCCACCGACAAATCAAAGCCACCGACGGACAATGAAAGGGAAACGGCAATGGCAATCACCGTGACAATCGCAATCGAACGCAGGATGTTGATGATGTTGTTCGGGTCAAGAAAGTTGTCTGACGCCAGCCCAAACAGGGCTATCAGCGCCACCACGGTAATCAGCATGCCCCACTTGTAGAACAGCTCAAACAGACGATGGTGAAAAGGAAGCGCCCCGTTAGATGCGCCGTTGGATACAAGTGGCTGACTCACGAGGGAGTTCCTCCGGTTGAATAAAGTAATAACGTTTCTTCATCAGTGTGTGCGGCGTCGAGTTCGGCAACGATGCGGCCATCCCACAGCACGCAGATGCGATCACACAGCCCGACCAGCTCGGAAAACTCACCAGAGGCGTAAATAATGCCTTTACCCTGGCGAGCCAGTGCATCTATCAGTGTGAACAAATCCTGCTTGGCTTTGATATCCACCCCTTTGGTGGGTTCATCGAGGATCAGTACCTCGGCGTCATTGCGCAGCCATTTACCAATCGCCACTTTTTGCTGGTTGCCGCCAGAAAGGCGACGCAAGTGCTGCTGCGGCCCGCTGACGCGGATAGCCAACCGCTCGATTAATTGCTTTGCCCATGTCAGCGCCTGACTGTAGCGAAAAATACCACGGCGGGAAAAGCTGTCGCTGGCGCTGATGCTGAGGTTCATGGTGACAGATTCATCAATAAAAACCCCTTCTTTGCGCCGCTCTTCCGGCACCAGGGCGATGCCTTGTTGCACCGAATCAGCCGGTGAGCGGGGCTGCCAGGGTGAGCCATGATAATGTCCGTGGCGTATCTGGCTTGGGGTTGCGCCAAACAGGGCTTTACAAAGCTCGGTTTTGCCCGCCCCGGCTAATCCGGCGATGCCGAGAATCTCCCCCTTGTGCAGGGTGAGCGAAATATTGTGCAGCAGGGTATCGTCGTGTAACCCTTCAACGTGCAGTAGCGGTTCCGGCTCTCGCTGAGGGCGGCTTTGCGGAAAAATATCATCCAGACGATGGCCCAGCATGCGCTCGACAATATCTTCACCGCTCAGGCCTTGCATCGGCCCGCTGCTGACGAACTGACCGTCACGCAAGACGGTCAAGGTATCGCAGATGGCTTTGAGCTCGTGAATGCGGTGGGAAATAAAAACGATGCCGATGCCGTCTTGTTGCAGACGGCGTACCACGGCAAACAATCGGGCGCTTTCTTCCTGATCGAGCGGGGCGGTAGGCTCGTCGAGGATCAGGAACCGACAGCGATGCGAGAGTGCGCGCGCCAGCAGAATTTGCTGTTTTTCCGCCAGGGTGCAGCGCTCCAGCCGCTGGCGCACATTCATCTCGACGCCGAGTTGTGCCAGCAATGATGTGGCTTGCTGGTACAGTTCGGCCCAGTTGACCCAATGGCCGCGCTCTGCGAGTTGGTCCAGCAGGATGTTTTCCGCCACACTGAGTGTTGGCACCAGTGCCGCGTCCACCTCCTGCTGGACCAGATAAATACCCTGACGTTTGGCATCGCGCGGTGAGCGCACGCTGATGGGCTGGCCATCAAGCAGAATCTCGCCCTGATAATGGTCATGGCAGCCAGACAAGACCGCCATCAGGGTGGATTTGCCTGCGCCGTTCGCCCCCGTCAGCGCATGAATGGAGCCGCCTTCCAGTGTGAAATTGACCTGCCTGAGCGCGGGGAAACCACCAAAAGAGAGGGAAATGTAGCGCATTTCCAGACGCGAACGCGGATTTATCGACATAATTAACAGCAACAGGCTCGTAACAGAGAGAATGACTGGGATACCCGCTTGAAAAATATCATATTGAGCAGAGAATGGCATGCCATTGCCGCGCAGTGAACGGCCTGAGAAAGAAATGAAAAAGCATAACTTAAGCCAAAATGTTATTAAAACCGGGAAATGTGGCATCTGATAATGCTTTTCCCATACAGGTGTCTGATTTTTAATTGCCTGGCAAGATGGAATATTATTCAACAAGGCGTAATCCAAACATGAGCACAACCGATATCCGGGTCCAGGTGGGGCCTGCTAATTACTATTCGCACCCTGGGGCGATTGACCGGTTAAACGAGATTTACCCGCCCGAGGTGTTGGCACACGCATTCTGGATTTATGGCGAGCGTGCGCTGGGCGCAGCACAGCCCTATTTGCCGCAGGTCTTTTCCGCGCCAACGGCCCGCCATGCCCGTTTTTCTGCCCATTGCAGCGAACGCGAAGTGGCCCGGCTCGTGGCTCATGCCGGAACAGAATCAACGGTGGTGATAGGTGTGGGGGGCGGCGCGGTGCTGGATACGGCCAAAGTCGTGGCCCGTCGCCTTGGCGTGCCGCTGGTGGCGATTGCGACTATTGCGGCCACCTGTGCGGCCTGGACGCCGTTGTCTGTCTGGTATAACGATGCCGGGCAGGCGTTGCGTTTTGAAATGTTCGATGATGCCAATCATCTGGTGCTGGTGGAGCCGCGTATTATACTGGCCGCGCCGCAGGCATACCTGCTGGCAGGCATTGGCGACACGCTGGCGAAATGGTACGAGGCGGTGGTACTCAGTCCGCAGCCGCACACTCTGCCGTTAACGGTGCGCCTTGGGCTACAAACCGCGCGGGATATTCGTGATGTGTTGCTACATCAGAGCGCCGCAGCGCTTGATGCCGCGCGCAGCGGTACGCTTAATCAAGACTTTTTGGATGTGGTGGATGCGATTATCGCCGGGGGAGGCATGGTCGGCGGGCTCGGTGAGCGTTACACCCGCGTGGCCGCCGCCCATGCAATACACAATGGCCTGACGGTATTACCACAGACAGCGGAATTTTTGCATGGAACCAAGGTAGCCTACGGTATTTTAGTGCAATCGGCTCTGCTGGGTGATTCGGACACCTTGCATCAGCTAAAAGCCGCCTTCCAGAAGCTGGGGTTGCCGGTGTCGCTGGCGGAACTGAATGTGGATATCAATGATGAGGCGGCCCTGCTGGCGGTCGCCACCCGCACGGTACAGGCTGGCGAATCTGTCCATTATCTGCCCGGTAACATAGAAACAGCGCATGTGCTGGCGGCGTTACGGCTGGTTGAGCAGGTATCGTGCGAATAGGCTGATTGTCCGTAGCGGGAATCAGTGGTGTTTCACCATCCACACTGGCGGCATTCCCGCGCACAGGAAAACGGCGGAAACGGTGTGATACCGTTCCGCCGTTTTTTTCGCTGTAACGCTATTGCACTTTGTCATATGGAAAGGAATTCCTGATGTAACGCGCGTAGTAGCGCGCTTTGGCATTCGACGCCATCAGTTCCTCATAAATCATCAGTGCCACGTTTTTATACCGATACAGGCTACCATTGAGTAACTCAACCTCAAGTGTACTGTTTTGCGCATCGTAACCGACGGAAAACAGCTCAGTGGAGGATACACGCTTGCGTTGCAAAACAAAGAGCTCCCTGTTGATGGCTGCGATGTAACGTTGATGTTACTTGCAGTCTATTTTTCGGTCAATGCTGTCGCTCTCAGTGGGAGTACGACGTGGAATAAACGGGAAATTGCGGCCAGTGTCGGTTATTTCCTGCCGATACCGGATAAGCATATTGGCAGGCCGCACTATTGTTTCCCATAGGCCGGAGCCGTTTTAGCGAAAAGAGGCCTGTTTGTGACATCAGTCACGCATATTCACCGGGGAGACTCAACCCCGGCGAGCCATTGGCGAAAACTGACTGACGCCCGGTGAAAGCGGGCAACCGGTAAATGCCCGGATGCCCGCTGGCAGAGATACCCGCCCGGCGATCAGCCCGCGTGCAGGTATCTGGCATGAAAACGCAGGTGTTCGTCAATAAAACTGGCGATAAAGTAGTAACTGTGGTCGTAACCCGGCTGGATGCGCAGCGTGAGCGGCCATTGGCGCGACCGGGCGATGCTCGCCAGTTGTTCAGGTTGTAATTGCAAGGGCAGGAAGGTGTCGCTATCGCCTTGATCGATAAGAATGGGAAGCGAAACCTCACTGCCTGCCAGCAGATGACAACTGTCATACTGCTGCCATTGCTGCTCGTCCTCTCCCAGATAGGCGCTGAAGGCTTTACGCCCCCAGGGAACCTGACCTGGGTTTACAATCGGGGCGAAGGCCGAAACAGAACAAAACCGGCCCGGATGGCGCAATGCCAGCATCAGTGCACCATGTCCTCCCATCGAATGGCCGCTGATGGCAAGCCGGGTGCTGGCGCTGACATGCTGGCGAATCAGTGTCGGTAACTCCTCGCTCAGGTAGTCAAACATGCGGTAGTGCTGCTGCCAGGGGGCCTGAGTGGCGTTGAGATAAAACCCTGCGCCCTGGCCTAAATCATACTGCGGGTCATCTGGCACCCCTTCACCGCGCGGGCTGGTATCGGGCATGACCAGCACCAGGCCTAGCTCGGCTGCGGTGCGTTGCGCACCGGACTTGAGCGTGAAGTTTTCATCGGTACACGTCAGCCCAGATAACCAATACACCACCGGTGGTACTGTGTCTGCGCTGACTGGCGGATAAAAAACGCTGAATGTCATCGCGCATTTCAGGCTTTCGGCAGCGTGGCGATAACGACGCTGCCAGCCGCCAAACAGGCGGTGCTCATCCAGTAATTCCAGAGGGACTGTCATGGTATGCCGGTTCTCCACTACGCGTTGAAATGAACGACAGAACGAATGGATTTACCTTCATGCATGAGCGCAAAGGCCTCGTTGATGTCTTCAAGCGGCATGGTGTGGGTAATAAAATCGTTGAGCTGGAATTCGCCGTCCAGATAGCGCTGCACAATCCCCGGCAATTGCGAGCGACCTTTTACGCCACCGAAGGCAGAGCCACGCCAGACACGACCCGTAACCAGTTGAAACGGGCGGGTGGCAATCTCTTCACCAGCACCGGCGACGCCAATAATCACCGACTCGCCCCAACCTTTATGGCAGCACTCCAGCGCGGCGCGCATCACGTTGACATTGCCGATACATTCGAACGAAAAATCCACCCCGCCATCGGTCAGCTCGACGATGACGTCCTGAATCGGTTTGTCGTGGTCTTTCGGGTTAATCAGGTCGGTTGCGCCAAGCTTGCGTGCCAGTTCAAATTTGCTGGTATTGAGGTCGATACCAATAATGCGACCCGCCCCGGCCATTTTTGCGCCGATAATGGCCGATAACCCAATCCCGCCAAGCCCGAAGACCGCAACTGTATCCCCCGGTTGTACTTTGGCGGTATTTACCACCGCGCCCATCCCGGTCGTCACGCCGCAACCGAGCAGGCATACTTCATCAAGGGGCGCGTCTTTGCTGATTTTAGCCAGTGAAATCTCGGCAACCACGGTACGCTCTGCAAATGTTGACGTCCCCATGTAATGGAAAATTGGCTGGCCATCTTTGAAGAAACGCGTTGTGCCATCCGGCATCAGACCTTTTCCCTGCGTTGCCCGAATCGCCTGACACAGGTTGGTTTTACCCGAACGACAGAACTTACATTCGCCGCACTCCGGTGTGTAGAGCGGGATGACGTGGTCGCCGACGGCAACACTGGTCACACCCTCACCAACGGCTTCAACAATTCCGGCTCCTTCATGGCCCAGAATTGCGGGAAAGACGCCTTCGGGATCTTTGCCTGACAGGGTGTAAGCATCGGTATGGCAGACGCCGCTGGCAACAATACGCACCAGCACTTCGCCTTTTTGCGGTGGCATCAGTTCCACTTCTTCAATTGATAAGGGCTGGTTCGGGCCCCAGGCAACGGCAGCGCGGGTTTTAATCATTGGCATGGTGAAGCTCCTTTCGGTGTGTTGTTTGAATGGCTTTGTGTGAACCACGCGGTGGTGGTGTGGGCAACACCATCAGCCAGATAGTGCGCCATCAATGAGTGGCGGCCCTGAGGCCGGCTCATGTTACGGGGCTGGCTGGTCAGGTTCCGCGTTCAATCATCAGTTTTTTCAACGCTTCCACATTGGGGCCAAAGGCATCCCGCCGCCAGATAAGGCAGGTGTTGACGGTGGCAACATCCGCTGGCAGTAAGTGACGTTGTAACTGTTGCCCCGCGGGCAATGCCGCCAGTACGCAGTGTGGAACCAGCGCCACACCGGCACCGCCTGCCACAGCCGCCAGCAGGGTGCTATATGACGGCATTTCCACACAGGCCGGTGGCGTGACACCCTGAGCACGCAGCCAGCCTTCCAGTCGCTGGTGGTAGCCGCACCCGGCAGGCAATGAGAGCAACGGCAGGTGGCGAATCTGCTGTGCCTGAGAGACTGGTGCAACGCCGGTTGCAGTCACTAATACCAATTGCTGCGAGAAGGTCTGGCAACTGTGAATGGCGTCATGGCTTACTGGCCCGGTAACGAGTGCCGCTGCGAGTTCACCGGCACTGACGGCGTCCAGCAGGGGGCGACAGCTATCACCGCGTAACGATAGCTGGACTTGCGGATAACGGTGATGAAAAACCGCCAGTAACGGCGGTAATTCGGTGAGCAGCAGGCTTTCTATCGCGCCCAGCGCGAAGACACCGGCTGGCTCGCTGGTGTGTGCCATCGCCAGCGCCTCATCGCTAAGCGCCAGAATACGCTGGGCATAACACAAAAAATTATGGCCAGCGGGAGACAGGCGCACGCGCTGACGTTCACGAATAAACAGATCAACCCCCAGTTCCAGCTCTAACTGGCGCAAGCGCGTAGTGAGGTTTGACGGCACACGGCCAAGCTGGGCTGCGGCACGAACCAGCGATCCGGTGTCTGCCACCAGGCAAAACATACGCAGTTGGGTGAGATCCATTGTATTCTTTTTTTGTGAATAACTTTTGTTAAGTTGCTTAATTATATTGAGTGTAGCGGGAGTCTGCGTCACTGGCAACCCGGCAGTTTGTTGTCAGGGTCACGGTTTGTCGAATGTGTGAAACGCTATTGTGCCGCGTTTACGACAGGCAAATATAACCTGAAGAAAAATTGGTTATATATTCGCCAATAAAACGGCTGATTATAAATAACGTCCTCGTCATTTAGGGAACGGGGTTGATAATTTCGTTTTGGTATTTTTTATATTCACGGGTATGAAGTATTCAACCGCTGGCGGGGCGTGCAGGGCTATTTGTGATAAAGCTATTTTTTTGAAGCAGCCATCTGTTTTTAAACACAGTTTCTTATTTGTTTAACTTGACAGTATCTAGCGTCAGGATGCAAGAATGAAAACGGATATTCCTGTCATCGATTTTCTTATCGCGGTGCTGACATCCCTCATTTTCCCGGTGTTTTGATCGGGATCATCATTGGGGCGTTGTGTGGTTAGCCCGGTGTTACAGAGGTCGTTATTAGGGACATCCTGGTCATGGCCCTGGCCGTTTAACGAAAGATAGGCAGACATTCTGAATAAGAATTGCCCTGTGCGTGATGTAAATCGCACACACAGGTTATCGCGTTAAGGCTTGCTTAATTTTCACCAGATAATCTCCTGTACTAAGTTGTTGCGTGTTTCCACCGCTATTTTCAGGCCGCTTCAATGGCGACGGATTGGGGAGCAGGCGGTGTATCCGGCAGACAGATAAAAACACAACACAGCGACTACCCATGAATGGTTCGGCCCGATTGGAACTATTCCTGTCACGATGCGAGGAGAGTGAATGGCAGTAAAGGCTGATTCTGTCTTGCGTGCGGAATTAACCTGACGCAGGTGACTATGACTACAGATGTGCGTTATGCACGATTCATTACTCGGAGCCTGTTATGCAATTTTTAAAAAATATCACTGTCAGAAAAATGTTATTAATCATTTTGACACTGTTTACCGTCATCTGGGGGGTGGCTTCAATCTTTACACTGAATTCTTTGAACAGTATGGGGGACTTGCTCAACGATAATCTCTCGCAGAAGAAAAGCTATTCCATTCTGGTAAAAGGTAATGATCAGTATTTTCGTGCGGTCACCCGTATGCTCAGAGCCGTTGATTACTTGCAGAGTGGGGACGCTGAAAATGCACAAAAAACCCTCAGTTCTGCTGCCGCCGCGTTGAAAAATAGCGAAGAGGCACTGGCGCAGTTTAAAAGTAACGAGCATGTCGGGGTCGATAAAGTGGTATCGCAGCAGATGGCCGACGTCTGGAGCCGGTTGCTGCAAACCGGTATTGCACCCATGCTCGCCGCTATCAATAACAACCGTATGGATGATTTCCGCCAGGTTTTTCGCACTCAATATCCGTCATTGAGCGTGGAGTTCGGCAGTGTTGCTGAAAAATATTCTGCCGCTATCCAGTCTGACGACACCATTATCCAACTGGGGCGGAGTATTTCGGTTAACAAAAGCATTCTGATAGCGGCGCTGCTGGCGGGTATTGTCGTGCTGTTCCTGAGCGATCGTTACTTGCTCAATTATCTGGTTAAACCCATCGACCAGATTAAACACCATCTGGCATTGTTGACCAGTGGTAAGTTGTCGGCCGAAATTGAAGAGTTTGGTCGCAACTGCCCAGGGCAATTAATACCTTACATTAAAGACATGCAAAAAAGTCTGCGTGATACCGTGCTGACGATTTACAGCAGTGCATCGGTGATTCATACCGGCACGAGCGAGATTCGCCAGGGCAATGATGAGTTGTCACGCCGTACCGATCAGCAGGCTGCTGCATTGCAGCAAACGGCTGCCAGCATGGAAGAGTTGACCTCGACGGTGAAAAACAATGCTGACAACGTGCGTCAGGCACGGCAGATCTCCGAAGAAGCACAACAAATGGCACGCCAGGGCGGTGAAGTCACGGAAAATGTCGTAGAGACGATGCAGAGTATTACCGAGAGTTCGCGCAAGATTGCTGATATTACCAGTGTGATTAACGGCATCGCTTTCCAGACCAATATTCTGGCGCTGAATGCGGCGGTGGAAGCGGCGCGCGCCGGTGAGCAGGGCCGTGGCTTCGCAGTGGTGGCCGGTGAAGTTCGTAATCTCGCCCAGCGCAGTGCGCAGGCGGCAAAAGAGATTGAAACACTGATCAACGAGTCCGTCGGACGGGTGAGCACCGGCTCTGAACTGGTTCAGGAAGCGGGCCGGGCAATGGGAGGGATCATTACCTCGGTTTCCCGTGTTCATGACTTGATGGGCGAAATTTCGGCAGCCTCTGATGAACAGAGCCGGGGTATCTCCCAGATTGGCCAGGCGGTAACAGAAATGGACGGTGTGACCCAGCAAAACGCCGCCCTGGTTCAACAGGCGAGCGCGGCAGCGGCTTCACTGGAAGAGCAAACACAAAATCTGGCTACCGCCGTCTCGGTGTTTGACTTGGGTGGCAGCCAGCCGATAATGGCATCACCGCGTGTGGCGCAGACATCAGCGCTCAAACGTCCCGTGCTGAGTGCGCCGAAGTCTTCACAAGGTGCCTCCTCACACGGTGACTGGGAAACCTTTTAGCGCCGTTGTTGCCCGCGCCTCTGGCGCAGGGCAACACGGTTAACCGGAGCCGGGTTAATACGTTCAGATAGCGCACTTATATGCACCGCACAGGCGGTGCATAGTTATTTTCGGGCCTTCATTTTTTCATCATTTTTTTACAATCCCGATGCATCACCCTGTTTTTTTTATATTCCTGCCTATAATTGCAAATGACCCGACAAGATAATCTGGCAGATATCCGCCATGGGTTAAAGAGAGAATCATTCGTATTATTTTCTGTGGTGCGACAGGTTGAGCAATAGGTCTTGAGGTACAGTGCAGGCCGACACCGTTCCGTGAGCAAGCGAACTGCTGTGACCCGCTGCATTGTTGTGGGTAAAAGCCAGGTACGCGTGGCGATCCCGGTATTCGCCATATCCGCTCGGTGAACTATTGCCGGCTAAAACTGTGATCAATCCTTTATATATTCATGAACCCTGAAAATCTGTTAATAACGATCGGGAGTGATTATGACCTTTCTAAGAAATATCAGTATAAGAGTGATGATGTTGCTTATTATGGGCGTATTTGTGCTGCTATGGGGAGGCGTATCCGGTTTCAGCCTTTATTCTTTAAAGCAAGCGACATATTTGCTACATGATAATTCGGTGCAAGGGAAAACCTACAGCTACCTGACCTATGGTAACGACCAATATTTCCGGTCGGTGACTCGGATGGCGAGGGTAATGGATTACCTGCAATTCAATGATACTGAAAATGCCAAGAAGACGCTGGACATGGCATTAACAGCAATAAATAACACCAAAGGGGCGCTTGAGAAATTTAAGTCGGCACAGCATGTGGGTATGGATCAGAAAATCACCAATGACATGGTAGCAAGCTGGTCTGAGCTGCTCACCACTGCGATTGACCCCATGTATGCGGCATTGCAAAAAAATGATCTGGAGGGTTTTCGTAATGTCTTTCGTAAAGTCTACCCGCCAGCCAGCTGGGCATTTGGTGATGCTGCACAGAAATACACCGCAGTGGTGACCAATTCCGATTTTATCGAAACGGTGAGTCAACATAATAGCTGGACACAAAATGTGTTGATGATGGCACTGCTGATAAGCATCGTTATTTTCCTGGTAAGTGAACGTTATCTGACCCGATATCTGGTCAACCCGGTTTCATCCATCCAGGCTCATCTGGGTAAACTGATTGCTGGCCGTTTAGACAGCCATTTGGCGGAGTTTGGCCGCAACTGTGCCGGGCGTATTATTCCTGATATCAACCAATTGCAGCGTAGCCTGAGGGAGACGGTATCGCTGATTCGCGATACGGCCGAAACCATTTATCAGGGCGCGACCGAGATTCGTCAGGGTAATAATGATTTGTCTGGCCGCACCGAGCAGCAGGCTTCGGCGTTGCAGGAAACCGCCGCCAGTATGGAGCAGTTAAGCTCGACCGTGCAGCACAATGCAGAAAACGTACACCAGGCTACCCTGCTGGCGCAGGAGGCCTCTCAGGCCGCTACTGAAGGGGGTAAAATTACCAGTAATGTGGTGGAAACCATGGATAGCATTACCGCCAGCTCCCGCAAGATTGCTGATATTACCTCAGTCATTAATGGCATCGCTTTCCAGACGAATATTCTGGCGCTGAATGCGGCGGTGGAAGCGGCACGGGCCGGTGAACAGGGGCGGGGGTTTGCGGTGGTGGCTGGAGAGGTTCGCAGTCTGGCACAGCGAAGCGCGCAGGCAGCCAAAGAGATAGAAGGCTTGATAGCGGAATCTGTTTCACGGGTAGATGTTGGCTCCTCGCAGGTGAAACAGGCCGGTGAGGCGATGCAATCGATCATCAGCTCTGTTGCTCATGTTAGCGATCTTATCGGTGAGATAGCCTCGGCATCGGATGAGCAAAGCCGCGGTATTGCACAAATCGGCCAGGCAGTAAATGAAATGGACGGCGTGACCCAGCAAAACGCCACGCTGGTTGAGCAGGCGCTGGCGGCGATTTCTTCGCTGGAAGAGCAAGCACGTCAGCTTACCCAGGCAGTGGAAGTCTTCCATCTTGGTGATGAACATACACCGCGTTCTGCCGCGCCCAAGTCGGGCGTGAACGTGGCACTAAAACGTCCGGCGCTACACAATCAGGCCACGGCAGCGCTGCCACCCGCGAAAAAAACAGCCACTCAGGGTAACTGGGAAAAATTCTGATAGCAGGCGGTGTATGCCGCTGGTGTGGGGAATCCGTTGATGTAAACCTTGACGGCAGCGAATCCTGAACGGCGAAGGGTTCGCTGCCATACCGGGTGGGGCAAGATACGGCAAGTTGAAGGCTTTTCACCAGCCATGACATACAATCACTGGATAATCGTCAGCCACTCCTTTAGAGTTGTGACCGGTGCGAGCCGTCTGGCTGCGCCAGAGTGAGTGACACCTGCTGGAGAATAACATACATGTCGGCTGTATTAAGTAAAGAGGCGGCGCTGGTGCATGAGGCGCTGCTGGCCAGGGGGCTGGAAACCCCGTTGCGTGGTGAAATGCTGGATAGTGAAACCCGTAAGCGCCTTATCGCAGAGCATATGACGGAAATCATGAACCTGCTGAATCTGGATCTGGACGATGACAGTCTGGCGGAAACACCGCGCCGCATTGCCAAAATGTATGTGGAAGAGATTTTTTCTGGTCTGGATTATGCCAATTTCCCCAAAATTACCATCATTGAAAACAAAATGAAGGTAGATGAAATGGTGACAGTGCGTGATATTACGCTGACCAGTACCTGTGAGCACCATTTTGTAACCATTGATGGAAAGGCCACCGTGGCCTATATTCCGAAAGAGGGCGTGATAGGGTTATCAAAAATTAACCGTATCGTGCAATTTTTCTCGCAGCGCCCACAGGTACAAGAGCGGCTGACACAGCAAATTCTGGTGGCGTTGCAAACCCTGCTCGGCACCAACAACGTGGCGGTGTCAATTGATGCTGTGCACTATTGTGTGAAAGCACGCGGTATCCGCGATGCGACCAGTGCCACCACTACCACCTCGCTGGGTGGGTTATTTAAATCCAGCCAGAATACCCGCCAGGAATTCCTGCGCGCGGTACGCCATCATTCGCACGGATGAGTTATGGTGGTGGTCAGCCTTTGGCTGGCCTGCTGCTGGCGGTGCCACACCGCCGCCAGAAAGTTATGGAATGTCACTGTGACGAACACGGTGTTCAACCCCTCTGCCGACGCCCATTGCTTATGTCATCTCTACCGCCATCTTCCCCGCGTATTCCGATGCTCGATTTTGCCCGAGGCCTTGCCATGCTGGGCATTGTACTAATGAATATCGTGTCATTTGGCCTGCCTCGTGCCGCTTATTTAAACCCCGCATGGCAGGGTTTGCCGTCGCTGGCTGATGCCTTGAGCTGGGCGCTGACCGATATGATTGCGCAGGGTAAATTTTTGACGCTGTTCGCCTTATTGTTTGGTGCTGGCTTGCAACTGTTGCTAAAACGCGGCAAACGCTGGGTTCATGCCCGGCTATTCTGGCTCATGCTGTTTGGTTTGCTGCATGGCATTTTTCTTTGGGAAGGCGATATTCTGCTGGATTATGGCCTGACCGGGCTTGTGTGTTATGGCTTGCTGCGTCATGCCGAGAGTACCCGGATGCTGTTGCGTACCGGTATTGCGCTCTACCTGATAGGGCTGGTGATGCTGGTTGTTTTAAGCCTGATTCTCAGCCCGGACGGCGGCCACTTTTGGCAGCCCGATGCCGCCGACGTGATGTATGAAACCTGGTGGCTGACACAAGGAGGGCCAGAAGCCTGGCTTAATCGGGTCTCGCTGTTGAATGAAAGTTTGTTATCCCTCGGGATCCAGTATGGCTGGTTACTCTGTGGCTCAATGCTTATCGGTGCCGCGCTGATGCGTAGCGGCTGGCTGCGTGGGCAGTTTAGTGCACCCCACTATCGGTTTGTTGCGTGGGCGCTCCTTGTGCCAGCTTTATTGATCAACGGGACAGGCGTCATTTCACAATGGCTGTTGCAGTGGGATTACCGCTGGTGTGGCCTGTTGTTGCAAATTCCACGAGAGGTCGGTGCGCCTCTCCAGGCGATGGCGTATCTGGCTTTGTGTTACGGCTACTGGTCAACGCTGGTGAACTGGCGAGCCACCCGCTGGATAGCCAATGTCGGGCGTATGGCGTTAAGCAGCTATTTGCTGCAAACGGTGATTTGTACCACGGTATTTAATCGGCTGGGATGGTTTATGCATCTGGATCGCTGGCAGTTACTCGCCATGGTGCCGTTGGTGTGGGTTTGCAACATGCTGGTGGCGGGAATATGGTTGCGCTATTTCCGACAAGGGCCGCTGGAGTGGCTGTGGCATTGGCTGACATCCTGCATCGCCGGCCCGCTGATGCCACCACCGTCACCGCGTTAATTCACGCACAGGGCTGGCATCAGCCTTCGGTCGTGGTGAGGCATCGGTTCGCGTTGCCGAGTCGCTCATGAACTCGGCGGGAACGGCCGGGTAGCTCGGTTCGTCATCCGAAATTTTGTATTCGGCAGGAATCGACACCTGTGGGCCAAGGAAGCGGGGCTCGCGTTTTAAGATGTACAAATCGAATAACGTTGCCAGCCGCGCGGCAAATTCACGCGTACGCACGGGCCAGATATCTTTCGGGGAAGGGACGGCAAAGCACTGGGCCTGAATGCCTTTATGCAGTGCGATAAACAGCGCACGCTCACAGTGAAAACGTTGGGTAATAATGGTGAAATCGTTGGTATCAAACACTTTGCGGGTACGAACAATCGAATCCAGTGTGCGAAAACCGGCGTAGTCCAGCACGATACTGGCGGGGGGGACACCGGCGGCTATCAGGTCCCGGCGCATTGTCATCGGCTCGTTATAGCTTTGCTGGGCATTGTCGCCGCTTAACAGTAAATAGCTGACCTTACCGCTGTTGTAAGCATTCAGCGCCCCCTGAATACGAAACAGATAATACTGGTTGATAACGCCGGTGCGGTAATATTTGGCCGTTCCCAATACCACGCCGACCTGCCGTGGCGGTAGATCCTGTACCTCTTCATAGATATAGGGCGCGGTACGCCAGCTGATGCAGCGATCGAGCAGAAAAGCACTACAGGCCACCACCAGTAGGGTGGTGAAAAAACCGAATGTCAGGCGCTTCCACATGCTGCTGCCTTCGTCCACCTGAGGATGAGAGTCATCACAAAATGCCGTGTCATCAGGCAAGGCTACTTTAGCTGTCGGAGTGACGCAAGGTGAAGTATCTGTAAGTGGGGAGTGTTGTCGTTTTTTTCATCACGGCTGCCGCGGCGATGTGTGCGAGATAACCGGCCAGGTGACGCCCGACCGGTTTGAGACGCCGGTTAGATCCGTGAGCCCCACAGGTCGTATTCGTCAGCGTGTTCGATTTTCACGGTGACCCAATCGCCCACGTTCACAGCGGTTTCACCATTCAGGTAAACTGCGCCATCGATTTCTGGCGCATCAGCCATGCTGCGGCCAATCGCGCCTTCGTCATCCACTTCATCGATAAGCACCGTCAGCGTGCGACCAATTTTTGCCTGCAAACGCTGGCTGGAGATCTGCTGCTGTACCTGCATAAAGCGGTGGTAACGATCTTCTTTTACCTCTTCCGGCACTTGATCCGGTAATTCATTGGCGCGGGCACCCTCTACCGGGCTATAGCGGAAGCAGCCGACACGATCTAACCGGGCCTCTTGCAGAAAATCCAGCAACATCTGGAAGTCCTCTTCGGTTTCACCGGGGAAGCCGACGATA
This sequence comes from Dickeya aquatica, assembly GCF_900095885.1. Taxonomy (NCBI): domain Bacteria; kingdom Pseudomonadati; phylum Pseudomonadota; class Gammaproteobacteria; order Enterobacterales; family Pectobacteriaceae; genus Dickeya; species Dickeya aquatica. Next base: position 2,042,939 of record NZ_LT615367.1, read on the forward strand.
AATGTTGAACGCAGGGTCAGATCCGGGCAAATTTCCCGCCAGCGTTTGATGCGCTCGAGCGTGCGCTCAACGGCTCCCGGTCGCTTCATCAGCTTCAGGATTTTCGGGCTGGCATGCTGTAGTGGAATATCCAGATAAGGCAGGATTTTGCCTTGCGCCATCAGCGGAATCACGTCATCAACATGCGGGTAAGGATAAACGTAGTGCAGACGTACCCATAACCCCAGTGTGGCGAGCTGTTCACACAGGCTGACCATGCTGGTTTTTACCGGCTGGCCGTTCCAGAAGCCGGTACGGTGTTTGACGTCAGCACCGTAGGCGGAGGTGTCCTGAGAAATCACCAGCAACTCTTTGACTCCGGCCTCGGCCAGCCGTTTGGCCTCGTCGAGCACCGAACCGATGGGGCGACTGTCCAAATCACCACGCATTGACGGAATAATGCAGAAGGTGCAACGGTGATCGCACCCTTCGGAAATCTTCAGATAGGCGTAGTGGCGGGGGGTGAGTTTAACGCCTTGTGCCGGAACCAGACTGGTGAACGGGTTGTGCTCAGGCTTTGGCACATAATGATGGACGTGGCTGAGTACCTGCTCGTAACTGTGTGGGCCGGTAATTTCCAGCACTTTTGGGTGCACTTCACGAATCTGGTTCTCTTTGGCACCAAGACATCCGGTGACAATCACTTTACCGTTCTCATTTAGCGCCTCACCAATGGCTTCCAGCGACTCTTGTACCGCACTGTCGATAAAACCGCAGGTGTTAACAATCACCAGGTCGGCATTATTATAGCTCGGCACCACCTCATACCCTTCGGTGCGTAATTCCGTCAGGATTCGCTCCGAATCCACCAGATTTTTCGGGCAACCCAGGCTGACGAAGCCTATTTTGCGAGAGGCGTCTTTGCCGCTATGGCTGCCGGGCTGTTCGCCAAGGGCCTTTTGCGGTGCAGACAAGGTGGTGGTTTGGGTTGGATCGAAGGTGTTAACAGTCATAGTGTCTCATACATCGGTTTGGGGCGGAAAAATGCGGCGGATTATACCTGAATCATCATCAGGAAACAGTCCCGGTTGCTGAGAAAATGTTCAGCAATACGTGAGTGCCTGACCGCCGCATATGACGCTGTGGTTAGCTTAGTGGCAGCATCACTGTGTGGCGGAAGGCATCACGCTCGGTTAACTGTTGATACCAACGTGCCAGATGCGGATGCGATTGGCGTTCAATCGGCAGATTAAACCACCCATATGCCAGACAACCCAGCGGAATATCTCCTATACCAAAGGTTGCGCCAGAGAGCCACGGTTGGTTGGCCAGCACATCATTGGCGATAGCGAAGAGTGCCTCACACCCGGCTATCCCTTCTGCCACGGCTTGCATGTCCCGTTTGTCTGCCGGGGTGCGTACCAGATTGATGAAAACTTTTTTGTAAGGCTCATTAAATGACATCGCCCAGTCCAGCCACTTGTCGATGGCCGCCTGTACCTGCGGTTCCGCGTGATAAAAACGGCCCTTGCCATACCGGGCTGACAAATAGCGGACAATGGCATGAGATTCCCACAATATCAGCTCACCATCTTGCAGGCAGGGTATCAGACCATTTGGGTTTAGCGCCAAATAGTGCGGTTCACGGTTGCCGCCAAACTGCCCACCGGTTGGGATAAGCTCATACGCAAGCCCCAGTTCCTGAGCGCACCAACGCACTTTTTTCACGTTGGTTGAATTATCCCGGCCCCAAATTTTCAGCATGGCCTTACTCCTGTTATCTCTGTTTCATTTTCAGTGTGATTTCTGTGCTTGCCCTGATTAATAGCAGGCCAGCACAGCATAGCGCGCGTGTTCATGACGCTCGAGTATTATTGGCCGATAGTCTGCGGAGAACGCCGACAATCGCCTGGTGCATCATGTTCATCAGGGTGGTCAGGGCAAACAGAAATATTGATATAGCTTTTTTCTATTTACCAATCTGTCTGATATTTCCAATAATAACCGCTAATTATTAGCAGACAGGATAATAATAGATGACATTCTCCCCTTCATTTCGTGCCGCATTGACGGTTGCGCTGCTCGCCTCAGGGATCTCGGTTGCATTGGCTCAGAGTGACCCCAGGACAATCGTGTTTGGTGTTGCACCGGGCCCTTACGGTGACATGGTTAATCAGGCTATCAAGCCGGAGCTGGTGAAAAAGGGCTATAACGTGGTGGTGCGCGAATTTAGCGACTATGTTCAGCCGAATCTGGCGCTGTCGAACGGCAGCATTGATGCCAACCTGTTCCAGCACTCGCTCTATCTGGAGAAATTTTCCGCGGACAAAGGGCTTAAACTCACGCGCCTTATCACCGTACCAACGGCCAGCATGGGGGTCTATTCGCGTAAAATCACCTCGCTTGATCAACTGAAAAAAGGTGATGTCATCACGTTGTCCAATGATCCGACTAACCTGGCTCGCGGTCTGCGCTTTTTGCAGTCGCTGGGGTTAATTACCATTAAACCGGACATTGATGCGACCAAAGCGTCAGAAAAAGATATTCAGGACAACCCACGAGGCCTGGTATTCAAACCACTGGAAGCCGCGCAATTGCCGCGCACGCTTGATAGCGTGACGGCTTCACTGGTTAACGGTAATTTTGCCATTGCAGCCGGCATCAAACTGGCTTCGGCATTGAAACTGGAAACGCTGGATGAAAATCTGAAAAACGTGATTGCCGTGCGTACGGACGACGTTGATAAAGCGTTTGTCAAAGACATCAAGGCCGCCGTGACATCGGCATCTTATGCCGCGGTGATTAATGACCCGGCCACCATGTTCAGCCAGTTTCAGCGCCCGGACTGGATGGGCGCGAGTACCCTGGTACCTGCGCAGTAAACGCATTTATTCATGCAGTGATCGGAGGGGTATCAGAGAAAGCGAAAACCTGCTGGATCCCGTTCTCTTCCCTCTGTTCCAGGCAAGCCGGTCGTTGACCGGCTTGTTGTTTTTTATGCACCATCAGGAGTCATCAACACCATGATTCAGTTGGAAAATATCAGCGTCGCCTTTCCTGGAGCCAAAAGCACCGCAGAGCGTGCGGTGGACAACGTTACTGTACATATTCGGCAAGGTGAGGTGTATGGCATTGTGGGTGCCAGTGGTGCAGGGAAAAGCACGCTGCTGCGTACCATTAATCTGTTGCAGCGGCCTGACAGCGGGCAAGTTTGGGTTAACGGCGTGCAAATGAGTGCGTTGTACGGTGAAGCATTGCGCGCTGAACGCCAAAAAATCGGCATGATCTTTCAGCATTTTAATTTGATGCAAACGCGTACCGTGGCACAAAACGTCGCTTTCAGCCTGAAAGCGGCAGGCCAGTCTGCCGCGGTTATCGCCCAGCGTGTGCCGGATATTCTGACTCTGGTCGGGCTGGCGGATAAAGCGCACATATACCCGTCACAGCTCAGCGGTGGGCAAAAACAGCGAGTAGGCATTGCCCGCGCTATCGCCAATTACCCAACGGTATTGCTATGTGATGAACCGACTTCAGCGCTGGATCTGGAAACCTCCGCGTCCATTCTGACGCTGCTCAAAGAGATTAATCAGACATTGGGGATAACCATTGTGCTCATCTCCCATGAGATGGATGTCATCAAAGCGATTTGCGATCGCGTCGCGGTCATGACCGACGGACGCGTGGTGGAAGAGGGGGAGGTATTCGATATTTTTGCTACACCTCAGCACGCATTCACCCGGCAATTGGTGGCACATACCCTTAATCTGGCGCTACCGACACGTTTGCAGCAGGAATTAAACGGTAGGCTGTTGAAAATTCTGTTTATCGGTGAGTCGGCAGAGCAGCCGGTATTATCTGATGTCGCCATGCGCTATGGGGTTTCTGTCAATATCTTACATGGCAAGATTGAGTACATCGGGCACCGGGCGTTGGGCATTTTGGTCGCGTTACTGACTCACCCGGACGATAACCAGCGGGTGGATGAGGCCGTCGCGCATATTCAGCAAAGAACCGCTCGCGTGGAGGTGTTGCATGGCTGAGTTAATGGCCGATTTACTCACGGCGTTTGGTGAAACCTTTCAGATGGTAGGCCTCTCCACCCTGTTTGCATTACTGGGGGGCTTACCGCTCGGTTTTTTAATTTATGTGACCGATCGCCATCTGTTTTGGGAAAACCGGTTTCTTTACCTGCTGAGTACCTTACTGGTGAACATCATCCGTTCCGTACCTTTTGTCATCCTGCTGGTGCTGTTATTACCGTTAACTCAGTTTTTGTTAGGCAATACCATTGGGCCGATTGCGGCCTCCGTGCCAATGTCTGTCGCGGCGATTGCGTTTTACGCCCGGCTGGCAGATAGCGCGTTGCGTGAGGTTGACCCCGGTATTGTAGAAGCGGCGCAAGCGTTTGGTGCAAGTCCGATGCGTATTATCTGTACCGTGCTTTTGCCTGAAGCGCGTGCCGGGTTGCTAAGAGGTCTTACCATTACCCTGGTGAGCCTGATTGGTTACTCTGCTATGGCGGGCATTGTGGGCGGTGGTGGCGTCGGGGATTTGGCGATCCGTTTTGGTTACTACCGTTACGAAACACAGGTGATGGTCATCACGGTGATTGCACTGGTGATTCTGGTTCAGGCTGTTCAGGTGCTGGGCGATCAGCTGGCAAAACGTGCGGATAAGCGCGAACGCCGTCGATAAGTAAATTTTGTTTAATATTTCAACCCGTAACTATCAAGCCGCCGGATAATATCCGACGGCTTTTCTGTCCTGATCTTCGCTAGGCAAAAAAGGAAATAATTCTCTCTGCTACCTGTTTTGCGGCTTTTCTGTTCTCCAGATCAAGAAAATGTCCCGCTTCGGGAATTGTACTGAACTTGCACGATTTAATATATTTTTCCATCTTTTTAATATCATCAGATGTGGTGTATTCGTCATTTTCACCATTCAGGAAAAGTATTTCTGCATTAATGCCCCTGAATATCTCTATGTAATTTTCTTCTTTCAGGGTGAGTACCTGATCTATATGAAAATTAACCTGCTGGAATGCAAATTCACTCATTGAGGAAATATGTTTCAGGTTGATGTGTTTTAGTAACGGAGGGAGAAATTTACCTACTTCATTATTCAGTAATTCTGCCGCGCTCTCAAATTCTTTCGAATGGATATAATAACGTGCCTGTTCAATATAATCGCGCATTTTATCATTGAGATGTGCAGAAAATGAGGCAATAACCGCTTTCTTGATCTGCCTGGGTTTGTTAGATAGCGCCAGCATTGATGATAGGCCGCCCCATGAGATTGACAGGATATGGTCTGGCTCGAAGGTGTCAATCAGGTGAAGCAGGATGTTGACTTCATCATGCTTGGTAATGACACGGTCCAGCGTGTTATATGGCAGTGACTCACCAATAAAGGGTAAGTCAAATAAGATGATATTAAATCTGCTGGATAAATTCTTGACTGTATTTTTAAATGCAGCCGTTGTTGATAGTGCTCCATTCACCATAATAATCGTTTCATGGTCAGGATGTGAGATGTGTTTTTCTACATAAACTTTCCATGAGTCGTAGGTGATAATGCATTTTTCTATAGGCATGATAAATTCCTTTTTTTGCCCGGCCAAGGCATGGCACTATTGTTAGATCATGTTAGTGGTGAGAAATAACCGAACTAATAGAACCCCCTCTGAAAACCAGAAGGAATATGATCTCTTCCTTGTTATAAATATATTGACACAGTTAATTTAACACATCATTTATGATGAGATAAATGCCACTCAAATTATTCGCATCATTTAACTTCCTAAAAATAAATAATGTATTAAAAATGTTGAACTAAGTACGATGGAAAGTTTTTTTTATAAGAAATTTTAATATTTTTAGCCGGTGTCATCGGGGATGCGGCAATAATCTGGAGTAAATGAGGGAGATTGATGCCTTTGGGCAGATAAAATCACTGGTGACGCGCATGAGCGCTGACGCGACGGCCTGTCTTGAGTGACGTTAACCGCGGATACGGTTGTCAGAATCCGCCGATTTTTATTTTCTTTGACGAACTTTACGGAGTGAACGATGTTATTCATACCTGGCACAGGCTACCTTGTACCGGCGGCATCGGCTAACCCGATGGATATCCTTCTATTTTTAATACCCTTGGATGGCGTACATGAAGACAGTGACACCTTTCCTCTACCGGGGACGTAACGCATTGGCAGCCACCGTCGTGTTGCTGACCCTCTCTTCGACACCGCGAGCAGAACAGATGACGCCCGCCCCCCAGATTGATGCCAACGCGTTTATTTTGATGGATTCGGCCAGCGGTAGCGTGCTGGCCGAATCAAATGCAGATGTCAGGCTGGATCCCGCCAGCCTGACTAAAATCATGACCAGCTATGTGATTGGCCAGGCTATCAAAGTGGGCAAGATCAAGCCGGAAGATACCGTGACGGTAGGGAAAGATGCCTGGGCTACCGGGAATCCGGCCCTGCGCGGGTCATCGCTGATGTTTCTCAAGCCCGGCGATCAAATCCCGGTTTCCTCACTGAATAAAGGGATGGTTATCCAATCTGGCAACGATGCCAGTATTGCACTGGCAGATTATGTTGCGGGCAGTCAGGATGCCTTTATCAGCCTGATGAACCAGTATGCTGAGCGTCTTGGACTGAAGAATACCCACTTTCTTACCGTACACGGGCTGGATACGCCAGGCCAATACAGTACCGCGCGTGATATGGCGGTGCTGACGCGGGCGATGATTCGCGATGTGCCGGAGGAATATGCACTGCACAGCGAAAAGGAGTTCACGTTCAATAATATTCGCCAGCCTAACCGTAACCGCCTGTTATGGAGCAGTAATCTGCGTGTGGATGGAGTGAAAACCGGCTATACCGATGGTGCAGGGCACAGCCTGGTTGCCTCGGCCATCGAAAATGATATGCGGCTGATCTCCGTGGTGCTGGGGGCCCCGTCGGATAGCATCCGCTTTCGTGAAAGTGAAAAATTACTGACCTGGGGACTGCGCTTTTTTGAAACGGCTACGCTTGTGCGTAGCGATACGGCATTTACTACACAGCGAGTGTGGCTGGGGCGGGTCAATCAGGCCAAACTGAGTGTGGCGTATGATGCGGCGATAACCTTACCGAAAGGCCAGGCTAAAAATCTGAAGGCCAGTTTTACGCTTAATCAACCCCAGTTGCAGGCACCGCTTAGCAAAGGCCAGGTGGTGGGGAGTATCGAATTTCAGCTTGATGGAAAACGGATTGATGAGCGCCCATTGGTCGTGATGGAAGACATACCGCAAGCCGGCTTCTTCAGCCAGTTATGGGATCGCATATTAATGACACTATCAGGCTGGTTTGGTGGGATATTCGGTTAACCTAACGCAAGGCCCTGAAAGCGGCAGTCACCTCGTTCAGGGCATTGTGGTTGAGTGCCTGCGCCAATGTCAGGGTGTTATCAGGCGAATGTTATTGGCTTTCAGGTGCTGAAGGTAGCTGGCGTCGGGCTGGCCACTCGTTATTAGCGTATCGAACAGCGTCAGTGCGCCAATTCGGGCGGGTTTGCGTGTGCCGAATTTGGTGCTGTCAGCCACCAGAATGACCTGTTGTGATAATGACATTGCCCGGTGTTTCATCACCAGTTCGGCAAAATTAAAGCAGGTCGCTCCGGCTTGCAGGTCAATCCCGCCAGCCGAGATAAACGCTTTATTCGGGCAGATTTGATCCAGTTCGTGCTGGTATCCCAGAGGAGTAAAAATGGCGTTATCCGGATGAAATTCGCCACCGCACAATATCACCCGCCCGTTAGGTTTTTCCTGAAGTGCCAAAAAGGTATTGAGGGAGTAGCAGATACCGGTAAACGGCAGGTCATCGTGAATGGCGGCGATAATAAACGTCGTGGTGGTGCCGCAATCGAAGAACACGGTGTCGTTAGGTTCAATGCAGGCCGCAGCCAGTTCGCCGACAACGGTTTTTTCTACCACATTTTTGGTTTGCTGGTCGGAAACAATGTAGCTGGTGGCACCTGCGTTGGCTTTTAAATCAGAGACGACGTACCCGCCAAGCAGTACCACTGCGGCATCAGGCTGTGCGCTCAGATCGCGCCGTACCGTCATTTCAGAGACGCCAAGCAATTGCGCCGCATCTTTGAGGTGCAGTTTGTCGGCCTTTTTTAAAGCCTGGGCGAGTTTGTTGAGCCGTGCTGCGCGACGCGTTTCCATGTTTTTCCTCATAATACGGCTGGTCGGACGGTTTCCTGATGCAAACTTTAACGATGTATTACGCCGCGTTTCATGGCAACAGCCTGAATTAGATAGCGTAATGGGGAAAAGTGGTATGCACCAGGGATGGTTAACCGCAGGCAATGTGCTGAGTGAACAGCAGATGGGGCATTAATATAACCTTCATAAATAGCAAGGCGCAAATCCATCGAGCAAATGTTATAACGCAGTAATGTTTATTAGGTGGGCTAATTAAACCTGACAGAACCAAACCGGGTTGGGATGCGCATCTCTAAGGCTGAAAAAGAAAATGCCCGTCGTTCTTGAACCTTACTGGCGTGAACGACGGGCTCCTCAATTTAGGGATATCAAAGAAAAGCAGTGGCATTAACTCAGACTACACCTTGAGGAAAAAGTTCTGCGCAGCCTGAAAAAAATTGACGCTAATTTACAAAATGCGTTACCCCGGTAGCTGTGGCCAGATGATGACTATCAGGGAACCGGCCAGGGTAAGTAACACGTTGGCAATGGCATAAGTCCCGGCGTAGCCTAATGCCGGAATGTTGCTGCGTGCCGCATCGCTGATTATCTCCATGGCCGGTGCGCAGGTACGTGCTCCCATGATGGCACCAAACAGCAATGCCCGGTTCATTCTCAGAACATAAGCACCAAACAGAAAGCACACCACGACGGGTAGCAGGCTAACCACCAGGCCTGACAACACCATCTGCACACCGATTTCGCCAAAGCTGTGATTAATGGTGCTGCCTGCGCTTAAACCTACGCCCGCCATGAATACCATCAGGCCAAATTCTTTCACCATATTCAGCGCGCCTTGTGGAATGTAGCCGAAGGTTGGGTGGTTGGCGCGCAGAAAACCCAGCATGATGCCGGAAAATAACAAACCGGCGGCGTTACCAATGCCGAAGGAAAAACTACGAAACTGGAACGTGACCAGACCGACCATGATACCGATGATAAAAAAGGCACAAAATGCTAATAAATCAGTGACCTGGCTATGAATAGAGATAAAACCTATTCGGTCGGCGACGCTTTTTACCCGTCGCGCATCACCACTGACCTGAAGGACATCCCCCTTGTTCAGTACGACGCCATCATCAATCGGCATTTCTATTTGGCTGCGAACGATTCGGTTGAGAAAACAGCCGTGGTCGGTCAGCTTGAGCTGGCTGAGCCGCTTGCCTACGGCATTATGGTTTTTCACCACAATTTCTTCCGTCACAATGCGCATATCAAGCAAATCGCGCTCAAACACCTCTTTGCCATCACGGAAGTTGGGGTTAAGACGGGCATGTGCATCGGGGTAGCCCACCAGTGCGATTTCATCACCCAGTTGTAGCACCGCATCACCGTCCGGTGTTGCCAGAATGCCGTTACGGCGAATGCGCTCGATATAACACCCGGTCTGGCGATAGATACCCAGCTCGCGCAGGTTTTTACTCCCTGCCCAGGCGACCAGTTCCGGGCCGACCCGGTAAGCGCGGATAATCGGCAGGTAAATTTTGCGCTGACTGTCGGCATCCAGCCCGCGTTCACGGGCAATTTGCTGGGCGCTGGTCGGCAAATCCTGATGCTGTAATTTAGGCAGATAGCGGGCACCGAAAATCAGGCTGACCAGCCCGACCAGATAGGTTAACGCGTATCCCAGGCTCAGTTGCTCTTGGGCCATCGACAGCGACGGGCCAAGGGAAAGCGTATTGCGCAGCGTGTCACCGGCACCAACCAATACCGGGGTGGATGTCATGGAGCCTGCCAGCATCCCGGCGGTCAGGCCGATTCCCCAGCCAAACAATTTACCCAGCAATAGTGCAATAAACAGAGCACTGCTGACCATCACCAGCGCCAGCATCAGATAATTCTTGCCATCACGAAAAAAAATGGAAAAAAAGTTCGGGCCGGCTTCCACGCCCACACAAAAAATAAACAGCATGAAACCAAGATTGAGCGCTTCTGTATTGATGGCAAAATGCTGTTGACCCAGCAGCAGTGAAACGACCAAAACACCAATGGAATTGCCGAGTTGAACCGAACCAAGCCGCAATTTTCCAAGGCAGAGCCCCAGGCAGAGAACAACGAACAACAGCAGAATGTAATTCCCGTTTAACAAATCAGCGACGTTTATATTCATGGAATGTAACTTGTTGTTTACTGGTAAATTATTGATATAAAAAATATTTTGAACTAAATTTACCCCATCGCAGGGGCTTGTGCCATGTTTGTCTGAATGGCGAAGAACCAGAGCAGTGTAATAACAACAATGAGTGACACTGCTGTGATGACTCGGCGAGTGCGGCGGTTTATTGGCAACATCATCTGGTTTGATGGGGCCATTTTAGAGATTTCTCCGGCGGACAACCAGCCGCGGATACGGATAAATCGTATCAATGCTGGTTTTTCGCGCCATCAGGGATGCATGCCGTATCACGTTTAATAACGGCGAAAGATACGAAAAGTGTATCGCCCAGTGCAGCGACTTAGGGGTAATTCGGGGAGACGAACATGGCAGGTAGCAGAGGGTGGTTGGGTATTGTTAGCTGTTTTGTCTTGTTTATGCTGGTGTTTTTAAGCCAGAAAATGCGTATTGTCAGCGCGTCGCTGGATGAAGGGTTTCGTGGAGACCCTGGTATGTTATTGTTTTTATTGCCAGGTATGGTGTCAAGTTACCTGTCCCGTAACCGACGTTTACGCTATCCGTTGGCGGGCGCGCTGGTCGCGATGCCTGTGTGTCTGCTGATGTTATCGCTGTGGCAATTTTCCCGGCTATCATTCTGGCAGGAACTGGCTTATGTCAGCAGCGCTGTCTTTTGGTGTCTGCTCGGCGTATTGCTGTTCTTGTTTTTACGTGCCGTCAGCCGACACTATTTTTATTGACATACCTCACACACCGCGTGACTTACGCTGTTAAAGCAAACGACAAAAGGCGCATTAAGCGCCTTTTGTCTACCGGGTTGCTTGATTACTGGAACAGATGTTCGCGCGCATAGGCTTCAAAGTCGGTACAACCGCCGATGTGTTTTTCGTCCAGAAAGATCTGGGGCACGGTTTCTACCGGCTTGCCAACGGTTTTTGACAGGTCATCTTTGCTGATCCCTTCGGCATGGATATCAACATAGCGGTAGCTGAAGTCATCACGCTCGGCAGAGAGTTTTTCTGCCAGCTCTTTGGCTCTGACACAATAAGGGCAACCCGGGCGTCCGAAAATGACTGCGTACATACTTACTCCTTTATTTTTAAAGCATTAAGAAGATATCCGTGATATCGAACCTCTTCTTAGAGTATAAGAAATTTTGCCAACTGCATTACTATGCCTGTAATGATAATCGATCGAAAGTCGTGATTACCTGTTAGAGCGATTTGTTGTCTCTATCCTCACCACCGGGTGCCAAAAGCAGCCGATAGCATTGGTGCCACTCTATCGCTGACATATAATTGCCAGTGTGCCAGATAAACAGCCGAAGTCTTGACCTGCCGGTAATACGCCTCGGTGTTACGATACTGGGGCAATGTCATCTCTCAGATTGCTTTTAGGAAAAACCAACGTGACACCAACTATTGCACTATTACGCCAGCACCGTTCCATTCGTGCTTTCACCGACCAGCCGCTAAGTGATGAACAACGTGAGGCGATTATTGTGGCTGCACAAAGTGCCTCTACCTCCAGTTTTTTGCAGTGCAGTTCGATTATTCGAATCACGGATGGCGATTTGCGTCAGCAACTGGTGCAATTAACGGGCGATCAGCCCTGGGTGGGCCAGGCGGCGGAGTTTTGGGTGTTTTGTGCGGATTTTCACCGTCATCAACAGATTTACCCGCAAGCGGAAGTGGGGCTGGCGGAACAATTGCTGCTTGGCTGTGTGGACACGGCTCTGATGGGGCAAAATGCGCTGATCGCCGCAGAATCAATGGGGCTTGGCGGCGTGTTTATTGGCGGTATTCGTAATCACATCGCGCAGGTAACAACCCTGCTGGCATTGCCACAGCAGGTGTTGCCGCTATTTGGGTTGTGCCTGGGCTATCCTGATGCTTGTCCTGATCTCAAGCCACGCCTGCCTGCGGGTCTGGTGGTGCATGAGAATCGGTATCAGCCGCTTGATCGGGCGTTACTGGCCGCCTATGACCAGCATATTATTGATTATTATGGTCATCGTGACAGCAACCAACGCATGGAGAGCTGGAGTGAGCAGATTCGACGTATGCTAAGCAAGGAACGTCGTCCATTTATGCTCGATTACCTGCATCAGCAGGGGTGGGTCACCCGATAGCACCGGAGCGTTATGAAAATCGCTATTTTGTCACAGGATAGCTTGCTCTATTCCTGTAAACGATTGTGTGAAGCCGCACAGGCACGCCAGCATAGCATTGACGTTATCAACCCGCTGTCTTGCTATATGAATATCAATTCAGCGGCTCCGTCGGTGCATTATCGGGGGCGGCAACTGGAACAGTATGATGCCGTTATCCCTCGGATTGGCTCGGCGATAACGTTTTATGGTACCGCCGTGCTGCGTCAGTTTGAAATGCTGGGCAGTTTTGTGCTCAACAATGCGATATCGGTTATCCGCGCGCGCGATAAATTGCATTCACTGCAACTGCTGGCGCGCCAGGGGATTGACCTGCCTATTACCGGTTTTGCCCACTCGCCAGATGATACCGCTGATCTTATTAAAATGGTGGGGGGTGCGCCGCTGGTGGTTAAACTGGTGGAAGGCACCCAGGGCATTGGCGTGGTGCTGGCAGAAACGCATCAGGCTGCCGAGAGTGTGATTGATGCGTTTCGCGGGTTGAATGCCCATATTTTGGTGCAGGAGTATATCGGTGAAGCGCATGGCAAAGATTTACGCTGCCTGGTTATCGGTGAACGGGTGGTCGCGGCGATAGAGCGGCAGGCCAAACCGGGTGATTTTCGCTCCAACTTGCATCGGGGTGGGTCGGCCAGCCGGGTTCGTATAACGCCGCAGGAGCGCGCAATTGCGGTCAAGGCCGCAAAAACATTGGGACTCAACGTTGCGGGTGTTGATATACTGCGCTCTGCGCGTGGCCCGTTGGTGATGGAGGTCAATGCCTCGCCAGGCCTTGAAGGCATTGAAACCACGACAGGGCTTGATATTGCAGGGATGATGATTGAATACATTGAGCAGCATCCCCGGGTATCTTCGCGTGCTGGCATCAACCGATGAGCCAGAGGCGTTGACGCTGTTATTTCTGTGCGGGGTGGCAACAGGTCGCCATGCGTCAGAGTTTTTATCATTGATGAATATGAGGCGGTCAAGATGGATTCAATCATCGTCCCTGATTTGAATGTGCTACGGCGGTGGCTGGATCAATTGGGCATTATTTATTTCGAATGTGATTCCTGTCAGGCATTGCACCTTCCCCATATGCAAAATTTTGATGGCGTATTTGATGCCAAAATAGACATGGCCGATAGCGTTATTCTGTTTTCTGCGCTGGCGGAAGTTAAACCGACGGCATTAATTCCTCTCTCAGGCAATCTGAGCCAAATTAATGCCAGCTCGCTGACAGCAAAAGCGTTTCTGGATATTCAGGATGATAACCTGCCAAAGCTGATTGTCTGCCAGACTTTTAGCGCGGGGCGGGGTATCACGCTTGAGCAATTCCGTCATTTTATGGAGCAGGCAGAGCAACAAATTTCCATGGTCATCATGGAAGCCAGCGCCAATAATCTGCTGTTTTTAGGGGAAGAGGAAGAGAGCCCTGCTGGGCTGCTGGGTAGCCCGAGTTTGCATTGATTACGTTGTGGATCAATGACTGACCATCAGCTTTTCTTATTTTTAATAAACCGCATTTAATGCGGTTTATTTTGTTTTAATCGATATATTTTACTGGCTTTGTGGCGTAGGAACGCATCACATAGATAAAATGTGAATAAATAATCGATAAAACCCGTTTTTTTTATTCCGGTCTGGTACGGGCGTAACAGTGCGGTTATGCTTTATTTCTATAGGGTGCCGGTCGTAACGTTGTGTCGGGTTACGCATTGACAACGCAGGGTAGATGCATAGCCATTCATCTGTTGTCCTGCCGGTTATCTAAAAATACACGCACGCCGTGCTCACGGTTTGTGCCTTAACCCACCTGTATTCACCCCCTGGTATGGAGGAAGGAACGGATGTTCACCCAACGTAAAAAATGGTTTTCGGGTGTTTTTGCCGGCTTGATGATCGCCGCGTCCGTCACCGCATCTGCGGAAGAGAAAACGCTGCACGTCTATAACTGGTCTGACTATATCGCCCCGGACACACTGGAGAATTTCCAGAAAGAGAGCGGTATCAAAGTCGTGTATGACGTGTTTGACTCCAACGAAGTGCTCGAAGGCAAATTAATGGCTGGCAGCACAGGGTTTGATTTGGTTGTCCCTTCTGCCAGTTTCCTGGGTCGCCAGATCGGTGCAGGTGTTTTTCAGCCGCTGGATAAGAGCAAGCTACCCAATTATAAAAACCTTGATCCTGAGCTGATGAAGCTGATTGAAGAGCACGATCCAGGTCATAAATATGCGGTGCCTTATCTGTGGGCAACCACCGGTATCGGCTATAACGTCGAGAAAGTTAAAGCCGTACTGGGCAAAGATGCGCCGGTCAATAGCTGGGATTTGGTACTGAAACCGGAAAATCTGGAAAAACTGAAAAGCTGTGGGGTTTCGTTCCTGGATGCACCGGCAGAAGTCTATGCCACGGTGCTCAATTATCTTGGCAAAAATCCGAACAGCGCCAACGAGTCGGACTACACCAAAGAGGCAACCGACCTGTTGCTGAAACTGCGGCCTAATATTCGCTATTTCCATTCCTCTCAATACATTAATGACCTGGCCAATGGTGATATCTGTGTGGCGATAGGCTGGGCCGGGGACGTGCTGCAAGCGTCTAACCGCGCCAAAGAGGCGAAAAATGGTGTGAATATCAGCTACAGCATTCCAAAAGAAGGGGCACTGGCCTTTTTCGATGTGTTTGCCATTCCCAAAGATGCGAAAAACCTGGACTCTGCTTATCAGTTCCTCAACTACCTGCTGAAGCCTGAGGTGATTGCCAACGTCAGTAACCATGTCTACTACGCCAACCCAAACAAAGAGGCAACGGCGCTGGTAAAAGACGAGGTGCGTAGCAATCCGAATATCTATCCGCCAGCAGATATTCGCGCCAAACTGTTTACGCTCAAGGTACAATCACCGAAGGTTGACCGTGTGATTACCCGTTCGTGGACTAAGGTAAAAAGCGGGAAATAACCGTCAGCCTTCATGCCACTTTTGTCGAACAGGCGGCTTAATCCCGCCTGTTCGTGTTATTTGTGTCGTCGTCAGGTGACGGCGACTTTGTTCTGCTTTTGCCGGAGAGCAATATTAAGTGAACGACGCGATCCCCGTCCCCAGGCTAAACCTCAGAAAGCGGCGACACCGCTGCTGGAAGTGCGCAATCTGACCAAATCGTATGAGGGTCAGTTCGCGGTTGATGATGTCAGCCTGACCATTTACAAAGGCGAAATTTTTGCCCTACTGGGCGCTTCCGGCTGTGGTAAATCCACACTGCTGCGCATGCTGGCTGGTTTTGAACAGCCGACGCAGGGGCAAATTGTATTGGATGGACAGGATTTGTCCCTGGTTCCACCGTATCAGCGGCCGATCAATATGATGTTTCAGTCCTATGCCTTGTTCCCGCATATGACGGTAGAAAAGAACATCGCGTTTGGTTTGAAGCAAGACAAACTCTCGCGTGGCGAGATTAAAGATCGCGTCGAAGAAATGCTAACGCTGGTGCACATGCAAGAGTTTGCCGGGCGCAAGCCGCATCAGCTTTCTGGTGGGCAGCGTCAGCGCGTGGCGCTGGCGCGTAGTCTGGCGAAACGTCCGAAGCTGCTGTTGCTCGATGAGCCCATGGGCGCGCTGGATAAAAAACTGCGTGACCGTATGCAACTGGAAGTGGTGGACATTCTTGAACGTGTCGGCGTGACCTGCGTCATGGTGACGCACGATCAGGAAGAGGCGATGACCATGGCCGGGCGTATTGCCATTATGAATCGCGGCAAATTCGTGCAAATTGGTGAGCCTGAAGAGATTTATGAAAACCCGACCTCCCGTTTCAGTGCCGAGTTTATCGGCTCGGTCAATATGTTCGAAGGCATCCTGACCGAGCGTCAGGATGATGCCTTGATTCTGCAAAGCCCAGGGCTGATTCATCCACTTAAAGTGAATTCCGATGTGTCGGTAGTGGATGGCGTGCCAGTGCATGTGGCGTTGCGCCCGGAGAAAATCATGCTGTGTGATGAGGTTCCGGCTGATGGCTTCAACTTTGCAGTAGGGGAGGTGGTGCATATTGCCTATCTTGGCGATCTCTCCATCTATCATGTTCGTCTGAACAGCGGGCAGATAATCAGCGCACAGTTACAAAATGCCGACCGCTTTCGTAAAGGCTCGCCCACCTGGGGTGATGAAGTGCGCCTGTGCTGGGATGCGGACAGCTGTGTAGTACTGACGGTGTGATGGAGGAAAAGGCGATGGCGATGTTATCTGAACAACATGAACCACCGGGCCAATCCATGAGCCCGTTGCGTGCTGCGCTGGCGCGTTTGCGCCTGGCACATGGGCGCAAATGGGTGATTGCGCTTCCCTATCTGTGGCTGTTGTGCCTGTTTATGCTGCCGTTTTTGATTGTGTTCAAAATCAGTTTTGCAGAAATGGCCCGCACCATTCCACCATACACGGATCTGTTGGCCTGGGCGGATAACCGTTTACAGATAAGCCTGAATATCGGCAATTACCTGCAATTGTTATCAGACCCGCTGTACATCGATGCTTACCTGCAATCGCTGAAAGTCGCGGCAATATCCACATTGTGCTGTCTGGCAGTGGGATATCCGATGGCGTGGGCGGTGGCACATAGCAAGGCATCTACCCGCAATATTTTGTTATTGCTGGTGATTTTACCGTCGTGGACGTCATTTCTTATCCGTGTCTATGCCTGGATGGGCATATTGAAAGACAACGGCATATTGAATAATTTCCTGATATGGCTGGGTGTTATCGATCAACCTCTGGTGATTTTGCATACTAATCTGGCGGTGTATATCGGGGTGGTCTATTCCTACCTGCCGTTCATGGTGTTGCCGATTTATACCGCGCTGACGCGGCTGGATTACTCACTGGTGGAAGCCTCGCTGGATTTGGGTGCTCGCCCGGTGAAAACCTTTTTCAGTGTCATTGTCCCGCTGACGCGTGGCGGTATTATCGCAGGCTCGATGCTGGTGTTTATCCCGACTGTCGGGGAATACGTTATCCCTGAACTGTTAGGCGGGCCGGATAGCATCATGATAGGTCGCATTCTGTGGCAAGAATTTTTCAACAACCGCGACTGGCCGGTGGCTTCGGCGGTGGCGATGGTGATGCTGATTTTGCTGATTGTGCCGATAATCTGGTTCCATAAACACCAGAACAAGGCTGCGGAGGATCAGGCATGAATAATTTACCGGCTGTGCGTTCGCCGTGGCGAACCCTGATCCTGGTGTTGGGATACAGCTTTTTGTATGCCCCGATGCTGATGTTGGTTATCTATTCCTTCAACAGTTCGCGGTTGGTTACGGTATGGGCTGGATGGTCTACCCAGTGGTATAGCGCACTGTTTGAAGACTCCGCCATGATAAGCGCCGTCGCGCTTAGTCTGACCATTGCCGCGGCGTCGGCCACCATGGCGGTGGTACTGGGCACGCTGGCGGCCGTGGTGATGGTGCGTTTTGGTAATTTCCGCGGTTCCAACGGTTTTGCCTTTATGCTGACGGCACCGCTGGTGATGCCGGATGTGATTACCGGCTTGTCATTGCTGCTGCTGTTTGTGTCGCTGGCACAAGCGATCGGCTGGCCTGCCGAGCGCGGTATGCTGACCATCTGGCTGGCACATGTGACCTTCTGCTCGGCTTATGTCACGGTGGTGATTAGCGCCCGCCTGCGTGAGCTGGATCGCTCGATTGAAGAAGCCGCTATGGATCTCGGGGCGACGCCGCTGAAGGTGTTCTTTATCATCACGGTGCCGATGATAGCCCCGGCACTGGTCTCTGGCTGGTTGCTGGCGTTCACTCTCTCGCTCGATGATCTGGTGATAGCCAGCTTCGTTTCCGGGCCGGGCGCAACGACATTGCCAATGCTGGTGTTCTCCAGTGTCAGAATGGGGGTTAACCCACAGATCAACGCACTGGCGTCGCTGATCCTCTTGGTCGTTGGCATCATCGGGTTGATTGCCTGGTGGTTTATGGCGCGCGCAGAAAAGCAGCGCCAGCGCGATGTGCAGAAGGCCAGACGTGGTTAACCTCAGTGTCAGGCTAACGCGATAGCGCCGGTATTTGCCAATTCCCACAACGCCACCATACTTTCTGGTGGCGTTGTTATTTCAGGGGGGGCAGATATGCAGCACATCAAGCGAGAGGTTCTGCGGCGCAGCCTGTTTGCGCCAGTCGCGGTCATGGTGGCAGGCTCTGCCATTATTGCCACGCGTTGTTTGAGTGTGATGCTGACCATCAGCGAACTTGGGATCAGCGGATTTGGCGGCTGGCTGAGTAGCAGTGCCAGGCAATGGGACAGTACATTGGTGCTGCTGGCTGCGCTGCTGGTGTTGTGCGTTGAGATTCGATGCGGTTTTGCGGTACTCAGTGGTGTTAACTGGGGGCGTTGGTGTTTTTTGCTGACGCAGTGTCTGGTCACCGTTTATATGTTGCTGGCGTCGTTGCTTGAGTTCTTGCCACCTGTTTTTCATGTCAGCGGGGATGGCGCGGGGGAGGTGTTAAATCAGCTGTTTATGCAGCGCCTGCCGGACTTTTTACTCATCCTGCTTCTGTTTATTCCCCGGCGCAGCCAGCGTTTTTTTATGCCCCACCCGTAATTTTGCCTGATGGGGGTGATACAATCAGCCCCCGTTTTTATCCTGATGATTGACAGTAAACTCGCCATGCAATGTGCCCGTTATCACGATGGCTCCTGCCGTTCCTGCCAGTGGCTGGAGATTGACTACCCCCGGCAGCTCATTGACAAACAAACGCATCTGACAACGCTGCTGGGTGAGTACCCGGTACGGCAATGGCTTAGCCCTGTGCCGTCGCCCGTATCTGCTTTTCGCAATAAAGCCAAAATGGTGGTGAGCGGCAGCGTGGAGCGCCCGCTGTTTGGCATGTTGCATCGTGATGGTACGGCAGTCGATCTCTGTGATTGCCCGCTCTATCCTGACAGTTTCACCCCGGTGTTTGCAGTGTTAAAGACATTTATTGCCCGTGCGGGGCTCACGCCTTATAACGTAGCGCGTCGCCGGGGGGAGCTGAAATACCTGCTATTAACACAAAGCCAGCTCAGCGGGCATTTTATGCTGCGTTTTGTGCTGCGCTCGGATGTCAAATTACCGTCTTTGCGAGCGGCTCTGCCGTGGCTGATGGCGCAGTTGCCACAGCTGGCGGTCATTTCTGCCAATATTCAGCCAATACATCAAGCCATTCTGGAAGGGGAGGAGGAGATTGCGCTCACTCCCGAACAGGCGCTGGAAGAGCGTTTTAATCAGGTGCCGTTGTCTATTCGGCCGCAGAGTTTTTTCCAGACCAACCCCCATGTGGCGGCCACGTTATATGCTACGGCAAAGCAGTGGGTATCGGTATTACCTGTCCAGAGCATGTGGGATCTATTTTGTGGTGTTGGGGGTTTTGGGTTGCACTGCGCAGGCCCGCAAACGGCGTTAACCGGCATTGAAATCAGCCCGGAAGCGATTGCCTGCGCCCGGCATTCGGCGGCGCAACTGGGGCTGGAGAATGTTAGTTTTGCCGCGCTTGACTCTACCCGGTTTGCCGTTGGCGAAGCTCAGACGCCGGATTTGGTGATAGTCAACCCACCCCGGCGTGGCATTGGCGAGGCATTGTGTGACTATCTGAGCCGAATGGCTCCGCCGTACCTGCTCTATTCGAGCTGTAATGCACTGACGATGGCGCAGGATATTGCCCGTCTGCCGGCATACCAGATACAGCAGGTACAGCTATTCGACATGTTCCCGCATACCGCTCACTATGAAGTGCTGGCGTTGCTGCAACGGCGCATGGCTGACTGACGGCAGTGAGATGACGCTACCGGAGCACCGTTAGCGTCATGAGAGGAAAAATCGGCTTATTGCTGCGGGAACCACTTGTCATTGAGGGCTTTATAGGTGCCATTGGCTTTGATAGCCGCCAGCGCGTTGTTCAGTTTTTCCAGTAGCGCCTGATTATCCGGGCGCACGGCAATACCCAGCCCGATGCCAAAGTAGGTGTTGTCGGTGACTTTTTCTCCCACGGTGGCCAGCTCAGGGTTGGCTTTCAGCCACTCGTTGACGACGGCGGTATCACCAAACACACCGTCAAGACGGCCATTTTTCAGGTCGATCAGCGCGTTTTGATAGCTGTCATACGGCACTGTTTGTACTTCCGGGTGTTTCTCTTGCAGGTATTTCTGGTGCGTGGTGCCATTTTCCATACCGATACGCTTGCCTTTTAAGTCAGCGAAGCTGTGGTATTGGCCTTTTTGCGCAATGATGATGGCTGAGTTTGCGTAATAAGGCTGGGTGAACGCCACTTGCTTGCTGCGCTCGGGCGTGATGTCCATACCGGAAATAATGGCATCATAACGGCGGAATTTCAGGGCCGGGATCAGGCTGTCAAAGGCTTGATTGGTAAAACTACAGGTGGTCTGAAGCTGTTTGCACAGGGCATTCGCCAGATCAATATCAAACCCCACCATCTGATTATTGGCGTCCAGAGACTCAAACGGTGGATAGGTGGCGGAGGCGGCAAAACGCAAGGTGTCAGCCGCCTGACTGCCAAAGGCGCAACCTGCCAGTAAGGCAGCAAGAACAAATTTTTTCATAGCATACTCCGGTTTATAGGATAGGTAGCGTGTGAGGATATAAAAATGCCGACACAGAGTGTCGGCATGCATACATCGAAAACAGTCTGGTGAGATCAGCCGTTGTGGCGCTCAAAGCGCAGTGCCCGGCGCTCAACCACGCGCATTAACAGTGTCAGCAGGCCGTTCACACACAGGTAAACCACCCCGGCGGCACCGAACACCAACACATCATATGTGCGTCCATACAACAATTGCCCGTAACCCATCACTTCCATCAGGGTAATGGTATAGGCCAGCGAAGTGCCTTTGAAGACCAGCACCACTTCGTTGGAATAGGACGACAGCGCCCGTTTGAAGGCAAACGGCAGCAGAATGCGTAATGTCTGGCGCTTATCCATGCCCAATGCGGCACAAGACTGCCATTGCCCGTCAGGAATGGCGCGCACAGCACCGTAAAATAACTGGGTGGTGTAGGCGGCGCTATTGAGTGCCAATGCCGTGACGGCACAAAACCACGGTTGTGACAGCAGGCTCCACAACCATGTTATCTGGCGGATGGCCTCAAATTGGCCTGGGCCGTAGTAAATCAGGAAAATTTGCACCAGTAGCGGCGTGCCGGTGAATAACGTGATGTAACCCTGTGCCAGTGAAGACAACAACGGGGTTTTTAGCGTCAGTACCACCGTCAGCGCCAGTGACAGCACTAACGCCAGCAGTAACGCCAGTACGGTCAGCAGCAGGCTGGTGTGCAGCCCTTTGAGCAGTTCTGGAATATAACTCAACATCAGCACGGCCTCCGCTCAAAACGCGTCGTTCGCGCTTCAATGCGCCGCAAAATAACCTGACTTATCAGCGTGATGACCAGATAAATCATCGCCGCTACCATATACCAGGTGAAGGGTTCTTGCGTGCGTGTGGCGATACTCTTGGTCTGTAACATCAGATCATTGACGCTAATAAGCGATACCAGCGCGGTATCCTTGAGCAGCACCAGCCATTGGTTGCCAAGCCCCGGCAGGGCGTGACGCCACATTTGCGGCATGATTAAACGGCGAAAGATAACGCTTTTGCGCATGCCCAGCGCCTGACCGGACTCCCATTGACCACGCGGCACTGCCTTGAGTGCCCCGCGCAGCGTTTGCGAGGCATAAGCGGCGTACAGCAACGACAGTGCAATCACACCGCACAGAAACGGGCTGACTTCGATGTTATCCATCGCAAGCCTGACAGGCAGTTGCATCACCCCGAGATTAAGGGTGAAGCCGTCTGACAAGACCAGCAGCAACTGCGAAGAGCCGAAGTAAATAAACAGCACGACCAGTATTTCCGGCAGGCCGCGCAGCAGCGTGACGAGTGCCGTGCCTGTGAAGCTGAGGGTTTTCCAGCGCGCGGTTTCCCACAATGCAAACAGCATTGCCAGTAACAGGCCCAGCGCCAGCGCACAAAGAGCAAGGCCGACGGTCATACCGGCGGCACTTGCGAGAGGATGAAGTTCAGTCATTGGTTATCGGTCAGATTACTGCTGGAACCATTTTTGGTAGATGGTCTGGTAAGTGCCATCCTGCTTGATTTTGTTCAGGGCCTCATTGAATTTCTTCACCAGTTCATCATTATTCTGACGAACAGCGATACCAAGGCCGATACCAAAGTAATCTTTATCAGTGACTTTGTTTCCCACAGAGGCCAGATTCGGGTTCTGTTTCAGCCACTCATTGACGACGGCGGTGTCACCGAATACCGCATCCAGACGGCCATTTTTCAGATCAAGAACCGCATTCTGATAGCTGTCATACGGTACAACCGTAATATCACTGTGCTTATCCAGCAGGAATTTCTGGTGTGTGGTGCCGTTTTGTACACCGACACGTTTGCCTTTGAGTGCGGCGACATCAGCGACCTGGCCTTTAGGCGCGATAAACAACGCCGAATTTTCATAATAAGGCTGGGTAAACGAAACCTGCTGCTGGCGTTCCGGCGTAATATCCATTCCGGCAATCACGGCGTCATAGCGACGGAATTTCAGACCGGGGATCAGGCTGTCAAACGCCTGATTGCTGAAAGTACAGTTGGCCTGGATCTGCTTACACAGCGCATTGGCCAAATCAATATCAAACCCGACTATCTGATTACCGGCATCGACGGACTCAAACGGCGGGTAGGACGCTTCGGTCGCAAAACGCAGGGTATCAGCCGCACTGGCTGACAAACTCAACCCGCCGAGCAGTGCGGCGATAAATAATGATTTCATATTATTATCCTTATTTAGCAAGGGGATAAACAATCAGTGAGATAAATAGCCAGCGAATTCAGGTGTCTGGGGTGCGGTGAAGTGCGAGGCATCGCCTTGTTCCACGACGCGACCATTTTCCATATACACCACGCGACTGGCTGTTTTACGGGCGAAATCCACTTCATGGGTGACTATCACCTGCGTGATACCGGTTTCACTCAGTTCCTGAATGATACTGACCACCTGAGCGGTGATTTCCGGGTCAAGGGCCGCAGTCGGCTCATCAAACAGCAGAACCTGTGGCTCCATCATCAGGGCGCGGGCAATGGCAACGCGCTGTTGCTGACCGCCTGAGAGATGCAGCGGATAGCGATCGGCGAAATCATTCAGGCGTAAGCGCGTAAGCAATTTTTCTGCACGCTTATGCGCATCCTGACGGTTGAGACCCAGTACGCGACAGGGCGCTTCGACCAGATTTTGCTGTACGGTCAGGTGCGGCCATAAATTGTATTGCTGAAACACCATGCCGACATTGCGACGCAGGTCACGAATGGCGGTTTCCGATGGCGGCTGGTTAAAGTCAAACGTGTTGCCGCCAATACTGAGCGTCCCTGAGCGGGGTGTTTCCAATAAATTAAGCACCCGTAATAACGAGCTCTTGCCAGCACCGCTTGGGCCAAGCAGTACCAACGTTTCTCCAGATGGGCAATCAAGGGTGACATCGAACAGCGCCTGATGTGCGCCATAGAAACAGTTAATGCTGTTTAGTTGAATACTCATGCGCAAGAATTGAATAGACATTGATGCCGCAAATGGTAGCCTCGGCAGAATAGTTATGCAATCGTCATGGGTTAAAATTTGCAATTACACGATTTATTGGCGATTTTTTAGCACAAAATCGCGCCTTGCGACCCAGACAGGTAGATTTGTCAGGGGGATAACCTTGCTCTGGTGGACAATCATCACCTGCCGCAGGCCAGGCTGTCAGTGCGTTAAGTTGCAAAAATATGTCGTGGGTGACGATGATGTTGCTGGTGCGTCATTTAATGGTAAAAATGGCTGAAAAAAACAGAGAATGCGGTGCATGTCGCGTCGTGAGATGAAGACGGATATTAACGATGAAAAGTGGACGATATGCCGTGTTATGGCTGCTGATCATGGTGCTGGGTGGGTGTCAGAGTCGTGACCGGGATCGCTATGTGGATAACGGTGAATATTGGCAGGCGCAACCTGCCATTGCCCAGAGTCACAGCCCGAGGGTGCGTTTTTTAGTGTTGCACTATACGGCTGAGGACTTTGATCGTGCTCTGGACACGCTGAGTGCCGGGAATGTCAGTGCGCATTATCTTGTTCCTGCGGCTCCGCCTTACCGTGAGGGGAAACCCGTGCTGTGGCAGCTCCTTCCAGAGACGCTGGCTGCCTGGCATGCTGGCAGCAGCTACTGGCGTGGCGTCAGACAGTTGAATACGTCCTCGATAGGCATTGAGCAGGAAAACCCCGGCTGGCGGCATACCGCTGCCGGCACTCGCTACTGGCAGCCTTATACCTCTGAGCAAATTGCCCTGGTGATAGCGCTGGCCCGGCAGATTATTCAACGTTATCACATTGATGCGCAGAACGTGGTGGGCCATAGCGATGTTGCTCCACAGCGTAAAATTGACCCCGGCCCGCACTTTCCCTGGCAACAACTGGCGCAGGCGGGCGTGGGAGCCTGGCCTGATGCCGAGCGCGTTCGCTTTTACCTGCGTCACCGCTATGAGTATGCGCCGGTTGAAAGGGCGGCGTTGCTGGAAAAACTGGCTCGCTACGGCTACGAGGTCAGGCCGGATATGAGCGACATTCAGCAGCGCCGGGTGGTGGCCGCGTTCCAAATGCATTTTCGGCCCCAGCGCTATGAGGGTGAAGCGGATGCGCAAACAGAGGCTATTGCGGAGGCATTACTGGAGAAATACCCCAGTGCCCCTTAACCCTTGTGAATTCAGGCCGGTTAATCACTCGATGAGATGCGAGTGACATCCCGCTGTTCTGCATCCTGCGCCAGTGTTGCAATTCGGCGCGCCATACCGCGAAAAATAAACAGATGGGCGGGCATCATGGCAAACCAGTAGCCGAGGCCTGCGGCACCCGCCGGGTGCCACCACGCTCGCACATCAAGCATCCGGTAAGTGCCGCGATCGTCAATCGTGAAGGCAAGACGCCCAAGGCCAGGCGCTTTCATGCCGAACAGTAACACCAACTGCTGACAAGGCTTTGCCCGGATTACTTTCCAGCCGTTGACCACGTCACCTTCAAATAATTCAGCCCGCATCGGGCGAGAGTAAATAACCTGATTACCGCACCAGTCATCGATTCTGGCACGCAACTGCCAAAGCCAGTTGGCGTAAAAATACCCCTCTTGCCCCCCGACCTGCTGTACGACTTGCCAGAGTGTCTGGCTGCTGGCCTGGGTTTTATAACTGCACCCCGCCTGCTTGGGATAAAACGAATATTCGGGCTGCCAGCGAGCCTGAACATCGGGGTCAAGCCCCCAGTCTGGGTGGTGTGATGCGGCATTTTCATCAGCAAGTGTTGCGCGTACCGCCTCGTCAAACCCTATCAACCGTTGTGGGATTAAGCGGCGCAGAGCGCGGTCATCCATCGGCAGGTCATGCCTGAGGCCTTGCACCAGCGCCCGAGCCGTTGAACTGCATACCGAGGTGACAAGATGAAGGAACCAGGCTGATACCAAACCGGTTGGCAGCGGCAGCGGGACCAGCAGGCGTCGTTTGCCGGTCAGGCGGATAAAGCGTGCAAACAAGTCCTGATAACTGAGGTACTCCGGGCCTGCCACATCAAAAATCCGGTGCTGTGAGTCCGGGTGATGACGAATGTCTGTCAGGTAGGTCAGCAAATTCTCCAGCGCAACCGGAGAGGACTTTGAGCGCACCCAGCGAGGAGGAGTCAGTACCGGCAGGTTGTTTACCATGTCGCGCATGATTTCGAAGGCGGCAGAGCCTGCACCAATAATAATACCGGCGCGTAGCTCGGTGACGGGAATGCCACTGCTGCGCAACACATCGCCGGTGAGTTTGCGTGCCTGCATGTGGACTGAGCGGGTATGGGATGTTTGAGCTGATCCCAGATAGATAATCTGCCGGACATTGCTGGTGCGCAGGATCTGGCGCAAATTCTGTGCCGACTGATATTCCCGCTCAAGGAAGTCGGCACCGTCTCCCATACTATGTACCAGATAGTAAAGCGTTTCTGCCTGCCATAACCCTTCGGGCAAGGTATGTGATTTCATCAAATCGACATATTCGCAGCGTACATCGGGAAGGTGGCGCGCGGCCAGTGAGTCAATATGACGTGAAGCAGCAATAACTTGCTGCCCTTGTCGGCTAAGGCGGGTAACGAGGTGACGACCAATGTAACCACTGGCACCAAGAATCAGTATCGGGGCGGGTTTGACGGTCATCATGGTATTTGCTCCTGCCACAACGGCGCGAGACGGGTCGCCGGTGTCCCTGTCGAATTCATACGACCTGAACGTGTAACCAGCCATATCGGGCTACACCGCATAGGCCATGCATAGTCCGGAGTGACGCTATTTTGGGGAAACGGCGCTGATTCCGGGTTTACCCCGTATGGCAATAAACCGGGTAAGTTACAGAAGACACTATAACCATAAGCGGTGACAGGAAAAACCCCGGCTTAACGTTATCTTAACGAAAGTGCGGGGTAGATTCCAATGACAGGAGCCTGTGGCAGGGCAGCCGACATCCGCTCAGGCTAATTCGACGTCGCCATGTAATTGACAACTGCATGCCAGCACATAGCCTTGCTCTATTTCAGCCTGCGTTAACGTCATGGTACTCGATGTGGTGTAGTGGCCACGGAGTATTTGGGTTTTACAACTGCCACAGACACCTGCCCGGCAGGCGGCATTGACCGGCAGATGATGGCTTTCGAGTGCAGCCAGCAGGCTGGTGCCCACCGGCACCGACACCGCTTGCAGTGAGTGGCGAATGCGCATGGTCAGGCTATTGCCATCCTCTGTCGGTTCAGAAGGCGGCGCGCCAAATTGCTCTTTGAAGAAATGTTCACGCGCCACACCCGCCTGCAAGCAGAATGTTTCTGCCTGCTGCATATAGGGGTGCGGGCCACATGTCATCACGGTTCTGCTGGCAATATCCGGCACACGCTGGTGCAGGACCTCTTCAGTCAGACGACCGCAGAGAAAACCGGCGTCGAGGTGATGCGGTTCCACCTGTTGCTCGGCCATCAGGGTCAGGTGCAATTGTTCAGGATGGCGCTGGCAGAGTGAACGCCACTCATCGGCAAAAATGACGTGTTGTGGGTCGCGCACATTGAAGATGACCTGAATATCTACCTCGGGCCGGTTGGCTAGCAACCAGCGCGTCATCGACATAATCGGCGTCACGCCACAGCCCGCCGCCAGCATCAGGTAGCGATCGCTTGCCAGATGGGTACAGGTAAATTCACCTTGTGCATCAGAAAGCCACAACTCGGTGCCGGGTTTGACGTGTTCTGTCAGCCAGCGAGAACCTATGCCGTTCTCCAGCCGACGCACCGTTAACGTAATAAAGCGGCTGATGCCCGGTGTGGATGACAGGGTATAGGCGCGCAGCGTTTCCTCGCTGTTAGCGATACTCACCAGCGCGTACTGACCGGGTTGCCAGGGATAAAAATCATGGCTAATCAGAGATAAAGTCCAGACATCCGGGGTTTCCTGATGCAGAGAATGGACTTGCATGCGATGAGGGCATTGTGCGGTAGGCATGGCCATCGGGGATCTCCATAACAGCCTTCCACCCGAGGGCAGGCGGAAGGCGAAACTAACAGATGTCAATCAGGCAACAAGAATGTCTTTTAAATCTTGCTCGACCGTCGTAATGGCACGCATACCAAATTTTTCATTCAGGATGGCCAGCAATGACGGCGTCAGGAAAGCCGGTGCCGTCGGGCCGGTGTAAATGTTTTTCACACCCAGCGCCAGTAACGTCAGCAAAATGACGATAGCTTTTTGTTCGAACCAGGAGAGGATCAGGCTCAACGGCAGATCGTTAACGCCGCATCCCAGTTTCTCTGACAGATTGACCGCCAGCATGATGGCGGCATAAGCATCGT
The DNA here is from genome assembly GCF_900095885.1 of Dickeya aquatica. Taxonomy (NCBI): domain Bacteria; kingdom Pseudomonadati; phylum Pseudomonadota; class Gammaproteobacteria; order Enterobacterales; family Pectobacteriaceae; genus Dickeya; species Dickeya aquatica. The sequence continues at coordinate 2,071,363 of NZ_LT615367.1, forward strand.
TACACTGGCCGACGTCCAGCAGGCGCGGCAAACCTTCCAGCGTGCCGAAATCCAGCTTATTGAAGCGATACTTGCCGCAGGCCAGCGTCATTATCAGGCAATCCTGAGGGATGCTACGCGCAAAGTCGGTGTAATAACTGCGCTCGTCCCGGCTGCCATCGCAACCGCCAACCAGGAACACATGGCGTAATTTTTTGCTGGCGACCAGGTCGATGACGGTATCTGCTGCGTTAAGTAATGTCTGGCGGCCGAAACCGACGGTAATCATGTGCTCGATTTCGCTATACGGGAAGCCCGGCAACTGCTGTGCCTGCGCGATGATGGCACTGAAATCGTCCCCTTCCAGATGTTGTGCACCCGGCCAGCCGACGATGCTGCGAGTCCAGATTCTATCGGTATACTGCCCGACGTTAGGGTCAATAATACAGTTTGATGTCATCACGATGGGGCCGGGGAATGTGGCGAACTCGCTTTGCTGATTCTGCCAGCCACTGCCGTAGTTACCGACCAGATGTGCAAACTTCTTCAGTTCCGGGTAGCCGTGAGCGGGCAACATCTCGCCGTGCGTATAGATATTGATGCCAGTGCCTTCTGTCTGCTCAAGCAACATACGCAGGTCTTTCAAGTCATGACCGGAGATAAGAATCGCTTTCCCGGCAACCGCGCGAACATTGACTTGCGTCGGTTGCGGGTGGCCATAGGCGGTGGTTTCACCGTTATCCAGAATCGCCATAACGCCGAAATTCATCTTGCCTATTGCCAGCGCATTACCGAGCAGGGTATCCACATCGGTCGGTGCAGTACCAAGCCAGGCCATGAACGCGTGAAATTCGGCATACAACGCGTTGTCATACTGGCCTAAAACATGGGCGTGCTCCATATACGCCGCTGCCCCTTTCAGGCCATACAGGCACAGCATGCGCAGGCCGTGGAGATCTTCACCAATCGCTGCTTTATCTTTATTTAGCGCAAATTCAGCGGCCTGTTGTAACAGGGCAGGCAGGTCGTCACCAGCCAGTTGCAATTCAGCCATCGGGTGGTCAACCACGACACTGGCATCCAACAGGCGGCAGCGCGCAGCCAGCGTCTGGCGCATGGCAATAGCCTCTTGGGCATAGCCAATAATACGCGGTGAGTCAAAGTTGACATTGGTCAGTGTGGAGAAGAATGCGCGCGGACCAAATTGGTCGATGTCATGGTCGATAATCCCCAGTGCGCGGGCCTGTAGGGCCCAGGCTGACAGCCCCTGAAGCACCGCAACCAGCAGGTCTTGCAGGTCAGAGGTTTCAGCCGTTTTGCCGCACATGCCCTGTGCGTAGGCGCAACCGTTGCCGGCAGGAGTTCGGATGGTTTGTTCACATTGCACACAATACATGATGGCTTCCTTTTAAAGTTGCATTTTTAATGCCTGTTATGAGGATAGAACGCCAGACAAAAACGAAAAAGGTTTTTTAAATGCAACTTAAGGCAAGATTGATTTGGCGCAATTTTCGTGCATGGATAGCAATCATTCGCATTGCTTCGTTTCCCCGCTGTTACACATTTTTATGCGTTGCGAGGCAGATTCAGGGGCAAGGGCTTGACCCTGCTGCGCGTTTGTCGTCATGCTCGCACTCAGACCACAGAACGGGAGGCACGGATGTATCTGGAAAGAGTCGAAATTCTTGGATTCCGTGGGATTAACCGCCTATCGCTGACGCTTGACGACAATACGGTGCTGATTGGTGAAAATGCCTGGGGAAAATCCAGCCTGCTGGATGCGCTCTCATTGCTGCTGGCTCCGTCACTGCCACTCTATCATTTTGATTTACAAGATTTTCACTTTACACCCGGCGATGAATCCAGTCGTGAACGGCATTTACAGGTCATTTTTACCTTTTGCGAGTCTGAACCCGGCCATCATCTGGCACCGCGCTATCGTTCGCTGTCACCGGTTTGGGTAAAAGGGGAAGGGCGATTACACCGCCTCTTCTACCGCCTGGAGGGCGAGGTGGATGACAGTCAGGCAATTTTCACCTGGCGCAGTTTTCTGGATGCGAACGGCCACGCATTAGCGCTGGAGAATATCGACTGGCTGGCCAGTGAAGTGGTGCGGCTGCATCCGGTGTTACGCTTGCGTGATGCCCGGTTTATTCGGCGTTTTCGCCCCGGCACCCTGATGCCGCAAATCGATAACAATGAACGGCTCTCGCATCAGTTTGAAACACTGATGCGAGAGCTGGCGCAAAACCCTAATCGATTAACGAATCAGGAACTGCGTCAGGGCCTGGTGGCGATGCGCCAACTGGTAGAACACTATTTCTCGGAACAAAGCGCAGAGCCGAATGAGAAACGGCATCACCGCCATGCCCGTACCGGTAACGGGCGCGCCTGGCGGTCGCTTGATTCGATTAACCGAATGATTTCCGGGCCCAATAGCCGCAGTCGCCGGATCATTTTGCTGGAACTGTTCTCGACATTACTACAGGCGAAAGGCTCTGTCGCGCTAGACCCGCATGCGCGGCCCCTGCTGTTGATTGAAGATCCAGAAACCCGGTTACACCCGATCATGCTGTCGGTGGCCTGGGGCTTGCTGACCCAATTACCGTTACAAAAAGTGACGACTACCAATTCCGGCGAGCTGCTGTCGCTGGTACCTGTTGAACAGGTGTGCCGGTTGGTGCGTGAGTCGGCCAAGGTTGCCACCTACCGCATTGGCCGTCAGGGGTTGTCAGCGGAAGACAGCCGTCGTATTACGTTTCATATTCGCTTTAATCGGCCATCGTCACTGTTTGCCCGTTGCTGGTTGCTGGTCGAGGGTGAAACGGAAGTGTGGATGCTCAATGAATTGGCCCGCCAGTGTGGTCACCATTTTGAGGCAGAAGGGGTGCGCGTGATTGAATTTGCACAAGCCGGGTTAAAGCCGTTACTGAGGTTTGCTTATCGTATGGGCATTGAATGGCATGTACTGGTGGATGGCGATGACGCCGGAAAGAAATATGCCGCAACAGCGCGTAGCTTGCTGCAATCACAGGGGGAAGCGGAGCGCGACCATCTGACGGTACTGACCGCGCCAGATATGGAACATTTTATGTACCGCAACGGATTTAGTCAGGTTTACCATCGGGTGGCTCAATTGCCCGACCCGGTGCCCTTATCGGCGGCGAAAGTGATAGCAAAAGCGATTCACCGCACGTCCAAACCCGACCTGGCCATTGAGGTTGCTCTGGCGGCCGCGTCTTATGGGGAATCGGCCATTCCACCGCTGATTCGCAGCATGTTTTCCCGGGTGTTATGGCTGGCGCGCGGGCGTGCTGACTGATTGGCGAAGGGCGTGGCAGCGTGTGCCAGCCGGTGGCAGTTGAACCGAGCCGAGAGTGATTAACCCATGACTAAAAAATGCCGCCCGCGGCGCGGTTGGCATTAAATTTATTGAGTGCCCTGGTCAAGGCATTGACAGGTGAGAGGCCGGAAAATACGAGGCTGACGTTCAGGCGATCGCTTCGCCAATAACCGGCACTATCAGGCTGGCGTGATTTCCTTTCGGCCCCTGATGCACGGTGAATTTCACAACCTGACCCGCCTTTAGCGTTCGGTAACCGTCCATCTGGATGGTGGAATAGTGAGCGAAAATATCTTCCCCTCCGCTTTCGGGACAAATAAAGCCAAAGCCCTTGGCGTTATTGAACCATTTAACAGTACCTGTCTCCATACATCTTCATCCTTCGCTAGAGTGTGCTCTAAGGTGAGGTTATTGGTTTAAGGCTGAATGAATTGATTAAAACACCATCAATTCACTTCTACACTCTATTGAAATCGTTTTAAGCGTCAAGCATCGCAATCTGACACTTTGTATCAGGTTTGTGAAAATTTGATACAGATAACGCTATTGATGGTTTTTATTGCCGTTAATATCAAAAGGAGATAGGGCGGATTTGGGGCGTAACAGCAAGGGGAGGGCAGCGCGATTTTGACCGCGCGGTGATACAATAAAAACAGACAGCCGCTGCGTAATGCAGTTGGCGCATTATGTATCACAATAAGTATCAGCACGGATTTGGATTGAAGATGGTAAATCATAGCACCGGGACGCAGACCGACGGGCAGACGACAGCGCAGCATATCGAAACCTTGCGGCCACCTTCGATGTATAGCGTCGTATTGAACAACGATGATTACACACCGATGGAATTTGTTATTGACGTTCTGCAAAAGTTCTTTTCTTATGATATTGAACGTGCAACGCAACTGATGCTGACGGTTCACTATCAGGGTAAGGCTATCTGCGGTGTTTACAGTGCCGAAGTGGCGGAAACCAAGGTGGCACAGGTGAACCGGTATGCCAGGGAGAATGAGCATCCGTTGCTCTGTACGCTGGAAAAAGCCTGAAATTAGGGCAATTTATTGGGGGAGGTGGCTATGCTCAATCAAGAACTGGAACTCAGTCTCAACATGGCTTTCGCCAGAGCGCGTGAGCACCGACACGAGTTTATGACCGTGGAGCATTTGTTACTGGCTCTACTTAGCAACCCTTCCGCACGCGAGGCTCTTGAAGCCTGTACGGTCGATCTGACCGCGTTGCGCCAGGAACTGGAAACGTTTATCGAACAGACGACACCAACACTGCCGCCAAGCGACGAAGAGCGGGATACCCAGCCTACGCTGAGTTTTCAACGTGTGTTGCAACGCGCTGTGTTTCATGTGCAGTCATCCGGGCGCAGTGAAGTTTCCGGGGCCAATGTGTTGGTCGCCATCTTCAGTGAGCAGGAGTCTCAGGCAGCGTATCTGCTGCGCAAGCATGATGTCAGTCGGCTGGACGTGGTGAATTTTATTTCCCACGGTACGCGTAAAGAGGACTCCGGCCCGGCGGCAAGCCAGGAAAATCCGGTTAACGAAGAACAGGCTGGCGGGGAGGAGCGTATGGAAAACTTCACCACAAATCTCAACCAGCTTGCCCGTGTCGGGGGAATCGACCCACTGATTGGACGAGACAGTGAACTGGAGCGTACGATTCAGGTCTTGTGCCGCCGCCGCAAAAACAATCCGTTACTGGTGGGCGAATCAGGCGTTGGCAAAACGGCGATTGCTGAAGGGCTGGCATGGCGCATCGTACAAGGTGATGTGCCGGAGGTGATGGCGGGCTGTACGCTTTATTCGCTGGATATCGGGTCACTGCTGGCGGGAACCAAATACCGCGGTGATTTCGAAAAACGCTTTAAAGCCTTGCTAAAACAGCTCGAACAGGATCAAAACAGCATTCTGTTTATTGATGAGATTCATACCATCATTGGCGCGGGGGCGGCTTCTGGCGGGCAGGTGGATGCCGCTAACCTGATAAAACCGCTGTTGTCCGGCGGTAAGATTCGGGTAATCGGTTCTACCACCTATCAGGAATTCAGCAATATCTTTGAAAAAGACCGTGCGCTGGCGCGTCGTTTCCAGAAAATTGATATTACCGAGCCAAGCGTTGAGGAAACGGTACAAATCATCAACGGCCTGAAAACAAAATATGAAGCGCACCACGATGTTCGTTATACCGCGAAGGCGATTCGTGCTGCGGTAGAGCTGGCAGTGAAATACATCAACGATCGCCATCTGCCAGATAAAGCCATTGATGTGATTGATGAAGCGGGAGCTCGTTGCCGTCTGCTGCCTGTCAGTAAACGCAAGAAAACGGTCAACGTGGCGGATATTGAATCGGTGGTGGCGCGTATTGCCCGGATTCCTGAGAAAACCGTATCAGCCAGTGACCGCGATGTACTGCGTAGCCTGAGCGATCGGCTGAAAATGCTGGTATTTGGTCAGGACAAAGCGATTGAGGCGCTGACTGAGGCCATCAAGATGAGTCGTGCCGGGCTTGGGCATGAGCGCAAGCCGGTCGGGTCATTCCTGTTTGCCGGCCCTACCGGGGTAGGTAAAACCGAAGTCACGGTGCAACTGGCGAAAGCGCTGGATATCGAATTGCTGCGCTTTGACATGTCGGAATATATGGAGCGCCACACCGTCAGCCGCCTGATTGGTGCGCCTCCGGGTTATGTGGGTTACGATCAGGGGGGCCTGCTGACGGATGCGGTCATCAAACACCCGCATTCAGTGCTGCTGCTTGATGAGATAGAAAAAGCCCATCCAGACGTGTTCAACTTGCTATTGCAGGTGATGGATAACGGCACCCTGACTGACAATAACGGGCGTAAAGCGGACTTCCGCAACGTGATCGTCGTCATGACTACTAACGCCGGTGTGCGAGAAACCCAGCGTAAATCTATCGGGCTTATCCATCAGGATAACAGCAGCGATGCGATGGAAGAGATCAAGAAAGTGTTTACACCGGAGTTCCGCAACCGGCTTGATGGCATTATCTGGTTCAACCATTTGTCAGCGCAGGTTATCCAGCAGGTGGTGGATAAATTTATCGTCGAATTGCAGGCGCAGCTTGATGCCAAAGGCGTCTCGCTGGAAGTCAGCGAAGAAGCCCGGAACTGGCTGGCTGAAAAAGGGTATGACAAAGCAATGGGGGCTCGCCCGATGGCGCGGGTGATTCAGGAAAACCTCAAAAAACCGCTGGCTAATGAGTTGTTGTTTGGCTCGCTGGTTGATGGTGGGGCGGTGAAAGTGGAGCTTGATAGTGCCGTACAACAGCTCACTTACCGTTTCCTGAGTGCGCAAAAAACCAAAACGGAAGGTGCGGTGCACTAGCCGGGCGCAATTGCGCATCATCCCGATGGGCTCTCGGCCCACGATTTAAGCAAAAGGGCATCGTCGGTGCCCTTTTTTTATGCCGTCATGTTTATGCTGCACGGCAACGCAACAGTGCTGATACCGTTAGCCACAATCAGTACGGCAGCATGCCTGTCCGTAGCGCGACGCCATCGCTTTCCCTAAAATGCAAAAACCCCTGCCAGTATGGCAAGGGCTGAAAGCCGACATCCAAACGCATCGCTCTGAGCGATGACCGGGCTGTTAACGGCTACGGAAGACAATGCGGCCTTTGCTCAGGTCGTACGGGGTCAGTTCCACAGTCACTTTGTCACCCGTCAGGATGCGGATATAGTTTTTACGCATTTTACCGGAGATATGAGCGGTAACCACGTGCCCGTTTTCCAGCTCAACGCGGAACATGGTGTTGGGCAGCGTATCCAGCACGGTGCCTTGCATTTCAATATTGTCTTCTTTGGCCATCGAATCCTCTAGGTTTAATTACCTTGGTTTTTAACCGGCAAGATAATGCCGAAAAACCCTCATTATGTAAAGGCGCGTAAGTGATTGATGCTCATTTATCGCTATTGTCTGACAGATAATCCGGGGGAAAAGTCAGTGTTTGTGGCTGCCAGCAGCCTGCTTTCAGGCGGATTTGCTGTAGTGATGGCAGCCGGGTGAGAAAGGCGCGCCGGGGTAGCTCGCGCGCTCCCAGAGACGCAGTATGGGGGTTGAGTACCTGACAGTCAATCAACTGGCCGCCGCAGTCGGTAAAATGCGATAAGAACGCCGCCAGCGCGAATTTTGAGGCGTTATCTGCACGACTGAACATGGACTCACCACAAAACAGCCCGCCCTGGGCAATACCGTACAATCCACCGACGAGCTGTTGCCCGCGCCAGACTTCGACGGAATGGGCGTGGCCGGTCTGATGTAGCTGTAGGTAAGCCTGCACCATTTCATCGCTGATCCACGTTCCTTCGTCACGTTCACTGGCGCAGGCTGCAATAACCGCTGAGAAAGCGTGATTGAGCGTAACCTGATAGGGCGCACGCCGAATGCATTTCTTCATGCTGCGACTGAGATGAAATTCGCCAGGAAAGAGAACGGCACGCGGATCAGGGCTCCACCACAGAATCGGGTCAGGGGGCGAAAACCATGGAAATATCCCCTGGCTATACGCGATTAACAGGCGCTCAGGGGACAAATCACCACCAAAAGCCAGCAGACCATTCGGGTCGCGCAAGGCTGTTTGCGGGTTAGGAAACGCAAGTGAGAACGGCGACAGCTCCGGCAATAGCATAAGGCAGCCCCTGGTTACAGGTGTTGATGAAATTGCCAGTAGCGACCCTGACGTGCCATTAACGCATGATGTGTCCCGTGTTCTGCCAACTGACCATCATCCAGCACAAACACGCGATCCATGGTTTCCAGCCCACTCAGACGATGCGTTATCATCAGTAGCGTTTTATCCTTACACTGGTCGCGCAACAACGTCAGAATGCGTTGTTCGGTGTCGGCATCCAGCCCTTCGGTGGGCTCGTCAAGCAATACCAGCGGGGCAGGATGCAACAAGGCCCGGGCAATACCGATACGGCGCTGCTCGCCACCGGACAACTGCCGGCCACCTTCTCCGAGCCAGGCATTCAGCCCCTGTTCATCATTGAGCAACTTTTCAAGCCCAACCTGATTGAGCACATGTATTAATTGTTCATCGTGAGCGTCTGGCGCAGCCAGACGCAGGTTATCGCGTAACGTACTGCTAAAGATATGCACACGTTGTGGCACCACACACATACTTTGGCGCAAGCTGGCCTCTGGCCAGGCTTTCAGCGGGAGATCATTGAGGCGAATGTCTCCATCGCTACAGTCCCAGGCGCGGGTCAACAATTGCAGTAACGTCGATTTACCGCATCCGGTGCGGCCTAACAGGGCGACATGTTCTCCTGCTGCCAGCGTCATTGACACCTCGTGCAGCGTTGCCTGAGGCTGGTCAGGGTAATGAAAACTCACTTTATCGAGCGTCAACTGAAGTTGCTGAGGGCTGGCCGGGCCATGTTCTGCAAAAGTGACCGCTGGATGCAGTTGCAGTAACTGGCGTACACGGGCTGCGCTCGCGGCAACCTGACCAATGTGCTGAAATGCACCTGCGACCGGGCCCAGTGCCTCAAATGCGGCCAGTGATGCAAACACAAACAGTGCGATGAGCGGCCCCGGTTGTGACGCACCACCAACACCTCCTGCTGCCAGCCACATCAGCAAGGTGGCAGTCAGACCACCAGCGGCGATGAACAAGGCCTGAGAGAGTGCACTTAGCGCCGCCTGCTGGCGCTGGCGCATCAGCCAGCGCTGTTCCAGTGTTTCCAGTTGCTGGCGAAAGGCAGCCAGTGCGCCGAAAATTGTCAATTCCGCCTGCCCTTGTAACCAGGTGGTCAACTGTACCCGATAATCGGCACGTAATGCCGTCAAATCGGTGCCGATAGGCCAGCCAGCGCGATAAAACAGCGGTGGTAAAAGCAGTAGCAGCACCAGCATGATGGCGGCAAGCGTGAGTGCCAGCGCAAGATCCAGCAGACTCAGGCCATAAGCCATGACCAGGATCACGGCCAACGCACTGACCAGTGGTGATATGACCCGCAGATAGAGGTGATCCAGCGTATCGACATCGGCCACCAGCCGGTTTAACAATTCCGCTTGTCGAAAACGAACCAGCCCGCCCGGCGTGAGAGGCAGGATGCGGCGAAAGGTAAAAACACGCAGATGGAGCAGAACACGAAACGTGGCATCATGGCTGACAAGCCGCTCAAAGTAGCGGCTTGCGGTGCGCAAAATCGCCGCCCCCCGGACACCGGCGGCAGGCAGGATGTAATTGAAGGTGGTTAACCCGGCAAGGCCCGCAACCGCAGAAGCGGCTAAAAACCAGCCGGAGAGTGTCAGCAGGCCAATGCTGGCAAGCAGCGTCATGATAGCCAGTATCACCCCGAGCCCCAATTGCATACTGTGGCGACGATAGAGTGCCAGAAAGGGTTTCAACTCCTGCATGATGCGCATTTTTTTTATATCACTCTGTTTGTCCATAATTACAACACCCCTTGCCGTTGGGCCAGCAGATGGGCAAATGGCCCGGCGGACTGGGATAGGCTGGCATAATCACCTTGCTGAACCAACTGACCATCAACCATGACCCAGATAACATCATAATCACGGATTTCCGTTAGCTGATGCGTTACCAGCAGCGTCGTTTGATGCAATGCGGCGTTGCGTAATGCTTCCATTACCCGCCGTTCGCTGTGGGCATCAAGACTGGCGGAGGGTTCATCCAGCAACATTAACTGACAAGGGTGCAACAGCGCACGGGCAACCGCGACCCGTTGGGCCTGACCAACGGACAACCGCGCTGCGCCGTCACCGAGTGGTGTCTCAAGCCCGGCGGGCAGCGAGGGTAAAAATTCATGCACATAGGCGCGCTCCAGCGCGGTTTGCAGTTCCGCCTCGGTGGTGTGCGGCCGACCCAGTTGAATGTTTTCTCTAAGGGTGGTGGCCGGCAGATGGGGATGTTGCCCGACCCAGCTCAGGTAACGCCGCCAACTGGCAGTGGAAAGGGTGCGAAGTTCCGTGCCGTTGACGGTCAGTGACCCGGTGTAGGGTAAAAAACCCAACAGCAGGTTTAATAGGGAGCTTTTACCCGCGCCACTGGGGCCAACCAACGCAACGCGTTGCCCGGCATTCAACCGGAAGTTGAGTGGCCCGGCCAGAATACTTCCGCCGGGAGATAAGATGGTTAAATCGCAGGCGACCAGTGTGATGGCCGTGTCGCTATGAAAGGTGTCAGTTCCGGTACCGGTATTCTCACCCGCATGAGTCATAAAGTGCTGTAAGGCATCCGCCGCACCGACAGCCTGGGCCTTCGCATGGTAATACGTGCCCAGATCGCGCAGTGGTTGAAAGAACTCCGGTGCCAGAATCAGTACCAGGAAACCGGCAAACAGCGTAACGCTTGTGCCGTAGCTGCCGAAATGCAGTTCGCCCAGATAAGAGAAACCAAAATAAACAGCCACAACCGCGATAGAGACGGAGGCGAAAAACTCCAGTACACCGGAAGAGAGAAAGGCCATGCGCAGCACCTCCATCGTCCGGCTGCGAAACTGTTCTGATGCCTGCTGAATGTGGTTTATTTCGGCCTGTGAGCGGTGAAACAGGCGCAGAGTTTCAAGCCCCCGTAAACGGTCAAGGAAATGGCCACTCAGGCGGGCCAGCGCCTGAAAGTTACGACGATTGGCATCAGCGGCTCCCATGCCAACCAGCGCCATAAACAGCGGGATAAGGGGCGCGGTAAGCAGCAAAATCAAGCCCGCCGCCCAGTTGACCGGAAAGACCGTACCTAAAATGAGCAACGGAATTATTGCGGCCAGATACATTTGTGGCAGGTAGCGGGCGTAGTAGTCCTGCATGTCGTCAACCTGTTCGAGTATCAGCGTTGCCCAACTGCCCGCTGGCTTGCCCTGAATCCACGCCGGGCCTAATTGTTGCAGCTGATCGAGCACTTGCTGGCGAATATGCTGGCGCACGGCTTGTCCACAGCGGAACCCCACTTTCTCGCGTACCCAGCTCAGCCACGCGCGCAGAACAAATGCCCCCGCCAGCAGGCCGAAGGTGCCTGTCAGCGCCTGACGCGGGGTGTGGATGATAATCAGCTCATGCAGTAAGGAGGCCATCAGCCAGGCTTGAGCGACGATGAGTAAGCCACTCACCAGCCCCAGTATCAGTGATAAACGCAGCCAGCGATGGGCCAGTCGGCTTTGCTGCTTCAGCCAGCGGGTCAGTTCTCGTTGTCGTGTCTCTTTCATGCGTTGTGGGTCGCTTCCAGTAAATACAGGCGGATAAAACATGGGAATAACGTTTAAATAACCGTTACTTAACACTGGCTGTGCATCACAGTCAGTATGGCGTCATGTTACCTCGGTGGCAGGGTTGTGCAAATGAAAAGGCGAAAGGGGAAATTGGCAGGGGATCAATTTTCTGCGCAGTCATGCCGCAATAAAAAACCCGGGTACGATCACGCCCCGGGTTGGTTGAAGAGGATATCTCCATCCTCTGTCTGGCGATGTATTATTTCGTCAGAGCATCCAGATAACGTTCGGCATCCAGCGCCGCCATACAACCGGTTCCGGCAGAGGTGATAGCCTGACGGTAGATATGATCCATGACATCTCCGGCGGCAAACACACCCGGAATGCTGGTTTGGGTCGCATTTCCCTGAGTGCCGGACTGCACTTTGATATAGCCGTTCTCCAGCGCCAGTTGATCGCCAAACACCGCAGTATTCGGGCTATGGCCGATGGCGATGAATACGCCGGCCACGGCGAGCTGCTCTGTAGCCTCACCCGTCGCCTCACGCAGACGCACACCGGTGACACCCATTTCATCGCCCAACACTTCATCCAGCGTACGGTTGGTGTGCAGCACGATATTGCCGCTATCAACTTTGGCCATCAGCCGGTCAATCAGAATTTTTTCCGCACGGAAGCTGTCGCGGCGGTGAATCAGATGCACCTGCGCGGCGATATTAGACAAGTATAACGCCTCTTCTACGGCGGTATTGCCACCGCCGACCACGGCCACTTGCTGATTACGGTAGAAAAAACCGTCACAGGTGGCGCATGCGGAAACGCCTTTGCCTTTAAAGGCCTCTTCAGAAGGCAGACCCAAATAACGCGCCGATGCACCGGTGGCGATGATCAGTGCATCACAGGTGTATTCATCGCTGTCGCCAAACAGACGGAAAGGGCGGGTTTGTAAGTCAACGCGGTTGATGTGATCAAACACAATTTCGGTATTGAATTTGGTGGCGTGGGCGTGCATACGCTCCATCAATAACGGCCCGGTAAGTTCATCCGGGTCGCCCGGCCAGTTTTCGACTTCTGTGGTGGTCGTCAACTGACCACCTTTTTCCATTCCGGTGATCAGTAACGGATTTAAGTTTGCCCGCGCAGCGTAGACTGCGGCGGTATAGCCTGCCGGGCCTGAGCCCAGAATCAATAATTTACGGTGTTTGGCAGTGCTCATGGATTCCTCATTCACTCGAACGGACGATAGGGTCGATTGTAAGGAAATTACCTGCGTAAAAAAGTGTGGCGGAATGTTGTTAGCTATCGGTTCAATCGTTGCGGAATATTGACAGCATTAGCGTAACGGCGCATCGACTCCGTTCAGAGAGGATGCTAACGGTATTAATGTGTAGTAAAAATACTTCTGAAAGCGCTCATCTGGCACTTTCTTCTGATTTTAATTGTTTTGCTTTGACAATCGGCTGCGCTTTTGCGAAAACATCCTTGGAAGAGGAAATTTTTTGTATGTGAATAGTTAAATGCTCCAGCTTTTAGGGCATACCATCAGCCTTGTCGCTTATCGAAATCGTTTTGCTGGCAGATAAAGCGCTGATGGAATGTAGCCGGGACAGTGGATTATCGCGTTACAAAAGGCAGGGGTCTTCTTTAGGGGTGGCTCTGATACATTGAAGTTGGACAGAGACAGCGATTAAACAGGGAAGGGTAAAGAGAGACAATAAGAATGGTAGACACAAAGAAACGACCGGGAAAAGATCTGGACAGAATCGATCGTAATATTCTGAATGAATTACAAAAAGATGGGCGTATTTCCAACGTAGAATTGTCAAAGCGGGTTGGCCTGTCGCCAACGCCTTGTTTAGAGCGCGTTCGTCGCCTGGAGCGTCAAGGGTTTATTAACGGTTATACTGCGTTGCTGAACCCGCATTATCTGGATGCATCACTGTTGGTATTTGTTGAAATTACCCTCAACCGTGGCGCACCCGATGTATTCGAGCAGTTCAATGCCGCAGTGCAGAAACTAGAAGAGATTCAGGAGTGTCATCTGGTATCCGGGGATTTCGATTATCTGCTTAAAACCCGTGTACCGGATATGTCAGCGTACCGTAAGTTGCTGGGTGAGACGCTATTGCGTCTGCCGGGAGTGAACGATACCCGTACCTATGTGGTGATGGAAGAAGTGAAGCAGAGCAACCGGCTGGTAATTAAGACCCGCTGACAGCATGGGTGCACAACCCGCTAAATTCAGTTACACTCCTGTTAATTTGTACAGTATGCGCCGGGTAAATCTCGGCGTTTTATCATGAAACATTTACAGGAAACCTGGAGAGACGCTTGAGCCAGGAATATCAGGAATATACAGAAGAGAAAGAGGTGACACTGAGTAAACTCAGTGCGACCCGGCGCTTACTGGAAGCGATATTGATAGTGGTCGCGCTGTTTGCCATTTATCTGGCAGTGGCGCTGCTCAGTTTCAGCCCTTCCGACCCGAGTTGGTCGCAAACGGCCTGGCATGAGCCGATTCATAATCTGGCAGGCGGGGTCGGTGCCTGGCTGGCGGATACCCTGTTTTTTATTTTTGGCGTACTGGCGTATGCCATCCCGGTTATCATGGTGTCGTTGTGCTGGGCTGTCCATCGGTTGCGCGGGCAGCGTGAATCACTTGATTATTTCGCCCTGTCACTGCGTCTGATTGGCACGCTGGCACTGATCCTCACCTCTTGTGGTCTGGCGGCTCTTAACGTTGATGATATCTATTATTTTGCTTCCGGCGGTGTCCTGGGAAGCCTGTTGAGCAGTTCGATGCTCCCCCGTTTTAACAATATCGGCTCAACCATGCTGCTGTTGTGCGTTTGGGCGGCGGGGTTAACGCTGTTTACCGGCTGGTCCTGGCTGGCGATTGCAGAGAAAATCGGTGCTGGGGTAATGGCCTGCCTGACGCTATTCAGCGGTCGCCGTCGTGATGACGATTTCTACTATGCTGACGACGACGACACCCACGAGCCAACTGGAGCGACGGAGCCAACGGCGGCAAAGTCTGTTGCTGAAAATCGTGACCAGTTACCACTCTCTTCGCCGACCGCTGCGCATCATGACGACGATGATGAGGATGCGCTGTTCTCTGCACCCAGTGTGGTGGCGCGAGCGGTGGCTGATGCCACCGACGCGGCATTAACCGCGCCAGTATCGGTAACGGATGTCACACCGCCTGGTGCTGCCCCCAGCGACGCTTCATCAAGTCGCGTTGCCGCTGCATCAGCGGTTGCTGTACCAGCAGAAAGCACCTTACCACCGATGCCTGAGTCGGCAACGGCGTTGCCGGTTAAACCGGCTGTACAGAGCGTATTACCGCCAGGGCCGTTGCCCATCGAGCCGGTGCTTCCGGCGATGACTGCTTCAGCAGAGATAGCATCATTATCTGCGCCATCGGGTGCTGTATCGGCACTGTCTGCATCAGCAATGGCGGCATCGGCACCGATTACGTCAGCACCGATCGCATCGGGCCCAGTCATCTCTGACTGGCAGCCACTGTTGGTTCAGCCTGATGAGCGTATTGCTCGTTCAGTCAGTACCCTGGCACCCGCCACTTCTCCAGTGGCATCGGTATTCTCTACCCAACCTGTGCCAGAACCTGACGTGAAAACTCTCGCGCCGGAGGTGAAAAAAACTGCCGCTGTCAGCCCGATGTTTACCGCGGCGGAGGACGCGTCTAATCCTCAGGTTAAACGTGGTATGGGGCCAGAACTGCCGCGTCCGAATCCGGTTCGGATCCCAACGCGCCGGGAGCTTGCATCTTATGGCATCAAGTTGCCTTCTCAGCGTCTGGCTGAACAGCAAGCCAGAGAAAGAGACGCGCAGGCCCAGTCAGCGCAGGCTGCCGGGCATCTGGATATTGACGCGTTGCCTGCGACAGCGCTCGTCTGTGCCGATACAGTTTCTCCTCATGGGGAAGAGGATGACCACCCAGCATTGGCACAAGAAGCCGCTCTGCGTGAAGCCTTCGCACAGCAGCAACGAGCACGCTACGGTGAAACATATCCAGATAATGAAGACGATGACGACGCTTTATTGCAGGCGCAACTGGCACGCGATTTTGCGGCAATGCAGCAGGCGCGTTATGGGCAACCCACCGAACAAGGCAATGATACTGTTATGCGGGTTGATGAGCCTGCGACCGTATCAATGCCTGCGGCGGCTGTCACGCCATATCAGGCGGTGCGTGATGAGTTCCCTACAGCGGTGTTGGCTGACAACCCAAGCCGGGCTACTGCGTCCCTGTCAGTAGACAATCAGGTTGAGGAGAAAGTAGTCAGCGCTACGTTGCCTGAGAGTGTGTTTGCTATCTCGCCTTATGCGGATTTGGTTAATGATACGCCCTCAGAGCCGCTGTTTACGTTGTCACCCCATGACAATGATGCCGCAGTACATCAGGCACCGGCTGATGTTACCTCAGCGCAGATCCGTACTGCCCATGTGCCACAGCCGGAGCCTGTGCACGAGGCGGCCCCGTCCATTATGGATAGCCTGATTCACCCGTTCCTGATGCGTAATGACCAGCCGCTGCAAAAACCGACGACGCCATTGCCGTCACTGGATTTGCTTACGCCACCGTCGTTCAACGATGCACCCATAGACCGTGATGCACTCGATGAGATGGCGCGTTTGATTGAAACTCGGCTGGCTGACTACCGGGTAAAAGCCACGGTGGTGGACTATCACCCTGGGCCTGTTATCACCCGCTTCGAGTTGGATTTGGCTCCAGGTGTCAAAGCCGCCCGTATTTCCAATTTGGCTAAAGACCTGGCGCGATCATTATCGGTTGTCGCGGTACGTATTGTGGAAGTGATTCCCGGTAAGCCTTATGTTGGCCTGGAGTTGCCTAATCGCCATCGCCAGACGGTTTTCTTACGTGAAGTGCTCGATTGTGAACGCTTTCGCGATAACAGTTCACCGCTGGCCGTGGTGCTGGGGAAAGACATTTCCGGCCAGCCAGTGGTGGCTGATTTAGCCAAAATGCCCCATTTGCTGGTTGCCGGTACAACCGGCTCGGGGAAATCAGTCGGTGTGAACGCGATGATAATCAGCATGTTGTATAAAGCAACGCCTGCTGATGTGCGCTTTATCATGATTGACCCCAAAATGCTGGAGCTGTCAGTTTATGAGGGGATTCCGCATCTGCTTACCGAAGTGGTAACAGACATGAAAGATGCGGCGAATGCCTTGCGCTGGTGCGTGGGAGAGATGGAGCGGCGTTATAAACTGATGTCTGCGCTGGGTGTCCGTAATCTGAGTGGCTATAACGAGCGGGTGATGCAGGCTCAGTCCATGGGGCGGCCCGTACCCGATCCGTTTTGGAAACCGGGCGATAGCATGGAGATGCAGCCACCCGTGCTGGAAAAACTACCTTATATTGTCGTCATGGTTGATGAGTTTGCTGATTTAATGATGGCAGTGGGCAAGAAAGTGGAAGAGTTGATAGCCCGGCTGGCACAGAAAGCGCGTGCTGCCGGTATCCATCTGGTGCTGGCAACACAGCGACCGTCGGTGGATGTCATCACCGGGCTGATTAAAGCCAACATTCCAACCCGGGTTGCTTTTACGGTATCGAGCAAGATTGACTCACGTACCATTCTGGATCAGGGGGGCGCGGAGTCGTTGTTGGGGATGGGAGACATGTTATATATGGCTCCCAATTCATCGATTCCGGTGCGCGTGCATGGCGCGTTTGTCCGCGATCAGGAGGTTCATGCGGTGGTGCAGGACTGGAAAGCGCGCGGTCGTCCGGAATATATCGACAACATTATCAGCGGCAGTGAGGATGGCGAAGGTGGTGGCTTTGGTCTGGATGGTGATGAAGATCTCGATCCGCTGTTTGATCAAGCCGTGGCCTTTGTCGTGGAAAAACGGCGCGCCTCGATTTCCGGTGTGCAGCGGCAATTCCGTATCGGCTATAACCGTGCTGCACGTATTGTCGAACAAATGGAGATGCAAGGGATTGTCAGCGGGCCCGGGCATAATGGCAACCGTGAGGTGCTGGCTCCGCCGCCCGTGGAGTAACCGACGGTGACCGAGATAGGGTATCTGGAAAAGACCGCGTAAATTTGCTGTGCAAAGAAGCGTAAAAGTAGCACATCACAGATAATTCGGCTGTTACACCCCATTTGGCCGGAGTAGAGTAGCGGCCTGACGTGCAGTGATGCCGTCAGGGCCCATGTGATAGCCAGGAAAGACGAAGGATTTTTGTATGATGAAAGTAGGATTGATGGCAGGCAGTCTGCTGGTCACGCTGTTTTCCGGTGCGGTTTATGCTGATGCTGCCGGTGACTTGCAAAACCGCCTTAGTAAGGTAAACAGTTTTCATGCCAGTTTTACCCAGAAAGTGACCGCCAATGATGGTGCCGCTGTGCAGGACGGTGCAGGTGAACTGTGGGTTAAGCGGCCGAATTTATTTAACTGGAAAACCACATCGCCTGATGAAAGCACGCTGGTGTCAGATGGGAAAACGCTGTGGTTCTACAACCCGTTTGTTGAACAGGTCACCGCGACCTGGGTCAAAGATGCCACAGGTAATACACCATTTATTCTGATAACCCGTAACGACCCGAAAGACTGGGGCAAGTATAATGTCAGCCAAAAGGGTGACGATTTTGATCTGGTACCCAAGGCGGCGAGCGGCAATTTGAAGCAGTTCTCTATCACGGTGGCGACCGATGGCACCATTCGTGGTTTTACGGCGACAGAGCAGGATGGGCAGCGCAGCACCTATGTGTTGAAAAATCAGCAACATGGTGAGATAGATGCGGCCAAATTCCGTTTTACGCCACCAAAAGGTGTTGCACTAGACGATCAGCGTCAGTGAGGCAGGCGTGAGTAACTTGTCACTCGATTTTTCCAATAACGCGTTTCAGCCTCTGGCTGCGCGTATGCGCCCGGTTCAGTTATCTCAATATATTGGCCAACAGCATTTGCTGGGGCCGGGAAAACCGTTACCGCGAGCAATCGAGGCAGGCCAGTTACACTCGATGATTTTATGGGGCCCTCCGGGAACGGGGAAAACAACGTTAGCTGAGTTGATTGCACATTATGCTCAGGCTGATGTCGAACGCCTGTCTGCCGTGACCTCCGGTATTAAAGAAATCCGCGAAGCCATTGAAAGAGCCCGGCAAAGCCGGGACGTCGGGCGGCGGACCATGCTGTTTGTGGATGAAGTGCATCGCTTTAATAAAAGCCAGCAGGATGCGTTTTTACCGCATATCGAAAACGGGACGATTACGTTTATTGGCGCGACAACCGAGAACCCGTCGTTTGAACTCAATTCGGCGCTGTTGTCGCGCGCGCGGGTGTATCTGTTAAAAGCGCTGAGCGCGGATGATATTGAGCAGGTACTCATACAGGCGCTGGATGATAAAGCGCGCGGCCTGGGCGGGCAGCAGATCATTTTGCCGCCGGAAACCCGGCGATTGCTGGCTGAACTGGTCAATGGTGATGCCCGTCGCTCGCTCAATTTGCTTGAAATGATGGCGGATATGGCAGAGGTGGCGGCCGATGGTCAGCGGGTGTTGACGTCAGCGTTGCTCAACGAGGTTTCCGGCGAGCGCAGTGCCCGTTTTGATAACAAAGGCGATCGCTATTACGATCTTATCTCTGCACTGCATAAATCGGTACGTGGCTCGGCCCCCGATGCGGCGTTGTACTGGTATGCTCGCATCATTACGGCTGGCGGCGACCCGCTTTATGTCGCCCGCCGATTATTGGCGATAGCTTCAGAGGATGTCGGCAATGCTGACCCTCGGGCGATGCAAGTCGCTATCGCCGCCTGGGACTGCTTTACCCGTGTCGGGCCTGCTGAAGGTGAGCGGGCCATCGCTCAGGCGATCGTTTATCTGGCGTGTGCCCCGAAAAGCAATGCTGTGTACACCGCGTTTAAGGCGGCAATGCGCGATGCGAGAGAAAAACCTGATTATGATGTGCCCGCTCATCTTCGCAATGCGCCCACTCACCTGATGAAAGAGATGGGGCTAGGCGCTGAATATCGCTATGCGCACGATGAGCCAAATGCGTATGCGGCTGGAGAAATCTATTTTCCGCCGGAAATGGCGCAAACCCATTACTATCAGCCGACATCCCGCGGGCTGGAAGCCAAAATCGGTGAAAAGCTCGCCTGGCTGGCTGCTCAGGATCAAAATAGCCCGACAAAACGCTACCGCTAGCATTAACGTTGCGGTAAGGTTATTACCAGACTTTATCCTACAGGGCGGTACTATCTCTCCCTGTAACCCTTTCTATTCCTTTAATAATACAAGCACAGGACTAGCATGCTCGATCCCAACTTGCTGCGTAACGAGCTAGACGCAGTTGCCGAAAAATTACTGGCTCGCCGAAATTTTAAACTGGATGTGGAGGCACTGCGTACGCTGGAAGAGCGCCGCAAAGTGCTTCAGGTCGAAACAGAAAATTTGCAGGCAGAACGTAACTCCCGATCGAAAGAGATTGGAGCGGCGAAGTCGCGCGGGGAAGACATTGAGCCATTGCGCCGTGATGTGAATGAACTGGGTGAAAAGCTGGAAGCAGCTAAAGCCGAACTTCAGCAGGTGCTTAATAGCATTGAAACGATTGCGCTGACCCTCCCTAACATGCCTGATGACTGTGTGCCGCTCGGCAAAGATGAGTCAGAAAATCAGGAAGTGTTCCGCTGGGGAGAGCCTCGTCAGTTTGATTTCCCCGTCCGCGACCATGTGGATTTGGGGGAGCTGACAGGCGGCCTTAACATGGCGCTTGGTGTGAAGCTGACCGGTGCCCGTTTCTCGGTAATGAAAGGGCAGTTAGCCCGTCTGCACCGTGCGCTGGCGCAGTTTATGCTGGATTTACACACCGGTGAACATGGCTATCAGGAGGCCTATGTGCCTTATCTGGTTAACCATGCCACGCTCTATGGCACCGGTCAGTTGCCGAAGTTCAGTGAAGATCTGTTTCACACCCGTCCGCTGAGCGAAGAAGCTGAAACCAGCAATTATGCGCTGATCCCCACAGCAGAAGTGCCGCTGACCAATCTGGTGCGCGATGAAATTCTGGATGATGACAGCCTGCCGATTAAATTAACTGCGCATACGCCTTGTTTCCGTTCAGAAGCCGGCTCTTATGGTCGTGATACCCGCGGGCTTATTCGTGTACACCAGTTCGATAAAGTGGAAATGGTGCAGATTGTTCGCCCGGAAGACTCCATGCAGGCGCTGGAAGAACTGACCGGGAATGCCGAAAAAGTGCTGCAATTGCTGAACCTGCCATACCGTAAAGTGTTGTTGTGCTCCGGGGATATGGGCTTTGGTTCGATCAAGACCTACGATCTTGAGGTCTGGTTGCCAGCGCAAAATACCTACCGTGAGATCTCTTCTTGCTCGAACTGTGGCGACTTTCAGGCGCGCCGTATGCAGGCCCGCTGCCGCAGCAAGAGTGATAAGAAAACGCGTCTGGTACATACACTGAATGGGTCGGGGTTGGCCGTGGGGCGTGCACTGGTGGCGGTGCTGGAAAACTATCAGCAGGCGGATGGCCGTATTGAAGTACCGGCGGTATTACGCCCTTACATGAATGGGCTGGAGTATATCGGCGGCTAAATGTGCAGTGCGACAGTAAACGCGGTATCGACTCTTAACCGCAGCCAGTGGCGTTTATCGCATTCTGTTTGAAGAAAAAAGCCGATCGGTGGTAATTCGCCGATCGGCTTTTTATTTTTCCATAAAACCTTTTCTATAACAGAACCGGGCCACAAGGTGCTTGCGCCTGGTGATTTTGCTATGGCAGCGCCAAACATTATTTTATTGCCCAATGGCACAGCGCGCGGTCTTGTCAGACGGCGCAATCACCTGTAGTGATGTTAGCCATGACGAGCGGCACGTTGCCAGGCTGGTCGTGCTCGCATCGCTTCCAGCAAGCGCCAGAGGTTGGGGCGTGCCGGCGTTAGCCAGCCACGCTGTGCAGAGGTATCCAGAGGATACCCTCCCATCATGATATCGGCGGCTGAGAATGTCTGGCCTGCGAGCCATTCAGACTTTGCGGCTTCCTGTTCTAAAAAATCATAATGCAGATTGAGCTGCGTATTGACCATGCCGCGAATGGGCCAGCCAAATGGCCCCATTTTATAGGCCACCAGCTTAAGCAGCATGGCTGGCATCAGTGAGCCTTCGGCGTAGTGCATCCAGTAACGGTAACGCCAGAAGTCCGGGTGTTCGGCGCGGGGGGCGAGATGTGGGCCAAATGTCGCTACCAGATATTCGATAATGGCTCCGGTTTCAGCCAGCACCCTGCCATCATGCTCAATAACCGGTGCTTTACCTAGTGGGTGCACATGACGCAAGGTTGCTGGCGCGCGTAAGGTGGCTTTATTACGCTGATAGTTAATGACCTCATAAGGCACATCTAATTCTTCCAGCAACCATAAAATACGCTGTGAGCGCGAGGTATTCAGATGATGAACACGAATCATAAGGGATCCTGTCAGTGATTGAGACAATCGATGTATTTATTTGAAAGATAATATGAAATTTTCCACAAGGAAAGAGGCTGTCAGATGGCCTTCATTCAGCAGGAGGTTGCCGCGTCACAACCGGGTGAGTGACGCAGCCTGTGAATGGAGCGGTTACTGATTTTCGGCAACCCGTTTTTCCAGATAGACCAGCCAGTCATCGGGGCGGCCCAGCCAGGGGGCGATATTTAGGGTAGTGAGTGCATCATCGATGGCGAACACCAGCGTCGGAAATCCGGCTCCGCCAGACTGGGTAAGCCAGTGGCGGCTTTCTTCAATGTGTTTTCGGGTGGGTAAGCCGCGCCAGTGAGTGCAGGCATTTTCAAAATCATCCAGTGACAGGCCAATTTCTACCGCCAGCTTCATTAACACCGGCGGGTCTGAAATTCGTAATCCTTCCACATAGTGCGCCCGCTGAAGGCGTTCGAGCAAATCAAGTCCTCTGCCACCTAACTCCTCTGCGGCCAGTATCGCGGTCGTAGGGGGCTCTGAATCCAGTGTGGCCGTTAAATCCCACAGCAGGCCGTTAAAGTAGCCATCGCCAAATGGCTGACCGCTCATCTGAGCAATGCGGCGATCGTGCGGCTGAACATAATCCCGCCATTCAGGGGTAATACGACGCCGATTAGGCCCGGTCATCATCCCACCGGCATGCAGCACGATAGGTAATCCGGCAACCTTGCGAGCAGCATGGATCAATGGCGCTGCGGCATAACACCAACCGCACAGAGGGTCGAAGATGTAGTGTAGCCTGTTCATTCATACGCTCCGTATGTTGCCCGGTATTGCGGGCACACCAGAAAAAGAAAAGGGACTGGTTATTGCACCACGACATTACGCATCGAACCGGGGCTGAACGGTAATCAACAGATGTGGCGCTATGCTTTAATTATTGTCTATATCCTGGGAGTTAGCAGGTAAGCGCTCAATTTTCTGCTTCGGTTCTGCGATCGGCGATCGCAAACCTGAAAGAAAATTGACGAGGCGCTAACACGACAATGTTCAGGCGGGCGTTGCCCGCCGTTGTTATCAGACACCGAGTGTCATTACGGCCATGACAGCTCGCCTTTAATCACTTTCGCACCCAGTTCCAGTGAAGACACCTCACCCAGATTCGGATACGCGCTCTTCATCGCATCCACCAGGGTGCTGCTGTTTGCTGATGATTGCGCATATCGCTCAAATGTTTGCAGATATTGACGGGTGAAGGCCACATTTTGCACCGACCAAGGGGCAGAGCCATCGTGGTTTACGGCGTAATGGCTTGGCACCACGGTAACCGGCTTGAGCTTATCAATGCTATCCAAATCGGCCAGCCAGTGCTGGCGGGATGCCACTGACTGGGTATCGGCCATCCAGACATGAATATTTGCTGAAACCTGTACGCCACCCATCACCGCTTTTAATGCCGGAACCCAGACAAAGGTGCGATCCGGTGTTGCGCCATTGAGGCCGACGACGTCGATAGAATGACCTTCCAGCGTCAGGTGGTCACCAGTGAGCGCACTGGGTATGACGATTTGTTTCGGTGCATTTTCTTTTAGTACTGGCCCCCAGTAAGCGACTTTCTTCTCCTGGGTTGCCTTGATGGCGGCTATTGTCTGAGGTGTGGCAACAATGTGTGCTTGAGGGAAGGCGGCTTTAAGTACATCCAGCCCGAAATAGAAATCAGGGTCATGGTGGCTGATGTAAATAGTTTTCAGTGTTTTACCGGTTGCACGGATTTTTTCTACCAGTTTCTGCGCATCATTGCGCTGGAACTGTGCATCAATCAGCAGGGCATCGTGTTCTCCGGTAATGATTTCTGATGAAACCGGAAAAACAGCGTGCTCGCCGGGATTATAAACATCTAATTTCAATGCAGCAGACGCAGAGCCCGTAACGGCGGCGAGTAGTGTGGCGAGTAAGGTATGTTTTAACACGGAATTCTCCTTTCTGAATAATAGAGCGACATGGTAGATTTCATTTCTTATGAGATAAACCCGTCAAAGCGAACAGCTTTGTTGCATAAATCGGACAAATGATGGATAGAATTACCGCCGCACACGTCTTTGTGACGATAACCGAACAAGGCAGCCTGACGGGGGCCGCGCAACAGCTCGATATGTCCCGGGCGATGGTGACGCGTTATTTAGCTGAAATGGAAGCCTGGGCTCAGACACGTTTGCTGCATCGCAGTACCCGTCAATTAAGCCTGACCAGTGAAGGTGAAGTGGTGTTACAACACTGCCGTGATTTACTGGCAATTTCGCAAAAATTTGAGCTGTCAGGGCATGATCAAAAAGAGCCTTCCGGGCTGTTGCGTTTGACGTGTGCGCCATCACTGGCAAGTACCACCTTGGTGGCAGCATTAACCGCCTATCTAAAACGTTATCCTAAGACCGCGGTGGATTTGCAACTCGCCAGTCATACGCTGAACCTTATTGAAGAGCGGATTGATTTGGCCATTCGCATCACCAGCCATTTGGATCCGGGCCTGATTGCACGACGACTTGGCTGGTGCCCCTCGGTGGTCTGTGCGTCACCTGAGTATCTGGCCAATCATGGCACGCCACAGCGCGTGGAGGATTTGGCGGTGCACCACTGCCTGACTTACTCATACTTTAATAAAAGCCTGTGGCAATTTACTCGTCAGGGGAAGACTTTTGCGGTGCCAGTGAGTGGTAATTTCAGCGCCAATGATTCGCTGATGCTGCTGGAGGCCGCGCTAAACGGAGCCGGGATTAGCCTGCAACCGGTATATTCGGTATCCGATTTGATTGCCAGTAAGCGCCTTATCGCCCTGTTTCCCGAGGCTGAGCCACAGGAGCTGGGTATTTTTGCCGTATACCATTCACGAGAACATATGCCGCTGGCACTCCGTGCGCTGGTGGATTTTCTGGCGCAGTGGTTTGTGCACAATCTTGAATGGAAGCGTGTTTCGCGTCGATGAGGCTATCCGGTACCTCCGCTGACAAGGTGTACCATGGCTGCGGCAAATCGTGCTCTGCTCATCAATAAGCTGATTGACTTTGTTATTGCCAGTGGCATGATGCGCGAAAAATATCACCTCGCTGGTTTGTCTTCCCATGTCCACCTATACGCGCCCGGTATTGTTGCTACTCTGCGGGCTACTGCTGCTTACGGTTTGTCTTGCGATATTAAATACGCTGGTGCCGCTGTGGCTCAATGGCCGCCATTTGCCTGTCTGGCAAGTGGGGCTGGTCGGTTCGGCCTATTTTAGCGGTAATTTGCTGGGAACGCTGGTCGCAGGCGGCATAATTCGCCTCTGTGGTTTTAATCGCAGTTACTATCTGGCTGCGTTGCTATTTGGTGTTGCCAGTAGCGCGCTGGCGCTGTCACCGGATGTGTGGCTCTGGGTGATATGGCGTTTTATCGCGGGGATTGGGTGTGCGTTGATTTGGGTAGTGGTGGAAAGCGCACTCTTGTGCAGCGGTCATGCGCTTAATCGTGGGCAACTGCTGGCTGCGTATATGGTGGCTTATTATCTCGGTAGTGTTGCGGGTCAGTTGCTGTTAAGCATAGTGCCAACGGCATTATTGAGTCTATTACCCTGGCTGGTAGCTCTGGTGGTGCTGGCGGTTATTCCACTGCTGTTTGCACGTTTTGCGTCGCCAATACAGTCCGAAAAGCCACGGGCACGTCTCTGGCATATGCTCTGTTACCGGTCGGCCAGGTTCGGTATTCAGGGATGTGTCATGTCTGGGGTGATCCTCGGGTCATTATACGGATTACTGCCCGTCTATCTGGCACATCAAGGAATGAGTGACGCGCATATCGGCTACTGGATGGCGCTGCTCATCTGCGCGGGGATTATCGGGCAGTGGCCGATTGGACGATTAGCGGACCGCTATGGTCGGTTGCTGGTGCTGCGTGTACAGGTGTTTGTCGTTATTCTGGGCGCGCTTGCGATGCTGATGCCGGGGCGTTATAGCATGGCTCCGGCACTCTTTTTACTCGGGGCCTCTGGTTTTACGCTTTATCCGGTTGCCATGTCATGGGCTTGTGAGAGAGTGGCTTCCCATGACTTGGTTGCCATGAATCAGGCCCTGTTGCTCAGTTATACCGTAGGCAGCCTGTGCGGCCCCGGTTTTGCGGCTATGTTAATGCAGACCTATCCCGATCAACTCCTGTTTGTGTTGATCGCCGCAGTTTCACTGGGTTATTTAGTCTTACTGCTGAAAAGGGGCGATCATCATCCTCACCCACAGGCAGCCTGAATCTCTCTCCCGTTAACAACCCGCAGCAGGCTACCGGTGAAAGGGAAGGCCGATAACATCATCTGTGATGATCGGCTCTTGATGATTCATGCAGTAAGCTATGTTTAGTACACAACCTTGTGTCCATAGCCGGAAAGAATCGCTTTGATGCGATCCATCGTGTCGGCTTTGGGGGGCTTCACGCCGTCAAGCTGGTAGGTTTCGCCCATTGCTGTCCATTTATGTTTGCCGAGCTCATGGTATGGCAGCAGTTCTATCTTTTCGATATTACGCATATCCTGGATAAACTCGCCCAACTGATGAGCCGAGGCATCATCATCACTCCAGCCCGGCACCACCACATAGCGGATCCAGGTGCGCTGATTACGTTTGGCGAGATGACGGGCGAAATCCAGCGTGCGGTGATTGGATACACCCACTAAATTCTGATGCACGGTATCGTTAATCTGTTTCAGATCCAGCATGACCAGGTCTGTGACATCCAGCAATTCATCAATGACCGGATCATAGCGCCGCACAAAACCATTGGTATCCAGACAGGTGTTAATGCCCTGCTCACGACAGGCGCGAAACCAGTCACGCACGAACTCAGCCTGTAAAATTGCCTCACCACCGGAGGCGGTAACACCACCACCAGAAGCATTCATAAAATGGCGATAGGTCACGACCTCTTTCATCAACTCTTCAACCGTCACTTCTTTGCCGCCATGCGTATCCCAGGTGTCACGGTTGTGACAATACAGGCAACGCATCAGGCAGCCTTGAAAGAATGTGATGAAGCGAATTCCTGGGCCATCAACGGTGCCACAGGATTCGAAAGAGTGAATGCGACCAATAACTGACATGCGAGGTTTCTCCAGGTTGGGCCGAGAAATAGCGGCCTTCGATGAGCGCAGTAACCAATACATGGCGGCATGGCCATGATATTTGTCCTGTGTCTAATCTGTTTTGTCAGGCAGCCCGGCGTTGGCGGGCTGCCTGACAAAACAGGCTTGGGTCCATCCGCCAGCGAAGGATATCGCCGAAGAGAAGGAGGATCCACAAAAGGAAGGGGAGAGGGTATAAAAAGGCCCCACAAATGTGGAGCCTTCAGTCTATGTACTTCAATCAGTCTGATTATATGGACTGAGTAAAGGTACGGGTAATCACATCCTGCTGCTGTTCTTTAGTCAGCGAGTTGAAGCGAACGGCATAACCCGATACGCGAATGGTCAACTGCGGATATTTTTCCGGGTTTTCCATGGCATCAAGCAGCATTTCACGGTTCATCACGTTAACGTTCAGATGCTGACCACCTTCGATGCTGGCTTCGTGGTGGAAGTAACCATCCATCAGGCCTGCCAGGTTGGTTTTACGCACGTCGTCATCTTTACCCAGCGCATTAGGTACGATAGAGAAGGTATAAGAGATACCATCTTTCGCGTAGGCGAACGGCAATTTAGCGACGGAAGTCAGAGAGGCTACGGCACCTTTCTGGTCACGGCCATGCATTGGGTTAGCACCCGGTCCAAACGGTGCACCCGCGCGACGACCATCCGGGGTGTTACCGGTTTTCTTACCGTAAACCACGTTAGACGTAATGGTCAGTACAGACTGCGTTGGTGTTGCGCCACGGTAGGTATTCAGTTTCTGAATTTTCTTCATGAAACGTTCAACCAGGTCACAGGCCAGGTCATCAACGCGCGGGTCGTTGTTACCGAACTGCGGGTATTCCCCTTCGATGTCAAAGTCAACAGCCAGACCATTTTCGTCACGAATCGGTTTGACTTTGGCATACTTGATGGCGGACAGGGAGTCAGCAGCGACAGACAGGCCTGCGATACCACATGCCATGGTACGGAATACGTCACGATCGTGCAGCGCCATCAGCGAAGCTTCATAGCTGTATTTGTCGTGCATGTAGTGAATAATGTTCAGCGCAGTGACGTACTGTTTAGCCAGCCAGTCCATGAAGTGATCTAAACGCTCCATCACTTCATCAAAGTTCAGCACATCGGCTTTAATCGGTTCAGATTTCGGACCAACCTGCATCTTCAGTTTTTCGTCCACACCGCCGTTGATAGCGTACAGCATGGTTTTCGCCAGGTTGGCACGAGCACCGAAGAACTGCATTTGTTTACCGACTACCATCGGGCTTACGCAACAGGCGATAGCGTAATCGTCGTTGTTGAAGTCAGGACGCATCAGGTCATCGTTCTCATATTGCAGAGAAGAAGTATCGATAGACACTTTAGCGGCAAATTTCTTGAAGTTCAGCGGCAGTTTTTCAGACCACAGAATGGTCATGTTCGGTTCCGGAGACGGCCCCATGGTGTACAGGGTGTTCAGGAAACGGAAGCTGTTTTTGGTAACCAGCGTACGACCATCCAGACCCATACCGGCCAGCGATTCCGTCGCCCAAATCGGGTCGCCAGAGAACAGTTCATCATATTCCGGCGTACGCAGGAAACGAACCATACGCAGTTTCATCACCAGGTGGTCGATCAGTTCCTGAGCATCCTGTTCGGTGATTTTTCCTGCGCTCAGATCGCGCTCGATGTAGATGTCAAGGAAGGTGGACACACGACCAAAGGACATTGCGGCACCGTTCTGGGATTTTACCGCAGCCAGATAGCCGAAATAGGTCCACTGTACCGCTTCCTGAGCCGTCGTCGCCGGGCCGGAGATGTCACAACCGTATTTGGCTGCCATTTCCTTGATTTGACCCAGAGCGCGATGCTGTTCAGCAATCTCTTCACGCAGACGAATCGTTGCTTCCAGATCTTCGCCATTTTCCAGTTTGGATTGCAGAGAAGTGAACTGAGCGAATTTGTCTGCCATCAGGTAGTCGATACCGTACAGCGCAACACGGCGATAGTCACCGATGATACGACCACGGCCATAGGCGTCAGGCAAGCCAGTCAGCACGCCAGACTTACGACAACGCAGGATGTCTGGGGTGTAGACGTCAAACACGCCCTGGTTGTGAGTTTTACGGTAATCAGTGAAGATTTTCTTTAACTGTGGATCCAGCTCGCGGTCATACGCTTTGCAAGAGCTGTCGACCATTTTGATGCCGCCGAACGGGATAATCGCACGTTTCAGCGGGGCATCTGTTTGCAGGCCAACGATTTTTTCCAGATTCTTGCTGATATAACCAGCATCATGAGAGGTAATCGTTGCAGCAACGTCGGTATCAAAATCAACCGGTGCATGGGTGCGGTTTTCCTGTTTGATGCCTTCCATGACCTTGTCCCACAGGGAACTGGTCGCCTGGGTGGCACCAGACAGGAAGGATTCATCACCTTCATACGGCACGTAGTTCTTCTGAATGAAGTCACGCACGTTAACGCCATTCTGCCATTCGCCTTTGCTAAAACCTTCCCAAGCCTGGGCGAGTTTCTGATTAAGTTCGGTCATATTACACCTACCTTTGATTGGATTTTTATAACCCGACGTTGCGGCCGACAGCAGCTTAGTGCTTGTCTCCACCGCGCAAATAGATAACCCAGTAAGTCAAACCTACCAGTAGTCCACCACCAATAATGTTACCGATGGTGACAGGGATTAGATTGTCGATAATGAAGTTGCTGACAGTCAGATGTTCAAACTGCGCAGCGGTCATGCTGATGGCATGCCAGAAAGTATCAGAAGCAAAGTTCTTGATAACAATCCCCATCGGGATCATGAACATATTGGCAATGCTGTGCTCAAAGCCACTGGCGACAAACATCGCAACAGGCAGGATCATCGCCAGCATTTTATCTGTCAGAGAACGGCCGGAATAACTCATCCATACAGCCAGACAGACCATCAGGTTTGCCAGAATCCCAAGGCAAAGCGCTTCAACAAACGAGTGCTCTAGCTTGTGGTTGGCCGTTTGCAGCACATTCAGCCCCCATGCGCCATTCGCGACCATGTATTCACCAGAAAACCAAATCAGTGCAACGAAGAATAGCGCACCCACCAGATTGCCGATATACACGTTAAACCAGTTCGCCCATAACTGTTTCCAGGTTATGCGACCGCTGGCCTTGGCAATAACGGTTAGCACGGTTGACGTGAACAGGTCAGCCCCACAAACCACGACCAGCATCAGCCCCATCGAGAAGCAGATGCCTCCAATCAGTTTAGCCATACCGTAAGGCATGGAAGAGGAACCCGTGGTGGCTGTAATATAGAAAACAAACGCAATGGAGATGAAGACGCCCGCTGTTACTGCCAGAAAAAAAGCGGTGAGCGGTTGTTTCGTTGCTTTATAAACACCAGCATCCTCGGCGACTTTTGCCATGGCGGG
Source organism: Dickeya aquatica (assembly GCF_900095885.1). NCBI lineage: Bacteria > Pseudomonadati > Pseudomonadota > Gammaproteobacteria > Enterobacterales > Pectobacteriaceae > Dickeya > Dickeya aquatica. Next base: position 2,101,903 of record NZ_LT615367.1, read on the forward strand.
TGGTAATAACAAAGTGAAGGGGTTGTCAGCTTTCACACTAACTCTCTCTTAAAAATTATCTACGCTGTAATATTAACAAAGGCCGATTAGCCAGAATTTGACATGGATCATACCGGTGAAATTTATCGGGCCGTTCAACGGTGCTTCCCACCTTGATTTATCACTTATGTTTATGAAAATAAAAAGGAAAATTTTTTTTAAAAATTACAAAAACTGTTGAATTGTGGGTTGAAAAGCGCGTTTTAGCGTTAAATAAAATAAAGTATTGTAGAAAAAACGGCGCTGTTTTTACGTTATTTTATTTATTATTTACTTGTTGATAACATTAATCGACAAGGTAAAAATAAATATTCGCTGTGTTACCGAATCAGGAATACACCAATAACCATTTTAAAATAAAGGATATTAATTGTCCTGCCGTGCAGGATGACATTTGAATATCATCCTGCACGGGGCGTTTATTTTATCCGCCAATGCTGACGTTTGGCCTGCTGAAGCTTCTCATACGCAGCCAGTAACGATTGATGTGCCGGTAATGCTTTCAGGTCGGCATCTATAGCAAATAACCCGTAGAAGCACTGTTCACCGGCAACGGCTGCGCTTGCCAGCTCAACGGTGTTGCGACCATACATACGCACGAAAGCATCGTAATACTGCTCGGCATCACGCTCTGGCTCCAGCGCTAATTGCAGTAATGTTTGCAGGCAGCGGTAGTAATTGCTTCGCTCAGCGCTAAAGACAGACTGGTTGAAATCCATCGACCACTCAACCCAACTGAGTGCATCTTCCAGCGCTCCACCAGCCAGGGCCAGCATAGATTTTAATTCACCAACACGCAGGGTAAACCAGCCGTTGTCTTTGCCAGTGGCAATGCCAAGTAATTCGCGCACGCGTGTAAAATCATCCAACCCTTCATCGTCCAGTTGTTGCAGCAGCGCCAAGTATTCCTCTTTTTCCCATGCGCTATCTGGTAATGCCAGCAAGGTGTCACGCAAATGTGCGCCCATACTGTTGTTTGCCAGCAACAGGTCTTCTGCCGGGTAGATATCAGACATTCCTGGCACCAAAATACGGCAAGCATAAACTGACAGGTGCTCGTAGTCAGCGATGTAAACCTCTTGGCCCTCTTTGTTGAAGATGGCCATCAGCGTGGTGAATTCTTGCTCGGTTGTCCCGCTAAAGTCCCAGTCGGCAAATGTATAGTCGGCATCTTTTTTGAAGAGATCCCATGAAATCAAGCCACTTGAGTCAATAAAATGGGTTTCCAGATTGGTGTGTTCTGCGGCTTCATCATTATCAAAGGTGGGAGCGGTAAATACGTCCAGATCTTTGAGCCCTCGCCCTTGTAGTAATTCGGTCACGGTGCGCTCGAGTGCCACTCCAAAGGCCGGGTGTGCGCCGAAAGAAGCAAAGCAAGTACCATTGGCAGGATTAAACAGGACAACACAAATAACCGGGTACTGACCACCGAGCGACGCATCGTAGGCGAAGATCGGGAAACCCTCTTTTTCAAGCGTAGCAATCGCTTCAACTACACCGGGGTAGCGAGCCAGTATCTCTTGCGGGATAGCTGGCAGGCTAATAGCTTCGGCGATAATGCGGTTTTTAACATAGCGTTCAAAAACTTCGGACAACCCCTGAACGCGAGCCTCATTGCGGGTATTCCCGGCTGACATCCCATTTGATACATACAGGTTACCGATGATGTTCATTGGGATGTAGACCGTTTGCTGGTCAGATTGCCGGGTAAACGGCAGGGCGCAAATACCCCGGTTGTGATTACCTGATTGCAAATCGACTAAATCGCTGGCGACTAACTGCTGCTCTGGGTCGTAAAAGTCATGCAAACGCGCATCCAGAATACCTGACGGGAGGCTGTCATCTTCAGGGATGGGGAACCATTTTTCATCGGGATAATGAACAAAGTCACCCTCTGCAATCTGCTGACCCAGATAAAAATCAGCGAAAAAATAATTGGTGGATAACCGTTCAAAATATTCACCTAATGCAGAGGCCAGCGCGGCCTTGCGAGTAGCGCCTTTGCCATTGGTAAAGCACAGCGCGCAGTCACGGTCACGAATATGTACTGACCAGACGTTGGGGACCGGGTTCAGCCATGAGGCCTCCTCGATAGTAAACCCCAGGTTTTGGAGCTGTTGTTGAAAACGGGCGATGGAATCTTCCAGGGCGGCGTCTTTGCCTGGGATAAACGTTTGGGTCATGGTACGAACCTGAATGTGTTATGAAGAGGCTGCATCATACGTGGTTTTAACGAGGGACTCTATCTTACCTGTCTGGTGTTGCGTAATGTCTCGCAATGATCCGTGAGTGATGCCATACGGCAATAAATAACGCGCGAGCCGGTATGCAACTTTTCATCTCTTGGGCTAATAAGCATTGCAGGCAGGAAAAACGAGTGATAAAACCGATAGCAGGGTAAACTGATGCGACTAAAAAAACAGGTCGCTATTATTTATACGTGGTGAGGGGAAATGGCTCAGGTTTTTAATTTTAGTGCCGGTCCGGCTATGTTACCGGTAGAAGTATTGCGTCGCGCGGAGCAGGAGTTGTGCAACTGGCATGGGCTGGGAACGTCGGTGATGGAAATCAGTCATCGCAGTAAAGAGTTCATGCAGGTAGCCAATGAGTCTGAGCAGGATTTACGCGACCTTCTTAAGATCCCCTCAAATTACAAAGTGTTGTTCTGTCACGGTGGGGCCCGTGCTCAATTTGCTGCCGTTCCGCTTAACCTGTTGGGTGACAATGTCTCGGCAGATTATATTGATGGGGGGTATTGGGCTCACAGTGCGGTTAAAGAGGCTGAAAAATACTGTAAGCCGAACGTTATTGATGTCAAAACACACGTAGACGGTTTGCGTGGTGTACAGGCAATGCGTGACTGGGCCTTATCTGAAACGGCGGCGTATGTACATTACTGTCCAAATGAGACGATTGACGGTTTAGCCATCGAAGAAGAGCCTGATTTCGGTGATAAAATTGTAGTGGCGGATTACTCTTCCAGTATTCTTTCACGTCCGCTTGATGTCAGCCGGTATGGGGTGATTTATGCCGGTGCACAGAAAAATATTGGCCCGGCTGGCCTGACGCTGGTGATTGTCCGTGATGACCTTCTCGGTAACGCTCGTCGTGAATTACCTTCCATTCTGGATTATCAGGTTCTGGCTGATAATGACTCCATGTTCAACACGCCGCCAACATTCGCCTGGTATTTGTCAGGCATGGTATTTAAGTGGCTGAAAGAGCAGGGCGGCTTGCTGGAGATGGAGAAACGCAACCAGGCCAAAGCGGATTTATTGTACAGCGCGATTGATGGCAGCGATTTTTATCGTAACGATGTGGTATCGGCAAACCGTTCCCGCATGAATGTGCCATTCCAACTGGCTGACGCGGCACTTGATCCGCTGTTCTTACGCGAAGCACACGATGCTGGCCTGCATGCACTAAAAGGTCATCGTGTGGTTGGTGGAATGCGCGCATCTATTTATAACGCGATGCCGCTGGAGGGTGTGAAAGCACTGACCGAATTTATGGCTGACTTTGAGCGGCGTCACGGTTGATGGCAGCATGTCTTAGCAAATACAGCAATTAGGCTGATGTAGTTTAAACCCCGGTATCTGGCCGGGGTTTTCATGTTAATTCTTTGGAGAATCGGTTTCACATGCAGGAATCCCTGACCCTACAACCCATTTCATTGATTAACGGCACGATTAATATGCCGGGGTCAAAAAGTGTTTCTAACCGCGCATTGTTGCTGGCCGCGTTAGCTGAAGGCACCACATGCCTGACAAACCTGCTTGATAGTGATGATGTCCGCCATATGCTCAATGCACTGAGCGCATTGGGTGTTCACTATCAACTATCAACCGATCGCACCACCTGTGAAATTACCGGGTTGGGACGTGCATTTGTGGCCTCTGCGCCGTTAGAACTTTTCCTCGGCAATGCCGGGACGGCGATGCGCCCATTGGCTGCGGCGCTATGTCTGAGCGATGGTGACATTGTGCTGACGGGGGAACCGCGGATGAAAGAGCGCCCGATTGGCCATCTGGTTGATGCATTGCGTCAGGGTGGTGCGAAGATTGACTACCTGGAGCAGGAGCATTACCCCCCCGTGCGCTTAAAAGGCGGTTTTCAGGGAGGGGACATCAGTGTCGATGGTTCTGTGTCCAGCCAGTTCCTGACAGCATTGCTGATGGCTGCGCCATTAGCGAAGCAGGATACCCGCATCCGCATTAAAGGTGATCTGGTTTCTAAACCCTATATTGATATCACCCTGCATATGATGAAAACCTTTGGGATTACGGTAATTAACGAGGGTTATCAAACATTTGTTGTGTGTGGTAATCAGCGCTACCGTTCTCCTGGCCAGTATCTGGTGGAAGGCGATGCGTCTTCTGCATCTTATTTTCTTGCGGCAGCAGCGATTCGAGGTGGTACGGTTCGAGTGACTGGCGTTGGACGTGCGAGTGTTCAGGGCGATATTCGTTTTGCCGATGTGCTGGAGAAAATGGGGGCTCACATCCGCTGGGGTGATGATTATATTGAGTGTCAGCGTGGTGAATTGCATGCCATTGATATGGATATGAATCATATTCCTGATGCAGCAATGACGATTGCCACGACGGCGCTATTTGCCCAGGGGGGAACCACTACACTGCGAAACATCTACAACTGGCGAGTAAAAGAGACCGATCGGTTGGCTGCAATGGCAACTGAGCTTCGCAAAGTCGGTGCAGAGGTGGAGGAAGGGCACGATTATATTCGTATTACGCCACCATCGCAGTTGAAAACGGCGGATATCGGCACCTATAACGATCATCGCATGGCGATGTGTTTTTCGCTGGTGGCGTTATCGGATACACCGATAACGATTCTTGACCCAAAATGCACAGCCAAAACCTTCCCTGATTATTTTCAGCAACTGGAGCGCCTAAGCCAGCATGGCTGATTGAGATGCCATAGGGGTCACCCTATGGCATTAGCGAGATACTCTGGTTACAGAAAGATTCACCCAATATTCCATAGTAATCAGTCTTTAATTTCACGATTCTCGCCACAGCACGGTATAATGACTTATTGTATGGTCTATATGGCATACGATTTCTGTATTTGAAGGAGTAGATAATGGCGGTGACTGTACCGGTAATTACGGTTGACGGGCCAGGTGGCGCAGGTAAGGGCACATTGTGCAAGGCATTGGCGAATGCACTGCAATGGAATCTGCTCGATTCTGGTGCCATCTATCGAGTGTTGGCACTGGCTGCGTTGCACCATCAGGTTGATGTTACCTCCGAAGAGGCGTTAGTGCCTCTGGCTTCTCATCTGGATGTGCGATTTGTTCCGCAGCAGGATCAATTGCAGGTCATTTTGGAGGGCGAGGATGTCAGCAACGCGATCCGCACTCAGGAAGTCGGCAACACGGCGTCGCAGGCAGCAGTATTTCCCCGTGTGCGAGAAGCTTTGTTACGCCGCCAGAGAGCATTCCGTGAAATGCCTGGACTCATTGCTGATGGCCGGGATATGGGGACGGTGGTTTTTCCTGATGCGCCGGTAAAAATCTTTTTAGATGCCAGTGCAGAGGAACGTGCAAAACGCCGCATGCTTCAGTTGCAGGAAAAAGGCTTTAATGTTAACTTTGAACGTCTTTTGTCCGAGATTAAAGAGCGCGATGATCGTGACCGTGGCCGATCTGTTGCGCCATTAGTGGCAGCGCCTGATGCTTTGCTGCTTGATTCGACCAATATGACGCTGGATGACGTTGTTGCTCGCGCGCTGGCTTATGTTCGAGAAAGGCTGTCTCTGGCCGTCTGACAATGCTTTTTGCCCCGCTGCAAGGATGTGGCGGGGATGTGAAACAACCCCATCGAGCAGGATGCCAGATGGACGTTAAATTTGAAAACCCAAAGATTATCAACATGACTGAATCTTTTGCTCAACTCTTTGAAGAATCCCTGAAAGAAATCGAAACCCGCCCGGGTTCCATCGTTCGTGGCGTTGTGGTTGCTATCGATAAGGACGTAGTCCTGGTTGATGCCGGCCTCAAGTCTGAATCTGCCATTCCGGTAGAGCAGTTCAAAAACGCCCAGGGTGAAATTGAAATCCAGGTCGGTGATGAAGTAGACGTAGCGCTGGACGCAGTAGAAGACGGCTTCGGCGAAACGCTGCTGTCTCGCGAAAAAGCTAAACGTCACGAAGCATGGCTGATGCTGGAAAAAGCTTACGAAGAAGCGGCTACTGTTACCGGTGTGATTAACGGTAAAGTGAAAGGCGGTTTCACCGTTGAGCTGAACGGTATTCGTGCGTTCCTGCCGGGTTCACTGGTAGATGTTCGTCCGGTACGTGACACCCTGCATCTGGAAGGCAAAGAGCTTGAGTTCAAAGTTATCAAGCTGGACCAGAAGCGCAACAACGTTGTGGTTTCCCGTCGTGCCGTTATCGAATCTGAAAATAGCGCAGAACGTGATCAACTGCTGGAAAACCTGCAAGAAGGCATGGAAGTTAAAGGTATCGTTAAGAACCTCACTGACTACGGTGCATTCGTTGATCTGGGCGGTGTTGACGGCCTGCTGCACATCACCGATATGGCTTGGAAACGTGTTAAACATCCGAGCGAAATCGTCAATGTGGGCGACGAAATCACTGTTAAAGTGCTGAAGTTTGACCGCGAACGTACCCGTGTATCCCTGGGCCTGAAACAGCTGGGTGAAGATCCGTGGGTGGCTATCGCTAAACGTTACCCGGAAGGCACCAAGCTGACTGGTCGCGTAACTAACCTGACTGATTACGGCTGCTTCGTTGAAATTGAAGAAGGTGTTGAAGGTCTGGTACACGTTTCTGAAATGGACTGGACTAACAAGAACATCCATCCGTCCAAAGTAGTTAATGTGGGCGACGTGGTTGAAGTTATGGTTCTGGATATCGATGAAGAACGTCGTCGTATCTCCTTGGGCCTGAAACAGTGCAAAGCCAATCCGTGGCAGCAGTTTGCTGAAACCCACAATAAAGGCGACCGTGTAGAAGGTAAGATTAAGTCAATCACTGACTTTGGTATCTTCATCGGTCTGGATGGCGGCATTGATGGTCTGGTGCACCTGTCTGACATTTCCTGGAACGTGGCTGGTGAAGAAGCCGTTCGCGAATACAAGAAAGGTGACGAAATCGCTGCTGTTGTATTGCAGGTTGATGCAGAGCGTGAGCGTATCTCTCTGGGCGTGAAACAGCTGGCTGAAGATCCGTTCAATAACTACCTGTCTGTTAACAAGAAAGGTGCGATTGTTACGGGTAAAGTCACCGCAGTTGACGCCAAAGGTGCTACAGTTGAATTAGCTGACGGTGTTGAAGGTTACCTGCGCGCTTCTGAAGCCTCTCGTGATCGCATCGAAGATGCCACGCTGGTTCTGAACGTTGGTGATGAAATCGAAGCCAAATACACTGGCGTTGATCGTAAGAACCGCGTAGTTAGCCTGTCCATCCGTGCTAAGGATGAAGCTGACGAGAAAGATGCTATCGCTTCTGTTAATAACAAACCGGAAGAAAGCAATTTCTCTAACGCGATGGCTGAAGCGTTCAAAGCCGCTAAAGGCGAGTAATGACGGTGGGGTGGGCAGTAATGGTTGGTTATTTTCTGCTCAGCCTTAAACGGTAGTAAGTTAATGTGGTGTGAACTGACCACACACTTGGAGGAAGCATGACCAAGTCTGAACTTATCGAAAGACTTGCTGGACAGCAATCTCATATCCCGGCCAAGTTGGTTGAGGATGCCGTCAAAGAGATGCTGGAACAGATGGCTACAACGCTGGCCAGTGGTGACCGCATCGAGATTCGCGGGTTTGGCAGTTTTTCACTCCACTACCGTGCACCGCGTGTTGGCCGTAATCCTAAAACCGGTGAAAAAGTGGAGCTGGAAGGCAAATATGTTCCGCATTTTAAACCGGGCAAAGAATTGCGTGACCGCGCCAATATCTACGAGTGACAGTCAACTGTCATCTCTATGTAATAAATAGCACCCGCAGGGTGCTATTTTTTTATCGCTATTCAGGGTATTTTAGCGAGTCGCTGATCGCGGTATCACGACTACCATGATTATTTTGCCAACAGTACGTAGGCAATAATGGGTTCTATTTTTTGTGGGGCCTGTAACCACGTATTGAATAGATTACCCAGTCCCTGTTTCTTATAGTCTGCGTCACAACTTCCCGAAGTGCCTTTTTGTCCGAGTCCATAAGTGCCACCGCCTTCCGCTTTAATCTGGCAATCAACGCGATGTCAGTAGACGCGGTTAAACCGGGTGAAGGGTGAATAGTGTGTTGAAGAAGGGAAATAACGTGATGTTGCTCCACCGGACAGGTAAATAACCGGTGAAGCGGGTGACGAGTTAGCGGTTATGCCGCTCTTTTAAGCGATCGATAATGGTGCCCAAATCCAGTTCTTGATCCTGAAGCAGAACCAGCAGGTGGTACATTAAATCTGCGGCTTCGTTGGTCAGTTCTTCTTTATCATGCACAGTAGCGGCTAACGCAGTTTCCAGCCCTTCTTCACCTACTTTCTGCGCAATGCGTTTGGTGCCACTGGCGTAGAGTTTCGCGGTATAAGAGCTGCCTGGGTCGGCATGTTTGCGCTCCGCCAGTAGCTGTTCGAGCTGATAAAGAAATTGCCACTGTGCTTGTGCCGGATGGAAACAACTGGTGTTGCCAAGATGGCAGGTTGGGCCGATAGGGTTGACCAGAATCAGCAGGGTATCGTTGTCACAATCGGGTGTGATGGAAACCACATTGAGAAAATGGCCAGAGGATTCTCCTTTTGTCCACAGACGCTGCTTGGTGCGGGAGTAGAAGGTAACTTTACCGCTTTGCAGGGTAGCCTGTAATGCGTCCTGATTCATGTAGCCCATCATCAGCACTTCACCGGAAACCGCATGTTGCACGATGACTGGCATCATGCCGTCGGTTTTTTGCCAGTCAAGCTGGCTCTGTTGCTGTTCGGTTAACACACCCTGATCTCCACGCCTTGTTGCTTAAGGAACTGCTTGAGTTCGCCAATATTTATGATTTGTTTATGAAAAACGGATGCGGCTAACGCCCCGTCAACCCCGGCGCTTAGAAAGGCATCGAGGAAATGCTGCATGGTACCCGCACCACCGGAGGCGATAAGCGGGACGTGGCAGACCTCACGTACCCGTTTTAACTGCGTGAGGTCATAGCCGTTACGCACGCCATCCTGATTCATCATATTAAGCACGATTTCGCCCGCGCCACGTTTTTGCACTTCCTGCACCCAGTCGAGGGTTTGCCACTGCGTGACGCGGGTGCGCGATTCATCACCGGTATACTGGTTCACATGGTACAGCCCGCTGTCGGCGTCATACCAGGTATCAATCCCGACAACGATACATTGCACGCCGTAGCGCTCGGCCAGCCGTGAGATTAAATCCGGGTCGGCCAGAGCGGGGGAGTTGATAGAGATTTTATCTGCGCCAAACGAGAGAATTTGCCCGGCATCTTCCACGCTTTTAATACCGCCGGCGACACAAAACGGAATATCGATCACCTCTGCAACCCGTGATACCCAGCTTTTGTCAACGACACGGCCATCGGACGAGGCGGTAATGTCATAAAATACCAGCTCATCCGCGCCCTCTTCAGCATAGCGCTTCGCCAGTGGGACGATATCGCCAATGATTTCGTGGTTGCGAAACTGTACGCCTTTGACCACTTGCCCGTCACGTACATCCAGACAGGGGATTATCCGTTTTGCCAGCATGAAATCGCCTCCGTTACAGTGAACTTTCCTTCCAATAAGGCACGGCCAACAATCACGCCTTGCACACCGCTATCACGCAGCGCGCGGATATCGTCCAGTGAGCCGATACCGCCGGAAGCCTGAAAGGCGACCTGTGGATAGCGAGTGCCGATCTCACGATAGAGCGCCACATTTGAGCCTTGCAGCGTGCCATCGCGGGAAATATCGGTGCACAGCACATGTTGCAGGCCAAACGGAAGATACCGCTCAACGGTTTCTTCAAGCGTAATGCCGGAATTCTCCTGCCAGCCACTGATGGCAATATTTTTTACCCCGTTGGCGTCAATGCGTACATCTAATGCCAGCACCAGAGCATCTGCGCCATAACGGGTAAACCACTGTTGCACCCGCTCCGGGTGTTTGACGGCCGTTGAGCCGATGACGACACGGCTGGCTCCGGCAGCCAGCAAGGCCTCAACGTCCTGTTCGGTACGAATACCTCCCCCGACCTGTACTGGCACGGAGACACCAGCGAGTAACGTTTGTAACAGCGGGATCTGGCGTGCTGCCGGATCCTTGGCCCCGGTCAGATCGACCAGATGCAAAACCTGGGCACCTTGCTGTTGATAGTCTTGCAGACGGGGAAGCGGGTCGCTGCCGTACTGACGTTGCTGCCCATAATCGCCCTGATGCAAACGGACGACCTGTCCATCAATCAGATCTAATGCAGGAATAATCATCGCGATTTACATCTCCAGAAAATTTTTCAGTAGCTGTGCACCGGCTGCACCAGAACGTTCAGGATGGAACTGGACGCCGTAGAAGTTCTCTTGCTGCACGGCTGCCGTGAACGCTTCGCCATAATGCGATTGTGCAATGGTATTTGCACACAATGGCATGGCATAGCTGTGGACAAAATAGAAGTGTGTGCCATCGGGAATATCACGAAACAGGCGGTGGCCTGCCTGTGATGTCACCTGATTCCACCCCATGTGCGGCAAAGGCAGACCGTGGTCAGCCATTTGTTGTACCGGGGTATCCACCAGCCCAAGCGTACGTACGCCACCGCTCTCTTCACTGTGACTGCCTAATAATTGCATACCGAGACAGATACCCAGCACCGGCTGGGTACAGGCTTTCACTAACTCGATAAGCTCGCGTTCGGCCAACTGTGCCATGGCTGCCTGGGCAGTGCCGACACCGGGCAGGAAGAGCTTATCGGCCCGTAGCACGACCTCTGGTGCACGGCTGACTTGTGGCTGATAGCCCAGTCGTTGTACGGCGTACATCACTGACGAGAGATTTGCGCAGCCGGTGTCCAGAATGACGACGTTCATCACAGCACCCCTTTGGAGCTTGGCAGTGTGTTGCCATCAACCCGAATCGCCTGACGCAGCGTACGACCAAAGACCTTAAACAGGCTTTCCACACGGTGATGATCATTACGACCTTTGGTTTTCAGGTGCAGTGTGCAGCCCATCGCATAAGACAGTGAGCGGAAGAAATGTTCAACCATCTCAGTGCTCAGATCGCCCACGCGCTGATAATTAAACTCTGCTTTATATTCAAGATGAGGGCGACCAGAGATATCCAGCGCACAGCGTGCCAGGCACTCATCCATCGGCAACACAAAACCAAAACGGCCAATTCCGCGTTTGTCACCCAGCGCTTTATTCAGCGCTTCGCCCAGCGCCAGCGCGGTGTCTTCGACGGTGTGGTGATCATCAATGTACAAATCGCCTTTTACATCGATATTCATGCGAAAACCGCCATGGGTGGAGATTTGATCCAGCATGTGATCGAAAAAGCCGACGCCAGTATGGATTTTGCTGCTGCCTTCTCTGTCGAGCCAGACGTTGACATCGATGGCCGTTTCACGAGTAATACGGCTGACGTGTGCGTGACGATCGCGGCGCGTCAGTTGTGTGGTGATGGCCTGCCAGTTGAGGCCGTCACGCTGATAACGCAGACCGGTAATGCCCATATTCTGCGCCAGTTGTACATCGGTTTCCCGGTCGCCAATCACGTAGCTGTTGGCGCTGTCCATCACGTTCTCTTTGAGGAAGGCATCGACCAGAGCGGTTTTGGGCTTACGGCAATCGCAGTTATCGCCGGGGAAATGCGGGCAAATCAAGACACGTTCAAAGTGGATGCCCTGAGAGGTGAAAATTTGCATCATCAACTGATGCGGCGGATCAAAATCCGCCTGCGGGAAACTGCTGGTGCCAAGACCATCCTGATTGGTGATCATCACCAGTTTGAAGCCCGCTTGCTGCAACGACAGCAATGAGGGGATCACATTCGGCTCCAGCGCCAGCTTGTCCAGCCGGTCAACCTGAAAGTCTTCGGGGGCTCAGCAATCAGTGTGCCGTCGCGGTCGATGAAAAGGTACTTTAATCCCACAGTGATTCCTCAAATTATGCTGTTGTGCCTGACAGCGCTTGCAGTGCACTAATCACACGCTCGCACTCGTATCGGGTGCCGATGCTGATACGCAGACAGCCAGCCAGCCCCGGTTGTTTGTTCTGATCGCGTAAAATAATGCCCTGATCCCACAAGGTTTTAAAGACTGCTGGTGAGTCGTTAAAGCGCACCAGCACATAATTGCCTTCCCCAGGGGAAGCCGTTTCTATGATAGGCAGCGTTTTCAGTGCATCTAGCAGCCAGCGGCGGTTATCACACACCTCGGCAACATGGCGGCGCATCTTTGCCAGCCCTTCATCGGATAAGGCCTGTGCCGCGATATCGGCAACGGGCAATGCCAGTGGATAAGGCGCAATCACTTTTAACAGCAGTGTAATGATTTCCGGGCTTGCCAGCGTAAAGCCACAGCGCAGCCCTGCCAGTGCGAAGGCTTTCGATAACGTGCGCAGCACCACCTGATGGGGGTATTGTGCCAGCCAGCTCACGGTGCTGGCCTGCGGGCAGAATTCGATGTAAGCCTCATCAATGGCGACAATTGCCCGGCCACGGGCCAGCTCGAGCAGGCGACGCAAATCATCAGGGTTAATCAGGTTGCCGGTTGGATTATTCGGCGAACAGACGTAAATCACCTTCACGTTATCCAGCGAGCGTGCAATCGCCTCAACGTCAAGCTGCCAGTCAGAAAGCGCCGGAATGACACGCCGCTCGACACCAAAGGTTTCAGCGCTGACGGCATACATGCCGTAAGTCGGCGGACAGTACAGGATAGCGTCTTGACCGGGTTCACAAAAAGCACGAATAAGTAGCTCGATGCCTTCATCTGCGCCGCGGCTGACCAGCACCTGATCCGGGTTAACGCCCGCATAGGCCGCATAACGCGCAATGACCTGAACCGGCTGGCATTCCGGGTAGCGGTTTAACGTCTGCATCGTCAACTGGTATTCCGTCGCCTGCGGGTATTCGTTGGCATTCAGCCAGACATCACCTTTGCCACCCAAACGGCGGGCGGACTGATACGGAGTGAGGCGGCGCACGTTATCGCGTGCCAAATTTTCAATGCTCATGCTTGCTCCTTTAAGGCGTTGACGCGCAATGTCACAGCGTTTTTATGGGCTGTTAACTGTTCTGCCTGAGCCATAATTTCGATGGTTGAGGCAAGCCCCAGCAGTCCTTCCGGTGAGAGTTGCTGTACGGTCATGCGTTTTTGGAAATCGGCTAATCCCAGGCTTGAGTAAGTGGCGGTATACCCGTAGGTTGGCAGTACGTGATTGGTGCCAGAGGCATAATCACCGGCAGATTCGGGCGACCAGTCACCTAAAAACACGGAGCCTGCGCTGGTAATGTGCTCGACCAGCGAGGCCGCATCACGGGTTTGGATTATCAGATGTTCCGGGCCGTACCGGTTGCTGATTGCCAGACATTGTGCGACATCGCGGGTGACGATAACCCGGCTACTGTCGAGCGCCTGACGGGCAATATCCGCGCGTGACAAGGTGATTAACTGGCGCTCGACGGCCTCAATGACCGCGCGAGCCAGATTTTCGTCCGGCGTTAGCAGGATAACCTGAGAATCCGGGCCGTGCTCGGCCTGTGAGAGCAGGTCGGCGGCGATGAAATCCGGCGTGGCTCCGTTGTCGGCAATCACCAAAACTTCGGACGGGCCCGCTGGCATATCAATCGCTGCGCCATCGAGCAGTTGGCTTATCTGGCGCTTGGCTTCTGTGACATACGCGTTGCCGGGGCCAAAGATTTTATCGACCTTGGGCACGCTGTCTGTGCCGAATGCCATGGCGGCAATCGCTTGCGCTCCACCAAGCTGGAACACTTCCTGTACGCCACATAATTGTGCGGCATAGAGAATTTCATCAGCAATCGGCGGTGGCGAGCAGAGAATAACGCGCTGGCATCCGGCAATGTGGGCCGGTGTCGCCAGCATCAGCACTGTAGACAGCAGCGGGGCTGAACCACCGGGAATATACAGCCCGACATTGGCAATCGGGCGTGTAAGTTGCTGACAACGTACGCCTGGCTGCGTTTCGACGTCCACTGTGGGCAGTTTTTGCGCGTTGTGGAAGCGCTCGATATTACGTACCGCATTACTCATGGCTTGCTTGATATCATCGCCAAGGCGAGCAGCGGCCGCCTGAATCTCCTCATCCGTGATGCGCAGCTGTTTGACCTGCACTTTGTCAAAACGGGCACTGTAATCGCGTAATGCGTCGTCGCCTTGACGGCGAACCTCAGCCAGAATGTCACTGACGATAGCGCTGATTTTGTCCGACGCGGAGATAGCCGGGCGCGTCAGCAACTGACGCTGTTCTTCTTCACTGCATGCCTGCCAGTCAATCAGGGTATTGAAGCGGTTGCTCATGAGCTTACTCCATCATTTTCTCGATAGGCAGTACCAGAATAGAGCTGGCACCCAGTGATTTCAGTTTCTCCATAGTTTCCCAAAATAGGGTTTCACTGCTGACCATGTGCATGGCAACACGGTTCTGGTCGCCGGCCAGCGGCAGAATGGTCGGGCGTTCGGCTCCGGGCAGTAACGCAATCACTTCTTCCAGGCGATCGCTCGGCGCGTGCAACATGATGTATTTGGATTCTCGGGCCTGAATCACGCCTTGCATACGGGTGAGCAGTTTATCGATCAACTGCTGTTTTTCGGTGGGCATCTCGCCATCACGCTGAATCAGACAGGCTTTGGAGCGATAAATCACTTCGACTTCACGCAAGCCATTGGCCTCAAGCGTGGCACCGGTAGACACCAAATCGCAGATAGCATCGGCAAGGCCTGCGCGCGGCGCGACTTCGACAGAACCGTTGAGCAGGCAAGATTTAAAGCTGACACCTTGTTTATCAAGATATTTTTTCAGCAGGTGAGGGTAAGAGGTTGCAATACGTTTATTGTCGAGACACTGCGGGCCGGTGTACTCCTCATCGAGTGGCATAGCCAAAGACAGACGGCAGCCACCGAAATCGAGGCGGCGCAGTGTGAAGTAACGCGGGTCTTCACCCTGTGCCCGTCGGTTTAACAACTCTTCTTCCAGCACGTTTTCACCGATGATGCCTAAATCGACGACGCCGTCCATCACCAGACCGGGAATATCGTCATCGCGTACCCGCAGAATATCGATAGGCATGTTCTCGGCGAACGCTATCAAACGCTGCTGGTGCAGGTTGATCTTGATACCGCACCGCGCCAGTAATTCCCTTGAGTCATCGCTCAGGCGGCCTGATTTCTGCATTGCGATACGTAAACGTGTTTTATCCAGCATGTGAACCTCAATTTATCCTGTCTGTGATGCCTGTTAAGCAGGCTTTTTAAAAAATTCCGGGCAATAAAAAAAGCCCCCGGAATCGATCTTCCGGGGGCTTTTCTACGCGCTTACCGCCACTGGAAGATAGGTCGTCTTCCAGCACCAATCGCCTGAAAGACTAGTCAGGGTGATGGTGATGATGGTGGTTGAAGTTAACGCGTAACATAATTTTTCTCTCTACGATGTTTTAGTATATTGCGACGGGTTGGCTGATAAGCTAACACCCGCGTCTTTAGGGAAGTAACCTAAACCATGTTGATAGCGTCGCGCAACATTTTTTTATCGCGGCTGTTTTTTAGTTACGCTGATTTTTAGCCGTGCCGTTTTTGGGCATAGAATAAAAGCAGTCTGGCGATGAAATCAGGGGACGGGTGCATAATGTCCCAATGAGATACGACAACAGGGCCGGGAGGTCAGAATCCGCATGAAAAAGATATCGATTATCGGGCTTGGCTGGCTTGGTATGCCGCTGGCACTGGCATTGCAGTCTCGCGGGTATCAGGTGGTTGGCAGTAAAACGACGGCCGATGGCGTAAGCGCGGCACGGCTGTCTGGGGTGGCATGCCATTGCCTGAGCCTGACGCCGGAGATTAACGTCGATGCTGAGGGGCTTGAGGCGCTGCTGAATGTTGATGCGCTGATTATCACCTTACCGCCAGGGCGCGTTGAGCGAGCCGGCGGGCATTATTTGCAGGCGGTTGAGCAGGTGGTGAACAGCGCGCTGGCATTCGGCGTGGCGCGCATTATCTATACCAGTTCGATATCGGTTTATGGTGCAGTCAGTGGGCGGATAAAAGAAAATTGCCTGCCTAAACCTGAAACACATGCAGGCCAGGTGTTATATCAACTGGAGCAGTGGCTGCATGCTCTGCCACATACTGAGGTCGATATTCTCAGGCTGGCCGGATTAGTGGGCGACAATCGCCACCCCGGACGTTTTCTTGCCGGTCGGCAGGATGTGCTGGATGGCAGCCACGGTGTCAATCTGGTGCATCTTGAGGATGTTATTTCGGCGATTCTGCTGCTGCTGCAACGTCCGCACGGCGGACATTTATATAATTTGTGCGCACCAGCTCACCCCGCCAAACAGGATTTTTATCCGCAACAAGCGCACCGTATGGGTCTTGAGCCACCGCAGTTTTTACCCGGCGACCCATCTGTTGCCAGAATTATTGACGGGCAACGCATCTGCGTTGAACTGGGGTTTGAATACCAGCATCCCGACCCGATGACGATGATGTTCTGAGTGTGCGTATTGCCTTTCAGACAAGGGCGCGCAAGCTGAGCTATCCTTTTCAGCACCGTGATGAACAGGCGTTATCCCTAATTATGTGATAACGCCTGTGCCGCGGTGTGTTCTTGACGGAGGAAAAAACCGATGATGGGAAAAATCAGCAACGGCGCGGCTTAATCCAGCTGCTTCTTGCGGTAAAGCCGTCGTGGATGACCTATTTTGCCATAACGCATTTCCACATCCAGAAACTGGTTTTCCAGCCCAAACTCCAGATAACGCCGGGCCGTTGTTTTGCTAAGGCCGGTGCGTGCAACGACGTCATCAACAGAGAATAGCGCGGCCGGGTCTTCCATAAAAAGTTGCTTCACCAGATTCAGCGTATTCTCTTCAATGCCTTTGCTCCCAGGCCCGTTTGGTGTAGTAGAGGCCTGTAACTGATAGAGCACATCCACGTTTTGCTGATCGACCACCTTATAGGTGTGTTGGGTTTTCACAAACTGGATAAAACGCTCCAGTGAGGAGCGCAGCCTGGGGTAGGAAACCGGTTTAATAATGTAATCAAATGCGCCACAGCGGATAGCTTGTGCACAGGTATTCATATCACTGGCGGCGGTAATAAAAATAACCGAACAGTTAATGCTGCGCATTAGCTCACTTTCGATAAGCTGAACACCTTCGCCATCAGGCAGATAATTATCCAGTAGCATCAGCCGGGGTTTGTGCTGTTGCAGCATCCGTTTGGCTTCCAGCAGCGTTGACGCCATACCCACTACCCGCAGTGCAAAATGCTTTTCGATAAACTCGGCATGAATGTGGGCCAATTTGCGTTCATCTTCAACGATCAGAACATCGAAGTTTTCAATCGGCCTTTGCGGCGGCGCGGTGCTAGCGATTGGCATGGTACTCTCATTCTCTTTTTTAGGTTATAGATTGGTTAAACGTGGTGTTTTTGGGAATAAAAATAGAAAAAATGGCACCATGCGGAGGGTTATCTGAGACTTCTATCACCCCTTGAGCCTGGCTGACATAGCTTGAGACTAAATGTAGCCCCAGACCGTGATCGCCCTCCAGTTTGCTGGTAACACCCATCTCAAATACCCGATCGGCAATATCGGGGTCAATCCCTGTTCCTTGATCGGCCACTTCAATGACCAATTCTTGCTCACCGTCATAGATATAAACCTCGACAGGGTAATGCGGCAATGGACAAGCGAGCGTGGCTTCTACGGCATTATCGATAACATTACCGATGATTGACATCAATTCGGTCTCACTCAGCGAAGGCGGAATGGTGTTGAGCTGGCAGCGCGGATCAAAGCTCAGTTCAATGCCTTTCTCACGGGCACTGGCGAATTTACCGAGCAGTAAACCACACAGAGCTGGCGAGCAGATACGGCTGGAGATGAAATCCAGCACCGCTTGCGCCCCTTCAGATTGTGCTTCAATGTAACGAATCGCTTCTTCATAGCGCTTGAGGTGCAGTAACCCCGCGAGGGTGGCGGTCCAGTTTAGCTGTTCATGACGCAGGATGCGCAGGCTGTTGGCATAGCGCTTCACCTGGCTTAACTGCATGCTCAGGGTATGAATATCATTCTTATCACGAAAACTGATGACCCAGCCTTGCAGTTCGTCTTCGAGCATAATACGTACCCGGCTGGCGATGACCGTCACCTGATTAAAGCGGCAAATTTCATCATGGGTATCGTTTTTCCACATCGTGTCACAGGAGAAAAAGGGAACCGGTGTGATGACGTCATCTATCAATAGGCCCCGCAGTTGCCAGGATGGCATACCCAACCCCAGCAAATCCTTTGCGGCATGATTGATAACGGCAATACGGCGTTGTTGGTCGATAGCGATGACGCCTTCATAAATGGATTCCAGCAGCGCTTTTTGCTGGCGCACCAGTAGCCTGATTTCCAGCGGCTCTAAACCAAACATCTGTTTTTTCAGGTTGCGGGAAAACCACCAGGAGAAGAAGAACAGAGCAATCAGCATACTGGTGATAAATAGTCCGACACTCGCTACCTTGCTCCAGGTCAGGTTATCGATACGTTTTTTCAGATAGCCGACAGAGACAATACCAATGACCTGATCACCATCCATAATTGGCGCTTTGCTGCGCAGTGAAATGCCGATAGCACCCCGGCGTAATGTAATGGAGCTTTGTCCTTCCAGAACCTCTTTATTGTCACCCCCAATCATTTCAGTTCCAAGGAGGGACGGTTGTTCAGAATGATAAAGATGGGTAGCACTGTTATCGCCAATGACAATAAAGCTGGCATCGCTGCGGGCTTTAATTTGATCAACCAGATTGTCGATAGTGGTGGTATCGCGTTGTTTCACTGCCTCGACCAGCGAAGGAATAATGGCGATTTCGCGCGCTTGAATTTGCGCCCGGCTGCCTAACTCATCGTAGAGTTGCTGATCTACTGTCCGATAATAGTAAACCCCCGCACTGATAAACAGCAGCGAGAAAAAAATCATCAGGTAGATAAACAGTTTGATATGAAAGGGGAGTCTGACAGTCATATTGTGCCTATTACCTGTAAAGTGCTGAATTGACGTTGGCTAATTTATCATGAAAGGCGTAAAAAGAAGGGAACAAAAAATCGTCTTGTGAAGCGCTACGCATAAAAAATAGCATTGACGTTTATTGGTGATTTTGAACGCCGTGTAAAATAAACGTCACGTTTTATTTCATAATGATTACTTTTTTTAAACATAAAATCCATTTATTGCCCATGGTGCTTTAAACATCATAAAAACCATAAAAACTACGCAGAATGCTCTGTATTTTTTTATTTTTAATTATTTGATTTTAAAAGATAAATTAATTAAAACCATTAAAACCATAAGTGCCATTAAAACTCATTTTTTAATTTGAGGATTGTCACATAATAATAGGACTTGACCTCTTACTATGCCCGGGAAAATAACGAGGGGAGAAGGTTATGAGTACCACTGATGATTCTTATATTGTTGTGAAAGAGAAAGCCTCTGGGCAGGCTTCATTAAAAGACAAGTGGTGGCACGTCCTGGATAACTATAAAATTGGTGTTATTCCAGTGCCGCTGTTTATCCTGGCCGGGTTATTGATTGCGCTGGACTGCCTTGAAGGCAAACTGCCTAGCGATATCGTGGTGATGGTTGCCACGCTGGCGTTCTTCGGTTTTGCCTGTGGCGAGTTCGGTAAACGTTTGCCGTTTATCGGCAAAATGGGGGCTGCGGCTATCTGCGCCACCTTTATTCCGTCTGCGTTGGTGTATTACGGCCTGCTGCCGCAAGTCGTTGTAGATTCCACCACCAAATTCTATAAATCCACCAATATCCTGTACCTCTACATCTGCTGCATCATTGTCGGCAGTATCATGAGTATGAACCGGCAAACGCTGATTCAGGGCTTCCTGCGTATCTTCTTCCCGATGCTGTGCGGTGAAGTGGTTGGCATGGTGGTCGGTATGGGTGTCGGCACTCTGCTGGGGCTGGATCCGTTCCAGATCTTCTTCTTCCTGGTGCTGCCTATCATGGCCGGTGGTGTTGGTGAAGGGGCGATCCCGCTTTCTATCGGTTATGCTGCAATATTGCATATGGATCAAGGTGTTGCGTTGGGTCGCATCCTGCCTATCGTCATGCTGGGCAGCCTGACTGCCATCGTTCTTGCTGGTGTGCTGAACCAATTAGGTAAACGCTATCCGCACCTGACCGGTGAAGGCGAGCTGATGCCAAATAAAGAGAATGGCACCGGGCAGGCACCGGTTTCACTGAGCAGTACGCTGAGCGGCAAAATGGACCCGGCCAATCTGGCTGCGGGAGCTCTGCTGGCTATCCTGCTGTATATGATCGGTATGCTGGGTCACAAACTAATTGGTCTGCCAGCACCGGTCGGCATGCTGTTCGCTGCGGTTATCGTGAAACTACTGAATGGTGCGTCTCCGCGTCTGCTTGAAGGCTCTCAGGTAGTTTACAAATTCTTCCAGACTTCTGTGACGTATCCGATTCTGTTCGCCGTTGGTGTGGCTATCACGCCGTGGGAAGAACTGGTGCATGCGTTCACCATTACCAATCTGCTGGTGATTGTGTCCACCGTTGTGGCACTGGTCACGACCGGTTTCTTTGTTGGTAAGAAAATCGGTATGCATCCGATTGATGTTGCCATCATCTCCTGCTGCCAGAGCGGGCAGGGCGGTACCGGCGACGTGGCGATTCTCACCGCTGGTAACCGTATGGTGCTGATGCCGTTCGCTCAGATTGCGACCCGTATCGGTGGTGCGATCAACGTCTCTGTGGCCTTGCTGGTACTCGGCAAGTTCCTGGTGTGACGGTTTACGATAAAAAAACAAATAACGCCGCAATACGTTGCGGCTTTATTGAAACAGGAAAGATTATGAAACTTGCAAGTTATCGCCATCACGGCAACAACAGTTACGGTATTTACACCTCCGCCGGGCTGATTGATTTGGGCCGCCGCCTGGGCGGACGCTACCCCGACCTGAAAGCCCTGCTGGCCGGTCAGGCGCTCCATGAGGCCGCCGCCTTCCAGGGAGAGACCCCGGATGTGGCCGTCGCCGACGTCACCTTTCTGCCGGTGATTGTCTCGCCCTCCAAAATCCTCTGCGTCGGCATGAACTACGCCGACAAGCGCAAGGAGTTCAACGAGCTGAACCCGGCCCCGACCCTGTTCGTGCGCTTCCCGGATTCGCAGACCGGCCACGGCACCCCGGTGCTCAAGCCGCACTACTCCAGCGAGTTTGACTACGAGGGCGAGCTGGCGGTCATCATCGGCCGCGACGGGCAGAACATCGCCCGTGACGAGGCGCTCGAATTTGTCGCCGGTTACAGCTGCTACATGGACGGCTCGGCGCGTGACTGGCAGCACAGTTGGTTCACGGCGGGCAAGAACTGGCAGAAGACCGGCGCATTCGGGCCGTACCTGACCACCCGTGACGAAATCCCCGACCCGCACGCGCTGGCCATCCGCACCTACCTGAACGGGCGCATGGTGCAGGATGACACCACGGCGAGCATGATCCACAAGGTGGCGGACCTGATTGAGTACATCAGCACCTTCACCGCGCTCAGTGCCGGTGACGTCATCATTACCGGGTCGCCGGGCGGGGTGGGCAAGAAGCGTAATCCGCCGCTGTTCATGCAGCCGGGTGACAGCATCGAGGTGGAGATAGAGCATGTCGGCCACCTGCGTAACACCATCGGCGAAGCCGCGCGGCCGGTCAGGGCGCGTCAGGCCGTTGCCGTCGGTCACTGAGTCGCCCGGTCGGGCCGCGAGCAACCAGCAGGATACCCCCATGTATGCCGATGAGAGTGTGACATTTACCCCCCACGAGGTGGCGCGCCACCCCCGGGTGCTGACGGACGTCGGGCCGCTGCTGGCGCGTTGTCAGCTGGGCCTGGACGACGATATCGAATTTTTTGTGGTGGGCCGCCATCAGGGGCGCGTGGTGGCGTGCGCCGGGCTGTGCGCGAGCACCATCAAGTGCGTGGCGGTGGACCCGGACTACCGCGAGCTGAGTCTGGGGGTGACGATAGTCAACGAGGTGGTGCAGTTTGCCGCCGGTCGCGGGCTGTTCCACCTGTTTCTCTACACGCGGCCCTGCAACGTGCCGGTGTTCCGGGGCTGCGGGTTTTACCCGCTGGCCTGTTACGAGGACCAGGCGGTGCTGATGGAGAACACGCCGATAGGTATCCGGCAGTATTGCCAGACGCTGGCGGCGCAGGCGAAGCCGGGGGCGCACATCGGGGGTATCGTGATGAACGCCAACCCGTTTACGCTGGGGCACCGCTATCTGGCGGAGCAGGCGGCAGCGGCGTGCGACTGGCTGCATATCTTCGTGGTGCGCGAGGATGCGTCGTTCTTTCCGTTCAGTGAGCGGCTGGCGATGGTGCAGCAGGGGGTGTCGCACATCCCGAACCTGACGGTGCATGCCGGGTCGCACTACCTGATATCGAAGGCGACCTTTCCGGGGTATTTTCTCAAGGAGGCGCAGCGCATCACCGAGGCGCACGCGGCGCTGGATTTGATTATCTTCCGGCGTTACATCGCCCCGGCGCTGGGTATCACACGGCGTTTTGTCGGCACCGAGCCGTTCTGCCCGGTGACACACCACTACAATGCGGCGATGCACCACTGGCTGGAGCAGCCGGGCCGGGTGGCGGCCCCGGCGCTGGCGGTGGTGGAAATCGAGCGCACGCGGGAAGCGGCGGGGCGGGCGATATCGGCCTCGGAGGTGAGGCGGCTGCTGGCGCAGCGGGAGTTCGAGGCTATCCGCGAGAGAGTGCCGGCCACCACATTTGTGCAGTTACAGCGCTATGGCGAGCTCGCCTGCGCGTAACGCGTTTTTAGGTATCAAGCAGGTAACCATACCATGAATATAATCAAGGAAGCCCTGGCGGGCACCTTCGAGTCCAGCGACCTGCTGGTGAAGGTGGCGCCGGCCGAGGGTGCGCTGACCGTGGTCATCAACAGCGAGGTCATCAAGCAGTTTGGCGGGCAGATACGGCAGGTGGTGGACGAGACGCTGCACCGGCTGGGCGTGACGTCCGGCACGGTGGTGGTGGACGACAAGGGGGCGCTGGACTGTGTGATACGCGCCCGGGTGCAGAGTGCGGTGCTGCGCGCTGCCGGTATTGACGAGATAGCGTGGGAGAAGCTGTGATGAGTGCGAGCGAACCGAAAAAACTGCGGCGCAGCATGCTGTTTTTGCCGGGGGCGAATGCGGCCATGCTGTCCAACGCCTTCATCTACCAGCCCGACTCCATCATGTTCGACCTGGAGGATGCGGTGTCACTGCGCGAGAAGGACACGGCGCGGCTGCTGGTGTACCACGCGCTGCAACACCCGATGTACCGGGAGATTGAAACCGTGGTGCGCATCAACCAGCTGAACACGCCGTTCGGGCTGAAAGACCTGGAAGCGGCGGTGCGCGGCGGGGTGGATGTGATACGCCTGCCGAAGACCGACTCCACCGATGATGTGGACGAGCTGGAGCACCATCTGGTGCGTATCGAGAAGGCGTGCGGGCGGGAAGTGGGCTCGACGCGCATCATGGCGGCCATCGAGTCGGCGGTCGGGGTGATTAACGCGGTGTCGATTGCACGCTCGTCCGAGCGCATGATTGGCATTGCGCTGGCGGCGTTCGACTACGTGATGGACATGCAGACCGAGCGCGGCGACGGCACGGAGCTGTTCTATGCGCGCTGCGCGGTGCTGCATGCGGCGCGGGCGGCGGGTATTGACGCATTTGACGTGGTGTACTCGAACGTGAGCGACGAGGCGGGCTTTCTGAAGGAAGTGGACCTGATACGCCGGCTGGGCTTTAACGGCAAGTCACTGATTAACCCGCGCCAGATAGAGCTGCTGCACAACGCCTATGCGCCGACGCAGGACGAGGTGGACTACGCCCATCTGGTCATCGAGGCGGCGCAGGAGGGTGAGCGGGCCGGGCTGGGGGTGATATCGCTGAACGGCAAGATGATAGATGCGCCGATAATCGACCATGCGCGGCGGGTCATCGAGCGGGCGCGTGCGTCCGGCGTGCGCAAGTAAGGCGCGGAACAGACAGGACTGGAATGATGAGCAACATGATAGAAGCACTGCAACAGCAGTATGCGCGACTGGACCACCTGCGCCCGTTTACGGGGGCGAACAGCGCCACGCCGTGGCTGGACGACCTGACGGCGAAGCACGAGCGCAAGCTGTGTGCCGGCCTGGAAGAGGCGGTACGCAAGAGCGGGCTGCAGGACGGGATGACGATTTCGTTCCACCACGCGTTCCGCGAAGGGGACAAGGTGATAAACCGGGTGGTGGAGACGCTGGCGCAGATGGGGTTTAAAAACCTGACGCTGGCGTCGAGCTCGCTGATGACCTGCAACGCGCCGCTGATAGAGCACATCCGCAACGGCGTCATCACCCGTATCTACACCTCGGGGATGCGCGGCAGGCTGGCGGACGCGATATCGCACGGTCTGATGGCGGAGCCGGTGCACATCCACTCGCACGGCGGGCGGGTGCACCTGCTGCAAAGCGGGGAACTGAAGATAGACGTGGCGTTTCTCGGGGTGCCGGCGAGCGACGAGTTCGGCAATGCCAACGGCACGGCGGGGACATCGCGCTGCGGGTCGCTGGGGTATGCGATGGTGGACGCGCAGTATGCGAAGACGGTGGTGCTGCTGACGGAGAGTCTGGTGCCGTTCCCGAACCTGCCGGCGAGCATCGTGCAGGACCAGGTGGATTTTGTGGTGCCGGTGGACGAAGTGGGCGACCCGGCGAAAATCAGCGTGGGGGCGGCGCGCGTGACCAGCAACCCGCGCGAGCTGCTGATAGCGCGGCGGGCGGCGGACGTTATCGAGCACTCGGGGTACTTTAAGCACGGCTTCTCGATGCAGACCGGCTCGGGGGCGGCCTCGACGGCGTGCACGCGTTTTCTGGAAGAGCGAATGCAGAAGCAGGGCGTGGTGGCGCGGTTTGCGCTGGGCGGCATCACCGGGAGTCTGGTGGATTTGCACGAGAAGGGGCTGATAGAGACGCTGCTGGACACGCAGTGCTTTGACGCGAACGCGGCGGCATCGCTGGCGAAGAACCCGCAGCACGTGGAAATCTCGACCAACGTGTACGCGAACCCGAGTGCGAAGGCGGCGTGCTGCGACCAGCTGGACGTGGTGATATTGAGTGCGCTGGAAATCGACACGCAGTTCAACGTGAATGTCATCACCGGGTCGGACGGGGTGATGCGCGGGGCGTCGGGCGGTCACTGTGACGTGGCGACGGCGGCGAACCTGACGATAGTGGTGGCGCCGCTGATACGCAGCCGCATTCCGACGGTGGTGCGTCAGGTGACGACGTGCGTGACGCCGGGCAGCGCGATAGACGTGCTGGTGACGGACCACGGCATAGCGGTGAACCCGCTGCGCCCGGAGGTGGCGGCACGGCTGACGGCGGCGGGCCTGAGCGTGATGTCGATTGACGAGCTGTACCAGCGTGCGGTGGCGCTGGCGGGTGAGCCGAAGGCGATTGAGTTCCACGAGCGCATCGTGGGGGTGATCCGCTACCGTGACGGCAGCGTGATTGATGTGGTGCGTCAGGTAAAGGACTGAGCCGGGCGTATGAGTGAAACTATCCTGACAGAGAGCCCGGTGCAAGCCGGGCTGACCGCGGTACTGGCGGCGAAGGAGCAGCGACACGCACGTCAGCAGACGCTGCTGACGCGTTACGGGCAGACAGTGGTGTCGTTGACGCTGGTCACACCGGGGCCGGTGAAAGACACACCGTTGTATCGCCAGGCGATGGTGCAGGCGCTGTCGGCGCTGGATGACCTGTGCCGGGCACGGGGCTGGGCGGTGCGTGAGCAGCAACTGCACTGGCTGGCGACAGGGGCGGAAGCCTTGTGGGTGGTGGAGAAGGATGCGCTGAGCGTGAAGGCGGCGCTGATAGCGGTGGAAGAGCAGCACCCGCTGGGCCGACTGTGGGATTTCGATGTGCTGGGGCCGCAGACCGGGGTGGTGAGCCGGACATTGCTGGCGCACGGGCCGCGTCGCTGTCTGCTGTGCGATGAAGCGGCGCACGCCTGTGCGCGCTCAAGGCGTCATCCGCTGCCTGAGGTGCTGGCGGCCATAGAGGAGCGGCTGCATGGCTGGTTTGACGGTCTCTGAGGCGCTGACCGGCGGTGTGAATGAACCGGGCGGGCTGCCGGACATCCACCAGCGGGTGGTGGTGGCGCTGACGCACGAGGTGCAACTGACGCCAAAACCGGGGCTGGTGGATGGTGCCAACAGCGGGTCACACCGCGACATGGACATGGGCACGTTCGAGGCGAGCATTGCGGCGCTGTCGCCGTGGTTTGCACGCTTTACCGCCGCAGGCTGGCAGCATCGCCACCTGCCGCTGGCGCAACTGCTGGCGCGGGTGCGCCCGGTGGGGCTGGCGGCGGAGCAGGCGATGCACGCGGCAACGGGCGGGGTGAACACGCACAAGGGCGGCATTTTTGCCTTTGGTCTGGTGTGCAGCGCGGCGGGCTGGCTGGCAGGACGCGGCGAGCGCCTGAGCCGCGCATCGCTGTGTGCAAGCGTGGCGCAGATGAGCGCGGGGCTGGTGGAAACGGAGCTGGCCGGTGGTGCGCTGGCGGTGACGGCGGGTGAGCGGTTGTACCGCGAGCTCGGGCTGACGGGGGCGCGGGGTGAGGCGGCGAGCGGCTTTGCCACGGTGCGGCGCTACAGCCTGCCGGCGTATCTGGCGGCGCGTGCGCGGGGTGTGGCGGAGCGCGAGGCACTGCTGCACACGCTGGTGGTGCTGATGGCGCACAACCGGGATACCAACGTGGTGTCGCGCGGCGGGCTGGCGGGGTTGTCGCTGGTGCAGCGTCTGGCGCGGGAGCAGTTATCCGCCGGGGTGACGGTGGCGGGGCTTGAGGCGATGGACAGGATACTGATTGCGCAAAACCTGAGCCCGGGCGGCAGTGCCGACCTGCTGGCGCTCACCTGGCTGCTGGCCGGTTATCCGGCGCTGTGATATCGACAAATGACAGAGGTCAGCACGGAAATGTCGCAGCCTCTGTCGATACTTTCTCACGCCCTCAGCACATGTTCTCTTCATCATGGCTGACGCTGTGGCATTGTGGTTCACCGGGCCACGGTGCCTGTCTTGCTTGTTGCTGTCTGTTTGCCTGAATTCTCTGGTTGCATGTTAGCCTGGCCCTGCCACGTTATCGTACGGATGTTTCCCTGATTTCCCCATTGTCTGTTCCTTCCTCTGGGATACCTGTTAAGGCTATCCATTATTCTGCCCCCTGATAATAAACTGTGCTATCTGATGATAGTGGGTATAACGAATGCACGAATAGCCCTAAAGTCGATTGCACATCTGTCGATACTAGTGCCATGCTGTATCCTGGGAACTCAGGGACACGGATTGATGCGTTAACCATTCAATTAACGGTGGGGATGGATGTAGTGGATAACAATACGAAAGAACAGTTCGCCCGGCGTAATAAAATGGCGATTTGCGCCACCTTGCGCGGACTGCAAAAACAGAATACCACGGTGATGGTATATCACACCCATGGTCAGTTCATTAGCAAGATCCTGTCGGTCGATGCAGACGAGGGTGAGTTTTTGTTCGACCTGGGTGCGCTTGAGCGTGAGAATAGTCGTGCGCTCTTTGCCGGAGAGCTTGAGTTTATGGCTGAAAGTGCCGGTGCCAAGATAGAATTCCGCTCCACTATCATCAGGGCTGATGAATATGATGATTTGCCCGCCTTTTGCGCAGCGATCCCGGATGTGCTGTATAACATTCAACGCCGTAACTTTTTCCGTATTAATTCCCCCGCCTGGCCGCCGATGATGTGTCGCGGTGAGTTGCCAGATAACAACCAGTTCGAGTTTAGCCTCAAAGATCTGTCGCTCGGTGGATTGAGCATGTATACCGACAATAAAGAGACGGTGGCGCAATTTAAGCCCGGCATGGTGCTAAAAAGCGTTGATGTCGATTTAGCCAGTTATGGGCAATTTTGCCTGGATTTACAATTTGTTAATCACGCGACGACCAAGGTGCTCGATGGCAAGGGTGATGTAAGGCAAATTGAGCGATTGAGTTTCAAATTTGTGTCATTAACCGCCGTTCAGGAACGAGGGCTTCAGCAAGTGATTACTGAGCTTGAACTGGATCAGAACGAAAAGCGTAAACGGCTGCGTTAATGGTGTGGATCCAGGGGAAAAAAATGGCCGGATGCTTTCGCAGGTCTTGTCTCTGATTGCCGACTGGGGCAAAATACGCGCCCTGAAAAAACCGGCGTTTCTTTGAAAACGTCGGTTATTTTTTTGTACATCACGCAAGAGGCTGGCGTTGCAAACGCCGGACAGATATCAGCAAAACGTTGCGATGGCGCGACGTCGAATTAAAGAGAGACATAATGGGGCGAACTGTTGTTTTGGAGCCGGTGCCTGCCGGCTGGCGCAGTGGTAAAAACGCCGTTCTGGCGTGTGCTGTGTCGGGAAGGGGTATGACTCAGCCTGAGGGTGAACGTACCTTTTATCCCACCCGCTTGGGGATAAGTGAATATCCGGTGATTTCACCGATGATGACCCTGGCAGCCTTGGCTGCTGATGTGACCGTCGTTTTCCACGGAGCCTTGCGCCATGACAACTGAGACTTCAGCCCCGGCAACTTCACGCGTACAACTGCGCAAAACACTCACTCTGCTACCGGTCGTGATGATGGGGCTGGCGTATATGCAGCCGATGACATTATTTGATACGTTCGGTATTGTCTCAGGGCTGACGGATGGGCATGTCGCCACAGCTTATTCGTTTGCATTGATTGCTATTTTGTTTACCGCGCTCAGTTACGGCAAACTGGTTCGCCGTTTTCCGTCCGCCGGTTCAGCGTATACCTATGCGCAAAAAGCCATCAGCCCGACGATAGGGTTCATGGTTGGCTGGTCATCCTTGCTGGATTACCTGTTCATGCCAATGATCAACATCCTGCTGGCGAAAATTTACTTTGAAACGCTTATTCCCGGCATTCCATCCTGGATTTTCGTCGTGCTGCTGGTCGGTTTTATGACGCTATCCAACCTGCGCGGCATTAAGACAGTTGCTAATTTTAACAGCCTGATCGTGGTATTTCAGGTCGCCGTGATGGTCGCTATCACCAGTATGGTGATTTATGGTGTCGTGAATGGCGAAGGCGCGGGAACGCTGGTGAGTAGCCGCCCGTTCTGGACTGAAAATTCGCATGTCGTACCGATGATTACCGGTGCAACCATTCTGTGCTTCTCTTTCCTCGGTTTTGACGGCATCAGCTCGCTGTCAGAGGAAACCAAGGATGCGGAGCGAGTGATACCGAAGGCGATTTTCCTCACGGCGCTTATCGGTGGGGTTATCTTCATTGTGGTGTCATATTTCCTGCAACTCTATTTCCCGGATATATCACGCTTTAAAAATCCAGATGCCTCGCAACCGGAAATCATGCTCTATGTCGCGGGCAAAACCTTCCAGTTCGGCATTCTGATCTTTTCTTGTGTCACGGTGCTGGCTTCTGGCATGGCAGCGCATGCGGGGGTATCACGCCTGATGTATGTGATGGGGCGCGACGGTGTTTTCCCTGAGCGTTTCTTTGGGTATGTGCACCCAGGCTGGCGTACACCGGCGTTAAACGTATTATTGGTAGGAGTGATTGCACTTTCTGCCATTTCGTTTGATTTGGTGACAGCCACAGCGTTGATTAACTTTGGTGCGCTGGTTGCATTTAGCTTTGTAAACCTGTCGGTTATCTCCCAGTTTTATATTCGTGAGCGCCGCAATAAAACGCTGAAAGATACGCTGAACTATCTGATTCTGCCGGTAATGGGCGCGCTGACAGTAGGTGCGCTGTGGTTGAATCTGGAACGCACCTCAATGACCCTGGGGCTGGTATGGGCGGCTGTCGGCCTGCTGTATCTGGCCTTTGTGACTCGCAGCTTTAGACTGCCGGTTCCTCAGTACGATGAGGATTTAGCCTAAGCGACATGGCTGGGCCTATGGTGAAACAGGCTCTTGCAGGAGTAATGTCAGTCAGTTAAGGATCCGTTGACCGATCCAGTGGTTGTGTAAGGATCCGGAAATGTTCACCCGTTTCCGGATTTTTTATGCACATTGCACAGGCGCTGGACCTCGTCTCCCGCTACGATTCACTACGTAATCCGATGACCTCTCTGGGCGATTTTCTTGACCCGGAACTCATTTCCCGCTGTCTTGCCGAATCCGGCACCGTCACCCTGCGTAAGCATCGCCTCCCGCTGGAAATGATGGTCTGGTGTATCGTTGGCATGGCGCTGGAGCGCAAGGAGCCCTTGCATCATATCGTTAATCGTCTCGATATCCTGTTGCCCGGCGACCGTCCTTTCGTCGCCCCCGGCGCGGTTTCCAGGCTGGGCAGCGAGGCCGTCCGCCGTGTTTTCACGCAGACCGCGCAACTGTGGCACCGTGACACACCGCATCCCCACTGGTGCGGCCTGACCCTGCTGGCGGTGGATGGCGTGGTCTGGCGCACGCCGGATACGCCGGAGAATGACGCGGCCTTCCCGGGAATGGTGAAGGAAAGATCGCATAAATACGGAAAAGCGCATAAAAATGCCAGTCAGTGGCTTAACTGACTGGCATGAGCTCCTGCGGGAGCCTGTTTTTTCATGATTATGCCAGCAGTTGTTGCGCGTAGTTAAACAGCGCTTTGAGCAATGCCTGCTTGCTCTCATCACCGGCATGAAGTTGGTAAAGTTCATCCAGAGAGTGCGAATAGGCTTGTAAGCGCTCAGGCGTGAAAACGTCTCGTCTATGTGCCAGCCAGCGCTGTTGCTCTGCTTCATCAAGCGTGCCGGGGTAGTTGCGGGCACGATAACGAAATAACAACTCCTCAATTCGCCCATCGACAAACTTCAGATTCAGCGCGGGGAGATTCTGTGCTGAGGTAGTGCGAATAATGGCCATGGCAGCCCGGTCGGCATCACCGAAAAAGCCGCTATAAAGCTGCATGTCTACATCGTTTTCCCCGACGTATGGGGCAGCTTCAGCAAACAATGCGACCACTTTTTCACGCACTTCATGATGTTGCCGCAGCAGTTGCAGATTATTCAGGCAATGCTGGCGGTCAATACCCAACCGTTCTGCATCCTCTGGTCGCAATGTACTGGCCGGAGCCAGAACCGGGCATTTATTGATATGCACCAGTTTAATTGGCACGGGGGATTCGGTTTCCGCCAGCAGGTCGCGGCGGGTATAAAGCCGGGTTCTCAGTTCATCGGCATTCAGTTCCAGCAAGGGGGCAATATCGCCAGCCAGATCACAGACGATAACGGCGTTACGATTATCCGGGTGCCATGCCAGCGGCACAATCCAACTGGTGTTACCGCGCGCTGCGCCAAACATGCCAGAAACATGCACTAATGGTTTCATGTTGGGAATGTCGATTAAGGTATTAACCTTATTTTTGTTCCGCAACTGATAGAGATAATCGAACAATTTAGGCTGGGCGTGTTTAAGCAGGCGTGCCATGGCTATTGTGGCGTACACGTCTGACATCGCATCATGAGCGTGTGTGTGCTCGATATTATTCGCACGGGTCAAGTGTTCGAGTCTGAAGCTTGGGAAACCTTCATCATTCTCAGGCCAGATAATGCCTTGCGGACGCAGCGCGTAACAGGCACGCAGCATATCCAGCAAGTCCCAGCGTGAATTGCCATGTTGCCAGCTATAGGCATAAGGATCGAAGAAGTTACGGTAAAACAGGTTGCGACTAACTTCGTCATCAAACCGAATATTGTTATACCCCATAATGCAAGTGCCGGGCACACTGAAGAGGTCGTGTATCCGGCGGGCGAACTCAGCTTCACGAACGCCGCGCGCACTGGCTATCTGGCGGGTTATGCCGGTTATCATCACTGCTTGCGGGTCGGGCAGGTAATCATCGGAAGGTTGACAATAAAACACTTCCGGTTCGCCTATCACGTTGAAATTTAAATCGGTGCGAACACCAGCGAACTGTGCGGGGCGATCTTTGGCCGGATGCGTACCAAAGGTTTCATAGTCGTGAATAAAAAAACTGGGTTCGGTGTGTGAATGATGCACGGTTTCTCTCTGTGGCCTGAAATCAGATAAGGCACGGTTTTGGTAACGGATGCTGGCAAATAATGCAAGACAGCCATGGTAAACCATCCGGCTTTCTGGCAGAAGCTGGAATCGCTGATGCCCTTGCCCCTTCAGGGTGTTGAATCGAGTCAGGTTCCAGCCGCGCCACGCAGTGACGTGGTGCACATAAAGGCAACAGTTGCACTTGAAATCGGGGAAAACGCCCTTGTCGTCGGGGTGGCTAAGCGGTATGGTTAACACAGGCAATTTGCGCATAACGAATTTTGACAGTTAATGAAGGGTAGAGAAATGGATAAAGGTAACACTAAGCCATGCTTCCAGGATGTACTGGAATTTGTGCGTATGTTCCGTCGTAAGAACAAGTTGCAGCGTGAAATCACGGATAATGAAAAGAAAGTCCGCGATAACCAGAAGCGCGTGCTGCTGTTAGATAACCTGAGCGAATACATTAAACCGGGCATGTCCATTGAGGATATCCAGAATATTATTGCCAATATGCGCGGTGACTATGAAGATCGCGTCGATGAGTACATCATCAAAAATGCCGAGCTCTCAAAAGAGCGTCGCGAACTGTCACGCCGTATTAAAGAAATGGGTGAAATTAAAGCGCCGGTCGAAACGAAATAATGTGTCTATCATCAGGGCCTTGCCGGCCCTGATGTGTTTTTTCCTTGAACGTTCAGTCTGTTCAATCATTTCAGTCTCTCCCCGTCTAAATCAATAACAGCTCGCAGTTGGTCTTACAGCCACTGCCTATTGTCTGGCTCCGCCTACCGATCACCGTGTATTAACGCTATTTTCTGAGAGATACCATCCGGCCTGTGCCGGGTATTCGTCAATCC
Source organism: Dickeya aquatica (assembly GCF_900095885.1). Taxonomy (NCBI): domain Bacteria; kingdom Pseudomonadati; phylum Pseudomonadota; class Gammaproteobacteria; order Enterobacterales; family Pectobacteriaceae; genus Dickeya; species Dickeya aquatica. The sequence goes on from NZ_LT615367.1 coordinate 2,135,112, forward strand.
TCCTCTTCTCTTTTCGGTTATCAATGCGAGTGGCTGCGCACTTTTAATATTGATTTATGGTTGTACAGCTTTTTTTTGCGAGGCTGATTCCTTGGCTGTTATCCATGCCTCGCGCTGGCCGTGGTGTGCTGGCAGAGTGTTTGAGCACAAGTCATTACATGGGAATACATTGTGAACAGGGAAGGAGTCGGCTATCAGAATTTCACTCAATCAACTGGCGGTCATTGTGGGAACCGGGCCGCTTGTGCTGTTGGTTGTTCCCATTGTGCCGGAAAAAAGCATGTTCCTGTGGGCGATGCCTTTGCTAGGGCTCATCCGAACACGTTTTGCTCTGCCCGCTCTTATTACCTTGAGCGTGCTTTGGAGCCTATATCACGCTCGGGAGATGTTGAATCAGATAGACCATCTGACTCAACATACGGTGATGGCTCAGGTACGTATTGATAGCGTGCGTTTTCGTCAGGCTGATTCCGGGTATGTGGTTGTGCGCTTGTCGAAGATCAACGGGCATTGGGTCTTTCCGCCGATGTTTGCGCGTGTGGAGCTCACGCCTGTGATGGAAAACTGGTGTGGCGGGCAGGAGTGGATATTGCGCTTGAATTTGCGTCCGGTGCATAGCCGATTAAATGAAGGGAGTTTTGATCGCCAGCGCTGGGCTGTGGCGAAAGCGCAACCACTGACTGCTCGTGTGGTGTCTGCCGAGCCCTTATCATTGGTATGTGGGTTGCGCCAGTCTCTGGTGACGCAGGCCGAACAGCAAACCCGATTATTACCGTGGCGTGCAATCATACTGGCGCTGGCCGTAGGTGAAATGGCGGTTGTTGAGGCGAGCGTGCTGGAGGTGTTACGCCAGACGGGAACATTACATCTGATGGCTATCTCAGGGCTGCATATTGCACTGGCCGCGCTGTTGGGGTGGGGGGTCGCAAGGGTAGGACAAAGCTTGCTACCTGTGCACTGGATCAACCACCGTTTCCCCCAATGGTGTGGGGTGATGTGTGCCTGGGGATATACGTGGCTTGCCGGAGGTAATCCGCCAGCCGTGAGGGCTGCATTGGCACTATCATGCTGGACGCTGTTGCGCTTAAGTAGCCTGTCAGTGTCATCCTGGCAGGTGTGGTTGTGGTGTGTGGCGTTAGTGCTTGTTTTTGACCCACTCAGCGTGTTGTCTGACAGTTTTTGGTTATCGGCCTTAGCCGTTGCTTCTCTTATCTTTTGGTATCAGTGGGTGCCTCTGTCTGAATCTGTGCAGCGCCTTAAGCGCTGGTTTTGGTTACGAGGATTACATGCGCAGGTTGGTATTATGCTGTTGCTGATGCCATTACAGATTCTGTTATTCCAGGGGATTAGCCTGAGTGCATTGCCTGCAAATCTCTGGGCTGTGCCGTTGGTATCACTGGTTACGACCCCGTTAGTCTTGATAGCCTTGTCGCTGATGTGGATTCCCCTGGTTACACAGGGTCTATGGTGGCTGGCTGACAAATCGCTGGTTTTAGTCTTTACTCCGCTGCTGATGTTGCCGTCGTGGTGGTTGCCTTTAGGTCAAGCAATCGTCAGCTTCAGTATCGCCGGATGGATGATGGTGATTGTCTGGCGTTTTAGCTGGTGGCGGATATACCCACTGAGTGTGCTGGCATTGATACTGATAATGATGCTGCGCCCGAAACCACCCGCGCCTGCGTGGCGAGTGGATATGCTGGATGTCGGGCACGGTCTGGCTGTAGTCATTGAGAAAAACGGCAAAGCCTGGCTTTATGATACCGGCCCTGGCTGGGAAGGTGGTGAGAGTGCCAGCCGCGATATCCTGCCTTACTTAACGTGGCGTGGACTAGAGTTGCAAGGTATTGCCCTCAGTCATAGTCATCTTGATCATCGTGGCGGGCTAATGACGTTACAGCGCCTCTATCCGCAGATCCCGGTCTATAGTTCTCAGCAAGAAGCTGGTCATCGACTCTGTGTGCAGGGTGAACACTGGCGTTGGCAAGGCCTGACATTCCATGTGTTATGGCCGCCTGCACGGGTGGTGAATGCAGGCAACCACGATTCCTGTGTTATCCGCATAGACGATGGACGCTATCGTGTATTGCTAACGGGGGATTTGGAGCAAGAGGATGAGGCCATATTGTTGAAAACCCAGCGTCATGCGCTGGCAGCCGATATTTTGCAAGTGCCTCATCACGGTAGTAATACTTCATCATCGGCCCCATTTGTGCGTGCGGTAGGGGCTAGATGGGTATTATCGTCTAACTCGCGCTATAACCCGTGGCGCTTACCGGCCCAGCGCGTTGTCCGGCGTTATCGCCAAATGGGGTATCCATGGTTCGATACTGCCCATAGCGGTCAGTTAAGTGTGCGTTTTTTCGGCGATGACATACAAATATTGCGCTACAGGGGGGAAATATCCCCCGCTGGTATCATCGGTGGTTTGGCGCAGGTGAGGATAACGAGTAATATATGCGGCTGTTTATCAAAAGCTCAGGTTTATTGCATGATGAATGATAAAGATCTCTCCACCTGGCAGACATTTCGTCGCCTATGGCCGATGATCTCCCCTTATAAAGCCGGGCTGGCCGTTGCAGCGGTGGCTCTGGTGGTTAACGCCGCCGGTGATACATTGATGCTGTCGCTGCTTAAACCCTTATTGGACGATGGCTTTGGCAAAGCCGATCGCAGTGTTTTGGTCTGGATGCCGCTGGCTATCATCGGGCTGATGATTATGCGAGGTCTCTCCAGCTACGTCTCAAGTTATTGTGTGGCTTGGGTTTCGGGCAAGGTGGTGATGAACATGCGTCGCCGTTTATTCAGCCATATTATGGGGATGCCCGTCTCTTTCTTTGACCAGCAATCAACCGGAACACTGTTGTCACGCATTACGTATGATTCCGAGCAGGTAGCGTCCTCTTCATCCAATGCCCTTGTGACGGTGGTCAGAGAAGGTGCGTCGATTCTGGGGCTGTTCGTCCTGATGTTTTGGTACAGCTGGCAGCTATCGCTGATTCTGGTTCTGATTGCACCGATTGTTGCTTACAGTATGCGGGTCGTGTCAAAGCGTTTTCGTAGTATCAGTAAAAACATGCAGAATACCATGGGACTGGTAACGACAAGCGCAGAGCAAATGCTGAAAGGCCATAAAGAAGTGCTGATTTTTGGCGGGCAGAAAGTTGAAATTGAACGTTTTGAGGAAGTCAGCAATCGCATGCGTCAGCAAGGCATGAAGATGGTATCTGCCTCGTCGATTTCTGATCCGATCGTGCAGTTGATAGCGTCGCTGGCACTGGCGTTTGTGTTGTATGCAGCAAGCTTCCCATCGGTAATGGAAACGCTAACCGCAGGGACAATTACCGTGGTGTTTTCATCCATGTTTACGCTGATGCGCCCACTCAAATCGCTCACCAACGTCAATTCTCAGTTTCAGCGAGGGATGGCCGCCTGCCAGACACTGTTTACTATTTTGGATCTGGAGCAGGAAAAAGATACCGGTACTCGCATATTGCAACAGGCGAAAGGCGATATTGTTTTCCAGAACGTGAATTTTGCCTACCCAGGTAAAGAAACACTGGCCTTGCAGGACATTAATCTGCACATACCACCGGGGAAAACGGTCGCGTTAGTGGGGCGCTCAGGTTCGGGTAAATCCACCATCGCCAATTTAATTACCCGCTTTTATGACATTCAGTCCGGTGGCATTTTGGTTGATGGACATGACCTGCGCGAGTATACGCTGGCATCGTTGCGCAGCCAGGTGGCGCTGGTTTCGCAAAACGTGCATCTGTTCAACGATACCATTGCCAATAATATTGCTTATGCCTGTGGCGATAGTTACAGCCGCGAAGACATTGAACGGGCGGCAAAAATGGCCCATGCCATGGATTTCATCAGTAAGCTTGACCAGGGTATGGACACGATAATCGGTGAAAATGGTGTGCTGTTATCTGGCGGTCAACGTCAGCGTATTGCGATTGCCCGTGCGTTGTTGCGTGATTGTCCGATCCTGTTACTGGATGAGGCGACATCAGCATTGGATACCGAATCGGAGCGCGCGATTCAGGCTGCGCTGGATGAGTTGCAGAAAAACCGCACCGCGCTGGTGATAGCGCATCGTCTCTCCACCATTGAGAAAGCCGATGAAATCCTGGTCGTTGAGGATGGGCAAATTATTGAACGTGGGCAGCATGACGACCTGCTGGCACGTAACGGTGCGTATGCTCAGCTACACAAGCTACAGTTTGGCGCGTGACTGAGCCTGACACATGATTGAACGTATCTGGTCAGGGCGCTCGCGACTCTATTGGCTGTTGGTGCCTTTCTCGATGCTTTATGGCGCAATAAGCTACCTTATCCGCATGAGCTATCGCTGTGGCTTTCGCCATGCCTGGCGTGCCCCGGTACCGGTTGTGGTGGTGGGGAACCTGACCGCTGGCGGTAACGGCAAAACGCCAATGGTTATCTGGTTGGTTGAGCGGCTGCAACAGCAGGGTTATCGTGTGGGCGTGGTTTCCCGAGGTTATGGCGGGAAAGTCAGGCGGTATCCTTTATGTGTCACGCCTCAGGTAACGGCACAACAGGCTGGGGATGAGCCGGTGCTGATTTTTCAGCGAACGGGTGCGGCTGTCGCCGTTGCCCCCGACCGTCGGGATGCGATAGACGCGTTACTTGCGCGCCAGCCGCTGGATATCGTGATAACCGATGATGGGCTGCAACACTACGCGCTGTGCCGGGATATGGAACTGGTCGTGGTTGATGGTGTGCGGCGATTTGGTAACGGATGGTGGTTGCCTGCCGGGCCACTGCGCGAGAGGGTATCACGCCTGAAAACGGTTGATGCGGTAATTACCAACGGTGGGCAGGCCGAGGCTGGTGAAATCGCAATGCAACTGGTTGCCCGTGAGGCGGTTAACCTGCTGACGGGGGAACGTCGTTTGGTGTCTGCACTGCCGCCGCTGGTGGCCATGGCTGGGATTGGCCACCCGCCACGTTTCTTTGCCACCCTGCGGGCTCTGGGGGCAACCGTGGTGCAAGAAGTGGCTTTTGCCGATCATCAGCACTGGCAGCCCCGGCAATTGCAAGCGCTGACGACGGGTCTTCATCAGCCGCTGATTATGACGGAGAAAGATGCGGTGAAATGTCGCGCGTTTGCCTGTGCCAACTGGTGGTATTTGCCGGTTGATGCTCAGCTACCTGAACCGGCATCCCGGCTATTGTTGCAAAAAGCAATACAACTTATTGATAAATATCGCAAAGTGAATCAGGTAAAAGGCTAATAAAAGGCCGTTTTTCGAATCACTTGTTGATGGAGGAAGCATGGATCATCGTTTGCTTGAAATCGTGGCATGTCCGGTATGTAACGGAAAACTGGTTTTTGACCAGGAGAAACAAGAGCTGATTTGTAAGGCTGAAGGGCTGGCTTACCCGGTCAGAGACGGCATTCCTGTGCTGCTGGAGAACGAAGCTCGTACACTGACACCCGATGAGATCGCGCAATAATGACCTTTACCGCAATTATTCCAGCCCGCTATGCGTCAACCCGGTTGCCGGGAAAACCGCTGGCGGATATTCATGGTAAACCGATGGTGGTGCACGTCATGGAGCGTGCACGAGAATCGGGTGCGAGTCGGGTGATTGTGGCCACCGATCATGCGGATGTTGCGCGAGCCATTGAGCAGGCTGGCGGCGAGGTCTGCATGACGCGCCCTGAACACAGTTCCGGCACAGAGCGTCTGGCTGAGGTCATCGAGCATTACGGCTTTGCTGATGAAGAGATTGTCGTCAACGTGCAGGGTGACGAGCCGCTGATACCGCCGGTGATTATCCGCCAGGTGGCGGACAATCTGGCCGGTAGTGTCGCAGGGATGGCGACACTGGCCGTCCCGATAACCGGCAGCGAAGAGGCGTTCAACCCCAATGCGGTGAAAGTGGTCACGGATGCGCAAGGTTATGCGCTCTATTTTTCCCGTGCCACCATCCCCTGGGAGCGAGATCGTTTTGCGCAATCTTGCGAAACTATCGGAAATCACTTCCTGCGCCATATTGGCATTTACGCTTATCGTGCCGGTTTTATTCGTCGCTACGTCAGTTGGGCTCCCAGTGAGCTAGAAAAAATCGAAATGCTCGAGCAATTGCGAGTGCTGTGGTACGGCGAGAAGATCCATGTTGCGGTAGCGAAAGAAGTGCCCAGCGTCGGCGTGGATACCCCGGAAGATTTGGCGCGAGTCAGGGTAATGATGGCGGTGTAATGCCGCGCAGGCTTGCCTCTACGATGGCAGTGGTAAAGCCCTGTCTCGATGTAAGGGACGAGCCTGTGGTAAACGTGATGATTCGCGCAGTTGTCATTAAGCGTCTTGGCTGTTGTTGGCAAGACGCTTTTTTATTGCCTGGACGTGACATCGATTCGCTGCCATTGCGCGACGGAGTGTGGGTAACGCGGGTTAACGCATCTCAGTTTGGTGGGCTGAATATGTCGGGCAACCGTATGTATTGCGTCAGATGCTGACACAATATCTATCGTATCATTATCCTTGTCTTAATCACTTCTCGATATTGTTATTCATAAAATGGTATAGCTTAGCTAATAAGTTTGTGCGCAATGACGCGAAAAATAGCCTATCAGGATGCATAAATAGTCATCATGGCTTATTATTTTTCGGTCTTTGTCCGTATTCGCTGTTTCAAACGCTGTTAATCAGGTCAATGGTACAGTGACTGTGTTGCGATACCCTGAGCAATGACATCAATGTGCGATGGGGAAAATACCGTTTATCCGCAACGGAATATATGGAAAGGATAAATCTACAGACTTTTATTTGCTAAGGATGGAGCGACACAATGAAAGTAAAAAAAACGTTTTTACCGGTATTAATTGGCTGCCTGCTGGCGGGCACTGCTGCACAGAGCCTGGCCGCTGAGTACTATCTGGCACCCAATGGCAGTGACTCGGCAAATGGCAGTAAAGCCGCACCCTGGAAGACATTTGACCGTGCACAACAAACGCTTTCTCCCGGTGACCGTCTATGGATTCGAGGTGGAACCTATAGTTTTCGTGCCGGGTTAAACAGCTGTGCCAGCCAGACGGATATTGTGAATGCGATTACGCTTAACAAAAGCGGAACGTCTGGCAAGCGTATTGAATACGTCGCTTATACAGGTGAAAAACCGGTATTCGATTTCAGCCAGATGAAAGATGACTGTCGCGTTAAAGGGTTTAACGTTGTGGCAAGTTGGGTCACGCTGAAAGGATTGGAAATTACCGGTGTGCCGCAAAATAACAATAAAAACCATGAGTCCTGGGGCGTGTGGATTAACGGCAGTAATAACCTGTTTGAACAGCTTAATATCCACCACATTATGGGAACGGGCCTGTTCTTGAAAAACGGGGCCTATAACACGGTATTAAATAGCGACTCTCACCACAATTACGACCCGCTAACGTCTAATGGCGCAGGCCAGAGTGGCGATGGATTTGGCGCACATATCGCTGCGAATATGCCAGGTAATATTTTCAGCGGATGCCGGGCCTGGTCTAATTCGGATGATGGTTTTGATCTTATCAATGCCTATTCCGCAGTGACTATTGAGAATTCATGGGCCTGGTCTCACGGCTATTTGCCGGGGACGACCACCTCACTGGCAGCCGGTAACGGTAATGGCTTTAAGGCCGGTGGATATGGTGCGCTATATGTGAGTAACGCGCCGAAACATGTGGTGCGTAATTCGGTCGCTTTCCTGAATAAAGCCGCGGGTTTCTACGCCAATCACCATCCGGTAGCGAATGATTTCTTTAACAACACGTCATTCCAGAATGCGGTCAATTTCAGTATGCGCGGTATTGATGCCAGCGGTAATGCGGTATCGCTGGGGACGTTGCGTAATAACATCTCTTATGCAGCTAAATCGCAGTCGCTGCAATATACCGATGGCGCAAACATGCGCTATAACTCGTGGAACTTTAACAACGTGATTGCTGATGCCGAGTTCCAGGGGGTATCCACAACCGGGTGGGATGCGGCGCGTCAGGCGGATGGTAGCTTGCCGGTGCTGAAAAGCCTGCATCTGGCCGCAGACAGCTGGATGGTGGACAAAGGTGGCGATGTGAAAATCGCGTACAAAGGGGCGGCCCCAGACCTGGGAGCCTTTGAACTGAAATAACCGCGATGACTGATGCTGCGCTATCTGTGTGGCGAGAGTCGTAGCTTTATTCTCCAGATACCCCGCGCCTGAAAATACTGGCGCGGGGTATCTGGGTTATTCTCCGTGGTCTTGCCTGTTCTGCCAGGGTGTACCCCGGATACCACCGCACCTATCCTGCTTTCTTTGATCTGTATTGAAGAAATTATCCTGCCCTGCTCGCATCATAGGTGCGATGCCGCCTGCAACTGCGAGAGTCCACTACTTATGGAACTGCTAAAAACCGAATTGAGTACGGTGCTGGGAGAATCTATCAGCCGCCTTGAGAGGATCAGCGAGCAACCGTATGCCCACCTGTATGCCTTATATGATCGGTCGGGCAACGCGATACCATTACTGGCAAAAAGCTATATCTGTCAGGGGATTGCAGCGCAAGAAGCCTATAAGCTGACCATGCTGGCGCGGGAAGGGGAAGTTCGGCTGCCTACGGTATATGGCATGGTGATGACACATCAGCCACCGTATAAAGAGCTTTTGCTGATTGAACGCCTGCGCGGGGTATCGGTGGAAGCGCCTTCACGCTCGCCGGGGCGCTGGGGTTTATTGCAGGATCAAATTGTCGAAAGCCTGCTGGCCTGGCACCGCATTGACAGCCACGGCTGTGTGGGTACGGTTGATAGTACACAGGAAAACACCTGGCCGGAATGGTATCGCCAACGGCTGGAAGTGTTGTGGGCCACCTTGATGAATGTCAATGCTGCCCAGTTAACGCAGCAGGATCGCACGGTGTTATACCGCTCTCGCCAAAGCCTGACATCGCTGTTTGCCGATTTCGATGATGATTGTGTCCTGGTGCATGGCAATCTGACGCTACGCAGCATGCTCAAAGACTCGCGTACCGATCAACTGCTGGCGATGATCAATCCCGGCATGATGCTATGGGCCCCGCGAGAGTACGATCTGTTTCGCTTGTGTGAAGAGCCGGGCATGTCTGAACAACTGTTCTTCCGCTACCTCAACCAGGCACCGCTGGCGGAATCCTTCGTCGGGCGTCGCTGGCTATACACCTTGTGGGCGGCGGTTTCCCGTTACATTCATACCGGTCAGCTCGATCGCTGCGTGTTTGATACCGCTATTCGTGAATTGCAACCCTGGCTGGAGTAGCTGGCGTGGTTTGGTTGCCGCCCGTCAGGCATCCGGCGTCGCGGTGTTCCCTTTGAGGCGCTGCCAAAGCAGCCCGAGTCCTTCATACCAGGCGCGCTCACTGTGTGAAAGATAGAGCGGCGAGGGGAAAAGCCGCTCCCAGGGATTGAGCGCCGAGATGATGGCCAATTGATTGGCAGGGGCCGCAATGGGTGTTAAGCCCCGCGCCTGAAAAAAGCGGATCGCACGCGGCAGGTGGCTGGCGGAGGTGACCAGCAAAAAGGGCGCGTTCCCTACTAATGCCTGCGTGCCTGCGGCTTCTTCTTCGGTATCGCGCGCGCTGTCTACCCGTAGAATGTCCTGCGCCGGAACACCGAGACTCTGCGCGACCCGTGCTGCGACACTGGCGCTGGTCACCAGGTTGCCTTGCGCCGCTGCGCCGGTAAAAATCAGCTTCGAGCCGGGGTTGGCGTGCCATAATCTGACGCCCTCCGTCACTCTGGCCAGGCTGTTGTTGATGAGGTTTGCGCTGGGTGGCCAGTCAGGGTTGAAGGTGTAGCCGCCACCAAGTACCACGATGTAATTCACTCGGGGAAACGCGGGTGTCCAGGCCGGGTAGCGAGATTCCAGCGGCAATAACAGCCGGTCAGCTACCGGTTGCAGACTCAGCAGTAATAGCGCCAGCCAACTGCCAGTTAACACGAGCCGTGCTGTTTTTTGCCAGCGAGAAAACCACAACAGCGCCAGTGCGCCTCCCATCAGCAGCAGCAGTAACGGCAACGGCATTAGCAGACTTCCGATGTATTTTTTGAGGGCAAACAGCATAAAATAGCGTCCGGTTTGAGTGAAAAAGCGCCATACGGGCGAAAATAGGGTGAACTGACCATTTATTCTAGGCCAGCCTGTGCCAAAATGGCAGGTTCAAACAAAAACCAGTTGGTTATAGCGAACCGTTGCTGTGTTGCAGTCACTCTCACTGCAACCAGTACGGCAATAGGGTAACTGGCACAGGGTGTTACAGAGATAAAACGTGCTGTCATCCTTTATGCGGAACCGTGGAATGCAGGATCGTAATTTTAACGATATCGCCGATAAATTTGCCCGTAATATCTACGGCACCACCAAGGGTCGCTTGCGCCAGGCGGTGTTGTGGCAGGATTTGGAAACACTGCTGACCCGTTTGCCGGCACGCGCACTGCGCATTCTGGATGCCGGGGGCGGGGAAGGGCCAATGTCGCGCCGTCTGGCGGCACTCGGTCATCAGGTGGTGTTGTGCGATCTGTCTGATGAAATGCTGGCAAGAGCCGCACAGGCCGCACAGGCCGCCGGTGTGGCCGCGAATATGCAATTCGTGCATTGTGCCGTGCAGGATATCGGCACGCACCTGACACAACCGGTTGATTTAGTGCTGTTTCATGCGGTGCTGGAGTGGGTTGCTGACCCGCTACAGGCATTGACGAGACTCAATGACCAATTAACACCGGGTGGTGCGTTATCGCTGATGTTCTACAACCATCAGGCGCTTGTCATGCGTAACATGGTGCTGGGGAATTTTGCCTATGTTGCTGCCGGAATGCCTAAGCGTAAACGCCGCTCGCTCTCGCCCGATAATCCGCTTAACCCGTCACACGTTTACCAATGGCTGGAGCAGTTAGGCTTACAGCTCAGCGGTAAAACCGGCGTGCGGGTATTTCATGACTACTTGCAGAACAAGCAACAACAGACTGACGACTTTGATGCGTTACTGGCGCTGGAACAGCGCTATTGCCGACAAGAGCCTTTTGTCAGTCTGGGGCGCTATATCCATGTGATGGCGCATAAACCTCCGTTGAAGGATGCACTATGAGTGATGTTTCTCAGACCGTACCCGAACTGGTTGCCTGGGCAAGAAAAAACGACTTCGCCATTACCCTGCCTACCGAGCGGCTGGCGTTTTTACTGGCTATCGCCACCCTAAATGGTGAGCGCATGGACGGTGAGATAAGCGAAGGGGAACTGGTGGATGCCTTTCGTCACGTCAGCAAAGGGTTTGAGCAAACCCATGAAACGATCCCGGTTCGTGCCAATAACGCCATTAACGATCTGGTGCGCCAGCGGTTGCTTAACCGCTTCACCAGTGAACTGGCTGAAGGCAATGCCATCTATCGTCTGACGCCGCTCGGCATGGGGATTACCGACTACTATATTCGCCAGCGTGAGTTCTCCGCGCTACGTTTGTCGATGCAGTTATCGATTGTCGCCCAGGAACTGGGCCGTGCCGCCGAAGCGGCGCAGGAAGGGGGCGATGAGGTGCACTGGCACCGTAACGTATTTGCGCCGCTGAAGTATTCCGTGGCGGAAATTTTCGACAGTATCGACCTGTCACAGCGCGTGATGGATGAACAGCAGCAAGGCGTGAAAGACGATATTGCCTCTTTGCTTAATCAGGACTGGCGGGCCGCGATTTCCAACTGTGAAAAACTGCTGGGGGAAACCTCAGAAACGCTGCGCGAGCTGCAAGATACGCTGGAAGCGGCGGGCGATAAACTGCAAACCAGCCTGCTGCGCATTCAGGATGCCACGCTTGGCCAGGCTTCATTGTCATTTGTCGATAATCTGGTCTTTGATTTGCAAGCCAAGCTTGACCGCATTATCAGTTGGGGCCAGCAGAGTATTGATCTGTGGATTGGCTATGACCGCCATGTACATAAGTTTATCCGTACTGCTATCGATATGGACAAAAACCGGGTATTTGCCCAGCGTTTGCGCCAGTCTGTGCAGGGCTATTTCGACAAGCCCTGGACGCTGACCTACGCCAATGCCGATCGCCTGCTGGATATGCGAGATGAAGAACTGACGTTGCGCTCTGAGGAAGTCACCGGCGAGTTGCCGCCGGAGCTGGAGTACGAGGCGTTTAGCGAAATTCGTGAGCAAATTGCGGCGATGGTTGAGCTCGCGCTACAAAAATATAAACAGCAACAGATCCCGCTTAATCTGGGTGATGTGGTGCGCGAGTATTTGACACACTATCCGCGCGCGCAGCATTTTGACATCGCCCGCATTGTGGTTGACCAGGCGGTTCGCCTGGGTGTAGCCGAAGCTGATTTCACCGGATTGCCTGCGCTGTGGCAGGCAATCAATGAGTACGGAGCCAAGGTACAGGCCCATGTCATCGATAAATATTGATCAAACGGTTTCCACCCGACTGGTGAGCGCGTTATCCAGCCCGCTGTTTCCGGCGCTGGACAGTCAGTTGCGCGCCGGTCGTCATGTTGGTGTTGAAGAACTGGAAAACCACGTCTTCCTGATGGATTTTCAGGACGAACTGGAGCAGTTCTATGCCCGCTACCACGTTGAGCTTATCCGTGCGCCGGAAGGGTTCTTTTACCTGCGCCCGCGCTCAACTACCCTTATCCCGCGCTCGGTGTTGTCCGAGCTGGATATGATGGTGGGGAAAGTGCTCTGCTATCTCTACCTCAGCCCGGAGCGGCTGGCACACGAGGGCATTTTCAGCCAGCAAGAGTTGTATGAAGAGCTCGTCAGTCTGGCTGATGAAAACAAACTGCTGAAACTGGTCAATCAGCGTTCCACCGGCTCAGATCTTGACCGGCAGAAACTGCACGAAAAAGTACGCACCTCACTTAACCGGCTGCGCCGCCTTGGCATGATCTACTTCATGGGGGCAGACAGCAGTAAGTTTCGCATTACCGAAGCGGTGTTTCGCTTTGGTGCCGATGTCCGCAGTGGCGATGACCCACGCGAAGCCCAGTTGCGCATGATCCGCGATGGCGAAGCCATGCCGGTGGATAGCCGCCTGTCGCTGGATGACGGTGACGATAATGCCCAGGGTGATGAGCCACGAGTTGAGGATGAACAGGAATGATTGAACGCGGAAAATTTCGCTCGCTGACGTTGGTCAACTGGAACGGCTTTTTTGCCCGCACCTTTGATCTGGATGAACTGGTGACGACGTTATCCGGCGGCAATGGCGCGGGTAAGTCCACCACCATGGCTGCGTTTATTACGGCGCTTATCCCTGATCTCACCCTGCTGCACTTCCGTAATACCACCGAAGCCGGAGCCACCAGCGGGTCGCGTGATAAAGGCCTGCACGGTAAATTGCGCGCAGGGGTCTGTTATTCGGTGCTGGATGTGGTCAATTCGCGCCATCAGCGTGTGTTGGTGGGGGTGCGCTTGCAACAGGTGGCCGGGCGCGATCGCAAGGTGGATATCAAACCCTTTACCATCCAGGGCCTGCCGGTGGCGATTTCACCCACACAGATATTGACACAGACCGTGGGCGAACGTCAGGCGCGCGTGTTGTCGCTACAGGACGTGAAAGACCGGCTGGATGAGTATGAAGGGGTGCAGTTCAAACAGTTCAACTCCATTACTGACTACCACTCGCTGATGTTTGATCTCGGCGTGGTGCCGCGCCGTTTGCGCTCAGCGTCAGATCGCAGCAAGTTCTACCGTTTGATAGAAGCCTCGCTGTATGGCGGGATCTCCAGCGCCATTACCCGCTCGCTGCGGGATTATTTGTTGCCGGAAAACAGCGGGGTGCGTAAAGCGTTTCAGGACATGGAAGCTGCCCTGCGTGAGAACCGCATGACGCTGGAAGCCATTCGCGTCACCCAGTCTGATCGTGACTTATTCAAGCACCTGATTTCTGAAGCCACGTCTTACGTGGCAGCGGATTACATGCGCCATGCCAATGAGCGCCGCATCCACCTCGATGGCGCACTGGCGCTGCGCCGTGAGCTGTTTGCCAGCCGGAAACAACTGATAACCGAGCAAACCCGCCATGTCGATATGGCGCGTGAGCTGCAAGAGCACAGCGGAGCTGAACAGGACTTAGAAACCGATTATCAGGCTGCCAGCGATCACCTCAATCTGGTGCAGACCGCTATGCGCCAGCAAGAGAAAATCACCCGTTATCAGGATGACCTTGAAGAACTGAATTACCGGCTGGAAGAACAAAACGAGGTGGTGGCCGAAGCGCGGGAACAACTGGCTGAAAATGAAGCGCGCACCGAAGCCGCTGAGCAGGAAGTCGATGAACTAAAAAGCCAACTGGCAGACTACCAGCAGGCGCTGGATGTGCAGCAAACCCGCGCCATTCAGTACAGCCAGGCACAGCAGGCGCTGGAGCGCGCCCGCGCACTGTGCCAGTTGCCAGACCTGACGCCCGAGAATGCCGATGAGTGGCTGGAGAGCTTTCAGGCCAAAGAGCAGGAAGCGACCGAGTTATTGCTGCAACTGGAGCAGAAGCTCAGCGTGGCCGATGCCGCCAGTAATCAGTTTGAACAAGCCTACCAGTTGGTCTGCCGCATTGCCGGTACGGTGAGTCGCCATGAAGCCTGGGACGTGGCGCGTGAGTTGCTGCGCGACAACGCTTCTCAGCGTTATCAGGCCGAGCAGGTCGCACCGCTGCGTGCGCGCCTTGCGGAGCTTGAGCAGCGTCGGCGCGAACAGCAGGATGCCGGGCGGTTATTGCAGGAGTTTGGTAAACGTACCGGGCAGGACTATGCGCCAGATACGCTGGAAGCCTTGCAGCAAGAGCTGGAAGCCCGCATTGAGGCGTTATCTGACGTGGTCGCTCAGGCCGGGGAAAAACGCCTGGCGTTGCGTCAGGAACAAGAGCACATCCAGCAGCGTATCGCGCAGTTGACCGCGCGTGCTCCGGCGTGGCTGGCGGCGCAAGAGACACTGACGCAACTGAGTGAACAAAGCGGTGAGTCGTTTAGCGATAGCCAGCATGTGACCGAGTTCATGCAGCAGTTGCTGGAGCGTGAGCGTGAAGCCACGGTGGAGCGCGACAGCCTCGCGCAGCGCAAACAGCATGTCGAGGCGCAAATTGAACGGCTCAGCCAGCCGGGCGGGGCGGAAGATGCGCGCCTGAATGCACTGGCAGAGCGCTTTGGCGGTGTGCTGTTGTCCGAAATTTATGACGATGTCACCCTGGATGATGCACCTTACTTTTCCGCACTCTACGGCCCCTCCCGTCACGCCATCGTGGTGTCCGATCTGTCGCTGGTGCGCGATCAGCTTGCCGGACTCGAAGAGTGCCCGGAAGATCTCTACCTGATCGAAGGCGATCCGCAATCATTTGATGACAGCGTGTTCGATGTTGACGAGCTGGAAAAAGCGGTGTTAGTGAAAACCGCCGAGCGTCAGTGGCGCTATTCCCGCTTCCCTGAGGTGCCGCTGTTTGGCCGCGCCGCGCGCGAGCAGCGCCTGGAAAGCCTGCGCGAGGAGCGGGAGCAACTGGCGGAGCAATACGCCACGTTGTCTTTCGACGTGCAGAAAATTCAGCGCCTGCATCAGGCGTTCAGCCGCTTTATTGGCAGCCATCTGGCGGTTGCGTTCGATACCGACCCGGAAGCGGAAATTCGAGCGCTCAGTGTGCGGCGCAGCGAGCTTGAGCGCGCAATCAGCAATTTTGATAATGAAAACCAGCACCAGCGTCAGCAGTATGAACAGGCGAAAGCGCAGAGCGGGTTGTTACATCGCTTAATTCCGCGTATCGGTTTGCTGTGTGACGACGAACTGGCCGACCGGCTGGATGGGCTGCGTGAAGAGTATGAAACCGCGCAGGATGCGGCGCGCTTTATTCAACAGCATGGCGCATCGCTGGCGAAACTCGAGCCGTTGCTGGCCGCTTTGCAAAACGATCCGCAACAGCATGAGCAACTGCGCGAAGACTACACCCAGGCGCAGGTGGCCCAGCGTAGCGCCAAGCAGCAGGCATTTTCCCTGACAGAAGTGGTGCAGCGCCGGGCGCATTTCAGCTATACCGACTCCGCCGGTATGCTCAATGCCAATGCCTCGCTTAACGATAAGCTGCGCCAGCGGCTGGAGCAGGCCGAGCAAGAGCGCAGCCGGGCGCGCGAGCAGTTACGCCAGCAGCAGGCGCAACTGACACAATACAGCCAGTTACAGGCATCGCTCAAAAGTGCCTATGATGCGAAAAGTGACATGCTCAAAGAGCTGACGCAGGAGTTGTCCGATATTGGCGTGCGCGCCGATGCGGATGCCGAAGTGCGTGCCCGTAGCCGCCGCGATGAGCTGCACGCGGCGCTGAGCGCTAACCGCTCTCGTCGGCATCAGTTGGAAAAACAGATAACGTTCTGTGAAGCGGAAATGGACGGCTTGCAGAAAAAACTGCGCAAGCTTGAACGTGATTATGTGGTGATGCGTGAGCAGGTCGTCAGTGCGAAAGCGGGCTGGTGCGCTGTGATGCGGCTGGTGAAAGATAATGGCGTCGAGCGCCGTTTACACCGCCGCGAACTGGCCTACCTGAGCGGTGATGAACTGCGCTCGATGTCGGATAAAGCGCTCGGCGCGTTGCGCCAGGCGGTGGCGGATAACGAACATTTGCGTGATGTGCTGCGCCTGTCTGAAGATCCGAAACGGCCTGAGCGCAAGGTGCAGTTCTATATCGCCGTCTACCAGCATCTGCGTGAGCGTATTCGTCAGGATATTATCCGTACCGATGACCCGGTGGAAGCCATCGAGCAGATGGAAATCGAACTTAACCGCCTGACGGAAGAACTGACCGCGCGCGAGAAAACGCTGGCCATCAGTTCGCGCAGCGTGGCGAATATCATCCGCAAGACCATTCAACGTGAACAGAACCGCATTCGCATGCTCAATCAGGGGCTACAGGCGGTGGCGTTTGGGCAGGTGAAAAGTGTGCGGCTCAATGTCAATGTGCGTGAAACGCACACCACCTTGCTGAATGTGTTGTCTGAGCAGCAAGAGCTGCATCAGGATCTGTTTAACAGCCATCGCCTGACATTCTCGGAAGCGCTGGCGAAGCTGTATCAGCGCCTGAACCCGGAAATCGACATGGGCCAGCGCACGCCACAAACCATCGGTGAAGAGTTGCTGGATTACCGCAACTATCTGGAGATGGAAGTGGAGGTGAACCGCGGGGCTGACGGCTGGCTGCGCGCCGAGAGCGGGGCGCTGTCTACCGGTGAGGCCATCGGTACCGGGATGTCGATTCTGGTGATGGTGGTGCAAAGCTGGGAAGAGGAGTCGCGCCGCCTGCGCGGTAAAGACATCTCGCCTTGCCGCCTGCTGTTCCTTGATGAAGCGGCGCGTCTGGATGCCAAATCCATCGCCACGCTATTCGAGCTGTGCGAACGACTGGAAATGCAGTTAATTATTGCCGCACCGGAGAACATCAGCCCGGAAAAAGGCACCACCTATAAACTGGTGCGTAAGGTGTATCAAAACCACGAGCATGTGCATGTGGTCGGGCTGCGCGGTTTTGCCAGCGAACCTCAGGAAAGCCTGCCGACGCCGTAATTTCCCGCCCGCACGGTTTGTTTTATCCCTGCGCCATACGTTCCCGGTATGGCGCATTTTTTTGCTAATGGCTTTTTTCAGCGCCATCGGGTGTGCTCGCGGATGTCGACATAACACCCGGCGCGGTTACAGCGGTACACTGTGAGCAGTAAAACGTGTTCGGGCTGTGTGAAACAGCCCGATTTTTATGGTGAAAACCGTTGGTGCCGGGGTGGGCGGGTCACTGCGCCGCTGTCGGGCATGGTTGTATCAGTAACAGGAAGAAAAACGTGAACATCAACGCATTACCGCTGGACGCCAATATCAATGGCTGGTCAGCGATGTTACCGCCGCGCGCGGCCCGGCCTGCATTACGCCGGAAAATCACGGTGGATTGGTTAATCATCGGTGCGGGGTATGCCGGTTTGGCATTTGCACGCCGGGTGGCGGAAAACCGGCCGCATGAACAGGTGGTGGTGCTGGATGCCCGCGACGTGGATAACAGCGCGTCGGCCCGTAATTCCGGGTTTGCCATCGACCTGCCGCACAATATTGGCAGCTCAACGGCTGAACTGGAGAAGGCTGCCAATTACCGGCGCTTGTTGCACACCGGCCTTGAGCAACTGCAAACCCTCATCGACCGTTACGGTATTGCGTGCGACTGGCAGCAGCAGGGCAAATACCACTGTATTGTGCGTCCTGAACGTCAGGATCTGCTGGCGCATTATGCCCATGAATTAGAGGCGTTGTCTGAGCCGTACCAGTTGTTGCAGGGTCAGGCGCTGGCCCGCAAGTTAGGCACACCCTACTATCACGCCGCTATCTATACGCCCCACTGTGTGTTGCTGAATCCGGCGGCGCTGGTGCGTGGGCTGGCGGATAACCTGCCGGATAACGTGACGCTCTATGAAGACACCCCTGCGCTGGCCATTCATCCCGGTCAGCCCATTCGGGTTACAACCCCTTATGGGGAAGTCAGTGCGCGTCAGGTGATGGTGGCAACCAACGGCTGCGCCCGGCAGTTGCCGATGTTTGCCCATCAGGTTGTCGGGCTGTCAACGTTTGCGACCTTAACTGAGCCGCTGACGCCGGAACAGCAGCAGCGTATCGGCGAGCTTGACCCGTGGGGCATGACGCCTGCCAATGCGATTGCGGGCGCGACGTTGCGTTACACGCGCGACGGTCGCTTTCTGATTCGCCAGCATGTGACCTATGCGCCAGGTTACACCGTCACGTCTCGTTTAACGGCCGACATCACGCGTCAGCATCAGGCTCTTTTTCTGTCGCGCTTTCCACAACTGGCTGACCTACCCATTGCCCACAGTTGGTCTGGCATGATTGGCGTGACGCGCAATGGCGCACCGGGATGGGGGAAATTTGCCGATAACCTGTATGCGGCGGTGGGATGCAACGGCGCGGGCATTTCCAAGCAAACGGTGGCGGGCAGCACCCTGGCGGATTTGGCGTGCGGCGTGGATAACGCCCTGATAACCGAGATGCAGTCCCTTGGTAAACCGAACAGGATCCCGCCGCGCCCGTTGCTGGATATGGGCATTCGCGCCAGCATTCTTAAAGAACGCTGGCTGGGCCGCCATGAATATTGAGGGGTAAATTTGGCAATGAGGTCGTTGAGTCACACAATGGCTTGACCTTCCCGTTACTGGAAGGTGCACGCTCTTTTCTGCACACCGTGGTTTCATGTACAGGAGAGAGAAATGCAGCGTCGAGAATTTATCAAGCTGGCCGCCATATTGGGCTCTGCCAGTGTCTTTCCCTGGTGGAGTTCCTTCTCTTGGGCGGGCATGCAGCCTGCCTTACCGATCCCGCCGCGTCTGGTGCCAGATGCCAGCGGGAACATCGCGTTGACATTACAGACAGGCAGCATGCGCTGGGTGGAGAACGCACCGACCACCACCTGGGGTATTAACGGCGGCTTCCTTGGGCCTGCGCTGCAATTAGAGCAAGGGCAGTCGGTCACGGTCACGGTCACCAATACCTTGGCTGAAGCTGCCACGTTGCACTGGCATGGGCTGGAGGTGCCGGGGGAGGCAGACGGCGGCCCGCAGGCGCTGATTGAGCCGGGCGCGCGCTGGACAACCTCGTTTCGCGTGGAGCAACCGGCCGCCACCGCATGGTTTCATCCCCACACTCACGGCGTGACCGGACGGCAGGTGGCGATGGGTCTTGGCGGGCTTATCCTGATTCAGGATGCTGCCAGCCGGGCGCTGCCGCTGCCTTCACAGTGGGGTGTTGATGATATTCCGGTGATTTTGCAAGACAAACATCTGGGCAGCGATGGCCAGATTGACTATCAACTCGATGTGATGTCAGCGGCGGTGGGCTGGTTTGGCGAGCTGATGCTGACCAATGGTGTGCGTTACCCGCAGCATCAGGCCCCGCGTGGATGGCTACGGCTGCGACTGCTTAACGGCTGTAACGCCCGTTCGCTGAACATGGCAGCCAGCGATGGCCGCACACTGTATGTGATTGGCAGTGATGGCGGGCTGTTAGCCGAGCCGGTTGCACTGACCAGCCTGACCATTCTGATGGGCGAGCGCTTTGAGGTGATGGTGGATGCCCGTGATGGCAACGCCTTTGATCTGGTAGCATTGCCGGTTACCCAAATGGGCATGATGCTACCGCCGTTTGATAAACCGCTGCCGCTACTGCGCATTCAACCCACGCTGTCGCCTACAGCGGGCGCGCTACCGACCACATTGGCGACGTTACCGGCACTGCCTGCCACAACCGGTCTGAAAACCCGGCAATTGCAATTATCGATGGACCCGCAACTCGACAGGTTAGGGATGCAGGCGTTGATGCAACGTTACGGCATGCAGGCGATGGCGGGTATGAACATGTCGCATGGCAACATGGCAATGACGCATCAGAGCATGGATCACAGCAGTATGAACCACAGCGGTATGCAGCATGGCGAGATGGCGGATAACCACAGCGGCGCACCGATGGATCATGGGCAAATGACACATGGCAACCCGAGCCAGCCTGAGCCATTACTCATGTCAGGCAATCGAATCAATAACGCGGCATTCCAGATGGGGCAGCCAATGTTTGATGTTAAACGCGGTGAGCCGGAAATCTGGCGCATTTCCGGGCAGGGCGACATGATGCTGCACCCGTTCCATATTCACGGCACCCGGTTTCGTATTTTGTCAGAGAACGGTAAACCCCCTGCGCCGCACCGCCGTGGCTGGAAAGACATCGTGCATGTCGAAGGTGCAGACAGCGAGGTGTTAGTGCAGTTTAACCATCTGGCTCCGCGCGAGCGGGCATTCATGGCGCATTGCCATCTGCTCGAGCACGAAGACACTGGCATGATGATGGCATTTACGGTGTCTTAACGCCTGATGAGCCTCAGCAGGCGGCATCTCGCACGCGCGTGTCGGCTATTGCAGGCAGCAAGGGTTCTTCCTGACGGTTATCAAAGGCTTCGCGCGCCTTCGCCACCTCCGGTAAGTATTCCACCGTCCAGCGGTAGAGCGCCTGAAACGGCTCTTTGAGGGTGTGGCCGAGCGGTGTGATGTGATATTCCACCGCTATCGGCGAGAGGGTCAGTACCCGGCGTGCGACAATACCATTACGCTCCAGCTTCCTCAGGCATTGCGTCAGGGCTTTTTGGGTAATACCTTCGAGACTGCGTTTGATTTCGTTAAAACGCAGCGGTTTTGCGCACAGAGCGCCGAGCACCAGCACTGACCATTTATCGGCGATCTGTTCGAGTAAAAACCGGCTAGGGCAGTTGGCATGAGAAAAGGGCGCAGAGCAAGATTTCAGCATGGCAGTATCCTTAAGGCTACCTGGTAGCATTGATGTGCCTGATTGACACTTGGTTTACATTGTATACCATCACGGGTTCATGCCCAAGGAGATGACGTATATGGCCAATGTTGATGTTCTGTTTCGTCCGTTCAAACTTAAAACGCTGGAATTGAAAAACCGCATCGTGATGGCACCGATGACCCGTACCTTTGCCCCACAAGGCATTCCTGGTGAAGATATTGCCGCTTATTATCGCCGTCGTGCCGAAGGCGAAGTAGGGCTTATTTTGTCAGAAGGAACGGTTGTTGAACGTTCGGGGGCGCGCAACCACCCCGGTATTCCGCTGTTTCATGGCGAGGCGGCACTTAACGGCTGGCAGAAGGTGATTAATGACGTGCATTCCACTGGTGGCAAAATGGGGCCGCAAATATGGCATGTGGGTTCAGTGCCATTGCAGGGCGTCGAATGGCAACCGGACTACATTGAAAGCCCGTCAGGTTTAGTCGCACCGGATAATGCGCGCGGTCATGCGATGACTGAAGAGGACATCGCTGACACCATCGCGGCGTTTGCGCGTGCGGCGGCAGATGCCAGACGGCTGGGGTTCGATACGCTGGAGTTGCATGGCGCACACGGCTATCTGATCGATCAGTTCTTCTGGGGAGAAACTAACCAGCGCACCGACCTGTTTGGCGGAGCCACTATTAAACAGCGTGCGCATTTTGCCGCTGAGGTGGTCAAAAGTGTACGAGCGGCCGTTGGCCCTGACTTCCCGCTGATTTTACGCGTCAGCCAGTGGAAACAGCAGGATTACAGTGCCCGTCTCGCTCCCACGCCGCTGGCGCTGGAAGATTGGCTGGCACCGCTGGTCGAAGCCGGTGTGGATGTACTGCACTGCTCACAGCGCCGATTCTGGGAAGCGGAATTTCCAGAGATCGATGGCGAAAGTGGACTGAACTTTGCCGGTTGGGCGAAAAAAGTTACCGGAGCCGCCACGATTAGCGTCGGGTCTGTTGGGTTGTCGGATGAATTCTTCAGTGCGTTTGCGGGTAAAGGCTCAAGCCCGGCCGGGCTTGATAAGTTACTTGAGCGTATGGAGCGCGACGAGTTTGATTTGATAGCCGTTGGCCGGGCACTGATAACCGATCCGCAATGGGCGGCCAAAGTTCACCGTCAGGAGCTCGATAGCCTGAATGGGTTTGATGCCGCGTCACTTGGCCAGTTAGTGTAAACGGCCTGCCGTGCGTGCTGCCTGAGTTATCGGGCAGCCAACGCTATGACAGCATACGGAGAGCCGCATTCACCACAAAGCGGCTCTCCTCACTGATAAGCCAGTCAGCCGGAATGTCGGAAGTGTGGCGGATTATCTGCCATGCGTCGTGCTCATCCGCATTCAGTTTTATCTCTTCTTGCATGACATCAACGAGAAAATTCCACTGACGTATTTTCTCGTTATCTGGCGTCTGATAATCAAAAAAGCCCAGATAGTGCCGGATATAACGCAACCGCAGGCTGGTTTCTTCCTGTAGTTCCCGCATTAACGTAGCCAGCAGATTATGATCACAAGGCTCTCTGCCACCGCCTGGAATCTCCCAATGTCCGGGTAACCGTGGATCGCTGGCGCTGCGACGTACCAGCAGTATACCGCCCTGAAAAACGACGGCCGCCGCCATGGTCTGTCGGGTGATGCCCTCTTGCTTGGCCTGAAATTCAAACTGGCACAGCATGCGGGTGTAAGTGCTGTCCTGAGGCGAAAACAAAAACATGTTGTTATACCTGCATTGAGTGAATTAAGGCATGTCCGGCCGGCCATGCTAAAGTTCGTTGATGACAGTGATATTTCACATGCGCAATGAATTCAATAGGAATCTTTACAAAAGAAGCGAAAACGCGGGTGCAGAGAGGATTGGTTTAGAAAAGCCTGCTTGCGCAGGCTTGAGAGGAGGAGAAAACGGTATCAGCGTACGTTAGGTATGCGGATATTGCCGTCACGGCATTGTGATTTAACCGATTTTGCACAGGATTGAAAATTCAGGTTTTTATCAAGACACACCCGCACCTCAGAGAGCTCCGGACCACTACAGATAGCCACAATGCCATCTTTGGGAATCGACGGGTTACTCTGACGGAAAGTGGTCAGAATTTGGTCTGCGGTCATCTGAAGCGGGCTGGCTGGAGCCTGGAAGCTTGGCGGGATCTTCACGCTGGTCACTGCCTTATCAGCGGCTTGCAAATATCCTGTCGCGCCAAGTCCACTGCAAGTGCCGTGTTTTTCCCATTCGTGGGTCAGTAATGCATCGGTCGGGAACAGGGTATTACCGTATTTACGCTGTTGTGCGTTTAGGGTAGCGATTGGCGGGCAACTCTCAGGCCAGCCACCACTGGTGTATTGCGGCCATAAGCCGTGCAGTACAAATCCATAGCCTTTTGTACACTGTTCATTGCTGGCATGTGTCAGGCAGAACGTGGGGGACCAGGATAACGTCAGTAAGTAATAATCAAAAACACCGGCGGTGCCTTTGGCCTGTGTTGCCGGGCTACTTAACATACTGATAGCCAGAGCGAACCCGGCAAGCAGTGAATAGATCTTTTTCATCTCATTTGCTCCTGTCTTATTTTCTGTGTTTCAGGTTGATATTTTTTACACCTGACATAAGGGAAACCATCATGTTGACGCAAACGGGCAAGCCCGTATTCGATATTGAGTGCCCGGTGTTTTGCTGTGAATAGAGTAATGTTCTGTTGGCGAAAGCATGACAACAGACTTACTGGCAACCAGCATCAAAACACAATGAGAGGGAACGATGAGATGTATTTAGGATATAAATCCGTCGAATGTCAATTTTTGTCAGACATTAATTTGCTGTCGTTATGTGATTAATCGATATAAAAATAATGACAACGCTAACCGGCGGGCAAAATAAATCCGCACGGGGACTGAAATCTGCTCCAGTCATTATGCGGTGGAGAGCGGATGGAAACTGACGGACAAAATAAGGGGCGTTGCGTTGACAACACTCCCCGCTGCCAGGGGGCACCGCAGGGAGAGGGCAATCAGTGGCGGTTTTCTGCAAGCAGTGTGGCTTTGACTGCCGGGCGCTCGGCAACGCGCGCCATATAGGCATTCAGTGCACTTAAATCGGACAAATCAACGTTCACGTAAGCGGCCCAACGCGTCACGGTGAACAGGTAGGCATCTGCCACACTAAAGGTGTCACCACAGTACCAGGGGTGACTGCTCAGGCGCTGATTGATTCGGCTAAATAATGTGCGCAAACGCTCACGGGCGGTAGCTTGCGTGCTTTCATGTGTGGTCGGGCGAAACAGCGGGGAAAACGTTTTATGCAACTCGCTGCTAATATGGTTAAGCGCTTCCTGTAATTGATAACGTCCTAATGTTCCATTTTCCGGTGCCAGAGCTTTCGCCGGAACCCGGTCTGCCAGATATTGCAGAATGGCTACCCCCTCACTTAACAGCGTGCCGTCTTCCAGAATCAATAACGGCACCTGCCCGGAAGGGGAAATACGATAATAATCACTGCCATCTTCTAACGTGTGCGTGGCAAGGTTTACCGGTATGGCGGTAAAAGGCAGCTCTGACTCGCGCAGAATAATATGCGATGCCATCGAACAGGAACCGGGGGTGTAATAAAGTGTTATCATAATAATTCAGCTATCCATTTAGATGTTCAATAATAGAAAACGGTGCGTCCCAATCGTGTCACCGATGCTAATAAATTACCATAATTCAGTGCATTAGCGTTAATCGCCTTGTGCTGTCCGTGAGAAAATAAATGACAAAAAATGAGCGCCAGCATCCTTCATCCCTATTTTTTATTACACTCAGGTAATTTACCGTGGGTAAAAACAAACTCCCAAAGTAGTTTACGCTCAAGATATTTTATATACGCTGATGTATAGGTATCTCTGTACTCAATGGGGCAAACAGAAATCCAAAGATGGTTTTGAGGGACGGTATTATAGTGCTTATGGCGAAAAGTATTACCGCCGGAGTGACCGGGTTTCTCATTAAAGGCTGAAACCGCGAACTGATTAATGCGACGGATAAGCGTTTGTGAGGTGGTTTCACCAATATAAATAATAGCGTCGTTGCTGACTTTGTTCTCGCCGGGTTCAACATCGCTATGTGCAATCATATAGACGCCGTGCATGTCGTCAGAATACGCATTAATATCTTGTCTTTGAGTCAGATTGACCCAAGGATAAAACTCACAATTCTTGCACACAATATTCTCGATCCTCGTAGTGTATTTTCTTTACGTGTAATCAGACGACGGGCAGGGCATGTGCCCTGCTGTGGGGCGCAGCCCACCCCGTTCACCCCACCGGGTGACGGTCCCTGCTTTGCGCTTCATCACATCCGTTTTCAGCACATGATCATGAAAGAACAACAAGGCTTCGTTATGAGTGAATGTAGATAACTCTGCTATTAAGCATATAACCCCACCCCATCCACGCCAGGGAGGATGGGGTGGGGATGGTTTGCGTGCGATGGCGGTATACTACAAAGTGGTTAGGCTCGCTTGCGTAACATCGTTTTCCGCCCGGAATCTGCCCACGAGTTCTGCAAGCAATTGTGACTGGTAGGTGAGGTTTTTAGAGGTAGAGACGCCTTTTTCAACCAGAGATGCGTTTTGCTGTGTCACCAGGTCGAGTTGCCCGACGGCATCAGCGATGTGGCCAATGGAGGAAACCTGCTCCTTCGCTGTGGAACTGATGTCTGTTATGAAATCGGAGACTTTGTGTACCTGTTCTACTATGCCCTCCATCGAGGCTCCGGCATTTTCGACTTGCCGCGAACCGTTTTCAACTTTCTCTATGCTGGCGCTAATCAACGTTTTTATCTCTTTTGCCGCCTCGGCGCTGCGTTGTGCCAGTGAGCGGACTTCACCTGCGACAACCGCAAAGCCTCGGCCCTGTTCACCGGCCCGTGCGGCTTCAACCGCAGCATTCAGGGCAAGGATGTTAGTCTGGAAGGCAATGCCGTCAATTATTGCAATAATGTCAGTTATCTTATGGGCGCTGGTAGTGATGTCTTGCATGGTTGAAATGACCTGGTGCATCACGGCACCACCTTGTTGCACCGCTTGACTCGTTGACGATGCCAGCATAGTGGCTTGCTCGGCTGTCTCGGCATTCTTTTGTACTGCCGAGCGAATCTGTATCATTGACGCTGTGGTTTGTTGCAATCTGGAGGCCTGCTCTTCTGTGCGCTTGCTGAGATCGGCATAATCGGCGGACATCAACGTTGAATCGGTGAATATAGAGTCGGAGCTGTCGCGTACCATAGCGACAATGCTCTGGAGACTATTCTTCATGTCTGCCAATGCCCTGAGCATCAATTTGGCTTCGTCGCGGCCATGCACCTGGATAGTGCACGTTAAGTCGCCTTCGGCAATCTTCTGTGCGGCCTCGCAGGCATTCAACAAAGGTGAAGAGACCGCGGTGAGCAGACGACGGCGGGCACCGACGTAGAGCGCCACACACGCGCATAGCGCGCCGACCAGAACGCCCATACTGGCTGTAGAGTTTGATGTCTCGATAGCATTAAAGGCTGCCATGTTCTTTTCAGCGAAGGCATTGGAAACCTCAACGGTTTTGTCCACCGCGGCACGGTGAGCTTCATAGAGCTTCTGCACGCCAGGCAAGCCAGCGCGTGCTGTCTCCATATTCCCTGCCACCAAGGGTTGCAGTACGTTATGGCGCGCGGCTTCCAGGAATTTCAGCGCGGCATCGTGTTGTTCGCCCAAAAGGTACTTCTCAATACCGAAAGTTTGCGCCTTGCGCCAGTATTCAACGCGTGCTGCGTAGTCCTGTGCAAGTTTATCGAACGTTCTTGTTGCTGCATCTGGTGATAAAGAGCCATCCAGCCCTTGTGATAAGGTCAGACGAGCTTCAATAAGGTACAGCGGGGGAGGCAGAATATCGGCGGTGATGTCCTTGGCTGTGAAGATTTTGTTGGCCTGTGCGAGCATCTGTTGTCCAGACCACCAGTTGACAGCACCTTGCGTGATTACAGAAGCGAGACCGACAAGCAGCAATAATAGCAGTATAGATTTGATTGATTTCATGGGAACCTCATCCAAGTAATGTCCCGAAAGAGAGTGAAACTTCGCCCGAATTCGTAACCAGCGAGATGAGTATGACTCGCCCACCTGCTCATGCTTATCGTGAATTATAGAAAAACAACAACAATCTGAAAGTAATATGGATATTTTCTTGTTCTTAATTACGGTATGAGAATATCACGTAACGAGTAAAACGCTTTGGCCGACAATTGGCGATGATGCTCAACGACAACGCCCGCTATAATTATTTTTTCTGCATGTAATAATAAGCAGGCTTACGTTAAAAATTTCCCGACCGCCTTAATCGGCTAATTAATCAAGCAGTTATTGCCGTGTGGGTAATTAATTAGCTGAGTTTGTTGTAGCTGGAGCAACGCCATGAAGCGATGTTTTGTCTGTTTCTTACACCGTTATTATGCCCGCCTGAAATGAAGCCGGAGGCTTAATTATACGGGCTGCTGCACTCTATTTTGGCTGTGTTCCCACGATATAATCTGAGGCGCTATAAAACGAAAAATCCACGCCATTGCGTGGATTTTAGAGGGTTTTGTGATCTACATGAGATATTCATGAAACCTCATGAGACAACAAATTTTATTTAGACGTTGAACAAGAAGTTCATAATATCGCCATCTTTAACGATATATTCTTTGCCTTCTGAGCGCATTTTACCGGCTTCTTTGGCACCCTGTTCACCTTTGTAGGTGATGAAATCATCAAAGGCGATGGTTTGCGCGCGAATAAACCCTTTTTCGAAGTCTGTGTGAATTTTCCCTGCGGCTTGTGGGGCTGTGGCTCCAACGGGAATAGTCCAGGCACGGACTTCTTTTACACCCGCCGTAAAGTAGGTTTGCAGGTTCAGCAGCGTATAACCGGCACGAATGACACGGTTTAGCCCAGGCTCTTCAAGACCCAACTCGGCCATGAATTCGTCGCGCTCTTCATCATCGAGTTCGGCAATGTCAGATTCTACAGCCGCGCAGACGGGCACAACAACAGAGCCTTCTTTCGCTGCGATCTCACGCACCTGATCCAGATAGGGGTTGTTCTCGAAGCCGTCTTCATTAACGTTGGCAATGTACATGGTCGGTTTCAGCGTAAGGAAGCTCAGGTAGCGGATAGCGGCCTTTTCTTCTGCGCTGAGATCCAACGCACGCAACATGCCCGCTTTTTCCAGCTGAGGCAGGCATTTTTCCAGTGCAGCTTGCTCAACTTTAGCGTCTTTGTCGCCGCCCTTGGCTTTCTTCTGTACCCGGTGCAACGCACGTTCACAGGTGTCTAGGTCCGCTAATGCCAACTCGGTGTTAATGGTATCAATATCGTCAGCGGGGTTAACTTTTCCAGAGACGTGAATGATGTTGTCATTTTCGAAACAGCGCACCACATGACCAATCGCCTCAGTTTCGCGGATGTTGGTCAAAAACTGGTTGCCTAAGCCCTCACCTTTAGAAGCCCCTTTCACCAGGCCGGCAATATCCACAAATTCCATGGTGGTAGGAACGGTGCGCTGCGGTTTCACTATCTCGGCTAACTGGTCAAGGCGCAGGTCCGGCATGGGAACCACACCGGTATTCGGTTCGATAGTACAAAACGGAAAGTTGGCCGCTTCGATACCGGCTTTGGTCAGCGCGTTGAACAGCGTAGATTTCCCCACGTTAGGCAGCCCAACGATACCGCATTTGAATCCCATGTTTATGTCACCTTAGAAATCACGAATCATCAGGTGATGCTTGCAAAGCATCATGTTTGCAAAAACACCTGTCAGAATGGAAAAAATAGCCCTGAGGCCAATTATACACACAATAGTGGACGAACTCGATCAGAGTGCATCACGGCTATGACGCCTTAAAGGCATGTAACCGGTTCATGGCTTTGATCATATCTTCTTTTATCAAGATATCGGTACAGCGCAGTGATTCGTCAATGGCTTGGTCGATAAGCCCTTGCTCACTGGCCGGTGGTTTGCCAAGCACAAAGCCGACGACTTTATTTTTGTCGCCGGGATGGCCGATGCCGATACGCAAACGGTGGAAATTGGGGTTGTTGCCGAGCTTACTGACGATGTCTTTCAACCCGTTGTGCCCACCGTGACCCCCGCCGAGTTTGAGTTTGGCAACGCCCGGTGGCAGGTCCAGCTCATCGTGTGCGACCAGAATTTCATCAGGCTCAATACGGTAGAAAGAGGCCATGGCGGCCACTGCTTTGCCGCTCAGGTTCATAAATGTGGTGGGTACCAGCAGTCGCACATCGTTGCCACCCAGAGATAACCGTGCGGTATAGCCAAAAAACTTGCTCTCTTCCTTCAGGGTCTGTCGGTAGTTTTCGACTAACTGGTCAACGTACCAGGCACCCGCATTGTGGCGGGTTGCCGCATATTCAGCGCCGGGATTGGCCAGCCCCACAATCAGTTTTATACCACTCATTATTTCATACGACTCACAAGGCAGAGCGCCGGATGATTCCCGCTTACTCGAATTATTGGGGTTAACAGGCGTGACACACAGGTATCGGCCTGCCAGGACACATTTTTTAAGGGCGCTAGTTTAACGCAGGGGCGGTTGATCACCAACATGTGATCCTACCCGCATAGCCATAGCAACAGGCTGGTTATACTGTTAGTCATCATTAAGCCTGTCGGTGGTCGGTGAATCAGCTGCTAACAGGGCGGCGCAGGCGTATAAAATAGTATGTAAAACAAATCAGTACCTTTGACAATTCCGGGGATGAGCCTGCTTCGTACGGCGAGAAACAGCAGGTGTGGTGCAGACGCGATAGCGCTGTATTTTCACGGGAAATTTCAGGAGGTGAATGATGAAACGTAGAAATGCCATGCGCATTGGTAATGCGTTAATGGGGCTTGGTATGGTGCTGATGATAGCGGGTATCGCGTATTCAATAGCCAATCAATTGCCGGAGCTGAACTTGCCAGGGTCAGCACAAAGTGTTGAGTTAATTGCGATTTTTATGGGCGCAATTTTGTGGCTGGCGGGGGCGCGCATCGGGGGACGCGAGTCCGTGACCGATCGCTATTGGTGGCTGAAGCATTTTGATAAGCGTTGTCGCCGTGAGCGCCATCCATAACGGTGTCGTGGTAAAAATAAAAAACCTGTGGTGCAGGTGGTGATAGATAAAAATACGCCACCAGGGGATTGACCGTGGTGGCGTGGGATGCTCGTTTCTGTGAAGAATTAATGCTCAAACATAGCAGAAATGGATTCTTCGTTACTGATGCGACGAATCGCCTCAGCCAGCATGCCCGAGAGCGTCAGGGTACGTACGTTCGGCAGGGATTTAATGTTTTCCGACAGCGGAATAGTATCGCAGACAATCACTTCATCAATGACCGAGTTCTTGATGTTCTCGTAAGCGTTGCCAGAGAAAATCGGGTGGGTGGCGTAAGCAAACACACGTTTTGCGCCACGCTCTTTTAGCGCCTCTGCCGCTTTACACAACGTGCCACCGGTATCAATCATATCATCAACCAGAATACAGTCGCGGCCAGCAACGTCCCCAATGATGTGCATGACCTGAGAAACATTGGCACGCGGGCGACGCTTGTCGATAATCGCCATGTCGGTGTCATTGAGTAACTTGGCAATCGCGCGGGCACGTACCACGCCACCGATATCCGGGGAAACCACAATCGGGTTATCCAGATTCTGCTGTAACATATCTTCAAGCAGAATCGGGCTACCAAACACGTTATCTACCGGGACATCAAAGAAGCCCTGAATCTGTTCAGCATGCAGATCGACCGTCAGCACACGGTCAACGCCGACGCTGGAGAGAAAATCCGCCACGACTTTGGCCGTGATTGGCACACGGGCGGAGCGCACACGGCGGTCCTGTCGGGCGTAGCCAAAGTAGGGAATAACAGCAGTAATACGTCCTGCGGAAGCGCGGCGCAGGGCATCAACCATGACCACCAGCTCCATCAGATTATCATTGGTGGGAGCACAGGTAGATTGGATGATGAAAATATCACCACCGCGTACATTTTCGTTGATTTGTACGCTGACTTCGCCGTCACTAAAACGACCTACGGCAGCATCGCCCAGACTGGTGTACAAACGGTTGGCAATACGTTGTGCTAGTTCCGGTATTGCGTTACCAGCAAAAAGCTTCATATCAGGCACGAGAAGAACCTCAAGCTTGCGTCCAGAGAAATATTCTGCCTGCGGAAGCCGTGTGTTGTACCGCAAACAGAATATACATACGGGTGTATGAAAAAGATCGTTAAAACACCACGGTGGGTAGTGGTTTTTTAGCAACCCTTAAATTGCCCGGAAAGGCATTGTTGCAGCGGAGAAACATTCACACCTCGAGCCACAAAGCCGAACTGTCCTTCCGGGACCCGGTTTAGCACCTGACGGGCGGCGTGCTCGGTGTCGAACTCGGCGAACACGCAAGCGCCAGTGCCGGTCAGGCGCGCCGGTGCGTATTCTAACAGCCATAAAAGTAGCTGTTCAACCTTACGAAAACGTTTTCTTGCGACAGACTCACAATCATTGCGGAAAGTTTGTGTCAATAAGTGTGACAGTGGCCTTATTGGGGTATCTCGCGTTAAATCTGGGTCGGCAAAGATAAGCGGGGTAGGAATATGGACACCCGGGTGAACCACCAGATACCATTTTTCTGGCGGGTAAGCGGGCACGAGTTGCTCGCCAACCCCTTCGGCAAAGGCCGAATGGCCGTGGATAAACACCGGCACATCGGCACCGAGGGTTAACCCCAATGCGGCCAATGCCTTGACCGATACCTGGCTGCCCCAAAGATGATTGAGTGCGACCAGTACCGTCGCTGCGTTTGATGAACCACCGCCAAGCCCGCCGCCCATCGGTAAGCATTTTTCGATGGCGATATCGGTGCCGCTGAACGGCAAACCTGCTTGCTGACAATGTTGTTGCAATAAGCGCGCTGCCCGCACGGCCAGATTATTGTCATCAGGTACATCAGGCAGTGGGGTTTGTAGCACTATCTGGTTATCCTGGCGCAGAGTTAACGTGACAGTGTCACCATAATCCAGAAACTGAAACAGCGTTTGCAGGTTGTGGTAGCCGTCGGCGCGGCGGCCCGTGATATATAAAAACAGGTTAAGTTTGGCCGGTGAGGGCCAAACGGTAGAGGACGTTGCGATATCAGCGTCTGATATCGCTATCGGTGTTCTCGCTATCATGATTCTCGGTATTCGCCGCCGTTATTGGGTTGTCCAGTTATCCATTTTCAGTTTGATGCGCTGTTCGCCCTGTGTCAGTTCCAGGCTCTGTGGCAACGGTAGCGGGTCGTCAGTGTATGAGAAATAGTCAACGCTCCAGTGCTGGTCACCTTGCTGGTAATTAACATGGCGTAACCGTGCATTCTCATCGAGCTCGAAGTCCTGCGCATTACCGGGTAGCCCCAGCATCCATTGACGCAGGTTATCGAGCGGGATAGCCATGCCGGTGAGCTGTTGTACCATCAGTTGGGCGTTCTTACCCATGTAGCGTTTACCTTGATTATCGGTAATTTGCACCAGATCGGGGCTCGCCTGTAATTCCAGCTCGGTGCCACCAAGCGGGTTGCTTAACAGCAACCGATAGCGCTGTGGCGAGGGCTGCTGCCAAAAGAAACGCGCATAAAGCTTTTTCCTATCAGAAATATAGGCAAATGAACCACGGGTCTGGTAATGACTCAGATTTTGTACGTTTTGCTCGTGAGCCAGCCACTGTGGCGAGGTGGCTTTTTGGCCGGGTGCAGTGGGCTGTGTCAGGGTACAGGCTGTCAGTAACACGCTTGCTAAAGGCAGTAATCGCAAGGCTCGGGCGGGGTTTTTGAGCATGTTGAAAAAATCCTGTTTCAGGCATCATGGGGGCAAACAAGGCGTCACGCTAACGGGGTTGGGCGGCAGCGTCAATCCTTGATGTATCCAGGATAAGGCGATAAGGGTGTGAAGAGGGTCTACCGGGGTTACTTTTATTGCACGCAGGCTTGAAGTAGAATGCCCATCAGATGAAACCCATACTAACACCGGGATTACTCTGCGAATCATGACCCTGCTCGCGCTTGGCATCAATCATAAAACCGCTCCTGTGTCGCTGAGGGAACGCGTGGCGTTTTCGCCAGAACAGCAGGGGCAGGCGCTGCACAGTCTGTTACAGCAACCCTTGGTGCAGGGCGGCGTGGTGTTATCCACCTGCAACCGTACCGAACTCTACCTGAGTGTGGACGAGCAGGAAAATCGTCATGAGCAGTTGATAGCCTGGTTATGTGACTATCATCAGCTACATCCTGATGAAATTCGTAAAAACCTCTACTGGCATGAAGACAATGCGGCCGTCAGCCACCTGATGCGCGTTGCCAGCGGTCTGGATTCGCTGGTTCTGGGTGAGCCTCAAATTCTGGGTCAGGTAAAAAAAGCGTTTGCCGATTCGCAGCGTGAGCGTTCGCTGTCTGGCGATCTGGAACGGTTGTTCCAAAAATCGTTCACCGTAGCCAAACGGGTACGCACTGAAACGGATATCGGAGCCAGCGCAGTGTCGGTGGCCTTTGCCGCCTGTACGCTGGCGCGCCAGATTTTTGAATCCTTGTCCGATGTGAGTGTGTTGCTGGTTGGTGCCGGAGAGACCATTGAGCTGGTGTCTCGCCACTTGCGAGAACATCGCGTGAAACGCATGGTGATAGCCAACCGTACCCGTGAGCGAGCCCAGGCGCTGGCAGATGAGGTAGGGGCGGAAGTCATTACGCTGGCTGAACTGGATGCCAGCCTGCCGCAGGCAGATATTGTCATCAGTTCTACCGCCAGTACCTTGCCTATCATCGGTAAAGGGATGATGGAACGTACCATGAAGGCCCGGCGCAACCAGCCTATGCTGATGGTTGATATCGCCGTGCCGCGTGATATTGAACCTGAAGTCGGGCGTTTGCCGAATATTTATCTCTACAGTGTTGACGATCTACAGGCGATTATTGCGCATAACCTGGCTCAGCGAAAAGCGGCTGCCGTGCAGGCGGAATCGATTGTTGAGCAAGAGTGCTCGGAATTTATGGCGTGGCTGCGGGCCCAGTCGGTGGTCGATACTATTCGTGATTATCGTGACCAGGCTGACAGCCTGCGCGAGGAGATGACGGCCAAAGCGGTGGCGGCAATACGTAACGGTGGCGATGTTGAGGCCATTGTGCAGGAACTGACTCATCGACTGACGAATCGACTGATTCACTCACCCACCCGCGCGCTACAGCAAGCCGCGCGTGACGGCGATCTGGAACGTTTGCAGATTTTACGTGACAGCCTCGGCCTGAACTAGCATCCTTCTTCCCCCTTAATGATTCACTACAGGATTGAACTGCCCGCATGAAGCCTTCTATTGTTGCTAAACTGGAAGCGTTACAAGAGCGCCATGAAGAGGTACAGGCGTTACTGGGAGAGCCCAGTGTTATTGCTGATATGGACCGCTTTCGGGCGCTATCTCGCGAGTATGCGCAACTGACTGATATTACCCAGTGCTTTCGGCGCTGGCAGCAGACTCAAGACGATCTTGAAACTGCTACGCTGATGCTGGATGACCCTGAAATGCGCGACATGGCGCAAGAAGAGCTAAAAGCCGCCAGAGCCGCCAGTGATGAGCTGGAACAACAGTTACAGGTTCTGCTGTTACCAAAAGACCCGGACGATGAGCGTGGGTGCTTCCTTGAAATTCGTGCCGGTACCGGTGGTGATGAAGCAGCGCTGTTTGCGGGTGATTTATTTCGTATGTACAGCCGTTACGCTGAGTCCCGCCGCTGGAAAATTGAGGTCATGAGCGCCAGTGACGGTGAGCACGGTGGTTACAAAGAGATGATTGCCAAGGTCGTGGGTGACGGAGCCTATGGCCAGCTTAAGTTTGAGTCAGGTGGTCATCGGGTGCAGCGTGTGCCTGCCACGGAATCTCAGGGGCGCATTCACACCTCAGCATGTACGGTTGCGGTGATGCCGGAAGTGCCAGAGGCTGAATTACCGGATATCAACCCCGGCGATCTGAAAATCGATACTTTCCGCTCGTCTGGGGCGGGTGGTCAGCATGTTAACACCACGGATTCGGCCATCCGTATTACCCATTTGCCGACCGGCATTGTGGTGGAGTGTCAGGATGAACGTTCCCAGCACAAAAACAAGGCGAAAGCATTGTCGGTATTGGCGGCCCGTATCCGTGCGGCTGAAATGCAAAAACGCCATCAGGAAGAGGCTTCAACCCGACGCAATCTGTTAGGCAGTGGCGATCGTTCTGACCGTATTCGTACCTACAATTTTCCCCAGGGCCGAGTGACCGATCACCGCATTAACCTAACGCTCTACCGGCTGGATGAAGCGATTGAAGGTAAGTTGGATATGCTGATTCAGCCGATTGTGCAGGAGTATCAGGCCGATCAGCTGGCGGCTCTGGCCGAGCAGGATCAATGAGTTATCAGGAGTGGCTGCAACAGGCGGTGAGCCGTTTGCAAGGCAGTGACAGCCCAAAGCGTGATGCGGAAATTTTACTGGGCCAGGTAACGGGCAAGAGCCGTACCTTCTTGCTGGCGTTTGGTGAAACGCCACTCGGTGTGAGCGAATTGCAGCAAGCCGAGATCCTGCTATCCCGCCGTATCAACGGGGAACCGATTGCGTATCTGACCGGTATAAGAGAGTTTTGGTCACTGCCGCTGGCGGTGTCACCGGTAACGCTTATCCCGCGGCCAGACACCGAGTGTCTGGTGGAACAGGCGTTGTTGCGCCTGCCTGCGTATGCCGCAAACGTGCTGGATTTAGGGACGGGTACCGGAGCTATTGCGCTGGCGATTGCGCACGAACGCCCGGACTGCCAACTGACGGGGGTTGATTTTCAGCCTGATGCAGTGGCACTGGCGCAGCATAATGCTGAGCGGTTGAATATCCGCAATGCCCGGTTTTTGCCCAGCGACTGGTTCTGCGCATTACGTGGTCAGCAATTCTCACTGATTGTCAGCAACCCCCCCTATATCGATGAACGTGACCCGCATTTATCCTGTGGCGATGTGCGATTTGAGCCGTCCAGTGCCTTGATTGCCGACGATCAGGGATTGGCCGATTTGCGTACGATTACGCAACAGGCAGGTACGTTTCTGTTACCCGCAGGCTGGCTGCTGCTGGAGCACGGCTGGCAGCAGGGGGCAGCCGTGCGCGAACTGTTGCAACTCGCCGGATTTGAGGCCATTCAAACCCAGCGTGATTATGGTGGCAATGAGCGGGTGACACTGGGACAATGGCCTCAGCGTCTTGCGCCGGATCACGTTAGCCATGATTAGCGCTATTTATCCTTCGTCTGGATTAATGTGACTGCTGACGACGCGCGGGTTTGGCATTATTATCTGACTCGCCTGACAGACCGCATACGCAGATGAGTGCAGGCAGACTGGCACGTATTCAGGCTCGCTGCCGATGTTATTTTTGCTGATGGAATCACTATGAGTTCTATTGCCGATTTTGAATTTAACCAGTCACCGCTAAGTGAAGGGGTGATGCTGGTTTCCCAGTCAATACGCCGTGATTTTGCCACCCAGGATGTCAAACAGCATCTGCAACGATTAGTTGATGAAGCGCGAGCGAGCATTTCGAGCGATCTGCACCAGGATCAGCAACTGGAACAGCTGATTGAACTGTTTTTCCGTACCTGGGGATTTGGCGGGGCCAACGGTGTCTATCGGTTGTCTGATGTGTTATGGCTGGATAAAGTGCTGGCGACACGTCAGGGAATGCCGGTTTCGCTCGGGATCATCTTTTTGCATATCGCTCATCAACTTGAGCTGCCATTAATGCCCGTGATTTTCCCGACTCAGTTGATCTTGCGCGCCGACTGGCTCGATGATGAGATGTGGCTGATTAACCCGCTCAACGGCGATACCCTCAGTGAGCATGTGCTGGAAGTCTGGCTGAAGGGGAATCTCGGTTTATCGGCAAGGCTGATGGACAGTGACCTGGATGAAGCCGAAAACGTGATGATAGTCCGCAAGCTGCTCGACACGCTTAAAATTGCGTTGATGGAAGAAAAACAGATGGAGCTGGCGCTCCGGGCCTGCGAAGCCATATTGCAGTTTGACCCGGAAGATCCGTATGAAATCCGCGATCGTGGTTTGATTTATGCGCAACTGGATTGCGATCATATCGCACTCTCTGATTTGAGCTACTTCGTTGAACAGTGCCCGGAAGACCCGGTCAGTGAAATGATTAAGGTTCAGATCCACTCCATTGAGCAAAAACAGATTGTGCTGCACTAGATGGATGGTGCGGCATGAGATTGGGGCGCGTGACCCAGTCATCTGATTTATCCGACAATAAGGTAAATTTATGAGCAATAAAGTGGTTAACATCGGGGATATCCCGGTTGCCAACCATCTGCCGTTTGTGTTGTTTGGTGGCATGAATGTGCTTGAGTCTCGCGAACTGGCGATGCGAATTTGCGAGCATTATGTCACTGTGACACAAAAATTGGGCATCCCTTATGTTTTCAAAGCCTCCTTCGACAAAGCCAACCGTTCGTCTATCCACTCCTACCGTGGGCCGGGGCTGGAAGAGGGGATGAAGATTTTTCAGGAGCTAAAACAGACGTTTGGCGTCAAGATCATTACCGATGTGCATGAGCCGCAGCAGGCTCAGCCGGTGTCTGAAGTGGTGGATGTGATTCAGCTACCCGCGTTCCTTGCCCGCCAGACCGATCTGGTTGAAGCCATGGCGAAGACAGGGGCTGTCATCAATATCAAAAAACCGCAGTTCATCAGCCCGGGCCAGGTTGGCAATATCGTGGACAAATTCCGCGAAGGGGCAACGAGCAGGTCAATTTTATGCGATCGCGGCAGTAACTTTGGCTATGACAATCTGGTTGTCGATATGCTCGGTTTTAACGTCATGAAACAGGTGTCACAGGGTGCGCCGGTCATTTTTGACGTCACGCATGCCCTGCAATGCCGCGATCCGTTTGGTGCCGCATCCGGTGGTCGTCGTGCACAGGTTGCAGAATTAGCCCGTGCTGGTATGGCGGTAGGGATAGCGGGTTTGTTTATTGAAGCGCATCCAGAGCCGAACAGTGCCAAATGCGATGGCCCTTCTGCACTGCCGCTTGATAAGCTGGAACCTTTCCTGGTGCAGATGAAAGCGATTGATGAACTGGTGAAAAGCTTTCCCGAGCTCGATACCCGTTGTTGATGATAGTACCCCTTATCACTCAGTACAGTGACTGAGGGGGATGAATAAAAAAACCGCCGGTTAATGGCGGTTTTTTTGTACTCATTGCAATCACGCGGGTTGCGGGTATTACTTGTATAAATCTGCACCAATGGTGTAGTGGTCGCCTTTTTCCTGCCACTCTCTGGTAATGTGGTAGAACTTGGCCCCTTTCTTGTAAGCCTGTTTAGCAACGGCTTCTGAAATATCGGTCGGGCTGTTAAAGCTGCCACGCAACGTAATGGCGTCAAACGGTGCCATTTGTGCAGCGGTCGCGTTATTCAGCTCCTGAATAGTGGTGCCGTCGGCCATCGTGACAGTGTAACGTGAGCCAACAGTGGAGGACTGGGTCTGGAAGAAATTCCCCACTTTATCACTCAGGCTTGAAGAGGTGGCTATCCCTGGAATTTCCACTTTTGCAGCAGCCTCTCCGCCAGCGGCCAGCGCTGCTTTACCGGCTTCTGAGTTAGCCGGGATGGCATCCGGGCTTTGCACCTGACGCTTGGGAGCGTCTTTCTTGTACACAAACGCAGTAATAGATTGCGTGGCACCGCTGGAGTTGATGTCCACCTGGCGGGCGATAAAAAACGCATCTGCTGCTTTTGCTTTTGCCGCTTTACCAATCGCTTCATTGACTTCGGGCTGATTACCAAAAGAGCCGGTCACGGTTACGGTGTCATATGGCTCCAGCCGCACCGCTTCGTCTTTGGGCAGCTCTTTAACGCCGCTGAATCTACGGTATGACGTGTCTTTCACTGCCGCTGGCGCATCTTTTTTGTAGAGATCGACCGTGACTTGCCAGCGACCACCATTCACTTCCGAGGTGCTCTGGATGTAAAACGCCGCGGCACCACGCGCATCGGCTTTTTTAGAGGCATCGGCAGCCGCTTCATAAATCGCGTCATAGCGGCCTAAAAAAGTCATACGCTCAAAAGGCTGTAGAGACTGCGCTTTTTCAGGCGTCAATTCCTGTGCAGCCTGCGATGAAAACGCGACTATTGATAAAAGAGTGGAGGCAACAACGCGGGTCTTCAGCTTCATAAAAAATCCTTTCACCTGACGCAGTTCGGGTAAATACGTACCAAGCCGTTTTCTGTAGTAGCCGCTGATTATGGCATGGAAACTGGTGTTATGCCTCTGCATTTTAAGTTAAATCCTGTAAGGCGAGGGCAAGCTGGCAACGGGAAAAGAAAAGTGAAGATAATAACCATTAATACTGAAATTCATTTCATAAACGATATTTATCAAGATCACTGACTTTAACAAAGCATTAACACTGACTTTTTGTGAAGTACGCCGAAATATTGTGGTGGCAATAATGCTAAAAAAAATAACTTTAGCGGCAATTTTTAACCAAAAATTGCTATGAGGAACGGTCATCACGCTGCTTTTAGAACTTAATGGTTTTAACAGTGGATCATTAATTCCATTTTAAGTAGGTTATAAATGAACTTGCTACGGTTGCCATGGGTGCTGGATAACGCGGTAAGTTCTTTCAAGTGATTGATATAGTTCAAATATAAAACCTTCGTGACAACGAAAAGGGATTCATAATGCGTATTGGTGTACCAAGAGAGAGGTTGGCCAATGAAGCCCGTGTCGCAGCCACGCCAAAAACGGTGGAGCAGCTGCTGAAACTGGGATTCGAGGTCGGCATTGAAAGTGGCGCTGGCAAACTAGCCAGTTTTGACGACGCTGCCTATGAACAGGCGGGGGCGACCATTCTCGATACCTCGGCGGTCTGGCAGAGTGATATTGTGCTCAAAGTCAATGCGCCGCTGGATGATGAAGTGGCGCTGACCCGAGCGGGCAGCACCGTTATCAGCTTTATCTGGCCTGCCCAGAATCCGACATTGCTCGATGCTCTGGCGGCAAGGCAGGTTACGGTGTTGGCCATGGATGCAGTACCACGTATTTCCCGCGCACAATCGATGGATGCCTTGAGTTCAATGGCGAATATCGCCGGATATCGGGCGATTGTTGAAGCGGCTCATGAGTTTGGCCGTTTCTTTACCGGTCAGATAACGGCTGCCGGGAAAGTGCCGCCTGCTAAAGTACTGATTATCGGGGCCGGTGTTGCAGGTCTTGCAGCCATTGGTGCCGCAGGTAGCCTCGGGGCTATCGTGCGCGCGTTTGACACCCGCCCGGAAGTTAAAGAGCAGGTGAAGAGCATGGGCGCAGAGTTCCTTGAGCTGGCGTTCGAGGAAGAAGCGGGCAGCGGAGATGGCTACGCCAAAGTGATGTCAGAAGCCTTTATCAAGGCAGAAATGGCACTGTTTGCTGCACAGGCCAAAGATGTTGACATTATTGTTACTACGGCACTCATCCCCGGAAAACCAGCACCGAAGCTGATTACCGCTGAGATGGTACGCAGCATGAAGCCTGGCAGTGTGATTGTTGACCTGGCCGCGCAAACCGGTGGTAACTGTGAGCTGACGGTGGCAGACCAGGTTACGGTCACAGACAATGGTGTGAAAATTATCGGTTATACCGATTTACCCAGCCGCCTGCCGACCCAATCGTCACAGCTTTATGGGACCAACCTGGTTAACTTGCTGAAATTACTGTGCAAAGAGAAGGATGGCCAGATCAATATCGATTTTGACGATACGGTGATTCGTGGCGTTACCGTTATTCGTGATGGTGACATTACCTGGCCTGCGCCGCCCATTCAGGTATCAGCCCAGCCTCAGCAGGCTAAACCGGCCGCCAGTGTGGCAAAACCGGAAAGTCAGCCGGTATCGCCGTGGCGGAAGGTTATTTTTATCGCACTTGCGATTGTGCTGTTTGGCTGGCTGGCGAATGTGGCACCGAAAGAGTTCCTGTCACACTTCACTGTTTTTGCGTTGTCATGCGTGGTGGGGTATTACGTGGTGTGGAACGTGAGTCATGCGCTACATACCCCCTTGATGTCTGTTACCAATGCGATTTCCGGCATTATCGTTGTAGGGGCGTTGTTGCAGATTGGGCATGGCGGATGGGT
The DNA here is from genome assembly GCF_900095885.1 of Dickeya aquatica. Lineage (NCBI taxonomy): Bacteria > Pseudomonadati > Pseudomonadota > Gammaproteobacteria > Enterobacterales > Pectobacteriaceae > Dickeya > Dickeya aquatica. Next base: position 2,176,690 of record NZ_LT615367.1, read on the forward strand.
GTCATTTTTCTCGTTCATTGCCGTGTTGATTGCCAGTATTAATATTTTCGGCGGATTCACCGTCACTCAGCGCATGCTGAAAATGTTCCGCAAAAATTAAGGGGTAGCTGATGTCTGGAGGATTAGTGACGGCAGCGTATATTGTTGCCGCAATTTTATTTATTTTCAGCCTGGCTGGCTTATCCAAACATGAAACCTCACGTCAGGGGAACATTTTCGGTATCAGCGGGATGGCGATTGCGCTATTAGCCACCATCCTCGGGCCGAATGCCGGTAACGTAGGCTGGATTATCGCTGCGATGGTCATTGGTGGGGCCATCGGCATCCACCTGGCGCGTAAAGTTGAAATGACCGAAATGCCAGAACTGGTGGCAATCCTGCACAGTTTTGTCGGGTTTGCGGCTGTTTTAGTTGGGTTTAATAGCTTTATTGGCGAGGGTGAGATAACCGATCGGGTGATGGAAAACATTCACCTGACCGAAGTGTTTCTGGGCATTTTTATCGGTGCGGTGACGTTCACAGGCTCGATAGTCGCATTTGGTAAGCTGCGTGGCGTGATGTCATCCAAACCGCTGATGTTACCTAATCGTCACAAGATGAATCTGGCTGCATTAGTGCTGTCATTTCTGCTACTGCTGGTGTTTGTCAAAGCCCACAGCGCCGGGATGCAGGTGTTTGCACTGCTGCTGATGACGCTGATTGCTCTGGCCTTTGGCTGGCATCTGGTCGCATCAATTGGCGGAGCCGATATGCCGGTTGTGGTTTCGATGCTCAACTCCTATTCTGGCTGGGCCGCTGCTGCCGCAGGCTTTATGCTGAGTAACGATCTGTTGATTGTTACCGGTGCACTGGTCGGGTCATCGGGGGCAATCCTCTCTTACATTATGTGTAAAGCGATGAACCGTTCGTTTATCAGTGTAATTGCCGGTGGGTTTGGCACTGACGGTTCATCGTCGGGAGCAGATGAGGAAGTGGGCGAGCACCGTGAAACCTCGGCTGAAGAAGTGGCTGAACTGCTGAAAAATTCAAGCTCGGTTATCATCACTCCGGGGTACGGTATGGCGGTTGCTCAGGCGCAGTATCCGGTGCATGACATTACCGCCAAGCTGCGCGCGCGCGGGATCAACGTCCGCTTTGGTATTCATCCGGTGGCGGGGCGTTTGCCGGGGCACATGAACGTGTTGCTGGCAGAAGCCAAAGTGCCGTATGACGTGGTGCTGGAAATGGATGAAATCAATGATGATTTTTCTGATACCGATACGGTGCTGGTGATTGGCGCGAATGACACGGTTAACCCGGCTGCGCAGGAAGACCCGCATAGCCCGATTGCCGGAATGCCGGTATTGGAAGTGTGGAAAGCGCAGAACGTGATAGTCTTTAAGCGTTCGATGAATACCGGTTATGCTGGTGTACAGAACCCCTTGTTCTTTAAAGAGAATACTCAGATGCTGTTTGGCGATGCCAAAGAAAGTGTTGAGGCAATCCTGAAAGCGCTGTAACCGCGGCTGGACGGCATAACGATAAGACGCAATAAATCAACGGGGGCCTTTTGGCCCCCGTATTATTGACGGTGGTGTATAAGGTACACTCAGGCATCATCCGCTTTCGTATCGGCTTCGCTCTGTAGCGTTAGCGAGGCAACAAAATCATCGGGCTTAATTGCCAGCAAATCGCACTTCAGGTGGTCGATAACATGTTCAACGGTATTACCAATGAAGGCAGCGGACAAACCGGTACGCCCCAGCGAACCTAGCACCACCACACCCGCTTGCAGATGTTCTGCCAGATCGGGGATAACATCCTCTGGCAGGCCTTTTTCCACATGGGTCAGCCGTTCATCCAGGCCAAATTTCTGTCGCAGTGATTTCATCGCCAGCAGGTGCTGGCCCCGAATGGCACCGTTATAGACACCGGGGTCAAAATCGGGCAATTCAATGGCGATATTAATTGGCGTGACAGGATAGGCCCCAACCAGATGTACTTCGGTTTGGTCAACCTGACGTGCCAGCGCCAGTGTTTCTGACACCAGCTTAATGTTGAGTGGGTCGTGGTACGGGTCTTCACTGGCCAGATTAACGGCGACCAGCGCACGGCCATTTTGCGGCCAGGGCTGGTCTTTGACCATCCAAACCGGGCAGGGGCACTTGCGCAGTAATTGCCAGTCGGTCGGGGTGAAGATAACCGCTTCCAGCCTGTCGTGCTGATGTGCCATCTTGAGCAACAAATCGTGCTGACCGGCAACGACTTCCTGAATAATGGCTTCATAAGGTTTGTTGTGCCAGACCACTTTGATTTCAATGGCAACACCTGCATCAAGGTAATACTTGCACTGTTCCGTAATCCATTCGGTTCGTTGGGCAATAACGCGTTGCCTCATCTCGGTTCTTTCATCGGGAGAGAGCAGGGTGGTCATTTCATAGGAAAAGTCGTAGATAGGCAGAAACGCCTTGATTCTGCCTCCCAGCCGCTGAACCAGATAAACCGCCCGCCGTAGTGCGGGTTGGTCGTCCTGATTTGGGTCAATAGCGACCAGTAAATTCTGATACTTCGCCATAGCGCCTCCTGTTGGCTGTCAGTCCGCAGCCTGCCCGTTAAGAGTAACGCATGGAAATCGCTTTGAACAACAGGTGATGAGTGCCGGAACAACAATTTAGCGTAATCATTGATCCGGCGGGGAAAGTAAAAGTGTGTGGAGGTATTACACTTTGGTGCGTGATGAACCTGCCAGTTCGGCCAGAGCATCCGTATTCTCAATGGTAATATATTTGCCTTTTACCGCCAGCATGCCACTTTTTTGAAAGCGCCCTAACAGGCGGCTGATGGTTTCCACCGTGAGGCCGAGATAGTTGCCTATGTCGCCACGGGTCATGGTGAGGCGGAATTCGCGCGGAGAGAAACCGCGCTGCGCAAACCGGCGAGACAAATTGTAGATAAACGCCGCCAGACGCTCTTCGGCATTTTTCTTCGACAGCAGCAGGATCATATCCTGATCGCCACGGATCTCTCCGCTCATCAGTCGCATCATTTGCTGGCGCAGATTGGGCATTTTGCCAGAGAGGTCGTCGAGCGTTTCAAACGGGATTTCACACACCATAGAGGTTTCGAGCGCCTGGGCGAAACTGGGATGCTGTGCACCACCGATGGCATCAAACCCGACCAAATCGCCTGCCAGATGGAAACCGGTTATCTGCTCATCACCCTGCTCGGTGATGGTGTAACTTTTGATGGTGCCTGAGCGGATGGCGTACAGTGATTTCAGCTCATCCCCCGCCTTGAACAACGCCTGCCCTTTCTGGATAGGTTTTTTCCTTTCAATGATATTGTCGAGCTGATCAAGCTCATGCTCATTAAGTGTGAAAGGAATACAGAGCTGGCTGATGCTGCAATCCTGACAATGAATGGCGCAACCGCCAGACTGAATGCGTCGGATTATTCGCTTTTCAGGAATCATAGACTTTACTCAGGCGATAATTGATGTCGGTCAATTTTAACAGCTTTTATTGGGTCTGATAAGATCCGCTATCTTTAGAACTGACTATTAAATAGTGAGCTTATTAATATTTTTTCCATGCGATTAAGTCGCCTGATGTTTTTCCTCACGTCGTTGCAACCCGTCGATGGGTATTATGTTTCAAGAAGAAAATAGCCACTAAAGCGTAATCACGGTTAGTGAATAAATGTCGTCAGGCTGAATACCCTTCATGGCGCAACAACCATTTTTTGCGTTCAATGCCACCGGCATAACCGGTCAGGGCACCCCCTGCGCCAATCACTCGATGACAAGGCACCACGATGCTGACCGGATTGGCTCCATTAGCCATCCCGATAGCCCGTGATGCGGTAGGCTTACCAAGGCGATGAGCCAGTTCACCATAGGTTGTGGTGGTGCCACAGGGTAATGTTCGCAGAGCCTGCCAGACGCGTTGTTGAAAATCGGTACCTCTGGCGGCGACGGGGAGATTATCAATAATGTGTAAATCCCCCTCAAAATAGGCCCGCAGTTTGTCACTCAGACCACCCGGATTACTACAGGTTTTCAACGTAAAAGGATCGTCGTGGTAACGTCTATTCAGCGAGAGAAATAAATCTTCTTCATATTCACGCCACTCAACCGCCCGAAGATGATAACGCTCATCGGTAATCAGTAATAACTCACCAATAGGGGTAGGCAGTGTATCGAATAAAAATATCTGCATGTTTTCACATCCTGTCCGGTATGCCGGTTTTATCAGAGGGCGTTGCGCCTGGGTTCAAAACCGTAGGGCACGCATGGCAAATGCGTCTCAACACGGTCGGGCATTGTCGCCCGAAGCGTATTGGCTGTCACATGAAAACGGTATGAATTTTGTCGTGCAGAAGCAGTAAGGCGCATTTTTGCGCCTTACTGCCGGGGGAGGGCCATCAGGATGAGGTCAGTTTTTGCAGTACCGTGAGCTGGTTTACGGCGTCCTGCATGGCATCCATACCTTTAGCAAGATCTTTGAGGTTAGTGAGATTTGCCGTCATATTGGCGCGATCGCGGTCGGTTTCGGCACTCATGCTGGCGATTTGGTTCGCCGCCGAGATACTTTTTTCCGCCATTTGCTGAGTGGTGGTGACGGTTTGCTGTGCAATTGAGCGAATATGCGCAATGGTATCGACAGCCTCCCGAATGCTGTGGGTGGTGGCATCAACCTGCTCTTTTGAGGAACTGGCGAGCTTGCGCACTTCTTCGGCCACGACAGCAAACCCCCGGCCCGCTTCACCCGCGCGTGCAGCTTCAACGGCGGCGTTGAGTGCCAGCAGGTTGGTTTTATCTGCAATGGCATTGATACCGCTGGTGATATGCGTGATGCCAATCGAGATACGCTCCAGATCGTTCAGGCCAGTTTCAAGCCGCCCCTGAGCTTCCTGGGTTTTGGCTGCCGAGTCACTGATTGCCCGGATGCTGGTTTGCGCCACATCAAGTGTGTCACTTTGCCGCAAGGTTGCCTGCTCCAGTTGAGGCATGGCTGTCAGAAGCGGAGCCAGGGCCTGCTCATATTCCACAACCTGCTTGACCACCGTTGACTGAATATCGTGCAAGGCTTCCCAGCGACGCAACGCGCGTTGGGCATAATGGCCCGCGTAGGCGGCGTAATCCACCGGGAAATGAGACATGGCCTTGACATCATGGCTAAAAAAAGCCAGCGCAGAGAGCGTTTGATTGATAGGAACGCCAAGAATTTCGCCAAAGCTTGAGAAGCCTGCTGCCGGGATCTGCGCGAAGAATTGCGCTTCGTTCAGGCGAGTATTGCCCGCACGGCGCAGTACGCAGTCATTGAGTAAGACCAGTTCCGGCTTGCCGTGCTGTGAGACAAATTGCTGCCAGTCGCGCTCTGTGGTGGCGATGAAATCGGTCGATTCCATCAGGTATAACCGATCGCCAAATTCAAGATCGCAGAAAAACGCGATTCTGTCTTGCTTGATAGCGGCCACCGAGCGCACAAAGTATTCGTCATTGACTTTGACGGCGAAGGTTTTGCCGACCAGATGCTGGCTGATTTGCTCTGGAGAGCATCGCAGGCAGGCGGCAATCGCCTCAATTAGCGGTTGCTCGTTGCCGTGGGCGTCAAAAACCGATTTTACCGTACGGGCGACAGGGTCGGCCTCTGCAACCAGCCAGCTCTGTTTGGTGGGGGCGAAATTCTGGCTCTTGAATGGCGCAAAGGATTTGCCCGGAGCCATTTGGCAAAACACGATGACTGCTTTTCCCTGTAGCACGTTGTTGTCGGCACTGATATAGGTGCCGCTGAAGTCCAGCTTCCCACCGGCGGCACCCCCAATCGCCAGACAGGGAAAGCGCCGACAGGCGTACCAGGCCTGCATTAAAAACCCCTCCGAAGCCGCCAGGCCATCACAATAAATCAGCGCAAAAGTGTTCTCGGATGACAGCGGCATACTGACGTTCATTCGCTCCAGCTCACGGCGAATGGCATCAATTCTGACGCGAGCGTTGGGTTTGTCATGCATGTGCAGGTCAACCATGTGCACTTCATGGCGTGCAATCAGCGACTGTGGCAACCACAACCAGCTTCCTTGCGGGCCTTCCATGTCACAGTAGGTGGATTGACCGCGCTGGCTGCAAAGCGCACCGGTCGATGACAAGGTAATCACACTGCGATAAGGGGCGGAGAAACGTTGCCAGGCTCGATTGACCGCGGCGAAGTCGGCATGAGGGGGAACGAACACCATCAGTAGCCCAGGGGCGGACGGTAATCCCAGTTGTGACAGCGAAGAAGGCAAAGCATCACACCGATAGACGCCGCGAGCGGGGCGCGATTTCTTTAAACCCGGAATTGAGAGACGGCTCAGAAAAGATGACATGATATCTCCACATCCTATGGTTAAATTAATTAATGAGATATGTTTCTTCATCCTACGAGAAGCCATGCCACCGTAAGGTGATCACGATCACCGGGAAGCGTGATATCAGTCAGTAAATTCATTTTCGTGTACAGGATCACAGGGTTATACGGGCTGAAAGGGGCGGGGTGAAACAACTAATTACACTTAGACATTATTTAAGAGATGTAAAGTCAAAACGGCATACTTGTCTGGCTCTGTCAGGCATCACACTGTGACTGAGATGCCTGTTAAGCGCAGCATGCCAAATGGTTTAGGTGACAATGTCACGTTTAATGCGCATTCACGGGCACTCGGCGGTTATCTGTACCGTGCTGATGGTGCGGGCCATAAAGCCGGCTTCGCAATAGCACAGGTAGAATAGCCATAAGCGCCTAAAACGTTCATCAAAGCCCAGCGGCGCTATCTCGGCCCAATGCTGTAGAAAACGCGTGCGCCATTCATGCAGGGTGCGGGCATAGTCCAGCCCCATATCATGCAAATTGCGCGTTACCAGGCGGGTATGGCGGGTCATGGTGTTGTTTAATACGGTGATTGAGGGCAGAAAACCACCGGGGAAAATGTAGCGCTGAATGAAGTCCACGCGCCGGCTGTAGCGCGCATAGCGCTGATCGCTGATAGTGATAGCCTGTAGCGCGAGGCGGCCTCCGGGCTTGAGCCGCTGCTGGCAGTGCTGAAAAAAGACCGGTAAAAAAGCCTTGCCGACAGCTTCAATCATTTCAATCGAGACGATTTTGTCGTACTGCCCGCTCAGGTCGCGGTAATCCTGACACAATACGGTGATGCGGTCATCAAGCCCTGCCTGCCGCACACGCTCGCAGGTATACTCATACTGTGCGTTTGACACGGTTGTGGTCGTGACACGACAGCCATATTCGCGGGCGGCAAAGAGTGCCATTTCGCCCCAGCCGCTGCCAATTTCGAGCAGATGGTCATGTTCGTTGAGTTGTAACTGCTCGCACAACCGGCGCAGTTTTGCCTGCTGCGCCTGCTCAAGCGTCGCATTTGGGTCGCTATACAGTGCGCTGGAGTAGAGCATGCTTGGGTCGAGAAAACGTTGATAAAACGCATTACCCAGGTCGTAGTGTGCGGCGATATTGCGGCGGGCCTGATGACGGGTGTTCCGGTGCAAAAGATGCCGAACTTGCTGAAAGGGCAATAACAGCAGCGAGAAACGGGATTCCAGTGCCGCGATAACCGCGCTGTTTCTAGCCAGTGCCAACAGCGTTGCGGTCAGGTCTGGGGTGCTCCAGGCTCCATCGAGATAGCTTTCTGCCGCACCTATTCCGCCGCCGAGCAGGCATTGACGATAAAAGACCGGGTTATGCACCGTAACCTGGGCCTGCAAGGTGGCATGAGGATGACCAAATGCATGCTGAGTTCCATCGGCGTCATCAAGTTGCAGGTAGACATCCCTGAGCTGGCTGAGCAGGCGAAACATGATGCGACGGGCAGGCGATACTGTGCGCTGGCGTCGCTGTTTGAGTGGGTAAGCCGGGTTATTCATGGTGTTTTCTCTTGGAAGATGGATGCGCGTAAACAGGAACCTTCTTGAGCCACAGGCGCAGCGCCTGCCAGTAAATGGCCAGCGCGGTTTTCAGCGTCATCATCGGCAGACGGCGTATGTGCTGGTAGAGTGAGCGGCGTGTCAGCATGACGCGCCGCAATTGTAATGTGGCATCCAGCACTTTTGCGTGATCCGGCCGGGCGGTTGTCAGGGGCGATGCGGCAGTGCCGTCGCTGGCCAACGATGACTTGATACGGTGATGATTTTCAATGTGAACCCTGAGCGAGGCACCCGGCGCGGTAAACTGCCAGTGGTAATCCATCTCCAGCGGGTTAAACGGTGAGACGTGAAAACATTTGGCCTGGGGTTCGGGGTGGTCTGCGGGGATGGCATACACATGGCGTTCATTCCACGGTGTGTTGCGTACCTCGGCCAGCAACCAGCGGAGCTGGCCTGCCTCATCATGGCAGTAGTAAAAATTGACCGGGTTGAAATGGAATCCGCAATAGCGTAACTGACAGAGTAAATAGACTTTACCGTGCAGCGTTTCGCCGGTCAGTGCCGTTAAGCGCCGCAGTGCTGCCTGCCGGAGATCACCACCGTCCAGATAATCATCCGGCTGGAAAGAAGCCAATGCGGCGCGGCGTGAGGCAATCCCTACCGTTTTCAAGAGTGCCAGCTCGTCAAGGTCGAGCAGTAGCATGAAAATTGGATAGGTAAAGTCATGGGCTTTGGGCGAAAAGCGGCGATGGCGTAACCAGCCGGTGTAGAGCGCGCTGTTCATGCCACCTCCGTGCCGCCGGTAAGTCGTTTGTTCAGCGTGGTGACGACATCCAGCGCGCTGCGAACCCCATCCTCATGAAAGCCGTTATACCAGTAAGCACCACAGTACCAGGTATGGTGGCGGCCACTGATTTCACGCCGCCGCCGCTGCGCCATCAGGCTTTCAGGGCTAAATACCGGGTGATGATAGGTAAAGCGGCGCAGTACCTGTTGCTCATCGATTGGTCTGCTCGGGTTAAGGGTGACGCAAAAGGTATGGGGAGTCGATGCCGGTAATCCTTGCAGGATGTTCATGTTATAGGTCACACATGCGTGAGTTTGTTCCTCTTCCAGGCTAGCGCCAGCAAGGCGGTAATTCCAGCTCGCCCATGCTTTGCGCCGACACGGCAGCCAGCTTGTGTCGGTGTGCAACACCACCTCGTTTGCCTGATAAGGCAGATGGCTCAAAATGTGCCGCTCGGTTGGGGTGGCATCCTTAAGTAAGGACAGTGCCTGATCGGCATGACATGCGAAGATGACCTCGTCAAAAAACTCACTGCCCCGAGCCGATAACACGCGCACCGCGACCGGTGAGCGCCACACACCCACGACAGGGGTTCTGCACAAAAACGTCATGCGGCTATTTAACTGCTGTTGCATTCGGCGGATGTATTCGCGTGAGCCGCCGGGTATCACATACCACTGCGGGCGACGGGTGATATCAAGTAAACCGTGGTGATTAAAAAAACGCAGAAACAGCCGCAGAGAGAAGCGGCGCATGTCGGCCATAGATGCAGACCAAATGGCGGCCCCCATGGGTAAAATATAGTGACGGGCAAAATAATCGTTAAATTTTTCATGCACCAGCAAATCACCTAATGTCAGGTCGTTGTCCGGGCGTTTTGTCAGGTAGCGTTTGCAGCAGCGGTTAAAGCGCAAAATATCCGATAATAAGCGCCAGAATCGGGGGTTGAACCAGTTGCGTTTTTGGGCAAACAGTGAAGAGAGCGTATGTCCATTGTACTCAAGGCCACTGGCCTGATTGTGAACGGAAAAGCTCATTTGTGTTTTTTGGCCTTGCAGATTGAGTTCATTCAGCAGGCTGATAAACCGCGGATAGGTGCGGTCGTTATAGACAATGAAGCCGGTGTCGATAGCGTAGGTACGCCCGTCGAGCGGGACATCAACCGTCGCCGTGTGCCCGCCGAGATAGTCGTTAGCTTCAAATAGCGTGACCTGATGTTGATCCGCCAGTTTCCAGGCGCAGGTCATCCCTGCAATACCACTGCCGATAATGGCTATCTTCATGGTCTCACCAGTCGTTGTGTAATACGTTGTTGTAGTGATAGTGGTAGCCGGGCAACCATACCGAGCAACCAGGCAAACACCGCAGGAAAGCGAATGTCGTCACGTCCGGCCGCGATACCGCGGCGAATGGCGCGTGAGGCGGCCTGTACGCTGACTTGCATGGGCATCGGGAAGTCGTTGCGTTGAGTGAGCGGCGTATCGACAAACCCTGGCATCACCAGCGTGACGCCGATACCGCGAACGTGCAGATCAAGGCGCAGGCTTTGGGTGAAATACGCCAGTGCGGCTTTAGAAGCTCCATAGGCTTGCGCTCGTGGTAGTGCGACCAACCCGGCGAGAGAGCCGATGACAACAATACGTGCACCGGCCTGTAGCTGGGGCAACAGAGTCTCGAGACAATAGACCGGCCCGAACAGATTGGTGGCGAACACGCGCGTTATCTTATCGACCTCTATCTGGCCGTGCTCAAGGTATTCGCAGGTTCCGGCATTGAGGATCACCAGATCGCACGGTGTCTCGGCCAAATAATGGCGGGTTTGCGCTAACTGGCTGACATCAAAAACCCGGGTGTGAATTTGACGCCCCGGTGAGTCGAGCGTGGCCAGCGCCTGAGCGTTACGGCCACAGGCTATGACCTCCCAGCCGTCGTCAGCGTAATCGCCCGCCAGTTGTTTGCCAATGCCGGAGCTGGCACCGGTAATCAGAACGCGTTTCATGGGGCGAGCCTCGTTTTCAGAAAGTGGATACCCTGCCTGAGAAGCGGCAGCTGTTCGTACAGCAATGCGCCCATGTCGTAGAAATCGTGCTGAAAACACACCCGTTCGTGCTTAAATTCCAGCCATGAGCACCCTTGCAGCGTCAGCGCAGCCCCGCGCCGCAAGCGAGGGTGAGCATAGTCCATTCGCCACAATAAGGTAGCGTGCTGGTCATCACTGAGAATGTGGTGTACGTCAAAGTGGCAATAGCGGGTGCGTTTCACTAAACCATTAAAGTAATCGCAAAGTTGCACCAGACCGCGGTGTTCACCTAGCGGGTCGTGCAACACCACATCCTGATGATAGAAATCCGCCAGTTGTGCGGGCGTGCAGATATCAAGCTGGCGATAAAACCCGATAATCCTTTGCAGAGCATGGGGCGTGGTGGTCATGCGGCCTCCCGCTGGCTCAGAATGACAAGCTCAATATGCCGGCCATCGTCAAGCCACTGTTGATGCTGACGATGCTGGCCGGGGGAAAGGGGTTGCGCATTGACCAGCAGCCAATGGCAACCGGATACCAATTCTGGCCTGGGGCAGGTCAGCGATTGGGGGATGACGCTACAGCGCAGCGAGGAGGGCGTGCGGCGCAATGCCTCGAGCCAAATCTCGGTGGTGTCCTGAAGTTGCCAGCCTGCGATGATAGTATCCTGACCGGCACGCTTGCGTGCACCTTCAAGGCAAAATGCGCTATAGCTGATAATGACACTGTCAAGCAGGTGGTGAAGTGTCTGAATCGTTTCCTGGCTGCTGGTCAGCCGCGCACGCAGCGGGCGCAGTATCTGATCAACCAGATACTCTCGCGGGTATTCGCGCCCGGCGTCATAAAGCAGGTTGCGCAGGCGTGACAGCTCTCCTGCCTGTAACGACGCCAGCAAGATATCCTGCAAATCGGTATTGCCGCGCCCCATATTGACGGACTGCCCCTCCAGCAGGCGTTTAATCTGACCTATCGGCACGCCTCTTTTGATCCACGAGAGAATAACGCCCACTTCCAGCAAGTCGGCATCATCATAAAGGCGATGGCCGCCTTCGGTACGTTTAGGGCTTAACAGTCCGTAGCGTCGCTGCCAGGCGCGCAATGTGACTGCGTTAACGCCGCAGCGGGCTGAAAATTCACTGATACTGTAAGTGGCCATAACGTGTTGTACCTTCGGTGGTGTTACCGATTAAACCTTAGTCAATTGTACAAAGTTATACAAATTTTAATTTTTGTACAGCTTTGCCGTTATCGCGAAGTCATCGGGGAAAAACCGCCGGGGATTAGCCGGGGGTGTGCATTATTGCACCTTAAAATTCATACGCTTGGCGTTTCCCTGACATTTGGGGGATTTAGGGTATAGTGTTAAGAGGGGATGGAATAACATCAGAATAATGCGTGGATCAGGAGAACAGAAAAATGGCTAATAGCATGATAAAACGGGGGTTATGTGGTTTGTTGCTGGCAATGCCGCTGGCGGGGCTGGCAGACCAGAACCCGGATTTAATTGCCGGTTATACCTCTCAGCAACTGGCAGATGCGTTGCCCCCTGCAGTCGATGGCTTAAAGCGCCGTGGAGTGGAAGCTGATGCCAAGGCGCACTCGGTTCAGGCCGAATATGTGGATACCGCGACCCGGCGCAAGGCGCTGGTGACGATTTATACGTTGCCTTCTTCAACCGACAAAGTCTCGGTTGCCAGCAGTGACAGTGACCTGGATGCGGTGATAGCCAGTTCAGAAAAAGAGATGTTACGCCAGCGTATTCGCCCGGAGAAAAAAGAGCTGGTGGCGGACGGTTCGCCGAAGTTTCGCTGCCTGCTCACATTGCTAAACGATCAGGTGGTGCATTCGCTGTGTGCCGCAGTGGTGAAAGGTCGCGTGGTGGAGATTCAACCGGTCACCCTGGTGGATAACAAGCAGTTTGCACCCGCCCAGCAGCGTCAGGCTGACATGGTACTGGCGATTGGTAAAAGCCTGCTGGCAGGCAAATAACATTGCATTGACCACTACGCGTTGACGACCACAGGGCTAACCGACGCTGACTCATCACACGCAGTTGGGGTGTGGTCGTCCCGCGGCGCGTACTCCCGGCATTGTTTGCCGGTTTTTTTTGCCTTAATTTGAATGAAAAAAATCATCAATGATCTAAATTAAGCATAATATTGGTTAATGTGTGATTCAGATCACCTTGCTTTGCTAAAAGAAACGCATTTCTATCCGATAAGCCAACAGTAGGCTTCGTTGTGTTGCCGTTTGTTTCACCTGTTGGAGATGCAAGGATGAGTGTGTTTGGACATTACGTGAAAAATCTCAAGATAGCTCACAAACTGTATGGTGGATTTGGCATTGTACTGCTGCTGGTGATGCTGGCATCCGTATTCAGTTCGGTTCGCTTTTTTACTATTCGGGATTTGTACATAAAAAGTGACATCATGAACGACATGGGGGATTTTATCGATCTCACCCGGATAGCCCGGATAAAATTCACCTATACGCTCAGTAATGACAATCTGACCAACCTGAATAAGTACCTTGATCAAGCGCGTCAGCTTAATGACAAAGCCAAAGCACTCGGCTGGGATGCTGATTATCAGCAAGATCTTGACAAGGTCACTCAGGATTTTACTGACTATACCAATCAGTTAGAGCGCATTAAGACCAGCGCGCAGTCAGTCAGTGCGGTCGTGCGTGAACAAGCGGCGCTTGCGCCACTGGACGGGCTGGATGAGGCGTTTTATGACACCCTAAGCGATCCGGCGCTATTACGGCAGTATCATCAAACCAGCGTACGTTACCTGCAACTGGTTGACAGCGCCCACCAGTTACAGAAAGAAAACAGTGAAGCGGCCTTCAAGGCGATGCAAGAGGCGTATGCGGCGGCGAAAAAAGCGTTTGATGACCTGAATGCGCAGTTTCCGCTGCAAGAGCGCAGCCGTATCAGTGAACTGGGTAGCCGAATTGAGCGCTATAACCAGAACAGTGTGAAATATAACGACAGCATCACACAGTTAAGGAGTGCGGATTCGGCGCTCAGGGCAACCGGCGATAAGCTCATTAGTGATATCACGGTTGTACTCAATAAAATTGCCGCGCGTAACAACGTGGTGATTAATGATGCCGTGGTGCAGACCGTTATTTTTGGCCTGGCGGCAATGGTGTTGGGCTTGCTGATTGCCTGGTCGGTCACTCGCCAGATAACCCGCCCGCTGATTGCCAATCTGAAACTGGCAGAGCAGATTGCCGGGGGCGACTTGACCACCACAGTGGAGGTCGCGCGGCATGATGAATTGGGGCAACTGACGCAAGCGATGATGGTGATGACAGACCGGTTGCGTCAGTTGATTGCCGATATTCGCCACAGTGTCTATAGCGTGGCCAGTGCAGCCTCACAAATTGCAACTGGCAATCATGATCTCTCCTCGCGTACAGAACAACAGTCCTCGGCGATTGTGCAAACGGCTGCCAGTATTGAGCAACTGACATCGACGGTGAAAAACAACGCGGAAAATGCCCGTCATGCCCGTCACATTGCCGAGCAGGCCTCTGCCAATGCCGATCGCGGTGGCGAGATTATTCATAAAGTTATTCAGACGATGACAGAGATTTCTGGCAGTTCGAAAAAGATTTCCGACATTACTACCGTCATTAACGGCATTGCCTTTCAGACCAATATTCTGGCGCTCAACGCGGCCGTTGAAGCGGCGCGTGCCGGTGAACAGGGGCGTGGCTTTGCGGTCGTTGCCGGTGAAGTCCGTAATTTGGCACAGCGCAGCGCCCAGGCGGCCAAAGAGATAGAGAGCCTGATTTCGGAGTCAGCGAACCGGGTCAATACCGGCACTGTATTTGTCTCGGATGCGGGCAATGCGATGGATGAGCTGATGACATCGGTGAAACGGGTGCACGATATCATGGGGGAAATCGCCTCCGCGTCTGATGAGCAGAGCCGCGGGATTAGCCAGATTGGTGCTGCCGTGGCAGAGATGGACACCACCACGCAACAGAATGCGGCGATGGTGCAACAGTCCTCGGCAGCCGCACAGGCTCTGGAGGAAGAGGCCGCGATGCTCTCGCAACGGGTGGCGGTCTTCCGCTTATCCCAACAGGATGAAGCCGGATCCGCCGCCGCATCGCATCGCGTGGCATCCACGGCCCGACCTGCATCGCTAGCGCAGACTCACACCATCACTCATCGGCAAGATAAAGATAACTGGTCATCGTTTTAAACCGGGCTTCAGGCAACGCGCAGTTGCCGTGTGACTGGCGAGTGTCTGAATAGCAAACCGGCAGCAGATGCCGCCGGTTTTTACCCTCGAGTCAGGGTTACTGGAACAGCCGGAGGAGCCAGTCCAGAACAAGAGAGGGCAGTGTGAAGTCAGGGTCGGCAAAGGTAACGCCCTGTGCGCCCAGGTGGGAAAACAGCGGCAGCGTCAAGGCAGGCAGCACACACAAGAGCAGGCCATTGAGGCTGCTGGCGATGATGGCACCCCGGACGCCCCCGGTCGCATTACCGAAAATGGCCGCCGCGCCGCCGGTAATAAAACTGGCCATAATACCGGGCACAATAATCGGCAGGCCAGCCAGCGGGAACAGCAAAATGCACACCAGCTCCACGCAAAAGCTCACCAGAAACCCTATCAAGGTTGCGTTAGGCGCTTTGGTAAACAGCACCATGACATCCACAGCGGGCACTGCGCCCGGGGCAAATACGTTAGCGAACCCCTTGAATGCCGGTACTATTTCAGCAGTGAATAAATTGACGCCGGCTTTAGCTAAATAGAGCCCACAGGCAAAGGTGGCGGATTGCTCCAAAATGAAAATCACCGCGTTTTTATCCGCCGCACCTGCGCCATACACCATCACCATGGCTTCGCTGATTTGTGGCCGCGTTGCGAACAGGCAAGACAGCAGCAGCAATACCAGCATGGTTAACAGTGTGGCGACGTTCGGTTCGCGCAGAAAATCAATGCGCTGACTGAGCGCCAGCTGTTCGGTGTCATTCGCTTTATTGCCAAACCATTTACCCAGATACGATCCCAGCACATACGATGAAATGGCCGCATGGGAGATGGCATACTCATTTGAACCGATGATTTGGCGGCTAAAGCGGCTCAGAATATAGGGCGATGCCGCCATGTATAAACCAATGAGCAGTGAAGAGACGGCCACAATAGTGGTGTGGGTAAAGTGAAAGGGCATCAGTACCGCGGTAAACGCGAAGGCCATAAACAGCACCAGATGCAGCGACAGGTAAATGTATTTTAAGCGGGTGAACCGCGCCAGCAGAATATTTAACAGCATGGCAAACAGCAAAATGAGCGCGGCGGTAGCCCCCACTTTGTCGAGGGTTGCGGCCATTATCGCCTCATTACTGGGAACTACCCCCGTAATATGAAACGCATGAGAAAACAGTGTGCTGAATGCTGTGAGCACTTTCATCAGAATGCCTCCGCCTATCTTTATCATGGTAAAACCGATGAAAGACAGAAAAGTGCCGGTTATCAGGCGGGAAAGCGGAGCGCGTTGAAACAGTAAACCAAGGAATGCCACGATGGCGATAATAACTGATGGTGTCTTGACCAGGCTGAGTAAAATATCCATTTTTTCATCCATTTGCGATGCGTCTGTAAAAGGGCGTCCATTCCCGGTACTACGGTGGTGACGTACCGGGTGTAATATATTTTCACATTTTTTAAAATATCGTTCCAGTTAACTTTCGCCGAGAATACAACACGTAATTTTTGGCAGACAGAGAGGCGATATGCGCCGCAATAGCATGTGGTGAGAGGGAAAGGAATGGCCGTAGCACGTATAAAAAACCGACAGGGCAGTCATTCGCGCTGTCGGTGAGGTATTGCCGGTTTGAGGGCTTAGGCTTTCAGGTTGTCAGGAAAGTTCTCTGGCAGTTCGCTGGCGGCGCAGTTGATCACCGTGTCGTCGTTCTCACCGCATGCGCGCACTAATGTAATGGTGGCGAATTCGTCAATCACCTCCGTGGGGTAAGCCGGGCCTGTGGCACGGTAGGACTCCATCAGCGGAATATGCTCGTTTTGGAAGCAGACGGTTTTTTCCGGGTTATTGATTACCCAGCGTGGGAAAAAGATAGTGCCATGGAAAATACGATCGGTCAGATTGATAATCAGGCTGACATCCGTACCCGTTGGTTCAGTCCATGAAATTTTATACACTTCGCGTGCCACACGGGCGATAAATACCCGCTGATCTTTCACCCAACGATTACCGACAATACCGCTGTGGATGCGGTAATCCAGCGTATGGTCATTTTTGACATACAGCTCATAATTCCAGCCGTTATCGTAGGTGTAAACCAGATGTTTGCCAACGAAACCGCTGAGGTCGTGTTTATCGAAACTGTTCATATTTTCTCCTTTTTGTTTGTTGAATACAGTATAAACAGGGATTAAATTGATGAATAACGCAGTTTTTGGCATGAATTGATTTAAAAATTAAATCATTTAACGCGACTATGGAGACGGTGATATGAAAACCACGCTGGAACAATGGATGCTGCTGCAAGCGGTGGTTGAGTTGGGTGGGTTTGCCGCCGCTGCCGAGGCATTTAACCGCAGTCAATCCTCGGTGAGTTATCAGCTCTCGCTGATGCAAGAGCGGCTGGGCGTCGCTCTGCTGGAGCCTGCGGGGCGTAAGACCACGCTGACTGCGCCCGGTCAACAATTACTGACGCAGGCCGCACCGTTGCTGAAGGCTTTTCAGGCACTGGAAGTACGCGCGGCGGTGTTAAAACGCGGTGGCCGGGCCAGAATTGATTTGATTGTTGACAGCGTGTTTCCTAAATCGGTTCTTTTTGCCGCGTTGCGCGAATTTCAGCATCATTATCCCCACACACAAGTCCATCTGACCGAAGTGTTGCGCAGTGAAAGTCAGGCGCAACGGCTGGACAGACAGGCAGATATCTGGCTGCTTTCTCACCCGTGGGATGGGTTAAATCAGGGGCGGCTATTGATGGAAATGGCGTTTGTTGCCGTTGCGCGGGCAGATCATCCGCTGCACCAGTTAGCCTCGCCCTTGTCGTATCAGGATTTAAAAAATTATCCGTTGATTGAAATTCTTGACCGGCAACAGCAAAACGATAGCCAGCGAAAGCCTGCCAGCGCCGAGAACTGGACGTTTACCACCGTCGAAGCGGCGATTGAGGCGGTCATGCATGGGGTGGGGTACGGCTGGTTACCGGAGCCTCGCATCCTCTCCTGGCTTGATAGCGGTGAACTAAAACCACTGTCACTGGCACAAGGCGGGCGGCGTTTTACGCCACTTTATCTGGTGGTGGACGAAGAAAATCAGACCGGTGACGCCATTGTGGCAATGCTGGTTAACCTGCTGACACACGCCTCCCTTGCCTAACACAGCACCGCCATTCGGCGGTGCTGTGTTGGGTGAATACAGGATATCTTGATTTATTTATTGATGAATGAGCGTGGTTTCGGCGGTGTTGCTGCCAGTGCTGCCTGAATCTTCATCGGGTTAAAGTAGTTGCGCATCAGGCGGATGCGGTGATCTTCGGTAAATTCATACCGGATAGCCCAGTCATAACTGTAAGGCACGCGGGTAGAGCGGGTGATCCCTTGCTGGCTGCCGTAAGCCATTGCCTGATTATCACTGAAGAACACTTTCTCCACCACTTCACTACTGAACTCTACCGTCTGGCTCATCAGTGACCAGAACCGGGTGAACCCTTCGTGACCGTAGAACACCCCGGTATAAGGCACATCGACCGGGCCGGTCATGTCCCAGACCAGCTGTTCGCTCAGGCAAGCCAGCGCCATTTGCAGGTCGCCTGCGGCGTAAGCCTGACCCAGCTTCTCCAGCGTCGTTTGATTATTGGAGAATGTAACGGCCTGGCTTTTGGCCTGGAAGCGTGGCGGCGGCGGCGGGGTGTATTCAAAGGTGGGGGCCGCATGGTAAGCACTGTCACCGGGGAAAGGGTGATCGACAATGGCGCGGAAATCTTCACGTAGCGAGCCCATCGCCATGATGGCCGGCGTCAGTTTCAGCGGGCGACCACTGAGCGCCAGTTCCAGGTTTTCCAGCACCTCGCAATAACGGCGGTTAAAGCGGGTAATGGCTTTGCGTAGCTCCCCTTCAGGGTAATCGGTGATTTTGGCGGCACTGTGAGTGCGTACCGCTTTGTCCCACTCGATATTCAGCGGGTCGCCGGTTGGCCCGCTGGCGATGGTATCGCCGTGGGTGTACATCCGCTCGCAATAAATTTCATTGAAACGGTAGTAGTGTGGAACGTCATTTTCATCGCCTTGCCAGATGTTATGCGGTGAACCTTCGCCCTGGTCGCAAATCTGGCGCAGCGCTTTCACTGCGGTGTCCAGATCGGTTATCGGGTGCAGCTCACCATAGGAGCCGTGGCAGAATTGCTCAGTGACTATTTGCCGGGTCGGGTCGCCACAGAATACGGCTTTCTCGCCAAAGGACTCTACGGCTGCCCGCAGGCGTGATTCAATGTAGATATAGTATTCGCCAATCGACATGTCACTACAGACATGACTGGCGACCACTTCCGGGCGAACATACTTGGGGTGTTCTATCTGCATGGCCTGATGAATGGCGTGCTGAGAGAAAGGGTGTAACTGAATTTCCAGGTCTTCAATACCGAAAGGTAACGCCGCCGGGTAGTCTGGCAGAAAATTTGGGCTGCTTATTTCCGGTGTGCCGCCAACGGCATTAAGCAAATTGCCTGCCAGCACAAAGTGCAGCATTTCCTCTACCACCACAGAGTGAATCACCTCGGGAACGCGCGGGTCAATATCATCGTTAATGGTGTAGAGCATGGTCAGGTAAGGGGGAATAACCGCATGTTCCAGCACCATTGCCTTTTGCAATAAGTCACGAATGTCATCCAGTTCATGCGCCAGATCTTTATGGCTGGTGAGTTTGACATAACCTTGTTCCCTGAACGTTTTTTCCAGGTCTTGCTGTATATTTTGTTGGTTTAAGTTCATGGTGTTATTCCGTCTTAGTCAGTTTCAGCAGCGACGAAGCCTGTAATCAGTCTTATACATTATTCCTAGCATGAATCTTGAATATCATCATCTTTTGTAGCGTTTTTTTCGTGTTTAACGTGTACTGGCACACATTCTGTTCAGTTTGACAACAACTGTTTGCATTTGTCAGGTGAAGAAAACGGTGGCTGATCGTGCTTGCCAGACGTGCTGACGTCGCCTTGTTTTTCCGTGCCGACCCGATAGTGAGACTTATGAATCCTCCCTGAGAAGGCGGTTATCTTGCCGGTCAGGGGGTGAAGAAAGGTAGGTTAGCCTGCGTACCTTATTTAGCGTAGACAATGTTGTTTTAAACCGGGCGAATATTAAGGAAAAAACAGGCAATAAAAACCGGGTACGGCAGTGCTAACCCAGTGAGAAACTATGACGTGAGAAGCGCTTTTTTGCAAGATTCCTGGTTTATCCGTTGATTGAGCGTTGAATACAGCATGAGGAATGCATTGTGTAAAGTTGACGTTTAGTGAGGGCAGCGTTTGGACTCTGCCCTCACTCTCAGTCAATGTTCCGCGGGTTTGATAAGTGCCAGTATCGTGCCCAGTTTCTCACGCTGTTTAGGCTTGATATCACGTCCGGCGGCATAACCGGCGTTTTGGATGATAAGCTCGTTAAGACCAATCAGCCAGTCGTAGATATAGTAGGCGGTATTATTCACCGGCGTCGCCGACAGTTTTGTCAGCCGCCGCGTCGAGCCGAAATTTGCGACCTGTTTTTCCGGTTTGACAAAAATTTTCTGGCCTTTATTGACGCGGCTGTCTGGCCGCAGGCTTTCTGCCATTTGCTGGAAGCCCAGCCAGGCGACAAAATCGCCCAGCACATTAAGGACGCGTGAGACTTGACGGTCAGCCTTGCTTTCCCGGTTAAGCCCAAGTTGCCCGGAATCGACCAGCATAGTCTGCAAATCATCTTCAATGCGCAGGCGGATGCTGGCGGTAATTAACTCTTCGGCCAGCATTTCGATGGTCGGTCGATTGATGCCCAGTAACTCGATAACCGCGACGTTATCCGGCAGGTTACGCAAGTGATTAACCCAGTAGTGATAAACGTGACGCGCAAATTCCGATTCATAGCTGTGGTTTTCTGCCACCTCAGCGTCATCTGGCTCAGGAAGAGGCGACGACGGCGCTTCCTGCGGTTCACTGTCATGACTAAACAGGTCGATATCCAGTCCGACGCCAAAGGGCTCATAGCTGGCCAGTGGAACCACGCTATCCTGGGTGTCTTGATAGGGCGTAAAAGCGCGAGGTGACTGAACCTGTTGTTGCAGATACAAATGGCGCAACTCATCGCGCGAGGGCAGCAGGCGCTCCAGCAGTTCGCCGTGTACGCCGGTTCGGGTTTGCAATGCTTTTAGCATCGATTCGGCGATACGCTGCTTACGGGCAGGATCATCTGCCCCGGCAGGTTGATACCAACTGCCCAGCAGGTTATCAGACAGCTCGCGCTGTAGTTCATTGAGTTGCTCACCGACGCGGCCGAGCTTCACGTCCCGGCGAACCTCCGCCTCCAGCCAGGCCGCCATGCGGTTGATCCCCCGTTTGTCCATCGCCAGCATCGTACCCCAGGCATCACCCGGTGTGCCGACATAGCGCTGTACCGCTTCATCATGATTCTGTCCGTGGGTGAAGCGGCGGTCATGACGGGTGACAGCCCAGATAAGCCCCGGCTTGCGGCGGCTGCGAACGTGCGGGTTCTCGCCCTGGGTATGGCGCACCCAGTGTTCCAGCGCCCGGCCTACATGGCGCACATCCGCTTTACTGGCGGCGGCCGTGCAGACCATCAGCAGGCTCATCTCCTGATTATCCGTGTAACGCTCCAGCAGATAGGCGCGTTTGGCGCGCAGCAGTGCGCGAGAGAGCGGATGCGGCTTGATGCGCAGTGGCCGGTCTGGGCTATCTTCATCAGGGAAAAGCGGCGCGTCTTCATAGAGACTGAACCCCGGGAAATCCAGCACGTCCACCTGTTCAAACAGTGTCTCTTTCGGCGGTGATAACAGTGGTATCTGGATTTCTGCTACCAGCATAATCATTTCTGCCATCGACAGTTCCACCCCTTTGGCTGCCCGGCCATTGACCATTGGACGAACCTGGGTACTCAGGTCTGAGGGGCTATTAAGCCGTTCAAACAAATGGGTGTTGAACAGGCCACTGTCGGGTAACAGCGCATCGTCAACCAGCAGGCTTATCGGTGCCAGCACTTTGTGCGCGCCACTGAGGTGTGCCAGCGTATGGGCAAAGTGGCGATAGAGCGCCGTATAGTCTGCTTGTTCCCCCCATAAGATGGAAAACAGATTGGCGCGGTCGTCCAGGCTAAGATGAGGGGCCAGTTCAACGGCCAGTGGCCAGAACTTACGCTCCAGCGGTTTTTGTCGTCTCGCATCGTGGCGTACCAGGTAGTCCCACAGCGCCACAACATCGTCACCGTTTAAACCGGGTACCGGCTCTTGCTGGCGATGCAACGAGAGTGTTTTGAGATGATCGGTAATATGTTGCTCATCAAGCTCAGGAAGCGTGGCCGTCGCCTGCGCGCTGGCGCTGCCTTCAAGAATAAAGGCATAAGCCAGAATACGGGCGATATCCGCTTCGTTTAACAACAGCAGGTGTATCGGATTAGGCGTGTTTTTGCCTTCAGTCTGGCGGGTAAAGCGGGTAACAAACGCCGCCGGTTGATTGTCCGGGTTGATATTTTTTTGGTAGTCGAGCGTGACCCCGCCGACGGAGGTTTCGACTCGGCCATTTTCTCCCGCGGCCAGTGAGGTCAGCAAATAGCTCTTGCCACTCTGCGCCAGCCCGAACATGCCGATGGCAATCTCTTTCAGGGCGGATTCTGACAAGCCCCGAGCCTTGTTGCGGCAGCGGCGCAGCTTCACAATCAGCCGCTCGGCTTCCATCTCCAGCCGCGGCACAGTGCGCCGGGTTTCTTCCACCCAGCCAATCGCCTGATCGATCCCCTGAGAAACCGATTGCACCTGACGATTGAGACGGCTCGATAACTGTTTGGGCGTTAATGGTTTCATTTCTTAAAGACGCTCCCGCTATCGATCCAGTAATGGGCGATGCCAGATACCGTGCTGGACAAGGTATTGAGTTTTAACCGCAACTGATTGGGTGACAGGGTGAGCCCTGAGCCCAGTACGGCTTCGGCTATTTCAAATCGCTCAGGTGTCACGTTACCTGCGCTGATACACTCCTCACCGGGCACCACTTTTAGGCGAACCCGTAGTACGCTATCCCCCGCGACCTTACGCGCCAGTTCCGGGTCAACAATCGAGAGTGAATAAAGCGGTGATGCAGGCCAGCGTTCGTTATCCAACTGGCGAAAGCCGAGACACAGCGAGCCGCGGACTTCAAACCCCGGCTGGGTATCGAGGGTAAAATCGGCATCATCAAGATCGATGTCGTTGTAGTAGACATTATCAGTGGTCAAGGTGTTGCCATTATCCAGCATACCCAGATAGCGCACCGTGGAGTAAGGCTCAAAATCCCCGGCTTTGAAATAGAATCCTGGCAAGCGTAAATCCAGTGCCAGCAGGCACAGCATTGCCCCGACGGCTGCGGTGGATTTTGGGTTTTCGATACGCCCGCGCTTATTAAACGGATACCAGTCACTGGTGTGGTAGCCATCGAGTGACATCATGCGGTTAATCGGCAGCGGTTGCAGGTGGCGAAAGAGCGCCTGAATGCCAGGGAAACGCGAAGGGCGACCGGTGAGCAACAGAATGTCACAGGCATACAACGAAACCACCTCAGACATCAGGCGCAGGTGTTGGGTGATGCTCATGCGATTGGCGAGAAATTCGCTGTGCAGTTTGCTCAGGCGCAGAATGAGCGGCACTTGCAGAATATCAAACGGCGTTTCTTCATCCGGCAGCTCGCGCTGAATTTCGCTGTTGACATACTCCAGCACTTTGCGGGTGGGCTCTTGCTCCAAAAGCTCGCCAAACAGGGTGTCTATCTCTGCATTCAGATCCAGCGGGTCGAACTGTTCATAGGCTTCCAGCACCGCCTGACCCATCGGGATAAAAATTTGTAATGTGACCTGCTGGCGCAACGTCAGTTGCCCATCCATCCGTCCTTCGCTGCCAAACAGCCGGGTCATCACACCATCCGGGCTGGTGACACCTGCTTTTTTCAGCGCCGCCTGCAAGGCAGGCAAAATATACAGCTGAATAACATCCAGCAAAATATCATCGCCCGCGACCTTGAACCCTTCGCGGAACAGCAGCCGCGGAATAATTTTGACATTGCTGCCCACGCCGTCATCCAGCCAGTATTGTGTGATGGCAAGGTCAGTGGTGCCACCGCCGATATCAATGGAGGCGATACGCAGTGTCTTGCCCGGTTGTTCGTCATCAGCCAGTTCTTTATCCGGGCGGGCCATGCTGGCAAAAAACGCTTCTGCCCGGCCACCGAAATTCACCTGTGCTTCGTTATAGAGATACACCATCTGGCCACAGGTGGCTTCATCCCATTCCATTTGCACATCAGGAACCGGCACGCAGCTCTTACGCTTGCCATCAATGGTGAGAAAATCGTCGTCCATCGGATGCCAGCCCATCGCTTTCCACACCAGCCCGATGGCTTCAATCATGCGGCGACGGAAAATTTCACGTTCAGGTTTTGGCATGGCCGAGGGCAGCGTCAGAATAATGTTACGCAACTGGCGCGGTGCGTGGGTGTGGATCATCTTCAATCGTTGTGCGGCGCTGTTCATTTGCATCAGCGCTTGCGCCAGCAACTCCGCGAGCATAAATGTCATCACAGAGCTGCGGCTATAGTGCGGGTCAAAGACTGGTAGCCTCTCATCAAGGGGGAGGCTGAACAACGGCTGACCTTCATCATTGACTAACATGGTCAGTGGCATTGCCGTCGCCAGGGGTTCTGGCTGGCGGCTATTCATCGTCTGGCTAAAACGCCAGCCCGGCCCGTAAGGCTCTTCGTCCCACAGATAACGGCGTGGGCTGGAAATGCCGCTGGAGCCATCGGTGCCCTGACGCTGGAGCGCCAGGCGGCTGGCCTCACGCCCGACGCGAATGATTGACGGCCAGATAAAAGCATCGTCACGACCACTTTCGAATGAGAAACTCTGCTTGCCGAAATGCGCCTGGGCAAACTCCACCCGGCTGTCAAATAGCTCGTTATACAGATAGTGTGGTTGACTGAGGTCACGGATTTGCAACTCGTAGGTTTGTTTAAGCCCGTTGCTTTCATCCGCATGATCTTCAACCAGGATACCGGCGGTATGTGAGTTGCCGACATCAAGGATCAAATCCACGTTGATGGCTGGCTCCTGCAAGGTGCTACTGGTCAGGCGAATTTCGGGGATATCCAGCAATGTCACCATGATATCCAGCAGATTCAGGTAGTGCGCCTGATACTCAAACTCACGCAGATTCTGGCGAATATCCCGGGGCTTGCGGTTTTCTACCAACAACGCCTGTTGTGAAAATATCTCGCGCAGCCAGCCATCGACCCAGGTTTGGTCGAGAAACTCTTCGAGCTCCTCATTGTGGTGCGCGAGGGTGAACAACCGGCCGCTATGAATATCGGTTTCACAGGGGGCCAGTAAATCTACGTCCTGATTTTCGGCATACACCCGGGTGTCAAAAGCCAGGCAAAGCCGGTGAGTGTGGCCGTCGTCGTCCGGTTGCTCAAGTTCAAGCAGTTGCACCCGCGCCCAGTTATTCGGCCCGCCCATAAACGTCCTTGGCGGATTAAAGCGAAAGAACGGTACGGGTAACCACACTTTATTCAACAGCCGTAAAGACTGTTCCAGTGTGTAACTGGATTCTGGGTTCACCGCTTCCGGCAGCACTTGTGTGGCATTGGGAAGGGCGTATTTGCCGTTATTTTCATTAAAGGTCAGCCGTAACAGCGGCCCATTGGCACTTTTACGCACGAACCGGTTGGCAAAACTCGCCCGGGACGGCGGCAGCTTTAGCGCAAAATCAAGAAACTGAATACCGCTATTTTGGATAAGCGTAATGTGTTGTTTATAGTCAGTCAGGGTTGCCAGCATGGTTATTTGCTCTCACGCTTAATCGTCATCGGTAACACCGTCTCGGCGTCGTAACGGCCATTACATTCAGCGGCTTCGCTCGCTTCCTGTCGGGTACAGATGATTTCCGGCATCGGGTAGCGGGAACCATCGCTGCAACGCGCACGGTAGCGGCTGTTGATAGCCAAATTACCTGACTGATGCAGACCCGCTTCGACTTCGGCCTGGCAAACAACGCCTTCGCTATAGGTAAAGCGCACATGGCCTTTACCGCCTTTAATCTGATAGTGGAACACCGGCGGCGTGCCGGTCAGCGGGTTTTTCGCCTGCAAGGTCGCTTGCCAGTTACCATCAAGGAAGCGTACCGAGCCAATTTTCACCGCGTCGGCTGGCATAACCAGCGCACCTTTTGGTGCCGGGATGAGTGCGGCGGGCGGAGTCGGCGCTAACGTTGCAGGTGCAGCGTGATTTTCCTGCGTTGCCGGTACCGGTTCAACGGCAGACGCTGCGCCAGGCAACAACGTCGCAACATTTAATGGCAAATTCGGCTGTGGCAGCGCGTCGGACGTTGAAGGCTCCGAGGGCCCAAGGACGCGTTTTTCCGGTTTGATCGCCGTAACGGCCGCAGAAGGCATGGTGTCAGGTTTGGAGACACAACTGCGAATCTGAAATACCAGCGTGACCAACAAGGCGGCACCTGGTGCAACCCACCAAAAGCGTGTCCAGCGGCTGGCGCTCACGGGTGGGGTGCCAACGGGGGCGGCGGGGGCATCATTGACTACGGGGACCACAGGAGGTGCCGGTGGTACAGGCGGTTCCGGTTCCGGTTCCGGTTCGATGTCCTGCGTTGTCACCACCGGCAGCGGTTCGGCAACCGGCTCAGGGATGATGGCTGGTTCAGCGGGGCGCAGGCATTCCAGCACATCACTGCGGGATTTTTTCCCCAGGCTGACGAACCCCCAGAATGTGACAACCGGTTTATCATCCACTAAATAGACATGATTAGAACCGGGAAACTGGAACGCCTTTGAGAGCAAGACGCCGAACAGTTTTTGCGCCGGTTTATCTGACTGGCGAGCGCGCTCACTGATAGCATCCACTGTGGCAAGGTATTGTTCCAGTAGCGTCAGTGCAGCCGTGCGCTGTTCGTCACTGGCGGCCATCCAGGATGTTATCTTGCCGGTAAAGGGGGCATACCAGTCAATGCGGTCGCCCTCGTCATTGGGTTGGGGAATAGCCAGACAGTCAGCAATGTGCTGCTGTTGGCGAAGGCGCAGTGTTTCCCGTAATTGCAGCGCCGAGGCATAAACGGGCTGGCCGTTTTCTCCCAACGCAAGAAAATCGTCTAAATTTCCACTGCGTAAAAATAATTTTGCCACGCCAAAAAGACCCTTTGTGATAAACCGTCAAAGCAGAAAATGCTGTTCTATTCTGCAATTATAATTCTGATGATCACCAATCAAATACATAAAGAAGTGACAAATATGACAAATATTTGCCTCATCAGCTTACCCGGTGAGCAATATCGCATAACTATGCGATGGACTGAAACATTAAAAAACCGCTTGAGTCCATGCGGCTGCACCGTCCGTTCAGTCATGGCGGACTGAACGCGATGCCAGAAATGCGGTTTTCTTTTTTCTGAAGGATTGATAACTATTTTCATACTAACATTTTTGTTAGTACTTACTAAAAGTTAGCTTTGGTCTTATGCTGGCAAACCTGAACCTCACTTCACCATCGATGAGCCAGGAAGTCAGTGAGGTGTACGCTATTTTTCACAAATACGGTGCGATAGATGTTTTTTCGCCTCTTTTTTTACTGAAGTTAACAGGAGTCAGAGATGTTTGCGATTACAGGGGCAACCGGGCAGTTGGGGCGTTTGGTGATTGATTCGCTGGTGCAATCTGTTCCTGCAGAACAGATTATCGCGCTGGTTCGTGATCCGGCAAAAGCCGGTGATTTGGCCGCGCGTGGCATACATGTGCGCTACTTTGACTATGATCAGCCGCAATCGTTGGTCAGCGCCCTGAACGGGGTAGACAAACTGCTGCTGATCTCATCAAGTGAAGTCGGTCGTCGGGAAGCGCAGCATAACGCCGTTATTGCTGCGGCAAAGCAGGCCGCGGTTGGCCTGATTGCCTATACCAGCCTGTTGCATGCGGATACCTCGCCACTGGGGCTTGCGGGCGAACACCGTGCCACGGAAGCGGCATTGAAGGCCTCCGCCATTCCCCATGTGATTTTACGTAATGGCTGGTATACCGAAAATTACGCTGCCAGTATCGCACCGGCGTTAGCACATGGTGCATTTATTGGTGCGGCTGGCGAGGGCCGTATTGCCTCGGCAGCGCGTCAGGATTATGCCCTCGCGGCCGCCACCGTGCTGCAATTACACGGTCAGGACGGAAAAATTTACGAACTGGCCGGGGACGACAGCTATACGCTGGCCGAATTTACTGCGCAAATCGCACAGCAGAGCGGTAAGGCCGTGCAATACGTAAACCTGTCTGAGGATGAGTTTGCTGCGGCCTTAAAGAACGCAGGATTACCTGCCGGGCTGGCTGAGATGCTGGCAGATTCTGATGCGGGTGCACAGAAAGGCGGGTTATTCGCGCGTGGCGATGACCTGGTCAACCTGTTAGGGCGCTCGGCAACACCTTATGCTGACGTTATTCGTGACACGCTTTCATCACTGTAATTATTGATTACAGCGAATTATTCGCTAACACCGTGGCCGGGCTGCATGACATTTTAATGTTGTTATTGTTTGACAGCCGTTGTTCACCGGGGGGATGAAGCGCAGCAGGGTTACCCGAGTACCTGCTACCAACGCTGCCTGATGGGATTTTTCTTGTCAGTGTCTCTCGGCGCATAAAATGGCGCACCTGGGTTTCCCGGGTGCGCCATTTTTTATTCTGTTTGTATGCGTTAGTACCGTGTATTCTCTGGCCTTTTTTTGTAATAAAGCGCGTTGTTGTAATGAAAAATCAATTTTCCTGACGGAATCTTGTCATTTTATTTCTATTTTACTAACCTGTCAGTGTTGCCAGAGACTCTGCTTTCAAAATGAGTGAATCAGTAGCAGCGCTTATTTTATTCACAGGGTATATCTCGCATGGAAAGTACCTTCCATGTGTCTGGTCAATTTATTACATCAATAGATGATGACGCTTTGTGATAATCATCTGATGTAGAGGAATGTATTCATGGAGGAAATAATATGGCTTTATCAGCAAGAAAGGTTGTCTCCCCGTCAGGAACGGCAGATAGCTATACTGGCATTGCGGATGTTTATCAGTTATGGAATTACCATACTCGTGGTAACGGTGACATCGGCGATAAGCCGTCTTATACGCTTGAGCAAGCGCGCGATCAAATAACCCGTGGTAATTTTACCTGGAACGGCGATAAGGTTTTTGGCAAACCTGCTGCATTAACGTACTCATTCCTTCAGAATGTCTCTGATGCGGATATGCCAAAAGAAGAAAATGGCGTCGCTAGGTTTACAGGGTTTGTTAAATTTAATGATGCACAGATGCAGTATGCAAAACTTGCATTACAGACCTGGGCGGATGTTGCGAATGTCACGTTTCAGGAAGTCTCTGACTCTCAGCATGCAACTATCCAGTTTGGTAATTACACGCGCACCGGTACTGGCGCAGTGGATAATAATAGCCAGGCATTTGGTTTTTATCCTGGTAATGAAAAATGGGCAGGTTCAGCCTGGTTTAATTACAACCAGGCAGATAATCAACGCCCTGATATTAATGAATTTGGTCGAAATACATTAGCGCACGAAATCGGTCACACCCTCGGATTATTTCACCCCGGCAATTATGATGCCTCAGATGGTAACCCCGGCTATAAAGATGTTACCTATGCAGAGGATACGCGCCAATTCAGTATTATGAGTTATTGGAATGAGGGTAATACCGGCGGTGATTTCCACGGCTACCATGCCGCCGCCCCTTTGCTGGATGATATTGCTGCTATTCAAAAATTGTATGGTGCCAATCTGAGTACACGCACCGGCGATACGGTATATGGTTTTCACTCCAATAGCGGGCGCGATTTTTATACTGCAACCGATGCTAAAACGCCGCTAGTATTTTCCGTATGGGATGCGGGTGGTAATGATACGTTTGATTTTTCAGGCTACAGTGATAATCAGAGAATTAGTCTGATTAGTACCACATTTTCTGATGTTGGTGGTTTAAAAGGCAATGTCTCGATTGCTGCCGGAGCCGTGATTGAAAACGCTATCGGTGGTTCTGGTAATGATGTTATTGTCGGTAACGTATCCAATAATCGTATTGACGGTGGTGCAGGTAACGATGTGATTTTTGGTGATGGTGGCGCTGATATCTTGACGGGTGGGAAAGGGAAAGATATTTTTGTTTATGCATTTGATAATGATTCGTTATATTCATCTCCTGATATTATTACTGATTTTCAGCGAGGCGAGGATAGAATTGATTTGTCGGCATTTAATAAAAATCATCCCCTTAGCTTTGTTAACCAGTTTTCCGGCAATCAAAATGAAGTGCTGTTGAGCTGGAATGAGCAAGCGCATCAAACCAATGTGTGGCTGCATTTAAATGGGCATGAAAATGCTGATTTTATGATTGAGGTAGTTGGCAGTCCATTACAAACATCGGATTTTATCGTTTAAACGTTATTTGCGAAGCCTAAATTCTTTTGGCCAGTAACAGCAGGCATTGTTTATATGAAAAATGCCTGCTGTTATTTTTATTTGGTTTAAGTGCTCTTATTGACATCGGTATGATGAAAATATCATGAGAAATTTTATTCTTATCGCACTATTTAGTGTGCTGGGTGGAGGATGTATGGCAAGCAGCCTGAGATTACCACAGGCCGCAGAGTTGAGCGGCCTGTGGGTGTTGAGTAGCGGTGAAAAGCAGTGCGAGCTGCAACTGAAAACAGCGGTGCTTGACGGCACAACCTGGCAACTGACGGCTGATGCCGAGTGTGTCCGCCATCTGTTACCTGGCGTACCGCAAGGGTGGCGTCCAACGCCGGATGGGTTGACCTTGACGCAGCAAGACGGTTCGGCCGTCGCCTTTTTTAGCCGTCAGCAGGCGAGTTATGAGTATCGGCTGGCCGATGGCAGCCTTCGTACGCTCAAGAAGAAAATCTGAGGGAGTAAACTGCCGTGAATACGTCCTCTGAGCGAGAGCGCTCTCTTTTTGGTGTACTGCGGCAGTTTCGCCGCAGCTTTTGGAGTGTCGGTGTGTTCAGCGCCATTATTAACCTGCTAATGCTGGCACCCTCGATATACATGTTGCAAGTCTATGACCGCGTATTGGCATCAGGTAATGGGATGACATTACTGATGCTGACCGTCTTGATGGTAGGGTTGTGCGCATTTATGGGCGGGCTGGAGTGGGTGCGTAGCCTGTTGGTGGTCAGGCTGGGAACCCGTATCGATCTGGCACTGAATCAGGATGTTTTTAATGCCGCTTTTGCGCGCAATCTGGATGCGGGGGACAGCCGCGCCGGGTTGGCGCTGACCGATCTGACCGTATTGCGGCAATTTATTACCGGCAATGCGCTGTTCGCTTTCTTTGATGTCCCTTGGTTTCCGTTCTTCCTGCTGGTGCTGTTCTTGCTCCATCCCTGGCTTGGTATGCTGGCATTGGGCGGAACCGTCGTTCTGGTCGCATTGACCTGGCTCAATCAGCGATTGACATCCGAACCTCTGGCGCAAGCCAACCAACAGTCACAGCAGGCGACACATCTGGCAGATGCGCAGCTACGTAATGCCGATGTGATTGAAGCGATGGGGATGTTAGGTAATTTGCGGCGTCGCTGGCTGGCAAGCCATTACCGGTTTATCTCATTGCAGAATTTGGCGAGCGAACGAGCCGCCGCAGTTGGCGGTGCATCGAAATATAGCCGTATTGCACTGCAATCGCTTGTGCTGGGGCTGGGAGCGTTGCTGGCTATTGAAGGCAAGGTTACGCCGGGGATGATGATTGCAGGGTCGATTCTTGTCGGCAGGGTATTAAGCCCGATTGATCAATTGATTGCCGTCTGGAAACAGTGGAGCAGTGCCAAAACGGCCTGGCAACGTCTGACTAAATTACTGATTGCTTATCCACCTCAGTCGGCATCCATGACATTACCCCCGCCAGCAGGCCAGCTCAGCGTCGAGCAAGTGTCGTTGCGCACCCCTCAAGGCCATACCCGTTTACAGAATATCCACTTTACGCTACAGGCCGGTGAAACGCTGGTTATCCTGGGGGCATCCGGTTCAGGAAAATCGTCGCTGGCGCGTTTGCTGGTCGCCGCTCAGTCTCCGTCACAAGGTAAGGTGCGATTAGACGGTGCCGACCTGAATCAGGTAGATAAGAGCGTATTTGGCCCGGCCATCGGTTATTTGCCACAAGATGTGCAACTGTTTAAGGGAACGCTGGCGGAAAACATTTCTCGCTTTGGTCAGACGGACCCAGAGAAAGTGGTCACTGCTGCCCGGCTTGCAGGGGTACACGAGCTTATTCTGTCATTGCCAAATGGCTATGACACTGAACTGGGTGAGGGGGGCAGTGGTTTGTCTGGCGGTCAGCGTCAGCGCATTGGGCTGGCCCGTGCGATGTATGGCGACCCTTGCCTGATGGTGCTCGATGAACCGAATGCCAGCCTTGACAGCGAGGGTGATCAGGCATTAACGCGGGCGCTGGTTGCGATGCAAAAGCGCGGAGCCACCATTGTACTTATCACGCATCGACCGGCTCTGACGACGCTGGCACAGAAGATCCTGATCCTCAATCAAGGAAATCAGCAACGTATGGGGCTGGCGCGGGATGTTCTGGCCGAATTACAACCGCGCACCGCAGCGAATCAGGCTCAGATGAAACCGTCGGCTGTAATGCCACAATGATGAGGCGTGTGAATGACAAGCATGGATGTAACAAAACAACCCACCCAGGTGGTGGATGACTGGGATGACAGCCTGATACACCAGCATGCCAACCGTGATGAGGCTCGTGCGCTGCGCTTAGGCTGGTGGCTGGTCATCGCCGGATTTGGCGGCTTTTTGCTGTGGTCATTGCTGGCCCCGCTGGATAAAGGGGTCGCGGTACAGGGCAACGTCGTGGTGTCAGGTAACCGTAAAGTTATCCAGCATATGCAAGGTGGCATTGTTGATCATATACAGGTCAAAGAGGGTGACAGTGTCACGGCTGGGCAGGTGTTGCTGACGCTCAATGCCGTTGATGCCCGCACGACCAGTGAAGGGCTGGGTGCGCAATATGATCAACTCATCGCCCGGGAGGCGCGGTTACTGGCAGAACAGCGTCATCAGCCCTCGCTGGTGGAAACCTCTCGACTGGTTCAGGCTCGTTATCGTCCTGAAATGGCAGCGATTATTACTTTGCAGGGTGCGTTATTAAAAAGTCGCCAGCAGGCATTAAAGCTGGAAACAGATGGCCTCCTTGCCAATATCGAAGGCATGGAAAACTCGTTGAATGCACTGCAAAAAGTGATGGGGAGCAAGCAGTCGCAGCAGGCCGCGTTAAGCCAGCAGTTAGACGGCTTACGGCCACTGGCAGCGGATAATTATGTTCCGCGTAACAAAATGCTGGAAACCGAGCGTCTGTTTGCCCAGGTCAGTGGCGAAATAGCACAAACCAGTGGCGAGCTGGGCCGTACTCGCCGTGATATTCAGCAGCAGAAACTGCGCATTGCCCAGCGTCAGCAAGAGTATGACAAGGAAGTGAATAGCGAATTGTCAGATGTGCAGGCGCGGCTTAGTGAGATAGTAAGCCAGCGTGAAAAAGCCGATTTTACTCTGGCCAACATTCAGGTTCGAGCGCCGGTTTCCGGTACGGTGGTGAATATGAAAGTGTTCACCGAGGGCGGAGTGGTCGGGGCTGGACAGGTGATGATGGATATTGTGCCAGATGATCAGCCGCTTCTGGTGGATGGACGTATTCCGGTAGAAATGGTCGATAAAGTCAGGGCTGGTCTGCCAGTGGAGTTGCAGTTCACGGCGTTTAACCAGAGCACGACGCCCCGCGTACCCGGCACTGTGACGCTGTTGTCAGCCGACCGTCTGGTGGATGAAAAAGAGGGAACGCCTTATTACAGTCTGCGTATTCAGGTGAGTGATGAGGGCAAGCGCTCATTGCATGGGCTCGAGATTAAGCCGGGTATGCCAGTGCAAGGTTTTGTACGTACTGGTGAACGTTCGTTTATCAATTACCTGTTTAAACCGCTGATGGATCGTATGCATCTGGCGCTAACAGAAGAGTAACGGAAAGAAACGATGCGAAGGAAGGCGTTATTACTGGTGATAGTCGGTCTGTGTGCAACCGATGCCGGCGCGGTGGGGTTGCTGGATGCCTGGGAGATGGCATTACGTAACGATGCACAGCTGCGCGCTGCCGGTTTTGAGCGTGATGCGGGTCAGGAAGAAGTGGCAATAGGACGAGCCGGTTTATTGCCCTCGGTGCAATACAACTATGGCGCAAACTATAGCCACTCAAAAGTGACTCAGCGCGATCGCACGACGGATAACACCACAAAACGTAATTATGACAACTATGTCTCAACACTCACCTTGCGCCAGCCGCTGCTGGACTATGCGGCATGGGCGCGTTACCAGCAGGGGATTACCCGCAAACTGATGTCCGATCAGCGCTTTCGCGATCGCAGTCAGGATTTGATGGTACGGCTGTATCAAGCATGGAGTGAGGCGCTACTGGCGCAGGAAAAGTTGACGCTGCTGGAGTCTCAGCGGCGTGCCTATCAGGAACAACTGGCGCTGAATCGTCGCTTGCTGGCGGCAGGTGAAGGCACACAAACCGACCTGCGGGAAACCGAGGCACGTTACACGGTGATTGAGGCACAGCGTATTGAGCAGCAAGATACGCTGGATGCGGCGATGACAGTATTGGAAAACATGACCGGGCAACCATTGCAGGTTCAGGCGTTGTCGCCACTGGTACTGGATACATTACCGGACAATGTCACGGAAAACCGCGCGTTGCCACAATGGCGGGAACTGGCTGTCAGGCATAACGCCAAACTGGCGGTACAGCGTGAGAGCGTGGAATACAGCCGTTACGAAATTGAGCGCAACCGTGCCGGGCATTTGCCATCGCTGGATCTGGTTGCCTCAACGCGCAGCAGCCTGTCTGAGTCGGAATATAACTATAACCAGAAATATGATACCCAAACCGTCGGGTTACAGGTGCGGGTGCCGTTGTACTCCGGTGGGCGGGTGTCTGCATCAATGCGTCAGGCGGCGGCGGAATATCAGCAGAGTCAGGCCGAGCTGGATAACCAAACCCGGCAAACCTTTGCTGAGCTGCGGCGTCAGTTCAATTTGTGCCTCAATGGTTCTGCAAAAATTAAAGCCTGGCAGATGAGTGTGGCGGCGGCGGAAGAAGCTATTCGCGCCACGCGGCAGAGTGTTTCCGGGGGGAGCCGCATCAATCTGGATGTGCTGATGGCAGAGCAGGAGTGGTATAACGCCCGCCGTGAACTGGCAGAGGTGAAATATCGCTGGTTACAAGCCTGGCTCAACTTGCGTTACACCGCCGGTACCTTAAGCGAGCAAGACATGATTCAACTGGCAGCATGGTTTCAGCCAGAGGTGTCGGCTAATCATCAAGCCAATCGTAACGTTCATTAGCTTTTTTGTGCCGCTCCGGTTGGGTGATGACCGGTAATGCGTTGGCCGCTCGTTATTGTTACAAGATTTCCTCTGCGCAACAGGGCAGAGGAGTGGTGGTCATTCTCCTGAACGATATTACGTATTTTTCGGGGTATGAATGATGAAAAAGGCATTCTGACAGTAGATTGTCAGACTTTATGGAAGAAGTAATATGCAACAAAACGATAAAGTTTCGTTGAGTACCTCTGCCGCCGCTACGCCGGGAAATTACACCGGTTATGCGGATGTGTACGACTTCTGGTATTACCATCAACGTGGTGATGGAGGGACGGTCAATGGGAAACCATCCTACAGTACGGACAAAGCGGTTGAAGAGGGGTTAACCCGGCCACATACCACCTGGAACGGTGATAATGTTTTTGGTAAGGGCGCTAACCTGACGTACTCGTTTCTCAATACCTTTACATCAACACCCAATGGCCATACCGGGCCGGTGAAGTTTACGCCTGTACAGATCCAGCAGGCCAAACTGTCATTACAATCATGGGCCGATGTGGCGAACCTGACGTTCACTGAAGTCAGCCCGACGCAAAAAGCCAACATCACCTTTGCGAACTACACGCGTAATGCTGACGGGAGTTTAAACACCGATACCCAGGCTTATGCGGCCTATCCCGGTCAGCATCCGGTATCCGGCAGTGCCTGGTTTAACTATAACCAGTCTACTGTGCGTAATCCTGATACCGAGGACTATGGCCGCCAGACATTTACCCATGAAATCGGCCATGCTCTCGGGCTGAGCCATCCGGCAGAATACAATGCCGGTGAAGTGAATATCAGCTATAAAAATAGTGCGGCTTATGCTGAAGACTCCCGTCAATTCAGCATCATGAGTTACTGGGATGTAGAAAATACCGGTGGTGACTTTAAAGGGCATTACTCCGCCGGGCCGCTGATGGATGATATCGCCGCGATCCAGAAGTTATACGGAGCCAATCTGACCACCCGTACCGGCGATAGTGTCTATGGTTTCCACTCAAACACCGGCCGAGATTTCTATACCGCGACAGACAGTAGCAAGGCACTGATTTTTTCGGTGTGGGATGCGGGCGGCAACGACACCTTTGATTTCTCCGGTTATAGCACCAATCAGCGTATTAACCTGAATGAAGGCTCTTTCTCCGATGTGGGGGGACTTAAGGGCAACGTGTCCATTGCACAGGGTGTGACCATTGAAAATGCCATTGGCGGGTCGGGCAATGACATTCTCGTGGGCAACAGTGGCAATAATGTGTTGCAAGGCGGTGCCGGGAACGATGTGCTGTACGGCAGTGGCGGTGCGGACACCCTGACCGGTGGAGCCGGATGCGATACGTTTGTCTATGCCAGCGGCCAGGACTCGACGGTAAGCGCGTATGACTGGATAAACGATTTCCAGAAAGGCGTGGACAAAATTGACCTGTCAGCCTTCAGAAACGAGGGGCAACTGAGCTTTGTACAAGATCAGTTTACCGGCAAAGGTCAGGAAGTGCTGTTGCAGTGGGATGCCGCCAACAGTATCACCAATCTGTGGTTGCATGAAGCGGGCCACAGTTCGGTTGATTTTCTGGTGCGCATTGTCGGCCAGGCAACGCAGGCTGATATTATCGCCTAAATAACGGCACAAATAGCGGGCGCGTTTTTAACGGGTCCAACATGGTATTTCGAAAAATATTGTTATGCTGGTGTCATTCTGGCAGGGAGTATTTCGCCCGGCTGATGAATGACAAGGCTATCCATCATGATTACTGAGGATTTTATGGGAAAAAATCTGTCTTTACGTCAGGCTGACGCACAACAAGCTTTAGCGGCTTCTTCAGGGACGAGCAATGCGTATAATTCTGTTTATGATCTGTTGCATTATCACGACCGAGGCAATGGATTAACAATAAATGGAAAAACATCGTATTCGATTGATCAGGCCGCTGTGCAAATTAGCCGGGAGAATACCACCTGGAATGGGGAAAATGTTCTTGGCAAATCAGCCAATCTGACGTTTAAATTCCTGCAATCCGCTACGTCAACACCGGCGGGTGATAAAGGTTTTGTTAAATTTAATACCGAGCAGATTGAGCAGGCAAAGCTTGCGCTGCAATCGTGGTCAGATGTTGCTAACCTTTCATTCACTGAAGTGACGGGAAATAAATCAGCGAATATTACTTTTGGTAATTATACGCGTGATGCTAATGGTAATTTGGATTACGGCACGCAGGCGTATGCTTATTATCCGGGTGGTTTCGGTCAGGGAAGTACCTGGTATAACTACAATCAATCGAACGTGGTTCATCCGGGCACAGAAGAATATGGCCGTCAAACCTTTACGCATGAAATTGGGCATGCTTTAGGGTTGGCCCATCCTGGGGAATATAATGCGGGTGAAGGCACGCCAAGCTATAACAATGCCGTCTATGCTGAAGACAGCTATCAGTTCAGCATCATGAGTTATTGGGGTGAAAATGAAACCGGTGCCGATTATCTGGGGCATTATGGCGGTGCGCCGATGATTGATGATATTGCGGCGATTCAGCGTTTATACGGAGCCAATCTGACCACCCGTACCGGCGATAGTGTCTATGGTTTCCACTCAAACACCGGCCGAGATTTCTATACCGCGACAGACAGTAGCAAGGCACTGATTTTTTCGGTGTGGGATGCGGGCGGCAACGACACCTTTGATTTCTCCGGTTATAGCACCAATCAGCGTATTAACCTGAATGAAGGCTCTTTCTCCGATGTGGGGGGACTTAAGGGCAACGTGTCCATTGCACAGGGTGTGACCATTGAAAATGCCATTGGCGGGTCGGGCAATGACATTCTCGTGGGCAACAGTGGCAATAATGTGTTGCAAGGCGGTGCCGGGAACGATGTGCTGTACGGCAGTGGCGGTGCGGACACCCTGACCGGTGGAGCCGGACGCGATACGTTTGTCTATGCCAGCGGCCAGGACTCGACGGTAAGCGCGTATGACTGGATAAACGATTTCCAGAAAGGCGTGGACAAAATTGACCTGTCAGCCTTCAGAAACGAGGGGCA
This sequence comes from Dickeya aquatica, assembly GCF_900095885.1. Taxonomy (NCBI): domain Bacteria; kingdom Pseudomonadati; phylum Pseudomonadota; class Gammaproteobacteria; order Enterobacterales; family Pectobacteriaceae; genus Dickeya; species Dickeya aquatica. Next base: position 2,215,144 of record NZ_LT615367.1, read on the forward strand.
ACTGAGCTTTGTACAAGATCAGTTTACCGGCAAAGGTCAGGAAGTGCTGTTGCAGTGGGATGCCGCCAACAGTATCACCAATCTGTGGTTGCATGAAGCGGGCCACAGTTCGGTTGATTTTCTGGTGCGTATTGTCGGCCAGGCAACGCAGGCTGATGTTATTGTGTAATTGTTTCTCTTGATTATTACTCAGGGCAGTTTATCTGCCCTGTTTATTATTTCATTTATTGATCTGTTTTAAATAGGACAGTTGCTTTATGGGCTGAATAATAGAAAAAATCCCTTTTGTTCTATCTGTATAACTTATGCTGCAAATGAACTATTTCACCTCTCCAGTAATTATTATTTTATTTTTCATAAAATAACCACTTTGATTCTTTACAAAAACATTACAGTGTCTTATATAAATAGGTAGCACTGATTCAGGTGCCATTCAGATGTAAGGCCATATTTGTTCTTTCTTTGGATAAATACTTCTGGCTATGTTCTAACGTGAATGTCATTAAAATGATAGGGACTTATTTACCTGTTACTTAATGGCGATGGTTTATTTAAATTATCTATATTAGTGAGGGTGTTATGGAGAAGAATTTGTCGTCTCGTGATGATGATGCTGTGCATGCCTTATCGGCAACCAGCAGTAGCTATGATTCCATATATGGCCTTCTGCATTATCATGAGCGTGGCAATGGATTGACAATTAATGGCAAACCATCTTATTCAATTGATGATGCGGGCGTACAAATTACCCGGGAGAACGCTAGCTGGAATGGGACGAGTGTTTTTGGCAAATCAGCCAATCTGACATTTAAATTTCTCCAGTCTGCCAAGTCCACACCGGATGGCGACACCGGGTTTGTCAAATTCAATGCGGCACAGGTTGCACAGGCGAAGCTGTCATTACAGTCTTGGGCGGATGTGGCCAATATCAAGCTCACAGAGGTGACGGGTAATCAGTCAGCCAATATAACGTTTGGCAATTACACCCGTGATTCCAGCGGCCGCCTTGATAACAGCACTCAGGCATATGCTTATCTGCCGGGAAGTGACAGTGCATCAGGTACAACCTGGTATAACTACAATGTGGATAACATTCGTAGCCCTGATACGATGGAGTATGGTCGCCAGACACTCACCCATGAAATTGGGCACGCGCTCGGGTTAAGCCATCCCGGTGACTACAATGCAGGTCAGGGTAATCCAACTTACAACAATGTCACCTATGCAGAAGATACCCGCCAGTTCAGCGTCATGAGTTACTGGAGTGAAAAAAATACCGGTGGTGACTTCAAAGGCCATTATGCCGCCGGCCCACTGTTGGATGATATCGCCGCGATCCAACGCCTTTACGGTGCCAATCTGACCACCCGTACCGGTGATACAACCTATGGATTTAACTCCAATACAGACAGAGATTTCTACACAGCAACCAGCAGTAGCAAAGCGCTGATTTTTTCAGTGTGGGATGCCGGTGGCAATGACACCTTTGATTTCTCGGGTTATAGCACCAATCAGCGCATTAACCTGACCGAAGGTTCATTGTCCGACGTCGGGGGGCTTAAAGGCAATATTTCTATTGCTCACGGTGTTACCATCGAAAATGCCATTGGTGGCGCAGGTAATGATGTGTTGATCGGTAATAGTGCCGATAACATCTTGCGCGGCGGAGCCGGTGATGACGTTCTGTACGGTGGAGCCGGAGCGGATCAGCTCTATGGTGGCACAGGCCGAGACACCTTTGTCTATACCGCTGTTTCTGATTCTAAAGTCGCCGCACCAGACTGGATCCGCGATTTCCAGTCTGGCATTGATAAAATCGACCTGTCAGCACTGAATACCGGTAATAACTTGCACTTTGTCAATCAGTTCAGCGGTTCTGGTGGTGAAGTGTTACTTAACTGGGATTCTGCATCAAATGTCAGCAACCTGTATCTCAATCTTGATAACAATACCTCGCCAGAGTTTCTGGTGAAAATTGTTGGTCAGGTTTCTCAGACTGCCGACTTTGTTGTGTAATTAACGCAACCGGCATTGTCGTGAACACAGCGGGGCATGATGCAGTGCCCCCTTTTTGCCAACCAATTTAGTTACAACATACTTATTAAGATAAAAGAAGACGTCTGCCTGAAACAATCACTTAGTCACTTTCAATCAGGGGAATACACGCGTCATCAGGGACGGGGTGACTGTTTTCCCGTCCCTGATTTATCGCGGTAGCGGGTAATTAACTCGTTGTTATATAGCTATTCTGCGGCCTATCTCAATGACCTGATTGCCCGGTAGTTGATAATACTCTGTAACGTGCAGGCTGTTTCGCATCATCCAGGCAAACAGATAGGATTGCCAGCGAGGCAGCGCATCTGTTCCGTTTTTCGCGACGATCGACTCATGGCCAATGTAGTACGTGACGGCTTCATGATCCGTACATTGACGCAAAGGCGGCACACTTTGAAGCAGGGCAGGGATGTCCGGTTTTTCCATAAACCCATAATAAGCAACACCTTGCCAAAAGCCCGGATGTTTTTCCGTCAGTGAAAGTTTATCTTCATGGCGGACTCTCGGGACATCAAGAACCTGAATTGTCAGTGAGATGATTTTATCATGCAGTGCCTGGTTGCGTTTAACGTGCCAGCGCATCACCGGCGGTGCAACATCCTGAACCCGGGTGAGAAATACGGCGACGCCAGGTACCCGAGAAATGCCTTTTTGTGGCAACGACTGAAGAAACTCCTCTACAGATAATGCCTTGTCCGCCACACTCTGAGAAACACGCGTTACACCACGCCGCCAGATAAACATAATGCAGAAAACCAGCAACGCCAGTAGCAGCGGAACATAACCACCTTCAAAAAATTTAAGCATATTCGCAAAACAAAATCCGGCATCGATAATGATGAATAACCCCGTCACACCAAGGCTGGTTAACTTACTCCAGTGCCAAATTTTGCGCATGGCGACATACAATAAGAGTGTGGTCATCAGCATGGTGATAGACACAGCGATACCGTAGGCGGCTGCCAGGCGTTCGGAGGACTGAAAGAACACCACCAGGCTGATAGTGACAGCCATCAATAGCCAGTTCACCGTGCCCAGATAGATCTGGCCATAGCTTTGTTCCGCCAGTCTGGTGATTTTCATTCTGGGCAACCAGCCGAGCTGAATCGCCTGTCGCGTCATCGAGAAAGCCCCGGAAATGATAGCCTGACTGGCGATAATGGTGGCCAGCGTCGCCAGCACAATCAGTGGCATTTGCCATGCAGGTGGACATAAGCGATAAAAAATGTTGGTAGTGGCATCAGATCCTGAAAGAATAAATGCCGCCTGGCCTGCATAATTTAATAACAGGCAAGGAAGTGCCATAGCATACCAGGCAATCCAAATCGGCTTGCGTCCAAAATGCCCCATATCGGCATACAAGGCTTCAGCACCCGTCACACACAAGAACACGCCACCTAAAATCAGTAAGCCAACATGGCCGTGAGTAACAAAAAACTCTAATGCATAGAAGGGATTAATCGCTAACAGCACCGCAGGATAATGCACAATACTTCGTATACCGAGCACAGCCAGCGTCAGAAACCAGATAAGCATCACGGGGGCGAAAAATTGACTGATTCTTGCGGTGCCAAGCGGTTGAATGGCAAAGATAACGATCAAGATAACCAGCGTCAGAGGCAATATATAATCTGTCGTTTCAGGGACAACCAGCCCAAGCCCTTCAAGCGCGGATAGCACCGAGATAGCAGGGGTAATTGCCCCATCACCGTAGATGAACGCCGCGCCCAGCAAACCCGTTGCAATGATCCATGTCTGGCGTTTGGATTGATTATTCAAAAGCAGTGACATCAGGGCCAGTACGCCACCTTCACCTCGATTATCAATACGCATTGCAAATAACGCATATTTTATTGATGTCACTATAATTAGTGTCCAGAACAATAGTGACAACAACCCCAGTACGGTCTCGGGCTGGGCACTGCCTCCGGCTAATTGTATGACCGTGTTGAAAGTATAAAGCGGGCTGGTACCAATATCGCCAAACACAATACCTAATGCGGAGATCGCCATTAAGCCAGGCGATTTGTCTTGCGGTGTAGGAGTCATATGCACATCCCGGTGAGAGTGTAGGATAAGAAAAATGCCGTGCAATGACAGTGTAGACGGTTATGTTATTTCAGACGTGATGCCATCGATATTTCTGCTTAACACATAACGAATCTTATTTCCATGAGAATGACGAACCCGGCCTTGACAATTAGCAGAGATAAAAACGGGGGTTATCTATTAAGATAACCCCCGTTATTTATAGCATTAACATCATTTATTCAGCATTTACTACTAATGCTCTGTCACTATTCTTACGGTAACTGCACCTTGCCAGTAATCAGATAGGCAGAGGATGTGTTATCAGGCATTGGCGGCAACGTATCGCTTAATATATTGCCTTTCACGTCGGTGAATTCGATAGGTGTATAGTTTTTACCTAAATTCTCCAGAATAAAGTGGTTGTAATCTGTTTTCGGCGGGCTTATCCATTTCCCATCACGTAAATATCTCAGTGAGAGAATAGGGTACTTAACATTTCTAATCTGTACTGCGGCCCAGTATGGGTTAGAACCCTCTTTAACGCGGTAGACAACATTCCCGGTAACAGGCCCCTTAACCAATTCCCACTGAATATTGATTTTGCCATCTTGCAGATTGCCAATTTTCTTGAATGCATTAAATGACAAGTCCAGTGCGCAATTGCCTCCTTCAGGATAAAGGTCCGTGACATAAACAATCGTGCTGCCTTTAGGGCCGGTGACTTTCAGATAAGCACCGGCCAATGCAGCTTTAACGCCTTTATAGTTGAGCTGTGCGGGGTTCAGTGCTGTGATTTCCATATCGGCTGGAATCGGGTCCAGCAATACAGCACCTCCTGAATATCCTGAGCCTGTTGCTGTTGCATAGCCGTAGCAAATATCACCGAGTTGCCAGGCTGCATGAGCACTTTGGCTCAGCGGTGCTAATAATACAGAAGATACTAATAGAGCAGTCTTTAATTTCATCATAATTATATCCTTATATATTATTTGTTGTGAATGCATCCCAATGTGTTTAAACGCTTAAGCATTAAATGTTTAACGCTAAACGTGTATTTTTTTATAAATGAACAGTAAAAAAATGTCAAAGAAGAAAATAGAGTATTTCTTTCTGTAAAAAGAAAAATAAACCGCATAATAAAAAACTAATTACATCCTTTTAGGATGGATATAAGAATCCAAAATCATCTAACAAGATGATCTGTCTGGTTAAAAATAAGAAACCACAGCAAATGGATGAAAATTAACCAGGTAATGACAGGTACTTAGCGGAATCAACGTCGCGAGATTTTTTTTGCACATTTTGCATGGATGTTCAACAAAACAGTGTAAAACAAGTGCGCCACCGTCGTTTGGCGGGAAGTAGATGACCACAATCTCGAGTGCCCGGTGAAAACAGCGCGATCGATATATCATTCTCGGCAGGAACATTGGTCGCGTCCGACGAGGCCAGGCTGACCGAAAGCACGCAGTGTGTCAGCAAATCTCGTTGCATGGTTTGGCCCCCGGGTAGGGCTGATTGTCTCTGAAGTTCATGTTGTCTCCACAAGCTGATATTTTACCCGCACATTTAATTTAACATAATATACATTATGCGAACCAAGGTAAGGTCAGACAGATTCTGGTATCCGGGCTGGCCACATAGTTGGTCAGTACCGACACATCCCGAATGGCTCGGCTTGTCATTTGTCATCACCTATGAGCTGATGGCGTTCATCATCATGACCGGATTCGTTGTAAACGAAGATGCCAGCCAATACGTTAGCAATGAAAGGTTTCTTTTCTTTCAGATATTCTTTTATGCCATGCTTATTTTCAGACTCTAGTTTCAATTTCAGTGCCTGGTAAGCATTTCTGATCTCCTCATGGGCTATCAGCGCATCGCGAAATTGTAGCATCGCGGCAATCTGTTCATGCCCGCGAATACAAACATGGATTTTATGCGTTCGTATGCCGTTATAATCTCGTTTATAAAAGCGATGCCCTGGCGATAAATCTCTTCCTCTGACATATCCATGACGTATTAAATAATCATCAATACGAGATTCACAATGCTGTGGCGTTATCTCTGCCAGCAGATCAATTTCTGGCTTGGCCGCAAGGCCGGGAACGGCGGTGCTGCCAACATGATAAAAAGCAATCAGTGCACCACCAAACCCCTTTTCAAGGCGTTGACATTCAGCAAGAAACATTTCTGGCCACCGTGCGTTATATGCTGTGATTTTACTGGTCAATGCCATATTACTATTTCTCCTGTCGATTGACGGGGCAAGATGAAGACAATTGTTTTTCCAGCCTGAGAATGCCTGTATTTTCATCAACCAGAACAAAACCATGACGATAATATAGAGCCAATGCCGGGCTATTAATAAAAACACAAAGTCGAAGCCAGCATAGATGTTGTTGCCGACATGTCGACTCAATCGTTTCCAGTACCCATTTACCTATGCCGTAATTGCGCCATTCTGGATAAAGCTGTAAATCTTTTATCCAGCAAAATGATGCGTTGATATCAGTTTTCAGACAAAAGAAACCGATAATCTCATCGTTGTAATAAATCGTGGTGGTGTCATTCGTTGTTAATATCTCATGGTGGCGTTCCGAGTCCCAAAAAAGTGCATGCTGTTGATAATACTCAATCATATTATGATGACTTAAACGCTCCATCATACATAACTCATCTTCATTGGCTATTGAAAGCCGAATAAAAGATGGATTAGCAAACCTGCACTGCTCATTTTTTGCGTTGCCTTGTCTGGGTATCATTAGATTCAACCTCACCACTCATAAATACGGGTACTGGATATAAATAGCATTGCTGTTATTCCAGTGCTGACTGCAATCCCCTTCCCTATTTTTAAGATCGCCACACCCTTTCCAGAACATATTGAAAATGCTGCAACATAATGAATTTTCAAGTGAAGCATAACGAAAAAAACAGATAAGACATAGAGCCAGCCCCAAAGTTGCGCTATGCTGCGATGATTGTCGCACTTGCCCGCCTGAGATGATGTCAAGGAACCTGATGCGTTCAGAATATGCAGTCAAATCAATGAGGAAAAAAATATGATTATTTTTGTCACCGGTGCTACAGCGGGATTCGGCGAAACTATCACCCGACGCTTTATTCAGGAGGGCCACAAAGTTATCGCCAGCGGTCGTCGTCAGGAGCGGCTGGATGAACTCAAAGCCGAGTTCGGTGCCGCATTACTGCCACTGCGGCTGGATGTTCGCGATCGTCTGGCAGTGGAACAGGTGATGGCCGCTTTGCCCGCTGAATGGCGTGATATTGATGTTCTGGTTAATAATGCTGGTTTAGCTTTGGGCCTGGAGCCCGCCCACAGAGCCAGTGTTGATGAATGGGAAACCATGATTGACACCAACAATAAAGGATTGGTGTTTATGACCCATGCATTATTACCCGATATGGTAAAACGCAATGTTGGCCACATTATTAATATCGGCTCTACTGCCGGTAGCTGGCCGTATATGGGCGGAAATGTTTATGGTGCCAGCAAAGCTTTTGTTCGCCAGTTTAGTTTAGGTTTACGCGCCGACCTTTCTGGCACGAAAGTGCGTGTTACTAATATTGAGCCGGGGTTAGTGGGTGGCACCGAGTTTTCTTCTGTACGTTTCAAAGGGGATGAGACTAAGGTCACCCAGACATATGACAAAGCGGATCCGTTAACGGCAGAAGATGTGGCTGAGGCGGTGTTCTGGGTCGCCACCCTTCCCGCTCGAGTCAATATCAACACGCTGGAAATGATGCCGGTTAATCAAACCTATGGTGGCCTGAAAGTTAACCGTGATGAATGAATGGGCTTAACACATTTAGCCTTGTTTTCTGCTGTGTATTCTGGGCTTTTGTTAACGCATCGGCAACATGCGGTATTTGGGAGACAAAATGCAGCTAAGTTGGCTTTTCCTGAACATATTAAGTCGGTTATAGTTTCACGGTACGAGCCAATGTATAGTTGCAGTGGATTTTTATAGGGCTGCCATGACTCTGGCGTACTTTATGTATTCATCATTCGATGTCGGTAAGGTGAATCCGCTCCGCTATCTGCCCCGGTTTAACCACCTGGTTGAGATAAACCCGGAGCATCGGAGATGCCTGCCTCTTGTTGAATGAGGGATATGCGTAAGTCTTTCGCAGCGAAAGTTTTGTACTATGTACTAATCGTGATATTCCAGTCTGGGTGAAACATGCAGAAAAAAACACGGAAATTATTTCTTCTCATTACTTCGTCATTGTTTAGCCTGAGCGTATTGCACTCAGCACAGGCTGCACAGCACATCATCATTGATAATGGCAACAGCGTATTGTCAAAAGAAGCGGCACGCGAAAGCAGTGAAGACTGGAATGAAAAGCGTGCCTTGCGTAACAAGATCAATAAGCATCTTGAAAAACGCGTAGATAAAGCAGACAGAGATTTCGACAAAGCCGATATGGCCGAAGCGATGGAAGAGAAATGTAAAGCCAGCTCCAACTTCAATGCTTATTGGGAAGCCAGCTCCTCTCGCTGTCTTGACCGCCGTACTGGTCGTCAGGTAACACCGTAATCATTTTGATTATTAAATGTGATTACGGTGCCTTGTCCGGCACCGTAATCACGAGAGACAAGAAATCAGATGTTTTTCAGTCGCAGAGACGTTATTACCGCCCGGACTGATGGAGAATGCTCGTCAAAACTGCTGATGCAGAAACAGACCTGCCAGCGAGGGGAACAGACGGCCCATCAAACCGAGGCCGCAATGGCAGATAAGTCAATATAATGTGATAAGTCCCGTTGCTCCGCTCTTGGCAGGTATGGCAACTCACCTAATTGCGGCGCGGGAATTTTTTCACGCAACGCATGGATAATTTCAGCATAATTAGCAAGGCCGGGGTTGATGCGGTTAGCCACCCAACCTACCAGCGGCAACCCATCGTTAATAACTGCTTGCGCAGTCAGTAATGCATGGCTGATGCAACCCAGTTTGATACCTACTACCAATACAACCGGTAACTGCTCTTGCACTACCCATTCGGAGTAAGTGCGCATGTCATTCATCAGTGTACGCCAGCCGCCACTTCCCTCGACAATCACGATATCTGCCAGTGTGTTGAGCTCGTTCAGCCCTTCCGTCATCGCACAGTAGTTGATTTTCAGCTCACTGGCACTGATTTCATCTTCCGGTAACGCAACCGGATTGACTTGTTCATAACGCAGCGCGACTGACGACGCTTCTAACAGAATTAACGCATCTTTATTACGTAACCCTTCTTCTGTCTCCACACTGCCTTTGGCAACAGGTTTATAACCGACCACCGTTTTACCCGTGTTCGTCAGCGCTTGTAATAACGCCTTCGATACCACGGTTTTACCCACAGCCGTATCTGTTCCTGTAACAAACATACGCTTTAACATGAAAACACCACTCCGGCAGGTACCACCTGAAAGACAAACCTCAAAAACTTACTTATGAAGCATAAAGTCTAGGGGATGGCCTGAGAATGCGGCTTGCGTTAGCGCAAGGTTTTGTCGGTCAGTGGCGACAGGGCGGGCATGGCCCTGTCATCGGTATGCATCAACCTTGTAGCAGCTTGACCAATAGCGCACCGCTATACAGCGCATCTTTGATTAAGGCCGCACCTGGCACGGTACCTTGGTTATAAAAGTGGGTGGAAATGACCTGTAGGTTATGACTATATGCAGGCAATGCCTGACGGCGAATGCAATCAATAATAGCCGGATATAAAATATCAGCCGCCTGATTTAACGGGGAACCGATGAGAATTTTATCGGGATTGAACAGATTGACCATAATAGCGGCAATACGGCCTACATTATTACCGACATCAACAATAATATCGTTTGCCAGTGGGTCATTATTCAGCGCAGCCTCACACAGGGATTCCACCGTTAACGGGGAACCATGGAGCCGTGAACTCATTGAGCCTTTCAGACGCTGTTGTGCCAGCTCCAGTATGCTGTCAATGCTGGCAACGGTTTCCAGACACCCGTGATTGCCGCAATAACAGCGCTTACCATAAGGGTCAACCTGCGTATGGCCAATTTCAACCAGCGTGCGACTACCCGCGTGCAGCATCCGCCCTCCGGTGATAACCCCTGCCCCTACGTTATGGTCAATAACGATTTGAATCGCGTTCTGGCATCCACGCGAAGCGCCAAATAGCCGTTCGGCCATCGTCCACGCACAGATATCATGTTGTAAATAAACCGGCACGCCAGTGCCCAGTTCCAGCGCAGGGCCTATTGCCATCTCTTCTACATCATAAAATGGCATGCGGTGAATAACGCCGGTGGCAGAATCCACTATCCCAGGTGAGGTAATGGCGATCGCTGTCAGACGCTCGAGTACACGCTGGTGGCGGATAAAAAAATGGTCTATTTCGTTTAAAATCCTATCAAGTAGCGGTTGCGGGTGTTCACGAGGTAAAGAAACGGACTCTTCCACGACCAGGCATCCGCTCAGATCGCGCAACGCCAATGTCATCATCAAATGACTGATACGGACTGAAAGGAAGTGCCAGGCTTCAGTATCCAGTACCAGGCCTATTGCCGGGCGTCCACGGCTCCCCATATCTTGATATTCGGTTTCCTTGACCAGATGGGCTTCCATCAACTCACGCACAATCTTGGTAATACTGGCAGGGGCAAGCTGGGCTTGTTTGGATAATTCGATGCGGGAGATGGGGCCATATTCATCAATCAGCCGATAAACGCCCCCGGCATTCATCTGTTTAATCTGATCGATGTGTCCCGGCTGACCACTGGAAATCACTCTGAAACGGCTCCTGCAATTAAGCGTAACTGGGTATTTTTCACGCTGTAAAATAAAAAACTGAGGATATGGTGGAGCTTTTACTAATGGTCGTCAATTATTTGATTCAGCGTGTGATTAAACGCACATATTTTTCGTCGAACTTGCCAGCATCAAGGTAATCAGTGTCTGTGCGGCGGTATTCAATGGCCGCTGCCGATGGGAAACCCACATTTCACTGATAGCATCGTCCTGCTGTAATGACAGGTATTTCACCCCATCGACCCGGATTCGACAGAATGAGGCCGGCAGCAGCGAGACACCCAGCCCGGCAGAAACGAGACCAATAATGGTCATCGCTTCACCCACCTCTTGAGTGATATAAGGCGTGATGCCGTACTTTTTCAGCAATGTCAGCACCTCATCGTACAATGCGGTGCCCACCTCACGGGCAAAAAAAACGAACGGCTCTTGTGCCAGGTGCTGAATACTGATTCGCCCGGCCGGGGCGCTTGCCAGCGGGTGCTCTTCATGCACAACCGCCACCATAGGTTCATGCAACAGCAATTGGTGATGCAGCATATCTGGCAATGGGTTGTTTCGCATCACACCTAAATCCAGTTTGCCATCAAGCAAGGGGCAATTTGCTGTTTGGTGTTGATCTCCAGCATCTGGATATGAACGTCGGGATAACGCTGACGAAATTGTAACAGGCCACGCGACACGGGCTTTACAAAGGGTGCAGACGAGGTAAAACCGATGTTCAACTCCCCGATTTCCCCCGCTGGATACGCCGGCACGCTCTGCTGCCTGATTAACCTGATGGATGATGGCCCAGGCTTCTTTTAGAAATTGAGCACCGGCTTGTGTGAGCCGTACATTGCGGTTATTGCGCTCAAGCAGTTGTGCACCGAGCTGCTCTTCCAGAATCTGTATCTGCTGGCTTAACGGAGGCTGGGAGATATGCAGTTTTTCGGCGGCCCGGCCAAAATGAAGTTCTTCTGCAACGGCAATAAAATAGCGTAAGTGTCTGAGCTCAATATTCATACTTTAAAAATATCAATCCTGTTTATTAATATATTATACAAAACAATTATCTCAATTCTATGATGCGCGCACTGATGCTATTGCCGTATTTTCCGGATAAGGATTGATTTTGAGTACCCCGCTGTCTGCCCGTGAACTGGCTGCCTCTGTCATGGATGATGTTACAACCCACTCAGCACCTTCTGGCCATAAACCCCCTTTTGTCACCCGGGGCACTCCGCAATTCATACAAATAACGCTGGCTCTGTTCTCTGCCGGGCTGGCGACCTTTGCATTATTGTATTGTGTACAACCGATACTGCCGGTGTTGTCGCAAGCATTTGGTACTTCACCGGCGAGCAGTAGCCTGTCACTTTCGGTGTCAACCATCACCATGGCTGCGGGGCTGCTTTTCACCGGGCCACTATCAGATACTATCGGTCGTAAAAATGTAATGGTGGTGTCTCTGTTGCTGGCTTCCGTTTGCACGCTGATCGCCTGCACGATGACGAACTGGCAAGGCCTGTTAGCCATGAGAGCGCTAACGGGGCTGGCTCTCAGTGGCGTCGCCGCGGTGGCGATGACCTACCTGAGCGAAGAGATGCACCCCAGTGTCGTGGCATTTTCGATGGGGTTATACATCAGTGGAAATTCGATTGGTGGTATGAGTGGCCGCCTGCTGACCGGGGTCATGACGGATTTTTTCGGCTGGCGTGTGGCCATCGCCTGTATCGGCAGCGTCGCGCTACTCGCGTCACTGATATTCTGGCGTATTCTGCCAGACTCTTGCCATTTTCGCGCCGGCTCGCTGCGACCGAAGATACTTTGGCTTAACGCACGGCTACACTGGCATGATGCTGGGTTGCCACTGCTGTTTGCTGAAGGTTTTTTGTTGATGGGCACCTTCGTCACACTGTTCAACTATATCGGTTATCGCCTGCTGGCAGGCCCTTATCAGTTGAGCCAAACTGTGGTGGGGTTACTGTCCGTTGTGTTTTTAACCGGCAGTTACGCTTCTCCTCGGGCAGGCGCCATGACCGCTCGTTTTGGCAGAGGCCCGGTACTGCTTGGCAGTATTACGCTTATGTTATGCGGCCTGCTACTCACGTCATTCAGCCCGCTGATGGTGATACTGGTTGGGATGATGTTATTCACCGCCGGTTTTTTTGCGGCCCATTCTGTTGCCAGTAGCTGGATAGGCATCCGCGCCCAGCGGGCAAAAGGACAAGCCTCGTCACAGTACCTGTTTTGCTATTACCTCGGCTCAAGTCTGGCGGGTACGTTGGGTGGTTTCTTTTGGTATCACTATGGCTGGACGGGCATAGTCTTATTTTTATCCAGCCTGTTACTGCTGGCGTTATGGTTGGGTATCAAGCTAAAAGCATTAAAGAATTAACTCCCCTGCCACAGTGCGTTCTGTTACCAGCTATTGGCTGGTAACCCTCCTGCTTTCCTGCCTGACACGATTTAACACCTTTGTTTCACCGAGCTGATGGGTTATACTTTATTGTATGTTGTAACTAAAAAGGTTGGAAAATGGCAGCGTATGATTTAATTGCCCGAATGAACCACTGCTTTAATTTACTGGAGCAGCAATTGGCACAGCTGGAGCAATGTTTCCAACAGCTTCCCTTTGTGGGCGGGCATGTGTTCAGGTTGCCGCCCGTGGAGAAAGGCAAAGAACACATGCCCGTCACACAAATTACGGTAACGCCCTATTCAGGCCAAGATGCCAGGGATAAAGGGTTAGCGCATTTTCGACATTTGTTTATTCACCATCATGCCGAATCAGTTAGCAGTAAAGCCGCTATTCGCCTGCCTGGCGTGCTGTGTTTTCAGGTATCGACAACGCAGTATCATCAGGCGCGTGAACGAGTAGAACTGATCAATTCGCTGAAAAAAGAGCTGGAGCATATCGTAACGGTAGAATCAGGCCTGGAACCAGAGCAACGTTTCGATTTCGTTCACACACATCTAAAAGGGCTGATTACACTGAGTGCTTATCGCACGATCACCTTGCTTTGCGATCCCGCTTCCGTTCGTTTTGGCTGGGCTAATAAAAATATCATTAAAAACATGACGCGCGAGGCATTACTGGCAAAACTGGAGAAAAGTCTGCGAGCAGGACGTAGCCAGGCTCCTTATAGCAAGGAACAGTGGGCCTTTTTGCTTGAGCAGGAAATTCGCGACGTAAAACGCCTGCCAGAGCAGGCCTCATTGAAAATAAAACGCCCGGTAAAGGTACAACCGATAGCCCGCGTCTGGTATCCGGAACAGCAAAAACAGGTGCAATATCCCTGCCCTTCTCCGCTGCTGGTGTTATGCCATCAGGATACCGTGCCGGTAATGGGCTACCTCAGTGATTATGATGCTGAAAATATTCAGCATCGGCATCGACCCAAGGCAACACCATTAAGGCTGTTGATTCCCAGGCTGCACCTGTATACCGATGACAACATCTGACAAACAGCCAGTAAGCCATCATCATGTTACACACGTAAACGGCATACGGGTGATTTTCAGAGGCATGGTGATTTTTCTGCGTCTGGAATCATGGCATATAAAGCACTAACATGGCGTGCCGTTGCACAATGATGTCATCATTGTACGGGTCGTACCCTTATTTACTAAAAAACTAACCTGTTGTTAGGTAACGAGCAAACATCATGCAAAAAATGCGCAACAGTGTGCAGCATTATGCCTGGGGCAGCCGCTCAGCGCTGACGGAACGCTATGGCATTGAAAATCCAGATAACTTGCCGATGGCTGAACTGTGGATGGGCGCACACCCTAAAGCAGCTCTTTTTTACTGGATGCACACGGACAAGCCCGTAATCTGCGCGATGTCATCGCACAGGATAAACCCGGCATGCTGGGGGCGACCATCGCCACGCGTTTTGGTGAACTGCCTTTTCTCTTCAAAGTGTTATGTGCCGAACAGCCGCTTTCAATTCAGGTGCACCCGAATAAAGCGTCGGCTCAGGCTGGGTTTGCCCGTGAAAATGCAGCCGGTATTAGCCTTGATGCACCAGAACGCAACTATAAAGATGCTAACCACAAGCCCGAGCTGGTATCTGGCCATGAACGGCTTTAGGGAGTTCAGCGCTATTGCGGCACTGTTGCAACCACTTGGTGACGCCCACCCCGCAATAGCCGCTTTTTTGCACCAGCCACAGGGCCAGACACTGGCGACCCTGTTTGCCAGCCTGCTCAGCATGACAGGTGCGCAGAAAGCCCAGGCATTAGCGCAGCTAAAACATGTCACACAAACATCTCAGGGCGAGCCGTGGGAGACTATCCGGTTTATTGCCCGCTATTACCCGGATGATGGCGGCCTGTTCTCACCACTTTTGCTCAATGTAGTCACACTGCGCCCCGGTGAAGCCATGTTCTTGCGGGCAGAGACACCACATGCTTACCTCCATGGTAGTGCGCTGGAAGTGATGGCGAATTCAGACAACGTGCTGCGTGCAGGACTAACGCCTAAGCACATCGATATTCCCGAACTGCTGGCAAATGTCCGTTTTGAGGCCACACCGGCGGCATCAATATTGACGTCTCCGGCCCGCATCGACGATGAGTACCATTTCCCTATCCCGGTCGATGACTTTGCCTTTTCATTGCACCATCTTGATGGCACACCGCACAGGGTGTCTGAGCAAAGTGCCACTATTCTCTTTTGCGTTGAAGGACACGTATTGTTAGAGCAAGGTCAACAACAACTCAGCCTGTTTGCGGGTGAGTCCTGTTTTATTCCGGCCTGCGAATCATCGATAAAGATTCAGGGGAACGGCAAGGTGGCCCGGGTTTACAACCGGCCTTTATAAACATTCATAGCAGTTATCTATGTTTGGTGTGTCATGCAGAAATCGTTAATCAACAAGGATATATAACGTGGCAAAAAAAACCGTCATCGCCGCAGGCGTTGTGATCGCGCTCGCAGCTGCTTTTGTTGGCGCTTCCTGGTACACCGGTAAGCAGATTGAACAGCATATCGAGGAGGCAACTAACAACCTGAACACACAACTGAAAAATGCCTATCCGCAGTCCGGTATTAAAGTGGTGTTTCGCGACTATCAGCGTCATGTTTTCAGCAGCCAGATAACATTGGTTATTGAGCCAGACGTCACCAGCGCATCACAGCATATTCTGAGCGGAAATGATGAGATTGTCTTTAACACCACCCTATTCCACGGCCCGCTGCCTATGAGTGGTTCGTCATTTAGCCTGAAACCTGCGATGGCTGCCGTTCATGCTGAAATGACGAATACCGAGTCTGTTAAGTCATTGTTTGCATTAACTAACAACAAGCCGTTTATCATCGTCGACAGTCGTATCGATTACAGTGGTGACACACACTCAACGTTCACACTGCCACCGATAGCGTCTCAAACAGCCGATGAGATGAAAATTGCCTTTAGCGGTACCCAGTTACAGCTTGATATGGCCGTTGATCTGCGGGAAGCCAGGCTGGTGGGTAACATCAGTAATCTGTCGGTGGAAAAAGCCAACACACAGCGGCCTGCTGAAAAAATTGTCTTGCAGGATCTGGGCATCAACAGCGATACCCGCAAAGGCAAGTTTGAGCTGGAAGTGGGTGATGCCAAACTGACGCTGAAAAAACTGGTGATGGATATACCCAATGGCAATAACCTGACGTTAAACGATTTCTCCCTTACTAATCACAGCAGTGAAGATGACAACAACCTGGCAGGTCAGATGGCCATCGCGCTGGGGTCAATAGTCTACGGCGAGCAGAACCTGGGGTCGCTGAATCTGAATGTCAACTTTGCCGGTCTGGATGGCAATGGCGCGCGCCAGTTTATGACGCAATATAGAAAAACCTTGCGGACGATGTTACAGGACAAAGAGCTGGGCACCTCTGCCTATGAGCAGCAGATGAGTGCACTGGTGCTGCGCTCCCTGCCGCTGTTGCTCAAAGGTAACCCGAGCATCAAGGTCGCGCCATTAAGCTGGAAAAACGCCAAAGGAGAAAGCACGTTTACATTAGCGTTGGATCTAACCGATCCGCTGCAAAAAGGCAGTCAGCCAACCAGTAACCTGTCAGATGAAGAAGCCCTGATTCGCCAGTCGGTAAAAAGTCTGGACGCGCGCCTGAATGTACCGCTGGAGATGATAAGCGAAGCGATTGTGCAGGTCGCTCCTAAGGCCTCATCAGATGAAGAGAAAAAACAGACAGCCCAAATGGCTCGTCAGCAGGCCCAGTTGATGGCAAACATCGGTCAGATGAGCCAATTGACGGTGACTAAAGATAACGCCATAACCAGCCTGCTTCACTACAGCGATGGCGTGGTGACGTTCAACGATCAAAAAATTCCGCTCAGTAACTTTGTCGCGCCGCTGATTAATCAGCACAGTGAAAGTGCGCCCGAAGAAGACGACGATGCACCATCAGGCCCGGTGGATACTCAGTCCGACCCATCAGTAAGCCCATAATGGCGGGATGAGCGCGTCATATAAAACCTCACAACCGGGCACTGTTCGCCCGGTTTTTTTTATTCCGGGTTCAGCGTTATCGGCGCAAAACCGGTGTCACCGTCAGTCAGGTGGCGGCGGCCTGCACTGTCTTTGCGGAAATCTTCAACTTTCTTTTGGCTATCAATGGCAAAACACCGACATTTATTTTTATACTGCGCGTTACGCTAATCAGGCGAGGTTCCCCGTAGGGTGAGTCGCCCGTTTTTGCGGGCAAAAATACGCATCGATAATGAGGAACATGGCTTGAACTTACAGTTACTTTGCAAAGAAACGGGTAGAACATGATTGATCCGCACATTCCGCTGACGGATATCCACCGCCATCTTGATGGCAATATCCGCCCTCAGACCATTCTTGAATTGGGTCGCCAATTCAATATCGCCCTGCCAGGACAGGATTTGGCCTCGTTGCTACCCCATGTCCAAATCATGGACAACGAACCGGATTTACTCAGTTTCTTACAAAAACTGGACTGGGGAGTTGCCGTACTAGGGTCTCTGGATGCCTGTCGCCGGGTCGCCTATGAGAATGTGGAGGACGCCATTCGTGCAGGGCTGGACTATACCGAACTGCGCTTTTCACCTTACTACATGGCGCAGGGTCATCGGTTACCGATGGCAGGTGTGGTAGAAGCCGTTATCGACGGTATCACCAGCGCCTGCCGCGACCACTCGCACCGGGTCATGGTACGACTGATAGGGATAATGAGCCGTACATTTGGCACTGAAGCCTGTCAGGAAGAGCTTGACGCATTATTACACAAAAAAGTGCGATTACCGCTATCGACCTTGCGGGTGACGAGCTCGGCTTTCCCGGCGGAACTGTTTACCGGCCACTTCAGCCGTGCGCGTGATGCAGGCTGGCGCATTACCGCCCATGCCGGCGAAGCCGCCGGGCCGGAAAGTATCTGGCACGCGATTCAGCAATTGGGTGCAGAGCGTATTGGGCACGGCGTTGCCGCCATTGTCGATCCTTCACTGATGGAATACATGGCCGAACATCAGATTGGCATTGAATCGTGTCTGACATCAAACCTGCAAACCAGTACGGTAAAATCGCTCGATGAACACCCACTGGTACACTTTTTACATCATGGTATTCCGGCAACCATTAACACTGATGATCCTGCCGTTCAGGGCATCGACATTCGCCATGAGTATGAGGTCGCCGCACCGCTGGCCGGTCTGACACCGCAAGAGATTCGTCAGGCCCAGGAAAACGGTCTGCGCATGGCTTTCATTTCCGAACAGGAAAAACAGCAGTTGCGCCAGCAGGTACAACAACGCGACGCCAAATAGACTCACGGATAACGGCAGATAGCAAAAGCGGGCTCATGTGAGCCCGCTTTGGTCTTTCAATATGCTAAGTGCATAGTCCGTCTACTGTTTTATTTCGGCTGTACGGAGGAGTGATGACTGGTGATGAGCCACTGGCCGTTTTTAAACGCATAGGTATAAGTGTAACGGGCTTTGGCCTGTGATTTGTCGCCGAAAGTAAAGGTGTAGTTACCGATATCCAGCGCCTCGTTACAGCCGATCTTAATCACCCGATTTATCAATTTTACCAACCGGTTTTTCAGCAGGAAATGTTCGAAGTAATCAATACGTTCCGCATCATTGGTGCGTATCTGGTCAGACAGCGTAGGCAACAGTACCGCATCGGTTGCGTAATTCGCGTTGACCTTTTTAGCCTCCCCCGTCTGAAGAGACTGATTCCAGCGATCAAACAGACTGGCAATGGTTTTCTCATCGGTCTTGACGCAGGTTTGCGTGTCAGCAGCATAAGCCGAAGACGTGCCAGCCGCGACGAGTAAACCCAGCGATAACAATAACTTTTTATACATTCTATCCCTCATGCACAATGATTGATTAACCTTTCCCTAACATCGTAAGCGCAAGGCGACAGCCTCAGCCGCTCGCCAGAACGGTATTGGTGCTCTCGCACTTGTCTCACCGATGATAACCATCATAAATCATTTCAAATTAAAATCATAACAATATGAAACTATAACTGTAATCGTTTCTACCAATGTCATCATTTTTTTGAAACGCTTTTTTATATCTCATTCCATCGCGTGCTGCACGGCTTTCATACACTTTTTTAGCACGCGATACTTTAGACACCCTTGAGTTTCAGTGCACGATGCCGCCACGTTTTACACAACATCCTTCTGTAGCGCTTCAGGCTCGGTTCGCTTGGCATAACGCTGCGCCAGCGTGGCACACACCATCAACTGAATCTGGTGAAAAATCATCAACGGCAGCACCATCGCGCCAACCGCTGCCGCCGGGAACAGCACATTGGCCATCGGAATACCGTTGGCCAGGCTCTTTTTCGAGCCACAAAACACGATGGTAATCTCATCAGCAGTGCTGAACCCGAGTTTGCGAGCCGCAAACGTGGTACACACCAGCACCACCGCCAGCAACACCAGAGAGCAAATGACCACCGCCAGCAGTGACCAGCCATTAATCTGGTGCCAAATGCCCTGCACCACCGCTTCACTAAAAGCAACGTAGACCACCAACAGAATCGATGACCGGTCGGTGATATTAATCAGTTTACGGTGTTTATCTACCCAGCGACCAATCAGCGGTCGCGACAGATGCCCAATCACAAACGGCACCATTAATTGCATGATGATAGACCCGATGGCATGCAGCGTGTCGGTCTGGCCGCCCTGGGTATGCATCAGCAGCCCGACCAGTACCGGTGACAGAAACACCCCAAGAATACTGGATGCAGAGGCACTACACATCGCCGCAGCAACGTTGCCCCGCGCCATAGACGTAAACGCAATCGCCGACTGAACAGTGGCCGGCAGCGCACACAAATACAGAAAACCGAGATATAAGCCCGGCGTCAGCACCTGAGGCGACAAAAACGCCATGCCGACACCGAGCAGCGGAAACAGCACAAAGGTGCTGGCAAACACCACCAGATGCAATCGCCAGTGACTCATACCGGCGGTAATCGCTTCACGCGATAACTTAGCGCCATGCATAAAAAACAGTAATGCAATCGCTGCCGTCGTCAGGTTCTCAAAAAAGACTTTGACCACCCCCTCACACGGAAAGAGCGAGGCGGTAATAACCACCGAAACCAAAACCAGCAAAAATTTATCAATCTTCAAGCGTTGTAACCATGCCATAGCGTGTTGGTATCCTCAGACATAAAAAAATACAGGCGACCCTAAGATCGCCTGCTGACATCATGCCCCACTATCGGCAATACGCCTGCATATTGCAAGGCAGAAAACCGCCGGACAGACCGAGTTTTACGTCACAAATCATGACGAAAGCCGATCAGCCACTCTTCAGTGTCATCGCTTTTTTCTGTACGTGAGAAGTTACGCCCAGTTCAATGAGTTCCATGACACTAATGGCCTGAGCGACGGGCACCGGATTCTCCGCACGCCCCAGCAAAGCCTCACGTATTCCGGCGTAATAGGACTGATAATGGCCGGGAATCGTCGGCACCGTCTGCTGCGCCAGCTCACCTTCATGATGCAGTGTTAACACGCCGTCGCTGCTATCCAGCCCCCAGTCGCGGTGATCTTGTGGTTTCTCACCGCTTTTCAACCGCGCTTCTTGTGGGTCAAGCCCGAATTTCACATAACTGCCCTGAGTACCATGCACGGTATAGCGGGCGCTTTGTGCCGCCGCCAGCATCGAGGCATGCAAGACAACACGACGCTGAGGATAAATAAGCGTGGCATGAAAATAGTCCGTGGCTTTACTGCCTGGGCGCAGTTGCGCCAAATCAGCCTGGATCGCCACCGGCGGGCCAAACAGTTGTAATGCCTGGTCAATAAGGTGTGGAGCCAAATCAAACCAGATACCGCTGCCTTCGCCGCCTTCTTCGCGCCAGCGCTGGCGAACCTGTGGCCGGTAGCGATCAAAATGCGACTCCAGATACACCACCTCGCCTAACACACCGGTTTTCAGCAGTTGTTTGAGGGTCAGGAAATCGCTATCCCAGCGGCGGTTATGAAAAACAGACAGCAGCTTACCGCGCTGTTCGGCCTGCTGCTGTAAATCACGCGCTTGTGACAACGTCACGGTAAAAGGTTTATCCACCACCACATGTTTACCGGCAGCCAGTGCCTGCCTGGCCAGCGGGAAATGGGTATCATTCGGTGTGGGGATAACGATTAAGTCAATCGATGGGTCGTCAAACAACGTTTGCGCGTCCGGGGTCACTCTCATTGATGGCCAGTCAGCCTGCACCTTGGTCGCGTCACTGCTGGAAACCGCTGCCAGCTTCATGCCGGAGGTGGCGCTAATCAGTGGCGCATGAAACGTTTTGCTGGCATACCCGTAACCCAGCAAACCAACACGGATGGTATCCGCCATACTTATTTCCCCTCATTGATACGCGGCCCTGGGTCAGGACAGAGTATTCTCCTGTTGGAATTAAGCTGCACCGAATTAATAAGTGTGCAACATATTCCTTTAGTATAGCACCGGGAAAACAGCGATTGACGGGTCGCCTGCACAATCAGCGCGTTACACGCCAGAGATGAGGCGAATGCCGCGCACGATGAGCCACCTCCGGTGTGCTGGACGGCGGCAACACCGGATGATGAATTTCGCTGTTGCGACGACGAAAATCGCTCGGACTCACGCCGACCCGCTTGCGAAATACACGCGAGAAATAAAGCTGGTCGTCATAGCCCACTACCCGGCCAACGGCGGCTATCGATTCCTGCGTCGTTTGCAGCAACAATTTGGCACGGATCACCCGCTGGTCTTCGCGCCAGCGCAAAATATTCACCCCCACCTGATCACGGAACAGGTGCGCCAGCCGGGACGGTGACAGGCAGACATGCCGCGCCACCTCATCAATACGTAATTCCCCGGCAAGATTACCGGTAATGAACTGGCACGCCTCGATAATTCTCGGATCCATGATGCGCTGCGGACTTTGGGGATCTTCTTCCATCGCACGTAAGAGCAGGCGCTCAAGCAAGTTCATTGCCAGCTCTTCGGCAAAGCGCCGACCCGAGAGGTGAGTCTGTTCAATCGAGGCAAACAGCGCATCAAACTCCTGAAGCAGGTCGGGGCTTGCCAGATGTAAGCGCCCGACATCATGCTCTTTGCTGTGCCATTCAAGCCAGTCGGCCCAATAGGCACGAGGGCGGAAATAAACCCAACGGTGATACCAGCAGTCACTGCCGGGGGCGCGACCATAATAGTGGCGCGAGCGCGGAGGAAACAGCAGCAGATCGCCGGAATGACAGAAAAAAGTCTCATCGCCATCCAGCACTTTTCCTTGCCCTTTGATGGTCAGGTTGATGATATACCCCTTCATGCCATCAGGTCTGTCGATAAAAAAATCCAGCGGCCCTCCGGCCAGAATCGGGGTAAGGCCAGCGACCAGATAGGCGTTAAACGCATAACCGGGCAATAGCGGATTCGGCTGTGATTCATGCGACATGCGGTGATACATACGTCCTCCAGAAAGGGACTCGCCTTTCCCAAAAGGGATGTTCGTCTGTCCTGCCTTACCCGCCAGGGCATCAGGCCGTTTTCTTTGCCAGTTGTTTGTAGCGGTCAAAAATCACGGCGGCCAGCAGAATAAGACCGCGCACCACATACTGCGCAAACGGCGAAATATTGAGTAAATTCATGGCATTTTCCACCGTTCCTAAAATCAATACCCCCGCCACCACATAAGATATCTTGCCAATACCGCCTTTCAGTGAAACTCCGCCCAAAACACAGGCAGAAATGACGATCAGCTCATAACCCATTGAGGTCATGGGCTGGCCACTGGTCATGCGGGAAGCCAGAATGACCCCCGCCGCTGCGGAAACCAGGCCGGATAAGCCAAAAATGATAATCTTGGTGCGCACTACCGGCACCCCGGCAAGCCGGGCAGCCTCTTCGTTGCCACCAATGGCCAGCGTGTTACGGCCAAAGGTTGTTCTGTTGAGCAGTAATCCGAAGACTATCATGCAAAATACCGTCAGCCAGATAGGCGCAGGCAAGCCGAACCAGTTCGCGTAACCCAGGGTAAAAAATCGCTCGTCCTCTATGCCGACCGCCTTGCCATCAGAAATGATGTAGGCCAGCCCACGTACAATTTGCATGGTGGCAAGCGTGGTGATGAGGGCATTTATTTTCAGTCGGGCAATAACAAAACCATTGAGCAGACCAAATGCCACGCCCAGTAATAAACCGGCTCCAACGCCAAGCCACAGGCTTGCACTCAGGTTAATCACCACAGCCGTAGTCACACCAGCACAGGCAATCACCGAGGCGACCGATAAATCAAAATCACCGGAGGCCAGGCAAAACAGCATACCGCAGGCCACCATACCGGACATGGAAATCGCAAGCCCCAGCCCTTTCATGTTCACAAAGGTGGCAAAATTCGGCACGAACAGTGCACAGGCCAGAAACAACGCGGCAAATACCACCAGCATGCCGTAGTTATCCCAGATACGGGATAAACGAAACCCCGGATGTTTATGTTTAGCCAACCGGGAAGGGGAAGTAACTGTAGACATTCATCGACTCCTTGGCGGTCAGGCAACCGCGTGTTCAGTGGTGGTCGTGGTTTTTAACATCGCCAGACTCAGGACGCTCTGCTCGCTGGCCTCATCGTGCAACAGTTCACCGGAAATCGCGCCCTCGCGCATCACGACAATACGATCGGCCAGCCCCAGCACTTCAGGCAGGTCGCTGGAGGCAAACAGCACCGCGATCCCCTGGTGCGCCAGCGCATAGATCACATGATAAATCTCATGTTTGGCCCCCACATCTATCCCTCTCGTCGGCTCATCAAGCAGGATGACCTTCATCTCCTCAGACAGCCAGCGACCAAGAATAGCCTTCTGCTGGTTACCACCGGATAAGTTCATGATGAGTTGCTGCGCCGACGGGGTTTTGATATTCAACGCAGCAATATGGTGCCCGGCGTTCTCCTGCTCCCAGGCTTCATTAATCAGAAAACCATACCGGACATGCTTACGCCGGGCGCTGATATTGATGTTATCGCGCACCGAGTGCACCGGGATAATGCCATCAGCTTTGCGGTCTTCCGGGCACAGCATCATGCCCTGACGAATGGCATCGGCGGGCGTTCGCACCCGTAATGGCTTACCATCAAGCAGCACGTTTCCGGCGGTAATACCGGTCGCGCCAAACAGCGCCTTCATCAATTCGCTGCGCCCGGCTCCCACCAGACCAAACAGCCCGACAATTTCACCGCGCCGCACAGACAGCGACACCGGCTCCCTGACACCAATGGCTTTCACCTGCTGCAACGTTAGACGCGGCTCCCCCAACGCTCGCGGTTGATAGCCATACACATCGCCCAGGTTACGCCCCACCATCGCCTGAACCAGTTGTGCATTATCCACCTGTTGCATATCGGTAAAGGTTGTTACGTAGCGCCCATCTTTGAACACCGTGATGGCATCACTGAGGGCGAAAATCTCCTCCATACGGTGCGACACATACAAAATCACCCGCCCTTGCTCACGTAATTCACGGATAACCCGAAATAACTGCTCAATTTCCCGTGCCGACAGCGAGCTGGTCGGTTCGTCAAAGGCAATAATTTTGGCGTTACGCGCCAGCGCTTTAGCGATTTCCACCATCTGCCACTGACCGATAGACAAGTATTTAAGCGGGGTGTCCGGGTCGATATCCAGCCCCAAATGCGCCAGTTGTAAACCCGCCTCGTAGCGCAGCAACGAGCGGTTTACCAGCCCGCCTTTGTGTGGCAGT
The DNA here is from genome assembly GCF_900095885.1 of Dickeya aquatica. Classification (NCBI taxonomy): domain Bacteria; kingdom Pseudomonadati; phylum Pseudomonadota; class Gammaproteobacteria; order Enterobacterales; family Pectobacteriaceae; genus Dickeya; species Dickeya aquatica. Next base: position 2,240,261 of record NZ_LT615367.1, read on the forward strand.
TGCCCCAGATAGATATTCTCTGCCACCGTCATTTCCGCGACCAAATGCAACTCTTGATAGATAATCGCCACGCCCGCGTTCAGTGCGCCCAGGGTGCTGTCAAAACGCACGGGTTGCCCCTTAATCTGAATCTCGCCCTGCGACGGCGTGTAGTTGCCACTCAGAATTTTTAATAATGTGGATTTCCCCGCGCCGTTCTCGCCCATCAACGCATGGATTTGTCCGGCATGGCAGTCAAAACTGATGTCATCGAGCGCGGTGACGCCAGGAAAAACTTTGCTAATACCCCGGAAAGATAAATACGGTGACTGTTCAGTCATTTCAGCATCCTCAGTGGTCTGCACGGGCCGTCTCCACCCGAGGCTTTTCAACGCTCAGGGAAGCCGGGCGGGCACATTACATCAGGCCTTTTTTCTGTAATTCGACTTTGAAGTTATCGCGTGTAATCAGAACCACGTCGGTCACCTCAGTAAATGCTTGCGGCTCTACACCTTTAGTCACCCAGTCATGCAGCATCTGAATACTTTTGTAGCCGTGGACATCCGGGCTTGGCAGCAGTGAGCCATAGAAGCCGGTCGGTTGCGCCTTCGACAACTCACTGACTGCATCCACGCCATTAATGCCAATGCCAATCACGCTGATGGCCTTAAAACCCTGACCTTCGGTTGCCCGCACGCCCCCGAGTACGGTGTTATCGTTCATGCCAACCACCAGCCAGTTCTTCACGCCAGGGTGCTGCACTAACAGCGCGTTGGCCGCATCAAATGCGCCGGGGATGTCATTGGATTTGGTCGGCACCTGGTAGATCTGTTGTTCAGGGAAACCGGCGGCTTTCAGTGCCGCTATCGACCCACTGGTACGACGGCGCGCGGTATCAAGCTCATTGGCCGTAATCGCCATCACCGCGGTGTCTTGCCCTTTCCAGCCGCGCTTTTGCATCTCTTTCCATAACTCCTGCCCCTGACGCTCACCAATCTTGGTGGCGGCCATCATCACCAGCGGCACGCTGTCCATCGGTTGCCCCTTGGCATTAATAAACTGGTCATCCACGGCAATCACTTTCAGGTTATAGCTGCGTGCTTTAGCCACAATCGCTGGCCCCAATTTCGGGTCGGGCGTACAAATCACAAACCCTTTCGCGCCACTGGCCGCCAGACTATCAATGGCATTGAGGGTTTTCTCACCGTCCGGTACGGCAATTTTCATTACCTCAAATCCCAAATCCTTACCGGCTTTGTCGGCAAATCGCCACTCTGTCTGAAACCACGGCTCTTCCGGCTGTTTGACTAAAAAGCCCAGTTTCATGCTTTCCGCGATAGCGGATTGTGACATAACGGCAGCCAGGCCTATCGCCGCCATAACCCGAGTGAATTTATGCATGGTCTTCTCCGCTGATGATTGTCGTTAACACGCTGGCAACCGGGCTTGCCCTCCTGTGTGTATAACGCATTAGGCACACAGTCACTTCGGGGATAAATGGAAAAACAATAAGTTAGAAAAACTCCATCTTCCGGCCCGGTCAGACGCGTAAGTTGTAGCGGGTATTTTCACCACGAAGAGAGAGCGCTATCACATTCACAAACTACAGCCAATTCGTGCATAGATTCAGCAAATTTAACCTGCCGTTAACCTTTGAGCCGCATCACAAAACCCAGAAGAGCGACAGAAAAATGCATACTTCCAGCCAATCGCTCCTCACCGCCCGTTTTCGTGCTGTCTATCGTAAACAGCGTTATCCCTATAACTAACAGGAGCAGCGACGATGCGTGCGGATGCCATTACGCTCGGTCTTGACTTTGGCAGCGATTCCGTCCGTGCACTGGCGGTGGATTGCTTTACCGGTCAGGAATTGGACACAGAGGTGGTCTACTATTCGCGCTGGCAGCAAGGTCTTTATTGCTATCCATCCAGCAATCAGTTTCGCCACCACCCGCTCGATTATATTGAGTCGATGGAGCGTGCCATTCAGGCGGTGACAATGCGACTGAGTGACAAACAGCGCCAGCAGATAGTGGGGATCGGCGTTGACAGCACCGGCTCAACCCCCGCGCCCATTGATGAACGCGGCCAGATACTGGCATTACGCCCCGAGTTTGCCGACAACCCGAATGCCATGTTTATTCTCTGGAAAGACCACACCGCGATTGAAGAAGCCGAAGCGATTAACCGGTTGTGTCACAGCGGCCAGTTCCCCGATTACACGCGTTACAGCGGCGGGGTTTACTCTTCAGAATGGTTTTGGGCCAAAATTCTCCATATCAGCCGCCATGATGCGGCCGTCTGTCAGTGCGCGGTTTCATGGGTAGAGTTATGTGACTGGGTACCCGCCTTACTGAGCGGCACCACCGCGCCTGATGCCCTTCGCCGGGGGCGATGCAGCGCAGGCCATAAATCCCTCTGGCACCCGGACTGGGGCGGCCTGCCTGCGCAGGCATTCTTACACGCGCTTGACCCTTGCCTGACACACCGGCTGCACGCGCCCTTATTTACCGAAACCTGGACGGCCGACGTCCCGGTTGGAAAGATAACCGCAGAATGGGCACACCGTCTTGGCCTGCCTGCAACGGTGACGGTGTCTGGCGGTGCTTTTGACTGCCATATGGGCGCAGTCGGGGCCGGCGCACAACCCTACACGCTGGTTAAAGTCATCGGCACCTCCACCTGCGACATCCTGATAGCGGAGGCCGAGCGGGTTGGCAACCAGACGATTGCCGGGATCTGCGGTCAGGTTGATGGCAGTGTCATTCCTGGCTATATCGGTCTGGAAGCCGGGCAGTCTGCATTTGGCGATATCTATGCCTGGTTTGGCCGGGTGCTGGGATGGCCGCTCAAGCTGGCTGCCCGCGAGCACCCCGAGTGGTCAACCGCACTGGATCAATTGCAATCACAGTTACTGGCGCAGTTAACGCAAGCCTGGGCTGACGCCCCTTCCCTGGAACACTTACCCGTGGTGCTCGATTGGTTCAATGGCCGCCGCACTCCCTACGCCGATCAGCGCCTGAAAGGGGTGATAACCGATCTCAATCTCGGTACTGATGCACCGGCACTTTTCGGTGGGCTGATTGCCGCCACCGCATTTGGCGCGCGCGCCATCATGGCCTGCTTTGAATCGCAGCAGATCCCGGTAGACAACTTACTGGCGCTGGGAGGTATTGCGCGAAAATCGCCCACCATTATGCAGGTGTGCAGCGATGTCATGAACCGCCCGCTGCATATCGCCGCCTCCGATCAGTGCTGTGCGCTGGGGGCGGCGATTTTCGCCGCGGTCGCGGCCAACATTCACCCGGATATCCCTGGCGCACAACGGCATATGGCCTGTGGGGTTGAACGCACCCTGCTGCCTGACCCGATACGCGTCGCCCGTTATCAGTTGCTGTATCAGCGTTATCAGCAGTGGAGCCAACTGGCGCAGACCGCCTACACACCCATCAGTACGCGCTGAGGTTAATCACGAGTCAGCCCCGTCACTCTATTGACATCCCTTTTGGGAACCCAAACAGGAGTTATCATGGAACACTTTACGTCACTTGAAGTCTGGTTTGTGATTGGCAGCCAGCATCTGTATGGCCCGGAAACCTTGCGTCAGGTGAAAGAAAACGCCGAAAAGGTGGTCAACGGGCTTAACCGTGATGCCAGCCTGCCGGTGCGGCTGGTTCTCAAACCGCTGGTCAAGACCCCGGATGAAATTACCGCACTGTGCCGTGATGCCAACAATCAGGAACAGTGCATTGGCCTGCTGACCTGGCTGCACACCTTCTCTCCGGCCAAAATGTGGATTGGCGGCCTGAGTATTCTGAATAAACCGCTCTTACAGTTTCATACCCAGTTTAATGCCGAGATCCCGTGGGACAGCATGGATATGGATTTCATGAACCTGAACCAGACCGCTCACGGTGGCCGGGAGTTTGGTTTCATTGGCGCACGTATGCGTCTGGCGCATCAGGTGGTGGCGGGCCACTGGCAGGATAGCAACGCGCAGGCGCGCATTGCCAAATGGATGCGCGTTGCCGCTGCACGCCAGGAAAGCCGCCAGCTGAAAATCGCCCGCTTTGGTGACAACATGCGTGAAGTCGCGGTGACGGAAGGGGATAAGGTCGCGGCACAAATCCAGTTTGGTTACTCGGTGAGCGCCTGGGGGCCTGGTGACCTGGCCGGGGTGATAGACGATATCAGCCATGGCGAGGTCGATACCCTGATTGAAGAGTACGAAGCGAGTTATCAGTTAAGCGATGCCGTTAAACTGCATGGGCCCAAACGCCAAAACCTGCTGGATGCAGCCCGCATTGAGCTGGGTCTGAAACGTTTTCTGCAACAGGGCAGCTTTCATGCCTTCACCACCAATTTCGAAAACCTTCATGGCCTGAAACAACTGCCCGGCATCGCGGTACAACGCCTGATGCAGCAAGGCTACGGATTTGGTGCCGAAGGTGACTGGAAAACCGCCGCGCTGCTGCGCTGCATGAAAGTCATGGCTCAAGGGTTGCCCGGCGGCACCTCGTTTATGGAAGATTACACCTACCATTTTTCCCCCGGCACACCGCTGGTGCTGGGGGCGCACATGCTGGAAGTCTGCCCCAGCATCGCCAGCGAAAACAAACCGTTGCTGGATGTGCAGTATCTGGGCATTGGCGGCAAGGCCGACCCTGCAAGGCTGATTTTTTCAGCGCCAGCAGGCCCGGCGATAAATGCCAGCCTTATCGATCTCGGCGATCGTTTTCGTCTGCTGGTCAATCAGGTTGATACCGTCGCGCCGCCCCATCCCCTGCCCAGATTGCCGGTCGCCAGGGCCGTATGGCACGCCCAACCGTCACTGGAAGTGGCCGCAGAAGCGTGGATAGTGGCCGGTGGTGCCCATCACACGGTATTTAGTCAGGCGCTGGATGTGGATTATCTGCGTTTGTACGCCGAGTTGCACAACATTGAACTGTCCGTGATTGACTCGCGCACCACGCTGCCCGAATTCCGCGACAGCCTGCGCTGGAATGCCCTGTACTACCGCCTTAACCAGGCCCAGGGGTAAAAGCAATGCGTTAAAGGCAAGGATGTAAACACCATTCAGACAGGCATAAAAAACCCACCGAAACCCGGCTGTACTGGTCCAGGTTTCGGTGGGATGTTCTGCACCGCCCGCTACTTCGTCAGCGTAACAACATCATACATAAAGGTGCCACCGTTCAGCCGGAACGTAATGGTATTCGCGCCATCACGCAGCAGCCCACCGTCAATCGCAATGCGTTCATAGTGGTATTTGCCGCTATTTAACGCCCCGCGATATATCGCTTTGTCATTGTCATACTGGATGTCTTTCACTTTGGTACCATTAACCAGTACCGATAATGACGGCGTTGTCGGGTTTGTCATGCCCCGGTTACTGGCGGCAGCAAACGCCACATTCAGTACCCGAGCGCTGCCATCAGCCCGGTCAACATAGCTCACATTCCAGTCACCGGGGTTAGTCTGGGCGTAATACCAGTCTTGTGATGGGCTTGACTGGCCAATGGTGTAAGTCAGGCTGGCGGGCACATCATTCTGCCAGTGGTAATTACGTAGCTTATCGCCAAACCTGAATTCCCCTGCCAGACGGTCGCTATTACCGATAGACCACACCAGCGGCGCAGCCTGCGACAATGCAATCGCAGGCACCACCGTATTGGCGCTCACATCCACCACATCGCTATACAGCACGCCGGGGCGCGCACCGCCATTGGCATAAATGGTCAGGGTATATTTGCCTTTGCGCACTTTGTCGAAACGGAAGTTACCCTGCGAATCCGTATTGGTGGTAAAGGCATAGCCCAGCGTTTGTACCTCTGAAGGCTCGTTCAACGACGAAGTGAGCGTAAGGTTCATCGGCTGCGTGGTATTGATACGCCCGCTGACGCTAACCCTGTCAACCGGGAAGCGCGTGTCATTCACCCAGTTATAAGGCCAGTCGGCTTTTTCCTGCTGGCTGCGCGCCAGTGCATCACGGTACATCTGATCTTCGGTGCCCGCATTGACATACAACAGCCACGGGCCGTAGAGCTTCTGCCAGCCGGGAGGCGCTATCAAATCAGGGGTGCCAAAATGCGAGCCGGTCATATACATGATTGCCAGACCGTCCTGATGCACCATCAAGTCCTGTTTGGTGTCATCGCCTGAAAAGAACTCCGAACTTCCCGGCACAATCCATGCACCAATGTTGTTACCGTACACGCCCCAGACCGGGGTTTTACGCAGATAACTGGAAAAGTCGTATTTGGAATAATAACTGCCATCCGGTAACTTCCAGGTTTCATCCTGAATTTTCTCAAACTTATCGAGTTGAGAATAAAGATAGGGCTTGGTGCTACGAATACCGTTAGAGATATTATCTAACAAGAAGGGATTAAAACGGTAGACGCCACGCAATTCACTCACAGTCAGGTTAGCGCTCGTGCCATTACGTGCAACGGCATAGCTGTAAACACCACTGACGCCACGTCTGATGATAAAATGATATTCCAGACTGAGGGCACTGGTTTCATTATCGATATACGCAATGTGTGCAGTGTCTTTAGTGTTTTCAATAACAGAAACCTGTTGCGGTTTAAATTTCAAAAATGCACCAGAATAATAGTCCAGATAGCCGGTACTGCTTTTTCCCAGCGCATTGACCTGGGCATTGGCTTTATCAATAAGATTTTGGCTACCATTCGACAATGTCCCAATGCTGCCATCGCTACCAATTGCCACTGACACCAGGCCATTATCCAACTGGGCTTTCATACCGGAAAGCGCCATACTGACATCCGCTGAGGTCGCGGCCTGTGCCAGCGAAGAGCACAACATACCGAATGCGATAAGATGTAATCTGCCTTGCATATGGTTTCCCTTATTCACCTTTATTATTCAGTTTGCAGGCCTGCTACAGCGCAATACGGCAAGCTTCTGGCTACCCGTTACCACAGGCATCAGCCCGCCCGCAAAATCAATGGCATACTGTTCAGATACCACACCAGTGTCTTTCCTGATATGCCTTGCGCCCGCTGGGCGTACCCCCATTTTGCTCAGTCGCACCGGACAACACCTTTTCGCCATTGCCCCTGCTGGCGATTTCATGGCAGAAAAACAAAGAACACCGTGGCGCTGTTCGCATTTTCAGTTAATAGGGGTAAACGTCTGAGCAGATTGCGAACAGCAGTAAACCTGCACCCGCTATTTTTTGCAGCCGCTCGCCCGGCTCATCATCATGCGCTGGCTGTAAATAGCGTATCGTCTCGGCACAATATGGGATATTGCGTCGGTAAAATTATATGGACTCTAATTAATTACCCTATCATTAGCAGGTAAAACAGGTTAATTCTCCCGGCAATATAATCACGATACCCGTTGCCGCACCTGATTTGAGGAGAGTCATGCTATTTTTATTCAATAGCACGTTAATACCCCCCGTTTTTTAAATTCAACACTGGACAGATGTATCACGAAGAATATACTGAAACCCTTTTTCACTTTATTGCTGATTTTTTACGAATGAGCGTCTACGAATATTTATTAAAATTCAGAAAGGTCAATACGGCTGACAGTCTGGAGAAATTGTTCGACCATCTCAATTATTCTCTGACTGACAACCATGAGATTATCAATATGTACCGTGCAGCCGATCATCGCCGGGCTGAATTAGCCGCCGGCGGGAAGCTGTTTGATGTGGGGCGGGTGCCAAAAACCGTCTGGCATTTTGTCATTTAGCCTGCCCGCATTATCGCCTGATGCTGTCAAACGGCATGCTGACTCGGCGTAAATAAGCATCCGTGCAACAGGTCACATATCCCCTCCTGAAACAGCACTGCCTGATACGGATATCACCAGGCACGCTGTTTTTTTATGCCATTTTACCCCACGCAGGACGCTGCCACGCAATATCCCTACATTGGGTAAGTTGTCGAATGACAGACAATGCCGGATAATGCGTCGGTTTTGTTTTGTAGGCACTGTCATGAGCGAATATGTTTTGTTGTTTGTTGGCACCATTCTGGTCAACAATTTTGTTTTGGTGAAATTCCTTGGCCTGTGCCCTTTTATGGGTGTGTCCAAAAAACTGGAAGCGGCCATCGGCATGGGGTTTGCCACGACGTTTGTAATGACGGTCGGGTCGGTATTTTCCTGGCTGGTCAACGCCTATGTGTTGTTGCCGTTTAACCTGCCCTACCTCAGAACACTGGCTTTTATCCTGGTGTTTGCTGTGGTCGTCCAGTTCACCGAGTTGGCTGTGCGTAAAACCAGCCCGGTACTCTACCGGCTGCTGGGAATTTATCTACCGTTGATAACCACCAACTGCGCTGTACTCGGGGTCGCTTTACTGAGCGTGAACCAATCGCATAACTTCCTGCAAGCGACCGTTTATGGCTTTAGCGCCGCTGCCGGGTTCTCACTGGTGCTGGTACTGTTTGCCGCCTTACGCGAGCGCCTTGCCGTCGCGGATGTGCCCGTACCGTTTCGCGGGGCCTCCATCGCACTGGTGACCGCCGGATTGATGTCGTTGGCCTTTATGGGCTTTACCGGATTGGTGAGATTCTGATGACCGTTATCTGGATAGCGATTGTTGCACTTAGCGCGCTGGCGAGCGTTGCCGGGCTCATTCTGGGCTTCGCGTCACGCCGTTTTGAGGTTCAGGATGATCCGGTAGCCGAGCAAATCGATGCCATGCTGCCACAAAGCCAGTGCGGTCAATGCGGCTACCCAGGGTGTCGCCCTTATGCACAAGCCATCGCGCTAAACGGTGAGCAGATCAATAAGTGTGTGCCCGGTGGTGAAGCGCTGATGCTAAAACTGGCCGAATGCCTGAACATAGAACCACAGCCGCTTTCTGAGGATGCGCCAGCCCAGCCGTTAGCGCAGGTTGCCTGGATTGACGAAAGCAATTGTATTGGCTGTACCAAGTGTATTCAGGCCTGCCCGGTCGATGCGATTGTCGGTAGCACCCGTGCGGTACATACCGTTATCCATGACCTATGCACCGGCTGTAATCTGTGCGTGCCGCCATGCCCAACAGATTGTATCGACTTAAGGCCGATAGCGCCGACCCCGACTCACTGGAAATGGAACCTCGACGCCATTCCGGTTCATGTTATTCAGTCGCAATACCCTAATCCGGTGATAAACAACCATGTTTAAGCTGTTCGCCGCCTTCAGAAAAGACAGAATCTGGGACTTTAAAGGCGGGATCCACCCCCCGGAAATGAAAACCCAGTCCAGCCGGATACCGCTGCGTCAGGTTCCGCTGCCGGATTACTTTATTATTCCGCTCAAACAACATATTGGGCCACAAGGCGACGTGTGCGTTAACGTCGGCGATCGGGTCTTGCGCGGCCAGCCGCTGACCCGTGGTACAGGCAAAATGTTGCCCGTACACGCGCCGACGTCCGGCACGGTTCATGCTATCCGCCATCATCTTAGCAATCACCCCTCGGGCTTAACGGAGCTGAGCATCATCCTGATGCCTGATGGTCAGGACAGTTGGTGTGAACGCCAGCCCCTTGATGATTACCGACAATGCTCGCCGTCACAACTGCTGGCACATCTGCATCAGGCCGGTATTGCAGGCCTGGGTGGGGCCGGTTTTCCAACCGCTGCCAAATTACAAGGCGGATTACAGCGCATTGAAACGCTGATAATTAATGCCGCCGAATGCGAACCCTACATCACCGCGGATGACCGCCTGATGCAAGAGTGCGCACAAGAGATAGCACAAGGTATTGATATTCTCGATAGCCTGCTGCAACCCAAACGCATTCTGCTGGGCATTGAGGATAACAAACCCGAGGCTATCGCGGCATTGCGTCAGGTCCTGGGCGATTTTCCACGTATCGCCATGCGGGTGATCCCAACCAAGTATCCCTCTGGCGGGGCTAAACAGCTCACGAAAATCCTGACGGGCAAAGAAGTGCCGTTCGGAAAACACTCCGCCGCCATCGGCGTACTGATGCAGAACGTCGGTACGGCGTATGCCATTAAGCGCGCGGTCATCAACGGTGAGCCACTCACCGAACGTGTGGTGACGCTCACCGGTGATGCACTGCGCAATCCGGGTAATGTCTGGGCACGGCTGGGCACACCGGTGCGACATTTACTGCGCCACGCCGGTTATCATGTCACGACCACCCAGCCAATGGTCGTGATGGGCGGGCCACTGATGGGGTTTAGCCTGCCTGCGCTCGATGTGCCGGTGATTAAAACCAGCAACTGTATTTTGGCCCCGGCGCGTGATGAAATTCAGCCGCCGGATGAAGAACAGGCGTGTATTCGCTGCGGGAAATGTGCAGATGCCTGCCCGGCGGGGTTGTTACCGCAACAGCTTTACTGGTTCAGCCGTGGCGATGAGCACGAAAAAGCCCGCCAGCACCATCTGTTTGATTGTATTGAGTGCGGAGCCTGTGCTTACGTCTGCCCCAGCAATATTCCGTTAGTACAGTATTACCGTCAGGAAAAAGCTGAAATTCAGGCATTAGACAGAGAAGCGCAGAAAGCCGCACAGGCCAAAGCGCGTTTTGATGCCCGTCAGGCAAGGCTTGAGCAGGAAAAACAGGCGCGCCAGTTACGTCATCAGCAGGCGGCGGCAACGGTGTCCGGCTCGGACAAGGCCGCCGTGATGGCAGCACTTGAACGCGTGCGCCACAAGCAGGCCGGAGCCATCCCGCCTGAACTGCGCATTGAGGGCGGCCAGTTGCCAGATAACCGGGCTGTCATCGCCGCCCGTGAAGCCCGCAAAGCACAGGCCCGTCAGCATCAGGCAGAAAAAGCACACAGCGCCGGGGATAATCAGGCAGGCATGGCGTTAACGCACAGCACGCCGCCCACGCACGACGAGGCTGCAACCGCACAAGACCCGCGTAAAGCCGCCGTGGCGGCCGCGATTGCGCGCGCAAAAGCCCGCAGGCATGAAGCGCACGACGCGGCAACAACCGCGAGCCACCGCGCGCCGACAGCACCGGTCAGCCAGCAGGCAGACCCTCGTCAGGCGGCGGTTGCTGCCGCTATCGCCCGGGTGAAAGCACGCAAGGCGGCGCAATCAGGGCTGAGTGATAACGTGACACCGTCACAGCCTGACGGCGCGATGTCCTTGTCTGCCATACCCGCTCCCGCGGCAGGCAGCACAACGGTGGATGAGGCTAACACACCTGTTGCTGACGCTAACACATCGCCAGCATTGAGCGAGGCCGAGCCTCATCCCATCACTGACCCGCGCAAAGCCGCTGTGGCTGAAGCGATTGCCCGGGTTAAAGCACGCAAGGCTGCCGCTGCACTGGCAGCGCAAGAGGATTAAATGGCTTTTAGAATCGCACCCTCACCGTTCACCCATAATCGCCAGTCAACACGCACCATCATGCGATGGGTGCTGTTTGCCTGCGTGCCAGGCATCGCCGCACAGGCCTGGTTTTTTGGTTATGGCAACCTCATTCAAATTGCGCTGGCATGTATCACCGCACTTATCGCCGAATCCGTGACACTGTCACTGAGAAAGCGTCCGGTGCTGGAAACCCTGCAAGATAATTCCGCCCTGCTCACCGCCGTCCTGCTTGGCGTGAGCCTGCCGCCGCTGACACCCTGGTGGATGGTGGTGCTCGGCACACTGTTTGCGATTATTGTTGCCAAACAGGTGTACGGTGGCCTCGGCCAGAACCCGTTTAACCCGGCCATGATAGGTTACGTGGTGTTGCTTATCTCGTTTCCGGTGCAGATGACCAGTTGGTTGCCCGCCACCGGGCTACAGGCTGCCCCATTCGGTTTCAGCGAGGCTCTCATGGCTATTTTTACCGGCCATGGCAGTAGCGGCCAGCCTGTGCAGCAGATGCTTCAGGCCGTGGACGGCATCAGCCAGGCAACACCGCTGGATGCCTTTAAAACCGGGTTACGCAGCGGGCACCCGGCCGAGGCGCTGGTGCCATCGTCATTATTCACAAACATGCACAGTGGCGCAGGCTGGCAGTGGGTCAACCTCGGCTTTTTAGCCGGTGGGGTGTTGATGCTGCTGGTGCGGGTCATTCACTGGCAGATCCCGCTCAGTTTCTTGCTGGTTTTGGCCTTAAGTTCACAGGCTGGGGTGTTTTTCCACCCCGAAATCAGCGCACCACCGCTGCTGCATCTGTTCTCCGGTGCCACCATGCTGGGGGCATTTTTTATCGCCACCGATCCGGTCACCGCCTCAACCACTCCAAAAGGCCGGCTGATTTTCGGTGCCCTGATAGGTTTACTGGTATGGCTTATCCGAACCTATGGCGGCTATCCCGACGGGGTGGCTTTTGCCGTTTTGCTGGCCAACATCACGGTGCCGCTGATTGATTATTTCACCAAGCCACGCGCTTATGGGCACGCTTAAGGACAGGTTATGTTGCTGACTACCATGCGCCGCCACGCGACCACGCTGGCGCTATTTGCTGCCATCACCACCGGCCTGACCGCGCTGGTCAACGCGCTGACGGAACACACCATCGCCCAGCAGGTCATTACCCAGCAACGCGCATTGCTGGCACAAGTGCTGCCTGCCGACCGTTACACCAACGACTTACTGGGGGAATGCTATCAGATAACCGATGCGGCATTAGGCTCCGCCTCCACACATCGGGTTTATATCGCCCGCCGCGATGGTGAACCTGTCGCAGCCGCGCTGGAAAGCACCGCCCCCGACGGCTACTCCGGTGCCATACACCTGCTGATTGGCGCAGATTTTCAGGGCAATGTGCTGGGCGTGCGGGTGACCGAACATCATGAAACGCCGGGGCTGGGCGACAAAATCGACATTCGCATTTCTGAATGGATACGCCATTTTAGTGGTAAAACCGTGCAGGGGCCGAATGACAGTCGCTGGGCGGTGAAAAAAGACGGGGGCCAGTTCGACCAGTTTACCGGGGCAACTATCACACCACGGGCCGTGGTCAATGCGGTAAAACGCGGCGCATTGTGGCTACACACGCTGCCACCACAGTTATCACACCTGCAACCGTGTGGAGACAAGTCATGAGTCAGACCAAAGAACTGATAATACAAGGATTGTGGAAAAACAACTCGGCGCTGGTGCAGTTGCTGGGCCTGTGTCCATTACTGGCGATCACCTCCACGGCAACCAACGCGCTCGGGTTGGGCTGGGCTACCACCCTGGTGTTAGCCTGCACCAACTTTGCCGTCTCGGCACTGCGCCGCTGGGTGCCCGGGGAAATCCGCATTCCGATTTACGTCATGCTGATAGCATCCGTGGTCACTATCGTACAGATGTTGATCAACGCCTATGCCTATGGCCTCTATCAATCACTGGGGATTTTTATTCCACTGATTGTGACAAACTGTATTGTGATTGGCCGGGCGGAAGCTTTCGCCTCAAAGAACCCGGTTCTGCCCTCCACACTGGATGGCCTGTTTATGGGGTTAGGTGCCACCAGCGCGCTGTTTGTGCTCGGTGCCATGCGAGAGATACTGGGTAACGGCACGCTGTTTGATGGAGCCGACCTGCTGCTGGGCAGTTGGGCACGCGTGCTGCGCGTTGAAATCATCCAGATGGATTCCCCTTTCCTCTTGATGATCCTGCCACCGGGCGCATTTATCGGGCTTGGCCTGCTGCTGGCGATAAAACATCTTATTGATGAACGGCTCAGGCAGCGGCGTACCCGTACTGTGCGCACCGCCTTACCCTATTCGCCTCACTCTGCGGTGCAGCCTCATGAATAAAGAAAAGCGTACCGCTATTTTACGCCGCCTGCGGGAAAACAACCCACACCCGACGACAGAGCTGGTGTTCAGTTCACCATTTGAGTTACTGATTTCGGTGCTGCTCTCTGCACAGGCAACCGATGTCAGCGTCAATAAAGCCACCGCCAGGCTTTATCCTGTCGCTAACACCCCCGAGACTCTGCTGGCTCTGGGCGTTGAAGGCGTTAAAAGTTATATCAAAACCATCGCCTTTTTAACAGCAAAGCGGGAAAACATCATCAAGACGTGTCGGATCCTGCTCGATAAACATCAGGGATGTGTACCGGAAGATCGTGCCGCGCTGGAAGCGTTACCGGGCGTCGGGCGTAAAACAGCCAATGTGGTGCTCAATACCGCCTTCGGTTGGCCGACTATCGCCGTCGATACCCATATTTTCCGCGTCTGTAATCGCACCGGCTTTGCACCCGGTAAAACGGTAGAACAGGTGGAGGAGAAACTGCTGAAATCGGTGCCGGCCGAATTTAAAATTGACTGCCACCACTGGCTCATTCTGCATGGTCGCTACACCTGTGTTGCCCGTAAACCACGCTGCGGAGCCTGCCTGATTGAAGACCTGTGCGAGTTCAAAGAAAAGGTAGATATTTAACGTCTCATCTGCCGGTAATGTCATCTACCACATACGCTAAGGGCGGGGTTTCCCCCGCCCTTAGCGTATCGATGGTGACGTTTACCTCAGCGGCGATTTGAATGCCAGTATCACTTAATTGGTAGTGTTACATCTTTAAACATCGCCTCAATTTCTTCATTCGAGCGCAGCGCAATCGCGGTATCGACAACATCGCGGGTCAAATGCGGAGCAAAACGGTGAATAAAGTCATACATGTAACTGCGCAGGAAGGTACTGCGGCGAAAACCTATCTTGGTGGTACTGTAACTGAACAGATTATCGGCACCGATAGCAACCAGATCAGGATCACTGGCCGGTTCCACCGCCATACTGGCAATCACCCCGACGCCCAGCCCTAACCGCACGTAGGTTTTGATCACATCGGCATCGGTCGCCGTAAACACGATGCGCGGTGTCAGCCCGGCGCGGTTGAATGCCGTATCCAGCTCAGAGCGACCAGTGAACCCAAAGGTATAGGTTACAATGGGATACGCGGCCAGCTCTTCAATACTGATGTGCTTTTTACCTGCCAGCGGATGATCGGGCTTCACTACCACAGCACGATTCCAGTGATAACACGGCAGCATGATCAGGTCTTCGTACAAATGCAGTGCCTCGGTAGCAATGGCAAAATCTGCCGACCCTTTGGCAACCGCTTCTGCAATTTGTGTCGGTGAGCCCTGATGCATATGCAAAGAGACACGCGGATAGCGCTCGATAAACCCGCGAATCACCTCAGGCAGTGCATAACGCGCCTGCGTATGGGTAGTCGCGACATACAAAGAACCTTTATCCGGGTAAGTATGCTCTCCGGCCACCGCTTTGATGGCATCAACCTTGGAGAGCACCTCTCTGGCGATACGAATAATCTCCTGACCCGGCGGTGTGACCTGAGTTAAATGTTTACCACTACGGGCAAAAATCTGTATGCCCAGTTCGTCTTCCAACATCCGCACCTGTTTACTGATCCCCGGCTGCGAGGTATACAGCCCTTCGGCGGTAGAAGATACGTTCAGATTGTGATTAACAACTTCAACAATGTAACGAAGCTGTTGCAATTTCATAAGTTATCCCATTCCGTAAGATGTCATGCGCGCGGCATCGCTGTTGTTGACGTTATCTGCATTGACAAGAAGGCACTGGCTTAAGGCTATAACCCTGAACTTTCGCCATAAATGCCATTTAATCATAAAAAAATATTTTTTATAACCACTCAACCAACCGATTTAGACCTTAGCGATACTGAAAAACGGGCTTTTTATTTCCTTTCTCTTTATCGGCCGGATACGGGCGATATTCATGGTACAGCGATCAAAAAAGCCAGCCTTTGCAGGCTGGCTTTCAGTAATTTAACCGCGATCACACTAAAAAACCGCGCTTTCAATCAATTCCGGCGCAATTAACGCTCACTTTCAACCCATTTACCGTCAACATAAAACGCAGACCAGCCCGTCGCTTTCCCCTCTTTTTCCGAAGAGATGTACTGCTGCTTGGTTTTTCGGCTAAAACGCACCAGCGTTTTATTGCCCGCCGGGTCACTCACCGGAGCCTGCGCCAGATAACGCAATTTCTCTGGCAGCCGGTCTTGAAAACGCACCAGCTCTTCCACCAGCGGTGCACGGGTTTCACGCGATTTGGGGAAAGTGTTCGCAGCCAGAAAAACGCCTGCGGCACCATCACGTAGCACAAAATACGCCTCTGATTTTTCGCACGGTAATTCCGGTAATGGCACCGGATCTTCTTTCGGTGGAGCCACCTCGCCATTGCGCAAAATTTTACGGGTATTGCCACAGCTCTCAAGGGTACAGGCCATGTACTTACCAAAGCGCCCCATTTTCAGGTGCATATCGGAGCCGCATTTTTCGCACTCCACCACCGGGCCGTCATACCCTTTCAGACGAAATTCGCCCTGCTCGATTTCATAACCATCGCAGGATGGGTTGTTACCACACACATGCAATTTACGCTGGTTATCGATCAGGTAGCTGTCCATCGCCGTCCCACATTTGGCGCAACGACGACGGGCAAGCAGCGCGTTGGTTTCTGCCTCATCGCCTTCCAGCACATTCAGCACTTCCGCTTCCGGGATCAGGTTAATGGTGGTTTTGCAGCGCTCTTTCGGCGACAGTGCATAACCTGAGCAACCAAGAAAAACCCCGGTACTGGCCGTACGGATCCCCATTTTTCGGCCACAGGTCGGGCAATCGATACTGGTGAGTATCATCTGATTTGGCTTCATGCCACCGGCCTCAGGATCCAGCCCGGCGGTTTCCAGTTGCTGGCTGAACTCAGCGAAAAACTCATCCAGCACGGCTTTCCACTCCGCCTGATTATTCGCCACCAAATCCAGACTGTTTTCCATCCGAGCGGTGAAATCATAATTCATCAGCTCGCGGAAATTGTCCTCCAGACGGTCGGTAACAATTTCGCCCATTTTCTCTGCATAGAAACGGCGATTCTCCACCCGAACATAACCACGATCCTGCACGGTGGAAATGATTGCAGCATAAGTAGACGGACGACCAATACCCCGTTTTTCCAGCTCTTTTACCAGTGACGCTTCGCTGTAGCGCGCAGGCGGTTTGGTAAAATGCTGGCTGGGAAGCAATTTATCCAGCACCATCACCTGGCCAATCTCAATGGCTGGCAGCGTGCGGTCTTCATCGCTTTTGCGCAACGCCGGCATCACGCGCGTCCAGCCATCAAAACGCAAGGTGCGACCTTTGGCACGCAATTGGTAGTCAGCGGCACTGACCACCAGGGTGGTCGAATCATACTGTGCGGGTGTCATCTGGCAGGCCACGAACTGACGCCAGATAAGCTGATACAGCTTCTGGGCATCCGCTTCCATGTCTTTAAGCCCCTCAGCCAGCACCTTCACATCCGATGGACGAATGGCTTCATGTGCTTCCTGAGAGTTTTCTTTACTGGTGTAAATGTTAGGCTCTTGCGGTAAATAGCGGTTGCCGAATTCGCTCTGGATATAGTCACGCGCCATACTGAGCGCATCCTGACTCAGGTTGGTGGAGTCAGTACGCATGTAGGTAATATGGCCCGCTTCATACAACCGTTGCGCCATCATCATGGTTTTCTTCACACCAAAGCCCAGGCGCGTACTGGCAGCCTGCTGCAAGGTGGAGGTAATAAAAGGCGCGCCCGGTTTGCTGCTGGTGGGTTTATCTTCTCGCTCGGTGACGGCATAACCGGCCTGCGAAAGCAGGCTGAGCGCCGCCTGAGTTTGCGCCTCATTGACCGGGCGAAATGGCTTGCCAAGGTGGTGAGTGACTTGCATCTGCAAGGGCACATCGCCCGCCTGCAAATCCGCATGCAATTCCCAATACTCTTGTGGCACAAACGCCTTAATTTCGCGTTCGCGCTCCACCACCAAACGCACGGCAACCGACTGCACCCGGCCAGCAGACAGGCCGCGCGCTATTTTTTTCCACAGCAGCGGGGAAACCATATACCCCACGACGCGATCCATAAATCGACGCGCCTGCTGCGCATTGACACGGCTAATGTTCAGTTCACCTGGGTGTTCAAATGCCTGACGAATGGCATTCTTGGTTATCTCATTGAACACCACACGACTAAAACGCGTTTCATCACCACCGATAATTTCCCGCAGGTGCCAGGCAATGGCTTCCCCTTCGCGGTCAAGGTCGGTTGCGAGATAAACATGATCGGCACTTTCTGCCAGCGCTTTGAGCTCAGAGACAACCTTTTCTTTCCCCGGCAAAATCTCATAGTGCGCCTGCCAGTCATGGTACGGGTCAACCCCCATGCGGTTTACCAGCGCGGTGCGCTCATCTTTTTTAACCGCTTTTTTGGGTTTCTCCCCACTGGCATCGCTTTTCTTGCTCACGGCAGCCGAACCACTGGTGGGCAAGTCACGCACATGCCCCACGCTGGATTTCACCACGTAGTCATTGCCAAGGTACTTGTTAATCGTTTTGGCTTTAGCCGGGGACTCGACGATAACGAGAGCTTTACCCATAATATATTGTTACCTACTGAATTCTTTGAAAAAAGAAGAAATTTTTAGCAACTTGTTCTGCTTTTCCAGCCGCTGCTGCCTGAATCATCATGGTTGCAGGAAAATCATTATGTCTGTCGTGGTTCCTCGGTGCTCCGCACGACTCACCACGTTGCAACCCTATGATAATCCAGAATTATTCTTGCGCTGCCACATCACATCTAACCCGCTATTGGCACTCGGCGCAACGCATTTATTTCGCTTGACGATGCAAAATCCCACACTCTACCTGATAAATAACACCACGCAACCTAATTAGCATGTAAAACCGGTTTTCGCCAGCCTATGCCATTCAGCCATCAGGATTTAACGACGCTGAAAATCAGTGGGTTTGCGATATTTTCATCGACAGCGCTACAATAGCCCCCACCACTCAAAGGGTATTTTCCGGAGAAAAAAACCATGCCTGAGTCAACCCCTTCACAAGACCATGTGACAGACATCAACACAGAAAAAAAACCGATTACACGCCATGCGCTGCTGCTGGAAGCCAACGCGTTAATCAAAAGTCATGAAGCGTATCTCGCAGGTATGATGGCCGATGATGTCGTGCAAAAAAATGACGTACTGGTCTTTCGCGGCGACTATTTTCTCGATAAAGACGGGCTGCCCACCGTGAAAACCACGGCAGTATTCAACATGTTCAAACACCTCGCGCATGTGTTATCAGAGAAGTACCAACTGATTGATTAATCACGCCAGTCAGGCCTGGCATTCACGCCATGCGCCGCATCATCATCCTGAAGGCACAAAAAAGCCCGTCGAAACGGGCTTTTTGTCACTGACATGCACGGAACATCATGGTAACGGATGATGACCACGCTGCCACCAGCGCAACATCACCCGTTCCAGCGCATCACCGGCGCTCCCCGTTAGCCTGTCCATCAGACGTTTACGGCGGGTATAACGCACGGCCAGCACCTCGTGGGTTTCCATTTCCGCAATCAGCAAATCGTCGCTGGTTCCAATTGCATCCACCAACCCCATCTCTTTTGCCTGTAAACCGAACCAATGCTCTCCGGTGGCAACAGACTCGATATCGAGCGAAGGCCGCATGTCACTGACAAACTGCTTAAATAGCTGATGGGTTTCATTTAACTCTTCACGAAACTTCTCCCGGCCTTCGTCGGTATTTTCACCAAACAACGTCAATGTCCGTTTATATTGCCCGGCGGTGTGCAACTCCACGTCAATCTCTTTGCTTTTCAGCAAGCGGTTAAAGTTCGGGATCTGCGCCACTACGCCGATTGACCCGACAATGGCAAAAGGCGCAGACACAATACGGTCAGCGACACAGGCCATCATATAACCGCCGCTGGCCGCGACTTTATCTACCGCGACGGTCAGACGAATGCCACGCTGGCGAAAACGCTGAAGCTGCGAGGCCGCCAAACCATAGCCATGTACCACGCCACCGGGGCTTTCGAGCCGAAGCAGCACTTCATCTTCCGGGCGCGCGACAGCGAGGACGGCCGAAACTTCCTCACGCAGAGAACTCACCTCTCCCGCATCCATACTGCCGTTAAAATCGAGCACATACAGGCATGGTTTGGCTGATTTTTCTTCGCCACGCTTCGCGCGTTTTTTTTCCTGTTTGGCGGTTTCTTTCTCTTCTTTTTTCTGTTTTTTCTCCAGCAGGCTGCGCACCGCATCATTCATTGCAGCAGACTGTATCTCCTGCCGCATTTCACGGTATTGTTCGCCCAGATTAATTACCTGCAACTCGCCTTTACGGTGGCGTTTACGCTGCGTCATCCCGACGGTCAGCACCACCAGCGCGCCAATGGCAACGACAAGGGTGACGACTTTGGCCAGGAATAAACCATACTGAGAAAGTAATTCCACAAATACCGCCTTCATTGACTAATGTGAGATATAACGTTGATTCTTCAACAACGACTACGGCTACGGCGCGCGCCGTCAGTTCACTAAGCTAACGTATGACGAACGCGATGGCGATGATCTTCATACAGAAATTGAACTTTCCGCTGCTTTTTCCCGCAACATCTGTGAGAAAGCCGGAGCCTCTGATTGAAAACACCTATTGTTTCAGGCATAACCCTGTGATGGTGGTTTTTCCCTGCGCCATTTTTCATGCCAGCCATACAGCCAGAGGACTCCATTTTGCACTACCAACCTAAACATGACCTGCTACAACACCGCATTATTCTGGTCACCGGTGCCGGTGACGGTATCGGCCGCGAAGCCGCGCTGACCTACGCACGATACGGCGCACAACTGGTGTTATTAGGCCGAACCGAAAGCAAGCTGCACGAGGTGGCGCAGCGCATCCTGCAAACGGGGGGGACTCAAAGCCTGATAATCCCCTGTGACATGCTGACGGCCAGCCAGGAGGATTTTGCCCAACTGGCCAGACAGATTGAGCACACGCTGCCGCACCTTGACGGCGTACTGCACAACGCAGGCTTACTGGGCGATGTGCGGCCAATGGCTGAACAATTGCCACAGCACTGGCATCAGGTGATGCAGGTGAACGTCAATGCCACCTTTATGCTGACACAGGTTTTGCTGCCGCTATTACTCAAGTCGGCCAGCCCGTCACTGGTGTTCACCAGTTCCAGCGTAGGCCGCCAGGGTCGCGCCAACTGGGGCGCTTACTCGGTATCGAAATTTGCAACCGAGGGTATGATGCAAGTGCTGGCTGAAGAGTATCGCCAGCGCAACCTGCGGGTTAACTGCATCAATCCCGGCGGCACTCGCACCGCCATGCGGGCTGCGGCCTTTCCCGATGAAGACCCGGCAAAGCTTAAAACTCCGGCTGATATCATGCCGCTCTACCTCTACTTGATGGGGGATGACAGCCGTCGCAAAACGGGGATGAGCTTTGATGCCCAGCCGGGTCGCAAACCCGGCCCAGCCGTCTAACCCGCACGTTTTAGGGAGATAACAGTAATGAGTGACGATCGCCACCAACAGCGCCAGCAGCGCCTCAAAGAGCACGTCGATGCCCGTATCGCGGCGGCTACCGAGCAGCGCGGGATCCTGATGGTCTTTACCGGCAATGGCAAAGGCAAAACCACGGCCGCCTTCGGCACCGTCACGCGCGCCGTCGGCCACGGATTACGCGCAGGCGTCATCCAATTTATTAAAGGGGAGTGGCCGAACGGCGAGAAAGCCCTGTTACAACAGCACGGTGTGGAATTTCAGGTTATGGCTACCGGCTTTACCTGGGAAACCCAGAGCCGCCAAACCGATACCGAGGCGGCATCACTCGTCTGGCAACACGGATTACGTATGCTGGCAGACCCGACGCTGGATCTCGTCGTGCTCGATGAACTGACCTATATGATAAGTTACGATTATTTGCCGCGTCAGGCCGTTATTGATGCATTAAAACAACGTCCGGCGCACCAGAGCGTGATTATTACTGGCCGGGGTTGCCATCGTGATTTACTGGAACTGGCCGATACCGTGACGGAAATGCGGGCGCAAAAACATGCCTTTGATGCCGGAATTCAGGCACAGCAAGGTATTGACTGGTAAAAGACCCATAAAAAAACCCTCACTACTGTGAGGGTTTGCGTCACAACCATCAGGCAACAGGCCATCATGCCTGCAATTACCGCGGTTTAACCGTTACGTTTTGGCGCGCTGCGGCGGCCAGCCGCCGGGCGATGGGTCGCCCCAACCTGGCTGTGGCGTTTAACCGCACGGCGGATTTGATTGGCCTTCACACGGCGACGTTCACGTTCGACCGGCAATTTACTCACCGTCTCCGGTGACAGTTGCACCAGCTCACGCAGGTAGTTCACATCCGTCAGGTTCATTTCCATCCAGCCGCCACGCGGCAGACCTTTCGGCAGGTGGATATCACCGTAACGTACCCGGATAAGGCGGCTAACCTGCACCTCAACCGCTTCCCACAGGCGGCGCACTTCACGATTACGGCCCTCAGTAAGCGTGACGTTATACCACTGGTTAAGCCCTTCGCCGCCCTGATAGCGAATGGAACGGAAAGCGGCAGGGCCATCTTCCAGTTGCACCCCTTTGCTGAGCTGGCGAACTTTATCATCGCCAACTTCACCAAACACGCGTACCGCATACTCGCGTTCCACCTCACGGCTTGGGTGCATCAGGCGGTTAGCCAGCTCACCATCGGTGGTGAACAGTAATAATCCGGAGGTGTTCACATCCAGTCGCCCAACAGCAACCCAGCGTGAACCCTGAATGCGCGGCAATCGGTCAAAGACCGTTGGCCGCCCTTCCGGGTCGCTGCGGGTGCACAATTCACCTTCGGGTTTGTAATACATTAATACGCGACAGACATTTTCTTCGCTTTCACGCACCGAAACCACATGGCCGTCGATACGGATTTTGGTCGCACGGGTCACTTCAACGCGGTCACCCAGTGTCGCTATTTTACCGTCAACGCTGATGCGCCCGGCTTCAATCATACTTTCAATTTCGCGGCGAGAACCGTGACCTGCACGCGCCAGCACTTTTTGCAATTTTTCGCTCATCGAGCAGCCTCTGAGTGTCGCCTTCCCAGGCGTCGGTAGGATGCCAGCGTGACTGGAAATCACGCCAACTCATCTTAAAATAAATCTATCTAAAAATAAGCAGTTACAACGCTGTCGCGCATTATAGCCCGAACCGGGCTATTTGTATGCCAAATGTTACGTTACAGAAACGGGGTCACATCACCGGTGCCTTCGCGCACCACCACCGGTGCCGATTCGGTTAAATCGATAACGGTTGTCGGCTGCTGGCCAAGAAAACCACCGTGAATCACCAGATCGACCAGTTTGCCAAGGCGATCCTGAATTTCTTCCGGGTCAGACTCCGCAAAATCATTGCCCGGCAGCATCAAAGTAGTGGACATCAGCGGCTCATTGAGCGCGGCCAGCAAAGCCAGGGCTATCGGGTTGGATGGCACACGCATACCAATGGTTTTGCGTTTGTCATTCATCAACCGACGCGGAACCTCTTTGGTGGCTTTGAGAATGAAGGTGTAATTACCCGGCGTATTGTTTTTCATCAGCCGAAACGCCGTGTTATCGACATAGGCATAGGACGACAGCTCCGACAGATCGCGGCACATCAGCGTAAAATGGTGGTTTTGATCGAGCTGACGAATGCGGCAGATGCGCTCCATCGCTGACTTATCTTCCAGCTTACACCCCAACGCATACCCGGAATCCGTCGGATAGACAATCACCCCGCCTTTATTGAGGATCTCCACACTCTGGGTTATCAAGCGTGGTTGTGGATTCTGCGGGTGAATATAGAAAAACTGACTCATGCTACATCCTCTGCCTCATGAAAACACACCGCACATTGGCGGCGCGTAACGCCAGCGGGCTCTGTTCTAACAGCATTGAACAGCATTATTTAACCGTTGCCTTTCACTGCGGTGGTTTAGCCTGCCAGCGCCGGATGCTGCCAGACCGGCTCGACACCGCCCGGCAGCCACAGCTTGCGCCCTAATTCAATCCAGGCACAAGGTTGGTGAAAATCAGACCCTTGTGAGGCCAATAACTGGTAGTCCTGCGCATAACGCGCCAGTTGTGAACGCTCATCCGGTGCCTGCTGACACTGGGCGACTTCCATCGCCTCTCCGCCACACTCGGCAAACACCCCAAGCAAACGCCTGAGCCATTTGGCGCTTAAATCGTAACGCCCCGGGTGGGCCAGTACCGCCACACCGTCTGACTGGCGAATCGCATTCACGGCGTCGGGTATTGTACACCACTGCGGCGGCACATAGCCGATTTTCCCTTTCGCCAGGTATTTTTTAAACACCTGTGCCACCGTTTGTGCTTTGCCCTGTTCAACCAGATAACGGGCAAAATGCCCCCGGGTTATCATCCCGCCCTGCGCCAGCCTTAATGCCCCGGCCAGCGCACCGGGAACCTGCGATTTATCAAGCCGCTGTGCGATAAGTTCGGCACGTTGCCAGCGATAGTGCATTTGTGTCAGCAGCAGTGACGTCAACGCCGGGTGCTGGCAATCGCATCCCAAACCGACAATGTGAATCTCATGGTTTTCCCACAGCGTGGAGATTTCAACCCCCGCAACCAGCCGTAGCGCGAGCGCATCGCGGGCAATGGTGCTCCGGGCCTCTTCAAGCCCCGCGACCGTGTCGTGATCGGTAATCGCCAGTACGTTAACGCCCATCGCCACCGCACGTTGAACCAGTGCTGTCGGCGACAGTAAACCATCCGAAGCAGTGGTATGGCTGTGCAAGTCATATAAAGTACAAGCCGGTAATGGCAGTGAAATGTCAGACACGGTGATTTCTCATGCAGGGTGATGAATGTCAGCGCGGCATGATGCCATCAACCCGGCGAAAAGGGAAAACAGAACGCGGGCGGCCAACCGCTATACGAGTCTTCCTGCATTGTTTTGTTTGGTGAGAGAAGAAATCACTCGCCTTGTATGAAATATTGTTGACTTCCCTTCCGCGTTCCAGTTAACTAGTACACAAGTTCAGATACTGAAGCCAGTAAGGAAAATAGCCATGCAAATCATCATGCTCCTGACACAGAAAAAAGAGACAGGTTGGTGGCGCTTCTCCCTGTAACGGGCGAAGTGATGTGCATAGCCATTTTCTGACATGCTTATCCTAAAGCCCGCTGTAGCGGGCTTTTTTATGGACAAAATACGAGTAAATATCATGCAAACACCACAACCCGAGCTCGAACTGCTCAAGGCCGATGCGCAATACCGCAACGACCCCAGCGCGATGTTTCATCAGTTGTGCGCTAACCGCCCGGCCACCTTGTTGCTGGAATCAGCGGAAATTGACAGCAAGCAAAACCTGCAAAGCCTGCTGATTGTCGATAGCGCACTGCGCATAACCGCGCTGGGCCAACAGGTTTCCATCGATGCCCTGACCGCCAATGGCGCATCGCTGCTGCCGCTGCTGGACAAGGCGCTGCCTGCCACCGTACAGGTAGATGCGCGCCCAAACGGCCGTGAGCTGACATTTCCTGCCACCGACATCATGCAAGACGAAGATACGCGCTTACAGGCATTATCCGTGTTTGATGCGCTGCGCCAGCTTTTGAAGCTGGTCGTCTGCCCGGCAAACGAGCGTGAAGCGATGTTTCTGGGCGGGCTGTTTGCCTACGATCTGGTGGCGGGTTTTGAAAGCCTGCCGCCCCTCACGCAACAACAGCGCTGCCCGGATTACTGTTTTTATCTGGCCGAAACGCTGCTGGTGGTTGACCACCAACAACGCTGCACCCATTTGCAGGCGAGCCTGTTTACACCCGACGACGCAGAGCGTCAGCGCCTGCAACAGCGCCTTGAACAGTTGCAATACCAGTTAACCCAGCCAGCGCCCGCGCTGCCGCACCAGACGCTCGACACCATGACGCTCACCTGTAATCAAAGTGATGAAGACTACGGTGCAGTCGTCAGCCAGATGCAGCAAGCCATTCGTATCGGTGAGATTTTTCAGGTTGTGCCCTCGCGGCGCTTCTCATTACCCTGCCCCTCGCCGCTGGCAGCCTACCAAACGCTTAAAGACAGCAACCCCAGCCCTTACATGTTCTACATGCAAGATAAGGACTTCACGCTGTTTGGAGCCTCACCCGAAAGCTCCCTCAAGTACGATGCGGCGACTCGCCAGATAGAAATTTACCCGATAGCCGGGACTCGCCCGCGCGGCCGCCATGCTGATGGCTCACTGGACCGCGATCTTGACAGCCGCATTGAGCTGGAAATGCGCACCGATCACAAAGAGCTGGCAGAACATCTGATGCTGGTAGATCTGGCGCGTAACGATCTGGCGCGGATTTGCGAGCCCGGCAGCCGTTACGTTGCTGACCTGACCAAAGTCGATCGCTACTCGTTTGTGATGCATCTGGTTTCCCGCGTGGTCGGGACTCTGCGCGCCGACCTCGATGTGCTGCACGCCTATTGCGCCTGCATGAACATGGGCACACTGAGCGGCGCACCGAAAGTGCGCGCCATGCAGCTTATCGCCGAAAGCGAGAAAACCCGCCGAGGCAGCTACGGTGGTGCAGTGGGTTACTTCACCGCTCGCGGCGATCTGGATACCTGTATTGTCATTCGCTCGGCCTATGTTGAAGACGGCATCGCCACCGTGCAGGCCGGAGCCGGTGTGGTGCTGGACTCCCAGCCACAGGCTGAAGCCGATGAAACCCGAAATAAAGCCCGCGCGGTGCTGCGCGCGATTGCCAGTGCGCATCACGCCCGGGAGGTGTTCTGATGGCGGATATCCTGTTACTCGATAATATCGACTCCTTTACCTACAACCTGGTCGATCAACTGCGCGCCAGCGGTCATCAGGTGGTCGTGTACCGTAATCAATTACCGGCCGATGTCATCATCAGCCGCTTACGGCAGATGGAAAAACCGGTACTGATGCTCTCCCCCGGCCCCGGCACCCCATCAGAAGCAGGCTGTATGCCGGTGTTACTGCAACGCCTGCGCGGCCAGTTGCCGATTATCGGTATTTGCCTTGGTCATCAGGCGATTGTGGAAGCTTACGGCGGCCATGTCGGCCAGGCGGGTGAAATTCTGCACGGTAAAGCCTCCAGCATTGAACACGATGCCAGCGCCATGTTCACCGGCCTGCCTAATCCACTGCCGGTGGCGCGCTATCACTCGCTGGTGGGCAGCAATATCCCTGACGAGCTGGTGGTGAATGCCCGCTTTAACGGTATGGTGATGGCCGTTCGCCATGAGAAACACCGCGTTTGCGGGTTTCAGTTCCACCCCGAATCGATTCTGACCACGCAGGGTGCGCGTTTGCTAAATCAAACGCTCGACTGGGCACTGGCTTAAACACGGGAGAAAAAACATGCAACCGATTCTTGAAAAGCTCTACCGTGCCGAGGTGCTCACGCAGGCAGAAAGCCAGCAGCTGTTTGCCACTATCATTCAGGGGCAACTTGAGCCCACCCAACTGGCCGCGGCCCTTATCAGCATGAAGGTGCGGGGCGAACACCCGGATGAAATCGCGGGTGCGGCACGCGCGCTGTTAGACGATGCTAAAGCCTTTCCTCGCCCGGATTACCCGTTTGCCGATATCGTCGGCACCGGCGGAGATGGCACCAACAGCATCAATATTTCCACCGCCAGCGCCTTTGTTGCCGCCGCCTGCGGTTTGAAAGTCGCCAAACACGGCAACCGCAGCGTTTCCAGCCGCTCCGGCTCGTCTGATTTGTTATCCGCCTTCGGTATCAAACTGGATATGACACCGGAAACCTCACGTCAGGCGCTGGACTCGCTCGGGGTGTGCTTTTTGTTCGCGCCGCAATACCACACCGGCTTTCGCCATGCCATGCCGGTACGCCAGCAGCTCAAAACGCGCACGGTATTCAATGTGCTTGGGCCTTTAATCAACCCGGCTCGCCCGCCGCTGGCACTGATTGGCGTTTATCACCCGGCGCTGGTTGAGCCGATTGCCAAAACATTGCATGTGCTGGGGTATCAGCGCGCGGCGGTCGTGCACGGCGGCGGCATGGATGAAGTGGCTATTCATGCACCCACCACGGTTGCCGAACTGCGAGACGGCGACATTGAGACTTATCAGTTAACGCCACAGGATTTCGGGCTGGACACCTTCGCGCTGCGTGATTTACAAGGCGGCACGCCGGAAGAAAATCGTGACATTCTGGCACGCTTGCTTCAGGGTAAAGGCGAACGCGCACACGAGGCAGCCGTCGCGGCCAACGTCGCCTTGCTGATGAAATTATTCGGGCAGGAAGACCTGCGGCACAATGCCCGACAGGCGCTGGATAGCATTCATAGCGGGCAGGCTTATCAGCGTGTGCTGGATCTCGCTGCCAGAGGTTAAAGAAAGGACAGGACAACATGCAGGAAACCGTATTGACCAGAATTGTGCGCGATAAAGCACAATGGATTGCCGAACGACAGCAGCAGCAGCCGCTCGACAGCTTTCTGCCGCAGGTGGTGCCCAGTCACCGTGCGTTCTATCAGGTGCTAAAACAGGCCTCACCCGCCTTTATTCTGGAATGTAAAAAGGCCTCGCCCTCCAAAGGGCTGATTCGTGCCGATTTCGACCCGGTGGCAATAGCGCAGGTTTATCAGGATTATGCTTCTGCCATTTCCGTGCTGACCGATGAGAAATATTTTCAGGGTGATTTCGCATTTTTGTCACTCGTGAGCGCCGCTGTGCCGCAACCGGTGCTGTGCAAAGACTTTATTATCGACCCCTACCAGATTTATCTGGCGCGTTACTACCAGGCCGATGCCATCCTGCTGATGCTTTCGGTGCTGAATGATGATCAATACCGGGCGCTGGCCGAGGTCGCCCATAGCCTGAACATGGGCATATTGACCGAAGTGAGCAACGACGACGAGCGCCAGCGCGCCATTGCGCTCGGTGCCCGCGTGGTCGGGATCAACAACCGTGACCTGCGCGATCTCTCCATCGACCTCAATCGCACCCGTCTGCTCTCGCGTGACCTTTCGGATGAAGTGACGGTGATAAGCGAATCCGGCATTAGCCAGTACGCCCAGATTCAGCAACTGAGCCAGTATGCTAACGGCTTTTTGATTGGCAGTTCGCTGATGGAACAAGAAAATCTGACGCTGGCCGTGCGCCAGGTCATTCTCGGCGACAACAAAGTTTGCGGGCTGACGCGCCCGGAAGATGCCGCTGCCGCCTATCAGGCTGGCGCGGTCTATGGCGGACTGATTTTCGTGCCGCAATCACCGCGTTATGTGACAACGTCACAGGCGCGTCGGGTGATGGCCGCCGCGCCGTTACGTTATGTTGGTGTCTTTCGTGATGCGCCACCGAACGAAATTGTCGCCACCGTCACCTCACTTGGGCTTGCCGTGGTGCAGTTGCACGGCAAAGAAGATGCCGCATTTATCGCCGCGCTTCGCCAGCAGTTGCCTGCGCAGTGCCAGATTTGGCAAGCGCAAAGCGTCGGCGACACGCTGCCGCCTCTCACGGCGGCGCACGTTGATCGCGTGTTGCTGGATAACGCTCAGGGCGGCAGCGGCCAGCCCTTCGACTGGTCACGGCTGGCAGGCCATACGCTTAGTCAGGTGATGCTGGCAGGCGGTATCTCACCGCACAATGTGGCGCTCGCCGCTCGCCTTGGCTGCGCCGGGGTGGATGTCAACTCCAGCGTTGAATCACAACCAGGTATAAAAGACGCGCAAAAAATTGCCGCCGTCTTTCAGGCACTGCGCACCATACCGGCGCGCCACCTCTTTCATGCATAACATTAGACAGGTTTGACGATGACGTTACTTAATCCCTACTTTGGTGAATTTGGTGGCCAATACGTGCCACAAATCCTGATGCCTGCACTGCGTCAGTTAGAAGAGGCCTTTGTCAGTGCGCAGCGTGACCCGGCCTTTCAGGCACAATTCAGTGACCTGTTGAAAAATTATGCTGGCCGACCGACGGCGCTCACCCGTTGCCAAAACCTGACCGCCGGTACGCGTACCAGGCTCTATCTCAAACGTGAAGATCTGCTGCATGGCGGCGCGCATAAAACCAATCAGGTTCTGGGGCAGGCGCTGCTCGCCAAGCGGATGGGCAAAAGTGAAATTATTGCCGAAACCGGTGCCGGCCAGCATGGTGTTGCCACGGCGCTGGCCTGCGCGCTGCTGGGGCTAAAATGCCGGGTGTACATGGGTGCGAAGGACGTAGAGCGTCAGTCGCCCAACGTATTTCGTATGCGCCTGATGGGGGCCGAAGTGATCCCGGTGCACAGCGGTTCATCCACGCTAAAAGATGCCTGCAACGAAGCACTGCGCGACTGGTCTGGCAGCTACGAAAAGGCGCATTATCTGCTGGGTACGGCCGCAGGCCCGCACCCTTACCCCACCATCGTGCGTGAATTCCAGCGCATGATTGGCGAGGAAACCAAGGCGCAAATAAAAGAACAGGAAGGCCGCCTGCCTGATGCGGTGCTGGCGTGCGTCGGCGGCGGCTCCAACGCGATTGGCATGTTTGCGGATTTTATTGATGAACCCGCGGTAAAACTGATTGGCATTGAGCCTGCCGGATTAGGTATTAAGTCCGGCCATCATGGCGCGCCACTCAAACATGGCCGGGTCGGCATCTATTTTGGTATGAAATCGCCAATGATGCAGACCGGTGATGGCCAGATTGAGGAGTCCTACTCCATTTCGGCCGGGCTTGATTTCCCCTCTGTCGGCCCCCAGCATGCACACCTTAGCAGCATTGGCCGCGCCGATTATGTCTCCATTACCGATGACGAAGCGCTGGATGCCTTCCGCGCGCTGTCACGCCATGAGGGGATTATTCCCGCACTCGAATCCTCTCACGCTCTGGCCCATGCCCTGAAAATGATTAAGGCTGACCCTGAAAAAGAGCAAATTCTGGTGGTTAACCTGTCAGGCCGCGGTGATAAAGACATCTTTACCGTTCACGATATTTTGACATCCCGGGGAGAAATCTGATGGAACGCTACCACGCACTGTTTAAGGCACTGTCGGCAAAACAGGAAGGTGCCTTCGTCCCCTTTGTCACGCTGGGTGACCCGTCCCCTGAACTGTCATTACAAATTATTGATGCGCTGGTGGCCGCCGGTGCCGATGCGCTGGAATTGGGCATCCCGTTTTCCGATCCGCTGGCCGATGGGCCGACCATCCAGAATGCCACCCTGCGCGCCTTTGCCGCCGGAGTGACGCCCGCACAATGCTTTGAGCTGCTTGCCCGCGTGCGCCAGAAATACCCCTCGCTGCCAATAGGTTTGCTGATGTATGCCAATCTGGTGTTCAGCAACGGGATTGATGCGTTTTACCAGCGTTGTGCCGAAACCGGCGTTGATTCGGTACTGGTCGCTGACGTGCCGCTGGAAGAGTCGGCCCCGTTCCGTCAGGCAGCCATGAAACACGGTATTGCGCCTATTTTCATCTGCCCGCCCAATGCTAACGACGATTTGCTGCGTGAAATTGCCTCATTTGGCCGTGGCTATACGTATCTGCTCTCGCGTGCGGGCGTTACCGGCTCAGAAACCCGCGCGCAGTTACCGCTCAACCACCTGCTGGAGAAATTGCAGGAGTACCACGCTGCGCCTGCGCTACTCGGTTTCGGTATCTCGGAGCCTGGACAAGTGAGTGACGCACTGGCCTGCGGCGCGGCAGGGGCCATTTCCGGCTCAGCCATCGTCAAAATCATTGAGCAATACCACACCACACCCGATGAGATGCTCACCCGGCTGACGGCGTTTGTCAGCGAGATGAAAGCAGCCACCCGCGCCCGCTAATTCTTCCCCTTCCGTTAACGCCATCACCGCTCTGGTGATGGCGTTTTTTTATTGCCTGCGAGTCCATATCCACGACAACGACGCTAACGGGCCATTATCCAGGTGTCGTTATGCATCAAAAACCGGGGCCACGTCACAAAATGAAAAACCTGCTCACAACTATGTGGCAAATGTGTGGTCAAAAAGAGCATGAAAGAGAACGATGGGAATCGTCAACTCAACAAACAAATCATTTAAATAGATTTATTTTTGTAAAAAAGTGATTCATACGGGCGAATTCAGACAACGAATATCATATTATTTTATTGAAACACCGTTTTATTCCCTCAGACACAGTTTGGTGAGGCTGTAAATGACAGCCGTCACACTATGAAACTGCTTTTCATTTTTTCGCATTTACTGTTCTCGATCACACATTTGTAAGCAGAGATAAATAAGAATGCACATGTGCCGCGTCGTTTCATGGTGCAACAACAAATAAAAATGATTTCTTAAATGATCTCTGAGAGGGTTATGACGATGAAATTTAAAATTCTGACAGTGATGGTGGCGTCTTTAGTAAGTATGAGTTCAATGGCGGTGACGTTTGATTACCGTCATGAAATGAAAGATACCAAAAACGCCGATCATAAAGATCGCCTGTTGATTTCTCATCGCTTTGAGAATGGTTTTGGTTTATCTTCTGAAGCGTCATGGAAAAATGGCGAGCCATCTGGCCGTACCACGCCTAATAAACCATATCATGAGCAGGTAAGTAACGAGACTGAAATCATCGCAAGTTATCTGTACAACTTTAATAAGACGTACTCACTTGAGTCTGGCCTTTCTTATGTAACATCCTCGGGCAGCGCTAGCTATCGTCCTTATATTCGTGCCAAAGCGAATGTGATGGATGATCTGACCGTCTCTCTACGTTATCGCCCGTATTTTAAGCGCAATAGCAGCAATATTGGTCTTGCTGGCAAAGACACTAGCGAATCAGGTTATGTTTTCACTGGAAATATTGATTACACATTCCTGACAAGCTTCACTATTGGTTACGAGCTGGAATATGGCAAAACAACGAAAGCTGGCTTTAATTACTATCGTTATGATAAAGACAGTGATAATTTCGATCATAACGTGAAGCTGTCTTACAAGTGGGACAAAAACTGGAAACCTTATCTTGAAGTAGGTAACGTAGCTGAAGATGGTGCGACGGATCACCGCCAGACTCGCTACCGTGTTGGTGTACAGTACAACTTCTAATTCTGTTTCATCAGCAGATGATAAAAAAGGCGGAACATCAGTTCCGCCTTTTCTTTTGCTATTTTCGCTGTAGCTATCAGAATTTATAGCCAAAACCAAACATAAACACCCACGGGTCAAGACGGGTTTTCACGCTCTGATCCTGACCATTGGCTTTAAATTTCACGGTGGTGTCAATATCCATCCACCACACGGACATATTCAGCAGCCAGTTTTTATTCAGGTTGTAATCCAGACCCGCCTGAGCCGCCACACCCCAGGAGTTTTTCAGGCTGAGATCGGTCAGCGCGCCATCCAGATTTTGGGTAAATTTCTCACCAAAAAAGGTGGTGTAATTCAGGCCCGCACCAACGTAAGGGCGCAGCTTATCCGTACCTTCGCCGAAGTAGTACTGCGCCATTAACGTCGGCGGCAGGTGTTTTACCTTGGCAATATTGCCAAGCCCCGCTAATCCGACTTTATGCTGGAACGGCGTAGCCGCCAATAATTCCACACCGATGTTATCGGTGAACATATAACCGGCAGTTAACCCCAACTGGGTATTGTTATTCACGCTAAAAGAGCCACTGCCCAGTACATCATCTGAACTTTCAACCGGGCGAACGGTTGCGGTACCCGCACGGAAAATCACATCTCCCGCCTGGTGCGCCTGTGCCAGAGCAGGAATCATCGCAGCTGCTATCATCAATAAAGAAGACGTTTTCATTATCCACTCCTTTTGTATGGTTAATATCCGGGCGAACTATACCCATCAAGTGGTATTTTTGTTTGAACGCAGATCACATCCTGACAGGTTTTCCTCACTATTATGGCATTTATCAAAATGCCCTAAGTTCATAAAAAACAAAGAATTGATCCAAATCAAAAAGCACCCGAAAAGTGTTTTACATGCTTTGCCAAAAAAATTGCCCTTCATCGCTATTACGGCGTAAATTTTCTTTTTCTTCGCTGATATAACGCCGATTGAGGCCGGTGGGTAATCAAACCATGAGCCATACCATTAACCCTTGCATAACATGTGGCGCGTGCTGCGCGTATTTTCGGGTATCGTTTTACTGGTCAGAAGCGGATGACGGAGTTGGGGCTGTCCCTGTGACACTCACCGAGTCCATCAGCCCGCACCTGCGATGCATGGCTGGCACCAACACAAAACCTGCACGGTGCTGTGCGCTGAAAGGCGAGATTGGTCAAGCCGTGCACTGTCGGATTTATGCCAGTCGCCCTTCCCCTTGCCGTGAGTTTTCTCCTTCAGGAGAGAACGGGCAGCGTAACGAGGCGTGTGACCGCGCCCGGGCGGCCTACGGCCTGCCCGCACTGACACCGGTGGTTAGCCACGAGCGTGAACGGTAACCGCAGGAAAAATAACCAGATAATCAGACGTGATGTCAGGGTGCCACGGTGATGCTGAACAGGTTACAATAGCGGGAGACACTTTCTGTGACCATGCCCTATTGTCAACCTTTGCCAAGGAGTTTTCATGCCTATCACGGCCAGCAGGTTATACCGTGACACCTTGAATTTTACGCGTAATCAGTTCATTAGCATTTTAATGCTAGCGTTGCTCACCGCGTTGATAACTGTCGTACTCGGGCACTTACTGACTCCCGGATCAGAACAGTTACAACAATTAAGCAGCAGCCAGATCGATTTATCTTCCATTGATCAACCAAGCCTGAGCGATATCATTCAGCAGCTCTCCCCTGAGCAACAGATGATCTTGCTGAAAGCCTCTGCCGCCGGAACACTGGCTACCCTGGTTGGCAATGCCCTGCTAACCGGCGGAGTGTTGATGTTAATCCAGCAGGTATCGGCCGGTTATCAAACCAGTGCCCTGCGCGCTGTCAGTGCCGCGCTACCGTTCTTACCCCGTCTGTTTATGCTGATTCTGGTCTGTACTCTGCTGATTCAGCTAGGCATGGTGCTGCTGGTCGTGCCCGGTATTTTGCTGTCAGTGGCACTCAGTCTGTCTCCGGTGATGGCCGTGACTGAACGCGTCGGGATATTTGCCGCCATGCGCGCCAGCACCAAACTGGCGTTTGCTCATTTTCGCCAGACGGCTCCGGCTGTGCTGTTGTGGTTGCTGGCAAAAGTGGTGGTATTACTATTACTGGCGCGGCTGCCGGTGTCACCCACAGTCATGGCCGTGATGCTAAACGGCGTCAGCAACATGTTGTCCGCCCTGTTGCTCGTTTATGTCTTCCGCCTGTATATGCTGCTTAGACGCTAACCGGGTGGGTGGCGGGAGCCGGGTTTTATGGCCCCGCCCTGTGAGGGCGTTGATCGCACTCAACACCGGTCATGTTCTGCAAATTGTTACGATAAATTGGGAATCTCATCGCGCAAAACGCGATAATCATTCACAGTATGATGGGTTAGCGGGTCAGTGATGGATTGGAATAATGAAACAACTAATTGATTTTATACCTCTTATCGTCTTTTTTGTTTGCTACAAACTGTACGACATTTATGTCGCTTCCGGGGCGCTCATCGCCGCCACGGCGGCCGCATTACTGTTGAGCTGGGTGTTGTATCGAAAAATCGAAAAAATGATGCTGGTCACGTTCTTGATGGTCGCCATATTCGGTACCCTGACGCTGGTGTTTCACAACGATCAGTTCATCAAATGGAAAGTGACGATTATCTATTCGCTGTTTGCCATTGCATTATTATTCAGTCAGTTTGTTATGAAAAAACCGCTTATCCAACGTATGCTGGGTAAAGAACTGGTACTGCCGCAAGGGGTATGGGGCAAACTGAATATCGCCTGGGCACTGTTTTTCCTGCTGTGTGGCTGTGCCAATATTTATATTGCATTCTGGCTGCCGCAAAGTGTCTGGGTTGATTTTAAAGTTTTCGGCCTTACCGGACTGACACTGGTTTTTACTCTGGTGTGTGGCATCTACATTTACCGTCATTTACCGGCTGAGCCGGGAAAAACGGAAAACGAAAGCAAGAAATAAGCACCGGTACAACTACGCAAAGCCTGTTCCGACAAGAACACTGCGCAGGAACAGGCCTGATGACTGACTACCCACAAGTGGATTCGTTGACTTTATGAGCAAACAAGACGCACTGCCTCATGGCGAACTGGTACTGAGAACCCTGGCGATGCCTGCTGACACTAACGCTAACGGGGATATCTTTGGTGGCTGGCTGATGTCGCAGATGGACATCGGCGGCGCAATTCAGGCGAAAGAAATCGCCGAAGGGCGTGTGGTGACCGTACGTGTTGACGGTATGACGTTTCTAAAACCGGTGGCGGTTGGTGATGTGGTTTGCTGTTACGCCCGCTGTGTTCGTACCGGACGGAGTTCGATGACCATTAATGTGGAAGTGTGGGTGAAAAAAGTCTCCACCGATCCTATCGGGCAACGTTATCGGGCCACCGAAGCCTTGTTTACCTATGTAGCGGTGGATGAGAATGGCAGGCCACGCGATCTGCCTGACGGAAAAGGCCACTTTGCGCCTGAGCCCGCGTGATGAAAAACAGGCACCCCAAAAAAGGTGCCTGTTTTTTTACCGGTATGATGGATGTCAGTGTGGTTAACGCTACTCCATCGCCGCACCACCATTAATTCTGAAGATAATCGTTACCACCAGGTCTTTCCCCGGCTTATTCTCTTCATAACGCCATTTACGCATCGCCTGTCGAATGTCACGTTCAAACATATTTTGTGGCTCTGCCGACAGCACGCGCACATTATCAACGCGCCCGGAAGAATCGACATCGAACTGTACTTTGACCCGCCCTTCGATGTGTAACGCAAAAGCACGCGCCGGATATTCCGGTTGTACACGACTTAGGGCTTTCGGCCCTGAGGATTGTACCGGTGCCTGGCTGACGGGCGCGGGCTGAGGGCTGAGGGCCGGGGCTGGCGGTGCAGCAGCCACAGACGGCGACACAGGGGTATCAGGCGGTGTTTCTCTCACCACTTCCCGTTTTTTCACCGGCTTGGGCTTGGGCTCAGGTTTCGGCTTTGGCTTCGGCTTTGGTGCCGGCTCGGGTAAAGGCAGTGCAACCGGCTCCGGTAAAGGCGGTGGCTCGGGCTGTACATCAGGCGGTGTAGCGGGTTCCGGCTCTGGCTGTACCGGCGGCGGCGGTGCGGCAACAATCGGTGGGGCCACCTCTTGTGGTGCAGCGTTAACCATCATCACCTGAATAGGCTCTGGCATCGGGGGCTGTTTGACTGACGAATCCAGCGAGGCAAAGAGTAACCCGGCAATCAATGAGCCATGAAACCCCACGGATGCCAGCATAGGCCAGGCATAGCGATGGGGAAGAAAAAATGTTTTCTGCGGCATAGTTATATGATGTCCTCTCACGGCCCAAGTTTAAATGCAAATGACAATCATATTCAATAGCAGCCGTTCAATTACACCTATCACCTCATTACCATGCGGTTTTTTCTGTCGCTGAGTATGCAACAGATTACGTCACGATATGCATCGCGTATCATGATACTCCCACTTTATTTATTGCTGTCGGCAAACGCACGACAGAGCGAGGTTGATGATGTTGTATGTGATTTATGCTACCGATGTCCCTGGCACACTGGAGCAGCGCCTGGCAGCCCGCCCCGCCCACCTTGCCCGGTTACAAAGCCTGCGCGATCAAGGTCGCCTGCTTACCGCCGGAGCGTTACCCGCAATTGATAGTGAAGACCCAGGCAGCGCCGGGTTTACCGGCTCGGTAGTGATTGCTGAGTTTCCCTCTCAGCTAGCCGCACAGCACTGGGCGCAAGAAGACCCGTATGTCAGCGCAGGGGTTTACGAGACGGTCAATATCAAACCTTTCCGCAGAGCGTTTTAAGCTAAAAAACGATTATGGCGGTATTTTTAGTTGAAAAAGCCGCCATTCCCTTATTGTTTATCTGAAATATTTTAGTCATTTACTGATGTTATGTTGGCGGCAGTGTCTTTTCAGAGAGTCTGCCACCATGTCTATACCCGCATCCGCCCTGCCACTATCCACCCCGGCACCTGCCGGTATTTTCGGCAGGTTTCGCCGCTACCGCCTGAGCTTTCTTTCAGGCTTGTTGTTAATCATCGGTTCCTTTTCCCTGCTCCAGTTATTATCCGTCGCCATGATCTCCTCGGCCATGCATGAGGTACGTCAAGACAGCGCCGCCAATGAAGCGCTGCAACAACAGCAGGCATTGATGGATCACGCCCGGATGGAGGTGATGAATGCCAGTGACAAGCTAAATCGGGCGGGCATCTACCTGATGTTTGATAAAGAAACCGGTTCGGTAGGCAGCTGGAATAGCCTGATGTCAGAAGCCGAAACATCACTAAAAAATGCCCAGTCGTATTACCAAAAGCTGGAACAGTTTTCCGCCAATGCCCATCATGATGCCACCTTCAACGACCTCAAAAGCAGTTACCAGCAGTTGTATACCGGGTTGCTCGAACTGGCAGACGGCATAAAAAAAACCAATCAGATTGATATTTTCTTTGCTGTCCCCATTCAAGCCTATCAGACACAATTTACCCAAAAATATGCCCGGTACTTGCAGGAAAACGACACCCAGCAAAAGCAGCACGCCCAACAGTTGCTGAATAATCTGGATGCCACACACACCTTGTTTATCGTGGTATTGGGGCTGTTACTGGCAATTTCACTGCTGGTCTGGATGGGGGTTAACAAAGTGATTATCCACCCGCTCAAGCGTATTACCGCACACCTGAGCCTGATTGCCGGTGGTGATTTATCACATCACATCGATGTGGAAAAGCGGGCTACCCGCGAAATCAGCGTGTTAAACGACAGCGTGATGCAAATGCAAAGCGGACTGGTAAGGTTAATTCTTCAGGTGCGTCAGGGTATGGAAACCATGATGCAACAAGTCAGCCATGTTGCCGCGGACAACCACCAGCTTTCTGAGCAGGCACATCATCAATCTGAAGAGTTGAAAATAGCCACTGACCATATTGTGCAATTGAGCGAGCACCTTGAGCGCAATACGCGCTACACCCAACAAGCCAGCCATCATGCCCAAGAAACCAGTCACATTGCCGAGCAGGGTGAAAGCATGATGAATGACGTCAGGCTGGCCATGCAAAATATCTCCGGGCGCAGTCGTGAAATGACAGAAGTCATCTCGCTTATCGAAAACGTCGCCTTCCAGACGCATATTCTCTCGCTCAATGCCGCTATCGAGGCCGCACGCGCAGGCGAAATGGGTAAAGGCTTCTCGGTGGTGGCCCGTGAGGTAGGCGTTCTGGCATCACAAAGCAGCCACTCGGCACAGAACATCAATGGCCTTATCCGGGAATCGGACAACAGCGTGGCAACCGGAGCCAAACGGGTCAACAGCCTGAATGAAAGCCTACAGGAAATCATTCAGGCAGCGAGGGAGACGAGCACGTTTCTTAATGAAATTAATGAAATATCACATCATCAAACCCAAAGTATTCATGAAGTGACTCATCGCATCAGTTCCCTTAATGACACCGTGAAACAAAACGCCACACAGGTGGCCACCTCCGCCACCACCTGTGAGCAAATGCTGCAACAGGCAGAACAACTTAACCAATCAGTTACGCTGTTTCGTCTGCCCGCTACGCAAGAGGAGCCTGCACAGGCTGTCAGCGACTCGGCCTCGATAGCTAATACGGGAATGGCTATCAAAGCCGCAGCCTCAATACGCCCAGGCACGGTCAGCAACCTGCCCGCGATGATTGCGCCCGCCGGTTGAGCACAAAAAAGCCCAACGATGCTAACACCGTTGGGCGGGTTCCGGGCGAATAACACTCACCACTCGTAAGCGACCGCGTATAGCAAAGCGCGGCGCTGCTGTTTCTGGTGTAAGTAACGAACACGATGAATGTGGCGATAACCACGCGACTGGGCTTCAAGCCAGCGCGCGCGACGCCGTTGTGTCTGGCGTTGCATTCGCCAGCGGCTGACTTCATTGCGGCTGCGTTTCATAACTCCGACTCTTATCATCAACGAAAGTAAACCTGCCACAGCCTCATTGCGGTTGTCACGCATCAGTAACACATTAACGCGCAGACAACCTGACAACAGGCGCAAGCAAAAACGCCCCTATTATATTCCCTTACCCCTGTGCGCCAAGCGCCTTATGCGGATTTCCTCCCCCTTTCGGGGTATTACCCGCTATAGTATCCAAAATCAATGAATTCAGACATAAAGCGTTTCCCCGGCAACAAACGCCTCATACACTGGTGAAGCGAAACGACTGACAAAGTGAAACGGTGTTACAAAACACAACCTTATCTGCGGGTTACTGTACAATTTTGTTATGACAGCCTTTTATACCCTACTGAGTGGATTACTGGTTTTTAGCTACTGGCTGCTGGTCGCCAGTATTACACTGCGTATCCTGATGAAGCGACGGGCGGTGCCTTCAGCTATGGCATGGCTACTGGTTATCTACATTCTGCCTCTGGTCGGTATCGTCGCTTACTTATTATTTGGTGAATTGCACCTCGGTAACCAGCGTGCAGAGCGGGCACGAAAAATGTGGCCGGTGACGGCGCAATGGTTACGCGAATTAACCCAATACCGGCGTATTTTCGCTACCGAAAACAGCGAAGTTGCGCGTTCATTATTTCAGCTCTGTGAGCATCGCCAGGGCATCAGCGGTATCAAAGGCAACCAATTACAGTTGCTCACCTCATGTGAAGATACCCTCAAAGCGCTGGTACGGGACATTGAGCTGGCACGCAACAATATCGAGATGGTGTTTTATATCTGGCAGGCAGGCGGGCTGGTTGACCAGGTGATGGCTGCGCTGCTGGCTGCCGCCCGTCGAGGGGTAAAATGCAGAATTTTGCTCGATTCTGCCGGGAGTGTGCAATTCTTTCACAGCACTTATCCACACCTGATGCGCGAGGCCGGGATCAGCGTTGTTGAAGCCTTGCAGGTTAACCTGTTAAGGGCGTTTTTGCGCCGTATGGACCTGCGCCAGCACCGTAAAATGGTGCTGATTGACAACCGGATCGCCTATACCGGCAGCATGAACATGGTCGACCCGCGTTATTTTAAGCAAAGCTCCGGTGTTGGCCAATGGATTGACCTGATGGTGCGCATTGAAGGCCCGGTCAGTACCACGATGGGGATTGTGTATAGTCAGGATTGGGAAATGGAAACCGGCCAGCGCCTGCCGCCGCCGCCGCCGGATGTCAATATTATGCCCTTTGAGCAAGAGCTCGGGCACACGGTTCAAGTGATAGCCTCCGGTCCGGGTTATCCTGAAGAGATGATCCACCAGGCGCTGTTAACCGCGGTTTACTCCGCTCGTCAGCAGTTAATCATGACCACCCCCTATTTTGTGCCCAGCGACGATCTGCTACATGCCATCTGCACCGCGGCCCAGCGCGGTGTAGATGTCAGCATCATCGTGCCGTACAAAAATGACTCGGTGATGGTCGGTTGGGCCTGCAAAGCCTTTTTCAGCGAGCTACTGGCCGCGGGTGTCAATATTTACCTGTTTGAAGGCGGGTTGCTGCATACCAAGAGTGTACTGGTTGACGGGCAACTCAGCCTGGTCGGAACCGTGAATCTGGATATACGCAGCCTGTGGCTGAA
The DNA here is from genome assembly GCF_900095885.1 of Dickeya aquatica. Classification (NCBI taxonomy): domain Bacteria; kingdom Pseudomonadati; phylum Pseudomonadota; class Gammaproteobacteria; order Enterobacterales; family Pectobacteriaceae; genus Dickeya; species Dickeya aquatica. The sequence continues at coordinate 2,281,642 of NZ_LT615367.1, forward strand.
CTTCGAAATTACGCTGGCAATTGACGACGACGGTTTTGGCGGTGATTTAGCCTGTGTACAGGAAGACTACATCTCACGCTCGCGGCTGCTCAACGCCAGCGACTGGCTCACCCGTCCTTACTGGCAGCGAATCGTTGAGCGCCTGTTTTACTTTTTCAGCCCGTTACTGTAATCACATCACCCTTCATGTTCTAATACACCATTATGTATTAACGGGAATGTGGTATGGATTTAAATAATCGCCTGACAGAAGATGAAACGCTGGAACAGGCTTATGATATTTTTCTGGAGCTGGCACCGGACAATCTCGACCCGGCTGATATTCTGCTGTTTAACCTGCAATTTGAAGAGCGTGGCGGTGCAGAGTTATACGACCCGGCTCCAGACTGGCAGGAGCATGTTGATGCTGACCTGAATCCAGACTTTTTCGCCGAAGTGGTGATTGGCCTCGCGGAACAAGATGGTGAAGAAATTAATGATATCTTCGCCCGCATTCTGATTTGCCGGGAGAAAGACCACAAACAGTGCCACATTTTGTGGAAAGAGTAATCGTTGCGGAAAGGGTAATCGCAGGCTGAGAGTGAGCGCGAAAAACGCACTCACTCTTACTTGAAACGCCCCATTCGGGGCGTTTTTTATGCCCGTGTTATGGCAGCGGATCAACTTTCAGGCAAGAGACGGCATGGCGGAAACTGCCTTCTAGCACCGGGCGGGTTTTGGCGCATTCAGGCCCCACCACCGGACAACGGGTACAAAACACACAGCCTACCGGCGGATTGATAGGCGAAGGAAGATCGCCTTCCAGCAGTTGGATTTGCTTATTACGTTCTTTATCCGGGTCAGGGATTGGTACGGCCGACATCAACGCGCGCGTATAAGGATGCTGCGGGTTATGGTAAAGCTCATCATAAGTGCCAAGTTCTACCGCATGGCCCAGATACATTACCAGCACCCGATCGGAGATGTGTTTCACCACGGACAAGTCGTGGGCGATAAAAATCAGCGACAGCCCCATTTCGCGCTGCAATTGCTGCAACAGGTTAACCACCTGAGCCTGAATCGACACATCCAGTGCGGAAACCGGTTCATCACAGATTATCAACTTCGGCTCCAGAATCAGCGCACGGGCGATACCGATTCGCTGACACTGCCCGCCTGAAAACTCATGGGGATAACGGTTGATAAGGTTAGGCAACAGGCCCACTTTCATCATCATCGCTTTAACGCGGTCTTTCACTTCCTGACGCGACATCTGCGGCTGATACGTCTTAAGCGGCTCAGCAATAATTTCACCGATAGTCATACGCGGGTTAAGCGAAGCGAGTGGATCCTGGAAAATCATCTGGATATCGCTGCGCACTTCACGCCACTGCGTATCGCTCAAGCCAAGCAGGTCTTTGCCCAGCCAGCTAATACGCCCGCTGCTGGCTTTTACCAGCCCGATAATGGCACGAGCCAGCGTGGATTTACCACAACCAGACTCCCCCACTACCCCCAGTGTTTCGCCTTCATATAGCCTCAGCGTGACACCATCAACCGCCTTGAGCTTCTTGGCGGGCTGCCAGAACCACTGCTTGTCATCACGAATATCGAAGTGGACTTTGAGTTCGTCCACCTCCAGCAACACTTTTTTGTTTTCCAGCTCACTCATACTAATTCCCCCACGCTTCGGAAACAAGCTCGCAAACGCCCTTCGCCAAACGGCGTCAGTTCAGGTGACTGTTGGCAGATATCCTGGGCATAAGGGCAACGCGGCTGGAAGGGGCACCCTTTCGGCAAGCGCAGCAAGTTAGGTGGATTACCGGCAATGGTGGCCAGCGCCTCGTTCTCTTCATCCAGACGGGGAACCGCTTTTAACAGGCCGATAGAGTAAGGATGGGTCGGCTCATAGAAAATCTCGCGCGCACTGCCATACTCCATGGTGCGCCCGGCATACATGACCAGCACTTTGTCACAAATACCGGCCACTACACCCAAATCGTGGGTGATCATGATAATTGCGGTATTGAACTCACGCTTAAGCTCATTGAGCAACGTCATTATCTGGGCTTGTACCGTCACATCCAGCGCGGTTGTGGGTTCATCGGCAATCAGCAACTTAGGGCGGCACAACAGCGCCATCGCAATCATGACACGCTGGCGCATACCACCAGAAAATTCATGAGGAAACATGCGCATACGTTTTCTGGCTTCCGGCATTTTGACCGCATCAAGCATCCGCACAGACTCTTCAAACGCCTCGCTTTTACCCAGCTTTTTATGCAGCATCAGCACTTCCATCAGCTGCTCACCCACCCGCATGTACGGGTTAAGTGAGGTCATCGGGTCCTGGAAGATCATGGCAATCTCTTCTGCCCGCAAGCGGTTAAGCTCACGCTCCGGCAGGTTGAGAATCTCCCGGCCATTAAAACGGGCTGACCCACCAATACGACCGTTTGAAGCGAGCAACCCCATCAAGGCAAATGCCGTCTGAGATTTACCAGAGCCAGACTCACCAACAATTCCCAGCGTTTCACCGGCATTGAGCGAGAAGTTAAGGTCATTAACGGCGGTGACATCACCATCCGGTGTAGCGAAAGTGACGCGCAAATCTTTAACACCGAGCAGCGCTTCGCGATTTTGTGACGAATTCATCATGGTATGAAGCGCCTCCTTAGCGATCTTTCGGGTCGAGGGCATCACGCAGGCCATCGCCGATAAAGTTAAAACAAAACAGAGTGACCACCAGAAAACCGGCGGGATAGAGCAACAACCACGGGGCGACTTCCATCGAGTTAGCACCGTCATTGAGCAATGCCCCCCAACTGCTGAGTGGCTCCTGTGTGCCCAGGCCAAGGAAGCTCAAAAAGGATTCAAACAGGATCATGCTTGGCACCAGCAACGAGGCATACACCACCACCACGCCCAGCACGTTAGGCACGATATGGCGCAGCACAATATTGCGAGTCGATACCCCGCACACCAGCGCCGCTTCAATAAACTCTTTGCGTTTTAAGCTCAGTGTCTGCCCACGCACAATACGTGCCATATCAAGCCAGGACACCATGCCGATAGCCACAAAGATAAGCAGAATGTTTTGACCAAACAGCGTGACCAGTAAAATGACGAAAAACATGAACGGGAACGAGTTGAGGATCTCCAGCAAACGCATCATCACCGAGTCAGCTTTACCGCCAAGATAACCAGACGCCGCACCGTATAACGTACCAACGATGACAGCGACCAAAGCCGCAGCAACCCCTACCATCAGTGAAATACGCCCGCCAATCGCCACACGAACCAGCAGGTCTCGCCCTGATGAGTCAGTACCAAAATAGTGTTTGGAAACCATATCCGGGGCGCTGGACATCATGTTCCAGTCGGTATCGGCATAGTTAAATGGCGCAAATATCGGGCCTAAAATCACAAACAGCGTAATCAGCACCAGCACAAACAGACTGGCCAGCGCCGCCCGGTTATGCATAAAACGGCGGCGCGCATCCTGCCACAGGCTGCGGCCTTCCACGTCGAGTTTTTCACTGAAGCTATCGAGCGCTTCACGGTTACGTTTATTCAACAACATCGGTGTCTTACCTTAGTAACGGATCTTCGGGTCGATGACCGCATACAGCACATCGATGATCGCATTAAACAGAATGGTCAACGCGCCTACCAAAATGGTAAGACTGAGCACCAGGGAATAGTCGCGGTTAAGCGCGCCATTCACAAATAACTGACCGATACCGGGCAAACCAAAAATCGTTTCAATGACCATCGAACCGGTAATAATGCCCACAAACGCCGGGCCCATATACGACAACACAGGCAGCAGGGTCGGCTTTAACGCATGGCGTAAAATGATACGGCGCAGCGGCAGCCCTTTGGCACGCGCAGTGCGAATAAAGTTGGAGTGCAGCACTTCTATCATTGAACCGCGAGTGATACGGGCAATACTGGCGATATACGACAATGACAGCGCCACCATCGGCAGAATGATGTACTGCGGTGCGCCACCGTTCCAGCCACCGCCAGGCAACCAACGCAAGGTAATCGAAAAGACCAGCACCAACAGCGGTGCAACCACAAAGCTGCTTGGGATAACCACCCCCGTCATCGCAAAACCCATGACGGTATAGTCCCATTTACTGTTTTGATTCAGCGCAGCCACCACGCCAGAGGTCACCCCCAGCACAATCGCCAGCAAAAACGCAGCGGCACCCAATTTGGCAGAAACCGGGAACGCCCGCGCAACCAAATCGTTTACCGAATAATCTTTGTATTTGAAAGACGGCCCAAAATCGCCCTGTATCAGTTGCAGCAGGTAGCTACCATACTGCTTGATAATTGGGTCATTAAGATGGTACTTGGCCTCAATATTCGCCATAACTTCAGGCGGAAGAGTGCGTTCTCCGGTAAACGGACTTCCCGGAGCCAACCGCATCATGAAAAACGAAATCGTAATCAGGATGAACAAGGTCGGGATTGCTTCCAGGCAACGACGAAAAATAAATTTTAACATTGACCTTACCTATCAAACCGGTCTGAGATGTTCTCTTTTATTGTTTATTAAACATGTGTTTATCAAACAATGGTCATTTATCACACAGACGACAGGGCCGCACGTTACCGTGCGGCCCGGCATACTGCTAATTAATGCTTGATAATATAGAGATTTTTAACGTTGATGTTATCCAGCGGGTCTTTACCCGTCAGACCACCCACATACGGTTTAACCAGACGGGTATTGGCATAGTAGTAAACCGGAACCACTGCCGCATCTTTCTCCAGCAGTTGCTCAGCTTCTTTATACGCTGCCGCACGTTCACCTTCTGTTTTCGCTGTGAGTGCTTTAGCCATCAGCTTGTCAAAGTCAGCGTTCTTGTAGTGAGACGTGTTGCTGCTGCTGTTGGAAATCATAATGTTCAGGAAGGTGCTCGGTTCGTTATAGTCAGCACACCAGCCCGCACGAGCAACGTCATACGTACCCTGATGGCGGCTATCGAGGAAGGTTTTCCATTCCTGATTTTCCAGCTTGGCGTCAACACCGATGTTGTTTTTCCAAATGGAAGACGCCGCAATCGCCAGTTTTTTGTGCAGATCGGACGTGTTGTATAGCAGGTTAAACGTCAGCGGTTTTTCCGCCGTGAAACCAGCTTCAGCCAACAGTTTCTTCGCTTCGGCATTGCGTTTTTCACGCGACCAGCTCACCCACTCCGGCGGTGTCAGCTTACCGTCCAACCCGTCAATATACGGTGGCGTAAAGCCGAATGCCGGGGTATCACCCTGACCTTTCACCTTGTTCACCAGAATGTCCTGATCCAGACCCAGAATCAGTGCCTGACGAACGCGCGGGTCGGTAAACGGCGCTTTCTGATCGTTGATTTCATAGTAGTAAGTACACAGATACGGATCCGCTTTGACTTCACCTGGGATCTCTTTTTTCAGCTTCTGGAACAACTCGATAGGCAGGTTGTTATACGTCATGTCTATCTCGCCGCTGCGATAGCGGTTCACGTCTGTCACTTCGGACGAAATAGGCAGATAGGTCACCTTGTTGATGACGGTATTAGCGTTATCCCAATAATTCGGGTTGCGCTCCAGCACAATCTTCTCGTTGACGATCCACTCTTTCAGCTTGTAGGCACCGTTACCAACCCAGTTAGCGGGCTGCGTCCATTTATCACCAAACTGTTCAACGACTTTTTTGTTCACCGGGAAGGTGGACGGGTGCACCAGCAGTTTATAGAAGTAAGGAACCGGCTCGCTCAGGGTCACTTCGAGGGTGTTGTCATCAAGCGCTTTCACACCCAGGGTGTCCGGTGTTTTTTTACCGGCGACAACATCATCAATATTCAGGATATGGCCAAATTGCAGGTAGCTTGCATAGGGAGATGCTGTTTTCGGGTCAGACACACGCTGCCAGCTATACACGAAATCCTTGGCCGTCACCGGATCGCCGTTAGACCACTTCGCGTTTTTACGCAGATGGAAAGTCCAGACTTTAAAGTCTTTATTATCCCAGCTCTCGGCAACACCCGGTGCCGGATGGCCATCAGGGCTGATAACTAACAAACCTTCGAGCAGGTCACGCGAAATGTTAGATTCCGGCACGCCTTCAATTTTATGCGGGTCTAACGAGGCAACCTCGGAACCATTGTTGCGCACCAGTTCCTGTTTTTCAGCCAACTGAACACCGGCTGGTACATTTGCAGACCAGGCAGAGACACTGGCAGACGCTGTGATTGCAGCGAGAATGCTGATAGCCAGTCTTTTTTTAATTGTGTTGTTCACCATTATTTACCTTGCTCCTGTTTTACTGTTATTGCACCCAGTCAGGCACATAACTTTATTCGTATGCGTCAAACAAGCAGACACCCTCGCTACCAGAGGAACGGTTCTGGTGATGTCTGCCGATGAATCGCGGCAAAACGGTTTATCCTTGAGGCCAACCCTTATATTAGAAAAACCAATATAGCGAGTGTGCCCACGCCAACGTGTTGTAAAAATCAACGCAGATAAGAACAGCACATTTCGGCAACCCAAAAACTGCCGTCGTCCTGTCCCAGACACGGCAGCCTGTAGCCATTTACTCTCTTCCCTGATGTCACGTTATTTCATTCTGCAACGACCTGAATAAGCTTCTAATAAATTTAACTTATCCATAACAGCGCCAGAAAATAACGTGATGCCGAACGTATCAGAAGAATCCGGCTTCGCCAACAGATTTTGTAGCCTGTTACTTAAATTTCTTTTCCAGCGTATAACACCGGAAAATAACCTTAATAAAAAGATGGATATAAAAGCACCGCCAGCAGGTTCTTTCCTAATCAAATCACCATAAGACAGAGGAATGTCCAATATGATGTCAGTATGAAAGAATTAACCGTAGCTATGGGCAATAAGCACGCGATAAAACACTTCTTAAGCAAGATGATGATGTTGTCATCATCATTGCGTCAGGTGTGAATAAATTAACAACGCCATCCGACATTATACCGGCGCATCCAGGCGCACCGCTTGACCACGATGCATTAGCTTATCTAAGGCATAATGAGAGAAATAAAAAAAAGTTATATCAAAAGAAAGCCTGCGTCATTTTCACTGATGCTGTTACGCGAGCGCGCCTCGCGCGACAGCATCAGAAAAGCTGGCGGGTATAAATAAGAGTGTAGTCAGCACCGGTGTTACATCAAGCCGGGGAACAATGTGCGGATTCCGTTCACAATAAACTCAATGCCCAGCGACATCAGCAACAGCCCCATAATACGGGTCACAACATTGATACCGGTTTGCCCCAACAAACGCACTAATGCCGGGGCGGCACGAAACAGGACCCAACAGCAGAAAGCAAACACCGCAATAGCCGCAGACAGCCCCAGCAAATTCTGCCAACCGTGATAACGAGAACTCCAGACTATTGTCGAACTGATAGCCCCCGGCCCGGCCATCAGGGGCAATGCCAGCGGCACAACACCAATACTCTCGCGGTTCGCCGTTTCCGTTTTTTCCTGTTTGTTCTGCTTATCTTCCCCAAGCTTGCCACTTATCATCGACATGGCGATGGTGACAATCAGAATGCCACCGGCAATGCGAAATGAGTCGATAGAAATCCCAAACAACCGTAAGATGCTGTCACCCAAAAACAGCGCGACCCACAGAATAATCACGACAGACACATTGGCCGTCAGGTTGGTTCTCGCCCTCCCCTCATTCCCCTGATAATTGGTCATACTAATAAAAATAGGCAAGATACCCACCGGGTTTATCAGCGCAAACAGCCCGACAAAGAACTTAATGTACCCCGACAAATCGAGAACTGGCTGAATCACACATCACCCCTGAAAATTATTGTCAACCCACGTCAGCGGCTACGCACCGCTCGTTCCTGCCCATAGGACTATTTCAGTAAACCCTAAGGCACCTTTGTTTACCTTTTATGTCGTGACGCTCAGGCCACTACGCTGTTATCGACACATTTTTGCATCGCTTTGCCGATAAGTTGGTGATTTATTTTTTACAAATCGCACGGTATCGATAATCGTTATCATCAGCACCATGCTGAATGGTGTCAGCATTAAGTTTTATAGAGCCGGATCACAAAAAAAAGATCAGCGAAGGCGTATTCTGCGGGCATAGCAGGAAAGGCAGCGAACTGGCAAGGTTTTGTTATTAAAAATAGGTTAACAGGCTATTGAGAAACTAAAGTTTCCAGGATTGTCTTTCCACCTTGCTGACCTGAGCCTTTTGAGTCAATGGATAAAATCCAGATAGTCATTGTCACACACGCTATCAGGCAGGCGTTATCTATACTGTGTATTCGCCGGACTGACCATTGACTGAAAAAGCTTAACATTACAGGAGAGCATTATGGCCGTAACAAACGTTGCTGAACTTAACGCTTTGGTCGAGCGCGTTAAAAAAGCGCAGCAGGAATTTGCCAATTTTAGTCAGGAACAGGTTGATCGCATCTTCCGTGCCGCCGCACTGGCAGCAGCAGACGCCCGCATCCCATTGGCGAAAATGGCCGTGGCCGAGTCTGGCATGGGGATAATCGAAGATAAAGTCATCAAAAACCACTTTGCTTCCGAGTACATCTATAACGCCTACAAAGATGAGCAGACCTGCGGTGTGTTGTCAGTCGATGATACCTTCGGCACCATCACTATTGCTGAACCGATTGGGATTATCTGCGGTATTGTGCCAACCACAAACCCCACTTCAACAGCCATCTTTAAGGCGCTGATCAGCCTGAAAACCCGTAACGGCATCATTTTTTCTCCGCATCCGCGTGCTAAAAATGCCACCAACAAAGCGGCAGATATCGTTTTACAGGCCGCCATCGCCGCTGGCGCACCGAAAGACATTATCGGCTGGATTGACGAACCTTCGGTTGAGTTATCTAACCAGCTAATGCACCACCCTGACATTAATCTGATCCTGGCCACCGGCGGGCCGGGTATGGTGAAAGCGGCTTACAGTTCCGGTAAGCCCGCTATTGGCGTGGGGGCCGGTAACACCCCTGTGGTGGTGGATGAAACGGCGGATATCAAGCGTGCTGTTGCCTCAATTCTGATGTCTAAAACCTTTGATAACGGTGTTATCTGTGCTTCCGAGCAATCGGTTATCGTGGTTGATGAAGTCTACGATGCCATGCGTGAGCGTTTCTCCACTCACGGTGGCTACCTGCTCAAAGGCAAGGAACTCCAGGCTGTTCAGGCTATTATCCTGAAAAACGGGGCCTTGAATGCAGCGATTGTTGGGCAACCGGCGATCAAAATTGCAGAAATGGCAGGCATCAGCGTACCGGCCAGCACCAAAGTGCTGATTGGTGAAGTTATTAATGCGGATGAATCCGAACCTTTCGCTCATGAAAAATTGTCGCCAACCCTTGCAATGTACCGGGCCAAAGACTTTGAAGACGCGGTCAGCAAAGCAGAAAAACTGGTTGCCATGGGCGGGATTGGCCACACCTCTTGCTTGTATACCGATCAAGATAACCAGCCTCGCCGCGTCAACCATTTCGGCGATAAGATGAAAACAGCGCGTATCCTTATCAACACCCCTGCATCTCAGGGTGGGATTGGCGATCTGTACAACTTTAAACTGGCACCGTCACTGACGCTGGGTTGCGGTTCATGGGGGGGCAACTCTATCTCCGAAAACGTCGGGCCAAAACACCTGATCAACCGCAAAACGGTGGCTAAGCGAGCAGAAAACATGCTGTGGCACAAACTTCCGAAATCCATCTATTTCCGTCGTGGCTCATTGCCTATCGCACTGGAAGAAGTGGCCACCGATGGTGCAAAACGTGCGTTTATCGTCACTGACCGCTTCTTGTTTAATAATGGCTACGTTGACCAGATTACTTCGGTGCTGAAACAGCATGGCCTGGACACCGATGTATTCTTTGAAGTCGAAGCCGACCCGACACTCAGTATTGTGCGCAAGGGTGCCGAGCAGATGAACGCCTTCAAACCGGATGTGATTATCGCGCTCGGCGGTGGTTCGCCGATGGATGCGGCCAAAATCATGTGGGTGATGTATGAACACCCTGACACCCACTTCGAAGAACTGGCATTGCGGTTTATGGATATCCGTAAACGTATTCATAAATTCCCGAAAATGGGTGTGAAAGCGAAACTTATCGCCGTGACAACAACCTCGGGAACCGGCTCTGAAGTGACACCGTTTGCGGTGGTAACTGATGATGCAACCGGGCAGAAATACCCGCTGGCCGACTATGCGCTGACCCCGGACATGGCAATTGTCGATGCCAATCTGGTGATGAATATGCCTAAATCGCTGTGCGCCTTCGGTGGCCTTGATGCCGTCACCCACGCACTGGAAGCGTATGTTTCTGTATTAGCGAACGAATATTCTGATGGGCAGGCCCTTCAGGCGCTGAAACTGTTAAAAGAGAACCTGCCCACCAGTTACCGTGAAGGCGCGAAAAACCCGGTAGCCCGTGAACGCGTACACAACGCAGCCACTATTGCCGGTATCGCTTTTGCCAACGCCTTCCTCGGGGTTTGTCACTCGATGGCGCATAAACTGGGTTCTGAATTCCATATTCCGCACGGTTTGGCTAATGCATTATTAATCAGCAACGTTATTCGCTATAACGCTAACGACAACCCGACCAAGCAAACGGCATTCAGTCAGTATGATCGCCCACAGGCTCGCCGTCGTTACGCCGAAGTGGCCGACCATTTGGGTCTCGGTGCACCCGGTGATCGTACCGCGCAGAAAATTGAAAAATTGCTGGCGTGGCTTGATGAGATTAAGAAAGATCTGGGTATTCCTGCTTCTATTCGCGAAGCAGGCGTGCAGGAAGCCGATTTCCTGGCCCGGGTGGATAAACTGTCTGAAGATGCTTTTGACGACCAGTGTACCGGTGCAAACCCGCGCTATCCGCTCATTGCTGAACTCAAACAGATCCTGTTGGATTCGTTCTACGGTCGCCCGTTCGTCGAACATCAGGTTAACGAGAAAAAAGCCGATACCGCCGTCGTCAATGCGCCGGTAAAAAGCGAAAAGAAAGAAAAAAAAGCCGTTAGTTGATAACCGCTGATTCATAAAACTTTCAGCCAGCCCGGTGTCTGCCACCGGGCTTTTTTATTGCTGATTATGTATTGCGGATTATGCACTGCTGATAAAAAGCTCGCTCAGTAGGTGATCCCCTCAAAGCCCTGTCAGGACACCAGCGCGAGCTGGGCACAGATACCATCAGGTGCAGCAAAAGCGGCTATTCCCGTCTTTTCCAACGCGGCTGTATCCCCCAACAGACAATAACCCGCCGCGCAATGAGGGGCCGTTTTCACCCGTGTGTGCGGCATCCATCAGGTGGTGTCAGCCTGCAAACCAGATACACGGCTAATGGCTGAAAACACGGCCTGCGCTGAGCACTTAACGTATCAGGCAACGCACTGGCGGGCTGGCGCAGCGTAACAATACGATAAGCTGTTCGCTATTTACTTCGCACCGCGTTAATAAGCCAGACTGAATACTTGGCCAATAGCCATTCCTTCCTGACAATGCCCTAAATACTCAGGCAAAACCGCACAGCCCACCCTCTGATTAATACACACCCACAAGAGCCTACACGGCAGGCCTTCTCGGTTGCACCAATAATTATTTCAGATTATAGATAAATTATTCTGATTCCGGGCGAGCCAACCCCAGCGCGATTTTATAATGTTTTCGGCATACCGAAACATAACTTTCATTCCCACCAATAACTACCTGAGCCCCTTCAATCATCGGCTTGCCATGTGCATTGAGACGTAAAACATGATTGGCTTTACGCCCACAATGACACACCGTTTTTAGCTCTATCAGTTTATCCGCCCAGGCTAATAAATAATGACTGCCACTAAACAATTCCCCTTTGAAATCGGTTCTCAAACCATAACACAGCACTGGAATGTCTAATTGGTCAACAACGTCACATAAGGCCCACACCTGTTCACGAATCAGGAACTGACTTTCATCAATTAACACACAGTGAATAGTTTGCTGGCGATGTGCTTGCTCAATTTCACGGAATAAATCAGTTTGTTCGTTAAACAATAAAGCAGGTGATGACAAACCAATACGGGAACTGACGATACCGCTAACCCCTGAGCGGTTATCTATTTCAGCAGTGAATACAACCGTCCTCATTCCCCGTTCCTGATAGTTATATGAAGACTGTAGCAACGCGGTGGATTTCCCTGCATTCATCGCGGAATAATAAAAATAAAGCTGCGCCATGGCCCCTCATCGACGGCGTTTGCCGGTTAGTTATCATTAAATTTATTGTAACATAGGCACGAGAAGTGACGAAGATTTAACGCCAGCCACCCGTTTTCTGTTTCATATCATGAAACACTTTGTCGCTTTGCCATATAAAAAATCGCCATAAAATTGCAGTGAAACACAGCAATAGTCAGGCTTGGTTATTTGCATGACGATTCACGTCAGGGGAATGTATTAGCGAACTTGTTTAAAGTTTATATTGCCAGTTAGCTCGTGACACCCGCTTAAATTTACTAAATTTTAGCAACCTGACAATTTTCCCTATTGCAGAAAATAAAACAGCAATCTATTATCTCTGTACTGTCACCAATTATATTTATTCCGAGATTAATCCAATGAGCGAAGCACTTAAGATTCTAAACAACATCCGTACCCTGCGCGCCCAGGCCAGAGAATGCACCCTGGAAACGCTGGAAGAAATGCTGGAAAAACTGGAAGTCGTGGTTAATGAACGCCGCGAAGAAGAAAGTCAGGCACAGGCGGAAATCGAAGAGCGCACACGCAAATTACAGCAGTATCGTGAAATGTTAATTGCTGACGGCATCGACCCTAACGAATTGTTACAGTCTGCTGGCGCAAGCAAAGTTGTTGGTAAAGCCAAGCGCGCAGCTCGTCCGGCCAAATACCAATACACCGACGAAAATGGCGAAGTGAAAACCTGGACAGGCCAGGGCCGTACGCCTGCCGTTATTAAGAAAGCGATTGAAGAACAGGGCAAGGCTCTGGAAGATTTTCTGCTTTAATTTACGCGGATTCATGTGTAAAAAAACACCCCTTCCTGGGGTGTTTTTTTTATCTGCACACAATATTCACGCTCAAGAAATGCTCCCATGCTCATTTACCATTGTGATGAGCATGGGTAACTCGATTAATGCGCTTCTTGCTCTACGGCGTCTTTCAGCCACTGAGTGAAATCATCACCCAATGCATCGTGGCGAATACCATATTCTACAAATGCAGCCATGTATCCGAGCTTATTACCACAGTCGTGACTGATCCCCTTCAGGTGATACGCCTCAACAGTCTGTGTTTCCATTAGCATTGCAATTGCATCAGTTAACTGAATTTCATTACCTGCACCGGGTTGCGTTTTCTTCAGCAGCTCCCAGATTTCAGCAGACAGCACATAACGGCCAACGACCGCTAAATTAGAAGGCGCTTCAGCAGCTTTCGGTTTTTCTACTACACCAACCATGGGGGCGCTATCACCGGGTTTTAATTCCACGCCTTTACAATCAACCACACCGTAGCTGCTGACGTTCTCAACCGGCTCCACCATTATCTGACTATGGCCGGTACTATAAAAACGCTGCAACATTTCACTTAAATTGTCTTTCTTCAAATCGGATTCATATTCATCAATAATGACGTCAGGCAAAATAACAGCGACAGGTTCATCCCCGACTAACGGATGCGCGCACAACACAGCATGCCCCAGCCCTTTTGCCAACCCCTGGCGCACCTGCATAATAGTCACATGCTCCGGGCAAATAGATTGCACTTCTTGCAATAACTGGCGCTGAACGCGTTTTTCCAGCACCGCTTCCAGTTCAAAACTGGTATCAAAATGGTTTTCAATGGAATTTTTAGAAGAGTGTGTAACTAAAATAATCTCATTGATACCGGCGGCAATACATTCATTAACTACATATTGAATTAACGGTTTATCCACCAACGGCAGCATTTCTTTGGGAATGGCTTTGGTAGCCGGCAACATGCGCGTTCCCAATCCAGCAACCGGGATGACCGCTTTTTTTACTTTTTTATTAACAGTTGACATAAACAACCTCGTATATATCGTTCAAATAATGAGCTTTATTTGGCCGGTGCATAAAACGGCGAAAGTATATCAGGTTCAATGCGAGATGCGCGCCCATTCTGGAAAGCAGCCTCAGGATCATCAGCGACATACTAGGGAATAAAAGAGAATAACGATAGCGCCCCCTTGCATGAAGTTTCGGGAAATGGCTCGCTATCAGATTAGTCTGTAGAGAGCATCAAGCGTAAACGTCCTCCCTGCCCCCACACCAGGCATTCCCATGCACCACACGGGTAACTGAGCTGATTAATATAAGCCGCCTCCATCGTGCCAAGCGGTACGCCATTATTTAACTCAACATGCTGCCCGTTGGTAGTTAATGTCGCGTGCAGCCCTGCTGAAATCAAAATCAGGCGTTGTAGTTCGCGGTGATAATACCCGACCAGTAACGGGAAACGCCCCTGAAGATTGGCCTGACGTAATAACTGATTGACCTGGTTAAGCAGTACGGGTAATTCGGGAAGACGCTGCTGTTGATGAACCAGATGCTCTTGCAACAGGTTATTGAACAACGAGCGTAATAGCAGGGCAGCCAGCACACCATGGTTATTGCTGGCCTGAGTCACATCAAGGCAATAAAACGCCAGTTCATCAGCAGACAGCGCTGCACTGTCTAACACTAAGCCTGGTTGGTCTGCCGCCGTTAGCTGGCGGTAATTGATTCGACACTGCGCCAGTGTCTGTTGCACGGGCGGCTGTAACTGTGCGAGCAGCGTTAATGCCGCTCCCGGCGTCCGATTCAGGGCATCCAAATCAAGCATAAGCTGCTCAACTTCATCAGCCACGGAGGTAAACATCGTCGGATACAGACAGGCCATGACTGACTCGCGCAGGCGGGAGTAATCGTGGATAGGTTTAAGGAGCACATCCTGCACACCAAGACGCAGAATTCGGGCGATATCCGCCAAATGGCTGGTCGCCGAGACGACTAGCACTGGCGTGCTGGCATCCTGCAACCGCAACCGTTCGACGAACTCAAATCCCCCCATCATCGGCATATTCAGATCACAAATGATCAGGTCTGGTGGCCGTTGGGCTATTTTCTCTAATCCTTCTTGACCGTTATCTGCCTCGCAGACGGTCGCCCCAGCGACGTCAGATAGCCGGTCAGCACGGAACGGAAAACAGCATCATCCTCAACAACTAAAATATGTTTTTCCGTCAGTGGATTCGCCATTAATGACCTCTTGCCCGGCTTGTCGTCATGTATTGACGTATTCAAAATCAGCAACCATGCTATACACCTCTGTTAACCAGCGCCATCAAGAGATCGTGTTGTTTCTCCACGGCTAACCTGCCAGCGTCTATCGCCTCACGCGCACGATGAAAATCCAGCGTGGCAATTTGCGGACAATAGGGTTGAATCAATATATCAGGTGGATCACCTGCCATACGATGCATCTTCAGCCGATTCTCTAATATCTGTATGGAGGTACTCATTATCTCCATTGCGGTTGGCGTTACACTGGCAGGGCGAAAATGATCAGACAAACGTTCACGCAAGCGCTCGCGCCAACCGTGAGGCGATGCAACCCTGTCAGGCTGGGCGGGTGGTTTGGCAGATAACAGGTCATGATGTTGCAAACTGGCATCGTGCTGTAAGTCTACCGCAATAACAACATCTGCTCCCATTGCCCGCGTCAGTGACACCGGAACCGGGTTAACCACCGCACCATCAACCAGCCAGTAACCATTAAACTCAACCGGAGCCAGCAGGCCTGGCATACTACAGGATGCTCGAATCGCCAGATGCAAATCGCCTTGCGTCAGCCAGAGCTCACGCCCAGTGCTCAGGTTAGTTGCCACTGCACCATACTTGATAGCACACTCTTCAATATGTTGCGTACGTAGCAAATGCTTTACATGATTGAAAACACGATCGCCTCGCAGTAATCCGCCTCGCCGCCAGGAAAAATCCATCAGCCGGATAACATCCCAATAGCTAAATCCATTGACCCAACGCGTCATGCTGTCAAGCCGATGCGTGGCGTACGCTGCACCGACCAACGCCCCGACGGAACATCCCGCGACCACATCAGGGATGATGCCGCGCGCCTCCAGCGCATTCAGTACACCGATATGCGCCCATCCCTTGGCCGCACCTGAGCCTAATGCCAGACCGATTGTCACCTTACGCATCTGCCCCTCCTGTTAGTCTATTCTAGGCGTACATTGACGCCTTTGTACTCAGGCAGCCCGGTTATTGCGACATCTCAACGCGATTAGGTAACATAGCGCACGTTTTACCCATGGTGCCTCAAGCCATTAACCTATTTGCCCGTTTTGCAGGAGATATTGTGTCCGAATATTGCCCGTGTGGCAGTGGTCAGCCCTACATTCAGTGCTGCCAGCCTTATCTGCGACGTGATGCCAACGCCGCACGCCCGGATGTATTGATGCGCTCACGTTACACCGCATATGTCTTGCAGGATGTCGAATACCTGCTTGCCACCTGGCACCCGGATTGCCACGCAGAAAACTGGCGTGATGAAATAGCCGCCAGTTGTCACGATACGCACTGGCTTGGTCTGAACGTGCTGGCAGTCAGTGCAGGGAAAACGGCGGATGAAAGCTATGTGGAGTTTGCCGCCAGCTATCACAGTACCTCATCGCCCGCACAGCGGGTGCTGATGAGAGAGCGTTCGCGCTTCCTTCACCATCACGATCGCTGGTACTATGTTGACGGCGTTCACCTGCAAACCGGCAGGAATGATGCTTGTCCTTGTGGTTCCGGCAAAAAATACAAAAAGTGCTGCGGACACTAACACCCTTGAATGAACGTGACGTTCGCATTGTCGCGTTACGGCAACATCTGATTTATGTTTTGGACAGGATCCCAAACCCCATGCAATCCCAGACTATCCAACGGAAAATTTTACGGACAATCTGCCCTGACGCAAAAGGGCTTATCGCCAAGATAACCAACATCTGCTACAAGCACGAACTGAACATCGTGCAAAACTCAGAGTATGTTGATCACCGCACCGGGCGCTTTTTTATGCGCACCGAGCTGGAAGGCATTTTTAATGACAACACCCTGCTGGCAGACTTAGACAGCGCATTGCCGGAAGGTGCCGTGCGGGAGTTAAGCAGCGCCGGGCGTCGTCGTGTCGTCATTCTGGTGACGAAAGAAGCGCATTGTCTGGGCGATTTGCTGATGAAAAGCACTTACGGTGGCCTTGATGTCGAAATCGCTGCGGTGATTGGCAACCATGATACGCTACAAACGCTGGTCGAACGTTTCGATATTCCATTCCATCTGGTCAGTCACGAAGGCATGACGCGTGAAGAACACGATCTGAAAATGATCGCGCAAATTAATCAATACCAGCCCGATTACGTTGTCCTCGCAAAATACATGCGCGTACTGACACCCGCATTCGTCCAGCACTACCCGAACCGGGTTATCAACATCCACCATTCGTTCCTGCCCGCCTTTATTGGCGCGCGCCCTTACCATCAGGCTTATGAACGTGGGGTGAAAATCATTGGTGCGACGGCGCACTACGTGAACGACAATCTGGATGAAGGCCCGATTATCATGCAGGACGTTATTCATGTTGACCACACCTACACGGCAGATGACATGATGCGTGCGGGCCGTGATGTGGAAAAAAACGTCCTCAGCCGGGCACTCTATCATGTTCTGGCACAGCGCGTTTTTGTCTACGGTAATCGCACCATTATTCTGCGCTAACTGTCTGCATTGATGCGGTTTTCACCGCCTGTTGTCTGTAATGGCAGCAGGCGGCATAAAAAAACGGCAAACGCGCCTGTTTTTGTTTTTTCTGCCTTTACAGCGGCGTGGCATTTGATATGATGCGCCCGCTTTCACAACAAAGCGCAACAGGCCAGTGGTGGGGTTCCCGAGCGGCCAAAGGGAGCAGACTGTAAATCTGCCGTCACAGACTTCGAAGGTTCGAATCCTTCCCCCACCACCATCTCAAACGCACGCTGTGCGCCACAGAAAAACGCTTAGTCAGCCCCGTTTACACCCATCCAGATATCATCTCATCCACACCAATGCACTGACTTACTTTCATGATGGCTTTTGGTCAGAGTAGCCAGCACAACGTCAAACCCGAGCACCGGCCCCTGATAGCATTGATCGATAGCAATAGCGTTATAAATAGTATGGGCGTTGGGTGAGTTACTCTTTCCAGCGCCCCGGCATATAGCTAAAGACCGGTAACTGCCACGACCAGAAAATCGCCGCCAGCCGCACAGATAAGCCCACAGAAAAGGCAATCAGTTGATTCAGGTCGTGGTTGACATTCAGCTCTCGCAACCCCAGATAGATTAATGCCACCAGCAGTGACACACAGGCATACAGCTCTTTGCGCAACACCATCGGCGTGCGATTGCAAAATATATCGCGCAAAATACCACCAAAAATGCCCGTCGTGATCCCGGCCATCACCACTACCGTGGGGGAATAGGCAAGCTCCAGCGCGACCTTGCAACCAATAATGGTGAAGGCCACCAGCCCCATCGCATCCAGCACCAGAAACAGCCGATGCAAATGGTGCATCACCCGCGCAGCCAGCACAGCGAGCAAACCCGCACCGATGGTGAGATAAATATAGGCAGGATGTTGTGTCCAGACGATAGGGTAATTGCCCAGCAGAATATCGCGTACCGTGCCACCCCCCAGGGCAGTGATAAACGCAATCATTGAGACACCGAAAATGTCCATGTTACGGCGACCGGCCGCCAGCGCACCAGACATGCCTTCGGCCGTAATGGCAATCAGATAGATATAGGTCAGCACTCACGTACTCCAGTGAATTGTGCCCCTCCCTCTGTCCTTTTACCTGAGAGTTTACGCGGCTAAACCGCTTGCCCCTTCGGTGGGTTGCCTGGCAACCGCTCTCCAGTTGGCGTCATAGAAATATGCAGTAAGGAAGCCTGAGCGATTATGGGAGTTTGCGCCTTCGGCGGGAAAACCGGCGGTATTCCGCTCTCCTGCAAGCGGCGCAGTATACGGGCTATTATTGAGTGCATCAACCAGCCATCAGAGAAAATGATGGCAGCCCAAAGCGGCGCAACCGCCTGCCGTGACTCCGCCGGCGTCTTTCTGCTACCATCAGGGAACGTTTTGTTAACAACGGCAGCGAACATGAAGTTTGTTTCTTTTAATATCAATGGGCTGCGCGCCCGCCCCACCAGTTGGCCGCAATCATTGAGCAACATCAGCCCGATGTTATTGGCCTACAAGAAACCAAAGTCCACGATGACATGTTTCCGCTTGAGGAGGTCAAGCAGTTTGGCTACCACGTTTTCTATCACGGGCAAAAAGGCCATTATGGTGTCGCGCTGCTGACCAAAGCCGAACCCCTCGCGGTGCGCCGGGGTTTTCCCAATGACGAGGAGGATGCACAGCGCCGGATTATCATGGCCGATATCGCCACCTCATTAGGCACCTTAACCGTGGTGAATGGCTATTTCCCTCAGGGGGAAAGCCGTGACCATCCGGTTAAGTTCCCGGCTAAAACCCGCTTTTACCAGGACTTGCAGCACTACCTTGAGCAGCACCATCAGGCAGACCACCCGGTGCTGGTGATGGGCGATATGAATATCAGCCCAACGGATCAGGATATTGGCATTGGCGAAGAGAACCGCAAACGCTGGTTACGCAGCGGAAAATGTTCATTTTTGCCAGAAGAGCGCGAATGGCTGGCCAGGCTTGAACAATGGGGGTTGGTTGATACGTTCCGGGCGGCCCACCCCGAGTGCCAGGATCGTTTTTCATGGTTTGATTATCGCTCTGCCGGGTTTAATGACAACCGGGGCCTGCGTATCGACTTGATCATGGCCAGTGCACCATTAGCCAGCCGCTGCCAGGCTACCGGTATTGATTACACCATTCGCGCAATGGAAAAGCCGTCTGATCATGCGCCGGTATGGGCGGAGTTCTCGCTCTAATCAGGCGAAACGGCCGGGTGAAGGCACAGCGGGGCTGCTACAGCCCCGCAATAGCCTATCGGGATAACACGGTTTATTCTTTACGTCACTGCCCGTCGCGGACAATACGCCAGAGCAGATTATTGGTACCAAGGCTGGCTTTATCGCGCTGACATTGCAGTAATACCCCTTCGGCCTTAATCACCGCGCCTTCGGAATAATTCCGGTTCTGATAAATACAGCAACTCATGCAATGAGGCGCTGTCTCGTGCGTCGTATTTGCGCCATTGCCTGCGCCCCAGACCACCTGGGGTGGCACCGGCACCACCACCTCGGTACTCACCGCCCCTGATGTTGCGCCACCGCGCCCTGCGTTGCTGTTGCTATTGCTATTGCTATTGCTATTGCTATTGCTATTAACATTGCCGTTACTGCCCGGCAGCACAACCGGATTGCCCTGCGTGATGACCGTCGTTTGTGACGCAGCCAGCGCCAGCGTTGACATCAGCAAACTGGCTGCCATCAGGAAACTGCCCAATGCTTTCATCTGTCTTACTCCTTTTTGGTGGCTGAACGCGCGGTGCGACGCTTGCGCCCGGCCGGTTTTGCCGGTGGCAGCCCGCGAAAAGCATGGATATTACCACCGGTCCGGGCCTGATGAATCAGCTCATATAATGATTGCGTCAACGGTTGCATGAAATCCTGATAACGACACCGTTTTTCGCTTATCTGTGTCAGCGTGGCTTCCCAGTGCGCCGTCATGTCTGGCTGGGTAGCCATCGGCGGTAATGCGTGAATCAACGCTTTACCGGTTTCTGTCGCATGAATATAGCGCCCTTTTTTCGCTAAAAACGCGCGTTTAAACAACAATTCAATAATACCCGCGCGCGTCGCCTCCGTCCCCAGACCATCGGTATCACGCAGGATTTTCTTCAGCGCTTTATCCTGTACAAAGCGCGCAATACCGGTCATGGCTGAAAGCAGTGTCGCATCGGTAAACGGCCGGGGCGGCTGAGTCTGGCGAGCCACCACCTCACCCCGCTCACACAATAACACCTCACTTTTTGCCACCACCGGCAATGGCGTCCCTTCATTCTCTTCGTCGCGCTCCTTGCTACCGAGTAAAGCCCGCCACCCTGCCTCCGCCAAAAACCGGGCCCTGGCGACAAATTTTCCCCCGGCTATCTCCAGCTCGATAACACATTTGCGAAACACGGCATCGGCGCAAAATTGCATCAGGTACTGCCGGGCAATCAACCCGTAGATCTGGCTTTCTGACTCACTGAGTACGGTGCGGGTACTGCGAGCTGTCGGGATAATTGCGTGGTGGGCATCAACTTTGCTGTCATCCCAACAACGATGACGTCTTGATGAATCAACCGCCGGTTGCGGCAACAGACCGGGTTGATGCACGGCTATCGCATCCAGCACTGCCTGACGCCCGGCAAAATGCTCCTCTGGCAGGTAACGGCAGTCAGATCGTGGATAGGTTATCAGTTTGTGGGTTTCATACAGTCGCTGACAGATATCCAGCACCTGCTGGGCGCTGAGCGCAAAACGTCTGGCCGCTTCAATCTGCAAGACCGACAGTGAGTACGGCAACGGTGCCACATCGGACTCGCGCTTATCGCTATAGGCCGTGACCGTGGCCGGTTGCCCTTCAATACGTTTAACCACATGCTCGGCCAGCGGCCGATGCAGCAAACGCCCCTCTTCATCCTGATAAGGTTCACAGGACTCGCTGGGTTGCCACAACGCGGTAAAACGCTCACCCGCCGGGGTGAGGACATGCGCCTTCACTTCGAAATAATCTCGGGGGATAAAGTGCGCTATCTCTTCATCGCGGCGTACCACCAGCCCCAATACCGGCGTCTGTACCCGCCCCACAGACAGCACACCCTGGTAACCCGCCTGTTGCCCAAGCAGGGTATAGGCACGGGTCATGTTGATACCGTATAACCAATCGGCGCGTGAACGGGCGAGTGCTGACACACTGAGCGGGATGAATTCTCGGTTCTCCCGCAGCCGGGTGATGGCTCGCTCCACCGCCTGCGGATTGAGGTCATTGACCAGGCAGCGACGCGCCTGCTGGCGTTTGGTTTCCGGCAGCGCCAGATATTTCAGCACCTCATCAACCAACAGCTGCCCTTCTCTGTCTGGGTCTCCGGCGTGAATAACCTCATCGGCCTTCGCCAGTAATGTTTTGATGACCGAGAGCTGTTTACTGACTTGCGCGCGTGGCTGTAAACGCCACTCCTGCGGCACGATGGGTAAATCCGCCAGCGACCAGCGCGCATAACGGGCGTCATAGGCATCCGGCTGTGCCTGCTCCAGCAAATGGCCGACACACCACGTCACCACATCCCGTTCGCCACAACGGATGAATCCGTCATGGCGCTGATGGGGTTTCGGTAACACATCGGCAATGGCGCGTGCCAGACTGGGCTTTTCCGCAATAAACAATCGCATATTTCACCGCAAGGCAAAGGCAGAACAGGCCGCCTCCCTGCCAGAGGGAGCGGCCTGATGCACATAAAAACAGAGATTAGAAATAGCTGACAAATTTTGCGCTATCCACCGCCGTAACAGCGGCAGACGCTTTAAGCTGAGGTGTACCGAGGTAAAGAAAGCCAACAATTTCATCGCGTTCACGACAACCAAAAGCCTCTCGCACCAGCGGGTGATGCGTCCAGGCACCGCTACGCCAGATGCCATTGAAACCCTGCGCCAGTGCGGCCATCTGCATGGCCTGCACCGCGCACCCCGCCGAGACCACCTGCTCCCAATGCGGCACTTTCGGATTGTCTTCGCAGTGCGCGATAACCGTGATAATCATCGGTGCACGAAACGGTGCCTGACGCGCTTTTTCCTGCGCCGCGTCATCCAGTTTGTCGTGCAAGGACGCCTTAACCAGCAGGTCACTAAAACGCGCCAGCCCCTCATCCTGAATAATGGAGAAACGCCACGGCTGTAACGCGCCATGGTCAGGGGCCCGCAAACCCGCACGTAAAATATTTTCCAGCACATCACCCGCCGGAGCCGGAGCCGCCAGACGGGACGCAGAACGACGATTTAAGAGCAATTCCAGAGCATCCATCACATCTCTCCTGTCATGAAAATCTGTTGTCGATAAAGGCGGGACGATCGCGCGCAACGGTAGCACAGGTAGAAGATTTGTTACAAGTTGCCTTCAAGCAGGCCACTGTCTGGCAAGATAAATAGCTGACATTTGTGGCTGCGCTCATTAGGATACCGCTGTGATTTACACGACGTTTGCAATCACAAGTCAGAGGTGTAACTCGCACAGTTTAAAAACCGTTTTTCTGTTGATGGAGTGGACATGCGCACAATGTGGCGAGCTTTCAGTGGGTTATTCAGGATGACATGGCGTCTGCTGAATTTTATCCGCGAATTTATCCTCAATCTGTTTCTGGTGTTGCTGCTCCTTGTGGGTGTCGGCATGTACAGCCAGTTCAAACCCTCGTCGGCTGAACCCGCCAAAGGCGCACTGATGCTCGACTTGACGGGGGTTGTGGTAGACAAACCCTCCGTCAATAATAAATTGCGTCAGTTTGGCCGTGAATTTTTCGGTGTCTCCGCCAGCAAGCATCAAGAGAACGCCCTGTTTGATATTGTTGACAGCATTCGTCAGGCGAAAGATGACAGCAATATCACCGGAATGGTGATGGACTTGTCGGATTTTGTCGGTGCGGACCAGCCTTCGCTGCAATATCTGGGCAAAGCGCTGCGTGAATTCCGCGATGCAGGCAAACCCATTTTTGCGCTTGGTGATAACTTTACCCAGTCGCAATATTATCTGGCCAGCTTTGCCAATAAAATCTACCTGACGTCTCAGGGTACGGTTGACCTGCACGGTATTGCCACCAGCAACCTCTACTACAAGACATTGCTGGATAACCTGAACATCTCAACACATATCTTCCGCGTGGGTACTTATAAGTCCGCTGTCGAACCCTTCATCCGTGATGATATGTCTTCTGCGGCTCGTGAGGCTGACAACCGCTGGCTCTCCTCATTATGGCAGCACTATCTCGATACGGTTGCAGCCAATCGCCAGATAACGCCTCAGCAGCTTTTCCCCGGAGCAGACACCCTTCTCAGCAACCTACGCCAGCTTGACGGTGATACCGCCCGTTATGCGCTGGAAAATAAGCTGGTTGATGAGGTAGCTTCCCGCACGGTTATTGAGCAAACCCTGAGCAAAACGTTTGGCTGGGATGCAAAAAACAAGCACTTCAATTTCACCAGTATCTACCACTACACACCTTCCGCCCCGGTAACGGACGAAAATGAAATCGCTGTAGTCTTCGCCAGCGGAACCATCGTTGATGGCAATGAGACACCGGGATATGTCGGTGGCGATACCACCGCGGCACAAATCCGTGATGCCCGTCTGGATCCCAAAGTGAAAGCGATCATTGTGCGTGTCAATAGCCCCGGCGGCAGCGTAACCGCATCCGAGCGAATCCGCGCAGAGCTCATGGCAGCACGAGAAGCGGGAAAACCGGTCGTCGTGTCGATGGGGGCAATGGCGGCATCCGGAGGTTACTGGATTTCAACACCCGCCAACACCATTATCGCAAGCCCCAGCACGCTGACAGGCTCAATTGGTATTTTTGGTGTGATCACCACCTTTGAAAATACGCTTGATAGCGTTGGTGTGCATACTGATGGTGTCTCGACGTCACCGTTGGCTGAGTTGTCACAAACCAAAGCGTTATCACCACAAATCAGTCAAATGATGCAACTGAGCATTGAGCGCGGTTACCAAAATTTCGTGTCACTGGTCGCTCAGGCGCGCAAGAAAACCCCCCAGGAGATTGATGAAATTGCGCAAGGCCATGTCTGGATTGGCAGTGATGCCAAAGCGAACGGACTGGTAGACCAGCTAGGCGATTTTGATGACGCCGTGAAAAAAGCATCAGAACTTGCCAAACTGGATCATTACCAGTTGAGCTGGTTTAGCGAGCAGCAAGATCTGTTTGACGTCATGTTCAGTCAGGTCAGAAGCTCAGTTTACGCCATGCTGCCTGGCGCATTACAGGCGATGTTACCTGCACCGGTCGCGCAACTGGCACAAACAGTACACGCGCAAACATCGGTGCTGGATGCATTAAACGATCCTCAAAATCGCTACGCACTCTGCCTTAACTGCACGCTGGTGCGCTAATCACACCCGCACCTCAGCCCGGTGAAAGCCGGGCTGTTTTTAGTCGGTAAACCTTCTTATAATTTAGCTTAACCATGTCGACGGTGTTTCATAACATCAGCGGATTGCCCCAACCAACAGAGCACAGCACAACTATCCATGCACAAGAAATCCATTTATGTCGCTTATACCGGCGGTACCATCGGTATGCAACGCTCCGAACACGGCTATATTCCGGTTTCAGGCCATCTGCAACAGCAACTGGCGCAAATGCCGGAATTTCATCGTCAGGAAATGCCTGCGTTTACTATCCATGAGTACACCCCGTTAATTGACTCTTCGGATATGACACCGTCAGACTGGCAATCGATTGCTAACGACATTCAGCAACACTACGACCAATACGACGGCTTTGTTATCCTGCATGGTACCGATACGATGGCTTTTACCGCCTCGGCGCTCTCTTTTATGCTGGAGAACTTGTCCAAACCGGTTATTGTGACAGGGTCACAAATTCCACTGGCAGAATTGCGCTCTGACGGGCAAACCAATTTGCTCAACGCGCTCTATGTCGCGGCGAATCACCCGGTCAATGAGGTCAGCCTGTTCTTTAATAACAAGCTGCTGCGCGGAAACCGCACCACCAAAGCGCATGCAGACGGCTTTGATGCGTTTGCCTCTCCCAATTATCCGCCGCTGCTCGAGGCCGGGATCCATATTCGCCGTCTGACGCCCGCTTCACCGACGACGACAGATAATACGTTGATCGTGCATCCGATTACGCCTCAGCCTATCGGCGTGGTCACTATTTATCCCGGCATCTCCGCAGATGTCGTGAGTAACTTCCTGCGCCAGCCGGTAAAGGCTTTGATTTTACGCTCTTATGGTGTAGGAAACGCACCGCAAAGTTCCGGCTTACTTGAAGAGTTACGGCATGCCTCGGCGCGTGGCATTGTGGTCGTCAATCTGACGCAGTGTATCTCCGGGCGAGTCAATATGGAGGGTTACGCGACCGGTAATGCATTGGCGCAAGCCGGTGTCATCAGCGGATATGATATGACGGTTGAAGCAGCACTCACGAAACTGCATTATCTGTTAAGCAGAAACGATCTCTCGCCGGAGAAAATTCGCCAACTGATGCAACAAAATCTGCGTGGTGAACTGAGCGATAAGGACTGATCGTTTTGCGGCTATCGCCTATTATTTCAACCATAGCGCCTCATCACCCGTCATCAAGAAGAGCACATCATGAACAGAGCACTATTGCTGGTGGATATTCAAAATGATTTCTGCTCGGGCGGTGCCCTGGCAGTATCCGGGGGAGATGAGGTGGTAGCGGTAGCCAATCAGGCAATGTATGCCTGCCAGCAGGCGGGAGTGCCCGTCATTGCCATTCAGGACTGGCACCCCGCCAGCCACCGTAGTTTTGCCATCAATTCAGGCACCAGGGTTGGTGAGGTGGGTGAACTGGAAGGGCTGCCGCAGGTATGGTGGCCGGTGCACTGTGTACAAAACAGCCCTGGAGCCGACTTACACCCGGAACTGGATCGGAACGCAATCGTATCGGTTATCCACAAAGGCACCTATGACGATATTGACAGCTATAGCGCCTTTTTTGACAACGACCACCGCACATGCACAGCACTACATGACTGGCTCCGCGCCAGAAACATCACCCGGCTGAGTATCATGGGGCTGGCGACCGATTATTGCGTCAAGTTTACCGTGCTTGATGCACTGGAACTTGAATACCAGACCGAGATTCTGGTTGACGGCTGCCGGGGCGTCAATCTGCGCCCCAGAGATAGCCAGCAGGCGCTTGATGTGATGGTCAAGCACGGGGCAACGCTCACTACCCTGCCAAGCTTTATTGCCTCTTTACGCCACTAAGCACGCATTGATGCACCAATGCAACGCCGTTTAGTCAACCCGATGAATACGGATGTCAACCGCGGTTACCTTAGTTTTGTGGTTTCAGTATCGTAATGTTGAGATTGTCATTGGCAAAACGTTGTTTAAGCTCTTGTTTGCTCTTCATTTCAATCTCACCATGCGTATTGATGGTCATGTGGTCTGCCTCCTGGTTATGACGAGCCTGCCATAACATCACCATCTGCAACGCGTTTTCTTTCTGCTGTGTTGTCAGTGCCACCCCATCAGGCCATTTCCCGAGCTCAACCGCCGTTGTCAGGCGCTGATAAATTTCTGGTGTCATGCTGTTTATCACATCATTCAGTTCCATATTTTCCTGCCTGAAGTCAGATTTTAGCTGAAACGATTCAAGTCAATTTATCCAATTAGCGAGATTAACCATCAATATGCTGGCCGTCCTGTTCATCGACAAAACGCAGCGACGCGGAATTGACACAATAGCGCTCACCCGTGGTGTCTTGCGGGCCGTCGGGAAACACATGCCCCAAATGCGCATCACAGTGCCCGCAGCGGATCTCAACCCGATGCATATGATGAGAATCATCATCCAGATAGCGGATCGCTTCCTCAGAAACCGGGCGGTCAAAACTGGGCCAACCACAGCCTGAATCATACTTATTATCTGAATAAAATAGCGGCTGCTGGCAACACAGACAGTGATAAACCCCGGTACGACGGTTGTGCAGTAGTCGGCCGGTGTAAGGGCTTTCCGTTCCACGCTGTTGTGTCACATAGCGCTGTAACTCGGTTAATTCGTCCAGGTTTGGTTTAAAAGGCGTACTGTTGGTCATCCGATGCTCACTAAAACATAATTTTCGCCAGAGTGATGAAGCATAATTCTAACAAAAAGTTAACACCGCCACAGCCTATTTTGGCCTACACTTGGCCCCGTGCAGAGAAGGCATTTTTAATTGTGATCACCATCACAATTACGTCGCGGACAGGTGTTTCCCGGCCAGTGCCTCCCCCTATCATTAAGTCAGGCTCTTTAATGAGGCTGATAGTGGTTTATCGCGCAACTGTTGTTCGGAGTTTTGACTTACCGCAATGATTGACACGATTCCGCTTGACGCTCAGTAAGGTTTTTGTAATTTTACAACCAACCTTTTATTCACAAACCAATAGCTGGTGGAATATATGACTATCAAAGTAGGTATCAACGGGTTTGGCCGTATTGGCCGTATTGTTTTCCGCGCTGCACAGGAACGTTCTGACATCGAAATCGTTGCCATCAACGATTTGCTGGATGCGGATTACATGGCATACATGCTGAAGTATGACTCTACCCATGGTCGTTTCAACGGCACCGTTGAAGTGAAAGACGGTCATCTGGTTGTCAATGGTAAAACCATCCGTGTTACTGCTGAGAGAGATCCGGCTAACCTGAAGTGGAATGACGTGGGTGTTGATGTTGTTGCTGAAGCAACCGGCATCTTCCTGACCGACGAAACCGCTCGTAAACACATTCAGGCTGGTGCCAAGAAAGTGGTTCTGACTGGCCCGTCCAAAGACGATACTCCGATGTTCGTTATGGGTGTTAACCACGCCTCTTACGCGGGTCAGGAAATCGTTTCTAACGCTTCTTGTACTACCAACTGTCTGGCTCCGCTGGCTAAAGTTATCAACGACAAATTCGGTATCGTTGAAGCGCTGATGACCACTGTTCATGCAACCACCGCGACTCAGAAAACTGTTGACGGCCCGTCTCACAAAGACTGGCGCGGCGGTCGTGGCGCAGCTCAGAACATCATCCCGTCCTCTACTGGTGCAGCTAAAGCTGTAGGTAAAGTTATCCCGGCTCTGAACGGTAAACTGACTGGTATGGCGTTCCGCGTTCCGACTCCGAACGTCTCCGTCGTTGACCTGACTGCACGTCTGGAAAAACCGGCAACTTACAAAGAAATCTGTGAAGCCATTAAAGCAGCATCTGAAGGCGAGCTGAAAGGCGTGCTGGGCTACACCGAAGATGACGTGGTTTCCACCGATTTCAACGGCGAAAAACTGACTTCTGTGTTTGATGCCAAAGCCGGTATCGCACTGAGCGACACCTTCGTGAAACTGGTTTCCTGGTATGACAACGAAACTGGCTACTCTAACAAGGTGCTGGATCTGATCGCCCACATCTCTAAATAATGTGGCGATGAGCTGACAGATGAAAGGGCGACGTGGTCGCCCTTTTTTATTGGTTGTATTAACGAAGATTCTCAAGGCAACTATCACACCATGAACGAGAACATTTATTCGCTTCCCATCGATAACGCAATCACCCCTTACCTGAGCCAGCGCCAGCTAGATCAACTGCCGATTATTGTTGTCGATCACCCCCAGGTTCGTGCCGCTGTTGCACTGCAAGGTGCTCATCTGTTGAGCTGGCAGCCGACAGGGGAAAAACCGGTACTGTGGCTGAGTGACAATACGCCTTTCGAAACCGGCGTGGCCATTCGCGGTGGTGTGCCCATCTGTTTCCCGTGGTTCGGCCCGGCAGCTCAGCCTAATCACGGTTTTGGACGCCTGATGGCGTGGGAATTCACCTCCCACAGTGAGCAGGCTCAGGGCATCACACTGACCTTTACACTGCGGGATAACGAGCAAACCCGCGCCAGTTGGCCAAACGCGTTTACCGTGCTGGCCCGTTTTCATTTGAGCGCGCAAGAGTGTCAGATGGAATTGGAATGCCACGGCGATTACAGCATCACCAGCGCGCTGCATACCTATTTCGAAATTGGTGATATCAACCAAATTCGTATCAGTGGGTTGGGCGAGCACTTTATCGATAAAGTGAATGATGGCAAAGTCAGCACGCAGCAAGGCGACCTGACATTCGCCGATCGCACTGACCGTATTTATACGCAGCCGTTATCCCTCAGCGTAATCGAAGACCCGGCGCTGCAACGCACTATTGAAGTGCGTCACAGCCATAACAGCGATGTCGTCGCCTGGAATCCAGGAGCTGAGCTGTCGCGCACCATCAGCGATATCACTGACGATGGCTACAAAACGTTTGTCTGCGTCGAAACCGCACATGTCAGCCAGCCGTTTGTGGCGACCACCCATGCACCGGCTCGGTTATCTACCGTCATTCGCCTGCGCAAGTAATGCGTTGACCGGTGGCATGATGACGGCTTACCCGGCATCATGCCACCGAACACATGCCGCCATCAGCACAATATGTTACATGTTACACCACATCCAGTGGTTGTTTACTGCGTGGTGCAGGGTATGCCCTGTCCAGGCAGGCTATCTCTTCTTGTGACAACGTCACACTCAAGGCGGCCGCATTCTGCTCTACGTGTGCCAGTGAGCTCGCTTTAGGAATGGCAATGACACCTGACTGACGGATGACCCATGCCAGCAGCACCTGTGCGGGCATCAGGCCACGTTGCCGGGCGATGTCAATGACACTCGGGTGATTCATTAAGTCATGACTCAGCTGTCCGGCCTGAGCCAGCGGGCAATACGCCATCACAGGCATATGACGCTGTTGGCACCAGGGCAGCAGATCGTATTCAATCCCTCTTGACCCTAAATGATACAACACCTGATTGGTCTGGCACTGCTCTGCGCCCCTGTAGCCCCAAAGCTCTGCCATATCCGCCATATCCAGATTAGACACCCCCCAGTGGCCTATTTTCCCTGACTGGCAGAGTGTTTCCATCGCTGAAATGGTGTCTGGTAACGGTATACCGCCGCGCCAGTGCAGCAGATATAAATCGATGCGTTCGGTCTGCAACCGCTTCAGGCTGCCTTCACAGGCGGCTATCGCCCGCGCCCCGCCTGCATTATGCGGATAGACTTTTGATACCAGATAAACCCGCTCCCGACGGCCTCGTATCGCCTCACCAACAACCTGCTCTGCCCTGCCATCTGCATACATTTCAGCGGTATCGATCAGCGTCATACCAAGATCAATCCCCGCCTGTAATGCCCTCACCTCATTGCGCCATTGTTGAGCATGCTCTCCCATAAACCAGGTTCCCTGGCCTATCGCCGCAACGGTTGTGCCATGCGTAAACATCACCTGTTTTCTCATTATCACCTCCTGCTTTGCCTGGTGTAACGAACAGCTATCGCACTGTTTATGGGCAAACACACCAAGGCTGCACTTTTTTCATGCGGCATATCGACAAATGCAGTGCATAGGCGGTGATAAATCAACGGCTTCATGCGTTGCCCTGATGTCACACCACTCAGCCACGGTGTGAAATGCCATTACGTTAACCAGAGCGTTGATGGTTCCCACGTTACTATCGGCTAAATACGCTATCGGAGAGCGTTGTTATATCGTCACAGCCGCAAAGCAATGTACAGCAGGTAATGCCACCTTTTTACCCCGCGCTGCATCACATTACTGCAAAAGAAACATAAGTTATAACGCTTTAATCTGCCCACTGACACACCGCGTCTGACACGGGCTGGCAGGGCATTTTGCCGGTTGTCGCCGAAGTGAGTCATTGAAATATCTTAAAATTACGAGCCAAGAATAGAGGAAATTTTATGGATGCAAACTACGCTTTAAACAAGGATGTGGATTTCAACTGAACATGCTCAGGTGCGGTTTGCCCGCCCTGCCCCAGATACCATGAAGTTGGCATAAGGGTTGCTGTATTCAGTCAAAGAGATCCTCTTCCGAGAGAGCCACCCATTACACAGGCATTATGCATACCATTCGCTCTCTTACTCTGTGTTAATCGACGAAGGACGGGCAACGCTATGAACATATTTGATCATTACCGTCAGCGTTACGACGCTGCCAAGGACGAAGAATTCTCTCTACAGGAATTCCTTACTATCTGCCAGCAAGACCGCAGCGCGTACGTGAATGCCGCAGAAAGATTGCTAATGGCCATCGGTGAGCCTGTCATGGTAGACACCGCTCAGGAACCGCGTCTGTCTCGTTTGTTTTCCAACCGGGTAATCGCTCGCTACCCTGCATTCGAAGAGTTTTATGGTATGGAAGAGGCTATAGAGCAGATAGTCTCGTACCTCAAACATGCCGCGCAGGGGCTTGAAGAGAAGAAACAGATCCTCTATTTGTTAGGCCCGGTCGGCGGCGGGAAATCCTCATTGGCAGAACGGCTCAAAGCGCTGATGCAGCGGGTACCCATTTATGTATTAAGTGCCAATGGCGAACGCAGCCCGGTCAATGACCACCCGTTGAGCCTGTTTAACCCACAGGAAGACGCCAGCATTCTGGAAAAAGAATACAACATCCCTCGCCGCTATCTGGGCACCATCATGTCCCCTTGGGCTGCCAAACGTTTGCAGGAATTTGGCGGTGATATCACCAAATTCCGCGTTGTCAAAGTCTGGCCGTCCATTCTGGCGCAGTTGGCTATCGCCAAAACCGAACCTGGTGATGAGAATAATCAGGATATTTCTGCACTGGTCGGTAAAGTCGATATTCGCAAGCTAGAACACTTTGCACAAAATGACCCGGATGCCTACGGTTACTCCGGCGCGCTGTGCCGTGCCAACCAGGGCGTGATGGAATTTGTGGAAATGTTCAAGGCACCAATCAAGGTGCTGCACCCCTTGCTGACAGCGACACAGGAAGGTAACTATAACGGTACCGAAGGCATTGCAGCCCTGCCGTTTAATGGCATTATTCTGGCGCACTCCAACGAATCAGAATGGGTGCAATTTCGCAACAATAAAAACAATGAGGCCTTCCTTGACCGTGTTTACATCGTCAAAGTGCCCTATTGCCTGCGCGTCTCGGAAGAGGTCAAAATCTACGACAAGCTGCTCAAAAATAGTGAATTGAGCCATGCTCCTTGCGCCCCAGGTACGCTGGAAACGCTGGCGCGCTTCTCGATACTGTCTCGCCTGAAAGACCCGGAGAACTCCAGCATTTACTCAAAAATGCGGGTCTATGATGGTGAAAGCCTGAAAGATACCGATCCCAAAGCCAAATCTTACCAGGAGTACCGTGACTACTCGGGTGTTGACGAAGGCATGAAAGGCCTCTCCACACGTTTTGCCTTTAAGATCCTCTCGCGGGTATTCAATTTTGACCACAGCGAAGTCGCCGCCAACCCGGTACACCTGTTCTATGTACTGGAGCAGCAAATCGAACGTGAGCAGTTCCCGCAAGATGTGTCAGAGAAGTATCTGGAACACCTGAAAGGGTATTTGATCCCGAAATACGCTGAATTCATCGGTAAAGAGATCCAGACCGCTTACCTTGAATCCTATTCAGAGTATGGCCAGAACATTTTTGACCGCTATGTGACCTACGCCGACTTCTGGATTCAGGATCAGGAATACCGTGACCCAGACACCGGACAGCTGTTTGATCGTGAATCACTGAATGCGGAACTGGAGAAAATTGAGAAACCGGCAGGCATCAGCAATCCGAAAGATTTCCGTAACGAAATCGTCAATTTCGTCCTGCGCGCCCGGGCCAACAACAATGGCCGCAACCCGAACTGGACTAGTTACGAGAAGTTGCGCACGGTCATTGAGAAGAAAATGTTCTCCAACACGGAAGAATTACTGCCGGTGATTTCGTTTAACACCAAAACGTCAACGGAAGAGCAGAAAAAACACGATGATTTTGTCGATCGGATGATGGAGAAAGGCTACACCCGCAAGCAGGTACGTTTGTTATGCGAATGGTACCTGCGTGTAAGGAAGTCGTCTTGATGCCACGCATCGACAGACAATGTCGTTTGGGGGAAACATGGCCTATTTTATTGATCGGCGTTTGAACGGAAAAAATAAAAGCGCGGTTAACCGCCAGCGCTTTTTACGCCGTTACAAATCGCAGATAAAACAGTCTATTGCCGGGGCCATCAATAAGCGTTCAGTAACAGATGTCGATAACGGGGAGTCTATCTCGATCCCCAATACAGACATCAGTGAACCGATGTTCCATCAAGGGCGTGGTGGCGTTCGCCACCGCGTTCACCCCGGTAACGATCATTTTGTGCAAAATGACAAGATAGAACGGCCGCAAGGGGGCGGCGGCGGTGGCGGTTCAGGCCAGGGGGATGCCGGTCAGGATGGCGAAGGTCAGGATGACTTCGTTTTTCAGATTTCAAAAGATGAATATCTGGATTTACTGTTCGAAGACCTGGCGCTACCTAACCTGAAAAAAACCGAACACCGGCAATTGAATGAATACAAAACCCACCGTGCCGGGTTCACCTCAAATGGTGTCCCGGCCAATATTAGTGTGGTGCGTTCATTGCAAAACTCGCTGGCTCGCCGTATGGCGATGACAGCGGGTAAACGACGCGAACTCCATCAGCGCGAGGAGGAACTGGCATTACTGGAAAATACCGAACCGGTGCAGTTGCTGGAAGAGGAAAAGTTACGTAAGGAAATCAACGAGCTACGCCAGCGTATTGCTCGGGTACCGTTCATTGACACCTTCGACCTGCGCTACAAAAATTACGAGCGTCGGCCTGAGCCTTCAAGCCAGGCGGTGATGTTCTGCCTGATGGATGTCTCCGGCTCAATGGATCAAGCCACAAAAGATATTGCCAAGCGTTTTTATATTCTGTTGTACCTGTTCCTGAGCCGGACATACAAGAATGTCGAGGTGGTCTACATCCGCCACCATACACAGGCCAAGGAAGTGGATGAGCAGGAATTCTTCTACTCTCAGGAAACCGGCGGCACGATTGTCTCCAGCGCCCTGAAATTAATGGAGGAAGTGGTTAAAGCCCGCTATAACCCGGCACAATGGAACATTTATGCCGCCCAAGCCTCAGATGGAGACAACTGGGCCGATGATTCACCGCTGTGCCGGGAGTGGCTGGCAACCCGGTTACTGCCGTTTGTCCGCTATTATAGCTACATTGAAATCACCCGCCGTTCACATCAGACGTTGTGGCGAGAGTATGAAGCATTGAAGGGGAAATTCGATAATTTTGCCATGCAACATATTCGGGATCAGGATGACATTTATCCAGTTTTCCGCGAAATCTTTCACAAACAGACTGTCGATAGTTAACTGTTAAACAGCCGACGGTTAAGCCCCATGATGAGCCAAACAGCCAGCGACTCCTGTGCTGGCTGTTTTTCTCCTCCCCGCTCTTATCTCTCATCACTGTCCTGATGACGTCAATGCCCGGTTGCTCCTGATTATTTATCACCCACTGCACAGCCAGTAAGTCGCGGTATGACGTGTGATTATTGATTGACTTATCATAAGATGCATTTAAAATGCATCTTATGATATCCACTGTAGGGAGTACCCAGCATGAACCTGGATAAATTCAAACATCAACACACCGATATTCTCAACCACATTGACCGGCTTCGTTATCTCAGCAAAGCGGGTGTAACGCTACACGCACAGGATATTGCCCGCCTGATTGTCGAGATGAGTGCAATTATTAAATTGCACCTTTCGGCTGAAGACAGCGTACTCTACCCTGCGCTACAACAGCACCACGATCCCGATCTGGCCATGATGGGACAAGCCTATCAGCAAGACATGGAAGACATTGCGGCGGAATATAACACCTTCTCTCGACGCTGGAACACGGCTGCCAGCTTATGTGGCAATGATGATGCCTTTCGTCAGGATGCCAACCACGTTCTGCGCCGCGTTTATGAACGCATGCAGCGAGAAAACCACGATTTTTATCCCCGTATCGCCACCGCCTGAATACCCGATGCCCCGGTTAACGCCGGGGATACCTGATGACAGACTTCCTCCGGCCTTCAGTGACCGGCAAAAGGGAGAATATCGTAACGGGTTGAGAAATCGTGCAACGACATTAGGGTCACCTCCCCTGTCTGGTTGTTACCGACAAAGACCCACTGACCGGATTTTCCACTGGTGGCTTTATATAGCAATAACGGTACTGAGACACCGCTACCAATCTGTTGCTCTCCAAACAGAGCGCCAGTCACAACCCATACCTCACCCTCCAGCAACGCCTGTTTACGCACCGAGGCCTCAATACGTCGCCAGGAAATACGGTTTAGCACTGGCAACTGGGGGTCATATTCGACATTGAGAACGACTCATACTGTGCCTGCTCGTCCGGCATATTGCCTGCCGGGGTCATGTGCCCTTGATCGTAGCCAGAATGTTGATAATCATCCGGGATTGAGCGGGCCTCAGCAGGCAGTTGTGGTTCAATATGAAAAGCGTCTCGACGCGTGAGTTGCTCTGCCGCGCGTACCTTTTCGGCCGTTAATCGTTCTGCCGACATTAGCGGTGCTTTGTAACGGTGACTGTAGAGCACCGCGAACTCGGTAAAACAGAGTTCTTCGTCATACTTTACCTCCGGTGGTGTATCGTGCATGAATTTCCCAGGGCATAACGATCGCGCGGCTCCGGCGAGAGAACACCATCCCAGTACGATCAGCAGGAATAAAGAACGTCTCATGACGGTTTTGTCACCTCTTGCGGTGTACCGCTCTCTGGCCCCACAAGGCCAGGCTTCACAACCGGGAGCAGCAATTTTTGCTGGCGAATAAACTGACTAATGACCCCCAACACCAATAAATAAACACTGGCTTGACTCAGTACATTTTGCGGCAGCATTGCTTTGACCTCTGCCGGTAAAGAAGACCAAAGTTGTAATACCTGATCCGGCAAAGCCAGTGCAATCGCCCCCAGCGAGGCTGCGGTATTGCACAACCAAAAAGACCAGGTTTTAAAAATCAGCCGGACATGAGAGACAAACTCCAGCGAGGTATAGCGCTGGCACAACAACACAAGCAGCACACTCACCAGCACAAAAACTACGATACTCAATAACTCCATCATCATGATGACTCCAAATAAACAGACCATTGATTGCACGAGACGTAACAACACCGCTCTGCGTCTTGATTGCCCGTTATTATCCGGTGTAATGGCAAGTCACCCCACCTCATTACAGTTGGGTCATCACTCACCAGACAATGACCATTCACCAGTCATCAGAAAATGTAAAAAAATGCGCTGGCCGTGTATTACAATCAGAGGTACAGGATGCGTATCAGGCATTATCAATAGCATGACGACTTCATCATTAAATTAAAAAATGGATTTATTAGGCGTGGGAAATAAATAAACTGAGACGCGACATCTTATTGCGAGAAGTAACGGTATAGCAAAAGAAGAAAATATAAAAAACCTGCTTGCTCTATATGTATTCCAGCCTAAACATACTAAAAACAACACTAAAAAGACGTGAAAACCACGTCAAAATAACGTGGTTTTCAATGAGCAATGGATCGTGAAATTTTGCTCGCAGTTTGCTGATTATCAGGCGGAAGGCGCGACAGAAGACGCCATTTTTTTCAAGTCCTGATCGATGAAGAACAGCCCACCATCCTGAGCACTTACCATCCCCAGCTTATCAAGAATGGATTTGAACAATTTTTCTTCTTCATGTTGTTCAGCTACATACCACTGTAGAAAATTAAAAGTGGAGTAATCCTGCAATGTTATCGCTGCATGGGCCAGCTCATTAATTTTCGACGTAATCAACTGCTCATGTTCATAGGTCAGTTTGAACACATCTTGCAATGAGTCAAAATCAACCGGTGGTGCAGCAATTGTACCTAATACAGGCAAACTGCCAGTATCATCGAGATAATCAAACAGGCGCTGCATATGCTCCATCTCTTCCCGTGAATGCGATTTCAGAAATGCAGAGGCACCTTCAAAACCTTTGTCACCACACCAGGCACTCATTTGCAGGTATAAATTGGCAGAATAAAACTCCAGATTAAGTTGCTCATTCAACTTTTGAATCATTTCTTTTTTTAACATAGCGGTTCCCTATTCTTACTGGCGGGTGAATGATGAGCGACATTATGCCTTTAATGCACAACAATCGAAACAAAAAATTAACCAAAGCAGGCTAAATATCACAAAGAGCCAAAGCATTATCATTTGCTTTTGATAATGCTTTTCATTATGCGAAATTAACCCATTAACTGTTTTTAATAATTATTTTCATTACAGGTCGATGGTTTTTAAATCGGCGATAATGTTGCAAACACACTGACGAACAGAATAACCAGCACGGCTAACAGCAATTCGCTATACGTGATGTACAAAAAATAGCGCGCCGCACGGGTATGCGTCTTACGAAAACGTGGTACAACCCAATAACGATTCACCAGCGCCAATAGCACCATGACTGCCACCAGCAGCACTTTGACAGTGAGTAATGCGCCATAGAATGCAACTGCTGCGACGGGCCAGCCGAGAATCAATACCGTATTTATAGCCCCCGTCACGAGAACCATTGCGACAGACACATGGCCATAGCGAGAAAAACGCATCATGGTTGCTATCGCCAATGTACGGTTTTTACACTGATTCACATCCCTTAATACCGTAGTCAGGGCCGATAATCCCCCCACCCAAAAAGCGACGGCCCATAAATGGAACATCTGATTGATGCCATGAAACCATGCAGGCCAGCCTTCTTGCATCGCCGCATGGCCAACCCATGACATTGCCAGTAGTTGCAACATACCGCAAAACAGCACCCAACGAGGATAACTGCGCCGGAATACGCCTGCACCATAGCCGCTCATCAAGGCCAACACGGGCTGCCAGCGCCAAATCCGGCCAAAGCCGGTACTGAGCATCGCACACCATGTTTCGGTATCGGCAATGCGATGCCAGTCCCCACTCATCAGGCCGACTTGTACACACAAGATCCCCATCGCACTGATGAATGCCATCAGGCAACAGAGCGCTACCAGCAAGCGCAGACGGGCAACCAGCACATGCCGATAAGCGAGAGGAGCCAGCCACACACTAAAACAGCTCGCGCCAGTCAGTAGCATCACACTGGTAAAATGTACGCCCCGAAACAGAATGTATGCCGACTCCAGCACCATCATTTATTTGACATTAAAACGGTAACTTCCCGTGGTTTTATGCCCATCAACAGAGAGCACATGCCAGTTCACCTGGTAACTCCCGCTGACAAGCGTTTTATCAAGCGATATCAACAGTGTATTTTTATGCCCATTATCCAGCACCGCATTCCCCGTTGAAATCGTCTGGCCATTTAACGTCAATGTCACCCCACTAAATGCAGGCTCGATATTTTCAGTAAACGTTAATGATAACGCGCTCAGTGACGCCGCCACCGTAGCATCAGCAGCCGGGGTCTGACTTTTCAGATGGGCATGAGCCAGCACTGACTGTGAAAAAGCCATGCAGGCCACTAAACCCAGCGTTTTCAAGACACGCATGTTTGATGTGATAAACTGCCTGATATTCAGCATGTGTGATTCCTCGTGTTGTCGTATAGCCCATTGGCGAGCGGTTAACCCGCGACGAGGATACGAACCTTCTCGTCGCCTGTCGAGGTCAGACAAGGTAACAATATTTGCCAATTGCGCACTTCTGTTTTAATTTTGTCGCGCAATAAACAGGAGGTAATCATGGGATACAATCTGGCCGAACTGCCTTATGACGAGATGGAAAAAGTGAATGTGGATCTGGCAGCATCCAGTATCGCCTTTCGGGAGCGTTATAACATGCCCGTCATCGCTGATGAAGTTGAGCGGCAGCAGCCTGCGCACTTACGTGTCTATTTTCGTGAGCGGGTTCGTTATTATCGGGAAATCTCCCACCAGTTCTCTACCCTGCCTTATGACCCAAGCGGTAATAAATAACCCTGTTGTCTGAGTTCCTTGTCCTGAGCTGGCATCACTGCCATAAAAATACTTTTTTCGCTTGCATCACGGCCTGAACAGGAGGTTAATAAACAGGCAACCCTACCTTTTACCAAGTGAGGCAAATGAAATGAGTAAAGGAATGGACAGCAAGAAAAACGCCCGGAAAAAACCGCTCAAAACTGCGGCGCAAAAACGGGCAGAAAAACGAGCCAAAAAAGCGCAACCTCAGGCTGAAATTTACTGATTTGGCTCGGTAATCAGACATCGCGGATAATCCATACCTGGCGATCACCCTCTGCCTCCTGACACCCGGTGATCGCATATCCCCCTGACCTGTCCCGCGAAAAACGGTTCCCTCACCACTATGCAACGACGTAAAGGCTCAAACACCGCAGGCAGCCCACCCGGTAATGAGCGATCAGAGCAGGCTTATCAAAAAAGTAAATTCCTGCGCAATGTCATCAAATTGAGCCATCCGACCGGATTTACCCCCATGCCCGGCCCCCATATCGGTATGCAATAGCAACAAATTCTCGTCCGTTTTTAACTCACGCAACTTTGCCACCCACTTTGCCGGCTCCCAATATTGCACCTGAGAATCATGTAGGCCAGTCGTCACCAGCATGTGTGGGTACGCTTGTGCCGTCACGCCATCATAGGGGCTATAACGCCGAATAACATGGTAATCAGCCTCATCATTCGGGTTCCCCCACTCATCGTATTCCCCTGTTGTGAGCGGAATAGACTCATCCAGCATGGTCGTTAACACATCAACAAAGGGAACCTGAGCAACAACCCCTTTGAAGAGTGACGGAGCCATATTCACTACCGCGCCCATCAAAAGCCCACCCGCACTTCCGCCCATGGCAAACACCCTATTCGGGTCGCCATAACCGCGAGTCAGTAACGCCTGCGTCACATCAATGAAGTCAGTAAAACTGTTCATTTTGTTGCGCAGTCTCCCTTGATCGTGCCATGTCTGACCCAGTTCACCGCCACCGCGAATGTGCACCAGTGCATAAACAAAACCACGATCCAACAGGCTAAGGCGACTGCTGCTAAACTCGGGGTCGATACTGCTGCCATAAGCACCATAGCCATAAACCAGCAAGGGGTTATTACCGCGCTCGCTCGCTTTGTGATACACCAGCGAAACAGGAACAGACTCACCATCCCGCACCGTTACCCATAACCGTTCACTACAGTAATTGCCGGCATCAAAATTTTTGACTTCTGATTGCTTGAGCACCTTTTGTTCACCGGTTGCCATATCCAGTTCATACAGCGTGGTGGGTGTCGTCATAGAAGAATAACCGTAACGCAACGCCGTGCTGTGTGGCGTTGGGTTATAACTCAGCCAGGTGACATAAGTCGGGTCATTAAACGCTATCTGATGTGAGATACCGCTATTCCAGTGAACATAGCGAAGTTGCGTAAGCCCCTGTTCACGTTCTTCTGCCACATACCAGTCATCGAACAGTGCAAACCCTTCAAACACATGATGAGGACGCGGAGCAATCAGTGTTTGCCAGGTGCTTTCATCATCGCCGGCGGCCTGATAAAAGCCAAACGTCTTACCCGCCCGATTCGAACGAACGTAGAACGCATTGCGAAAATGGTCTACCTGATATTCATGGTCGGCTCGGCGAGGCAGAAAAACCTGCGGTTTGGCCGCCGGGTCGTGAGTATCGAGGAGCAGCACCTCACTGCTGGTGGTACTGTCAAGGTAAATCAGGATATAGCGCTCTGACGTGGTTTTATCCAGACTCAGGTAGAATGCATCATCCAGCTCTTCATAAACCAGTTCATCCTGCTGTGGATCATCACCTAAACGATGGCGATAAACCTGATACGCCAGCAGTGTCTGTGGATGTTTGCGGACATAATACAGTGTGCGTGAATCTGCGGCCCACTCACTGTCGGCGCTGACATTCTCCAGGCGGTCAGGCAACCACTCATCGGTGGTTAAATCCAGAAACGTTACCGCATATTGCCGACGTGAGAGCACATCCTCGGCCACACTCATAAAACGGTTATCCGGGCTGATGCCAAGCGCCCCAAGATGATAAAATGTCTTCCCTTGTGAGCGCTGATTAGCATCAAGTAATACCTGCCACTCTTGCGTTTGATGTTCTGGCTGACGTTGATAAATCGCATACTCTTTACCGGGAACATAGCGGCTCTGATAGCGATAACCTCGTTTGACATAAGGTACAGACACGTCCTCGCCAGGAATTCGCGCCACCATCTCGTCATACAACGTCTGACGCAGCGCCTCATGCGGAGCCATAACCTGCTCGCAGTAACGATTTTCCTGCGCCAGCCAGTCAAGAACCGCAGGGGCATTACGGTCATCATCCCGCAGCCAGTAATAATTATCGATGCGGGTTTCACCGTGCATCGTCATGCGGTGAGGCCGTTTTTCGGCGTGTGGCGCTTTCATTCTGGTAACTCCTTCCATTCAACAGCATCGTTCCCCCTACTGGCCAGACGCAATCAAAAAACCGTAGGGTGGCTAGTCAGCGCAGCCTGTCATGAATTTTTCGCAGAATCCAGCGTGCACCGAGATCTGCACGTATTTTCACTCACTTTTGCGTATCAGTACGCAGAGTGATGCCAAACGCAAACGTTTTCGTTTATACTGCCGCGCTATCAGTCCCCCGTTTATCTGGCTTTCGGGTCTGTTTGTTTATTGCTTCGTCATGTTTATAAAACCGTCTTTTACACCACCATCAGGTATCAGGTTATGTTAACAATCGGAACCGCTTTGCGTGCCGGAGCCACTCGTGTGATGTTGCTCGGCTCTGGCGAATTGGGAAAAGAAGTCGCGATTGAGTGCCAGCGTTTGGGTATAGAAGTGATCGCCGTTGATCGCTACGCCGATGCACCGGCGATGCAGGTAGCCCATCGCAGCCACGTTATCAATATGCTTGATGGCGATGCGCTAAAAAGCCTGGTTGAGCAAGAGCGCCCAGACTTTATCGTGCCTGAAATCGAAGCGATCGCCACGGACATGCTGGTCGCTTTAGAGCAGCAAGGCCAACAGGTCGTGCCTTGTGCCGAGGCCACCCGTTTAACCATGAACCGGGAAGGGATTCGTCGGCTGGCGGCAGAAACGCTGGCACTCCCCACTTCCCGCTACCGCTTCGCGGCAAATGAAGCCGAATTTCAGCTCGCCGCTCACGAACTCGGTTTCCCCTGTATCGTCAAACCAGTGATGAGCTCTTCTGGAAAAGGCCAAAGCCTGATTCGCGCGGCCGAACAGCTGGAAAAAGCCTGGCGCTATGCTCAGGAAGGTGGCAGGGCCGGTGGTGGTAAGGTCATTGTTGAAGGGCTGGTAAAGTTTGATTTTGAAATCACCCTGTTGACCATTCATGCCATCGATGGCTTACATTTTTGCGACCCGATTGGTCACCGCCAGGAAGACGGCGATTACCGCGAATCCTGGCAGCCACAGCAGATGAGCACTCTGGCGCTCCAGCGGGCAAAAGAGATTGCCGGAAAAGTGGTGAAAGCGTTAGGCGGGTTCGGCCTGTTTGGTGTGGAGCTGTTTGTCTGTGGTGATGAGGTTATCTTCAGCGAGGTTTCACCACGCCCGCACGATACCGGCATGGTGACATTGATCTCTCAAGACCTATCTGAGTTTGCGCTGCATGTTCGCGCTTTTCTCGGCCTGCCGATTGGCCGCATCTGCCAGTACGGCCCTTCG
Organism: Dickeya aquatica; assembly: GCF_900095885.1. NCBI lineage: Bacteria > Pseudomonadati > Pseudomonadota > Gammaproteobacteria > Enterobacterales > Pectobacteriaceae > Dickeya > Dickeya aquatica. Next base: position 2,325,052 of record NZ_LT615367.1, read on the forward strand.
GCTTCAGCCGTTATTCTGCCTGAGCTCAACAGCGATGATGTCCGTTATCACGGACTGGAACAGGCCCTACAGCCACAGACTCAGCTTCGCTTGTTTGGTAAGCCTGACATTTGTGGACGCCGGCGCATGGGCGTGGCGCTGGCTACGGCACAAGATACCGAAGCGGCGATTGGACTGGCGAAAGCCGTTGCGGCGGCGGTGAACGTCAGCGGTTAACATCGATTATTATGCCATTCCCCGGCAGGTTTATTCTGTCGGGGACTTTGGCTTTATCCGAATCAGTAATTAGCACAGTGGTTGCAACCGCCATCCTCAACAATAAGGAGAGTATGCCTCTTTTAATTAAAATCGTTAAAAAATCATCTTATCCGCAGGCTTAATAGTAGTGAAAATCATAAAATATCGTTAATATTTGTCTGTATTGACTACTATTAGGAGTGATGTAGATGTCTGGGATGGTTTTCTGCCGGGGTTGTGGTAAAGAAGTGCACAGTACCGCCAAGGCTTGCCCACACTGTGGTGCAACGCAGTCGGTAAAAGGAGAAAAGAGCCGCATTTCTGCTGCGCTGTTTGCTTTCTTTTTAGGTGGGATTGGCGCGCATAAATTCTATTTGGGTAAACCGGGTCAGGGCATTCTTTATTTACTGTTTTGCTGGACGTTTATTCCATCGGTTATTGCGTTTATCGAATTCATCATTTATCTGTGCAACAGTGATGAAGAGTTCGCCAGAAAATATAATTAATCACCGCGAAACAAATTAACGTTGTCACAACATCTCTCAGCGGCTTCAAAAAACAGAAGCCGTTTTTTATTGCTAAACCAATCCCCACAAGATGTCAGGAACAGCAATAAACAGGCCCGCCAAAGCGAGCCTGTGGGTATACCCGTTACATCAAGGTTGCGGCAGTATCAGGCTTTTGCCCCTGCCACCGCTTCACGCGCCAGTGCAGTAATACGATCATAATCACCGCTTTCCAGTGCATCAGTGGGCACCAGCCAGGAGCCACCCACACACAGCACGCTTTTCAGTGCCAGATAATCGCGGTAGTTATTCGGCGTAATACCACCGGTCGGGCAGAAACGGATTTTGCCAAACGGCCCGGCAATCGCTTGCAGCGCTTTCACCCCGCCGTTCGCTTCAGCCGGGAAGAATTTAAATTCACGCAAACCGTAATCCATGCCCAGCATCAATTCAGATACCGTGCTAATACCCGGAATTAACGGAATAGAACCTTCGTTCGCCGCTTTCAGTAACGGCTCAGTCAGGCCAGGGCTGATAGCAAACTGTGCACCGGCCGCAGTCACTTCAGCCAGTTGCTGAGGGTTCGTCACTGTACCCGCGCCGACGATAGCATCCGGTACTTCCTGTGCTATCTGGCGAATCGCTTCCACGGCGCAATCAGTACGCAGTGTTAACTCCAGAACCCGCACCCCACCTGCGACCAGAGCTTTCGCCATCGGCACCGCGTGTTCCAGTTTGTTAATCACAATCACAGGAACAACCGGACCGGTTGTCAAAATCTGTTCCGCACTGGTTTTCCAGTTTTTCATTAAGGGTAATCTCCAGTCATGCCCATCTGGGCATTGATTAATGATTGGGTGCGCCCCTGCCACAGGGGTCCGTAGTTACCCACGAACGTCCGACCGCACCGTCAGCCAAAAAATGCCAACGGCTTTGCCCCGGAGGATTACGGGGCAAAACCATTTACTCGACTTCGTTCCACGAACGGCCGTCACGGGTGATCATAGCGACAGACGCCACCGGCCCCCAGGTTCCGGCCTGATAAGGCTTGGGAGAATCATTGTCCATCGCCCAGGCATCCATAATCGAATCCACCCACTTCCAGGCCTCCTCGACTTCATCACGACGCACAAAGAGCGCCTGAATACCCCGCATGGTTTCCAGCAACAGACGCTCGTAGGCATCCGCCAAATGCTGCTGGTTAAAGGTTTCTGAAAAACTCAAATCGAGTTTGGTGGTCTGTAACCGATGCTTGTGATCAAGGCCTGGGATCTTGTTAAGGATCTGAATTTCGACGCCTTCATCTGGTTGCAGGCGAATAATCAGCTTGTTTTGTGGTAGCTGCTGATAAGAATCATGGAACAGGTTAAGTGCCGGATTTTTAAAGTAAACCACCACTTCCGAACATTTTGACGGCAGGCGTTTTCCGGTTCTCAGATAAAACGGCACACCAGACCAGCGCCAGTCGTCAATATCGACGCGAATGGCAACAAAGGTTTCGGTGTTGCTGGTTTTGTTTGCGCCCTCTTCTTCCAGATAGCCCGGCACTTTTTGCCCCTGGACAAATCCGCTGGTGTACTGGCCGCGCACCGTCACCTCATGCACATTGGAGCGATCGATACGGCGCAGCGAGCGCAACACTTTTACCTTTTCATCGCGGATACGATCGGTACTGAGATCTGCCGGTGGCGACATGGCAATCATGGTCAGAATTTGCAACAGGTGGTTTTGGATCATGTCACGCATCTGACCGGCTTTATCAAAATAGCCCCAGCGCCCTTCAATCCCGACTTCCTCAGCCACAGTAATCTGTACGTGGTCAATGGTGCGGTTATCCCAGTTATTGGCAAACAAGGAGTTGGCAAAACGCAGCGCCAGCAGGTTAAGTACCGTTTCTTTACCGAGGTAGTGATCAATACGATAGACCTGACACTCGTTGAAATACTCCGCCACCTGATTGTTGATAACCCGTGAGGAAGCCAGATCCGTACCCAGCGGTTTTTCCATCACCACCCGCGCCGGCTCTTTATTCAGACCAGCCAGACCCAGGCCCCGGCAAATGGCACCAAATGTACTTGGCGGCATGGCAAAGTAATTGATAGTGGTACGGTTTTGTTGATCGAGCATCTCACCAAGACGCACAAAACCCGCGGCATCTTCTACATCCAGGTTGCAAAAATCGAGCCGGCTACTCAACGTCGCCCACAGGGCTTCATCCAGCGGCTCTTTAAGAAAGGTTTCCAGCGCTTCACGCACAACCTTGGTATAGGCGTCTTTGTCCCACTGTGCCCGGCCCACACCAATAATGCGGGTCTGCGGATGAATATGGCCTGCTTTTTCCAGTTGATACAGTGAAGGCAGCAATTTACGGCGCGCCAGGTCGCCCTTCGCACCGAAAATAACCAGGTCACACGCCTGGGCTGTTGACGTTACCGCCATTTTCAATCTCCTCATTGCAGGACGCTGTAATTTTATTACATTAATAATGTACTCTTTTTGACACAACCCAGTAAACCCGTAAGAAAACAACACAATTCACTATTTCTTACTGCACAAGGCTTCATAAGCTATGGTTGCCGACCAAGAAACCGGGCCAGGTCTGTGCCTAAAAGAGAAATTTTCCATCGTTTCTGACAGCCAGTTACTGTTCTGAAAGTTAGACACACGTCATATTCTGACAAAAAAAGCCGGTGACTTCATGTGCCTGCCTCTGCCAACCGTTGCGGGCTCGTAGTATATTTCACCAAATCCGCATTGGTTTCACCTTTGGCTGAAATCAAAAATACCATAGATGGTCGTTGTCATATGAATATGCTGGAAAAAATCCAGTCTCATCTGGAGTTGCTGAGCAAATCAGAACGCAAGGTGGCAGAAGTGATTCTCGCATCACCGCAGACAGCTATCCACTCCAGTATTGCCACTCTCGCCGGTATGGCTGAGGTCAGCGAGCCTACCGTCAATCGTTTTTGCCGCCGTCTGGATACCAAAGGGTTTCCTGATTTCAAATTACACCTTGCCCAGAGCCTGGCTAACGGTACACCTTATGTGAACCGAAATGTCGAAGAAGACGATTCCGTCGAGTCTTATACCAGTAAAATTTTTGAATCCACCATGGCAGGGCTGGAGCATGTGAAGTCTTGTCTGGATATTCAGGCGGTTAACCGTGCCGTAGATCTGCTGACTCAGGCGCGCAAAATTTCTTTTTTTGGTTTTGGCGCGTCCGCCGCTGTCGCACACGATGCGATGAATAAATTTTTTCGCTTCAATATTCCCGTTGTGTACTTTGACGACCTGGTCATGCAGCGCATGAGTTGCATGAACTCCGGTGATGGCGATGTTGTCGTGCTGATTTCCCACACGGGGCGGACCAAAAGCCTGGTGGAGATGGCTCGTCTGGCACGGGAAAATGATGCTACCGTTATTGCCATTACCTCAGACGGCTCACCGCTGGCACGCGAAGCCTCGCTCACTTTGCGGGTAGAAGTCCCCGAAGATACCGATGTTTATATGCCGATGGTTTCACGCATCGCCCAGCTAACGCTGATAGATGTGCTGGCCACCGGTTTTACGTTGCGGCGCGGCGCAAAATTCCGCGATAACTTGAAGCGGGTCAAGGACGCATTACGCGAATCGCGATTTGATAAGGAAGAACGATTCAGCAACCCATTTAATTAATTATGCTATAACATCGGGTAACAAGGATGATGTCAGACGGGCAGAAACCCTGTTACTCAATCATAATGACAGGCACGGCATCCGCGCAGTACCGGGCGGCAGGGTAAAAATCGACACCCGCCTCTCGTCTGGCGGCTTTACCACATTACAACACGCTTCACCAGTCAACGGAGTTATACATGTCCAGACGGCTCAGAAGAACCAAAATCGTTACCACACTCGGGCCCGCTACCGACCGCGACAATAACCTGGAAAAGATTATTGCTGCGGGTGCCAACGTCGTACGCCTGAATTTCTCTCACGGCTCCCCGGAAGACCACCTGCTACGAGCAGACAAAGTGCGTGAAATTGCGGCTAAATTAGGCCGCCATGTTGCTATTTTAGGCGATCTCCAGGGGCCCAAGATTCGTGTTTCAACGTTTAAGGAAGGTAAAATCTTCCTGAATATCGGGGATAAGTTTCTGCTGGATGCCAACCTTGGCAAAGGCGAAGGTGATAAAGAAAAAGTCGGTATCGACTACAAAGGTTTGCCTAACGATGTCGTGCCTGGTGATATCCTGCTGCTCGACGATGGCCGGGTTCAGTTAAAAGTGCTGAGCGTGGACGGCATGCAAGTTTTTACCGAAGTTACTGTTGGCGGGCCACTTTCCAATAACAAAGGCATCAATAAACTCGGCGGTGGTTTATCTGCCGAGGCGCTGACGGACAAAGATAAAGCCGACATTATTACCGCTGCGAAAATCGGTGTGGACTTTCTGGCCGTCTCATTCCCGCGAACCGGAGAAGACCTGCATTATGCCCGTCGTCTGGCGCGTGAAGCTGGCAGCCATGCAAAAATTGTTTCCAAGGTCGAGCGTGCGGAAGCGGTTTCAACTGATGAGGCGATGGATGATATTATTCTCGCCTCCGATGTGGTGATGGTTGCCCGTGGTGATTTGGGTGTTGAGATAGGCGACCCTGAACTGGTGGGGATCCAGAAAAAACTGATCCGGCGTGCTCGTCAGTTAAACCGGGCTGTCATTACTGCCACGCAAATGATGGAGTCAATGATAACCAACCCGATGCCAACGCGTGCCGAAGTGATGGATGTCGCTAACGCCGTGCTGGATGGTACAGATGCAGTGATGCTTTCTGCTGAAACTGCCGCCGGGCAATACCCGGCAGAGACTGTCGCTGCCATGGCAAAAGTGTGTCTGGGCGCAGAAAAAATCCCCAGCATCAACGTCTCTAAACATCGCCTGGACGTGCAGTTCGACAACGTGGAAGAGTCGATAGCAATGTCGGCGATGTACACGGCCAACCATCTCAACGGGGTGACGGCGATCATTGCCATGACCGAGTCTGGCCGTACTGCGCTGATGATGTCACGCATCAGTTCCGGCTTGCCGATTTTTGCCATGTCTCGCCATGAGCATACCCTGAATCTCACTGCGCTCTACCGCGGTGTGACTCCGGTGCAGTTCACCAGCTATTCTGACGGCGTTGCCGCTGCTAACGATGCGGTTATTCTGCTGCGCGACAAAGGTTTCCTGATGTCTGGCGATCTGGTGATTGTGACTCAGGGTGATGTGATGGGTACGGTCGGCACCACCAATACCGTGCGTGTACTACGCGTGGAATAATCTCATACTGACAGCGTAGCCGGTTACAAACGGTCATTGCTGTCAGCCACGAAAGCGGAGCGCCCATCGCGTTCCGCTTTTTTATTTGCATCGGCAAATACAGATTACGAAACGGTTCCAGACACTGGAGACGATGGAAATGTCATCCCTCCTGACAGATTGGCATAGCAGGTACGCAAACGCCCGTCGCTATATTGCACATCGAAGCCACCGGCCACATTACGGCGACTCACACTGACGGAGCCATCGCTATAGCGCGTATCCAGCCCTCCTGAGAAATTAGCCTGGCTGACACTGTACATCCCGTCACTAAACTGTGTGTCAAAACCGCCTGACAGGTTGGCACGACTGGTGCTGGTTAACCCATCGCTAAAGCGGGTATCAAAGCCATAAGACAACCCCGCCTGGCTCACTGATGCCCTGCCATCCTGATAATCGACATCAACACCATCGGGTAACCGCGTGCGACTGTATTGCGCATTAGGGTAATGCGGGTGCGCTGTCATCACCGAAAGATATAAAACAGATTTATTCATCAATCACTCCTCAGGAAACAATGCCTTCCCACCAGATACCGTTATCTATTCCAGCCTGCCGATTCATCAGGCAGCCGCACTACGACAGATGAAACAGAGTCGCTATTCTGCATGGGTAGCTCTCACCAGCCTGGATAGTACGTTGCGCAAGACATCAGCACGAGCGCTATGCTAGAGCTCACGCACTAACAAACAGATGATGAAATACGACGTTATTACGGGAAGGACGAGTACGAGAAGAAGCGTGATTTGATGCCAAAAAATGAGGCGATAGGTTTCGCCTCATCATAACGCAGTCATAAAGATTATTGACGGGGATACAAATCGTCACGTAAATAAGGTTCGGTTTCGCCCGGTTTTCGGGTTTTTAGCAATTTTAATATCCAGGTGTACTGCTCAGGATTAGGTGTGACCAGTTGCTCGACCTCTTCATTCATGCGCCGAGCAATGGTGCTGTCATCAGCGCCATCAATATCGCTCATCGGTGGGCGAATATAAATATCCAGACGCGATGTATCCCCATTATAGACCGGAAATAACGGCACGATTTCGGCACGGCAGACTTTCATCAACCGACCGATCGCCGGTAAGGTCGCTTTATAGGTGGCAAAAAAGTCCACAAACTCACTGTGTTCCGCCCCATGATCCTGATCGGGCAGATAGTAGCCCCAATAGCCGTCACGTACCGAGCTGATAAACGGTTTGATGCCGTCATTGCGCGTATGCAGGCGGCCGCCAAAACGGCGACGCAGCCGGTTCCACAGGTAATCCTGCAATGGGTTTTTCTGGTTATGCATCATCGCAGCCATTTTCTGCCCTTGCTGACTCATCAACATAGCCGGGATATCAACCGCCCACCCATGCGGTACCATGAAAATGATGTTACGCTTCTGCTCACGCAGCACGTCAACCCTCTCCATGCCATGCCATTGCACACGCGAAGTAATTTTCGTCGCAGGTCGCAGCGCCAGTTCAATCATCATCATCATCGCCTGGGGCGCGGTGGCAAACATGCGGTCGATGATACGCTCACGCTCAACTTCTGATAACTGAGGCAGACATAACAACAGGTTAATGCGTGCACGCCGCCTCGCACCATGAGAAATGCGCCCGACACGTTTCCCCAGAAAACCCAGCACCGGATCACGTAAACGTACGGGAATACAAGCAATGACAGCCGCCAGCAGAACCACCAACCAGATGCCCCAATAGCGTGGATGCAAAAATGTCAGTGTAAACTGCGGGATAAACTCAGCGCGGGCTTTCTTGTCTTTCTTATCTTGTTCCATGCAACAACTCTTCATTACAAAATCGGGTCAATAATAGCTACCAGTCACTGTTTTGCAACGCACGTCACACCGGCAGTGGTTGAATGCTAAGCGTATCGCAGATAAAAAAACAGCCGGCGGCGCGGGCTACCGGCTGTCATCAGGTTATCATGTACAATAACGCATTCAGTCAAGTTGTAACTGTGGTAACACTTCTCTCACATGTGCCAGATAATCGCGCCGCTCTTTGCCCAACAGCCCTTCAGAGCGCGGCAACTTGGCTGTTAACGGATTCACTGCCTGCTGATTCACCCAGAGCTCATAATGCAGATGCGGGCCCGTTGAACGCCCGGTATTACCGGATAACCCAATGCGGTCGCCCCGTTTTACTTTCTGCCCAGGTTTAACCAGTAAGCGCGTCATGTGCATGTAGCGGGTGGTGTACTGACGACCATGACGAACGGCGACAAAATTACCCGCTTCGCTATCGCGCTCCGCCACCACTACCTCACCATCGCCAACAGCCAGCACCGGTGTCCCGACCGGCATGGCAAAATCCACACCGCGATGCGGTGCAATACGTCCGGTTACAGGGTTAAGACGGCGAGGGTTAAAATTGGACGATACCTTGAACTGCTTCATGGTAGGGAAGCGCAGAAACCCTCGCATCAAACCGGAGCCTTCACGATCGTAGAACTTGCCGTCTTCAGCACGGAAAGCATAGTAATTTTTTCCGCCAGTACGCAAGCGAACCCCCTGTAATTCACTCTGCTCGCTGCGTCCATCAAGAATTTCACGGGAGATCAACACGGCAAAACTGTCATCTTTGCGCAGTTTGCGAAAATCGAGCTGCCACTGTAGTGCACGGATAACCTCGCGTGCTTCACTACTGGTCAGGCCCGCAGCCTGCGCACTACTGGCGAAGCTACCATCCAGGCGGCCTGTCAGCACTTTGTTTTGCCAGTCGCCCTCCACATTTTCAATTTCTTCGCGGAAAGTCTCACCGCTTCGGGTGTAGGTGCGGGTTTCACGGCGGGACACTTGCCAGCTCAGACTCTGCAATGCGCCATCACCGTCCAGGGTCCAGGTCAATTGCTGACCGACCTTCAGGTTGCGTAATGCGGCATTACGTTCAGCAAGTGCAGTAATGTCTGACAAATCAATACCATACTGCGTCAAAATGCTACTGAGCGTGTCGCCGGCTGACACCACATACTCGTGTTCACCCTCCGCGTCCTTATCATCAAGGTCATCTTTAGGAATACCCCCGGTCGTCGAGGGTTGATCGAGCGGTTCGCTGTTTGTCTCTGTCATCGCCACCGTTTGTGCAGGCTCCACGCGAGCTTGTTCACTGGCGCTGGCAACCGGCGATGGCGGGGTACTGTCCAGCGGCTCACTCGCGGGCGGGTTAAGCACCTGACTCTGATTTTGCAAGGGCGTTTTTTCAATTTCCGCACTTTTTACGATAACAGGTGCGTCATTGACCGGGGGATAGGTCATGGGCCGCCAGACGGCGGCAGCCAGTGTGACAACGGTCAGCGACCCCAGCATCACACGGTGTGGCCGGGGCAGGCTGTTATACGCCAGAGCGATAGTTCGGACTATCTGCTGCACTTGTTTCTATCCTCATGATTTTTCCTTCAGGCAGCTTAGGTATTGCTCAGACAGCTGTGACAGAAAACGTGCGTAGCTGTCTTTATCCACAGCAATGTCACTTCCCAACGGATCCAGCACGCCGATGCGCACGTCAGTTCCTTTGGCGACAGCATTAATGACCGCTGGCCTGAATTGTGGTTCAGCAAAAACGCACACTGCTTTGTGCTCAACCAATTGTGTTCGTATCTGGTTCAAACGCTGTGCGCCGGGCGCTATCGCCGGGTTGATAGTAAAATGGCCCAATGGCGTCAGCCCATAATGCTGCTCAAAGTAGCCGTAGGCATCGTGAAAAACAAAATAGCCCTTGCCCCGCACAGGCGTCAGCATATTAACAATATTTTCATCTACCTGCGCAAGTTTCTCAGTGAATTTACGCAGATTTGCATCTAGTTTGTCTTTATTCTGCGGCATAAGTTCCAGCAGCTTCGCATGAATCGCTATGGCAGATGCCTGGGCCATCTGTGGTGATAACCAGATATGCAGGTTAAATTCGCCATGATGATGCCCGTCATCATCACTATCCTGATGATTTTCTGACGCATTATCGTGATCATGCCCGTCATTGTCGTGACTGTCATGATCCGCATCATGGTGTGTGTGATTTTTCTCTTCATGCTGCTCAGGATGTGATTCCCGTAGCAATGCCGCTTGCAGCGCAGGCTGAAGACTCAGCGCCAGCTGACGGTTTTCGGGTACCGATTGCAGCGTTTTGGGCAAGAAAGCTTCCATTTCCGGGCCAACCCAGACAACCAGCTCGGCAGATTTCAGCTTCTGTACGTCAGAAGGGCGTAAGGCATAATCATGTGGAGAGGCTCCGTCGGGCAAGACAACGTCTGTCCCTGTCACACCATCCGCTATCGCCGCTGCAATAAAGGCCAGAGGACGAATAGAGGCGACAACCGAGGCTGACGCCATCGGAGAAAGAGGCAGTGATGCCAGCAGCACCCCGCTTGCCAGCATAGAACGTAGCCATTTATAGTGAGTTATACGCAACATCATTAATCATCCGTCGATTTATTCATTGAAACCTGTTATATTATAACGTCGCAAACCCTCTGCAAACAGAATTCTATGTCAACGCTGGTTTCACTGGAAAACGTGTGTGTTCAGTTTGGTCATCAACCTGTCCTTAATAATATTTCGCTCACCCTTCAGGCTGGCCGCATCCTGACACTACTCGGCCCGAATGGCGCGGGAAAATCCACGCTGGTTCGTGTGGTACTGGGGCTACAATCCCCCGATAGCGGCAGGCTTATCCGCAGCCCTGGTTTGCGCATTGGCTACGTCCCGCAAAAATTGCACCTGGACCCGACGCTGCCACTCACCGTCAGCCGGTTTATGCAACTGCGCCCGGGGTCAAGCAAGCACGATATTATGCCAGCCCTAAAACGGGTGCAGGCCGGGCATCTGCCAGAACAAGCGATGCAAAAGCTCTCCGGCGGTGAAACCCAGCGCGTGTTACTGGCGCGCGCGATCTTGGCTCGCCCACAGTTACTGGTTCTTGATGAGCCAACGCAAGGGGTGGATGTCAACGGACAAGTCGCGCTCTATGAGCTTATCAACCAATTACGGCAAGAATATCAGTGCGGCGTGTTGATGGTTTCTCACGACCTGCATCTGGTGATGGCTAAAACCGATGAAGTGCTCTGCCTTAACCAGCATATCTGCTGCTCTGGCACACCGGAGGCCGTCTCTCTGCACCCCGAATTTTTAGCCATGTTTGGGCCACGCGGTGCGGATCAACTGGCTATTTACCGCCATCACCATAATCATCGCCATGATTTGAATGGAAAAATCATTTTAAAAAGACAGGATAACCCCCCGTCATGATCGAATTGTTATTCCCTGGCTGGTTAGCCGGTGTTTTTTTAGCCATAGCCGCAGGCCCGCTAGGCTCATTCGTGGTATGGCGGCGCATGTCCTATTTTGGCGATACCCTCGCACATGCCTCATTGCTGGGCGTGGCATTGGGGTTACTGCTCAATATCAACCTCTTTTATGCCGTCATCCTCGTCACCTTGCTGTTAGCCGGTGGATTAGTCTGGCTGGAGCGCCGCCCGGGTTTAGCCATTGATACCCTGCTCGGAATTATGGCACACAGCGCGCTGTCTCTTGGGCTGGTGGTCGTCAGCCTGATGAACAATGTGCGGGTGGATTTAATGGCTTACCTGTTCGGTGACTTACTCGCCGTCACACAGGACGACTTATGGATTATCGGCCCCGGTGTTGTGGTCGTGGTATTAGTGCTCTGCTGGCAATGGCGTGCGTTGCTTTCGATTACCATCAGCCCAGAGCTGGCGCACGTTGATGGCGTCCCTGTAGCCAGAACCAAGCTGCTACTGATGCTGGTTACCGCGCTCACTATCGGCTTATCCATGAAGTTTGTCGGCGCGTTGATCATTACCTCGCTGCTCATCATTCCCGCCGCAACAGCAAGGCGATTTGCCCGAACGCCAGAGCACATGGCGGTGCGTGCGGTGGCAGTCGGTATTCTGGCAATCACCGGTGGGCTGGCTTTTTCTGCGAGCGTCAACACACCTGCTGGCCCGTCTGTTGTGCTGTGTGCATCGCTGCTGTTTCTCATCAGTCTGCTGAGGAAACCGGCGAGATAACCGGTTTCCCCCGGCACTGGTGACGGGTCTGCGCGACGATGGCTCGTTTTACGCGTCTCGCGTCAGACCAAAATGCCGGTACGCATGCTGGGTCGCGATACGCCCGCGCGGCGTTCGCTGTAAAAAACCTTGCTGGATAAGGTAGGGTTCCAGTACATCTTCAATGGTTTCCCGCTCTTCGCCAATCGCGGCGGCCAGGTTATCCAGACCAACCGGGCCCCCCATGAATTTATCAATGACCGCCAGCAGCAGCTTACGATCCATATAATCAAAGCCTTCACTATCTACCGCCAGCATATCCAGTGCCTGACGGGCAACCTCACCGGTAATGACACCATCTGATTTCACCTCAGAAAAATCCCTGACCCGGCGCAACAGCCGGTTAGCGATACGCGGTGTACCGCGCGAGCGTCTTGCCACTTCCAGCGCCCCTTCCTCCATCATCTCCAGCCCCAGGCAGTGAGCGCTGCGCTGAACAATGTGCTGCAAATCCGCGACCTGATAAAATTCCAGACGCTGCACAATACCAAAACGGTCACGCAGCGGTGAGGTTAAGGAGCCGGCACGAGTGGTCGCGCCGACTAAGGTAAAAGGCGGTAAATCGAGCTTGATAGATCGGGCGGCCGGGCCTTCGCCTATCATGATATCCAATTGATAATCTTCCATCGCCGGGTAGAGCACCTCCTCTACCACCGGAGACAAACGATGGATCTCATCAATAAACAGCACATCGTGCGGCTCAAGATTGGTGAGCAATGCCGCCAGGTCGCCTGCCTTCTCCAGTACCGGCCCGGATGTCGTGCGCAGATTGACCCCCAGTTCATTGGCAACGATGTTCGCCAGTGTTGTCTTGCCGAGTCCCCGGGGGCCAAAGATCAATAAATGATCTAACGCATCGCCACGCTTACGGGCCGCCTCAATAAAGATCTCCATCTGTTCACGCACGACGGGCTGGCCGACATATTCCGCCAGCAGCTTTGGGCGAATCGCGCGATCTAAAATCTCTTCTTCGCCCACGTTAACAGGTGAAATCAGACGATCGGCTTCAATCATGGCTACCTCACAGCGCTGCGCGCAGCGCTTCTCTTATCAAGGTTTCGCAATCCGCATCCGGGCGAGCTATTTTGCCAATCATCCGGCTGGCCTCCTGCGGTTTATAGCCCAGAGCAACCAATGCAGCCTCGGCCTCGGCCTGTGGGTCTGCCTCTGGCGCAGTGGAACCTGGCACGACCGGCAGGGATATTTCGCTGGTCGAATTGAATAAATCGCCATTGAGACCTTTAAAGCGATCTTTCATTTCCACTACCAGACGTTCCGCCGTTTTCTTTCCGACCCCCGGCAATTTGACCAGCGCACCAATCTCCTGACGCTCGACCGCGCTGACAAACTGCTGCGCCGACATACCAGATAAAATAGCCAGCGCCAGTTTAGGCCCAACACCGTTGACTTTAATCAGTTCGCGGAACAGTGAACGCTCCTGCTTATTATTAAAACCAAACAGCAGTTGCGCATCTTCACGCACCACAAAATGGGTAAAAATCACGGCTTCCTGCCCCTGTTCCGGCAGTTCATAAAAGCAGGTCATCGGCATATGCACTTCATATCCCACGCCACCCGCCTCTATCAATACCAGCGGCGGCTGCTTTTCCAGAACGCTGCCTCGAAGACGACCAATCACGCGATGTTTTCCTTATTTTGCCTGAACCGAACCGCCATAGCTTATAACACAAAACCACAGGCGGATACAGAAAAGCTGGATGCATATCCAGATGTATGCAGATGCCATTACAGCACGCAACAGGATGGCTGTCTGGTGCTGCCAGCCGGAACGCTGGCAGGGAAAACGGAACGCTGGCAGGGCTAATGCGTTATATGCCCCTCTCACGTCAGCCAGGCAGGCTTAAGGAGTCGTAGTTCTTCCAGCGATAATTGCACAGAGAGATTACCCAGCAGGCGATAAACAAGGCAACCACATAGAACCCGGCGTTACCCAACTGTTCATTAAAGCCGTCCACCGCCTGCCACAGCCCGGTATGCAAATCAAGTTTATCCGCCAGTAGCCCCAGCGCTTCCATGCCGCCGATAAACATCGCCACCACCACCGATGTCGCTGTGATGGTCATGTTGTAGTAGAGCTTACGCTGCGGTTTGTTGAACGCCCAGCCATAAGCACCCACCATCAACACATTATCCAGCGTATCGATCAGTGCCATGCCACAGGTAAACAGCGCCGGGAAAATCATGATAGACCAGATAGACATCCCCTGTGAGGCACCCGCCGCAGAGATCCCGAGCACGCCAATTTCGGTTGCCGTATCAAACCCCAGTCCAAACAGCAGGCCAACCAGATACATATGCCAGCTTTTATTCACCAGACGAAACGTCGAGCGAAATAACCACCCCATCAGGCCAGATGCAGGCAATACGTCGGCCTGTGCCTGTACGCCTTTTCCCTGTTTGAATTGCGTAAAGGTTTGCCAGACACCGCGCAAAATAACCAGATTCACCAGCGCCATCAGTAATAAAAACCCGGCGGATACAGTCGTCCCAATCACACTGCCGACTTCATGAAACCACTGCATATCGTCTTGCAGTGCCGCGGCCGTCGCCGCCAGCCCCAGTGAGGCTAAAATAACAATGGTGGAATGCCCCAGAGAAAACCACCCTCCCACTCCCAGCGGGCGCTTTCCTTGCTGCATCATTTTGCGCGTGACGTTATCAATCGCCGCGATATGATCGGCATCAACGGCATGACGTAAGCCATAGCACCAGGCCAGCAGGCTGGTTGCCATCAAGGTTGCGTTGTCGTGAAACATCGCCCAGGCCAGCAACCACACCAGAATGTTCATTACCACCAGACACCCCAGCACCACCACGGCACGCGGGTTATCTCTGACAAGAGAAGACAGCATATCCATACCTCTATCAAACCGGCGGACCATCGCCGTCGGGTCAGTGTTGTGAGTATGATATTTTATGAATTCTTCATACACTGCGATGTTATCGCAGATCAAAAGAGAGGAAGGTTGCTCATGGCATTGAGCACGTCAGGTGAACGACGGTGCCCTCACCGAAAACCATAGGGAGAAAAGCAAAAAATGTCATCACAGCGAAGAAAACGGGCTGTCGCCTTTTACGGCTATCAGCCCGCTCAGGCAAAACTCAGCGAATTCGCCCCCGAGCCAGCGTCAGTTTATCGTGACTGATGCGCGAGAGGTTTTGGCTGAAATGGCAATGGGTAATGGCAATCGCCAGCGCATCGGCAGCATCCGCCTGTGGGCTGGCTGGCAATTTCAGCAATGTTTTTACCATGTGCTGTACCTGGCTTTTTTCAGCCGCACCGGTACCCACTACGGTCTGTTTAACCTGCCGCGCCGCATACTCAAACACGGGCAGGGACTGATTCACCGCCGCGACAATCGCCGCGCCGCGCGCCTGGCCAAGTTTCAGGGCCGAATCCGCATTCCGCGCCATGAAGACCTGCTCAATAGCAAAATAATCTGGCTGAAACTGGGTGATAATTTCACTGACGCCAGCGTAAATCAACTTAAGCCGGGTCGGTAGGTCATCAACCACGGTGCGAATACATCCGCTGCCCAGATAGGTGATTTGCCTGCCCTGCTGGCGCACGATGCCATAGCCGGTGACCCGAGAGCCGGGGTCGATACCGAGAATAATACTCATCTATCGCCCCCACTCTGTGGCCTAACAGGCAAGACTGCCATTACAGTAATGCTGCCACCTCGTCGGAGATCTCACCGTTGTGGTAAACCTCCTGTACGTCATCACAGTCTTCGAGCATGTCAATCAAACGCATCAGTTTCGGTGCAGTTTCTGCATCCATATCGGCTTTGGTTGACGGGATCATGGAAACTTCCGCTGCTTCGGCGACAAAACCGGCTGCATCCAGCGCATCTTTGACCTGACCGAAAATTTCCCACGGCGTGAAGACATCAATCGCGCCATCGTCGTAGCTCACCACATCATCTGCACCGGCTTCGAGCGCCGCATCCATCACCGCGTCTTCATCAAGCCCGGGCGCATAGGAAACCACCCCTTTTTTGGCAAACAGGTAAGACACCGAGCCATCCGTGCCAAGATTACCGCCACACTTGGTAAACGCATGGCGCACCTCGGATACGGTACGGTTGCGGTTATCACTCAGACACTCCACCATCACCGCCGTACCGCCAGGGCCGTAACCTTCATAAATGATGGTTTCCATATTGGTATCATCATCACCGCCCACTCCGCGCGCAATCGCACGGTTTAGCGTGTCGCGTGTCATGTTGTTAGACAGCGCTTTATCAATGGCGGCACGCAAGCGAGGGTTGGAACCGGGGTCACCACCGCCCAAACGGGCAGCCGTAACCAGTTCACGGATGATCTTGGTGAAAATTTTACCGCGTTTGGCATCCTGTGCCGCTTTACGGTGTTTAGTGTTGGCCCACTTACTATGACCTGCCATAAAAATCTCCGAAAAAAGCCTGTTATCCCTGATTTGACCGGGCCACAGAGGAAATCTGTGGTCAGATGACAGCCATCAGGGGCAGGCTGGTCAAATAACAAATTCTTCAATCGCCTGCCGGTTGCTCCACGATTTGGTCAACCGAGCTGCCTCAGGGGCATCCAGCCATTGGTAAGCCAGATGCTCACTGATCTCCACCGGGCGTTCATCCGGTAGCGCCAGAGAAAACCAGTGCTCCAGATTATGCGTCACGCCAGGGGCATAGCGACGTCTTAAATGAGCAAAAAGCTCGAATTCCACACTGCGGTGACAGTCAACCAGCGTCAACGCCTCGGCGGCGATGTCGATGTTAACTTCTTCTTTCACTTCACGCTGTGCGGCACATCGCGCGCTTTCATCCGCTTCCAGGCTGCCAGTGACTGACTGCCAGAAATCAGGATCATCGCGTCGCTGAAGCATCAGCACCCGCCCGGTATTGCGGGCATAAATGACCACCAGTACCGAGACGGGTCGCTTATAGTCCATATTAGTGATTCTCTGCGTCCTGCGCGGCTTTACCTTTGCCCACCACCGCGATGGACAGTTCATCGAGCGCGGCCTGATTGGCAAAGCTCGGCGCTTCCGTCATCAGGCAGGCAGCAGCCGTGGTTTTCGGGAACGCAATCACATCACGAATATTGTCGGTGCCGGTTAACAACATGACCAGACGATCCAGACCAAATGCCAGACCGGCGTGCGGCGGCGTACCAAATTTCAACGCATCCAGCAGAAAACCAAATTTCTCGCGTTGCTGCTGCTCATCGATCCCCAGAATGCGGAATACCGTCTGCTGCATGTCACCACTGTGAATACGCACCGAACCACCGCCGACTTCGTAGCCGTTCAGCACCATATCGTAAGCGTTAGCGATAGCGGCTGTCGGGTTGGCTGCCAGTTCAGCAGGCAACATATCACGCGGGGCAGTAAACGGATGGTGCATCGCAGCCAGCCCACCCTCACCGTCTTCTTCAAACATCGGGAAGTCGATAACCCACAGCGGCTGCCAGCTGTTTTCATTGGTCAGTTTAAGGTCACGCCCCAGCTTCAGGCGCAACGCACCCAGCGCATCGGTCACGACTTTGGCGCTATCCGCGCCGAAGAACAGAATATCGCCATCTTGTGCGGCAGTACGTTCCAGCAAGGCGGCCAGAATACCGTCGTTCAGGAACTTGGCCACCGGACTCTGGATACCCTCAAGCCCGTTAGCCTTCTCGTTAACCTTGATATAGGCCAGCCCTTTCGCACCGTAGATTTCGATAAATTTGGCGTATTCATCTATTTGCTTACGGCTCAGTTGCGCACCGCCGGGAACGCGAATCGCCGCAACACGGCCTTTCGGATCATTCGCCGGGCCGGAAAATACTTTGAAATCGACATCTTTAAGCACATCAGCGACGTCAACCAGCTCCAGCGGGTTACGCAGGTCGGGTTTATCCGAGCCGAAACGGCGCATCGCTTCAGCAAAGGTCATAATGGGGAAGTCTCCCAAATCGACGCCTTTGACCTCAAGCCACAGCTCACGCACCATTTTTTCCATCACTTCACGCACCTGCGGCGCGGTCATGAAAGAGGTTTCAACGTCTATCTGGGTAAATTCGGGCTGACGATCGGCACGCAAATCTTCATCACGAAAGCATTTAACAATTTGATAGTAGCGATCAAAGCCAGACATCATCAGCAACTGCTTAAACAGCTGTGGTGACTGTGGCAGCGCATAGAATTTACCTTTGTGTACACGGCTTGGCACCAGATAGTCACGCGCCCCTTCCGGCGTCGCCTTGGTCAGCATCGGTGTTTCGATATCCAGAAAACCGTGGCTGTCCATAAAACGGCGAACAAAGCTGGTAATGCGGGCTCGGGTTTTCAGGCGCTGGGCCATTTCCGGGCGACGCAGGTCAAGGTAGCGGTATTTCAGCCGCGCTTCTTCGCTGTTGTTCTGGTTGGAATCCAGCGGCAAGGGTTCAGAGCGGTTAATGATAGTCAGCGAGGTGGCCAACACTTCCACTTCACCGGTCGCCATCTCTTTATTAATCTGATTATCAGGACGAGCACGCACCACACCGGTCAGTTGAATGCAGAATTCGTTACGCAATTCAGACGCCAGCGTAAAAGCCTCTTGTCTGTCCGGGTCGAAGAACACCTGAACCAGCCCTTCGCGGTCACGCATATCAATAAAAATCAACCCACCCAGATCGCGGCGGCGATTCACCCAACCGCACAGCGTGACTTCCCGACCCACATGGGACGCATTCAACAACCCGCAATATTCAGTACGCATTACGATGTCCTTTTACACCGCCGCCAGGGCCCTGCCTCACACACCCGCAGGTGGCAGCACAGGATAGAGAGCTGGTCGGCATGGTTTTTCTGGATTACAGTCCAATGAAAAAAGGGGGGCATTATAAAGGAATTTCCCCTTTCCGATAAGTACGATGGTAGCGGTCTGCGCACTGGCCCGCACACTCTTTTTTGCTTTTTCGCGCCCGTTTGCCTGCCAGTTGCACAATTGCAGGGTATTATGCTACAGCCCTGTTACATCCAGGCCATGTTCATGGCGCTCGTCACATGTAAAGGATGTCTGTGTCACGGCGTTCAGGGCACAAATACACGGTTACTGACAACGAATCAAAGGCAACGGATTTATGTATATCGGTTTACCCCAGTGGCAACACCCTGGCTGGCACCGGCTGGGCCTGCGCGATTTGGCCGACTATGCCCGCTACTTCAATTGTGTGGAGGGCAACACCACGTTTTATGCCCTACCTTCAGCGGAGTCAGTATTACGCTGGCGCGACATGACCGATGACCGGTTTCGTTTTTGCTTCAAGTTTCCCTCGGCCATCAGCCATCAATGCGGCCTGCAACATTGCCAGTCGCAGGTTGCCGAATTTTTCCGCTGTCTGGAGCCACTCACCCCGCGGCTGGGTCAGTTATGGTTGCAGTTGCCCTCGGGATTCGGGCCTGAGCAGTTGACCACGCTCTGGTCGTTTATCGATTCACTGCCACATGGCTTCTGTTACGGCGTCGAAGTGCGCCACCCGCTTTTTTTCGCCAAGGGCGAAGAGGAGCTCAGGCTCAATCAGGGCCTGCATCAGCGTAGGCTCAACCGGGTGATAATGGACAGCCGACCGGTACACCACGCCGCACCGACCAGCGAGGTGATACGAGACGCTCAGCGTAAAAAGCCCCGAATTCCGCTGCATGTGGTGCGCACGGCAGATGCGCCGTTAGTGCGTTTTATCGGCAATGAAGACCCGGCCGATAACCTGCGCTGGTTCATGCCGTGGGTAAATAAACTGGCGGACTGGCAAGCACATTCACCCTATTTGTTTATTCACACCGCAGGTACTGCCAGCGCCCCGGAACTGGCGCAACGCCTCTGGCCACACCTTCAGGCAGTGGTAAATACGCTGCCGGCCTGCCCGGACTGGCCTGAGCAAACGGCTCTGTTCTAATCGCCCAATTTGGCCTGATGCCGATAACTGGCTCCATTATCTGCGTAATTTCCCTTACACTATAAGCCAAACACATGGAATGCCGCCCACCGGTGCGGCATTCCGATAACAGACTGGCAGTCATCGCGTCTGCCGCTTTTGATAAGGCAATGGAGTAGAAAATGGTAAGCGCACTCTATGTGGTGCTCAGCGCATTGTTGTTAATCAAATTGTCGATTGATGTCGTAAAACTACGGATGCAATATCGGGTCGTTTATGGCGATGGCGGCTTTTACGAGTTGCAAACGGCCATCCGCGTACACGGTAACGCCGTGGAATACATCCCCATCGGGGGGCTTCTGCTGGTACTAATGGAGATGAACGGCGCAATGAATGCCATGATCCATCTGTGTGGCATGATGTTATTGATGGGGCGGCTGTGTCACTACTACGGGCTGCGCCACCGTGAGCTAAACTGGCGTCGTTCGGGTATGTCGGCAACCTATGTTTCGCTGCTGTTGATGATAGCGTTTAACCTGTATTACCTGCCCTGGGAACTGGTTTTTACGCTGCACTGATAAGGTCGCCATAAAAACAGTAAGACGGCATCGCTCCTGACTGTTTTTATGGCATACATCTTTGACGCATCTTTCTGCTAGAATGCGCGCCTGTTCTTTCCCTGTATGTTGTTTTTCTGCTATGTCAAACCGCGATATGCTTTTCTCCGCGCCCATCGCCAATCTGGGTGACTGGACGTTTGATGAACGCGTCGCTGAAGTGTTTCCCGACATGATTCAGCGCTCTGTTCCTGGCTATTCGAATATTATCTCCATGATAGGCATGCTGGCGGAGCGCTTTGTGCAGGCAGATACCCAGGTTTATGACCTTGGCTGTTCACTGGGTGCTGCTACCTTATCTATGCGCCGTCATATTCACACTCCTGGCTGTCGGATCATTGCTGTCGATAATTCCCCGGCAATGGTATCCCGCTGCCGGCGTCATTTGGATGCGTTTCGCGCCGATACGCCGGTTGAGGTGCGGGAAGCGGATATTCTGGATATTGAAATCAGCAATGCTTCGCTGGTTGTGCTCAATTTCACCCTGCAATTCATCCCACCCGCCCAGCGCCTGACGCTGCTAAAACGTATCTGGCAAGGCTTGCGCCCCGGTGGAGCACTGGTGTTGTCTGAAAAGTTCAGTTTTGCCGATGCATCGATAGGTGAGCTGTTGTTTAACATGCACCTGGACTTTAAACGTGCCAACGGTTACAGCGAGCTGGAAATCAGCCAGAAACGCAGCATGCTGGAAAACGTCATGCTCACCGATTCGGTGGAAACCCACAAAGCCCGCTTGCAACAAGCCGGGTTTCACCATGCCGAAGTCTGGTTCCAGTGTTTCAACTTCGGTTCACTGCTGGCACTGAAAGCGGAGTCTGACCAATGATTGATTTTGGCCATTTTTATCAGTTGATCGCCAAAGGCCCGCTGAGCCATTGGCTTAACACGCTACCCGCCCAGTTGCACGAATGGCAACAGGCCTCACTGCATGGTGAGTTTAAAACCTGGTTTAATACCGTTGAGCATTTGCCATTGCTGACGCCGGATACACTTGACCTGACTCACAGCGTCACCGCCAGTCTCAACACACCGCTGACACCGCGCCATCAGGCCGGTATCGAACGGTTGCTGCGCAACCTGATGCCCTGGCGCAAAGGGCCATTCTCCCTTTATGGCATTCACATCGATACCGAATGGCGCTCTGACTGGAAATGGGAACGGGTGTATCCACACATCAGCCCGTTGCAAGACCGTCTGATTCTGGATGTCGGTTGTGGCAGTGGTTATCACCTGTGGCGTATGGTCGGAGCCGGAGCCAGACTGGCCGTGGGCATTGACCCGATGCAACTTTTTTTATGCCAGTTTGAGTCGGTGCGTAAACTGCTGGGTGGCGATCAGCGCGCTCACCTGTTGCCGCTGGGCATCGAACAATTACCGGCACTCGGCGCATTCGATACCGTTTTCTCGATGGGGGTACTCTATCACCGCCGCTCTCCGCTTGATCATCTCTGGCAATTAAAGAACCAATTGGTCAGTGGTGGCGAACTGGTACTGGAGACGCTGGTCGTAGAAGGTGATGAGCACTGTGTGCTGTTACCGGGTGAACGTTATGCACAAATGCGCAATGTCTATTTCCTGCCGTCAACCGCTGCACTGGCGCGCTGGCTGGAAAAATGCGGTTTTGTCGATATTCGTATTGTGGATGAGTGCGTGACGACAGGTGAAGAACAACGCCGCACCGACTGGATGACCACCGGCTCATTGGCGGATTTTCTTGACCCGAACTGTCAACAAAAAACCCTTGAAGGCTACCCGGCTCCACGACGTGCGGTGCTGGTGGCGAAGAAACCCTAAACAAAACACTTGCGGGGTGAGCGCGCTTGTCAGGCTATCGATGCCGACGCTCACCCCACGACTGCCCGGCCTCATCAGTTACGGTTTTTAACGATCAGGTTGATAGCGGCCTCTTCGGTCATATCCGTATTCTGAATTTCGACGTTGATCTCCTGATTGCTGGTTTCATTAAACAACGTGGCATTCCCGACGGTTTTAAAATCCCCCGTTATTGCATCCCCTCTTTCCACTTCATAGACGCCCAGTAATTTCGCGACGATGAACCCTTCATTAGGATCACGAATAACGACAAAACCAATACGATGTTCATGATGCACAACGATTCCGCGCATAACAGGATTCCTTTTGGCTAATTGGAGTATTCAGGCAGCATATCACCGGTTTAGGGAGTAACCGATAAATACATCACTATTCAGTACATTAATCAGCGGCCGATCACATTCATTTTCACCGTCTGGTGCTTATCAGGAAAAAAGACCCCGGCCATCACCACCGGAGTCAGTAAATAGCAAGCAAACGATCAGTGAGCAAAATAAGTAAATAAACGATAACCGTCTGCGCGGTCGCATTTATGACGTTCTCTGTGCGACCGGAGGGCGGTTAGTCGCCGCCGGTGTATGCGCTAAACCCAATGCGCTTTTCATTGCCGCAACGACATCGCCATCAACACAATAGTGCTGAAATTCGTCCATTTCCGTTTCAGAACACAGTGTTACCCCTAATTTGCGATAACGCATTGGTGAGGGTAGCCACTGCCCGGCCGAGGTGTGCAATTCCTGAATACCGCAGGCGCGAAATTTGTGTAGATTGGTTAAGCGAACACCGGCACCTGCCATAATAATCGGGCCGCGGCTGGACATGTTCAACTCCCGTAGCAAGGTGAGTCCGTTTTCCGCACTCTGCTGTTGCCCGGAAGTGAGAATACGGGCAACGCCCAGATCCGCCAGTTGATCCAGTGCCAGCCGAGGGTTGAGGCAGAGATCAAATGCGCGGTGAAATGTCACCGCCACCCCGTCACAGCGTGACATAATCTGACGCATGCGCGCCAAATCAATATGCCCTTCCTCATTGAGCACCCCAACCACCAGCCCGGGAAACCCCATCTCCTTGATGTTATCGATGTCATGCAGCATGGAGGAAAACTCTTGCTGGCTATAGCAAAAATCCCCGCCGCGTGGACGCACCATCGGATGAACGGCAATGGTGAGGCTGTCTCGTGCCTGGCGTAATACACCGTACCCTGGTGTTAACCCGCCCTCTCGTTGCCCGGCACACAGCTCCACCCTATCTGCGCCCGCCTGTTGTGCCGTCAGCGCACAATCCAGACCGTAACAGCAGACTTCCAGTGTTGACATACCCCCTCCCTTAAACAACACACTCACATTATGGGAAACTTTCGTTTTCCACTCTCACCGATATTCGCTACTGACACCACCTTGCCAGTTGGCTGATGTCTCACATCGGCGCAGCAGGCAGACTCTCAAGGTGCAACCTGACAAGCGTTACCGGTTACATTAACGTTTTATCGCGGGTTACGGCTTAATACTGGCACCGCCCCGCGAATTACGGAGAGAGGCGTGTCACACCAGGCGCAGGATTTGCTCGCGGAATATGACACGCCACACAGTTTGCTTCGCCATCATCCAGCCTGCACCCGCTCGCTGGCGATAACATCCTGAATGCGATAAGGATGGAATTTGATGGTGAGGCGGCCATTCGTTATCGCCAATGTCGGGTTGGCTAAACGCTCACCGTCCCCGTGCGGCTGGCTGAATTTCAGTTTTATCCCTGGCGTGGTCAGCGCCACATCCGACAGGCACGCCAGTGCACGCGGATGCAAGGTTGCCGGATCGCCCGGCAACACCAGCTCGACATGCTCCCAGCCTTCATGAGGATAATAGCGCTCGCCCGGCCACGGCAGTTCTACGCAGTCAATGCGCCACGGCCCAACGGCCAATGGCTGATGTAGCGTAAATAAGCAAATCAGCCGCCCGTTTATCCTGTTTTCAGACAACAACACCCCACACGACAGCAGAGCCTCTCGCCAGCGCTCCGCCGTTTGCTGTTGATGACAACGCAGAGAAATATGGTCAGCCTCAAACAGGCCAAGATCTAATTCAAGCTGCCGGGAGAATTGCTCAAGCTCAAGCTCAAAACGGGAAAGATCATCGATTAGCGATTCGGGAAGTGTTGCCGGTAATAAAACGGTCATTATTCACTCTTTAGTCTGCATAAAATACCTGCTGGCTAATTTAACACAGTCATATTTAACTGCCACCCCTCGCCCTGTCGCTTTACCCTATAATAAGAAAAGTTATTTTTCCTGGTTAACAAGAGCAATAAATCAATAAATTTCATTTCACCAAAAATCACCTCCGCTCACATAATTGACAAAAAAACAATTGAAAACAAATTATTAAAACACAATAAAAAAACAGAACGTCACAACAGCAATACTTAAGGACTTATCTGAAATACAGACGAGAATAAAACCATCCGCGGTTTATATGGCGAATTTAATATTTAATAACAATCTTATTCTCTGCGTTAATTTTTTCAGTTCATCAATTTTAATACCTAACCTATCAACACTACCTGCTTATAAAATCGGGCTGGCAGGTTACAGAAAACCCGCCAGCAATATCGCAGACTGCGCGCGACTCCACCTGAAAACATGGGGGTATTGCTTGCTTTAGCCTCACGGTGAACCGGCTGACACACTGGCTCCGGGCTGACGACATGCGGCAATTATGGTATAAAGAAAGGCTTGATTCGTCATTTAGGGTAAACCGGTGAATATTCAGGCTCTTCTTTCAGAAAAAGTCCATCAGGCAATGGTTGCGGCGGGCGCGCCCGCTGATTGTGAACCCATGGTTCGCCAGTCGGCAAAAGCGCAATTTGGTGATTATCAGGCTAATGGCATTATGGCTGTGGCGAAAAAACTGGCTATGTCGCCACGACAACTTGCCGAGCAAGTGGTGCAGCTGTTGCAACTTGATGGCATTGCCGCCAAAACAGAGATTGCCGGTCCCGGTTTTATCAATATTTTTCTTGATTCACAGTGGCTGTCTCAGCAGGCAGAACGGGCATTAACCGCCCCGAAACTCGGTGTGAGCCCTGTCGTGCCGCAAACCATCGTGGTGGATTATTCTGCACCGAATGTGGCCAAAGAGATGCACGTTGGCAACCTGCGTTCAACCATCATTGGCGATGCGTCGGTACGTACCCTCGAATTTCTCGGCCATAAGGTTATCCGCGCCAACCATGTGGGTGACTGGGGTACGCAGTTCGGCATGTTGATTGCCCGGCTCGAAGATATGCAAAACAGCCATGCCAGCGAAATGGAATTGGCCGATCTGGAAGCCTTCTACCGCGAAGCTAAAAAGCATTACGATGAAGACACCGTCTTTGCCGAGCGTGCGCGCGGTTATGTCGTCAAACTGCAAAGCGGAGATGAGTATTGCCGCACGCTGTGGCGTCAGTTGGTGGACATCACCATGCGCCAGAACCAAAACAGTTATGATCGCCTTAACGTCTCACTGACACCCGATGATGTGATGGGGGAAAGCCTCTATAACGCCATGCTGCCCGCCATCGTTGCCGACCTGAAAGCCAAAGGGATGGCGGTAGAAAGCGAAGGCGCAACCGTGGTGTATCTGGACGAATTCAAGAATAAGGAAGGCGAGGCAATGGGCGTCATCATCCAGAAAAAGGATGGCGGCTACCTCTACACCACCACAGACATCGCCTGTGCCAAATACCGTTATGAGACACTGGGGGCCGACCGGGTTCTCTATTACATTGATTCACGCCAGCACCAGCACCTGATGCAGGCCTGGAGTATCGTGCGTAAAGCGGGTTATGTGCCTGATTCGGTGAGCCTTGAGCACCATATGTTCGGCATGATGCTGGGTAAAGACGGCAAGCCGTTTAAAACCCGCGCGGGCGGTACCGTGAAGCTGTCAGAACTGCTGGATGAAGCCTACGAGCGAGCACTGACGCTGATCGCCGGTAAAAACCCTGACATGCCGCGTGACGAACTGGAACAACTGGCTCGCGTGGTGTCGATTGGCGCGGTCAAATACGCTGATTTATCGAAAAACCGCACCACCGACTACGTGTTTGACTGGGACAACATGCTGGCCTTCGAAGGCAATACCGCGCCCTATATGCAGTATGCCTACACCCGTGTTGCCTCCATTTTCAAACGCGCCGGGGTGGATGAAGCCAGCCTGACACAGCCTGTCGTGCTGGCAAATGAACACGAGCAGGCGCTGGCAACCCGCTTGCTGCAATTCGAGGAAGTGGTGACAACCGTTGGCCGCGAGGGGACACCCCATGTGATGTGTGCGTATCTGTACGACCTGGCGGGGCTGTTCTCCGGTTTTTACGAAAACTGCCCTATCCTCACGGCAGATAGCGAAAATGAACGGCAAAGCCGCCTGAAACTGGCACTGCTGACGGCCAAAACCCTGAAAACCGGCCTGGATACCCTCGGTATTCAGACGGTTGAAAAAATGTAATACCACACATCCCGATGACTATTGTCCATCACACCTGATGGACGGCATAAACGTCAAAAGCCAGCCTGATAACAGGCTGGCTTTTTTGTCTTTATTGAGAACGCGCATAATAAAAAATACCGCGGTGAGCGTCTGGCGCTAACCCGGTGCCTGACTGGCTATAGACTGCGGCGTGAGAAATCTTTCGCACGAAACCCCAGCAGCGCCAGCACCGCGAAATAGCTGCCCGCCCCGGCCACCACCACCACCGCTAAACGCAGCAACCGCATGGTCATATTGCCAGTGTCCCAGTCAGGCATCCACTGGCATAGCGCTATCAGCACCAGTGCCATCACCACCACCGCCGCTATCAGTTTC
Organism: Dickeya aquatica; assembly: GCF_900095885.1. NCBI lineage: Bacteria > Pseudomonadati > Pseudomonadota > Gammaproteobacteria > Enterobacterales > Pectobacteriaceae > Dickeya > Dickeya aquatica. Next base: position 2,352,396 of record NZ_LT615367.1, read on the forward strand.
GCCAGAAATACCCGCCAGCCAGCCTGTGGCACGAACAGCTGTTGACGGCGTAACTGCCAAAACAGCAAACCGGCATTAATACACGAGGCCAGCCCGATTGATAGTGACAGCCCCGCATGTTGCAACGGGCCGATAAACGCCAGGTTCATCAATTGGGTCAGGGTCAGGGTAACCATGGCTATTTTTACCGGCGTTTTAATATCCTGCCGGGCGTAGAAACCCGGCACCAGCACTTTCACCAAAATCAACCCCATCAGGCCGATGGAGTAAGCCACCAGCGCCCGCTGCGTCATCAGTGCATCAAATGCGCTGAATTTACCATACTGGAACAATGCCACCGTCAGCGGTTTGGCCAGCAAACCGAGCGCGACCGTTGCCGGTAGTGCCAGCAGAAAACACAAACGCAACCCCCAGTCCAGCAAGCGGGAATACTCCTGCGCATCGCCGCTGGCCACGCTTTTTGAGAGTGATGGCAGCAAAATGGTGCCGAGTGCCACGCCCAGCACGCCCGAGGGGAACTCCATCAGCCGGTCGGCGTAATACATCCACGACACCGCGCCCTGGCTGAGAAATGAGGCAAAGATCGTGTTAATGATAAGCGAAATCTGGCTGACCGAAACGCCGAGAATCGCCGGGGCCATCAATTTCATCACCCGGCTGACGCTGGGGTCGCGAAAGCGAAGTCGTGGCAGTACCAGCATGCCGATTTTCTTGAGATGAGGAAGCTGATAACCGAGCTGTAAATATCCCCCGACCACCACCGCCCAGCCTAACGCCATCACCGGCGGGTTGAACCAGCGTGCGCCCAGCAAGGCAAAGCCTATCATACTGATATTAAGCAGCGTCGGTGCAAACGCTGGCACCGAGAAACGATTCCAGGTATTAAGCACCGACCCAACCATGGACGTCAGCGAGATAAGCAAAATATAAGGAAACGTGATACGCAACAGCGCAGAGGTCAGCTCAAAGCGCTCCGGCGTCGAGGCAAAGCCGGGGGCCGTTACCATAATCACCCAAGGCGCGGCCAGCATTCCGCCGACGGTCACCAGCGCTAACACCAGTGTCAACATCCCTGAGACATACGCCAGAAAGGTGCGGGTTGCCTCTTCACCCTGCTGGTTTTTGTACTCCGCCAGAATAGGAACGAACGCCTGAGAAAATGCGCCTTCGGCAAAAATGCGCCGGAGCAAGTTGGGCAATTTGAAGGCCACAAAGAAGGCATCTGTTGCCATACCGGCACCGAATACGCGCGCCACAATCGCATCACGCATAAATCCCAGCACCCGGGAAAGCAGCGTCATAGAACTGACCGCAGCCAGTGATTTCAGTAGATTCATTCGATTATTCAGCTCAGGAATGAAATGAAAGGATAATAGCGGCGGAAAACCCAGGATCGCCCGGTCGGGCGGATACCCACTGCCTGCAACATTTACGCCAGCACAGTGAATGTGGGTTAATGCGATAACATCATGTGATACCGCAGCGTCACCCGAGTCTGGCTGCCGCGGCACAGCCTAGACCATTGCCCGGCGAATAGCCACACAGCGCCTTTGCAGGCGCTGTTTTTTTCAGCATTTTCTCAGTGGCACCATCACCACACTAACGAAGCCATGCCCAGGCAAAGCCTGGTGCGACGACGCAATCAGCTTCGGGCTTCAGTCAGCATGGGGGGGGCTGGCAGATAGCACCGCCAGTTGCGACCGCAGTTCAGCCACCTCCAGCTCAAGGGCCGCGACCCGCGCCACCAGAGCCTCCGCTGACACGCGTTCATCCGTGTGAGTCAGCTCTTGCGTATCACTACCAATGACCTCTCCTGCCGTCACGTCCCCGCTAAACAAATGCATAAACCGACTCTCGCGTTTCCCCGGTTCACGGGCCAGACGCACCACAAAGGGCCCATCCTCACGCTGTTGCAATTGCTGTAATACGTTCTCAACATCCGTGACATCCGAAAACTCGTACAAACGCGCCGCTCGGGTGCGCAATTCCCCCGGCGTTTGTGCACCACGCAGCAGCAGTGTGGTGACCAGTGCCAGTTCAGCGGCAGAAAACTTCAGGTCGCCAAATTCAGAATTGCAAAAGCGGTGTTCGTATTTCATCACCCGGTTGCCAAACCCGCTGACAGTACGCAAAAAATGCCGTTTTACCAGTAAATCAAGCGTTTGCTGGACATCGCTTTCGCTCAAATCCATCACCGGTTCCCGGTTGGTTTTCTGGTTGCAGGCACTGGTCAGGCCATTAAGTGACATCGGATACTGATCCGGTGTCGTAGCCTGCTTTTCCAGCAAGCAGCCAATAATACGCGCTTCCTGCGGTGTGAATAGGTATTTCATGGCACGGCTCTCCCGGTAATTAGCATTAGCGCATTGGCGTCCATTCATTATTGGTTAAGGCAGTCAGCACATGATCCTGCCATTTACCATCGATAAGCAGATAATTTTTGGCATAGCCCTCTTTTTCAAAACCAAGGCGGGCCAGCAAATCTCCGCTGCGGTGATTGTGCGGCATGTAGTTGGCCATAATACGATGCATATGCTGTTGACGCTGCATATAACGCAACGCCGATTGCAAGGCTTCATACATCAAACCTTGCCCCTGCCATTTTTCACCCAGTGAATAACCGAGATAACACGCGTGAAAAGACCCCCGCAGGACATTACTGAAATTAGCCACCCCCCGAACGTCGTTTTCATCCTTATCCAGCAGCAGAAAATAGTAGGCACTGCCCTGTTTGTGCATATCGGTAATGACACTCAGCCGGGCCTGCCAGCCCGAAGGATAGCAGTGGCTGGCATCACGCACCGGCTCCCAGGGTTTTAAAAAATCACGGTTTTCCGCATAGTACTCAGCCAGACGCCAGGCATCGCGTTCATGCGCCAGACGGACCACCAGCCGGTCTGTCGTCAGGCAGACTCTGGGTGTCGTTGAACGATAGCCAAACATGGCTTCCCCCTTCAGGTGACGGTTGTTCGATAAATAAATTTTATGCATAACGTCATGGCTACCACCCACGCAGCCATGACCGTGGTTAATTTACTGTTCTGCTTACTATAACCACATAAATTCCATAGCGTAAAACCGTCACTGCCGAGTTATTGCCCAATCAACACGCCCATACGGATTTTTTTCACGATCTGCTTGCCAGATAACAGTTGGACGATAAAAAAATTTATTATGTGAACTCACTATCACCCTGAGCGATTCAGCGCGAGAATAGGCAGGTTGTCTTCCTTTCCTTCATTCCTCGTGGTGAAACATGTCATTGATGGCACAGGCACGCAGCCTGGGTAAATATTTTCTGCTGCTGGATAACATGCTGGTGGTTTTAGGTTTTTTTGTCGTTTTCCCGCTTATCTCTATCCGCTTTGTGGATCAAATGGGCTGGGCGGCCCTCACCGTAGGGATTGCGCTTGGCCTGCGCCAGTTGACCCAGCAAGGATTGGGTATTTTCGGTGGTGCCATTGCAGACCGTTTTGGTGCAAAACCGATGATTGTTGCAGGCATGCTGTTGCGCGCGCTGGGGTTTGTGTTAATGGCGCTGGCAACCACGCCACTGATTCTGATGCTCTCTTGCGTGCTCTCAGCACTCGGCGGCACGTTGTTTGAGCCGCCGCGCAACGCCATCGTCATCAAGTTGACGCGCCCGCACGAGCGCAGCCGCTTCTTTTCACTATTGATGATGCAGGATAACGCCGGAGCCGTAATCGGTGCGCTTATCGGCAGCGCACTGATGCAATATAACTTTTCCGTTGTCTGCTGGGCCGGTGCGGCAGTGTTCGTTCTGGCCGCGTTGCTCAACGCACTGCTGCTGCCAGCCTACCGCATTTCTACTGTCCGCACCCCTATCCGTGAAGGGTTGCTGCGCGTGATGCGCGATCGCCGTTTTGTGGTGTATGTCCTGACCCTGACTGGTTATTTTATGCTGGGTGTTCAGGTGTTACTGATGATGCCGATTATGGTCAATGAGCTGGCGGGCAGTCCGTCGGCGGTAAAATGGATGTATGCCATTGAGGCCTCGCTCTCCTTGCTGCTGCTCTACCCCATCGCCCGCTGGAGTGAAAAACGCTACCGTCTGGAACAGCGGCTGATGTTTGGTTTATTCATCATGACAATTAGCCTGCTGCCGATGGGAGTGATGAACAGTTTGTCGTCGCTGCTGATGCTGATTGGCCTGTTTTATATCGGCTCTATCATTGCCGAACCCGCGCGTGAAACGCTGGGCGCGTCGCTGGCGGATGCCCGGGCACGGGGCAGCTATATGGGCTTTAGCCGTATGGGGCTGGCGCTGGGCGGCGCGCTTGGTTACAGCGGCGGCGGCTGGTTGTTTGATACCGGAAAAGCCCTCGGCCAACCCACCTTACCGTGGTTCATGCTCAGTATTATTGGCATGTTGACGCTGGCGGCACTTTATTGGCAGTTTTACCTGCATCGCTCAGCCCCGGCTATGGTGAGCGAGCATTGACCTGTTTCCCGATACACACCGCGATTTGCTACATAGACGTATTGCGCTTATCGCAAGATAATTCCACCCGATATAATGACGTCCTGCTATTGCCTGACGTTAAGGAATCAGAATGAAACTGTTTGTTTATGACCACTGCCCTTTTTGTGTAAAAGCCCGCATGATTTTCGGCCTGAAACATCTGCCAGTGGAATTACAGGTGTTATCTAACGATGACGAAGCCACCCCTATCGCGATGGTCGGACAAAAAATGGTGCCAATCCTGCAAAAAGAGGATGGCAGCTACATGCCGGAAAGCCTGGATATTGTGCAATACATCGATGCGCTGGATGGCAAACCACAACTGACCGGCCCGACGAACCCGGCTATCGAGGCCTGGATCCGCCGTGTTTATGATTACGCGCCACGCCTGTTAATCCCGCGCTTTGCGCGTGCCGATTTCGAAGAGTTCAAAACCGACGCCGGCCGTCACTATTTTGTCCATAAAAAGAGGGGCAAATTGGCCCGTTTCGATGATCTGCTCGCCCAAAGCGCTGAGCTGATAAGCCAACTGGAAGCCGATTTACAGCAACTGGACTCACTGATTGCCTCACCTGACGCCTGTAACGGTACGTTATCGCTGGATGACATTCACCTGTTCGCGCTGTTGCGCTCGCTGACCATTGTGGCAGATGTCAACGTGCCTGCCGCCGTTGCTACCTATTGCGACACACTTTCCCGACAGACAAAGGTAGACCTGCTGCTGGAGCAGGCGCAGTAATCCTCTACGCCGCCAGCGGGGTTTAAGTCTTTTCCGATTGGCGCGCCCCCCGAAATATCGCACCCTGCCGACGCCCTCATCCTGAGGGCATTATGAAAACAAGAGGTTAGCACAATGAGAAATCCGGTCATGGCCGCGTTGCTCTTATTCAGCATCTTGCTACTTGGTGGCTGTGGCCCACTGACGCAATACAGCCTGAGCGAGCAGGAAATTAATCAGTATCTGCAACAGCATAATGATTATCAGAAAACGCTGGGGGTGCAGGGCGTGATGGATGCAAAAATTACCCTCACCCATCTCTCAAGTCAGATTGGCCGCACCGAACCGGGAAAAGTCACACTCAGTAGCGATGCGAATGTCGATCTCCATTCATTGCTGGGTTCACAGCAGGCAGCACTAAAACTCACGCTAAAAGCCCAACCGGTTTTTGATAAGCAAAACGGTGCTATCTACCTAAAAGAGATGGAGCTGGTGGACTACAGCGTTCAGCCACAAGCGCTACAAACCGTATTGCAAACGCTAATACCCTACCTGAGATCGTCACTCACCGGCTATTTTGACCAGAAACCGGCCTATGTGCTCAGCCCCGAGCACAGCAGTAAAGAGGCACTGGCCAGAAAACTCGCCAAAGGCATTGATGTCAAACCCGGCCAGTTAGTTATCATGCTGACGGATTAACGGTGCTGATAAACCAAAGGGCAGCGATGCTGCCCGGTATGGACATTCAGGCAGACTCTGCGTCATCGTTCCCTTCATCAGCATCAGCTTCTGCCAGCTCATCACGCATTGCCTCCAGCGCTTCACGACAAATTATCGCAAGCGTCCGATAGAACGGCGTTGTGGCATGACTTTCCAGCTTACCGAGAAAGCGATCGCTCCAGGTCAACACATAGTCGTCAAACAGCGCCGACTGTGCTGCGGTTTCATCTTCCTGAGCCTGATCCTCAAGCCAGGATGCCGCCAGCAGCAATGAACCGAACTTGTCAGCCGGCCCCTCGCCTAACGGCATGCCACGCTGTTGTAAAAAGGTGCGTACCTCGGTTTCCGGTGCCTCCTCCAGCCAGTCGCCACGCCGTGGTGGTACTGCCGGAGCGGCACCAAACAACGCATCATAATCGGCCTGAAGCGCCGGAACATCGACACTGCGCTGCCAGCGAGCCATCAGTTCATCCTGAGCCAGCGGCCACTGCTGCGCCAGCTTGCCCTGACTAATCAGATTCAGCAGCGGCTCCAGCAACGGGTCTTGCGGCGGGCGGTTAAACAGGGTGCCGAGAATACGGCACACCATAGAAAATTCATTCATGTTATCTACCTGTCAACAGGGACATATTCTGCATCCCTTTGGGTATGGGCGATGACGGGCCAAACAGCACCGTCACCAATTCGCAAACTCAGCGATAGCGGGTTTACCGCGCCGTTCCAGAAAATCCAGCACCCGACGCGGGCTGACATTCAACACGCGATCCTCGGGAAAATCAACGTCCTGCAAAATTCGCTCACAGTGAGGAAATTCCCCTAATGACCAGGCAACATGGGAATCCGATCCTAATGCCAGATACCCGCCCGCATCACGCACCGCCTGAGCAACGGCCAGGCAATTCGCCTCGCTGCCTTTGCGGGAATGGGCAAATGAAGAATTATTCAGTTCCAGCGCCACCTGGTATTTTGCAGCGGCCTGAGCAACAGCCTGAATATCAATGGGAAATTTGGGGTTACCGGGGTGACTGATAATGTGCACGGCACCCTGTGCCATAGCCGCGATCATCGCTTCAGTATGGGTGTCTCTGTCTTGCGGTGCGAACACCGGCTCATGGAAACCGGCTATCACCAAATCCAGGCCATCGAGCATCGGGCCGGTACAATCAATATCCCCGGCCCGGTTTTTGATATTGGCCTCAATACCACGCAAAATACCTACACCGTCAACCGCGCGAGGCCACACCCGCATATTGATAAAATGCCAGTAATGCGGTGCATCAGCCATATCCGGGCCGTGATCGGTAATCGCAATAAGTTGAATCTGGCGGGCTTTCGCTTGCACCACATAATCATGCAGGGTGCTATAAGCATGCGTACTGGCAACCGTATGCATGTGTAAATCAACGGGATACATGGCTTCTCCTGACTCGCATTAATAAGGCAGCATAGCATTTATCCTCTCTGGAGGCAGCCAGTGAGGCAACGCCGTCACCAGAAATTAACCCCCGGACAACACACCGTGCGGGTTGCCATATCGATATTCCCGGTATCGAAAAAGACAGTAAATGGTGAGAAAAACAGCAAATTGCGCTAACTTTAGCTAAACGCGCATTTTTATGAAAAAGTGTATTGACGCTGCACCCAATTTTCCCTAGAGTAGCGCCCCGTTGCCCTGACAGGCAACGTCCGGTGAGGTGTCCGAGTGGCTGAAGGAGCACGCCTGGAAAGTGTGTATACGTGAAAACGTATCGAGGGTTCGAATCCCTCCCTCACCGCCACTTTAAGAGTAAAGTCAAACAGTTAGATATTGATTTTGCCACGCATAAAAGTTCGCTCAGGCGAACTTTTTTTGTCTCTGCCCCACGCATGCCGCATTGAAATCTGCGCCTTATCTTCTGCTTGCAAAGAAAGCTTTAAGACATACTCAAGCTCTGCATCAGCAGGTTTTCCGATACCGGCGCTAGCTGACCGGATTGAATCGTTACCTGTCCACTATTTGGCGGAGAATATCCATTCTAACAAGTGATCCCCGACTTAAGCCGGGGGATAAAGGGACGTCGCGCGCGCAGACTAGCGCGCAACCAATTGGGTAATGCTCTCTGCCAGAAAATCAATTTCTTGCGGCGTATTGTAAAAAGCCAGAGAGGGTCTTACGGTTCCTTCATGACCAAAATGACGCAAAATGGGCTGCGCGCAATGGTGCCCTGAGCGTACCGCGATCCCAGCTTGACTGAGATGACGCCCGACGGCCTCATTCTCATGACCCGCCAACACAAACGACAGCACACTAGTCTTCTGCGCTGCGGTGCCAACCAGCGTCAAACCAGGAATGCGCGACAGCTTTTCGATACCGTATTCCAGCAGTGCATGTTCGTACTGGGCGATATTTTCGATCCCAAGCGTCGTCACATAATCGATAGCGGCCCCCAGCCCCACGGCATCCGCAATGTTACCGGTGCCTGCCTCGAACTTGTTCGGAGCAGGTTGATAGCGCGTCAGTTCAAACGTCACATCGGCGATCATGTTGCCGCCGCCCTGATAGGGTTGCGCCTCGTCCCACACCTCTTGCTTGCCATACACCACGCCGATCCCGGTGGGGCCGAAGATCTTATGGCCGGAAAACACGAAAAAGTCGGCATCCAGCGCCGTGACATTCACGGGGATATGTGAGACAGATTGCGCGCCGTCAATGGCGATACGCACCCCAAAGCGGTGTGCAATCGCCACCAGTTCCTGAATTGGCGTCACCGTTCCCAGTGCATTAGAAACATGCGTTGCCGAAACAAACCGGGTTCTGTCGTTAAACAGACGCGCATACTCCTCGACGATCAGTTGGCCGTGTTCATCAACCGGTGCGACACGGACAACCGCCCCCGTTTCTTGCGCCACCAACTGCCACGGCACAATATTGGCGTGATGCTCCAGCAGCGTGAGGATGATTTCCATCCCCGGGCGCAGCAGCGGTTTCACGTAGCTGTGCGCAATCAGGTTAATGCCTTCCGTGGTGCCACGCACAAAGACAATGTTCTCTGGCCCCGGAGCCCCGAGAAAACGCGCTATTTTTTCGCGCGATGCTTCATAAGCATCCGTGGAGCGGGCAGCCAAGACGTGCGCTGCGCGGTGCACGTTAGAGTTTTCATGCAGGTAATAGTGGCTAATACGCTCAATCACCTGACGTGGCCGCTGTGTGGTGGCAGCATTGTCTAACCATACCAGCGGTTTGCCGTCCACCTGTTCAGATAAAATGGGAAAATCCGCGCGGATACGTTCCACCGGCACCTGACCGACTCGCGCCAACGGTGCGGGAGTCCAGAGTGATGATGTTCCCGCCGTGGCGGCGGCAAGCGCACCCGATGGCGCACTCGCTTGGCCCAAAGGCACTACGCGCGGCGTATAAGCAGGGTCACTATCACGCGAGACAGGCGTTGCGCTGCCCAACAGCGCCAACAGATCGCGCTCATCAGGCAATCCATAATCCCGTGCCGAGGGACGGTGCTCCAAATTCCCTGACCATGCATCGGGCAAGCCCGGTGGTGTCAGAGTGCGGTTATTGATAGTCCGGTTATTGATAGTCATAGTATTCACCCACTTCAACGTCCTCCAGCACGGCGATCGCATCATCCGCCAAAATCGCCGCAGAGCAATAAAGTGAGAGCAGGTAGGAAGCCACACCGTTGTCATCGATGCCACGAAAGCGCACTGACAGCCCACGCGATTGCTCGTTGGGCAACCCGGATTGATAAAGCCCCAATACACCACGCTTGGCCTCACCAGAGCGAATCAGCAGGATATTGGTTTTCCCCCCCTTGCCTTTCGGGTTCTTTAAACCGTCAACAAACAGCTTGTCAGAAGGGATCAGCGGGATGCCGCGCCATAAAATAAAGGTACCGCCATGCAGGTTAGCGGTAACTGGCGGCACACCACGACGCGTGGCCTCACGCTGAAATGCGGCAATCGCACGCGGATGCGCCAGGAAGAAAGAAGGTTCTTTCCACACCCTGGAGATCAACTCATCCAGATCATCTGGCGTTGGGCGTCCGTTACGTGTCTGAATGCGCTGCGATTCAGCGATATTATTCAATAATCCGTAGTCATCATTATTGATCAATTGGCTTTCCTGACGCTCCCTGAGACTCTCAATCGCCAGTGCAATCTGTTCTGACGCCTGATCGAACGGTGAACTGTAGAGATCGGCAATCTTGGTATCGACGTTAACGATGGTGGCAATCGAGTCCAACTGATATTCACGCGGCTGTGTCTGGTATTCAATATAACCTTTCGGGATCTCAATGCGGGTGGGGTCCTGGCTGCACAGCACATCCAGCGGCGTATCCCCCTCCACCACTTTGTTAACGCGATAAATGCCAGACTCCAACCCTTTATAATCGAGGAAACGGCTTACCCAGCGTGGCGTAATTGCCCCAAATTGCGGTGCGGTTTTGGTGACGTTAGCCAGTTGATAAGCGGCTTCGCGTCCCAATGCATTAATGATTTTTTGTTCTGCCATGATGATACCTTTGTCTTATTTTCCGAAAATAAAGAGGATGACTCTCAGTACTGAGGCAAACGGGGATCCACTTCCCGCGCCCAAGCGTTAATACCATCTTTCAAATTCAACACGCGGCCTGTATAGCCAGCACGCTGAAGCGCACGGATGGCGAAAATACTGCGCTGCCCAATCTTGCAGAGGAAAACCGCCTCTACCGCAGGATCGAATTCATCAATACGTCGCACGATTTGACCGAGTGGCATCACCTTAGCCTGAGGAAATTTCACAATCGCCCGCTCGTGAGGCTCACGGATATCAATCAGTTGAACGGGTTTACCCGATTCCAGCCACACCTGTAGCTCCTTCGCGGTGACGCTCTCGATAGGTACTTCTTCGTTTGAGGGTTTAAGGCCGCAAAACTCCTCATAATCGATCAGTTCGTGAATAGTTGGATGCTCGCCGCACACCGGGCAACCGGGATCTTTCTCCAGCCGCAATTCACGCTGTTTCATCTGCCACACATCCAGCAGCAACAGGCGACCTATCAGGCTATCGCTACCGCCAACAATCAGTTTGATCACCTCGGCGGCCTGAATAGTACCGACAATGCCGGGCAGTACCCCCACCACACCGCCCTCGGAGCAGGAAGGCACTAGCCCTGGAGGCGGCGGTGCTGGATACAGGCAGCGGTAGCACGGGCCAGCTTTGGCATAAAACACGCTGGCCTGCCCTTCGAACTGGAAAATGGAACCATAAACCGTGGGTTTGCCTGACAGTACGCACGCATCGTTGATCAGATATCGGGTGGGATAGTTATCGGTGCCATCAACAACAATGTCGTACTCCCGAATAATATCGAGCGCATTTTTACTGTTCAGCGAGGTGTTGTAAGTCACAACCTGAATATCAGGGTTGATGGCTTTGATTTTGTCTTTGGCTGAAGCCACTTTCGGGCGATCGATGTCTTTAGTGGTATGAATAATCTGGCGTTGCAGGTTAGAAACCTCAACGAAATCAAAATCCACAATCCCTAATGTGCCAACGCCTGCTGCGGCCAGATAAAGCGCAACCGGCGCGCCTAATCCACCGGTGCCAACCAACAGCACCTTCGCGCTTTTCAGTCGCTGTTGTCCCTCTAATCCCACTTCCGGCAGCAATAAATGGCGGCTGTAGCGAGCTATCTCAGCATGAGATAGCGTAGCCAGGCGGTCGTCAGGAATGATGCTCGGTGTACTCATACCATCGCCTCTGTACCACCGGCAATGGCGGGCACCAGTAACACTTCATCGCCCGAATTGATTGGCGTTGCCAGACCACCACTGTGTTTAATATTGGTGTCGCCCACATACAGGTTGATAAACGTGCGCAGTTCACCTGTCTCGTCATACAGATGCTGCTGAATATCGGGGTAACGCGTTGCCAGTGCTGCAACCAGTTGGCCGACAGTGCTGCCTTCCAGACTGACTTTGCCCTGTCCCTCGGTAAACGCACGTAATGCAGTAGGAATTAATAATGTGGCTGCCATTGCTTCTCTCTCTGTCTGTTCTATAGGGTGATAAAAGCGTGTCTTCGCTGTTCGGCGCGTCATGTCACGGCACCGTTTGCACACGCTCCTGTTCAAAATGTTGTCTGTTCGGCGTCAATCGCCAGCTGGTCAGATCCCCAGCCTGCCGTTCGGCAACCGCCACAATGATGTAGGCGTAAAAAGGCAGAGCGTGCTCACGGTCATACCCGGACGGAATGGCAGGATGATCGGGATGCGAGTGGTAAAAACCCACCACATCAACGCCCTGCGCCAATGCCGTGCGTTCAGCCCGCAATGAGTCGTCGGCGGTTATCACAAAGCGGTGGTATTGCTCTTCGGATTCCCGCGCATTTACGATGGGTAAAATTGCAGTGACCCGGGCATCCCCATTGGTTGAAAAATGGCCCAACAGAGCGCCGCAGCACTCATTGGGATAGGCTTTTTCACCTTCTTGCCTAATCTGATGCGCAATATCAGTGGTTAACTCAATCATCGGTTTCATTCCAAAAAGGGTCTGCAAGGTAGCGGGAGCCGGTGTCGCACAAAAGCGTCACCACCACCGCGCCAGCGGGTAACGTGCTTGCCAGTTTGGCGGCCGCCGCGACATTAGCGCCGGAGGAAACCCCGACAAAAACGCCCGCCCGGCGAGCCAATCGCCGCGTGGTGGCGTAAGCCTCTTCGGTGGTGACGGTGATGACGCCATCTTGTAAGGTTTCATCCAGAATGCCGGGCTTGATGCTGCTCGCCATGTGCTTGGTGCCTTCAATACCGTGAAACGGCGAGGCGGGCTGCACAGCAAGCGTTTGCACCCGCGGGTTTTCCTGCTTGAGCCGCTGGGCAATGCCGACAAAACTGCCAGAAGTGCCCATACCGGCAATAAAGTGAGTGACGCGCTGCTGCGTCTGTTGCCAGATCTCCACTCCCGTGGAGGCAAAATGAGTCGCAGGATTGACCGGGTTGTTGTATTGGTCAGGATAGAAATAGCGCGCCGGATCGGATGCGACCAGAGCTTTAACCGCCAGATAAGCGCCATCAGACCCTTCTAGCGGATCGGTTTCTACAATCACTGCACCATAGTGGCGAATGATCTGTTTACGTTCTGCGCTGGTGTTCTGCGGCATATACAGCACCACCTTATAGCCCAACGCTGCACCGATCATGGCATAAGCAATGCCCGTATTACCGCTGGTCGCATCAATGATGGTTTTTTCTGGCGTCAGCGCGCCACGCGCAATGCCCTCCAGCACCATGGCTCTTGCCGCACGATCTTTTACCGAACCGCTGGGGTTCATAAACTCCGCTTTCGCCCATAACGATACCCCGGGCGCAACATTAGAAAATAAGGGCAAGGCAATTAATGGCGTATTACCCACCTTATCAAGAATAGTCATGATTACATCCATATGCAGGGTGCATGATTATTATTGGATAAATGATTTTAAAAATAATGAACGATATAATTAGACCAACGGTGGTTTATTATTTTTTCATAATCCATACCGAATTAAAGAATAACTTTTTTCGCTGACTATCATTTTACTGCGCAAAATACGACTTCATGGAATAACGCTTTAAATGCCATCGCCATCTTGATATTGGGTATGCAACACCCTCGCCTGACGCACATTGCTATCCGGCAAAACATCCTGCGTCAGCCAAACGTTGCCGCCAATGCTGGAACGCGCACCAATAGTAATCCGGCCTAATATCGTGGCACCGGCATAAATCACCACATCGTCTTCCACTATCGGATGACGGGGATAGTTCTTTTGCAACTGGCCGTCATTATCCGTGGCAAAGCGTTTAGCACCGAGCGTGACAGCCTGATAAAGCCGCACGCGTTTGCCGATAATCGCCGTCTCGCCTATCACTACGCCAGTACCGTGATCGATAAAAAAACCTTCACTGATTTGCGCTCCAGGGTGGATATCAATGCCGGTTTCGCTATGCGCCTTTTCCGTCACGATTCGCGCCAATAAAGGGAACCCCAATTGATACAATTCATGGGCCAGCCGGTAATGCATCACTGCATGAATACCAGGGTAGCACAGCAGCACTTCATCTCGGCTTCGTGCAGAAGGGTCACCCTGATATGCAGCCTGAATGTCGCTGTCCAAACGTTTTCGAACCGCAGGCAAACGCGTGGCGAACTTGCGAATACGCTGTTCTGCTTCCTGCCATTCAGGTGAGCTGACGCCATGGGGAGTTGGGGTGCCTGCAAGGTAGTGCAATTCAAATGCGGCCTCTTGCGAAAGCGCATCAAGCGCCGTCCCTAGCAGATAGCCAACGTAGTAATCTTCACCCTCTTTACGCAAATCGGTGGATCCCAATCGCATGGGATACAATACTTTAATCAACGTATCAACAACGCTATGGACATTCTGTTTTGAAGGCAGTAACCGCTTATTCTGATAATCACTCTGAGAAAAACTGTCACGCCATTGCTGACGGACTCGACGTAATCCGTCAACGACCCCATCAAGATGCCAATGATTATCTCTTTGAGAAATAAACATTAATTCTCCTAACTCCGACATAATGTTTTCCTCTCAAATACACGCTATAGATTTGGATAAATTGTTTCCTCAATTTTTATGCGTGACTCACCAACAAAACAAATACTGTTATTGGCTTTGCATAGCCAATAAATGGTTAACGTACGATGTCTCCAACTTATTGATAATGATTTATGGTCAGATAGTGTCCAATGACCTTGTCATTTGGTCATGCAGCACCACACACCTCAGCGTCATTTAAGATGGATTAAGATGGAGGGATAACAATGAGTTAACGCGGTAACAGCGGGTGGCACCCCGCCGCCGCAACTCACCGTCAAGGGCCGCTGGCTGGAAGATCTCGGTTTTAACACCGGGCAGCCGGTTATCGTCACCGTCTGGCGCGGGTGGCTGGTGATTGAGGCGGCGCTGAGGATCTAACTGGTAAAAATGACGATCCCGTTTTATTATCGAGTCCGGTGACCGGCTGAGCGATCACCGAACTCGATAATAAAACGGCTCATTGCCAGCCGCCAGTTCTGGATCGGCATACTCCATTTTTTCGAGGCCGACTGTATCGCCAGATAAATCACCTTCCGCACCGAGTCGTCCGTTGGGAATACGTTGCGTTTCTTTATCGCCTGGCGGATAACGCTGTTCAGTGATTCAATGGCATTCGTCGTGTAGATGGCTTTACGGATGTCGGGCGGGTAGCCAAAAAACGTATTGAGATTTTCCCAGTGTGTACGCCAGCTTTTACTGATTTGCGGGTATTTTTCATCCCAGACCGCTGCGAAATCCTCCAGCGCCATTAGCGCCGCTTCCTCTGTGGGGGCACGATATACCGCTTTCAACCCGCTGGTCACCCCTTTGTAATCCTTCCACGACACGTATTTCAGGCTGTTGCGCACCATATGGATAATGCAGAGCTGGATGTGGGCCTGCGGATACACGCTGTTTATCGCATCCGGGAAACCTTTCAGGCCGTCGACGCAGGCTATCAGGATATCCTGAAGTCCCCGGTTCTTCAGTTCGGTCAGCACATTCAGCCAGAACTTCGCCCCTTCGTTTTCGGCCAGCCACATCCCCAGCAGTTCTTTTCGGCCTTCGGTGTTGATAGCCAGCGCCAGAAAGACCGACTTGTTTATCACACTGCCGTTTTGTCGGACTTTGACAACAATACAGTCAAGATAAACAATGGGATAGAGCGCATCCAGTGGGCGGCTTTGCCATTCTGCCACCTGCTCTTTAACCGCATCGGTGACTTTGGATATCAGCGAGGGTGACACATCCGCATCGTACATTTCCTGGAACGTAGCGACGATTTCGCGGGTCGTCATGCCTTTGGCGTACAGGGATAAAATCTGGCTGTCCATCTGGGTGATACGCGTCTGGTTTTTCTTGATTAGCTGAGGTTCAAAGGTATTTTCGCGGTCACGCGGCGTGCTGAGCTCAATCTCGCCGTCATCGCAAAGCAGCGTTTTTGACGAGTAGCCATTACGGGTATTAGACCCTTTTTTAGGCGCATTTTTCTCATACCCGAGATGGTCAGTCAGCTCAGCATTGAGTGCTGTTTCGACGGTGAGTTTGGTCAGCATACGTGAAAACTGGTTGAGGTCTGCTTGCGTTTTAAGGCCTTTAGCCAGTTCAGCCGCAAGGGCTTTGAGTGTCTTTTCGTCCATACTTTGCCTGTCTCCGCTGTTGGAGTGAACATATCAAAAACAGGCAATTACACAATTTTAATTACAGTCTCTGCTACACAGAATTATTTACAGCATTCGTATAGCCCCCTCCCTATTAACCAATTTTATATTTCAAACAAATATCATTTGCTGTTAAATCACCATTAATTAACTGATTATATTCGCTCTCTGTAATTTCCACTTTCTGTTCTTCAGTTCCCTGAGTTCCTGATAAACAGAAAAAAATATACTGATAATCATTTAATTTCCTTACTCTCCACCAATTCTCGGTTGAGAACTCGCCATCTGCCAACGGAGTCTTTTCAGGATATGAAAATGATTTCATTGTGTAGTATTTATCCATATCATTCATTTCACTTACCACCATTGTATTTATTCAAATCAATCAACTGAGCATTTGGTTTGTGTGAAAAATCCATTACAGCCTCAGAAATACCACCTGATGTCTTTCCTCCAGGCAACCAAAACTGATTTGCGCCAGGTTCGTTCCCTGATGGGATTTTCAAGTTCTTAAGATCTTGTTTCTGAATATAAAAGATACCCGTATTTGAATTACCTAAGTAACCAGATTCCAATCCCAGTTTTTGCTCTACAACCCTGAGATTACCACTTGATTCTTTTATCAATTTGTCGAACTCAGATTTAGGCATCACAAAACCACTATCAGGACCAAGAGTTCCATACTTTTTCACATCATCCATTGAGGCAAATCTCACTGCCCCATCGTCAAACTTAGCCAAATGCGAATCTATTTCAGCTTTTGACATGTATGTTGATGGTTCAGGCCGCTGTCCTTTAGGAGTGTTAACAATCTCATTTATTTTAGATTGGCTTAATTTTGAATCTCTGGCTGAACCACCTGCTTTACCCGGTAAAGCGACACCAACCCCGGCCCCAGCAAGCCACGCTGCACCCTCGGATGCAACCGCCATACCTTTACCAAACTCACTGGCATATTGGTCTATGACCGCATTATCTTTCGCCGTTTCCTGCTGGACAAACCGGGCAACATCCGAGTCGATTCCCTGTAAGAACCCGTTTTCAAGATACGCATTATACGCATCATTTGCGACATCTCGGCCAAATGCACAGGTATCAGGGTTGTCCTGACAGGATGCTATCTGTTTCTCTCTGTCTTTTTCTGCCTGCTTACGCGCCGCTTCAAGAATGGGAGCTATATCCTCTCCCTTTTCTTTGGCCGCTTTCACTTTTCTGTCCAGTGAATACATATCGCTGGACAGGAAGTTATTCTCCACCGCATTGCGCCCGGCCTGTACCCCCGTGGCTGCGCCGTCCACACTCCCTGAGGCTATCCCCGCCGCCAGGCCCGCTGCCACCGAGGCCAGCGCACTCACCGACTGTTTCTCCGTTTCCGTCAGCGTGTTGCCGTCACGACCCGGGTACAGCGCCTGCATGATAAGCAGCCGCGCCGCCAGTTCGCCGCCCGCCGCGCCCGCGGCTCCCGCCACCGCATCACGGCCCGATACCTGCGCCACCACCGCCCCCACCAGCGCATGGCCCATCGCATTCGCCGCAATGTCCGAGGCCGTGGCGTTCTTCTCGTCCGCTGGCATCGTCGCCTGTTTCACCAGTTGCGCCAGATACGGGGCCGACGCCCCCGCCAGCGCCTGTTGCAGGTTGCCGCCGCCCGCCAGCGCCTGCAACGCCGCCGTTGCTGCCTGCAACCCGCGCTGCACGTCGCTGCCCGTGCCGTACGACGCCATCACCGCCTTGTACGCTGCCGTGTCCGTCAGCGCCTTACGGTAACTATCCCACGCCTTTTCCTTCTCTTCTTCCGTCTTTAGCGTCGATTCATCCGGCTTCGCCACCTGCCCCCCGGCCGCCTGCGTCGCCCGGATGTCCCCCGCCGTGCGCACCACCTCCATCACCTGGCCGCCCAGCGCCCCCACCGACTGCGCCAGTTGCAGCCGCTGCTGCTCCTTCTCCTTGTCAAACAGCGGACTCAGCCCGTTCGCCGCGTGCGCCGCATCCCGGCTCAGGCCCGCCACGTCCTGCTGCTGACCGCCCGGATTGCGGATGACCAGCGCCCCCCGCTCACCGCCGCGTACGTGGTGCTGGCAGCATTGCCGCCCCGCCCCAGCGACATCAGCGCCGATGGCGCGGTCATCGCCGCCGTCTTCAGCGCATCCATCAGCCCCGGGGCCGTGCTCAGGCTTATCCCGCCGCCGCTGTGCGACACCGAGAACTCGGCCCGGTTGTCGATATTGCCAAAGCCCAGCGTGCCCGTCTCCAGCCGGTTTTTATCCGCGCCGGCCGTCGAGCCTATCACCGCGCCGTCCAACTGGGTGTGGTTGCCGACATGAATGTCGTAGCCCCCCTGACCGGCAAACAGCCCGGTCTGCTGCTCGCGGTAAAATGCCATGCTGCCGCTGACTTACGGCCTCGCCATCAGCTATGTTCCCCGGCAACCGCAGCGGGCGCAGCACGGTTTATTCCCGTCAACGTTACGCGCAGGTGTTTTAGCATCGAACGCATTGACCCGACTGCCGCCGCCAACTGGATCAGGCATTACCCCGGCGGCCTGACGTTCGCCGAGTAACTACACGTTCTATCCCCGGCCAGCACCGGTTTTTTTGCTTTAGCGCAGGGGGTCGGGCATCGCCCTGACCGGGTGGTTTTGGGGACACGGCCCACTGGCGGTGGCCACAAAACATTTCCTGTCCGGGGGTTTAAGTATTTTCTGGCAACCCGCCGCCGCAACTCACGCTGAAGGGCCGCAGGCTGGAAGACCTCGGTTTTAACACCGGCCAGCCGGTTATCGTCACCGTCGAGCGTGGGCGGCTGGTGATTGAGGCGGAGATTAGGATCTGACCGGTAAAAACAAAGATCCCGGCGCAGAGGCTGGGATTTTTTATAAGTCAGTATCTCGTAGCTCATTAATTACATTACATATTGTACCTGATGGAAGAAGCACCTCATTGATTTCTTTTCCATCATCAATACTCCATACCAAACGATCATTAGAACTCGTTTTCATAAAATAAAGATAATATCCATTATCGCCCATAGCTGTGCATGTCAAATCAAACAACCCATCAATAAGAACATCACCGTCGCCAGTAAAATAACTCTCTGCATTCCTATATAGGGTTACTGCATCCACAATTAAATCATTAACAATCAACCCATCCACGGGCGACTTGGAATAAAAACCAAACGTAGTTTTTAACTCAAATACATCAACAACATCAAAGATCCTCCTTCCATCAAGATACAAAGAAAACAGTCCATTTTTCCAAATATCACCAGGAGAACTCCAATGTTCAATAACGTCGAACTGGAGCGCAAAATAGAATGGATCACCATAAATCATTTTATCCTAACCCCCAACTGTTTCTGAATATCACTTGGTATCTGCTTACCTGTCAGTTTATTTTTTTCATCACCAGAACTACCATTCCAGTGATATTCACCATTAGTCCCTTCAAAACGATGAACATTACCTTGACCATCCACAGAGAACCGAACTTCTTTATTTGGATATTGCTTTGAACTTGGAATAGATTGCGCAAAAAGATCCAATGAATCTTTCGGCTCAATTCCTGCGTTAGGGCGGTTTCCATCACCACCAAGAGTATGCTTAGGATTAGATTTATATTTTAATCCATTTGACGCGATTACTGACTCAGGAACAGGTATTGCGCTTCCTGTTCCTGATTGCCCTTTACCCGAAGAACCAGCCTTACTTACGCCCCCTGCAATCCCCGCTGCACTGGCGATTCCGGCATGTCCCATGATATTGGCAACTTCTGCCGAGGTATCCTCAGACCCCCCCAGCAACTGAGCACGGTTCATCAACAAATTGCGCGATGCATCAATATTCGACATCGCACCACGCAGGTTAGCCCATTCCTGAACCTCCGCCTCAGTCAGCGCACTTATTCCCTCATTCCGCTCTTTATTTTCCAGCTCGGTCATGCGAGCGCTGTAATCCCCTTGCCATCCTTTTAACTCTTTTGCCAGGGCAACACACTGTTCTGGTGAGGAACAATTCGCTATCTCATTCTGTAACTTGTCGTACTCAGCCGCGTATTTTTCCCTAACCTCGGCACGGCAGGTGGCATTTCCGTTACAGGCAACCAGCTCTTCGCTGCGGCTTTGCTGCTGAGGCTGGCTCAGATGGTTATTCTCGATAACAACGTCATCCGTTGCGAAGTCAGCCGCCGAACCCACTTTTTCCCTGTGCAGTCAGCCGGTTACAGCCGGTTTTCCCTGAGGCGTTTTGATACCCGGACACCGACGCCCCGATACGCGGTTTTGGCCCCCGACACGCTACCGCCCTGCCGGGGCTTTCGCCTGCAACCCACGCATCATAGCAGCGGCGGCAGCCGCTGCCATCCGGTGTTGGGGTTCGGTTTGGGGTTTCATCGCAACCCGTGACGGGGCCACAGCTTGCCTGTGGCACCGGCGCGGGGTCTGCCGGTGCGGACGGCACAGAGTCCGCAAGCGACGCCCTGCGGCGCTCTGTGGCTCCGACGGTTAAGGTGAAGAGGCACCTGCATGACCACGCCACACCGGGGCGGGGGCGAAGGCTGGCCGGCACGGGAACGAGCAAGGAGCCTGCGACTGCGAGCCGTGACGGACAGATGCAGCGGGCGGGCATGAAGCCCTTCAGCGGAGGCCCGACGGGCCGACTTCTTCTTTGGGGTGGCTGTTGAGGATA
The DNA here is from genome assembly GCF_900095885.1 of Dickeya aquatica. NCBI lineage: Bacteria > Pseudomonadati > Pseudomonadota > Gammaproteobacteria > Enterobacterales > Pectobacteriaceae > Dickeya > Dickeya aquatica. The sequence goes on from NZ_LT615367.1 coordinate 2,373,213, forward strand.
ACGCAAGGGGGAGATATCGGATGACGTCTGGACTCGACGCCGACGCCGGTGTTTCCGGCGACACAAGGCGGCCAGGAAGCCGAAGAACGCACACCACCGCCGACAGCGGAAGGCACAGCCTTGCGCACCGCGCCTCACCCGCGATGCCAATGGCGGGGGCGCAAGACATAATGCGGATTATACGATACGAGCCGCACTACGCGCCGGGAAGGTGCAGTGGGCTTGCCCAGCGAGCGTCGTATAATCCCCCGCATTATGTTGAACGGCTGACCGGCCAGCCGCCGGGTTGACACGGAGCACCGCCGCACAACGCGGGCCGGGCGGACGTTTACCCCCGCCCGCGACATGGCATGACGGCAGTCAGCCCGGCGGGCTGTCTGCCGAACCCGCTCCCGGCGCACTCGCCCGCAGAGCGCTAACTCTTACGGTAATGTCCCGCTATTTTTCGCGAGGTATGCAGTACACGCAGTATACGAACCACCTGCTCTTCAACAGCATACACGATGATGAACGGGAAGCGTGGAACCACCAGTTTCCGCTGTTTCTCCGTCTTCCCGGCCTTCACCCCCGCCTGCGGATTATCCTGAAGGATGTCGGCCATGCTGACGAACCGATCATCCGTGGCACTGGCTACCGCTAACCCCGCTTCTTTGTACAGATAACGGAAGATGGCCTCGCGATCCGCCTGTGCCTGCTTTTCCCACTGAACGGCTGATGTCACAGTTTGCCTCGTGCTGCCTGCATTTTCAGTTCATTCATGCGGTGGTTCATTTCTTCGTTGCTGATAAACTCGCCTTCCCCGTCCTCATAGCGGCTGAACGCATCCAGTATCTGCTGCTCCAGCCAGCCCTCATGCTCACTGTTTTGATAGCGACGCTCCTCTGCGGCCAGCTCTTCTGCCCGCTGACGCATCACCTCCGTCAGGCTCATTCGCTGTCTTTCCGCCGCCTGCATCGCCAGACGCTTGGTTTCCTCGTCTATTCTGAAGTGGATTGTTCCCATCATCTCCTCACCCTTGTGGTGTCATTTGTGTTGTCATTATGCAAGCTGTTTTCCGGCCTGTCACGCTCAACATCCAGCACCTCATCCGCCATCAGGTCAGCCAGCAGCCCGGTTTCCTCTTCAGGGTCACGCTCCGCCGGATGCGTCGAGGCATGAACCGCCTGCAACGCCCGGATGCTCACCTGCGTGTAGATTTGCGTGCTCTCCACGCTCGCATGGCCCAGCATCGCCTGTATCCACCGCAGGTCCGCCCCGTTCTCCAGCATTTGCGTCGCCATCGCGTGCCGGAACAGGTGGCAGCTTCCCCATTTCGCTATCCCCGACGCTTTGATGTAGTGACTCACCAGATTGGTAATGCCGTTCGGCGTCAGCCCTTCCACCCCGTCCAGGGCCACGAACAGTGCCGGACAGTGCGGGTTCACCAGCAGTTGCGGCCTCACCTCACGCACATAGTGCGCTATCCACCCTAACGCCCGCCTGCCAATGGGGATAACCCGGTCCTTCTTTCCCTTGCCCTGCACGATGGTCACGATATGGCGGCTCGCGTCCACGCTGTACACTTCCAGCATCGCCACTTCACCCCGCCGTATCCCGGTTGACCACAGCAGCTCCATCAGCGCCCGGTCGCGGATGCCCTGCAGCGTGGTCAGGTCCGGCAACGCCAGTACCTGCTCCACATCCGCCACGCTCAGGATATGGCGCGGCAGCCGCTTTTCCAGTCGCGGCAACACCAGACCCGACGCCGGGTCGGCCAGCAGCAGATGATGCCGCGTCATCCAGCCGAACCACACCACCAGTGGCCCCAGCTGGCTGCGCTGCGTCCGCGTGCTCAGTGGCTCACCGTTCGGTTTGCGGTACTGGTACAGATGACGCTGGTAGTGCTCCAGTATCGGTAAGGTGATGTCACGGCCATAGTGCAGCCCGCGCTCCGCCGCCCACAGGATGAACCGGTATTGATGATGGGTTTGCGTCTTCAGCGTCGTCTCTGACCAGTTCCGCTCCCGACGCCACGCCACGAACCGCAGCAGCAGCGCGTACAGGCTCTTCGGGTCACTGGCCGGGCCGATGGGTTTTCGGTACACCTCATCCACCGTCAGCAGTGCATCGGCGCGGGGTTTACGGTTGGCCATTTGTCACCCCCGTTTTCCCGGTCACAGGCAGCGGTGCGGATGGCGATTTTTCTTTTCCCCTGATTACTGCGTCTGACTCAGCGCCGACCACTTCCGCCCTCAGCCCTTGTACCGTCTGGCCTGACGCCGGTTTTTCCACGCCAGACTTGCCCCGGACCTGAGGCAGACTTAAGCCAGACTTTTCTTCCACCGGGCCAGACTTGCGCTCGCTGCCCTGCCACCGCCGCACATCCGCGCTAACCGCAGGCAGCGGCGCGGCAGGCGATGTTGGGTTTCGCTTTATTACCGCGTCTGACTCAGTCCCGACCGGTTCGGCATCCAGCCCTTGTGCCGTCTGGCCTGACGCCGGTTTTTCCACGCCAGACTTGCCCCGAACCTGAGGCAGACTTAAGCCAGACTTTTCTTCCACCGGGCCAGACTTGCGCTCGCTGCCCTCATGCTCATCCACCTCCAGCAGCCCGCACAGATGCGGGTCATCACCGCTTTTTCCGTCCCACAGCAGCTCATACTGCAACAGGTGGCCCCGGCTGCCGCCGTGCAGCAACAGGTATTCCATTTCAGCCAGCCGCAGACAGTGGTTCTTGAGCTGGCTGTCGCTCCAGTTGGTCCATGCCCGGATATCCCGCCGCGTGAACCGCACTTCGCCGGGCTGGCAGCCCTGACGCTGTGCCAGTTCGCCCACCATCGCCTGTATCAGCCGCAACAGCTTGCGCGTCTGCGGCGGCATTTCATCCAGCGTCCGGCCCAGCACCTCGTGAGCCAGTTGGTTCGCCAGCGCGATATCGCTTTTTTCCACCTCGATATACTCGATAACCTGCCCCCGGTGCCCGACCCGCTTCACCGCACGCTGGTACTGATGCAGCAGCGCGATGGCCTGTATCAGCGTCAGGTACTTCATGTGGTCGCGCCGGGTACGGGTTTTATCACTCAGGAACGTCAGCCGGTCGGCATACGGATTCACCACCTTCAGCGGTCGCAGCAGCCGTTGCGCGTTCTGGTGCAGCGTCGTCAGGTAGCCTTTCTCACTCGTGGCCAGCAGCCCGGCCAGCGTCTGACCGTGACGCTGCATCGCGTGTATCGCCTGCGTCTGCTCCCGGCTCTCATTCACGGTGAGAACCAGACAACGGTTCAGCAGCTCTTCGTCCACGTCGCTGGCCGTGGTGGTCAGCATCAGCATCACCGGCCCCTGCACCCGGTATTCCCGCGTCACCAGCTCGCCGCTCTGCTCGTTCTTGCCGGTACTGGCGATTTTCAGTTCCCCGTCCGACTGGAGCAGCTTGAGGGCATACGCCGCCTGCCGCACCCCTTCTTCTTCCGCGATGGCCAGTATCTTGTGCTGTAACGAGGTCTCACCGAGGTAATACAGGCTCTGCCCGGTCATCGCGCTGTACTGGATGCGCTCTTCTTCCGGCATCATCCCCAGCACCGCCTCCATCAGCGACGATTTCCCCGCCGCCGAACTGCTCTGTATCAGCACGGCCAGCGGTTTATCCAGCTTGCGCGACGTCGCCGCCAGATACCCGGTCAGCAGATTGGTGCTTTCCCCCACCACCCCGCAGGCGGCCAGGTCGTCCACGATACGGGCGGCAAGGTCCGGGGACTTGAGTAACGCCAGCGCCGCCGCCTCGTCTTCCGCGCTCACCGTGACCGCGGCGGTCGCGTCGGCCTGCTCCGCCGCCTGCCGCTGACGCGCCTGTTGCTGCTCCAGCATCAGCAGCACCCGCCCGCATTCGCGTTTGATGACCGATGCCTCACAGCCCAGCTCCGCCGCCGCTGCCGCCACATACCCCTGACGCTGCCGGGCGCTGTACAGGTCCAGCGAGTCCACATGCAGCGCGCCCGTGCTCTCGTCCCGCACCTGCACGTTGACCTTCATCACCTCGGCGACGGTGTTTTTCTGCCAGCCGCGCACCCGCCACACGCGCGGGCCGTGGGTCAGCAGCAGGTCGCCGGACGGGGTTAACTCCCCCGCCACCGGCTGTGCCGGTACGCCCGCCGGGGCGGCTAAGGAAGAAGGTTCACGCTCGCCACTCACCGGCATCTCACGGGAGAACACCACCCCCGGCCCGGTTCCCTTGCCCATCCATGCCGCCTGCTCCAGTGCCAGCCCTAACGCGCTTTCCGGGCTGCCACTGTTCAGCGCATACGCATTCGCATCCAGCCCCGGCGGGAACCGCACCCGCCACGCCTCGATACCCGCTTCCAGCAGCTCCGCCGCCACGCTCTCCGCGCCCCGGTCGCCCGCCGCGTCCCGGTCATAGGCTATCTGCACCCGTTTCACCCCGTGGTACTGCAACGCCGCCAGATGGTCAGCGGTAAAGCCGCTGGCTCCGTAGGCCGTGGTCACATTGCGGAACCCGGCACACCAGAACGTCATCGCATCGATCAGCGACTCGCACAGGATAAGGTCCGACGACGCCTTCAGCGCTGCCTCGTTCCACACCCCGGCCAGCGGCGACGGCAGATACAGGTGCTTCGGCGAGCCTTTGAGGATTTTGTGGTCCGGTTGCACCCGCCTCCCGTACAACTGCATCACCCGGCCACGTTGCGCCACGCTCGCCGACTCCGCCCAGCCGATAACCGGCATCACCACGCAACCCCGGAAGTGGTCCTGCTTCGTGGTCGCCCGCAGCACCCCCAGCCCGGCCAGCTTCTCACGCAGCCGTTTTCCCTCGTGGCTCGACGAGGACGGCAGCAGCCCCGCGCTGCCGCCGATGCCGTGATGACCGGCGAACCCCAGCCGGAAGTGGCTCACCAGTTCCGGGTGCGTCAGACCACGACCGGCCAGCCACTGCTGCGCCTCCGGGCTCGCCAGCAGGCTCTGGTGGTAGAAGTCGATAACCTGATGCAGCAGCGCCTGACCGTCATCGTCCAGGTCGGCGAGTGGGGTACGGGCCACGGTTGACGAAGCCGGAACCGGAGCAGGAGCGGCGGCTAAAGAAGAGGCTGTCCCGGCCAGCTCCCGCAGCCGCAGCAGCGTTTGCGGGTAGGTCAGCCGCTCGGTGTGTTGCAGCCAGTCCAGCACCGACCCCGACGCCCCGCAGCCGAAACAGTGGTACAGGTTCTTCGACGGCGTGATGACGCAGGACGGCGTGTTCTCCTGATGGAACGGACACCGGCACACAACACTGTCCGCCCCCTGCTTTTTCAGCTTATGGCCCTGAGACTGCGCCACAGCCCGCAGCGACACCCCGCGTTTCAGTTGCTCCAGCTCTGCCGGTGTCAGTCGTCCCATTTCCACTGCTCCTGTCAAAAACCTGTCAATAGGGTTTCAGTAAAAATAACTCGACAAGCATATACCGCAGTGAGTAGTATTTACAACAGTGAGATGTAAAACAAGAGGTAGATTATGGCCATCAGGACTTTACCAGCACAGGGTTCATCCACGATGGCGGCATCTATCAGTAGTGAAGAACAACGCTTTATGACCGAACTCGGCAGGCGTATCACCGCCCTGCGTAAAGACGCCGGACTCACTCAGGTTCAGCTTGCACAGGCACTGAACGTTTCCCAGCAGGCTGTTCAGTCATGGGAGTCCGGGCGGCGGCGGATACAGATTTCAGCGCTGCCTGCCGTGGCAAGACAGCTTTCCGTTTCTCTTGATGCCCTGCTGGGCGACAGCCATACCCCGGCACCGCGCAAGCGCGGCCCGGCATCACGACTGGAGCAGCAGATTCAGGTGATAGGCCAGTTGCCCAGAAGCAGGCAGAAGCTGGTGTCGGAGATGCTCGACGCCGTGATTGCTCAGGCGCAACAGGCAGGAGCGGACGGGCTGGACGGCTAAGAAGACAGGTTTTTTAACGCGGGGGCGATGAGTTCGCACCTCATCACCCCCGCTCACCACAGGCAACTAAACGAGGTAGTTACTATGGCTGTACGCGATGATAAGGCAATACAACGCATTTCCCAAGCCGAACGCTATGCACGCGCCCGCTTTCAGGCGGTGTCGCTGCAAGGGGCCTGGCTTACCGAAGCCGGGTTTACCGACGGGATGCCGCTAAAAATACGGGTCATGCCCGGCTGCATGGTCATCACCGCCCAGAACACCCGCGAACTGTGGCACTGTCTCGAAGGACTCAGCATTGAACCCTTTGACCCGGACGCGGCGGCCAACTGGATCAGGCATTACCCCGGCGGCCTTAAGTTCGCTAAGTAATCAACACCACCCCCGGCCCGCGCCGGGGGTGTTTGTTTTAACGCGGGGTGTCGGGGCATCGCCCTGACCGGGTGGTTTTGGGGGCACGGCCAGTATGGCGGTGGCCACAAAACATTTCCTGTCCCGCAGTTGAGTACGGTTTAGTAATCAGCGTGATATATAATTTTATATGTACTTCCTAGCTCTTTCTGAAGAAGTTCAGCTAATTTATAACCATCATCAATAAATCGCTTTTCCTCTTCCATACTGTTAAAACTAGATGATGCCGGATCATCTGTATTGAGTATGGCATCATATCGCTTTGCCCAAGCATCAACGCTATCCTTTAACTCCAAAGATATCGGCAACTCATCGGGGGATATGTCCCCAAAATCATCTGGAGTTGTTCCCCATAATGGATGGCAATAATAATCAGCCATTAACTTTATTTCTTTCATTTTACTGAACCTCGCAAATTAGCTCCTACTACGTATCCATTATTTCCTACAGTAACAGCAATATTATATTTTTTACCGTCGATCATGGTTTCGTAAATTGGACGGCCAGTTCCAGTACCCTGATAACCAACAATTTTACCGTCAGTAACAGCCTTCATTACGACATCGGGAATACGTGCCTCTGATACGCCAATTTGTGCAAATTGGCTACCATGCTCTTCCACTATATGTTGCAATCCTGATTTTGAATTACCTTTCTCAAGGAAAATGATTTTTCCACTATTATTTTTTGCCGCACCAACAACATTTTCAGGTGTAAATTTAATACCCTGAGTTGTCATTTCTTTGAATAATGATTTAGTTGTTAAGCTATTTTTTGCTATCGCAATCAGATCCTTACCCAATACTCCCAGAGATGTTAGCGCTGCTTGATTCTCCGGATCTGATGCGTATGATGCAAAACTCATCCAGCCGGGGCTGTTTACATCAATATTAACCAGATCCTGACTATTCCACTGCTGGACATAAGCTTTGGCTTCTTCGCTGCTCATCACATCCACGCTAGGAATGCTGCCCAACCAACCGGGCCTTTCTGTCATCTCAATGCCACCCTGAGCCAGTTCTTTATCAATAACTACGGCTTCCAGTGGGTTATCTTTCAGCTTCTGAGCGGTTTCTGCACTTTGCTTATCACTGATTTGTTTCCACTTATCAATAACTGTCTGGCAGTCACCACCTGATGCTTTACACGCCTGCATTTCTTTGTCGAACGCAAGGGACTGCGTTGCACTCAGATAGTTATTCTCCACAACAACGTCATCCGTTGCGAAGTCAGCCGCCGAACCCACTTTTTCCCTGTTCCATCAGCCGGTTACAGCCAGTTTTCCCTGATGCATTTCGATAACCGGACACCGAAGCCCCGATACGCGGTTTTGGCCCCCGACATGCTACCGCCCTGCCGGGGCTTTCGCCTGCAACCCACGCATCATAGCAGCGGCGGCAGCCGCTGCCATCCGGTGTTGGGGGTTCTCCATCGCAACCCGTGACGGGGCCACAGCTTGCCTGTGGCTCCGGCGCGGGTTCTGCCGGCGCGGACGGCACAGAGTCCGCAAGCGACGCCCTGCGGCGCTCTGTGGCTCCGACGGTTAAGGAGAAGACGCCCCTGCATGACCACGCCATACCGGGGCGGGGGCGAAGGCTGGCCGGCACGGGAACGAGCAAGGCGGGAACCGACTGCGAGCCGTGACGGACAGATGCAGCGGGTGGGCATGAAGCCCTTCAGCAGAGGCCCGACGGGCCGACTTCTTCTTTGGGGTGGCTGTTGAGGATAACGCAAGGGGGAGATATCGGATGACGTATGGACTCGACGCCGGTGTTTCCGGCAACACAAGGCGGCCAGGAAGCCGAAGAACGCACACCGCCGCCGACAGCGGAAGGCAGCGCCTTGCGCGCCGCGCCTCACCCGCGATGCCAATGGCGGGGGCGCAAGACATAATGCGGATTATACGATACGAGCCGCACTTCGCGGTGGGAAGGTGCAGTGGGCTTGACCGGCGAGCGTCGTATAATCCCCCGCATTATGTTGAACGGCTGACCGGCCAGCCGCCGGGGTGACACGGAGCTCCGCCGCACAACGCGGGCCGGGCGGACGTTTACCCCCGCCCGCGACGTGGCATGACGGCAGTCAGCCCGACGGGCTGTCTGCCGAACCCGCTCCCGCCGCACTCAACCGGAGAGCGCTAACTTTTGGGGCTGTCCGGCCACGCGGGCGTGTCGTCCGGCTCCGGGGTGTCCGGCTGCTCCGCCGCCATCAGGTCGGCCAGCAGCCCGGTTTCCTCACTGTCCGACTGCTCTGCCGGATGGGTACTCGCATGGACCGCCTGCAACGCCCGGATTGAGACCTGCGTGTAGATTTGCGTGCTCTCCACGCTCGCATGGCCCAGCATCGCCTGTATCCACCGCAGGTCCGCCCCGTTCTCCAGCATCTGTGTGGCCATCGCGTGCCGGAACAGGTGGCAGCTTCCCCATTTCGCTATCCCCGACGCTTTGATGTAGTGACTGACCAGATTGGTGATGCCGTTCGGCGTCAGTCCTTCCACCCCGTCCAGTGCCACGAACAGTGCCGGGCAGTGCGGGTTCACCAGCAGTTGCGGCCTCACCGCCTGCACGTAATACGTCAGCCAGCGCAGCGCCCGCTGCCCGACCGGGATAACCCGGTCTTTCTTCCCCTTGCCCTGCACGATGGTCACGATATGGCGGCTCGCGTCCACGCTGTACACCTCCAGCATCGCCACTTCACCCCGCCGTATCCCGGTTGACCACAGCAGCTCCATCAGCGCCCGGTCACGGATGCCTTGCAGCGTGGTCAGGTCCGGCAACGCCAGTACCTGCTCCACGTCCGCCACGCTCAGGATATGACGCGGCAGCCGCTTTTCCAGCCGGGGCAACACCAGACCCGACGCCGGGTCGGCCAGCAGCAGATGATGCCGCGTCATCCAGCCGAACCACACCACCAGTGGCCCCAGCTGGCTGCGCTGCGTCCGCGTGCTCAGTGGCTCCCCGTTCGGTTTGCGGTACTGGTACAGGTGGCGCTGATAGTGCTCCAGTATCGGTAAGGTGATGTCCCGGCCATAGTGCAGCCCGCGCTCCGCCGCCCACAGGATGAACCGGTACTGGTGATGGGTTTGCGTCTTCAGCGTGGTTTCTGACCAGTTCCGCTCCCGACGCCACGCCACGAACCGCAGCAGCAGCGCGTACAGGCTCTTCGGGTCGCTGGCCGGGCCGATGGGTTTTCGGTAGACGTCATCCACCGTCAGCAGTGCATCGGCACGGGGTTTACGGTTGGCCATGTGTCACCCCCGTTTTCCCGGTCACAGGCAGCGGTGCGGATGGCGATTTTCCTTTTCCCCTGATTACTGCGTCTGACTCAGCCCCGACTGGTTCGGCATCCAGCCCTTGTGCCGTCTGGCCTGACGCCGGTTTTTCCACGCCAGACCTGGCCCGGACCTGAGGCAGACTTAAGCCAGACTTTTCTTCCACCGGGCCAGACTTGCGTTCGCTGCCCTCATGCTCGTCCACCTCCAGCAGCCCGCACAGGTGCGGGTCATCACCGCTTTTTCCGTCCCACAGCAGCTCATACTGCAACAGGTGGCCCCGGCTGCCGCCGTGCAGCAGCAGGTATTCCATTTCAGCCAGCCGCAGACAGTGGTTCTTGAGCTGGCTGTCGCTCCAGTTCGTCCAGGCCCGGATATCCCGCCGCGTGAACCGCACTTCGCCGGGCTGGCAGCCCTGACGCTGCGCCTGTTCGCCCACCATTGCCTGTATCAGCCGCAACAGCTTGCGCGTCTGCGGCGGCATTTCATCCAGCGTCCGGCCCAGCACCTCGTGGGCCAGCTGATTGGCCAGCGCGATATCGCTTTTTTCCACCTCGATATACTCGATAACCTGCCCCCGGTGCGTCACCCGTTTCACTTCACGCTGGTACTGATGCAGCAGCGCGATGGCCTGTATCAGCGTCAGGTACTTCATATGGTCGCGCCGGGTGCGGGTCTTGTCCGACAGGAACGTCAGCCGGTCGGCATACGGATTCACCACCTTCAGTGGCCGCAGTAGCCGCTGCGCGTTCTGGTGCAGCCGGGTCAGGTACTGCTTTTCTGAAGACTGAAGCAGCCCGGCCAGCGTCTGACCGTGGCGCTGCATCGCGTGTATCGCCTGCGTCTGCTCCCGCGACTCGTTCACGGTGAGAACCAGGCAACGGTTCAGCAGCTCTTCGTCCACGTCGCTGGCCGTGGTGGTCAGCATCAGCATCACCGGTCCCTGTACCTTGTATTCCCGCGTCACCAGCTCCCCGCTCTGCTCGTTCTTGCCGGTACTGGCGATTTTCAGTTCCCCGTCCGACTGGAGCAACTTGAGGGCATACGCCGCCTGCCGCACCCCTTCTTCTTCCGCGATGGCCAGGATTTTGTGCTGTAACGAGGTTTCACCGAGGTAATACAGGCTCTGCCCGGTCATCGCGCTGTACTGGATACGTTCTTCTTCCGGCATCATCCCCAGCACCGCCTCCATCAGGCTGCTTTTCCCGGCAGCGCTTGATGACTGGATAAGCACGGCCAGCGGTTTATCCAGCTTGCGCGACGTCGCCGCCAGATACCCGGTCAGCAGATTGGTCGATTCTCCCACCACCCCGCAGGCGGCGAGGTCGTCCACGATACGTGCGGCAAGGTCCGGGGACTTGAGTAACGCCAGTGCGCCCGCCTCGTCTTCCGCAGATAGCGTCACCGCCGGAGCGCGTTCGGCCTGCTCCGCCGCCTGCCGCTGACGCGCCTGTTGCTGCTCCAGCATCAGCAGCACCCGCCCGCATTCGCGTTTGATGACCGAAGACTCGCACTCAAGCTCTGCCGCCGCCGCGCTGATATACCCCTGACGATGACGTGAACTGTACATATCCAGACTGTCCACATGGAACGCGCCCGTGCTCTCGTCCCGCACCTGTACGTTCACTTTCATCACGTCCTGTACGGTGTTTTTCTGCCAGCCCCGCACCCGCCACACGCGCGGGCCGTGGGTCAGCAGCAGGTCGCCGGACGGGGTTAACTCCCCCGCCACCGTCGGTGCCGGTACGCCCGCCGGGGCGGTTAAGGAAGAAGGTTCAGACTCACCGTTTACCACTGTGTCAGCGCGGAACACCACGCCGGGGCCGGACCCGTTCCCCATCCATGCCGCCTGCTCCAGTGCCAGCCCTAACGCCGATTCCGGGCTGCCACTGTTGCGCGCATACGCATTCGCATCCAGCCCCGGCGGGAACCGCACCCGCCACGCCCCGATACCCGCTTCCAGCAGCGCCGCCGCCACGCTCTCCGCGCCCCGGTCGCCCGCCGCGTCCCGGTCATAGGCTATCTGCACCCGCTTCACGCCGTGGTACTGCAACGCCGCCAGATGGTCGGCGCTAAAACCGTTGGCCCCGTACGCCGTGGTCACGTTGCGGAACCCGGCACACCAGAACGTCATCGCATCGATCAGCGACTCGCACAGGATAAGGTCCGGCGACGCCTTCAGCGCCGCCTCGTTCCACACCCCGGCCAGCGGCGACGGCAGATACAGGTGCTTCGGCGAGCCTTTGAGGATTTTGTGGTCCGGCTGCACCCGACGCCCGTACAACTGCATCACCCGGCCACGCTGCGCCACATTCGCCGACTCCGCCCAGCCGATAACCGGCATCACCACGCAGCCCCGGAAGTGGTCCTGTCTGGTGGCCGCGCGCAGCACCCCCAGCCCGGCCAGTTTCTCACGCAGCCGCTTGCCCTCCTGGCTCGACGAGGACGGCAGCAGCCCCGCGCTGCCGCCGATACCGTGATGACCGGCGAACCCCAGCCGGAAGTGGCTCACCAGCTCGGGATGATCCAGCCCGCGACCGGCCAGCCACTGCTGCGCCTCCGGGCTCGCCAGCAGGCTCTGGTGGTAGAAGTGGATAACCTGATCCAGCAGCGCCTGACCGTCATCATCCAGGTCGGCGAGTTTCTGGCGGGGCGGCGAAGCCGGCGGGGAAGACAACTCCGGGGCGGCGGCTAAAAAAGAAGCCGAACCGGCCAGCTCCCGCAGCCGCAGCAGCGTTTGCGGGTAGGTCAGCCGCTCGGTGTGTTGCAGCCAGTCCAGCACCGACCCCGACGCCCCGCAGCCGAAGCAGTGATACAGGTTCTTCGACGGCGTGATGACGCAGGACGGCGTGTTTTCCTGATGGAACGGGCACCGGCACACATAGCTGTCCGCACCCTGTTTTTTCAGCCGATGCCCCTGAGACTGCGCCACCGCCCGCAGCGACACCCCGCGTTTCAGTTGCTCCAGCTCTGCCGGTGTCAGTCGTCCCATTTCCGCTGCTCCTGTCAAAAACCTGTCAATAGGGTTTCAGTAAAAATAACTCGACAAGCATATACCGCAGTGAGTAGTATTTACAACAGTGAGATGTAAAACAAGAGGTAGATTATGGCCATCAGGACTTTACCAGCACAGGGTTCATCCACGATGGCGGCATCTATCAGTAGTGAAGAACAACGCTTTATGACCGAACTCGGCAGCGTATCACCGCCCTGCGTAAAGACGCCGGACTCACTCAGGTTCAGCTTGCACAGGCACTGAACGTTTCCAGCAGGCTGTTCAGTCATGGGAGTCCGGGCGGCGGCGGATACAGATTTCAGCGCTGCCTGCCGTGGCAAGACAGCTTTCCGTTTCTCTTGATGCCCTGCTGGGCGACAGCCATACCCCGACACCGCGCAAGCGCGGCCCGGCGTCACGACTGGAGCAGCAGATTCAGGTGATAGGCCAGTTGCCCAGAAGCAGGCAGAAGCTGGTGTCGGAGATGCTCGACGCTGTGATTGCTCAGGCGCAACAGGCAGGAGCGGACGGACTGGACAGCTAAGAAGACAGGTTTTTTAACGCGGGGGCGATGAGTTCGCACCTCATCACCCCTGCTCACCACAAGCAACTAAAGAGGTAGTTACTATGGCTGTACGCGATGATAAGGCAATACAACGCATTTCCCAAGCCGAACGCTATGCACGCGCCCGCTTTCACGCGGTGTCCCTGCAAGGCGCCTGGCTTACCGAGGCCGGGTTTACCGACGGGATGCCGCTAAAAATACGGGTCATGCCCGGCTGCATGGTCATCACCGCCCAGAACACCCGCGAGCTGTGGCACTGTCTCGAAGGTCTCAGCATTGAACCCTTTGACCCGGACGCCGCCGCCAACTGGATCAGGCATTACCCCGGCGGCCTTAAGTTCGCTGAGTAATCAACACCACCCCGGCCCGCGCCGGGGGTTTTGTTTTATGGCTGGGGTGTCGGGGCGTGGCCCTGACCGGGTGGTTTTGGGGACACGGCCCACTGGCGGTGGCCACAAAACATTTCCTGTCCGGGGGTTTAAGTATTTTCGGTCACTGTCACCATTCAGGCTCAAGGACGGCAAGATGACAGCGGCACGGAGAGTCTGACCGGTAAAAATGACGATCCCGGCGCGGGGCCGGGATCTTGATCAAGGCTGGTAATCCTCATATTCCCAGGCAAAAACACGGGAGAGCTTCTGCGCGATCTCCATCCAGTCGTCACCTTCGCACTGATCGATATAGTCTGTGATGGTCTTTTTAATCTCATCCAGATCGTATTTACGAACCAGCAACGTGTGCCGCATCAGTTCCGGCAACCATCGGTGCTTGCAGAGCCATTCAGGGGTGCAGATATTTAGATGGAAATAATTTATCCCCTCTTCGTTTTCTGGACCTATTCTCAAATTGACCAATAGGATAAAACAGTTTTTTTCTTCGGGCTGATAACTTTCCAAACTGAAATCTGGAGAATCAACCCATATACCCTTTAAGATCGCTTTCATTTCTCAATACTCATATGCGCGTTGCCAGTGATCTTTCCGTCTTTTTGTTGGACAAAATTAGCCTGTATTCCTGTCGGATTTAAATGTTCTGGTGCATTGGGCTTTTCAGATGGCGGTCTATAAATACGTAATCCATCGGCACTAATTAAACATCCTGGACAATCTTTTTGATTAGTTACCAATTTGGCCCATCACCAACCCAGATTTGGCCTAATCGATCCGCTTCTGCTTTGGTGCCAGAACCAACACCATAATTCAGCTTCCCGTTATCACCCTGAACCACCGCTGCCAGTCTCGGATCCTGCTTCGCAATATTGTCCAGATTTTGCTGCACCAAATCCTCTTTGAGCTTCGGATAGGTTGCCGCGTTCTCCGCGCCGCTCGATGGTTTACCTTCTGTCTGAGTACTGCCTGCTCCCGGTTTTCTGATGATGCCGAAGGCTTCACTCCCGGCGTTAATCCTTCCTCCGCCGCTTTACCCGCGCCGACTCCAGCCAGACCACCGGCGATATACATCGCCCCCATCTGGTAGCCCACCGCCGATTTCGCCGCTTCTTCACTCATCCCGGTGCGCATATACGCCGCAACCATACCGTTGAACAGTTCCCGCGTCTGTTTCGCTTCCTCGCCAGTGCTCACCAGTAACTGCTGTATCTGCTGATAACCGTCCTGCGTTTCCTTCGGATTCTGATAGCCCAGATTTTGATAGGTCGCCTGTTTTTCCAGTGCATCCTGACGGGCGGCACTACAAGCTGAAGCACTGCCATCCATACAGGCAGTGACCAGTTCCTTACTGGTTTGCGCATCCTTACGGTTCAGCGCATCGCGCTCCTGTTTTTCCTGCTCGGTCAGGTTCTCTTTGTGGTTGAGATACGTCTGGCGGCTCTTGTCCGTGCTGCTCAGATAGTTATTCTCCACCGCATTGCGCCCGGCCTGTGCCCCCGTGGCTGCGCCGTCCACACTCCCTGAGGCTATCCCCGCCGCCAGGCCCGCGGCCACCGAAGCCAGCGCGCTGACCGACTGTTTCTCCGTTTCCGTCAGCGTGTTGCTGTCACGGCCCGGGTACAGTGCCTGCATGATAAGCAGCCGCGCCGCCAGTTCGCCACCGGCCGCGCCCGCGGCTCCCGCCACCGCATCACGGCCCGATACCTGCGCCACCACGGCCCCCACCAGCGCATGGCCCATCGCATTCGCCGCAATGTCCGAGGCCGTGGCGTTGCGCTCATCCGCTGGCATCGTCGCCTGTTTCACCAGCTGCGCCAGATACGGGGCCGACGCCCCCGCCAGCGCCTGTTGCAGGTTGCCGCCGCCCGCCAGCGCCTGCAACGCCGCCGTTGCTGCCTGCAACCCGCGCTGCACGTCGCTGCCCGTGCCGTACGACGCCATCACCGCCTTGTACGCTGCCGTGTCCGTCAGGTCTTTCCGGTATTTATCCCACGCTGCCTCGGAGGCGTTATCCGGCAGGCGATCCACCTTGCCACTGGCTTCTGCCGCCCGCGTCGCACGAATTTCCCCTTCGGTGCGCACCACCTCCATCACCTGCCCGCCCAGCGCCCCCACCGACTGCGCCAGTTGCAGCCGCTGCTGCTCCTTCTCCTTGTCAAACAGCGGACTCAGCCCGTTCGCCGCGTGTGCCGCATCCCGGCTCAGGCCCGCCACGTCCTGCTGCTGCCCACCCGGATTGCGGATGACCAGCGCCCCCTCGCTTACCGCCGCGTACGTGGTGCTGGCAGCATTGCCGCCCCGCCCCAGCGACATCAGCGCCGATGGCGCGGTCATCGCCGCCGTCTTCAGCGCATCCATCAGCCCCGGGGCCGTGCTCAGGCTCAGCCCGCCGCCGCTGTGCGACACCGAGAACTCGGCCCGGTTGTCGAGATTGCCAAAGCCCAGCGTGCCCGTCTCCAGCCGGTTTTTATCCGCGCCGGCCGTCGAACCAATCACCGCGCCGTCCAGCTGGGTGTGCCCGCCCACGCGCACGTCATAGCCGCCCTGACCCGCAAACAGCCCGGTCTGCTGCTCGCGGTAAAATGCCATGCTACCGCCCGACGCTGCCGCTGACTTACGGCCTCGCCATCAGTTATATTCCCCGACAACCGCAGCGGGCACAGCACGGTTTATTCCCGTCAACGTTACGCGCAGGCGTTTTAGCATCGAACGCATTGACCCGACTGCCGCCGCCAACTGGATCAGGCATTACCCCGGCGGCCTTAAGTTCGCCGAGTAATCAACACCACCCCCGGCCCGCGCCGGGGGTTTTTTGTTTTAATGCGAGGGTGTCGGGGCATGGCCCTGACCGGGTGGTTTTGGGGGCACGGCACACTGGCGGTGGCCACAAAACATTTCCTGTCCGGGGGTTTAAGTATTTTCAGGCAACCCGCCGCCACAACTCACGCTGAAGGGCCGATGGTTGGAAGACCTCGGTTTTAACACCGGCCAACCGGTGATTGTCACCGTCGAGCGCGGGCGGCTGGTGATTGAGGCGGAGATTAGGATCTAACCGGTAAAAACGACGATCCCGGCGCAGGCCGGGATCTTTTCACTACAGTAAATTATCATATCAGAGCAGAGATATGTTTATATTCACCCAACGCTACGACTTCACAATCAGATTCATCTAAAGCACCTAATATATAAAAAACCACACCACCATTTAACCAAATTAGTTTCATCCAATCAGATCTAGTTCTGACATTAAAATCAATTTTCTTTACCAGAACCAACAAAAAGCCCAAAAGAAATATTTTTTTCAGAGTTTATTAATGGCTTTAGATCATTAAGGTGAGATAAAGATAAACGACAAAAACCAGACAAAATCAAACCTTTATCCATATCTGTTATAACATCAATTTTATCAAGTAAATTCTCAACATCGTAACCTCTTGCCTTCAGCAAGCCCCATGTTTTCTTATATCTTATAATCCGATTATCAGGCTGATAACCAGATAATTGTAAAAAAACAAAAAAATCCGCCATCTCATTGTTAGCACAAAGCCTTTCAGCCATCCGACCAAGAAGATTTATTGTTCCGTCTCCACGTCCATGTTTATGCAACTCCCAGCTTACAGCGGATATATTTTTTTCAGCAATGCCCAATGAATTGAAATTAGCAATTTCATTTGGCTGATAAATATCCTCTGCAACCCTAACAATATAATCAATAGTCATAATGGTTGCCCTTTTGATCATTGAAATGTGGGCCTCGGTTCTGTATATCACTTTCACCAAAAAAATGCCCGTTTGCATCATCCCTAATTTGAATTGTCTGAGTACCACCTCCAGATTTAGGTACATCAAACTCATAAATTTTTCCCGGTTGAGAATTTCCTCTTTTATCCACATTAGGCAATACCCTATCTGGACTTTGACTCACTGGTATTCCCGATCTGCGTTTTGCTTCATTGAAAGCACCGGATCTACCCGCACCTTCTGGCGATAAATTTTCAGGGCGATTACCTTCTGACTTATAAGCCAAATCATCCTTATTCGGCCCATCCGGGATCGGCGTCGTGGTGGTATTTCCGGCAGTAGACGGTGCGCCATCGGTATTTCCGGTATGGCTGGCTCTATTGTTATCCGACTGATCCGGCGTCGTCAGCGTGGTGGCCGTGCTCTCCGTCGGGGCCGGGTTTTCCAGCTTGCCGCCGGTCGGATCTTTATCTGCTATCGGTAACTCCGTATGCCCCGGCCCACGGGTGCCGTCACGCACCGCGCACTGCTCGCGGGTGCCTTCACAGCTTCCTCCCATCTCCTCGTCGTCGCCTTTACCGCTTCCCTGACGAACGCCCTGACCGACCGCACCGGCGACCGCTGCCGCTTCACCGCCGACAGCCACAGGGGCCGCCGGTGGCGGTGCCATGAAGTTATTCTCGATCGCATTGCGCCCGGCCTGTGCCCCCGTGGCGGCGGCGTCCACACTCCCTGAGGCTATTCCCGCTGCCAGGCCCGCTGCCACCGAAGCCAGCGCACTCACCGACTGTTTCTCCGTTTCCGTCAGCGTGTTGCTGTCACGACCCGGGTACAGCGCCTGCATGATAAGCAGCCGCGCCGCCAGTTCGCCGCCCGCCGCGCCCGCGGCTCCCGCCACCGCATCACGGCCCGATACCTGTGCCACCACGGCCCCCACCAGCGCATGGCCCATCGCATTCGCCGCAATGTCCGAGGCCGTGGCGTTCTTCTCGTCCGCTGGCATCGTCGCCTGTTTCACCAGCTGCGCCAGATACGGGGCCGAGGCCCCCGCCAGCGCCTGTTGCAGGTTGCCGCCGCCCGCCAGCGCCTGCAACGCCGCCGTTGCTGCCTGCAACCCGCGCTGCACGTCGCTGCCCGTGCCGTACGACGCCATCACCGCCTTGTACGCCGCCGTGTCCGTCAGCGCCTTACGGTAATTCGTCCACGCCTGCTCCTTCTCCTCCTGCGTCTTCAGCGTCGCCTCATCCGGCTTCGCCACCTGCCCCCCGGCCGCCTGCGTCGCCCGGATGTCCCCCGCCGTGCGCACCGCCTCCATCACCTGCCCGCCCAGCGCCCCCACCGACTGCGCCAGCTGCAAGCGCTGCTGCTCCTTCTCCTTGTCAAACAGCGGACTCAGCCCGTTCGCCGCGTGTGCCGCATCCCGGCTCAGGCCCGCCACGTCCTGCTGCTGACCGCCCGGATTGCGGATGACCAGCGCCCCCTCACTCACCGCCGCGTACGTGGTGCTGCTGGCGTTACCGCCCCGCCCCAGCGACATCAGCGCCGACGGCGTGGTCATCGCCGCCGTTTTCAGCGCATCCATCAGCCCCGGCGCCGCGCTCAGGCTTATCCCGCCGCCGCTGTGCGACACCGAAAACTCGGCCCGGTTGTCAATATTGCCAAAGCCCAGCGTGCCCGTCTCCAGCCGGTTTTTCTCCGCGCTGGCCGTCGAGCCTATCACCGCGCCGTCCAGCTGGGTGTGCCCGTCCACGCGCACGTCATACCCGCCCTGACCGGCAAACAGCCCGGTCTGCTGCTGCACGCTGTCAAAACGGCTGCGCAGTGTGTCCCGGCTGGCCCCCAGATAGGCGCTGCCGGTCATGCTGCCAACGGTCAGGCTGCCGCCCGCCGACACGCTGGTCTGCGTCGAGTCATAGCGGTTGCTGTCCTGCTGGCTCGCCAGCCGCAGGTCGCCGCCCACGTTCGCCACAATGCGCTCGCCGCTCACCTGCGCCCCGGTCAGCCGCGTGTCGCCGCCGCTGGTCAGGCTCACCTGATGCCCCGCATCCACCGTGGTCTCCGACCAGCTGTTGCCGCTGCCGAGCTCACGGCCGCTGGCCGCATTGCCGTTGGCAAACACGCTGAACCCGGCCCCGCCATTGCTCAGGCCGACGCTGACACCGATATTCCCGCCGCTGCTGTGATTGCTGCCGCTCATCGACTCGGTGTTGCGCGCCGACAGCAGGTTAATCGCCCGCGACGCGTTCAGCGCCACATTGTTGGCCGCCTTCATCTGGCTGCCGACGGCGGTGATATCCCCCTCGCGCGCCACCACGCTGATATCATGGCCCGCGTTCAGCGTCGAGGCAAAACTCTGCCACTGCTCGTGGGTCTGGCTGCTCGCCGCGCGCTGCGACCCCAGCGACACGCTGATGCCAACAAACGACGAAGCCCCCAGATTATTGGTATCCAGCTGTGTGCCCTGATACGCCTGATACCCCGACAGCGCCGCCTTCATCCCTTCCAGCGCCCGCAGCCGGCTGTCGCTCTGCGTCCGCGCCGCCTGCACCGCCTGCACCCCGGCGTTGATGGCCGCGCCCACCACGCCTGACAGCGCCACCGTCAGGCCCGCCGTTTTCTGCTCGAGGCGCTGTGTCTGGCTGTGCTGGTCGTGGCCCGGGTCCAGGGTGACGCGTTCACCCGTCACCTGAATGTCCCGCGCCGCCATCACGTCGGTGGCCGTCAGGCTCACCTGCTGCCCCGCACTCAGGCGCACCGTGCCCCCGGTGCTGCCCAGCGTGCTCACGCTCTGGCTCTGCGTCACCCCCGCCGCGTCCAGCGTCTGGCGCAGCGACGTGCTGCCTATCGTGAACCCGAGGCCGCCGCCGCTGAATATCCCGCTCTTTTTGCGGCTCACCTCTTCAAACTGCCGGTACGTCTCGGTGCCCGCCGAGGTGGTGAGGTCACGCCCCGCCGCCAGCGTCAGGTCGCCGTCCGCCGCCACCGCCGAGCCCGTCACCCCGATGTCCCGTCCCGCCAGCAGCGACACACTGCCCGCCGACAGCAGCGTCCCCTTCTCGGTGCTCTGCTCGGTGTCGCGCACCGTGTGCGTCACGGTCTTCGAGAAGGCCTTCTTCTTCACCGTGGTTTCTTCAAAAAAGTCATGCTGACGTTCCGTTGCCGACAGCAGGCTCAGGTCGCGCCCCGCCAGCGCCGTCAGCGCCCCGCCCGCCTGCAGCGACGAGCCCTGCACCCGGATGTCCTGACCGGCCTGCAGACTCAGCCCCGTGCCCGCCGTCAGCGCCGTGCTCTGCTGCGTCTGCGTCTGCTGCCAGTCCAGATGCCGGTTCCACGCATTCTGGCTGAACTGCGATTCGCTGCCCGACAGCAGGCTCAGGTCACGCCCTGCCGACAGCGCCATCGCCCCGCCGGCGGACAGCGCCGCCGCCGTGGCGCGGATATCCTGCCCGGCCTGCAGGCTCAGGCTGCCGCCGCTGGCCAGCTGGCTCTGCAACAGCCCCTGCTCGCGGCGCTCGTGCGTGTCGCCGCCCTGCACGTTCACCGTCCCGCGCTCGGTGGTCAGCGCCGTCAGCCGGAGGTCACGCCCCGCCGACAGCGCCATCGCCCCGCCGGAGGCCAGCTGTGCGCCCGCCAGCTCCAGGTCGCGCCCGGCCTGCAGCGTCAGCCCGTCGCGCGCCTGAATCAACCCCGCCTGCCCCACGTCGGTACGCAGCAGCGACCCGGTGCCGCGCCCGTCCTTCGCCGCCGTCTGCCAGGTGTTCAGCGTGGTGCGGTTGAGGATGTCCCCGGTGACGCTCGCCAGCGTCACCTGCCCGCCCGTCACCGTCGCGCTGGTGTTGGTCAGGTTGCCGAACGCCACCACGTTCAGGCTGCCGTCCGCCGACAGCAGCCCGCCCTCCCGGTTGCTCACCGTGCCGCCGCCGTGCAGCGCCAGCTGTTCGCCGCCCTGCATCGTGCTGCCCCGGTTGTCGATGTCGCCGCCCGCCGTCAGGCTGACGCGGTTCGCCACGATGCGGCTGCCCTGCAGGTTGCTTTTATCCGCCTGCGCCAGATAGAGTTTCGGGGCCAGCACCGTCTGCCCGCCCACGCTGACCGACTCCCACCACAGGATGCTGTGGCTCAGCCCCGCCACCTGCGCCGGGCTCAGGCTCACCCCCAGTTGCAGGTTCAGCGCCGTTTTCGCCGCCGCCGCGTTGTCCATCAGCCACTGCATCTGCGCCAGCTCCGAGCCGAGCCCCCCAGGTAGCGCTGCCCGGTCTGGCTCAATACCGCATTGCTGATGTAGCGCGTGTCAAACGCCGCATCGCCGAGAAAACGGTAGTCGTGCTCCGCATCCAGGTTCAGCTTGCCCAGCAGGTAGGCTGACCCCAGTATCTGCGTGCGGTCGGTCAGTTGCGGATTCGTCTCCACCGGCACCGTGGTGGCCGGTGTCTGCCCCAGCAGCCCCTGCAGGTCGGCAAACAGCCGGTTGTCCACCTGGCCGAGCTGCTCCAGCAGCGGGTTGCTGCGTATCAGGTAACGGCTGTCGCGGGCGGTGTCCGCCACAAACAGGCCGTTCTGCGAGGCCGGCAGCGGGTAGTCGGTCAGCGCCGGGCCGGATACCGGGGCCAGCGCCTGGGTGAGGGCCTGCTGCGCCTGCCCGGCGCTCAGCCCCGCCAGCGGGGAAACCGCCGCCCCCGTCACCGGGCGCGTACCGTCAGCCGCCACGCCGCTCAGGCCACCGGTTGTCACCGACCCCGGCAGGCTCACCGCCGCCCCCGTCACCGGGCGCGTACCGCCATCCGGCACGCCGCTCAGGCCACCGGTTGTCACCGACCCCGGCAGGCTCACCGCCGCCCCCGTCACCGGGCGCGTGCCGCCATCCGGCACGCCGCTCAGGCCGCCGGTTGTCACCGACCCCGGCAGGCTTACCGCCGCCCCCGTCACCGGGCGCGTGCCGCCATCCGGCACGCCGCTCAGGCCGCCGGTTGTCACCGCCCCCGGCAGGCTCACCGTCGCCCCCGTCACCGGGCGTGCGCCGCCATCCGGCACGCTGCTCAGGCCGACCGCTGTCTGCCCCGGCAGGGCACTGCTGCTGCCCGGCAGCCCGCCGCTGCGCGCCACCGCGCTGTAACCGGTGTTCAGCCCGGCACCGCTGCCCGCCAGCGCCACGCTGCCTGCCCCGCCCACGGCGGTCGTACTGATGCCGCCCGCCGCACCCGACAGCCCCCGGTCAGACTGGGCCGTTTCGGTACTCAGCGCCGCCACGCCGCCCAGCGACGGCGCAGACAGGGACGGCATAAACCCGCCACTGCCCGGTTGCAGGCTGGTGTTGCTGATATTTTGTGAGAAACTGGCGTTAATTGAACCGCCCGCCTGAATGGTGGCGGTATAGGACTGGCCGGGGGTAAATTCGGTGATGGGTTCGCCGACCAATTTGAACCTAAAGACATCATCGCCTAAACGATCCTGATAGACATACTTCAGTTTTGTTCCTGATACCCCTGCCTGGAATGACTGGTTGTTAAGCTGTCCTCCGGTCAAGAACACATCACCCCGGCCGGTGATGGCCGAAGCGTTGTTATTCAGCACATCAGCGGCGATATTGATGTGGCCTGCCGAATTTAGCTGTGCAACGCCTCCGGTTGCACTGACGGTAATGCTCTTTTGATCAACAGCAACAAACTGAGTAACTGCGCTAACAGATAATTTTTTTTGAATAAAGGTACGAGTGCTACAAACATCACGGCCGTCATCATGGCCGCCTACTGTATGGCAATAATCATCTTTAACTACAGATTCTACGACCTCTCCTGGTTTAAAAGAATCAGCGTGTATATCCGCCGTAGTCCCGCCCGCCCATGAGGGTATCTCCGCCGCTGTGCTGCCGCTCTCCGTTACCGTCAGCCCCTCGCGCTGGTTGGTCAGCGTGCCGGTGCGCACCGTGATATCCCCGCGCTGCGTCTCTATCGTCCCCGAGCTGTTCAGCACGCTGCCGCTGGCGTTCCCCGCCTCGTCACGCTGTATCCACAGGCTGTTGCCCGCCAGAATGTTACCCAACCGGTTCACCAGCGCGTCTGACAGCAGCAGCACGTTGCCCCCGCCATACAGCAGGCTGCCGTTCTCTATCCGCCCCGCCGCCCGCAGCAGCAGGTCGCCCGCCGTGCCGATAAAGCCCCGGTTCACCAGGTCACTGCCCGAGACCAGACTCAGCGGCCCGCCCGCCTGTATCGTGCCCGTCTCCTCCTGCACCAGCGACGCCGCCGTCAGCCGGCTCTCACCCCCGCCCGCCACAATGCGCCCCTGCTGCGTCAGCCTGCCGGTGCTCGTCACCGTCACGCCATTACCCTGTAACGTGCCCGCCTGCACCAGGTCGCCCGCCACGTTCAGCGTCAGCTGCCCGCCCGCCGCCAGCGTGCGCGTGAACATCAGCGGGTTGCCGATGTCCGCCCGCAGGTCGCCCAGCGCCACCAGCTGCCCGTCCTGCGCCAGCGAACCGGTACTCAGCTGCAGCCCGCCCGCACTGTACAGCCGCCCCGTGGCGGTGTTGTTGAGGGCCGCCGCCTGCAACGCCAGCTGCGTCAGCCCCAGCAGCGTGCCCCGGTTCTCCAGCACCCCGTCGGTTATCACCGTCAGCCGGTCGGCCTGCACCCGTCCGGTATTCGTCCACTGCGGCAGGTGCAGCGTCAGCGACTGCCCCGCCTGCAGCGTGCCGCTGTTCTCCAGTTGCCCCACCGACAGCGACACCGCCGGCCCCTGCAGCCAGCCGGTGTTGGCCAGCTGCGAACCCGACAGCGACAGCGTGCCGCCGCTCACCAGCTCGCCCGGGTTGCTCACCGCCCCCCGGCTGAATACCCCCAGCTCGCGCTGCCCTTCCAGCCGCCCGGCATTCCACACCGTCCCGGCGTCCAGCGTCACCGCCCCGCCGCGTATCACCGCCCCCGACAGGTTCTCCAGCGCCCCGTCCAGCGTCGTCGTCAGCTGGCCGGTGCCCGTCAGCCCGCCCTGATTGCGCAGCCGTCCCGCACGCAGCGTTACCGTCTGCCCCTGCACCTGACCGGCGTTGTCCACCCCGGAGGCCGACAGCCCCAGCGCCCCGTTGCTCAGCAGCTCGCTGCCCGCCAGCCCCGTGTAGTCGCCGCCCAGCGTCAGCGTCGCCCCGTTCACCCCCAGCAGCGTGCCGCCGTTCACCAGCGACCCGGCCGTCAGCCCCAGTTGTGACGACTGCCACAGCCCGCGGTTGTCCAGCGTCCCGGTCGTCAGCGTCCCGCCGCCGCCGCTCAGCAGCCGCCCGCCCGCGCCGTTGCTCACCCGCTCGCGGTAGTCCGCCGTCAGCCCGCCCTGCGCCAGCAGCGTGCCGCTGTTCTCAAAGACCGCCCCGGTCAGCGTGGTCTGTGCGCCGCCCTGCACCTGCCCGGCGTTGGTCAGTTGCCTCACCCCGAGACGCAGGCGCTCCAGCCCCGACACGGTGCCGCGGTTGGTCAGCGTGCCGGCATCCAGCGACAGTGACTGCGCCTGCCACACCCCGTCATTCACCGCGTCCCCCGCCGACAGCGTCGCCGTGCCGCCGCTCAGCAGCTGGCTACCCGCCGTGCCGTCATAGCGCGACAGCCCGCTCAGGGTCAGCGCCGCGCTGCCCTGTAGCCGCCCCCGGTTGATGACGCGCCCGCCCTGCAGCGTCAGCGTGTCGCCCTGCAGCACGCCGCTGTTGTCCAGCCCCGCCGCGTACACGTTCACCGCGCCGTTCCCCAGCACGCTGCCGCCATTGTCCAGTTGCCCCCGGCTGCGGATGTCCAGCTGCGACAGCCCCACCAGCCGCCCGCCGTTGCTGAGCGTGTCCGCCGTCAGCCACAGCTGCCCGCCACCGATGTCCCCCTGCTGCCACAGCGTGCCGGTTTCCAGCGACACCCGGCCGTTGCTCAGCACCTCGCTGCCCGCCTCGCCCCGGTAGCCCTGTGCCAGCGTCAGCGACACGGCGTTCACCCCGCGCAGCACCCCGCGGTTGTCCATCTGCTGTGCCCCCAGCGTCAGGCGGTTGCCCTGCCACATCCCCTGATGCACCACCGTGCCGGCCTGCACCTGCCAGTCGCCGTTGCTGAGCCACTGACTCGCCGCCCCGGTTTCCAGCGCCCCGCTCAGGAGCAGCCCGCCGCCCTGGTCGGCCAGCAGGCTTCCCCGGTTCACCAGCCGCTCGCCGGTCACCGTCAGCGCGCCGCTCTCCAGCCGGCCGTCATTCGTCAGTTGCCCGGCCGTGACCGTCATCGCCCCGTCCGCCAGCAGGCGACCGGTGTTGTTCACCTGCCCGGCCCCGAGCGTCAGCGTGCCCGCGGCCAGCGCCCCGGCGTTGTCCAGCCGGCTGACCCGGAACTGCCCGTCGCCGCGCGCCACCACCGTGCCGGTGTTGACCAGCACACCACCGCCATTCGCCTCGCCGGTCAGCGTGATGTCCAGCGCGCCGTCACTCTCCAGCTGCCCGGCGTTGCTCAGTTGCCCGCCGGTAAGGCTCAGGCGACCCGCCTGCCACACCCCGTCACTGGTCAGGCTGGCGGCACGCAGCAGCGCCGTGCCCGCACTCAGCAGTTGGCTGTCGTGCCCGGTGGTCAGGGTGGTGGCCTCCAGCGTCAGCCCGCTCAGGCCCAGCAGACGGCCCAGGTTCGTTATCTGCCCGGCCCGCAGCGCCAGCGTGTCGCCCTGCATCTCGCCGCCGTTATCCAGCCTCGCCGCCGAAACATCCAGCGCACCGCGGCTCAGCCACTGCCCGCCTGCGTCGTTCGCCGCCGCCCCGGTAATGGCCAGCGTCAGCGCGTCCACCCCCAGCAGCGTGCCGCGGCCGTTCAGCGAAGCCGCCTTCACCGCCAGCCGCTGCCCTTCCAGCCGCCCGCTGTTACTCAGGCTGCCCGCCGTGCCGGTGTTTGTGTTGAGCCCCGCCGGGCGATCGCCCGCGGGACGCGTCGAAGATGGCGCATTAGCAATTGATGACGCCTCAGCAGCCGACAACGCGGCATGACCAGACGCGGGATCGGCCGCAGAGAGGCTGACCGTCAGCCCGTCGCGGCCGCTCAGCAGCCCGCGGTTGTCCAGCCACCCGGCCTGCACCGCGGTGGTGCCGCCCGCCAGCGTGTCGCTGTTGGTCAGCGCGTCCGTCAGTGTCAGCGTCAGTGCCCCGGCCGCGTTGACCTGCCCGGCATTCGCCAGCGTGCCGCCCGTGACCGTCAGGCCGTTTGCCTGCCAGCGGCCACCCGCACCGATGGCGGTGTTGCCGGTGAGCGACAGCGCCCCGTCACTGTACAGACTGCCCGCTCCCTGATAGTCGCCGGTCAGCGACAGCGGCCCGCCCGCGGCGACAGTGCCGTCGTTGGCCAGCGACAGCGCCTGCGCCGTCAGCGCCCCGCGCACCGACACCTCGCCGCTGTTGGCCAGGGTCGCGGCCTGCCACTGCGCCGCGCCGTTGGCGCGCAGCGCGCCGCGGTTGCTCAGGCCGCCGGTCAGCGTGATGTCCAGCCCGCCGTCACTCTCCAGCT